>NZ_JAQIRI010000006.1:0-289267 GCF_050600755.1 Klebsiella sp. 141162 | reverse complement strand
GCCGCAGGCGTTGAACAGCACGCTTGTCGCGCTGGCCCCGAAGGGGTGAGCCGCGTTGCGGCGAATAATCGAACGCAGTTCGATGAAGAGTCCGGCCGCAGAAAAGCAAAAACCCGCCTTTTGGGCGGGTTCTTTAAATAGTGGTGCCCGGACTCGGACTAACGCCGCAGGCGTTGAACAGCGCGCTTGTCGCGCTGGCCCCGAAGGGGTGAGCCGCGTTGCGGCGAATAATCGAACGTAGTTCGATGAAGAGTCCGGCCGTAGAAAAGCAAAAACCCGCCTTTTGGGCGGGTTCTTTAAATAGTGGTGCCCGGACTCGGACTAACGCCGCAGGCGTTGAACAGCACGCTTGTCGCGCTGGCCCCGAAGGGGTGAGCCGCGTTGCGGCGAATAATCGAACGCAGTTCGATGAAGAGTCCGGTCGCAGAAAAGCAAAAACCCAGCCATAGGCTGGGTTCTCTGAATAAGTGGTGCCCGGACTCGGAATCGAACCAAGGACACGGGGATTTTCAATCCCCTGCTCTACCGACTGAGCTATCCGGGCAACGGGGCGCATTAAACCTGATTCACCGCGCCTCGTCAACGAAATTTATAAATTTCGCAGCAGACTGCACAATCTATCACCACTTTGCCGTAAAAGCACGCGTCGTCAGGCAAAAAAGGCCGTCCACGCGACCGAAATCGGCATTGCCAGCAGCAGGGCGGGGAGCATATTGACCACTGCGAACATCTTAATCCCGCAGATACGCAGGCCGGTCGCCACCAGCAGCATACCGCCGACGGCGCTGAAGTCTGCCATCATCATCGGCGTGGTCAGCGGCATGATAAGCGAGGCGCAGGCCGCCAGACTGAGCTGAATCAGCAGCATCGGCACACAGATTGCCGACACCGCCAGCCCCAGGGTACAGGCGAAAATCGTGGCGGTGAAAAAGTCGAGAAACGCTTTGGCGATAAGGATGCTGGCGTCGCCGGTCATTCCTTCGCGCATGGCGCCAAAAACGCCGGTACCGCTGGCGCAAAACAACACGATGATCGCCACGTAGCTCTGAATATAAGACTCGTGGGCCGAGGCCTTTTTCCTGCCCTTTGGCGACAATAGTTGCTGGAGTTTGCTCACCAGGGTATTGATGCCTTTCTCCATATTACACACTTCGCCGAGTAGCGCGCCGACCAGCGTCGCCAGCACCATCACCGGCAGGTTGGCGCACTTGATGACCAGTAAAATACCAATCCCTAGTGATGCCAGCCCGAAAATCGAGGTCATCGAGGTGCGGATCCGTTCCGGCAATCGTTGGCTCAGTAGCGCGCCCAATACGCCGCCGGCAAGCACCGCGCTGGCGTTAATAAATGGCCCTATAACCAAAGTAAACTCCTGTTAATTATTCCTGATGTCCGCATTATTATGACCATGTTTTGCCGCGAAGGCTTGCGGATACGTGGGGAGAATGCATATGGATTTCATCTTGCGCCACTTTCGGAAAGGTGCCATGATTGCGCGGATTTTCACCTCTTTACCCTGAGGCCGCCGGGATGACGACATCGCCATTACATCGCCGTTGCCGCTGCGTATTGCTGCGCGGTTTGCCTCATTCCTTACTCCCCCAGTTCACCATGCGGTGAAGGCCACGTATGCTCACTGTAGGACAACAGTAAGATCGGACGCGTCTGCTTTTACTGATGTCCGGCGGTCGGAGCTGAATTCCGTCAGACCCGGACACATCGTTGGGCAAGTCTCCACCTTTGCCTGAGATTTTTACACTCCCGATACGGGCATTTGCGCTTATGAAATCTATGCACATTGCCGCCAGCTGCGAGCTGGTCTCCCGTCTGTCCACCCATCGCCAGGTTGTGGCGCTGGACAGCACTGATTTTACCGACGTGGCAGCGGTCGTCATCACCGCGGCGGATAGCCGCAGCGGTATCCTGGCCCTGCTCAAGCGCAGCGGATTCAATCTGCCGGTCTATCTGTTTAGCGAAACGCAAACGGATAAGCCGGAAGGAGTCGTCGCGGTGATTAGCGGCAAAGAGCAGGAGTGGCTGGAGCTGGAAGCGGCCGCCTGCGGCTATGAAGAGAAACTGCTGCCGCCGTTTTTCAATACGCTTAGCCAGTACGTTGAGATGGACAACAGCACCTTCGCCTGTCCCGGCCATCAGCATGGCGCGTTCTTTAAAAAGCATCCGGCGGGCCGCCAGTTCTACGAGTTTTTCGGCGAGAACGTTTTTCGCGCCGACATGTGCAACGCCGACGTCAAGCTCGGCGATCTGTTGATCCATGAAGGTTCGGCGAAGCACGCGCAGAAATTTGCGGCGAAAGTTTTCAATGCCGATAAAACCTATTTCGTGCTTAACGGCACTTCCGCGGCGAACAAGGTCGTGACCAATGCGCTGCTGACCCGCGGCGATCTGGTACTGTTCGATCGCAACAACCATAAATCAAACCACCATGGCGCGCTGATCCAGGCCGGGGCGACGCCGGTCTATCTGGAAGCCGCGCGCAACCCGTTCGGCTTTATCGGCGGCATCGACGACCACTGCTTTGATGAAACCTACCTGCGCGAGCTGATCCGCGAGGCGGCGCCGGAAAAAGCCGACGCGCCGCGCCCGTTCCGCCTGGCGGTGATCCAGCTGGGCACCTATGACGGCACGGTGTATAACGCGCGCCAGGTGGTGGATAAAATCGGCCATCTCTGCGATTACATCCTGTTTGACTCGGCGTGGGTCGGTTACGAGCAGTTTATCCCGATGATGGCTGACTGCTCGCCGCTGCTGTTGGATCTCAATGAAAACGATCCGGGCATTTTTGTGACGCAATCGGTGCATAAGCAGCAGGCCGGTTTTTCGCAGACCTCGCAAATTCACAAGAAAGATAACCATCTGCGCGGCCAGGCGCGTTTCTGCCCGCATAAGCGGCTGAATAACGCCTTTATGTTGCATGCTTCCACCAGTCCGTTTTATCCGCTGTTCGCCTCGCTCGATGTGAATGCCAAAATCCACGAAGGAGAGAGCGGTCGGCGGCTGTGGGCGGAGTGCGTTGAGCTGGGTATTGAAGCGCGTAAAGCGATACTAGCGCAGTGTAAATTATTGCGACCGTTTGTGCCGCCGCTGGTCGGCGGGAAACCGTGGCAGGAGCATTCGACGGCGACTATCGCCAGCGAACGGCGCTTCTTTAGCTTCGAACCGGGCGCGAGCTGGCACGGCTTTAGCGGGTATGCTGACAATCAATACTTTGTCGATCCGTGTAAGCTGCTGCTGACCACGCCGGGTATCGATGCCGATAGCGGAGACTATACCGAGTTTGGCATCCCGGCGACCATCCTGGCGCACTACCTGCGCGAAAACGGCATCGTGCCGGAGAAGTGCGATCTCAATTCGATTTTGTTCCTGCTGACGCCGGCCGAAAGCGCGGAGAAACTGGCGCGACTGGTGGCGATGCTGGCCCAGTTCGAACAGCATATCGAAGCGGATTCGCCGCTTGCTGAGGTATTGCCGACGATTTACAACAAATACCCGGTTCGCTACCGCGATTACACCATTCGCCAGCTGTGTCAGGAAATGCACGATCTGTACGTCAGTTTTGATGTTAAAGACCTGCAAAAGGCGATGTTCCGCAAGCAGAGTTTCCCGCCGGTGGTGATGAACCCGCAGGACGCCAACCGCGAATTTATCCGCGGCAACGTTGAGCTGGTGCGCCTGTGTGAGGCCGAAGGCCGCATCGCGGCGGAAGGGGCGCTACCGTATCCGCCGGGCGTGCTGTGCGTGGTGCCGGGCGAGATCTGGGGAGGCGCGGTGCTGCGCTACTTCCTTGCGCTGGAAGAGGGAGTCAATATGCTGCCGGGCTTTTCGCCGGAGCTGCAGGGGGTTTATAGCGAAACGGATGCCGATGGTATTAAGCGGTTGTATGGGTATGTGTTGAAAGCCTAAGCCGGGACCAGGCATTGTGCGCGTATTTTGCCGGATGACGGCTGGCGCCTTATCCGGCCTACGGTCCGTGCGGCCTGCCTTTAATTTAATCATCGTGCTGGCTGAAACTGCCGGTACCAATGGCCTCAAAACCCCCGGTGGCGCTGCCGCTTACCGGGGCTACAGCGCTGTGCGGTTTGGTAGCCCGGAGAAGACGCAACGCGCCGCCTCCGGGAAAACTCCTGTGCGACAAAACCGTTGCCAACCGATAACAGTATCTACAAATTCTGTAGGCCCGGTAAGGCGTCAGCCGTCACCGGGCAATGACAATCAGGCGTTCTGGCGCGCGGCGGCAGGCTGTCTGACGTGTTGATACTTGAACAGCGCCACGAAAGCGAAGGCCAGCACCAGCGAGTAGGCGGCGAAAATCAGCCACACGCTTTGCCAGTTAGTGATCCCCTCAACGGTAAAGTGCTCGACAACTTTGCCGCTCACCATCCCACCAAGGATGCAGCCGAAGCCGTTGGTCATCATCAGGAACATACCCTGGGCGCTGGCGCGGATTTCCGGACGCACCTCTTTCTCAACGAACACTGAACCGGAGATGTTGAAAAAGTCGAAGGCACAGCCGTAGACGATCATCGACAGAACCAGCAGGACGGTACCGAACGGCGTCGGGTCGCCGAAGGCGAACAGGCCGAAGCGCAGCATCCACGCCACGATACTAATCAGCATCACGTTCTTAATGCCGTAGCGGCTAAGGAAGAACGGGATAGTCAGAATAAACAGCGTTTCGGAGATCTGCGAAATCGACATCAATACCGATGCGTGCTCGACGATAAAGCTACCGGAGAACAGCGGGTCTTTATCGAAGCTGTGCAGGAAGGTGTTGCCAAACATATTGGTGATCTGCAGTTCGGCGCCGAGCATCATGGAGAAGATAAAGAAGATTGCCATACGCTTGTTTTTAAACAGCGCAAAGGCGTTCAGGCCGAGCATCTCGGTCCAGCTCTGGTTGCGCTGGGCGTTGGCGACCGGAATATGCGGCAGCGTCAGGGTGAACAGCGCCAGCAAGACCGACAGCGTCGCGCCGATATAAAGCTGCATATGGCTAAGTTCGAAGCCAGAGAAGCTGACGCCCCACATGGCGAGGATAAAGCCGATGGTGCCCCAGATACGAATTGGCGGGAAATCGGTCACGATATCCAGCCCCGCCGACTGCAGGCGGTAGTAGGAGATGGTGTTGATCAAGCCAAGCGTCGGCATATAGGCCAGCGAGTTAAGCAAGATCACGAGGAACATCTCGCCTGGCGTAGTGACCTGCGCCGCGAGGTACAGCGTTAACGCGCCGACCAGGTGGCAGATGGCATACACCCATTTGGCGCTGATCCATTTATCGGCGACGATCCCGAGCAGCGTTGGCATCAGAACGGCGGCGATACCGAGCGAGCTATACACCGCGCCGATGGCCGCGCCGTCAAACTTCAGGGTGACGAACATGTACGAGCCGAGCGTGGTTAGCCAACTCCCCCAAAGGCAGAACTGCAGGAACGACAGTATTTTTAACTGCAGCTTAAGATTCATGTATTTATCCTCACGAATGTGGGCTTGTTATGTGTTTTAAATAACATAACCAACGTTATTTTGATGTAATTCTATCATTCAGCGATTGCAAGCTTCTGTTAACTGCCGCAGAAAATCGAAAGATATTACCAAGTATGTCATAAAAAAAGAGAGGCCCGGTGCGATGCCCGGGCCTATGGGGGAGAAGCGTTACTTACGGCGATAGCTTTTCTGCGCGGTGTTAACTTTATACAGATAACGGCGCGATTCCGCCGACGGATGGCGGGTGGTGAGCGTCTGGTAGACGTCGCCTGGCGCCATACTGTTAATGATGTTCGCCGCCTGGACTTTATCGCTGGAGAAGACGCGCAGTACGCTGCCGGCGCCGCCGTTATAGGCGGTGATCACCGCGTAGCGACGCGAGGTGGGGTTATCGATGCCGGCGAGATAAACGTTGTTCAGCATCGCCAGATAGGCGGTACCGGTATCGATGTTATTCGCCGGGTCAAACAGATAGCTGCGGCTCGGCAGGCCGGATTTGCCCTGCGAACGGAAGACGTCTTTCCCCGCGCTGTGCTGAACGACCTGCATCAGCCCCATGGCATCCGCGTGGCTTACCGCATAGGGGTTAAACGACGACTCTGTCTGCATTATCGCAAGGATCAGCGACTCATCAACGCCATATTTACGCGAGGCCTGGCGCACCATGCCGAGATATTTATGCGCACGTTTATCGAGGTGGTTAGGCACCAGATTAATGGTGATGCTATAAATCATGCGCAGGCCGTTGTTACGGCTCTTCAGGCGGGTTTGCAGCAGATAATCGGCATAGCGCGCGGCGCGCCACTCCCAGCGAATGGATTCGCCGGTGTTATCGACGACCTGGCCGTAGAGGAACGGCTCTTTGGAAATCTGAATATCATCGACGTCGGAATAGAGGTCGATAGAGTTGGGATCATCGCCCATCAACAGGGTTTTGATAATCGCCTGGCGTAACCTTCCTTGCGGATCGGTTCCGGCGATGGTCTCGACGGTAATCGTACCGGCATCAAAGTTGATGTGGCTACGGGTTTGATATTGATCGGTATATTTTACGTAGTCCTTCGGCCCGGCGAGCAGAACTTCGTTATACCCCCAAATGTTCTCGATGTTATGGGCAAACTGGCCCATCAGGATATCGAAGCCGTTAGTGTCCTTGACCCAGGCCTCGTTATATTCGGCGCCTTTTTTATTGGAACTGGAACAGGACACGAGCAGTGGCGCAATCAGCGCGAGCGCTAAGTATTTTTTCATCATTCCGGGAGTGCGTGTTGTGTTTGTTTGGTAAAGGCCGTGAGGCCCTTACTGTTGTTCCGGCGGCGTGTAGCCTTCGATGTGAACGTCTTTCCCTTCAAACAGGAACTGCACCATCTCCTGTTCCAGCAGCTTGCGGTGCTCCGGGTTCATCATGCTGAGTTTTTTCTCGTTGATCAGCATGGTCTGCTTTTGCTGCCACTGCGCCCAGGCCTCTTTGGAAATTTCGTTGTAAATGCGCTTACCGAGCTCGCCCGGATACAGCTGGAAATCCTGGCCGTCCGCTTCACGCTGCAGGAAAGTACAAAAAATCGTTCTGCTCATAATCAATCCTCTTTTATAGCCGAAAAAACTAGACCGGCGTTCCGGCTTTCAACTGTTGCAACAAGCGCTCCACGGGGGCCGCCAGTCCGACCGATGGCGGCTGCGCTAAGTTATACCAGAGTGCGTTACCTTCATCCATGCATGCGCCAGATGAGTGCACTGTAAGCCACATCGGCACAATATCCAGGTGGAAATGGCTGAAAGTGTGGCGGAAGGCGGTTAATTGCGTCAGATTATCAGCCTTTATCTGACGCTGCGCTAGCCACTCGCGTAGCCCGGCTTCATCCTCAAACTGCGGAAAACAGAACAATCCGCCCCATAAACCTACCGGCGGACGTTGGGAGAGATACACCTCGTCGCCGTACTGCATCAGCAGGAAGTAGCCGGTGCGCTCCGGGATGGTCTGCTTCGGTTTTTTCCCCGGATATTCCGCCCATGAATGGTTAGCGTAGGCCACGCAGCCGTTACTCAGCGGGCACAGTTCGCACTTCGGCTTCGAGCGGGTGCAAACCATCGCGCCGAGATCCATCATCGCCTGGTTGAAGCGCTCTACGCCCTGCGCCGGCGTCACCTCTTCGCTTATTTCCCACAGCCGTTTTTCCACCTCTTTTTTCCCCGGCCAGCCGCTCACAGCATAGCAGCGGGCGAGTACCCGCTTCACGTTGCCGTCGAGAATCGGATAATGCTGACCGAGCGAAAGGGATAAAATCGCCCCCGCCGTCGAACGCCCGACGCCGGGAAGCGCGGCCACCTCTTCAAAGGTTTGCGGGAACTCGCCGCCGTGCAGCGTGGCGACCTGCTGCGCGGCTTTATGTAAATTGCGCGCTCGCGCGTAGTAGCCAAGGCCGGTCCACAGATGCAGTACTTCATCGAGCGGCGCGTTGGCTAAATCAACAACCGTTGGGAAACGCGCCATAAAGCGTTCAAAATAGGGAATAACCGTGGTGACCTGGGTTTGTTGCAACATCACTTCGGAGAGCCATACTTTGTAAGGCGTCTTGGCGATTTGCCAGGGCAGGGTTTTACGGCCGTATTTGTCGTACCAGTCCAGGACCTGGGCTGAAAATTGCGCGGCGAGAAAAGTCAAAGCTACGGCTCCGGAATCGCGATTACAGGGTGGCAGATTGCAGCACAAGGGCGAGTGGCTGTAAACCCTTGCATCCGCCGGGTAACTTTGGATAATGCCCGTTTTCCGAACACATTCACAAGCAGACTTAACTTTTATGAAAAACGACGTCATTTCTCCGGAATTCGATGAAAACGGTCGCCCGCTGCGCCGTATTCGTAGCTTTGTCCGTCGCCAGGGCCGCCTGACGAAAGGGCAGCAGCATGCGCTGGATAACATTTGGCCGGTGATGGGCGTTGAATTCAACGATGCGCCGCTCGATTTCGCCGCCCTGTTTGGCCGCGAAGCGCCGGTCACCTTAGAAATTGGTTTCGGTATGGGCGCCTCGCTGGTGGCGATGGCGAAAGCTAAACCGGAGCAAAATTTCCTCGGTATTGAAGTGCACTCGCCGGGCGTCGGCGCATGCCTGGCGTCCGCGGAAGAAGAAGGCGTACAAAATCTGCGCGTAATGTGTCACGATGCGGTCGAAGTGCTACACACGATGATCCCGGATAACTCGCTGAATATGGTGCAGCTGTTTTTCCCTGACCCGTGGCATAAAGCGCGTCATAATAAACGTCGTATCGTGCAGCCGCCTTTCGCCGAGCTGGTAAAAAGCAAGCTGAAGCTGGGCGGCGTCTTCCATATGGCGACCGACTGGGAAGCCTATGCCGAGCATATGCTGGAAGTAATGTCTTCGCTGGAAGGCTATCGTAACCTGTCGGAAAGTAACGATTACGTACCGCGCCCGGAATCGCGCCCGGTAACCAAATTTGAACAACGTGGCCATCGTCTTGGCCACGGCGTATGGGACTTAATGTTCGAGAGGGTGAAATAATGGCCAAGAATCGTAGCCGTCGTCTGCGTAAAAAAATGCATATCGACGAGTTTCAGGAGTTAGGTTTCTCCGTAGCCTGGCGTTTCCCGGAAGGGACCAGCGAAGAGCAGATCGACCAGACGGTCAACGATCTGATCGAAGAGGTCATTGAGCCGAACAAACTGGCCTTTGACGGCAGCGGCTATCTCTCGTGGGAAGGGCTCATCTGCATGCAGGAAATTGGTAAATGCACCGAAGAGCATCAGGCCATCGTTCGTAAGTGGCTGGAAGATCGTAAATTAGCGGATGTGCGCACCAGCGAACTTTTTGACGTCTGGTGGGACTAAGTTTGACAAGGGTCGGCAATTGCCGGCCCGATTTGTCTTAAGGGAGTAAAAAGATGCGCAAAACGCTGCTGGCGGTGGCGCTTTCCGTCACCGCTTTGTCTGCCCACGCGGACTACCAGTGTAGCGTCACGCCGCGTGACGATGTGATCCTCAGCCCGCAGCAGGTGCAGGTGAAGGGGGAAAACGGCGATCTGGTGATTAAGCCGGACGGCAATCTGACTTTTAACGGTAAAGCCTATGCCCTTAGCGCCGCCCAGCGCGAACAGGCGCAAGATTATCAGGCCGGTCTGCGCAGCAGCCTGCCGTGGATTGACGACGGCGCGCGCTCGCGCGTCGAGAAGGGCCGCAAGGCGCTGGATAAAATCATCACCGAGCAGGTCGGCGCCAGCAGCAGTATGCATAGCCGCCTGACCAAGCTGGACGCGCAGCTGAAAGAACAGATGAACCGCATTATCGAACGTCGCAGCGATGGCCTGACTTTCCACTATAAAGCTATCGACCAGGTTCGCGCCGATGGCCAACAGCTGGTGAATCAGGCGATGGGCGGCATTCTGCAGGACAGCATTAACGAGATGGGCGCCAAAGCGGTGCTCAAAGGCGGCGGCAATCCGCTGCAGGGCATTCTCGGCAGTCTTGGCGGCCTGCAAACCGCAATCCAGGATGAGTGGAAAAACCAGGAAGCGGATTTCCAGCAGTTCGGCAAAGATGTCTGCAGCCGGGTGGTCTCGCTGGAAGAGAGCCGCAAAGCGCTGGTTGGCTCGTTAAAATAATCAAGATTTCGCGGCCCGCATTCCTTTGGGCCGCGCTCTTCTCCACTCAGGCCCGGCCGTGCGACACGCGTGAACGGCGAGCCAGAGAATCAATGATAACCGCAATCGCCAGTACCGCGCCGGTAATGATATAGCGCAGCGATGACGGCAGGTTCAACAGCGTCAGCCCATTTGAAATCGACTGAATCACGATGATCCCCAATAGCGCGGACCAGGCGCTGCCGCGTCCGCCGAACAGGCTGGTGCCGCCGATCACCGCCGCGGCGATGGCGTTGAGGTTGACGTCGCCGGTGCCAGCCTGCTGGCTGGCGGAGGCCAGTCGTGACGCCGCGAGAATACCGCCGAAGGTCGCAAGCGTGGTACACAGGACGAAAGCGCTCACATAAATCGCCCGTACGTTAATGCCCGAACGGCGCGCTGCTTCACGGTTGCCGCCGACCGCGAACATCGAGCGGCCCCATTTTGTCCGTTTCAGCGCGTAGTTGAGGATCATCACGCAGGCGACGAAAAGACCGAAAATCCACGGAATACCGCGCCCCTGATTGAGGTAAAGCACCGCGGCCTCGAAGATAATCGTCAGCGCGATCGCGCGCGCCAGTAGCGAGCTGACTCCCTCGGCGGAAAGATTGGCCGCCAGGCGCCGCGAGCGTTTTTTCAGGCCAAAGACAATAATCGCCAGCCCCGGCAGCAGCGCCATCAGGTGTGAGAACCAGCCGGGCATCACCAGCAGTTGGCCAAAGCGTACCAGCGGCGACGTGTAGGGCAGGTTAATGCTGCCGCTCGGCCCGAGGATATACAGCTGCATGCCCAGCAGCGCCAGCAGGCCGGCGAGGGTGGCGACGAAACTCGGCATCCCGACGCGGTTATACAGCAGCGCGTAGACCAGCCCGACGGCCACGCCGCAGGCCAGCGCCACGGCGATGGCTCCCGCCAGCGGCCATCCTGCGTTCACCCACAGCACACCGACGATAGCCGATGCCAGGCCGCTCATCGAGCCGACCGACAGGTCTATCTCGCCAAGCATCAAAACGCAGACGATGCCGAGCGAGATAAACCCGACCGTCGCGCAATCAAACAGCAGGTTCACCAGGTTATTCGGCGCGATATAGACCGGATTGAGGAAGGTGAAGACCAGGGAAATCACAATCAGCCCGGCGATCACCGGCGCGGTGCCGAGATCGCCGGTTTTGATGCGGGTTATCTGCGCGCGCAGGGCGCCGAACAGGCCCTCGTCGTGACGAACGCGCTCATCGCTGCGGTCCAGCGCGGTGTGGGATGCGGTCTTACTGTTCATAAAATTACATCGCTCCGGAAGTCGTGGGCTGTGATTTACGTTCAACCCGGCGTGAGACGGCGTTTTCCGTCGCGCCGGTGATCGCGGCGACCAGATCCTGATTAGAAGCATCGGGCGTGAAGATCCCTTTGTTGCGCCCGAGACGCAGCACCACGATACGGTCGGCGACGGCGCGAACGTCTTCCATGTTGTGACTGATGATGATGACACCAAGCCCGCGCTCGCGAACGCGCTCAATCAGGTTGAGCACTTCCGCGGTCTGCGCGACGCCCAGCGCCGCGGTAGGCTCATCGAGCATGATGATTTTAGGATTCAGCAGCAGCGAACGGGCGATGGCGACGGTCTGCCGCTGGCCGCCGGAAAGCGATGCCACCGGTTCGCGTACTGATGGAATTCGTGCCGCCAGCTCCTGCAGTAGCGTCCAGGCTTTCACTTCCATCGCTACTTCATCAAGCTGGAACGGCGAAATTTCATGGCCCAGAAACAGGTTTGCCACCACATCAAGGTTTTCGCACAGCGCCAGATCCTGAAACACCGTGGCAATACCGTATTCCAGCGCTTTGCCGGGGCTATCGAGGGTGACAGGGTTGCCGTCAAACTCAATGGTGCCGGAGGTCGGCTGGTGGACGCCGGCGAGGATCTTCACCAGCGTGGATTTGCCCGCGCCGTTGTCGCCGACCAGCGCGACCACCTCGCCGGCGTGGACTTCTAATTCGATATCCGTCAGCGCCGACACCGCGCCAAAATGTTTAGAGACGTTGCGCAGTTGCAGTATTGGCCGCCCGGCGGCGGAGTTGTGTTGTTGTTGCGGCATACAAAACGACCTCAATAATGGCGAAATCACGCCCGCCGCGGCGGGCGCAGGGTCACAGGTTACTTGCTGATGCCTAACTTCTGGCAGGCGGCGGCGTATTCGCCGCTACACACCTGATCCCAGGTCTGGATTTTTTTATCGAAGATTTCCGCTTTGATGTTTTTGGCGGTCACCACTTCCGGGGTAAATAGCTGGGAAGGGGTGTTGTACAGGGTGGTGCTGGCCTGCGGTTTTTTGCCCTGAATAAAATCAACCGCCACTTTGGCCGCCGCTGCGGCAACGATCTCCGATGGCTTGGAGATGGTGTTGTACTGGTCGCCGGCGATGATCAGCTGCAGCGCGGCGATAGTGGCGTCATTGCCGGTGACCGGCGGCAGCGGCTGGACGCCGGCAGCTTTAAAGGCGGCAATCGCCCCGCCGCCGGTACCGTCGTTCGCCGCGACCACGCCCTTAATTTTGTCGCCAAAGCGGGTAACCTGCCCGGCGGTCCACTCCTGGGCTTTCGGCGGCGCCCACTCCGGGGTGTCGAATTCGGCCAGCGTTTTGTAACCGGACTCTTTCAATCCGCGATGGATACCGTCGCGGATCAGCCCTGCGGCGGCATCGGTTGGCGAACCGTTAATTTGCAGCACCCCGGCGTCCTGCGGCACGCCGCTCGCTTTCAAATGGTCGGTGAGAGATTTCGCGATGGCGTAGCCAATGCCCTCGTTATCAAATGAGACGTAGAAATCGGCCGGTTTGTTTGGCACCGGGCGGTCATAGGCAATGACCTTGACCCCCTGCGCCTGGGCGTTTTCGACCAGCGCGGCGGCGGCGGAAGAGTCAACCGGATCCAGGACGATCACTTTCGCCCCCTGGGCGATTACCGAGTTGAACTGCTGCTGCTGGAGCGACGCGTTGGCGTTGGCATTCTGATAGATGACCTTACATTCCGCGCAAAGCTTGCTCATTTCCGCCTTAAAACCGGGGAAGTCGTGCTGCTCATAGCGGGTAGAGGCCTGATCGGGCATTAAAAAGGCCACGGTGGCGGACTCTGCAGACCAGGCTGAAGCCGTGACGGTGCCGGTTAGTGCGGCGAGTGTGATAAATATATTACGGTAATTCATTGTGTTACCCTCTTTTTTATAGGCTTAAGCCCGCCGGGTTGCGCCGACGTTACAGAGACTTTTTTTTAATCAGAGTTACCAATAATTCACATGTAGGATACGTCGGTTTTACATTTGCTCAACCGATGAAGCAGGATTACCACTGCGCAAAAAATGAGTCAAGAAAAGGAAAAAAGTCGATCGGATTTTGTGATTCGCAGCAAATAAGCGAACAAAAAAACGCCAGTCGATTTGACCGTAGCGGGAGAGGATGTAGGGGGAAGATACGGGCGACGATGCGCCGCCCGCAGGGATTATTCTTCGCTGAGGAACAGCTCCAGCAGCGAATTTAAAAACAGCTTACCGTGCTCGGTAATCTGCCAGTTTTGCGCATCTTCCAGCAGATAGCCTTCGGCGATGGCGGCATCGATTTGCGGACGGATAACCTGCTCATCAAGTCCGGTATACAAGCTGAACTCCGCGCGCGGCGCGGCCTCCAGCAGGCGGAAGCGGTTCATAAAGAACTCGAACGGTTTATCCGCCGCCTCCACGTCGTGCTGACGCTCCAGGTAACGGCCTTCCATGTAGCCGCGCGGGTGACGGGTTTTTGCCGTACGCAGAATGCGGCCATCAGCGAAGGTCACTTTGCCGTGTGCGCCGCAGCCGATACCGAGGTAGTCGCCAAAGCGCCAGTAGTTGAGATTGTGCTGGCACTGATAGCCTGGTTTGGCGTAAGCGGAGGTCTCGTACTGCTGATAACCTGCGGCGCTCAGCAATTGATGTCCCTGTTCGAAAATATCCCACAGAGCATCGTCATCCGGTAACACCGGCGGACGCGAACCAAACAGCGTGTTCGGTTCAATAGTCAACTGATACCACGACAGATGCGGCGGATTCAGCGCGATCGCCTGGCGTAAGTCATCCAGCGCTTCTTCCAGCGACTGGTCCGGCAGGCCATGCATTAAATCGAGGTTAAAGCTACGCAGCCCGAGGCCGCTCGCCAGCCGCGCCGCGCGTTTTGCCTCTTCCGGGCCGTGAATACGTCCCAGACGCTGCAATTTGGGCTCGCTAAAGCTCTGCACGCCGATGGAGATACGGTTGACGCCGGCACGCTGATAGTCAACGAAGCGATCGGCCTCCACGGTCCCCGGATTGGCTTCCATGGTGATCTCCGCATCCGCCGCCAGCGGCAGGCAGGCGCGCACGCCATCAAGCAGGGTTTGCATCGCCGGGCCGGAAAGCAGGCTCGGCGTACCGCCGCCGATAAAAATAGTCTTAATTTCACGTCCCTGTGCGTATGGCGCATCGTGGCGTAGATCGGCAAGCAGGTGCTGGACGTAGTCGTCGTGCGGCACTTCGCCCTTCAACGCATGCGAATTGAAATCGCAGTACGGGCATTTCTGCACGCACCACGGGATATGAATATAAAGACTCAGAGGCGGCAAATTAGCCATTACGTAATGCTTCCAGTAACAGTTTCAGCGCCTGCCCGCGGTGGGAAATGGCGCTTTTCTCTTCACGGCTCAGCTCCGCCGCGGTTTTACCCTCGGACGGCACAAAGAAAATTGGGTCATAGCCAAAGCCGCCGTTACCTGCCGCCTGGCGAGTAATCACGCCCGGCCAGCTGCCATGGCATACCAGCGGCGTCGGGTCTTCGGCATGACGCAGATACACCAGCACGCAGTGGAACTGGGCCTGACGTTGCTCATCGGGCACATCCTGCAGAGCATCCAGCAGCTTTTCCAGATTCTGCTGGTCGCTGGCGTTTTCGCCCGAGTAGCGGGCGGAGTAAATTCCCGGCGCGCCGCCCAGCGCATCCACCGCCAGGCCCGAATCGTCGGCGATGGCCGGCAGGCCGGTGACCTGCGCGGCGTGACGCGCTTTGAGGATCGCGTTTTCGATAAAGGTCAGGCCGGTTTCTTCGGCGGAATCGACCCCAAGCTCGGTCTGGGCGACGACGTCGAGACCAAAATCTTCCAGCAGCGAGGCCAGCTCGCGAACTTTACCGGCGTTGCCGGTAGCGAGTACAACTTTTTGCATATTCAATCCTGTTTAGTCAGTCAGCGCCGCGACGGCGGGCGGGATCTGCTGCGGGTGAATGATTTTTACCTGTTTATGACGGCCCAGTTCGCCTTTTTCGATAAGCACCTGGCTTTTCGCGACGCGGAACTGTTTAGCGAGATATTTTACCAGATGGGCATTTGCCTGGCCGTCGACGGGTGGGGCGGTGATGGCGACTTTGAGCTCGTCGCCATGCAGACCAACAAGGCTGTCGCGGCTGGCCTTTGGCTGAATATACAGCCTGAGCACCAGCCCGTCAGCACAGACTTCAACGGCACTCATAGCGCCATCCACAGCCCCGGAAGCAGGACATTGCCGGTAGCTTGCAGCAGCTCGGCGATCCCCATATTAATCACGTACAGCAGCAGCACCAGCACCATCGGCGAAAAGTCGATGCCACCCATGGATGGCAGCAGGTTGCGAATCGGGCGCAGCAGCGGGTCGGCCAACTGCATCAGCACGTATTCCACCGGGCTGCGACCCTGACTTACCCAGCTCATAATAGCCATCAGCAGCAGCACCCAGAAAATCAGCGAACCGATGGTTTTCAGCAGGATCAGCACCGCGGCAATCCAGATAATCGGCTGGAAGGTGACTACCATAAACAGCACGATCGCCTTGATAACGCAGAGCACGAAGGCGACCAGCAGGGAGGCGCTATCCAGCGGCCCCATTGCCGGGATAATCCGGCGCAGTGGCCCGACGATAGGCTGGGTGGCTTTCACCACGAACTGCGAAAACGGATTGTAAAAGTCGCAGCGCGCCCACTGCATCCAGACGCGTAACAACATGACCATTGTGTAGAGTTCAATGACCGTGGAGAGCAGGAAGGTCAACGTCTTCATGGCGTTCCTCAGATTCCTTATTTTTTGCTGTAGTCGCGCGCGCCGAAGATTGCGGTCCCGATGCGCACCATAGTGCTTCCCGCCGCGATAGCGGCTTCCATGTCATCCGACATGCCCAGAGAGAGCGTATCAACCGAAGGGTAGAGCGTTTTCAGTTGCGCGAATGCTACCGCCATTTGTTGGGCGACGGCAAACTGCCTTTCATACTCTGACTCTGGCGCCGGAATGGCCATTAACCCGCGAAGCTGGAGGTTCGGTAAGGCGGCGACACCGGCGGCTAAAGCGTCAAGCTCCGCCAGCGGGATCCCGGATTTACTCTGTTCATCGCTGATGTTGATTTGAATCAGCACGTTCAGCGGCGCTAGATCCGCCGGACGTTGCTCGCTCAGGCGGCTGGCGATTTTCAACCGGTCGACGGTGTGGCACCAGTCAAAATGTTCGGCCACCAGCCGGCTTTTGTTGGACTGCAGCGGGCCGATGAAGTGCCATTGCAGACCGCTGACGCCCGCCTGCTGGAAATAGCGGATTTTATCCACCCCTTCCTGGACGTAGTTTTCGCCGAATGCCCGCTGTCCTGCGGCCATTGCTTCTTCGATAGCGCTCGCAGGTTTGGTTTTGCTCACTGCAAGCAACGTAACTTCTTCTGGAGCGCGGCCGCAGCGGGCGGCAGCGCCTGAGATTTTATCCCGGACCTGTGCCAGGTTATGCGCAATATCGTTCATATTCCGAGGATCAGTTATGGAGCTGGAAGAAATCGTGGCCCTTAGTGTAAAGCATAATGTCTCCGATCTACACCTGTGCAGCGCGTATCCGCCGCGCTGGCGTCGTTTGGGAAAGCTTGAGCCTGCGCCCTTTACTTCGCCGGATGTTGAGAAAATCCTCACTCGCTGGCTTAACGACCCACAGCTGGCGCAGTGGCGTGCCGATGGTCAGGTTGACTTCGCTTTGGCCCTCCCGAACGGGCCTCGGCTGCGCGCCAGCGCTTTTGCCCACACGCGCGGCCTGTCGCTGGCTTTGCGTCTGTTGCCGCAGCAATGCCCGCAGTTGGTTGATTTGGGCGCGCCCGCCGCGCTTAGCGAACTGCTAAATGAAGAGAGTGGTTTGATCCTGGTTACCGGCGCTACCGGTAGCGGCAAATCGACCACCCTGGCGGCGATGGTGGACTACCTCAATCAACATCGCCATGGTCATATTTTAACCCTTGAGGATCCCGTGGAGTTTATTCACGCCAGCAAAAACTGCCTGATCCAGCAGCGCGAAATCGGCCGCCATTGCTCCTCCTTCGC
This sequence comes from Klebsiella sp. 141162, assembly GCF_050600755.1. NCBI lineage: Bacteria > Pseudomonadati > Pseudomonadota > Gammaproteobacteria > Enterobacterales > Enterobacteriaceae > Klebsiella > Klebsiella sp. 141162. Next base: position 271,763 of record NZ_JAQIRI010000006.1, on the reverse strand, counting down.
GGCGGCGCTACGCGTGGCGCTGCGCCAGGACCCTGACGTCATCTTATTAGGCGAGCTGCGCGATAGCGAAACCATTCGCCTGGCGCTGACCGCAGCCGAAACCGGGCACCTGGTGATGGCGACGCTGCATACCCGCAGCGCGGCGCAGGCCATCGAGCGGCTGGTGGATGTCTTTCCAGCGGAAGAAAAAGAGCCGGTTCGTAGCCAGCTGGCAGGGAGTTTATGCGCCGTGGCGGCGCAAAAATTGTTGCCAAATGCTTCTGGCGGCCGGGTTGCGCTATACGAACTTTTAGTGAACACGCCGGCGGTGGCAAATTTGATCCGCGAAGGGAAAACGCATCAACTACCCGGCGTGATGCAAACCAGCCAGCAGGCTGGGATGCAAACCTTTGCGCAGAGTTTTCAACAACGTGCAGCGGCAGGTGAGTTATCCCCCTCGTAGTGATGAAACTAAGATGGTATTCATTAAATTGTTAATTCAGTGTTCAATTAATGTTTTGATAAATGTTTTTATAATACAAATAAGTGGTACGACCTAAGCCTAAATAATGAATGTTATGACAGCGGGCTTACATTTACCCCGCTTAACCAGGAAAAAAGTGGGATTACCTTTTGACACTTTTGCGGGGTTCGATTTATGCTGTTTACGGGAATAGGAAGATTCTCATGAAATGATGTTTCAATAACCAAAATGTATTTGAAAATATAAATACATTATTGAACGTTTAATTTTCAGTTAATTTAACCGCTAAGATGGCGGGGCACTGCTAAGGAGAGTTTCAAGTGATTAATTTATCGGAGAATTTACTGCATTCGCGTCAGGTGACTTTCATTACTCATCCGTCCATTCAGAGTAATGCATTTGCGACGTGGTTGACTGAGAAGCTATCCGTAAACGTAACTCTGCATAATATCAACAAACCGCTAACTCAACGCCTGGCAAAAGATTCCGTAATATTGTTTGATATTGCTGTTTCCAATAAGAAATTGAATAGCGTGTGGCGAGATATTATTCGCGTACAGGCAGATAATCCGCGTTTGTTGATTATCAATAGCGCGCAAAAGTATGAGTTGTACGAAATGGCGCAATGGCCTGCGTTATATGGCGTATTCCGTCATGACGATGACCAATCGCGCTTAATTGAGGGCGTCAAAGCCGTATTAAACGGTGAACAGACGGCTGAATTGAGCGTGATGCACCCGGCGCTGTATTCTGCGGATCAGGTTGCGGCGCCGACGGAGAACTCACCGTTGACCGAGCGAGAATGTGAGATCCTCAACGAGCTGCGCTGCGGCGCAACAAATATGGATATCGCTCGCGCGCTGTTTATCAGCGAAAACACCGTACGTACTCATCTGTACAATGTGTTCCGTAAGCTGAGCGTGAAGAACCGTACCCAGGCGGTGAGCTGGGCGAATGAACATCTGCGTCACTGATTGACCGGCGGCGCTACGCTTGCGCGGGCCTACGGGTTATGCCAGCGAGGGGTTGTAGGCCGGGTAAGGCGAAGCCGCCACCCAGCGCGAAAGCGGCTCCGCGTCCGCTGCCATGATTGCCCGGCGGGGCTACGCTTGCGCGGGCCTACGGGTGATGCCAGCGAGGGGTTGTAGGCCGGGTAAGGCGAAGCCGCCACCCGGCGCGAAAGCGGCTCCGCGTCCGCTGCCATGATTGCCCGGCGGGGCTACGCTTGCGCGGGCCTATGGGTGATGCCAGCGGAAGTTTTGTAGGCCGGGTAAGGCGAAGCCGCCACCCGGCGCAAAAGCGAATCTATGCTTCGCTTTCATCCCAGAGCTACCGATCAGTATCCTTGTTCGAAATAGCTTTCGAGGATAACCACGGCAGAGGCGGAATCAACGCTGCCTTTATTGAGTGCGCGAAAACCACCGTGTTCGAACAGCCCGGCGCGGGCTTCGACGGTGCTTAAACGCTCGTCGTGGAGAGTGATTTTTACGCCGAAGCGGCCATGAATTTTATTGGCGAAGTTACGTGCGCGCGCGGTTAGCGGTTGTTCAGTGCCGTCCATGTTCAGCGGCAGGCCGACAATCACCGCTTCCGGCTGCCACTCTTTCAGCAGCTTTTCGATGATGTTCCAGTCCGGTTTGCCGTCCTGCGCCTTCAGCGCCGGGAGCGGACGCGCCGTGCCGGTAATGCGCTGCCCAACGGCGACGCCGATGCTTTTGGTGCCAAAATCAAAACTCAGAAAGGTACCGCTCATTATGCATGCCCCGCGTCGGCAGGCATCGTCACGATATCGATACCGATAAGTTTGGCCGCTTCGCGCCAGCGATCGGCAATCGGCGTTTTAAACAAAATATTCTGATCGGCCGGCGCGGTAAGCCAGGCGTTATCGAGAATTTCCTGCTCCAGTTGCCCTTTTTCCCACGACGCGTAGCCCAACGCAACCAGCACGTTGCTCGGTTGTTTATCGGTACCGAGAGTTTCCAGCACGTCGCGTGAGGTGGTAATCACCGTGTTGTCGGAGATACGGATGCTGGAGGAAAAATCAGACGGCGGCGTATGCAGGATAAAACCGCGATCCTCCGCCAGCGGGCCGCCGACCATCACCGGTTTATCCAGGCGAATTTCCGGGTTGCGCGCCACCGGCGCGATTTTCAGTTTTTCCAGGATCCCTTCCACCTGCAAATTTTCCAGCGGCTTATTGATGATAATGCCCATGGCGCCATCGTCGTTGTACTCGCAGATATAGACGACGGAGCGACGGAAAAGAGGGTCCTGTAGCGCAGGCATGGCAATCAGAAAGTGATGCTGTAAATTCATTGTCAGAGGTTCTGTTCCTGGTTTAAAAAAACAACACCCAGTATGCGGGTAAAGTAGAAACGTGTCGATGCACTTTATTTTACCGGCGCCGGAAGACGCCTGGCGGGCGGGCGTTTGCCCGCCCCAGTACTTATTTATTGATACGTTTTTCGATAGCGTCCATTAGCATGCCGGTAATCGACACGTCCGGGAAAGCGGCTTCGATTTCGCGCACGCAGGTCGGGCTGGTAACGTTAATTTCGGTCAGGCGATCGCCGATGATATCCAGGCCGACGAAGATAAGGCCTTTGGCTTTTAGCGTCGGGCCGACGCGGCGGGCAATTTCCCAATCGCTTTCGGTCAGCGGACGCGCTTCGCCACGGCCGCCGGCGGCCAGGTTGCCGCGCGTTTCACCGCCCTGCGGGATACGCGCCAGGCAGTATGGCACCGGTTCGCCGTCCACAACCAGCACACGTTTGTCGCCGTCTTTGATGGCAGGCAGGTAATTCTGCGCCATGCAGTAGCGGCTACCCAGTTCGGTCAGGGTTTCGGAAATGACGCCGAGGTTCGGATCGCCCGCTTTCACGCGGAAGATTGAGGCGCCGCCCATACCGTCCAGCGGTTTGAGAATGATATCGCCGTGTTTCTCCCAGAACGCTTTCAACTGGGCTTTATTACGGGTCACCAGCGTTTCCGGGGTGAGTTCGGAGAACCAGGCGGTAAACAGCTTTTCGTTACAGTCGCGCAGGCTCTGCGGCTTGTTGACGATAAGCGTACCTTTTTCTTCGGCGCGCTCGAGAATGTAGGTGGCGTAGATAAACTCGGTATCGAACGGCGGGTCTTTACGCATCAGGATAACGTCGAGATCCGCCAGCGGAAGATCCTGTTCGCCGGTGAACGCGTACCATTTGTCGTAATTCTGCTCGACGCTCAGCGTGCGCGTACGGGCGCGGGATTCGCCGTTGATGAGGTACAGGTCGTTCATCTCCATATAATGGAGTTCATAGCCGCGACGCTGCGCTTCCAGCAACATCGCGAAGCTGGTGTCTTTTTTAATGTTGATGGATGCGATAGGGTCCATCACGATGCCGAGCTTGATCATTGTTCTCTCCATTAGCGCTGTCGTGTTTGCGGATCGTTGCGCCAGATTTTAGCCCAGATCGCCAAAACGCACCTGCAGCGCGGTGATGGCGGTGAGCGCGGTAGTCTCAGTACGCAGAACGCGCGGTCCCAACAGGATATCAGTAAACTGGTAGCGAGCGGTCATCGCTATCTCTTCCGCCGACAGGCCGCCTTCCGGGCCAATCAGCAGGCGAACACGTTCAACCGGCAGCGGCAGCGTATTGATACTGGCGCTGGCGCGCGGGTGCAGGTTGAGCTTGAGGCCGTTTTCTTCCTCGGCGCACCAGGCTTCCAGCTGCATCGCCGGGCGTATTTCCGGCACGATGTTACGACCGCTCTGTTCGCAGGCGGCAATAGCGATTTTCTGCCACTGCTGAATCTTCTTCTGCAAGCGTTCGGCATCCAGTTTAACGCCGCAGCGCTCGGAAAACAGTGGCGTTATGAGGCTTACGCCAAGTTCGATCGATTTCTGGATGGTGAATTCCATTTTTTCGCCACGTGACATCACCTGGCCGAGATGGATATGCAGCGGAGATTCACGATCGTCGATCTGGCCGCGGATAACCTCGACCATGACGTTTTTCTTGCCCGCTTCGGTGATGACCGCGTCGAAAACCTGATTGCTGCCATCAAATAGCTGTATTTCCTGGCCTTTGCTCATGCGCAGGACGCGGCCAACGTGGTTGGCTGCGTCTTCGCTGAGGGCGATGTGGCTGCCGGGGGTAATGCGTTCCGGGTGGTGGATGCGGGGGATGCGCATGCTTAATATTCCGTTCTTCGCGCAGATTGCGCCTTCCCCTCGGCGGGGAAGGCGGCGGCTGCAAATTAACAATTGCCGCTAGTGTAGGTTAGCTCTTTTGCGCCTGGCAAGCCTGCTGGACGTAAGGATTATGGTTGCCCTGAACTTTGGCGATTCGTTCATCGCGCTCGCATTCCCAGGAGGTCACCGGATACTGCTTATCCCAGGCGGTAAATAGCTGGGTTTGCTGGCGGGAAAGATTTAGCTGATAGCGGTCGCGCATATAGAAGTAGGTGCGGGCGATCGAGCCGCGGGCGCGTACCGGCGGTTCGGCGACTTTATCTTTGAAATCGACCTTCATGGCGCATTGACCATACTGTCCATCGCCGCCGTTCCACTGGCTGTACATAAAGTTGCCGCGATCGCCATTGACCTCGCCGACCGCAGGCTGCAGGTTATGCATATCGCTTTCCATTTTGCGGTATTCCGGATCTTTGGCGCAGTTTTTACGCCCGCCATCCTGCCAGCACTGGCGCTGGTGGCCGAACTGCCATGCCGGGACCACATGTTCCCATTCGACCCGGCTGGCGCGGTTCTCATTTTTACGCACTTTGTAGCCGCAAGATTCCAGATCGATAACGCCTTTTTTACCCTGCCAGTCGATTTTACAGCCGCAATAAAAGTCGCCGGGGACGTCGGCATTCACTTTTACGCCAGCGGCTTTCGCCTGGGAAAAACTATTAATACCAGCGGCCGCAAGCTGGCCGCTGGCTGCCACGCTGAATAACGCGACGGCGAAAACATACATACGGGACATCGTAAACTCCGTGTCAAAACGAGCCCGCAACGTAGCGAATGAGGGTGTCAGATGCAATCAGTCAGATCAGAAAGTTTCTAATTAATTCCAGTGGTTACTTTTCGGCCACCAGCAGATCGCCGCAGCGAACGCAGCGGTAAGTGGCTTCACCGCGCATCACGCGGTTATGGCGACGGACGGTGAGCTGATGCTGCTGGCACTGGCAGCGATAGGGGAAGGTGTTCTGGCGGACTGAATCGAGCTCAAAGCGATGGGTGCGGCGGGCGGGGACGCCCAGCACGGCCTCCATCATCCATTTCCACTCTTTGCCGTGCGGCGCGACGCGGCCAAAGTGCTTCCACACCAGTAGATGCGCCAGTTCGTGCGGCACCACTTCATCGATAAACGCCTGCTGATTTTCCAGCAATAGCACTGGATTGAGGCGGATCTCGTTTTTCTCCAGCCACGCGGTGCCGGCGGAGGTGCCGCGCTGCTGATAAACCAGCGTCGGTTCCGCATAGCGGCGTTCCAGCTTGAGATTGGCGGTGGCGAGATGCTCCCGTAGGCTACGCATGACGGCCTGCTGGATAGCGATGGGAATTCGGGGTGTTTTCATAGCGCCAGAGGATAGTGCGCCGCGCGGGGGAGAGCAAGAAGAAGCTTCCTCCCGGATGGGGAGGAAGCACAGAGGGGATTAATCGCGGGCGCCGATTTCGCGCAGCGGACGTCCCTGCATCAGGTTGCGTTCGATATGTTCCAACGAGACGTTTTTGGTTTCCGGAATCAGCCAGATAGTCAGCAGGATAAACAGCACGTTCAGACCGCCGTAGACCCAGAAGGTGTTGGCGCTGCCGAGAGAGTTCAGCATGGTCAGGAAGGTGGCGCCGACGATCATATTGGCAATCCAGTTGGTCGCGGTGGAGCAGGTGATGCCGAAATCACGGCCTTTCAACGGCTGGATTTCAGAACACAGTACCCAAATCAGCGGGCCGGCGCTCATCGCGAAGCCGACGATAAACATCAGCAGCATCAGTACCGCGAAGTACTGCGCGGTAGCAGAATGAATACCGATATGCATCATGCTGCCCAGCACGCCCATACCGGCGGCCATCACGATAAAGCCGAGGATCAGCGTCGGTTTACGGCCCCAGCGATCGACCAGGCCGATGGCGATAAAGGTGGCCAGTACGTTGGTCAGGCCGACGATCACCGTGCCCCACATTTGCTCAGTGGTATTGGCATAGCCCGCCAGTTCAAAAATCTTCGGCGCATAGTACATGATGACGTTCATCCCGGTGAACTGTTGCATGATCTGCAGCAGTACGCCGAGGAACACCGCGCGGCGGAAGTTGCTGTTCTCTTTGAACAGCGCCCAGCCGGACTGTTTGACTTTCAGGCTTTCGCGGATTTCATCGAGCTCGCGTTTGGCTTCCGCGCTGGTATCGCGCAGGCGCAGCAGGACGCGCTCGGCATCGACGAAACGGCGTTTAGCGGCAAACCAGCGCGGGCTATCCGGCAGGAAGATTACGCCGATCAGCAGCAGGATTGCCGGGATGATAATCACGCCGAGCATCCAGCGCCACGCGCCGCTGTAGCTGAAGGCGGTGTCAGAGAGGTAGGCGCCGAGGATGCCGATGGTGATCATCAACTGGTACATCGAAATCATACTGCCGCGGATTTTCTCCGGGGCGATTTCCGACAAGTACAGCGGCGCGGTATAAGAAGCGACGCCAACCGCCAGCCCCAGCAATACGCGGGAAATCAGCAGAATTTCGACGTTCGGCGCGGCGGCGGAAAAGAGTGAACCGGCCACAAACAGGATCGCGCCGATCATCAGGCTTTTTTTACGCCCAAGTTTGAAAGAGAGCCAGCCGCTGCCCACTGCGCCGACGGCGGCGCCGAACATCATGGAGCTGACCACCCACTCCTGGGTGTGTGCGCTGATCTGGAATTCATTAGCAATGAACGGTAAGGCGCCGGCAATAACGCCGATATCAAGGCCGAACAATAAGCCGGCCAGCGCGGCGAGGAAACAGACAAAGAACGTCATCGTCTTGTTTGAACGCCCTTGTTTTTTGTTGTCAGGCATAACGCCCTCCAGTTGAGTGATTGATTCTGTCGCTGCTAAGAGTAGGGCAGTGCCGGACAAAAAAACGTGATTACAATCACGACTGTGTAATCGGTTACACTAAGGTAAAGATATGTAATCAGTAAAAATATATTCAAATCATAGATATAAAAATCAAACCTCGCCAATAAGATTGCGCTGAAACGGCAATATTCGACATGTTATGTAACATTGTGAAAAGAGTTCGTGCCTACTGGCAGCTAAAACAATCCCGCCCTTGCGGTATATATGTAATCGCTTTCATCACGTGGAGGAGGGAAATGGATCAACGATGGTCAAACGTCGGGGAGAGAGATTCAGGGCAACAAAAAGGCCAGCGCGGGGCTGGCCTTAAGCAGTCAAGCGGGGTGGCTTATTTCAGGCCAGCCGCTTCGCGCAGCAGGGCTGCTTTGTCGGTTTTTTCCCATGGGAAATGTTCGCGACCAAAGTGACCGTAAGCCGCGGTCTCTTTGTAGATTGGGTGCAGCAGATCCAGCATCTGAATCAGGCCGTACGGACGCAGGTCGAAGAACTCGCGTACCAGCAGGGTTAGCTGTTCAGAAGGCACTTTTTCGGTGCCGAAGGTTTCGACCATGATTGAAGTCGGTTCAGCGACGCCGATAGCGTAGGAAACCTGAATCTCACAACGGTCAGCAAGGCCTGCGGCAACGATGTTTTTCGCCACATAGCGCGCCGCGTAGGCTGCGGAACGGTCAACTTTAGATGGATCTTTACCGGAGAACGCGCCGCCGCCGTGACGAGCCATGCCGCCGTAGGTATCAACGATGATCTTACGACCGGTCAGACCGCAGTCGCCCATCGGGCCGCCGATGACGAAACGTCCGGTCGGGTTGATGAAGAACTTGGTGGAAGCGTTCAGCCATTCGGTCGGCAGAATCGGCTTGATGATCTCTTCCATCACTGCTTCCTGCAGGGATTTCTGATCGATATCTTCAGCGTGCTGAGTGGAAAGCACAACCGCATCGATGCCGACGATTTTGCCGTCGTCATACTGGAAAGTGACCTGGCTTTTCGCATCCGGACGCAGCCACGGCAGGGTACCGTTTTTGCGAACTTCAGCCTGGCGCTGTACCAGACGGTGCGCGTAAGTCACCGGAGCCGGCATCAGCACGTCAGTTTCGTTAGTGGCATAGCCAAACATCAGGCCCTGGTCGCCCGCGCCCTGTTCCAGCGGGTCGGCACGGTCAACGCCCTGGTTGATATCCGGGGACTGTTTACCAATAGCGCTCAGGACGGCGCAAGAGTTGGCGTCAAAGCCCATATCGGAATGCACGTAGCCAATTTCACGCACCGTGTTACGGGTGATCTCTTCGATATCAACCCATGCGCTGGTGGTGATTTCACCGCCAACCAGAACCATGCCGGTTTTGACATAGGTTTCGCACGCTACGCGCGCTTTCGGATCCTGTTCGAGGATCGCGTCCAGCACGGCATCGGAGATTTGGTCAGCAATTTTGTCTGGATGCCCTTCTGATACAGACTCGGACGTAAAGAGGTGTTTTGCCATGTTTTATTTTACCTGTGAGTATTCGTGTAGCTCATACTGTTGTGTAGAGAGGCTTTGTTAGATGACCCTACCAAAGCTTGCAGGTAGTGACACGAGCAGTCTGAGTGTTAATCAGTATAGATGGATTAACTTCTGGATGGCTATTTTAGGTCAGAACTTCATCGCATTTCCACATTTTTTTGACATCGCCCGCATTAATGGAAAAAGCGTGGTGGAAATTTTTCCTGACAACCCCGGCAAGGCGCGTATTTTTATTTTGCATTTTACCCCGCTTCTCGGTATAAAACGCCGCGCGCGGCTCATTAAAAAAGCGCACGAAGCTCCATCTCGTGACGCCACTTCCAGCCGGGTTAAGCACTCTGTTACACAGCGGCGGTTTCGCCGGCTGTACGATATGTATATACCCTAAATAATTTAAGTTGCAGGAAGGCGGCAAGGGCGCGAATTCCCAGGAGCATAGATAACTATGTGACTGGGATGAACGCACGCAGCCAACGCATCTGCAGCTTGAAGTATGACGGGTATAGCTTTGGCTTGTCGCTGGCCTTTTTCGGGGCAGTGTGGAGGTGATACCAGATAATGAACCAACGTTTTTCGCCTGATTCGTCGCGTCGTTCTGTCGCGCAATTCTATCCCGCAATCTGCATCTCTTTCGTGCAAACCTGCCGATGTTCTACCCATCTCGGCGCTTCTCAGGATTCCAGGGCCTCCAGGCTTTTTGAAAACTGAACAAGGGCGCTCTTGCGTGAGCAAGGGTTTTCTCGTGGTTTCTCCGGGCTGTCATACCAGCTTCGGGTACGTGTTTTACTATATATGAATAAGAAACCGGTCGCGCAGCTGCAGTGCCAGCACTATCTGCTGGGATTAAAGGCTGTTCATGGGTTGTTATCGCGTCTGTCGACTGCGATAGTAGTTAATATTACAAGTTGAGGTTCGCTATGTCTGACGACATGTCTTTGGGTTCGCTTTCGTCAGCAGGCGAACACGGTGTACTACGTTCCATGCAGGAGGTTGCGATGAGCTCCCAGGAAGCCAGCAAAATGCTACGTACCTACAATATTGCCTGGTGGGGTAATAACTATTACGACGTTAACGAACTGGGCCATATCAGCGTTTGCCCGGATCCTGACGTCCCGGAAGCGCGCGTCGATCTGGCCGAGCTGGTCAAAGCGCGCGAAGCCCAGGGACAACGCCTACCGGCGCTGTTCTGCTTCCCGCAGATCCTGCAACACCGTCTGCGCTCGATTAACGCCGCCTTCAAGCGCGCGCGTGAATCCTACGGTTACAACGGCGACTATTTCCTTGTCTACCCGATCAAGGTCAACCAGCACCGTCGCGTGATTGAATCCTTGATCCACTCCGGCGAACCGCTGGGGCTGGAGGCCGGTTCGAAGGCTGAACTGATGGCGGTGCTGGCGCACGCGGGCATGACCCGTAGCGTGATCGTCTGCAACGGTTATAAAGATCGCGAATACATCCGTCTGGCGCTGGTGGGCGAGAAGATGGGCCATAAGGTCTATCTGGTCATCGAGAAGATGTCGGAAATCGCCATCGTGCTGGAAGAGGCCGCCCGTCTGAACGTGGTGCCGCGCCTTGGCGTGCGTGCGCGTCTGGCTTCGCAGGGATCCGGTAAATGGCAGTCCTCCGGCGGCGAGAAATCAAAATTTGGCCTCGCGGCGACGCAGGTGCTGCAACTGGTCGAGATTCTGCGCGAGGCAGGTCATCTTGAGAGCCTGCAACTGCTGCACTTCCACCTCGGCTCGCAGATGGCCAACATTCGCGATATCGCCACCGGCGTGCGCGAATCGGCGCGTTTCTACGTCGAGCTGCATAAGCTGGGCGTCAATATTCAGTGCTTCGACGTCGGCGGCGGTCTGGGTGTCGATTACGAAGGGACCCGCTCGCAGTCCGACTGCTCGGTGAACTACGGCCTGAATGAGTACGCCAACAATATTATCTGGGCTATCGGCGATGCCTGTGAAGAGAACGGCCTGCCGCACCCGACGGTGATTACGGAGTCCGGCCGCGCGGTGACCGCGCACCACACCGTATTGGTTTCCAATATCATCGGCGTTGAACGCAACGAATACACCGAGGCGACCCCGCCGGCGGAAGACGCCGCGCGTCCGCTGCAGAGCATGTGGGAAACCTGGCTGGAGATGCACGAAACCGGCAACCGCCGCTCGCTGCGTGAATGGCTGCATGACAGCCAAATGGATCTGCACGATATCCATATCGGCTACTCCTCCGGCACCTTCAATCTGCAGGAGCGCGCGTGGGCGGAACAGCTGTATCTGAACATGTGCCATGAGGTGCAAAAACAGCTTGATCCGAGCAACCGCGCCCATCGCCCGATCATCGATGAGCTGCAGGAACGTATGGCGGATAAAATCTACGTCAACTTCTCGCTGTTCCAGTCGATGCCGGATGCCTGGGGTATCGATCAGCTGTTCCCGGTAATGCCGCTGGAAGGGCTGAACAAGTCGCCGGAACGCCGCGCGGTGCTGCTGGATATTACCTGTGACTCCGATGGGGCCATCGATCATTACGTTGACGGCGACGGGATCGCCACCACCATGCCGATGCCGGAATACGACCCGGAGAACCCGCCGATGCTGGGCTTCTTCATGGTTGGTGCCTATCAGGAGATCCTCGGCAACATGCACAACCTGTTTGGTGATACCGAAGCGGTAGACGTTTTCGTCTTCCCTGATGGTAGCGTTGAGGTTGAGCTCTCCGATGAGGGCGATACGGTGGCGGATATGCTGCAGTACGTCCAACTGGATCCGAATACGTTGCTGACTCAGTTCCGCGATCAGGTGAAAAATACCGGTCTCGACGCCGAGCTGCAGCAGCAGTTCCTTGAAGAGTTCGAAGCGGGGCTATACGGATATACTTATCTTGAAGATGAGTAATTAAGAGCCCTCTGTGGAAAGGCCGGTTTAGATTCATAAACCGGCCTTTTTTATAAATGAAATCTGAAACATCATATTGCATGCTTTTTAAAACCGTAAAGGCCCGTACACTGCCGCAAGGAAATTACAGCAGTGGGACAGGGATGGTATATGAAAAGCATGCCGTATTACGGTTTTATAATCGGTGTATTACTATTAAGCGGCTGTTCGCGCCCAATAGCAAACAATAGTTGCGCGGCGCGCCCCTCTGTGGCCGGCCCTCATGAAGAGAACGACCTGCGCTCAACGATTAAACACAGGTCCGCGGAACGCATGGGTCGTTACCCTGACGAAATGGTATCGATTGATTATTCCGGCCCGTATCAAACTGGTTTTGATCAACAGTATAATATTCATCCAGGTGACCTGGAATATACGGTACGTGATGCTAATTATAATTTTCTTCCTATCACTCGTAGTTATAATCATGATACGGGCGAATGGCAATATGCCATTGAGGCGCATAATGGTACGCAGTATCAATTATACGTCCGCAATTATAGCCGCAGCATGGATTATGAAATTGTCGCCACGGTAGATGGTCTTGATGTGCTGAGCGGTAAGGCCGCTTCGCTCAATAATAGCGGCTATATTGTGCCGGCTGGCGGCTCGCTGGCGATCAAAGGTTTTCGTAAAAACAGCCGCGTTGAAACGGCATTTGAGTTTTCAAACGTCTCAGCGTCTTACGCTGTCCAATCTGCCCAGGAGATTGGTCGCAACGTCGGGGCAATCGGTTTTGCCGCTTTTGCCTTACGCGGAAAAGCGCCGGCGCCTTGTCAAAAATAAACGTCCCGCTTGCCGCCGGGCGGTTTTCAGGCGATAATTTGTCCTTATAAGCAGTAACCCAATTCAAACCCTTCCTCGTCGGGCCTAACGACGCGGAGGGGTTTTTTTATACTTATTTTTTACGTTCCACGACTGTGAAAAGAGGTCATATCCATGAGCACTTTAGGTCATCAATACGATAACTCCCTGGTATCCAACGCTTTTGGTTTCCTGCGTCTGCCGATGAACTTTATGCCGTATGAAAGCGATGCGGATTGGGTCATCACCGGCGTGCCGTTTGATATGGCGACCTCCGGGCGCGCGGGTGGCCGCCATGGCCCGGCGGCGATCCGTCAGGTGTCAACCAACCTCGCCTGGGAGCACAACCGTTTCCCATGGAACTTCGACATGCGCGAACGCCTGAACGTCGTGGACTGCGGCGATCTGGTCTACGCCTTCGGCGACGCCCGCGAAATGAGCGAGAAACTGCAGGCGCACGCGGAGAAACTGCTGGCGGCCGGCAAACGCATGCTCTCCTTCGGCGGCGACCATTTCGTCACCCTGCCGCTGCTGCGCGCCCACGCCAAGCATTTCGGTAAAATGGCGCTGGTACACTTCGATGCCCACACCGATACCTACGCCAACGGCTGTGAATTCGACCACGGTACCATGTTCTACACCGCGCCGAATGAAGGGCTTATCGATCCGAACCACTCCGTGCAGATCGGTATTCGTACCGAATTTGATAAAGATAACGGTTTCACCGTGCTTGATGCGGGCCAGGTTAACGACCGCAGCGTCGATGACATCATCGCTCAGGTGAAGCAGATCGTCGGTGATATGCCGGTGTACCTGACTTTCGATATCGACTGTCTGGATCCGGCATTTGCGCCAGGTACCGGTACGCCGGTGATCGGTGGGTTGACCTCTGACCGTGCGATTAAACTGGTGCGCGGCCTGAAGGATCTGAACATCGTCGGAATGGACGTGGTTGAAGTCGCCCCGGCCTATGACCAGTCTGAAATTACCGCCCTGGCGGCGGCGACTCTGGCGCTGGAGATGCTTTATATTCAGGCGGCGAAGAAAGGCGACTAATTTTTAAGCGTTTACTGCTGCTGCTGCTGCTGCGCGACGCATGCGCAGCAGCAGTACGCCGCCGGCGCACAGCGTGATCAGCTGCGAGGCCACCAGAACGGAAAAACCTGAACTTACCGATCCCACCGATTTCATCACCACTCCCATTAGCAGCGGAATAAACGCCGCGCAGATATTGCCAATGCCGTTAATGATCCCATAGGCGCTGCCCACCGCTTCGCGCGGGGCGTGATGCTGCACCACCGCCGGGATCGCCGCCCCCTGTAATCCCCAGAAAACGTTAGCCGCCAGCATAAACAGCGCCAGCATCGCCGGCTGCTGGCTGAGCATCAGCGCCAGCACGGAACCGGCAGTGAGTAGGCCGCCGATAATAAACAGCAGCGGCGCCTGCTCCGGGCGCATTTTGTCGAGGAGCACGCCGCCAAGAAACTTTGAGCCCAGGCTTAACAGAAAGGGGACTGCCGCCAGCAGCCCGGTGGCCTGTAGTGAGAAGTGGTGCTCATCGCGCAGCCAGGCGGGCAACCAGGCGCTGCTCCCCCATAGATAGCTGAGCGTGGCGATTTCCACCAGCAAGATCCAGCCAAGCAGCGGCGTACGCCAGGCGAGGGCAAAAGTTTGGCTGAGGCCAGGCTTCGCGCGCTGTGCGGCCACTTGCGGCGCGGGGAGAAAGCGCCAGATTAATCCACCGCCGAGCAGCAAATTCAGCAGCGCCAGCGCGTAGAAGGCGCCGATCCAGCCAACGTGCGCCATCAGCCAGGTGACCAGCGGGAAGCCCACCGCCAGCCCCAACGATACGCCGAGAGCGGTCACCGCATTCGGTTTACCTATTTCATCGGCGGCGAAGTTGTCGTTGATAAAGCGCGTTTTCAGTGAGAACAGCGGCCCCTCCGCCAAGCCAAGAACAATGCGCGCGATTAACATTCCCATTAGTGAACCGAGTAACGGGGAAATGGCGCACACCAGCGCCCATATCGCAATGCTGCTTAACAGTCCCTGACGATAATGCCATCTACTTTCTATAACTGGTGTTAATAATAATGCCGAAAACCCATAACCCAGAAGAAAGCATGTCATTAGCATTCCTTGTAACATTCTGTTTTCATTTAACTGGAAATGGGCAGCGAATTCCGGGTTAAGGATCATCACCGAGATATTTACCCGATCGACGTAGGAAATAATTATTAACAAAAGTAGTGCTATTACCCCTTGCCATCTTGCCGCCATTCGTTATCTCCACGCTTAATTTAATGATTGCCGGTTATTATTTTTTAACGCCAGAAATAGTCACATAAGTAAAATGATTCACCTGTGAAACTCATTGTTTTTTAACGATTAAATAAAGTATTGTTTCATGGGTGAAACATCATGTTTTCCGCTATTGCACATTTTTAATGATCGTCTGGAAAAGAAGTCAATAGCCGCATGTGAAATTTAAATCGGCATTTTTATTTATAATGGATCACCTCTTTAAATATCATCATTTCATCTGAATGCAGTTTTTCGTGATCAATTGCACACTTAGCTAATTTAAAAGCCTTTCATTAACAACTTCGTCACATTAACGCTTGACGAAACATTCACCGCTTTTATATTGACCGTATTAAATAAGAAACAGAGTTTCATATATGAAACAAAAGCCTGGAGGATTGCGATGAGCTGGATAGGCGTATGTGACGCGGAGCAAGTACAGGAAGATTTTCCCTATAGCGGCAATATCGATGGTAAGGAAATCGGTATTTATCTGATTGATGGCGAATATTACGCGCTGGAAGACGTTTGCCCTCATGCCTATGCGCTCCTGAGCCAGGGCTTTGTCGAAGATGGCAAGGTGGAATGCCCGCTGCATGAGGCGGTATTCGACGTCAAAACCGGCCAGTGCCTGCATGGCCCCGGCGGCCGCAACCTTAATCGTTACCCGGTGCGGGTATACGACAATCAGATCCAGATTACTTTTATCGAGGAGAACGTGGCATGAGCGAATCCCTGGACTTCAACCCGGCGCTACCGGAAAGCCGCCAGTTTACGCCACCGGCGGAAGGCGGAAACGGCAATATCCATAAGCCTGGCGACTATCACAATCTGATTTGGCAAACCCGCAGCCGGGTGCCGGAAAACTGGGAGCTTCAGCTTATCGCGACCCTGGAAACGCTGTTCGAACAGGGCGCGGAAAGTCTCGGTGAGCTGGTGAACGGTCTCAATGGCGTCAGGATGCATGACCAGCAGGGCGAACCGTGGAGTGAAAGCAGCTTCCAGGCATTTTTACAGGTCAACGGCTACTGAGGACACAGTAATGACGACAACGGTACAAAACTATCTTGATAAAGGGTTGCGCGGTCTGTGGTATCCGGTGCTGGCGAGCTGGGAGGTGCAGTCTGCGCCGGTGGGCATTACCCGTCTCGGCGAGCAGATCGTGGTCTGGCGGAATAAAGACGGTCAGGTGCAGGCGCTGGAAGACCGCTGCCCGCATCGCGGCGCGCGTCTGTCAATGGGCTGGAACTTAGGCGATCGTATCGCCTGCTGGTATCACGGGGTGGAAGTCGCCGGTAACGGCGAAGTCAAAGACGTCCCGGCGGTTGACCGCTGCCCGCTGGTCGGCCAGCAGTGCGTGCGCAGCTACAGCGTGCAGGAAGCGCATGGGGCAATCTTCCTGTGGTTCGGCGTCACCGCCGACCAGCAGCCTGATGAACTGAGCTTCCCGGAGGAACTGGCCGACCACGAAAAATACAGTAACTTCCTGTGCACCGCGGCGTGGAAATGCAACTACCAGTACGCGCTGGAAAACGTGATGGACCCGATGCACGGTACCTATCTGCACTCGTCATCGCACTCGATGGCGGAAGGCGATCGCAAAGCCGATATGGTGCTGCAGCCGACGAAAACCGGCTTTATCTTCGAGAAAAAAGGGCAGAGCGGCGTCAACTTTGACTGGGTTGAACTGGGCAACAGCGGCGCCTACTGGATGCGCCTGTCTATTCCGTACAAAAAGCGTTTCGGGCCGGGCGGCCACTTCTGGATCGTCGGCATGGTGGTTCCGGAAGATAACGACAACTGCCGCGTCTTCTTCTGGCGCATCCGCGGCGTACAGGGCTGGCAGCGCGATCTGTGGCGCTTTATGTACCGCAACCGTCTGGAAAAACTGCACTGGGAAGTACTGGAACAGGATCGCGTGGTGCTGGAGAGCCTGGCGCCGAACGCCCGCGATCATGAATATCTCTATCAACATGATGTCGGTCTGTCCCGACTGCGCCGCATGATGCAGAAAGCGGCGAAAGAGCAGCTAGCGCTCCGCGAAGCGCAGCAGGGTGCCGCCTGATGAACGGCCTGCTGAACGGTAAACGCATTGTCGTCACCGGCGCGGCGCGCGGCCTGGGTTACCACTTTGCCGAAGCCTGCGCCGCGCAGGGCGCGACGGTAGTGATGTGCGACATCCTACAGGGGGAGCTGGCGGAAAGCGCTCATCGCCTGCAGCAGAAGGGCTATCAGGTCGAGTCCCACGCCATCGATCTTGCCAGTCAAACGTCGATCGAGCAGGTTTTTAGCGCCATCGGCGCGCAGGGGCCTATCGATGGCTTAGTCAATAACGCGGCGATGGCGACCGGCGTCGGCGGTAAAAATATGATCGATTACGATCCGGAACTGTGGGATCGGGTGATGACGGTCAACGTTAAAGGCACCTGGCTGGTGACCCGCGCTGCGGTACCGCTGCTGCGGGAAGGCGCGGCGATCGTCAACGTCGCCTCGGACACCGCGCTGTGGGGCGCGCCGCGGCTGATGGCCTATGTCGCCAGCAAGGGCGCGGTAATTGCGATGACCCGTTCCATGGCCCGCGAGCTGGGTGAAAAGCGGATCCGTATCAACGCCATTGCGCCGGGGCTGACTCGCGTCGAGGCCACGGAATATGTTCCCGCCGAGCGTCATCAGCTGTATGAGAACGGCCGCGCGCTCAGCGGCGCGCAGCAGCCGGAAGATGTCACCGGCAGCGTGGTCTGGCTGCTGAGCGATCTTTCGCGCTTTATCACCGGCCAGCTGATCCCGGTCAACGGCGGTTTTGTCTTTAACTAACAAGTGAGGCGGTATGGCGAACGATCAGGAAGTGAAGTACCTGGTACCGGGGCTTGAGCGCGGTTTACAACTGCTGCTGGCGTTTGGCGAGCAGCATCGCGATCTGACCTTTGCCGAGCTGCATCGGCTGGTGGATATGCCGAAAGCGACCGCCTATCGCGTGGTGCAGACGCTGGAATATATGGGCTTTCTCGAGCGTAACGCCCGCACCAATACCTTTTCGCTGGGCATGAACGTACTGCGTCTGGGCTTTGAATATATCGCTTCACTGGATGTCGCCCAGGTGGGTCAGCCGGTCATCGAGCAACTGCGCGATATCAGCCAGTGCAGCAGCCATCTGGCGATCCGCGATGGCCGCGACATCATTTACATCGCCCGCGTCAGCGCCGCCGGTTCGCGTATCAACCAGGTCAGCGTCGGAACGCGGCTACCGGTGCACTGCACCTCGCTTGGCCGAATGCTGCTGACCGATGTTTCCCGCAGCGAGTTTGAGCAATTGTTCCCGGATGAACGTCTGCCGGGCAATACGCCGGGCCAGCTGTACGACCGCGAAGCGCTGTGGCAGATGGTGCAGCAGGATAAAGCTCGCGGCTATGTGATTGGCGAATCGTTCTATCGCCACGGTATCTCATCGATTGTCTATCCGGTCTTTGACCGCAGCGGCCGGGTGGCGGCGGTCGTTAGCATTCTGGTGCCGTCGGACGAGATCCCGCAAAGCGATCGCGAGCGGTTACAGAACGAGGTCAGTATGGCGGCGGACAAAATTTCCGGTTTCCTCGGATATTTGTCACAGGCAAGTTAAATCAACAACTTAACGGCAGGCGCTTGATTGCGTCGGGCATGTTTTACGCCCAAATTCGGGCGACTGAACGGTAAAGAGGCGACGAAGAATGAGTATTACCGGAATTGAAAAGCTGGAATTTGGCGTAGACGACCTGAACCACAGCGCGAAATTCATGCGCGATTTTGGCCTGACCGGCGACGCCAGCGGCCGCGCGTTTACCACCCTCAGCGGCGCGCGGGTCGAACTTAACCCGACCGATAGCGCCGACCTGCCGCTAGCCTTTGAGGCGGGCAACACCCTGCGTCGCATGACCTGGGGCGTGGCGGATCGGGCGGCGCTGGATGCGCTGCGCCCGAAGCTGGAACGTCAGCCCGCTTTCCGTGAAATCGACGGCGCGCTGGAGTGCCGCGACCCTAACGGTATGACGCTGCGGGTGCAGGTAAGCCAGCAAACAGCGGTGGAACTGAACGTCGAGCCGATCAACCAGTGGGGCGATGTACGTCGCATCGACACCCCAAGCCCGGTGTACGACCGCGCACAGCCGATTAACGTCGGTCACGTGGTGTTCTTCGTGGAAGAACTGGCGGCGGTAGAAAGTTTCTATCGCGAAGTGCTCGGCTTCCAGGTGTCAGACCGCTATATCAATCGCGCGGTGTTCCTGCGCTGCGGCGTGCGCGGCGGCCACCATAACCTCTTCTTATTGCAGTTGCCCAACCGCAAACGTGGACTTAACCACGTCGCATTTACCGTACGTGATATTCACGAAGTGATCGGCGGCGGCATTGCGATGAATAAAAACGCCTGGAGCACGTTTATCGGCCCCGGCCGCCATCCGGTCTCCTCGGCCTACTTCTGGTATGTCAACAGCCCGACCGGCGGCGCTTTTGAGTACTACACCAACGATGACTATCTGACGGAAAACTGGCAGCCGCGCGAGCTGGAGCATTCACTCGTGTCCTTTACCGAATGGGCGGTGGAAGGCGGTATCGATCACGATACCCGTCGCCAGCAGAAAAAACCGGAGGCGGTATGACGGCGCGGATAGTCATTATCGGCGGCGGTCAGGCTGGCGGCTGGGCGGCGAAAACGCTGCGTGATGAAGGGTTTAGCGGCGAGATTTGCGTGGTTGCCGAAGAGCAATGGGATTTTTACGAGCGCCCGCCGCTGTCGAAAGCGGCATTGCTGGAGGCCGAACCGGCGCTGCCGCGATTATTCAGCGCCGAGGCGCAACAGGCGCTGGATCTGCGCTGGTACCGCCCGCTGCGCGCGGAATCGATCGACCGGCAAAATAAAACCCTGGCGCTGAGCAACGGCGAAACGCTGGCGTACGACCAACTGCTGATCGCCACCGGCGGCCGCGCGCGCCTGCCGTCCGAGGCCTGGGCGCAGCATCCGCAGGTCTATACCCTGCGCCACTGGCAGGACGCGCAGCGTCTGAAGCAGCGGCTGGCATCGGCAACGCGGCTGGCGATCGTCGGCGGCGGCTGGATTGGCCTCGAAATCGCCGCCTCGGCGCGCAAAAGCGGCGTAGCCGTGACCCTTTATGAACAGCAGCCGGCGCTGTGCATGCGCTCGGTCAGTATGGAGGTCTCGCAGGCGCTGGATGAGTTGCATCGCCGGCAGGGCGTTGATATTCGCCGCGGCTGCGGCGCGCTGGAGCTGGAAGATGATAACGGCCTGCCGACGCTGCACTGCGACGGCCAGCGGGAAACCTTCGATGCGGTGGTGGTGGGGATCGGCGTCGATCTCAATCTGGAACTGGCGCGCGATGCCGGGCTCGCTGTCGAGCGCGGGATTGTCGTCGATGCCCAGGGACACAGCAGCGATCCGGCGATTTTCGCCGCCGGCGATGTCGCTCAGCATCATCAGTATGGCCTGTGCATTCAGTCGTGGGCCTTTGCGCAAAATCAGGCCATCGCGACGGCGAAAGCGATGCTCGATCCGCAGGCCAGCGGCTACGACGAGGCGCCGTGGCTGTGGTCGGATCAATACGATCGCAATATCCAGATCCTGGGGATCCCGCAGGCGGGCAGCCGTACCATCGTGCGTGACGAGCCGCAGGGCGCGCTCTATTTCTCGCTCAATGCCGATGGACGTTTAACGCAGCTGGTGGCCTTCAATAATGCACGTACCGTGAAGCTGGCGAAGCGCTGGATGGCGGCGGGGAGGGATCTCTCTGACGTCCCGCTCGCTGACCCGACTTTCTCGCTGATGTCATTGCGATAATTAACGCGAACCCTTAAGGGGGAGAAATGACCACATTAGAGACTAACGCCGCGCCTGCTGAGGCGCGCGGCGAGGGCGTCCGCACGCCTGAAAAGGCGGTGCGTTGGGCCATTCCGCTGTCGCTGCTGGCCTGCGTACTGCTGGCGTTTTTCGACAAAATCAGTATCGCCGCGCTGTTTTCCGATAGCCACTTCCAGCAGGCGATGGGGATCGATTTCGATACCACCCGGCTGGGTATTTTGATGAGCGCCTTTCTGCTGAGCTACGGCTTCTCGTCAGTGTTATTAAGCGGTCTTGGCGACCGGATTGCGCCGCTGCGCTTGCTAACTGGAATGATGGTGGTGTGGTGCATCCTGATGGTGATCATGGGCTTCACCCACAACTACGCGCTGATGGTGACGCTGCGCATCCTGTTGGGCATCGCCGAAGGGCCGCTGTTCCCGCTGGCGTTCGCCGTGGTGCGCCACACCTTCCCGCAGCGGCTGCAGGCTCGCGCCACCATGCTGTGGCTGCTCGGCACGCCGGTTGGCGCGGCGCTAGGTTTCCCGCTGTCAATTTGGCTACTCAATACCTTCGGCTGGCAGAGCACCTTTTTCGTGATGGCGATGCTGACGGTGCCGGTGCTGATTTTTGTGCGTATCGGGCTGCGCGGCGTGCAGCTGGAGGCGAAAGTCGGCAGCGATAAAACGTCGCAGGAAGCGCGCCGCAGCGCGCGGCGCGAGCTCTTCGTTAGCCCGCATTTCTGGATGATCTGCATCTTCAATATCGCCTTTCTCGCCTATCTGTGGGGGATCAACGGCTGGCTGCCGGGCTACCTGATTAAAGGCAAAGGCATTCATCTGGAACACGCCGGCTGGCTGTCGTCGATGCCGTTTATCGCCATGCTGCTGGGCGAAATTATCGGCGCCTGGCTGTCCGACCGCGTCGATAAGCGCGCCGCCGCCTGCTTTATTTCCCTGGCGGGCGCCGGAATCGGTTTGGCGGCGGTGATGCATTTTAGCGCGCCATTACCGGTGATTGCGGCGATGAGCTTTAGCACCTTTATGTGGGGCACCGGCGCGCCAAACATTTTCGCGCTGCTGGCTAAAGCGACCCATCCACGGGTCAGCGCCACGGCGGGCGGGATTTTCAACGGGCTGGGAAACTTTGCCGGGGCCTTATCGCCGGCGGTGATGGGCGCGCTTATCGCCTTCACCCATAGCATGGATTCCGGGCTGATTTTTCTGGCGGTGATGGCGGCGGTGGGCTGCGCCCTGTTACTGCCGCTGCTGAGACGTTACTGAGGATAAAACGATGACTGATTCAACCGTAACTGCAAAACAGAGTCTGAAACCTGAACATTTGACGATGGAAGAGTGGGTGGAGTCGCGTATCGCGCGCTTCGAAGGCCGTAAATACGACTGGAATGCGCTGAAATTCCAGGCCGATTTCGATCCGAAATATCGCCGCGCGCAGATGCGCTATATCGGCACCGGCGCCACCGGCGTCGCCAGCGATACCAACACCGTTCCGGCAGAGCACTTCACCTTCTCCACCATGGTGCTGCCGTCCAAATGTGAAGGCCCGCTGCACCTGCATGATGACGTAGAAGAGGTGTTCTTCATGCTCAAAGGGCAGATCACCCTGATGATTCAGGACGGCGACAACTATACCGAAACCGTACTGCGCGAACGCGATCTGATCTCGGTACCGCCCGGCATCTACCGCGGTTTGTTCAACCACGGCGAAGAAGAGGCGCTGATGTGCGTGATGCTCGGCACCCATAAGCCACATATTCCGACCTACCCGGAAGATCATCCGCTGGCAAAAGTAAAACGTAACTAAGGGGCGATGATGACGGGTTTTCGTGAACAAGGAAGCGGCATTCCGCTGACGCTGCTGCACGGCATCAGTTCCGGCGCGTCCTCCTGGCATAAACAGATGGCGTTGCCCGGTTACCGCGTGCTGGCCTGGGATATGCCCGGTTATGGCGAGAGCCCGATGCTGTCGGCAACGCCGGCGGATGCCGGTGATTACGCCGACGCGCTGGCGCGAATGCTGGACCGCGCTGGAGTAGAGCAAACCATACTGGTCGGCCATTCGCTGGGTGCGCTGGTGGCGGCCGCCTTCGCCGCGAAATACCCGCAGCGGGTGCTTTATCTGGTACTCGCCGACGTCGCGCAGGGCTACGGTCAGGCGGAAGCCGCGCAGCGGGAAAAAGTCTGGCAGGGACGCCAACAGCAGATGGCGCTGGGCGGCGAGGCGATGGCGCAGGGGCGGGCGGCAAAACTGCTGCGCCCCGGCGCGCGCGAAGCCGATGTGGCGACGGTGGCGGCAGGCATGCGCAGGCTGCGTAGCGAAGGCTACCTCGCCGCTGCCTGGATGCTGGCGCATGACGACATCCACCGCTGGCTCGCCGACTATCGCGGCCGTCTCACGGTGTGGTGTGGCGAGCAGGATGCCATTACCCAACCGGAGCTGGTGCAGGGAGTGGCGCTGCGTTACGGCGCCCCTTACATCGCCATCCCGCAGGCTGGACATGCCAGCTATCTCGATAACGAAACCTTTTTTAATCAACAGCTTTTACGCATAGGGGAAGAGGTGCGCGATGAATGCACAAATTGAAGGACGCGTCGCGGTAGTCACCGGCGGCTCGTCAGGGATCGGCTTTGAAACGCTGCGCCTGCTGCTGGGCGAAGGGGCGAAGGTCGCCTTTTGCGGCCGCAACCCGGATCGGCTGGCCAGCGCTCATGCGGCGTTGCAAAACGAATATCCAGAAGGCGAGGTGTTCTCCTGGCGCTGCGACGTACTGAACGAAGCGGAAGTTCAGGACTTCGCTGACGCGGTCGCCGCGCGCTTCGGCGGCGCCGACATGCTGATTAATAACGCCGGGCAGGGTTATGTCGCCCACTTCGCCGATACCCCGCGCGAGGCCTGGCTGCACGAAGCCGAGCTGAAACTGTTCGGCGTGATTAATCCGGTAAAGGCCTTCCAGCCGCAGCTTGAGCAGTCGGATATCGCCTCGATTACCTGCGTGAACTCGCTGCTGGCGCTGCAGCCGGAAGAGCACATGATTGCCACCTCAGCCGCCCGTGCCGCGCTGCTCAATATGACGCTGACTTTGTCGAAAGAGCTGGTGGAGAAAGGCATCCGCGTGAATTCCATCCTGCTGGGAATGGTCGAATCCGGGCAGTGGCAGCGCCGTTTCGAAAACCGCAGCGATAAGAGCCAGAGCTGGCCGCAGTGGACCGCCGAAATCGCCCGCAAGCGTGGGATCCCGATGGCGCGCCTCGGCAAACCGCAGGAACCGGCACAGGCGCTGCTATTCCTCGCTTCGCCGCTGGCCTCCTTTACCACTGGCGCGGCGCTGGACGTTTCCGGCGGTTTCTGCCGCCATCTGTAAGGAAAGATGATGAAAAAGGTCATGTTAATCGGCTATGGCGCGATGGCCCTGGCGGTGATTGAACGCCTGCCGCCGCAGGTGACGTTGGGCTGGATCGTCGCCCGCGAATCGCATCATGCGGCGATCCGCCAGCAGTTCGGCCACGCGGTGACGCCGCTTACCGATCCGCTGCAGTGCGAAGAGACACCGGACCTGGTGCTGGAATGCGCCAGCCAGCAGGCGGTCGCGCAGTACGGCGAAGCGGTGCTGGCGCGCGGCTGGCATCTGGCGGTGATCTCAACCGGCGCGCTGGCGGACAGCGAACTGGAACAGCGTTTACGCCAGGCGGGCGGCAGGCTGACGCTGTTGGCTGGTGCAGTCGCCGGGATTGACGGCCTGGCGGCGGCGAAAGAGGGCGGTCTTGAACGAGTGACCTATCAGTCGCGTAAAAGCCCGGCCAGCTGGCGCGGCAGCTATGCCGAACAGCTTATCGACCTCAGTGCGATCAATGAAGCGCAAATTTTCTTTGAAGGCAGCGCTCGCGAGGCGGCGCGGCTATTCCCGGCAAATGCCAACGTGGCGGCAACCATTGCGCTGGGCGGTATCGGCCTTGACGCGACTCGGGTGCAATTGATGGTCGATCCGGCGACGCAACGCAACACCCATACGCTACACGCCGAAGGACTGTTCGGCGAGTTTCACCTGGAGCTGAGCGGCCTGCCGCTCGCCAGCAATCCGAAAACATCGACCCTCGCGGCACTGAGCGCGGTACGCGCCTGCCGTGAACTGGCATAACGCAGAGAGGCTGAGATGGACGAATTAGACATTTTTATCGGCGGCCAGTGGCGTCGCGGCGGCGGCAATTTAATGCACAGCCTGTTTCCGGCGGATGGCGCTATTAACGCGGCGCTGCATGCGGCAAGCCTCGATGATTTGCAGGAGGCGATCGACTGCGCCGACCGCGCCTGGCGGGAGCCAACGTGGCAGGCGATGCTGCCGCATCAGCGGGCGAAGATCCTGCATAAGGTTGCCGATCTGATTGAAGCACAGGTTGATGAGCTCACCCAAAAGCAGAGCCGCGATAACGGTAAACCGCTGGCGGAAGCGCGAGGGCTGGTGATGAGCGCCGCCGGTACCGCACGCTATTTTGCCGCCGCCTGCGAGTTGCTGGAGGGCGAGCTGCCGACGCCGCGGCAGGCGGATCTATTGACCCTGAGTCGCTATGAGCCGTTGGGCGTGGTGGCGGCGATCACGCCGTGGAACTCGCCGATCGCCAGTGAAATGCAGAAGGTGGCCCCGGCGATCGCCGCCGGGAACGCGGTGATCCTCAAACCGGCGGAGGCCACGCCGCTCATGGCGCTGGAGCTGGCGAAGACCTTCGAGCAGGCCGGTTTACCCGCCGGACTGCTGAGCGTGCTGCCGGGTAAAGGATCGATTATCGGCGATGCGCTGGCCCGTCATCCTAAGGTACGCAAAATTTCCTTTACCGGCGGCACCACCACCGGGCGTCACCTGGCGCACGTAGCGGCGGAAAAACTGATCCCGGCGTCGCTGGAGCTGGGCGGTAAATCGCCGACCATCGTGCTGGAAGATGCCGATATCGAACAGGCGGCGCGGGGCATCTGCTACGGCATTTTCAGCTCCGGCGGCCAGGCCTGCATTGCCGGCTCACGGCTGTTTGTCCATGAAAAAGTGTATCCGCAATTAATGGCCCGCCTGCTGGAGTTAACCCAAGGGCTGCGGGTTGGTCATCCGTTCAGCGCTGGCACCCACGTCGGGCCGCTGATCAACGATAAACATCGCCAGAGCGTGCTGGAGTACGTCGAGCTGGCGAAACGCGAAGGCGGCAGCGTGCTATGCGGCGGCGAGATCCCGGCGGATCCGGCGCTGGCGGCGGGGAGCTACTTCCTGCCGACCATTATTGAAGGGCTGAACAATCAGGCCCGCGTTTGCCAGGAAGAGATCTTCGGGCCGGTGCTGGTGGCGATGCGTTTTCGCGATGAAGCGGCGCTGATCCGCGAGGCCAATGATTCGGTCTTCGGACTGGCGGCGGGGATCTGGACTCGCGATACCGGCCGCGCGCTGCGTCTGAGCGAACAACTGGAAGCCGGTACGGTGTGGATCAACACCTACAAAGTTTTCTCCATTTCGACCCCGTTCGGGGGCTTTAAAGAGAGCGGTCTGGGCCGCGAAAAAGGGATCCAGGGGCTGAAAGCCTGGATGCAACAAAAGAGCATTTATCTGGCGACGGGTAATAGCGTCAACCACTGGTGCGACTGAGAAAGGGTGAGCAATGAGCGAAATGATAACCGTCGGCGATGCCATCGCCAGAACGCTGGAGCAGTATCACGTTGAAGCCATTTATGGCGTCATTTCTATCCATAACCTGCCGATCGCCGATGCCGTCGGCCAGCGGGAAAAAATCCGCTTTGTTCCGGCGCGCGGCGAAGCGGGCTCGGTGACCATGGCCGACGCCCATGGCCGTTTTTCAGGGCTCGGCGTGGCGCTGACCAGCACCGGCGCGGGCGCGGGTAATGCGGTCGGCGCGCTGGTTGAGGCGATGAACGCCGGTACGCCGCTGCTGCACCTGACCGGACAGGTCGAAAAAGCCTGGCTGGACGCCGATACCGGTTTTATTCATGAAACCCGCGATCAGTTGACCTTCCTGAAAGCCAGTTCGAAGCGCGCTTACCGCATTAGCAACGCCAACCAGGCGGTGGCAATACTGCATAAGGCGATTCAGGAGGCGCAGACGCCGCCGTGCGGCCCGGTCTCGGTGGAGATCCCAATCGACATTCAGAGCGCCAAAATTCCGCTTTCGCTGCTGACCGCGCCGTTGAAACGCGCTCCGGCGATTGAGCCGGAGGCGTCGATGGTCGATGCGCTGTGGGCGCAGCTTAAGCAGGCGAAGCAGCCGCTGCTGTGGCTTGGCGGCGGCGCGTTAGAGAGCGTTGAGGCGGTGAAGACGCTGGCGGATGCCGGGGTGACGGTGATTTCCAGTACCCACGGCCGCGGCATTTTGGCGGACAGCCATCGCGCCAGCCTGCGCGCGTTTCATAATTCTCCCTCGGTTGAAGCGCTGATTTCACAATGTGATTTCACACTTGTGGCCGGTTCCCGGCTGCGCAGCAACGAAACGCGCTCGTGGACGCTGGAACTGCCCGCGCCGCGGGTGCAGATTGATATCGATCCGGCGGCGGCTAGTCGTAACTACCTGATGGACAACACGCTGGTGGCGGACTGCCGGGCGCTATTAGCGGCGCTGGCAGCGCGGGTACAGGGCCGGATGTGGGGCGATGCGCGTTGGGATAGCCAGCTTAAAGCGGCGGTAGAGGCGGCGGAGCAGGGGCTGCGCGACCAGTGCGGCGCTTACGCTAAATTGAATGACGCGATTGCGCAGGCGCTGCCCGATGACGGCATTCTGGTGCGCGATATTACCGTTTCCGGCAGCCTGTGGGGCAGCCGCCTGTTCCGCGCTCACGGCCCGCTGATGAATATCCATTCTCTGGCCGGAGCCATCGGTATGGGGCTACCGATGGCGGTGGGTACCGCGATTGCCAATCCGCAACGGAAAGTGGTCGGCCTGGTCGGCGACGGTGGCCTGAGCCTCAACCTTGGCGAGCTGGCGACCCTGGCGCAGGAGAAGGCCAACGTGACGCTGTTGATTATGAACGATGGCGGCTACGGCGTGATGCGCGGTATTCAGGATAAATACTTTGGCGGCCGCCAGTATTACAACGAGCTGCACACGCCGGACTTTACCCTGCTGGCGCAGGCGATTGGTCTGCAGGCGTGGAGCGTGGAACGCGCTGAGGATTTCCAGGCGGTGATGACCGAAGCGCTGGCGATGCCTGGGCCATCGGTGGTGGAAGTGAAAATGGGCCAGATTGGCGCGCTGCGCTTTGCCGGCCCGCCGCAGAAGACGCTGTATTAATGATAACCCAGTGACCCCAACCCTCTCCCTTCCGGGGAGAGGGTACCGCACGGCACAGGGGGTTAATCAAGGCGCCGGACGGTTGCTCCTGCGCGTCGGGAGAGGGCCGGCCCGCAGGAGAGGGTTCATTACACGGTTAAAATACGTTAAACGGATATTCGACGTAGAACCGCACTTCATTACCGCTGACGTTATAGTCGCTGGCGTTGCTGGAAACGCGCAGTACCGAATAGCGGAGTCTCAATTTCAAATCTTTCGCCATACCGTTTTGCACCTGGTACTGCACCTGGTTGAACCATTCGTGTTCTTTACCGTTGCTGGTCTCGGCGGTTTTAATGTTATCGCCGCGAACGTAGGCGGTAGTCCAGCTCAGGCCCGGTACGCCCAGTCCGGCAAAATCCAGGCCATAGGAGGCCTGCCAGGAACGCTCATCCTCGCCGTTAAAATCTGACCAGTAGGAGTTAGCCAGCCAGATGGTGTTGCCGCCATCGCCGACGCCGCCCTGATTCTGATACCCGCCGTAGTGGTAGCCGGTGCTGCCGCTGCTTTGCTGGTACGCGACTTTAAAGGTATGAATATCCCAGATATAGCTGGCGGCCAGGCTCCAGATGCTGTTGCTGCGCCCGGTGTCATTGGCGTCGGCATATTCTTGATCTAAGCGCGAGTTATAGCCGTTGAAGTCAACAATCAGCTGCTGGTCGGCGGCGAACGGCTGCTTGTAGTTCAGGCCGAGATACTGCTTATTCAGCACGTCCTCGACGTGTGAAGCGTATAGCGCGCCGCTGAGCTGGTCGTTGAATTGATAGCTGGCGCCGCCAAAGGTCAGGCTCTTCAGGCCGCTGTTGTGGCTGTCGTCGCTTTTGCGCTGCTGATCGGTGAGATAACCGGCGTTAATTTCCAGACCGTCGATTTCTCTTGAGGTCAGCATGGTACCGGTATAGCTCTCGTACAGCAGCCGCGAGTCATCGGCGTAGACGATAGGCAGCATCGGGCGCTGGCTGCCGTAGCTGAGTACGGTATTCGAGAAGCGCATTTTGGCGGTAGCGCCGAATTTGGCTAAATCGGACTTCGCGCGGCCATCATCATCCTGGGCGAAAAAGTCGATACCGCCCGCGCCGCTGCGGCCGCGACCGCCGTCGAGGCGCACGGCGTACTGCGCAATGCCGTCAACGCCGAAGCCGACCGGTCCCTGGGTGAAGCCGGATTCGAAGGTAGCGATAATACCCTGACCCCATTCGGCTTTATCCGGCAATCCATCGCGATAATCGCGTTTGATATAAGCGTTACGTAAAAAGAGATCCAGGTGGCTGTCTTCAATAAAGCCCTGACTGGTAGATTGTTGGCTGGCGAAAGCCGGCGCGGCGGCAATAATGCCAAGTGCGATTAATGGTAATTCTTTTTTCACTGAGGGCACTTCTCTGTCTGTCGATATATTCATGGGAATCACTGCCAGTCAGATATTCTCCTGAAATAATGTCGAAAGCAATCATTGTGTGAGCAGTTATTGCAGCCGGAAACAGGCTGTATGGCGCGTGAGCCGTGCGCCAGGCAGTAAGGGGTGGACTATTTATTATTCGGGTAAAGACGATTCTGAAAGCCAGATAATGTGCGACCTTTTTAATTTACCAAATAATATATTTCTGAATCGCCGGGCATAAAATAATTGGCTGTGATGCGCTGTGATAATAATTAACGGTTTGTGCGCTTAAATTATCAATTGATGCGGCTAAATATTTTTACGGGTATATAAAAAAGGGAGGCGATAATGCCTCCCGCTGTCGCTTATTTAATGCCGTCGGCCTTCATGCGATCGCGAATATGCTGCGCGCGGGCTTCCGACGCCGGGTGATCGTCAAACATGGAGCTCTGACGGCCGGCTTCCAGCTTGGCCAGTTTTTCGAAGCTGGTGGCCAGCCCCGATGGATTGATGCCGCGTTTACGCAGCAGGTCGTAAGAGTAGTCGTCCGCTTCCGACTCCTGGCGCTGGGAGAACTGCGAGTTCACCAGTTTTTCGCCGAGATCGCCCAGCTGCGACTGCGACAGGCTGCCGACGATGCCGCCAGCGGAGGCCGCCGCCGCGCGCACGGCGTTAGTGCCCAGCGCGACCTGCATGCCTTTCTTCACGTGACCCAACGCAACGTGGCCCATTTCGTGGCCGATAACCGCTTCTACTTCGTTATCGTTCATCAGATCCATCAGGCCGCTGTAAACGCGGATGCAGCCGTTGGCCATCGCGAAGGCGTTGACGTCTTTCGTTTCATAGACCTTGTAGTTGACCGGCTGGCCGTTGATGTTATCGCCCAGCGCGGCGGCAATCTTGCTCAGGCGTTTGCTGTACTCGCTGCTGGCCGGGGAAATAGTGGCTTTGGCGTCCATCTCTTTACACGCCTGGTCGCTTAAGGTTTTTACCTGTTCGTCGCTAAGAGAGTAGGCCTGGAATGCTTCCGCGCCGGAGCTCAGCAGGGCGTTGGAATCCATGTTCTGACATCCGGTTAATGTTGCTGCGATCCCGAAGGCAAGAAGGGTTGAGCGAATTTTCATTTTTATCTTCCACAATCTTATGGTTTTTTATCTGAATAATGGGCGACGACGGACCCGCCTCGTCCTGTGCAAAGTATAAATAGTATCTCATGATCCGGGCGAGTGGATTCCGCGGCAGCACAACGTGTTCCAGAGATTTCTTAATGGGCAAAAGGATGCTCCATGTACATGCTTTGTCGCTTGGGTTACATTGTTCACACTTTTTTCCGGCGTAGCCCAAAACGCGCTCTCGTCAAGTCGTTAAGGGCATGGCCTTATAACATCCGAACTGGAGTCAAAATGTCCTCACGTAAAGAGCTTGCCAACGCTATTCGTGCGCTGAGCATGGACGCTGTACAGAAAGCCAAATCCGGCCACCCTGGCGCCCCGATGGGCATGGCTGACATTGCCGAAGTCCTGTGGCGTGATTTCCTGAACCATAACCCGCAGAACCCGTCCTGGGCCGATCGCGACCGCTTCGTGCTGTCCAACGGTCACGGTTCCATGCTGATTTACAGCCTGCTGCACCTCACCGGTTATGATCTGCCGATTGAAGAACTGAAAAACTTCCGTCAGCTGCACTCTAAGACTCCGGGCCACCCGGAAGTCGGCTACACCGCAGGCGTGGAAACCACCACCGGCCCGCTGGGTCAGGGTATCGCTAACGCAGTCGGTATGGCTATCGCGGAAAAAACGCTGGCGGCGCAGTTTAACCGTCCAGGGCACGACATCGTCGATCACTTCACCTACGCCTTCATGGGCGACGGCTGCATGATGGAAGGCATTTCTCACGAAGTGTGCTCCCTGGCCGGTACCCTGAAACTGGGTAAACTGGTGGCGTTCTATGATGACAACGGCATCTCCATTGATGGTCACGTTGAAGGCTGGTTCACCGACGATACCGCGAAACGCTTTGAAGCCTACGGCTGGCACGTGGTGCGCGGCGTTGACGGTCACGACGCTGACGCCATCAAACGCGCGGTAGAAGAAGCGCGCGCGGTCACCGACAAACCGTCCCTGCTGATGTGCAAAACCATCATCGGCTTCGGTTCGCCGAACAAAGCAGGCACCCATGATTCCCACGGCGCGCCGCTGGGCGACGCTGAAATCGCGCTGACCCGTGAAGCGCTGGGCTGGAAATACGCTCCGTTTGAAATCCCGTCTGACATCTATGCGCAGTGGGATGCGAAAGAAGCCGGCCAGGCGAAAGAAGCCGCGTGGAACGACAAGTTTGCCGCCTACGCCAAAGCCTTCCCGCAGGAAGCTGCCGAATTCACCCGCCGTATGAAAGGCGAAATGCCGTCTGACTTCGACGCGAAAGCTAACGAGTTCATCGCTAAGCTGCAGGCGAATCCGGCGAAGATCGCCAGCCGTAAAGCATCGCAGAACGCCATCGAAGCGTTTGGCCCGCTGCTGCCGGAATTCCTCGGCGGTTCTGCCGACCTGGCGCCGTCCAACCTGACCCTGTGGTCCGGTTCTAAGCCGATCAACGAAGACACCGCCGGTAACTACATCCATTACGGCGTACGTGAATTCGGTATGACCGCGATTGCCAACGGTATCGCGCTGCACGGCGGTTTCCTGCCGTACACCTCCACCTTCCTGATGTTCGTCGAGTATGCGCGTAACGCGGTACGTATGGCGGCGCTGATGAAACAGCGTCAGGTGATGGTCTACACCCACGACTCCATCGGTCTGGGCGAAGATGGCCCGACTCACCAGCCGGTAGAGCAGGTCGCTTCCCTGCGCGTCACGCCGAACATGTCCACCTGGCGTCCGTGTGACCAGGTTGAATCCGCAATTGCGTGGAAATATGGCGTAGAGCGTCAGGACGGCCCGACCGCGCTGATCCTCTCCCGTCAGAACCTGGCGCAGCAGGAGCGTACCGCAGAGCAGCTGGCAAACGTGGCCCGCGGCGGTTATGTGCTGAAAGATTGCGCCGGCCAGCCGGAACTGATCTTCATCGCTACCGGTTCAGAAGTGGAACTGGCGGTTGCCGCGTGGGACAAACTGACCGCCGAAGGCGTGAAGGCGCGCGTGGTCTCCATGCCGTCCACCGACGCATTCGACAAGCAGGATGCGGCCTATCGTGAATCCGTACTGCCGAAAGCCGTTTCTGCCCGCGTGGCGGTAGAAGCCGGTATCGCGGACTACTGGTTCAAATACGTGGGCCTGAACGGCGCCATCGTTGGCATGACCACCTTCGGTGAGTCTGCGCCGGCTGAGCAGCTGTTCGAAGAGTTCGGCTTCACCGTTGACAACGTTGTCGCTAAAGCGAAAGCGCTGCTGTAATCGCTGGTACGGTGCGGGCTGATGCCCTCACCCCAACCCTCTCCCACAGGAGAGGGTGCGAACACCAAAAACGGTAACCCCTGGGTTACCGTTTTGCTTTATCTCGCCACCCGGTTTTTTTGTAGGCACTATTCCTCGAACATGTAACTACCCTGTAAATTATTCCAAAGAAAATGTGACGCAAGTCATATAGCTGGTTTATTGCTCTGGACAAACATTCCTTTTATTCCGACTTTGGCTTATTCTAGCTGAAGCGTTTCAGTCGTATAAATGTTCGACAATTAATCAATCAGTCGCAGTTTGCGACAGGTAAGGTTCCCCTAAAGGCGTTGCTGGATTACTCTGTCAGCCACCTCAAATCAGGGATAACCTTGCAGGAGACCTATGACCATACGCATCGCGATTAATGGCTTCGGTCGCATAGGACGCAACGTGGTTCGCGCTTTGTATGAATCCGGGCGTCGTGCGGAAATCACCGTGGTGGCGATCAATGAACTGGCGGATGCCGCAGGCATCGCGCATTTATTGAAGTACGACACCAGCCATGGCCGTTTTTCCTGGGATGTTCGCCAGGAGCGGGAACAGCTGTATGTCGGCGATGACGTCATTCGTCTACTGCATGAGCCTTCTATCGCCGCGCTGCCCTGGCAGGAGCTGGCGGTGGATGTGGTGCTGGACTGTACCGGCGTATACGGTAGCCGTGAACATGGCGAAGCCCATCTTCAGGCTGGCGCGAAGAAAGTGCTCTTTTCACATCCTGGCGGCAACGATCTCGACGCAACGGTAGTCTTCGGCGTCAACCATGATGAACTGCGCGCGGAGCACCGCATTGTCTCCAACGCCTCCTGCACTACCAACTGCATTATTCCGGTCATTAAACTGCTAGATGATGCCTACGGCATTGAGTCAGGAACGGTCACGACAATCCACTCCGCGATGCACGACCAGCAGGTGATCGATGCCTATCATCCGGATCTGCGGCGCACCCGTGCGGCCAGCCAGTCAATTATTCCGGTTGATACTAAACTTGCGGCGGGGATCACCCGTATTTTCCCGCAGTTTAACGACCGTTTTGAGGCGATCGCGGTACGCGTACCGACGATTAACGTCACCGCAATAGACCTGAGCGTGACGGTGAAAAAACCGGTAAAGGCTTGTGAAGTCAACCAGTTGCTGCAAAAAGCAGCACAGGGAGCATTTCATGGTATAGTTGACTATACGGAATTACCGTTGGTCTCGACAGATTTTAACCACGACCCGCACAGCGCCATCGTCGATGGCACGCAAACCCGGGTCAGTGGCGCGCATCTGATCAAAACGTTGGTCTGGTGCGATAACGAATGGGGCTTTGCTAACCGAATGCTCGACACGACGTTAGCGATGGCCGCGCAAGGTTTCAGGTAAGGCGCTGCGGCGCTTGCAAAACTTTATCAAGAATCAACGAGAGGATTCACCATGTCTGTAATTAAGATGACCGATTTGGATCTGGCTGGTAAACGCGTTTTCATCCGTGCTGATCTGAACGTACCGGTTAAAGATGGCAAAGTGACCAGCGACGCGCGTATCCGCGCCTCCCTGCCGACCATCGAACTGGCGCTGAAACAGGGTGCTAAAGTAATGGTTACTTCTCACCTGGGTCGTCCGACCGAAGGCGAGTACAACGAAGAATTCTCTCTGTTGCCGGTTGTTAATTACCTGAAAGACAAACTGTCTAACCCGGTTCGTCTGGTTAAAGATTACCTGGATGGCGTTGACGTTGCTGCCGGTGAACTGGTGGTTCTGGAAAACGTTCGCTTCAACAAAGGCGAGAAAAAAGACGACGAAGAACTGTCTAAGAAATACGCTGCGCTGTGCGACGTATTCGTCATGGATGCTTTCGGTACCGCGCACCGCGCGCAGGCTTCCACCCACGGTATCGGTAAATTCGCCGATGTCGCTTGTGCAGGCCCGCTGCTGGCCGCTGAACTCGACGCGCTGGGTAAAGCGCTGAAAGAGCCGGCTCGTCCGATGGTTGCTATCGTTGGCGGTTCTAAAGTTTCCACCAAACTGACCGTTCTCGACTCTCTGTCCAAAATTGCTGACCAGCTGATCGTCGGCGGCGGTATCGCTAACACCTTCGTTGCCGCTCAAGGCCATAACGTCGGTAAATCCCTGTACGAAGCGGACCTGGTTGACGAAGCTAAGCGCCTGCTGAGCACCTGCGATATCCCGGTTCCGACTGACGTTCGCGTCGCTACCGAGTTCTCTGAAACCGCCACCGCGACCCTGAAATCCGTTAACGACATCAAAGATGACGAGCAGATTCTGGACCTCGGCGACGTTTCCGCACAGAAACTGGCTGAAATCCTGAAAAACGCCAAAACCATCCTGTGGAATGGCCCGGTTGGCGTATTCGAATTCCCGAACTTCCGTAAAGGTACTGAAATCGTCGCTAATGCTATCGCAGACAGCGAAGGTTTCTCTATCGCAGGCGGCGGTGATACCCTGGCGGCGATTGACCTGTTCGGCATCGCTGACAAAATCTCCTACATCTCCACTGGCGGCGGCGCATTCCTCGAATTCGTGGAAGGCAAAGTTCTGCCGGCAGTAGCAATGCTCGAAGAGCGCGCTAAGCAGTAATTTAGTTCAGGCGGGGAAACCCGCCTGTTTTTCAGCGCGCTAACGTACAATTTTGTACAGCTCGCGAACCTTCTTCAACGGTCGAAGATACAGATACAGGACTAAGTAACATGTCTAAAATTTTTGATTTCGTAAAACCGGGCGTCATCACTGGCGACGACGTTCAGAAAGTGTTCCAGGTAGCTAAAGAAAACAACTTTGCTCTGCCAGCGGTAAACTGCGTGGGTACTGACTCCATCAACGCCGTTCTGGAAGCTGCTGCGAAAGTTCGTTCTCCGGTTATCGTTCAGTTCTCTAACGGCGGCGCTGCGTTCATCGCGGGCAAAGGCGTGAAAACTGACGTTCCGCAGGGCGCTGCTATCCTCGGCGCTATCTCTGGCGCGCATCACGTGCACCAGATGGCTGAACACTACGGCGTGCCGGTTATCCTGCACACTGACCACTGCGCGAAGAAACTGCTGCCGTGGATCGACGGTCTGCTGGACGCGGGTGAAAAACACTTCGCTGCCACCGGCAAACCGCTGTTCTCTTCCCACATGATCGACCTGTCTGAAGAGTCCCTGCACGAAAACATCGAGATCTGCTCTAAGTACCTGGCTCGCATGGCCAAAATGGGCATGACTCTGGAAATCGAACTGGGCTGCACTGGCGGTGAAGAAGACGGCGTGGACAATAGCCACATGGACGCTTCCGCACTGTACACCCAGCCGGAAGATGTTGATTACGCGTACACCGAGCTGAGCAAAATCAGCCCGCGCTTCACCATCGCCGCTTCCTTCGGTAACGTACACGGCGTTTACAAGCCGGGTAACGTGGTTCTGACTCCGACTATCCTGCGCGACTCTCAGGAATATGTTTCTAAGAAACACAACCTGCCGCACAACAGCCTGAACTTCGTCTTCCACGGCGGTTCCGGTTCTTCCGCTCAGGAAATCAAAGACTCCGTCAGCTATGGCGTTGTGAAAATGAACATCGATACCGACACCCAATGGGCGACCTGGGACGGTATCCTGCAGTACTACAAAGCGAACGAAGCTTACCTGCAGGGCCAGCTGGGCAACCCGAAAGGCGAAGACCAGCCGAACAAGAAATACTACGATCCGCGCGTATGGCTGCGTGCCGCTCAGACCTCTATGGTGACTCGTCTGGAGCAGGCATTCAAAGAGCTGAACGCGATCGACGTTCTGTAAGAAAATTCTCTTTCTTACCTGAAAGCCCGCATAATGCGGGCTTTTTTATTTATCTTCCCAGACTAAATCTCGTCAACAAACTGTGATCGGTTTGGCAAAATCCGCACTTATTGTTTACCCTATAACCTGATTGTCATTTTTCTGGTTTGGTTTTTTTATTACCCGTACGGGGATTCATAAGGAATGTTAAATGGAAGATTTGAACGTTGTCGATAGCATCAACCATGCCGGGACCTGGCTGGCGCGCAACCAGGAGTTGCTGCTGAGCTATGCCGTCAACATCGTTGCCGCTATCGTTATCCTGATCATCGGGATGATCGTGGCGCGCATCGTTTCTAACACCGTCAACCGCCTGATGCTGGCGCGTAAGATCGACGCGACTGTCGCCGATTTTCTCTCCGCGCTGGTACGCTATGCGATTATCGCCTTTACGCTGATTGCCGCCCTGGGCCGCGTTGGCGTGCAGACCGCCTCAGTGATTGCCGTGCTGGGCGCCGCCGGTTTGGCCGTGGGTCTGGCGCTGCAGGGGTCGTTGTCGAACCTTGCCGCAGGCGTGCTGCTGGTGATGTTCCGCCCGTTCCGCGCCGGTGAATATGTCGATCTCGGCGGCATCGCGGGCACCGTGCAGAACGTGCAGATTTTCTCCACTACTCTGCGTACCGTCGATGGCAAAATCGTGGTGGTGCCGAACGGCAAAATCATCGCTGGCAATATCATTAACTTCTCCCGTGAGCCGGCGCGCCGTAATGAGTTTATTATCGGCGTCTCCTACGATGCCGATATCGATAAGGTGAAACAACTGCTGACCGCGATTATCGAATCCGACGACCGCATTCTGCGCGATCGCGAAATGACCGTTCGTCTTAACGAACTGGGCGCCTCTTCGGTAAACTTCGTGGTTCGCGTATGGAGCAAAAGCAGCGACCTGCAAAACGTCTACTGGGACGTGCTGGAGCGCATTAAGCGTGATTTCGACGCCAATGGCATCAGCTTCCCGTATCCGCAGATGGACGTACATATGGTGAATCAGCAGGAAAAAGCGCAGTAATTTTTTCCAGCAATGGCACAAGACCGGCATCGCCGGTCTTTTTTTGCCTGTAGCTATTAGCTTCACTTATTAATGATTAAAATTATCAATTTCCGCTAATGTTGACGGCGCGCTATATTCTCCGGCATTAACGATGAAACCGGAAAATTAAACGATGCTATCTTATTACTTTCAAGGGCTTGCGCTGGGCGCGGCGATGATCCTGCCGCTCGGGCCGCAAAACGCTTTCGTGATGAATCAGGGTATCCGCCGCCAGTATCATTTAATGATTGCGCTGTTGTGCGCGCTTAGCGATCTGGCGTTGATCTGCGCCGGAATTTTCGGCGGTAGCGCGCTACTGATGCAGTCGCCGTGGCTGCTGGCGCTGGTCACCTGGGGCGGCGTCGCTTTCCTGTTATGGTATGGCTTCGGCGCGCTGAAGACGGCGATGAGCAATAATCTCGAGCTGGCCAGCGCCGAGGTGATGAAGCAGGGGCGCTGGAAAATCATTGTTACCATGCTGGCGGTGACCTGGCTTAACCCTCATGTGTATCTCGATACCTTTGTGGTGCTTGGAAGCCTCGGCGGACAGCTGGCAGTCGAGCCCAAACGCTGGTTCGCGCTGGGGACGATTAGCGCGTCATTCTTATGGTTCTTCGGCCTGGCGCTGCTGGCCGCGTGGCTGGCGCCGCGTTTACGCACCGCGCGGGCGCAGCGAATCATCAACGTGCTTGTCGGGCTGGTGATGTGGTTTATCGCCCTGCAGTTGGCAAAAGATGGCCTGCAACATATACAGATGCTCATCAACCAGGCTTAGTCCGATGGACTTTCCGCGCGTAAGCGCTAAGCTAGCTGGCATGCGTCCTTAAAATGGGCGACCTAAGCAAGATGGAGAAACGACAGTGAAGTTAAAAGTCTTAGCCCTGGCGGCAGCACTCGGATTCAGTACTATGGCGGCGCAGGCAAGTGAATTGCCGGATGGCCCGCATATTGTGACTTCAGGCACAGCAAGCGTTGCAGCGGTTCCGGATATCGCCACTCTGGCGATTGAAGTTAACGTCGCGGCAAAAGATGCGGCATCGGCAAAAAAACAGGCTGACGATCGCGTTGCGCAATATCTCTCTTTCCTTGAAAAGAGCGGCATTGCCAAAAAGGATATCAGCTCGGCGAACCTGCGTACCCAACCTGATTACGACTATCAGAACGGGAAAAGCATCCTTAAAGGCTATCGCGCGGTGCGTACCGTCGAAGTTACCCTGCGTCAGCTCGATAAGCTGAATGGCCTGCTGGACGGCGCGCTGAAAGCGGGGCTGAACGAAATTCGTTCCGTATCGCTGGGCGTTGCGCAACCGGATGCCTACAAAGATAAAGCGCGTAAAGCGGCTATCGATGATGCGGTGCATCAGGCGCAGGAGCTGGCTGCTGGCTTCCACAGCAAGCTGGGTCCGGTCTATAGCGTGCGTTACCATGTTTCCAACTATCAGCCGAGCCCGATGGTTCGCATGATGAAGGCGGCTGACGCCGCGCCGGTCTCCGCGCAGGAAACCTACGAGCAGGCGACCATCCAGTTTGATGATCAGGTTGACGTGGTCTTCGAACTGCAGCCAGCACAGGCCGCTGCGCCTGCCGCGCCGGCGAAACCAGCGGAAGCGCCGAAACCGGCTCAGTAAGCCACAGCGACAAAAAAGCCACTTCAGTGAAGTGGCTTTTTTTATGCCCGCCGTTTAATCCTGGCGCAGCACCTTGTGGCCGTAATCAATAAGCGCATCGGTCACCCGGCGCATCATGCGGCTTTCCGGTGCAAAGCGGTGCCAGTAGAGCATCCGGCGCTGGAACAGCCCTGGCGTCAGGTCGATAAGCTCGCCGCTCTTCAGCTCTTTCTCGATCTGCAGATGCGGGATCATACAGCAGGTGGTGCCCTGACGCGCCAGCTGCACGAAGGCCTCCGACGAGTTGACGATATGGCAGGGCACGCTGCCCGGCGGCAGGTCGAAGTTTTGCTGCAGGAACGCCTGGTGCATATCGTCGAGATGATCGAAGGCGACCACCGGCGCTTTCAGCAGCGCAGAACGCGTTACCCCGTTAGGGAAGTAGCGTTGCGCAAACTCCTTCGAGGCGACGAACAGGTAATCGAGCGCGCCGAGTTGATCGACCAGGCAGCTTGGCAGCGCCTGCGGCTGAATACTCACCGCGCCGACCACTTCCCCACGGCGCAGGCGCTCCTGGGTGCGGGTTTCATCTTCAACCTGCAGATTGAGGCGAATAGGGGAGTCGGATAGCACGTTGGCCAGCGCCGGCAGCAGCCAGGTCGCCAGACTGTCGGCGTTGACCGCCAACGACAGCAGCAGCGGCGTGGAGCCGGTCTGCTCATCGCCAAGCCACTCTTCTTCCAGCAGCTCAACCTGGCGCAGCAGAGCCAACAGTTTTTGCCCCTGCTCGGTCGGGCGCGGCGGTACGGTACGCACCAGCAGTGGTTGGCCAAACATGTTTTCCAGCTGTTTGATACGCTGTGAGACGGCGGACTGTGTAATGCATAGCTTCTGCGCGGCGCGCTCAAACCCACGTTCCCTAATCACCGCATCCAGCGCTTGTAATGTTCTGTAGTCCGGTCGTTTCATTATTCTGGCGTACCCCCATAACTTTTCGTTAACCCGCACTATGACATAAATTTGTTTTTGATAAAGACGAAAATGGTCTGCTCAGATGTGTGATCGCCATCGCAGGGACATTTCATCCGTCGATGTTCTATAATGCGCGGTAAGTATTCACATCTCGGACGATAATCATGACGCAGGATGAACTGAAAAAAGCAGTCGGCTGGGCAGCGCTGCAATATGTACAACCGGGCACCATTGTCGGTGTCGGCACCGGCTCCACGGCGGCGCATTTTATTGATGCGCTGGGGACCATGAAAGGGCAGATTGAAGGCGCGGTATCCAGCTCCGACGCCTCTACCGAAAAGCTGAAAAGCCTCGGTATCCCGGTATTCGACCTTAACTCCGTCGACCGCCTGGGCATCTACGTTGACGGCGCGGATGAAATTAACGGCCACATGCAGATGATCAAAGGCGGCGGTGCGGCGCTGACCCGCGAAAAGATCATCGCCTCGGTTGCCGATAAGTTTATCTGCATCGCCGACGCCTCCAAGCAGGTTGATATCCTCGGCAACTTCCCGCTGCCGGTGGAAGTGATCCCGATGGCGCGCAGCGCCGTCGCGCGTCAGCTGGTGAAGCTGGGCGGCCGCCCGGAATATCGTCAGGGCGTGGTGACGGATAACGGCAACGTGATCCTCGATGTACACGGCCTCGAAATCCTGGACGCTATCGCGCTGGAAAACGCCATTAACGGTATCCCGGGCGTGGTGACCGTCGGCTTGTTCGCCAACCGCGGCGCCGACGTGGCGCTGATCGGTACCGCCGACGGCGTGAAGACCATCGTCAGTAAATAAGACGATCGGGGGGAAGTTTCGCGCTTCCCCCTAAATTTTTTTCTATGGCCTTA
This sequence comes from Klebsiella sp. 141162, assembly GCF_050600755.1. Lineage (NCBI taxonomy): Bacteria > Pseudomonadati > Pseudomonadota > Gammaproteobacteria > Enterobacterales > Enterobacteriaceae > Klebsiella > Klebsiella sp. 141162. Next base: position 230,383 of record NZ_JAQIRI010000006.1, on the reverse strand, counting down.
ATTTGGTGACTTGTGTCACATTTACGTAACCTTTCTGAGTAACAATCTGCCATCTATTCTCTTTCTGGTGTTTTGTCCTGTCTTTTGCTTCAACGTGATATTTCTTCAGGTCGGCGAGGCAAACGTTCATATTGCCGCGATAGTTTTTTTTGATATGTTGCTGGAAGAGTTTTTGTTCAGCACGACATCAGTACCAATAAAAACAGGACGGGGAAATGGCTAAGGTATCACTGGAAAAAGACAAGATTAAATTTCTGCTAGTTGAAGGCGTGCATCAGAAAGCAATCGATAACCTTCGTGCGGCAGGTTACACCAACATCGAATTTCACAAAGGCGCGCTGGATACTGAAGAGCTGAAAGCGTCGATCCGTGATGCCCATTTTATCGGCCTGCGTTCCCGTACTCATCTGACTGAAGAGATCTTCGCCGCGGCGGAAAAACTGGTGGCGGTGGGCTGCTTCTGTATCGGCACCAACCAGGTCGATCTGGATGCGGCGGCGAAGCGCGGTATCCCGGTATTTAACGCCCCGTTCTCGAACACCCGTTCGGTGGCTGAGCTGGTCATCGGCGAGCTACTGCTGATGCTGCGCGGCGTGCCGGAAGCTAACGCCAAGGCGCATCGCGGCGTGTGGAATAAGCAGGCGGTAGGCAGCTTTGAAGCGCGCGGCAAAAAACTGGGGATTATCGGTTACGGCCATATCGGCACCCAGCTCGGCATTCTGGCGGAATCGCTGGGGATGCACGTCTATTTTTATGATATCGAAAACAAACTGCCGCTGGGCAACGCCACGCAGGTTCAGCACCTCTCCGACCTGCTGAACATGAGCGATGTCGTTAGCCTGCACGTGCCGGAAAACGCCTCCACCAAAAACATGATGGGGCCGGAAGAGCTGGCGCTGATGAAGCCGGGCGCGCTGCTGATCAACGCCTCTCGCGGCACGGTGGTGGATATCCCGGCGCTGTGCGATGCGCTGTCGCGTAAGCACCTGGCCGGCGCGGCCATTGACGTCTTCCCGACGGAGCCGGCGACCAACAGCGATCCGTTTAACTCTCCGCTATGCGAATTCGATAACGTGATCCTGACGCCGCATATCGGCGGCTCAACTCAGGAAGCGCAGGAAAACATTGGTCTGGAAGTGGCTGGCAAGCTGGCGAAGTATTCCGACAACGGTTCTACGCTGTCGGCGGTGAACTTCCCTGAGGTTTCTCTGCCGCTGCACGGCGGACGCCGTCTGTTGCATATTCATGAAAACCGCCCAGGCATCCTGACGGCGCTTAACCAGATTTTCGCCGCGCAGAACATCAACATCGCCGCCCAGTATCTGCAGACCACCCCGCAGATGGGTTACGTGGTGATTGATATCGAAGCCGACGGCGACGTCGCGCAGCAGGCGCTGCTGGCGATGAAAGCGATCCCGGGCACCATCCGCGCCCGTCTGCTGTACTAATTTGTTGTTGCCTCACGGGCAGGTCGCATACCTGCCCGTATTTTTTTAACGCCTTCCTGGCGTAATTCTCGAACCCGCACAACACTCTACCAGCGCCAGGTTTTGCCTGGCGTAATCACCGCCGGCAGCGGGACATCCCACTGTTCGCTCGGCAGGGTATCCACCTGCTGGCAGTCGTGGGCGTAGCCTACCGGCTGCAGGCGATACTGCCGCCAGTTCTGTAAGGTACGATCGTAGAAGCCGCCGCCCATCCCCAGACGTTGACCGCTGGCATCGAAGGCGACCAGCGGGGTAATCAGCACATCGAGCTCGGCAAGCGGCAGGACGTCGCGCACGTCGAGCTTTGGTTCATAAATCTTCAGGCGATTGAAAATCAGCTGGCTTTGCGGATGATAATGCAAAAACAGCAGATTACCGGGGCTAAACGGATGCAGTACCGGCAGATAAACCCGCTTGCCCGCCCGCCACAATTGCTCGATCAGCGGTTGGGTATCCAGCTCGCCGTCGAAGGAGAGGAACAGCGCCACGGTATGAGCGAGTACGACGGGCGGATACGCCATCATTCGCTCAGCGGCCTGCAGGGCGAAGCGCTGCTGCTGTTCAGCGCTAAGCGCGCGTCTACGCTCGCGGATCTGTTGGCGAATTTGCTGTCTGGAGAGCGGGATATCGGGCTGTATAGTCATGCTGGTCTCATTACGAGCAGGCGAAACGATACGGGAAAGTGTAATACAGGGCGGCACAGGCCGAAAACAACGTTGAGGGGATAATGCGAACTTAAGAAGGGAATCTCCGAGATGCCGCCGCAGGCTGTAACCCTTGAACCCTTGGTTCAAGGTGAATGCGTCGTCACAGTTTTAAGGCTTCTCGGGCGAACCGAGCATGCTCACCAACCGTGGAGCGCCACATTCTTGTGGTATGAAATATCGGCTCAGGGGACTGGCCCGCTTGCAAACATCTCAGAGAAATTTTGTTCTTGCGATTACTCTAACACAGTTAACGACAAAGTGTTATTCAAACTTCGACCCCGGTCTTTCGCTTATGCGACCTTGCTCAAGCAATGCCTGTTCGATGGTCTGCTGAAGCATGCGAATGCGCTGTTCCATACTGGAGGCGTAGTCGCGGGTCTTCGCTTTTTCCTGAGTCAACTCATAGCTGATGTTCAACGCGGCGATGAAGACCAGCTGCTCAGTATTTGTGACTCTAGTGCGTTCTTTTAAATCTTGCAACCGCTGATTAAGGTCTTCAGCTGCCTGATTCAGGGCATCCCTTTGTTCAGGCGGGCAATTCACTCGCAGTGAACGGCCAAAAATTTGGAGATCTACGGGTTGTGCAGACATGCCACCTTCCTGCTGATTGACTGCGCTGCCTTCACATCCGAGCCCGGTTCTGCGAAGGGGCGACACTATAGCTACCCTGGTGCGGGGACACAAGCCCTTTTCTGGTTCACCAGGGTCCAAAGTGGTAGCATATCATGAATATTCCTCCCAACGATGACGAATGCGCATGTCTATACAGAACGAAATGCCTGGTTACAACGATGTAGACCAGTTACTGAACCAACAAGGGGTGGGATTAACCCCGGCCGAAATGCACGGTTTGATAAGCGGCATCCTCTGCGGCGGCAACACCGACAGCAGCTGGCAGCCGCTGGTGCATGACCTGACCAACGAAGGCCTTGCCTTTGGTCATGAACTGGCCCAGGCGCTGCGTAGCATGCATTCCGCCACCAGCGACTCGCTGGAAGATGACGGTTTTCTGTTCCAGCTGTATATGCCGGAAGGCGACAACGTCAGCGTTTTCGACCGCGCCGACGCGCTGGCGGGCTGGGTTAACCATTTCCTGCTCGGCCTTGGCGTGACCCAGCCGAAGCTGGATAAAGTGAAGGATGAGACCGGCGAAGCCATCGATGATCTGCGTAATATTGCGCAACTCGGCTACGACGAAGATGAAGACCAGGAAGAGCTGGAGATGTCTCTCGAAGAGATTATCGAGTACGTACGCGTCGCCGCGTTACTGTGCCACGATACCTTCGCGCGCCAACAGCCAACCGCACCGGAAGTACGCAAGCCAACGTTACACTAAATAAAAACGACATTCAGGGGGCGTCATGACACAGCAGGAGTTTCTTTCTCGTCGCCAGGCATTATTGGCGCAGATGCAGCCGGGCAGCGCGGCGCTGATTTTTGCCGCGCCGGAAGCGGTACGCAGCGCAGATTCGGAATATCCCTACCGGCAGAACAGCGATTTTTGGTACTTCACCGGCTTCAACGAACCGGAAGCGCTGCTGGTGCTGATCAAAAGCGATGAAACGCACAACCATAGCGTGCTGTTTAACCGCGTTCGCGATCTGACGGCGGAAATCTGGTTTGGCCGCCGTCTGGGGCAGGATGCCGCGCCGGGCAAACTCGGCGTCGATCGCGCGCTGGCGTTTAGCGAAATCAACCAGCAGCTGTATCAACTGCTCAATGGCCTGGACGCTATCTATTTTGCCCAGGGCGAATATGCCTATGCCGATGAAATTGTGTTTAACGCCCTCGAAAAACTGCGTAAAGGTTCACGTCAGAACCTGCAGGCACCGAACTCCGTCATCGACTGGCGGCCTGTGGTGCATGAAATGCGCCTGTTTAAATCCGCGGAAGAGCTGGAAGTAATGCGCCGGGCCGGCGAAATTTCCGCCCTTGCCCATACCCGGGCGATGGAAAAATGCCGCCCGGGGATGTTCGAATATCAGCTGGAAGGCGAAATTCTCCACGAATTCAACCGCCACGGCGCGCGTTTCCCGTCTTATAACACCATCGTTGGCGGCGGCGAAAACGCCTGCATCCTGCACTACACCGAAAACGAATCCGAACTGCGTGATGGCGATTTAGTGCTGATTGACGCCGGCTGTGAATACCGCGGCTATGCGGGCGATATCACCCGTACCTTCCCGGTTAACGGTAAATTCAGCAAACCGCAGCGTGAAATCTACGACATTGTGCTGGAATCGCTGGAAACCGCGCTGGAGCTGTATCGTCCGGGTACCTCCATTTATGAGGTTAATCAGGAAGTGGTGCGCATTATGATTACCGGCCTGGTGCGGCTGGGGATCCTGAAAGGCGAGATTGACGAGCTCATCGCCAACAACGCCCACCGCCCGTACTTTATGCATGGCCTGAGCCACTGGTTGGGTCTGGATGTGCACGATGTCGGTAATTACGACACCGACCGTTCGCGCGTGCTGGAACCGGGAATGGTGCTGACCGTCGAGCCGGGGCTGTATATCGCCGCCGACGCCGACGTACCGGCGCAGTATCGCGGCATCGGCATTCGTATTGAAGATGACATCGTGATTACCGAAGATGGCAACGAAAATCTCACCGCCAGCGTGGTGAAGAAGGCGGATGAGATCGAGGCGCTGATGGCGGCGGCGCGCCAGTCATGAGCGTGCTGATTGTCGGCGGCGGGATGACCGGTGCGACGCTCGCGCTGGCCATCTCCCGTTTGACCGGCGGTGCGCTGCCGGTTCATCTGATTGAAGCGCAGGATCCGGCGTCGTCACGCCACCCAGGTTTTGACGATCGGGCGATTGCCCTGGCTGCTGGCACCTGCCAGCAGCTGGCGCGCATCGGTATCTGGCAGAACCTTGCTAAACGAGCGACGCCTATCCAGCGGGTACACGTCAGCGACCGCGGCCATGCCGGTTTTGTAAACCTGGCGGCGGCCGATTACGGCCTGTCGGCGCTGGGGCAGGTGGTTGAACTCCACGATGTCGGCCAGCGGCTGTTTAGCCTGCTGCGCGAGGCGCCGGGCGTCACCCTGCACTGTCCGGCGAAAGTGGAAGCGGTCAACCGCAGCCAGGACAGCGTCAGCCTCACCCTTGATAGCGGCGAAACCATCAACGGTAAGCTGCTGGTGGCGGCAGATGGTTCGCGTTCGTCGCTGGGCGCGCGCTGCGGCATTAGCTGGCAGCAGCAGCCCTATGAGCAACTGGCGATTATCGCCAACGTTAGCACCGCGTTGCCGCACGAAGGCCGCGCCTTCGAGCGCTTTACCGAGCATGGTCCGCTGGCGATGCTGCCGATGTCGCAAGGGCGCTGTTCGCTGGTGTGGTGCCATCCGCAGTCGCGGCGCGACGAGGTGCTGAGCTGGTCTGACGAACGTTTTTGCCAGCAATTACAGCAGGCGTTCGGCTGGCGGCTGGGGCGCATTACCCATGCCGGTAAGCGTAGCGTCTATCCGCTGGCGTTAACTACCGCTATCCGTTCGGTGTCGCACCGTCTGGCGCTGGTCGGCAATGCGGCGCAGACATTGCACCCGATCGCCGGGCAGGGCTTTAATCTCGGCCTGCGCGACGTGATGAGCCTGGCTGAACTGCTTGCCGACGCCCACGCGGTCGGCGAGGATGTGGGCAATTATTCTCTGCTGTGTCGCTACCAGGCGCGGCGAGCGGATGATAAAGCCGCCACCATCGGCGTGACCGATGGGCTGGTGCATCTCTTTGCCAACCGTTGGGCGCCGCTGGTGGCGGGGCGCAACGTCGGGCTGATGGCGATGGAATTATTTACCCCGGCGCGCGATGCGCTGGCGCAGCGTACCCTCGGTTGGGTTCCCCGTTAAGGAGTAGAACGTGCAAAGTGTTGATGTTGCCATTGTTGGCGGCGGAATGGTGGGACTGGCGGTGGCCTGTGGTTTACAGGGCTGCGGCCTGCGCGTCGCGGTGCTGGAACAAGCGGCGCCGCAGCCTCTTGACGCCGATGCGCCGCCGGCGCTGCGCGTTTCGGCAATCAATGCCGCCAGCGAAAAGCTGCTGACTAAACTGGATGTCTGGAGTGAGATCATCTCCCAGCGCGCCAGTTGCTATCACGGCATGGAAGTGTGGGACAAAGATAGCTTTGGCCGCATTAGCTTCGATGACCAGAGCATGGGCTTTAGCCATCTGGGCCATATTATTGAAAATGCCGTGGTGCATCACGCGCTGTGGCAAAAAGCGCAGCGCTGCGCTGACGTCACCCTGCTGGCGCCCGCGCACCTGCAGCAGGTAGCGTGGGGCGAAAACGAAGCCTTCCTGGGCCTGCAGGACGGCAGCATGTTGACCGCGCGGCTGGTGGTCGGCGCCGATGGCGCCAATTCGTGGCTGCGCAATAAAGCCGATATTCCGCTGACCTTCTGGGATTATCGCCATCATGCGCTGGTGGCGACGATACGTACCTCCGAGCCGCATCAGGCGGTAGCGCGTCAGGCGTTCCACGGCGAAGGCATTCTGGCCTTCCTGCCGCTTAGCGATCCGCATCTGTGCTCGATCGTCTGGTCGCTGTCGCCGGAAGAGGCGCAGCGGATGCAGCAGGCCGATGCAGCCGCGTTTAATCAGGCGCTGAACATCGCTTTTGATAATCGCCTTGGCCTTTGCCAGCTTGAAAGCGAACGGCAGGTTTTCCCGCTGACCGGACGCTACGCGCGTCAGTTCGCCGCCCATCGTCTGGCGCTGGTTGGCGATGCCGCCCACACTATTCATCCGCTGGCCGGGCAGGGGGTGAACCTTGGCTTTATGGACGCCGCCGAGCTTATCGACGAGCTGAAGCGCCTGCACGCGCAGGGTAAAGATATCGGTCAGCATTTGTACCTGCGCCGCTATGAGCGCAGCCGCAAGCATAGCGCCGCGCTGATGCTGGCGGGTATGCAGGGATTCCGCGAAATGTTCTCCGGCAGCCATCCGGCGAAGAAATTCCTCCGCGACATGGGGCTCAAACTGGCCGATTCGCTGCCTGGCGTAAAACCGCAGCTGATTCGTCAGGCGATGGGCCTCAACGATCTCCCCGCCTGGTTACGTTAACCCCGTCACACTTCTTTTACCCGGCCTGCGCGCCGGGTTTTCTCCCTCATTTGAAATATTCTAATTTCACCTCTTTTTTCGCATTAGTTTTATTAATGCGCTCTTTTTTTTGTTAAAGAAATTAGGCCCATAAAATCGCATAAAACACCATCATCACCTGACTGGTTTGCTCATTGTGTTAATTTTATGTGGCATAAATCGCTTTTTTCCAGTCAATAACTCTGTAGGCTTTTCGGCGCGCTTTGGTCATAAGCTAATGTGATGTCCTGATTTACCTTATGGTTTAGCACCGGGTTCGGTGGTAAGTTCAGGCAAAAGAGAACGTTTGCGTCGGCGTCCGTAAGCGGTGCCGTCGCCGGATTTCGTGGCGCAAAATCGCCGACAATATCGTGGCTGGTTCCGTTTTATTCGATGAGGAAAAGATGGCTCAACAGACTCCGTTGTATGAACAACACACGCTGTGCGGCGCTCGCATGGTGGATTTCCATGGCTGGATGATGCCGCTGCATTACGGGTCCCAGATTGATGAGCACCACGCGGTGCGCGGCGATGCAGGGATGTTCGATGTGTCGCATATGACCATCGTCGATTTCCACGGCAGCCGGATCAGAGAGTTCTTGCGCTATTTGCTGGCAAACGATGTGGCGAAGCTTACCACCCCAGGCAAAGCGCTCTACACCGGCATGCTAACCGCTTCCGCTGGCGTCATCGATGACCTGATTGTTTATTTCCTTTCTGAAGATTATTTCCGCCTCGTTGTTAACTCCGCCACTCGTGAAAAAGACCTCGCCTGGATTTCCGAACAAGCCGAACCTTACGGTCTTGAAATTACCGTTCGCGACGATCTGTCGCTGATCGCGGTGCAGGGTCCGCAGGCGAAAGCGAAGGCGGCGACGCTGTTCACCGACGCTCAGCGCCAGGCCGTGGAAGGCATGAAGCCGTTCTTCGGCGTACAGGCCGGCGACCTGTTTATCGCCACCACCGGTTATACCGGCGAAGCGGGTTATGAAATCGCTATGCCGAACGAGCAGGCGGCGGATTTCTGGCGCGGTTTGCTGGACGCCGGCGTTAAGCCGTGTGGTCTTGGCGCGCGCGACACCCTGCGCCTGGAAGCCGGGATGAACCTGTACGGCCAGGAGATGGACGAAGGCGTCTCGCCGCTGGCGGCTAACATGGGCTGGACTATCGCCTGGGAGCCCGCCGATCGTAACTTCATCGGCCGCGAAGCGCTGGAAATGCAGCGCGAAAAAGGCACCGAGCAGTTGGTTGGCCTGGTGATGACCGAGAAAGGCGTCCTGCGCGGCGGCCTGCCGGTACGTTTTACCGATAGCGACGGTAATCAAAAAGAAGGCATTATCACCAGCGGCACCTTCTCGCCGACGCTGGGCTACAGCATCGCGCTGGCTCGCGTGCCGGCCGGGATTGGCGACACCGCGGTGGTGCAAATTCGTAACCGTGAAATGCCGGTAAAAGTGACTAAACCTGGTTTTGTACGCAATGGCAAAGCCATTGTGTGATTTCCCTTTTTTGGAGATGAATTGATGAGCAACGTACCAGCAGAACTGAAATACAGCAAAGAACACGAGTGGCTGCGTAAAGAAGCGGACGGCACCTATACCGTTGGGATCACCGAGCACGCGCAGGAGCTGCTTGGCGACATGGTTTTCGTTGACCTGCCGGAAGTGGGCGCCACCGTTGAAGCGGGCGCCGATTGCGCCGTTGCCGAATCCGTGAAAGCGGCTTCCGATATCTACGCGCCGATTAGCGGTGAAATCGTTGCCGTCAACGAAGAGCTGAACGACTCTCCGGAACTGGTCAACAGCGACCCGTATACCGACGGCTGGATCTTCAAAATCAAAGCCAGCGACGAAGCGCAGATTGCCGCGCTGCTGGATGCGACCGCCTATGAAGCTCTGTTAGAAGACGAGTAAGCCTTTACCCTCTCCCCTGTGGGGAGAGGGAAGGGTGAGGGGAACCGATAATACCCTCACCCCAGCCCTCTCCCAAAAGGAGAGGGAGAAAACACATTCACCGCACGTTTCAGGAACCATCGCTCATGACTCAGACTTTAAGTCAGCTTGAAAACCGCGACGCCTTTATTGAACGTCACATTGGCTCGGACGCTCAGCAGCAGCAAGAGATGCTGAAGACCGTCGGCGCGGATTCGCTTAACGCCCTGATTGGCCAGATTGTGCCGCAGGATATCCAGCTGGCGACCCCACCGCAGGTGGGCGACGCGACTACCGAATTCGCCGCGCTGGCGGAGCTGAAGGCGATCGCCGGTCGCAACAAGCGCTTCAAGTCTTACATCGGCATGGGCTACACCGCCGTGCAGCTGCCGCCGGTCATTCAGCGCAACATGCTGGAAAACCCGGGTTGGTATACCGCCTACACCCCTTACCAGCCGGAAGTATCCCAGGGCCGTCTGGAATCGCTGCTCAACTTCCAGCAGGTCACTCTGGATCTGACCGGGTTGGATATCGCTTCCGCTTCGCTGCTTGATGAAGCCACCGCCGCCGCCGAAGCAATGGCGATGGCCAAACGCGTGAGCAAACTGAAGAACGCCAACCGCTTCTTCGTTGCCGCCGACGTCCATCCGCAAACCCTGGACGTGGTTCGCACCCGCGCGGAAACTTTCGGCTTCGACGTGATTGTCGATGACGCCGACAAAGTGCTCGATCACCAGGATGTCTTTGGCGTGCTGCTGCAGCAGGTTGGCACCACCGGTGAAATCCACGATTACAGTAAACTTATCGCCGAGCTGAAAGCGCGCAAAGTGATTGTCAGCGTCGCCGCTGACTTTATGGCGCTGGTGCTGCTGACGGCGCCGGGCAAGCAGGGCGCCGATATTGTCTTCGGTTCCGCGCAACGTTTCGGCGTGCCGATGGGCTATGGCGGCCCGCACGCGGCCTTCTTCGCGGCGAAAGATGAATTCAAACGCTCCATGCCGGGCCGTATTATCGGCGTATCGAAAGATGCGGCGGGTAATACCGCGCTGCGCATGGCGATGCAGACTCGCGAGCAGCACATCCGCCGCGAGAAAGCGAACTCCAACATTTGTACCTCGCAGGTCCTGCTGGCCAACATCGCCAGCCTGTACGCGGTTTTCCACGGCCCGGCGGGCCTGAAACGTATCGCTGGCCGCATTCATCGCCTGACCGACATTCTGGCCGACGGCCTGCAGAAGAAAGGGCTGAAGCTGCGCCATGCGCACTACTTCGACACCCTTTGCGTCGAAGTGGCGGATAAAGCCGCGGTGCTGGCGCGTGCCGAAGCGCTGCAGATTAACCTGCGTAGCGATATTCACGGCGCGGTTGGCATTACGCTCGATGAAGCGACCACCCGCGAAGATGTGCTGAATCTGTTCCGCGCCATCGTTGGCGACGATCACGGTCTGGATATCGATACCCTGGATAAAGACGTGGCGCTGGATAGCCGTTCGATCCCGGCGGCGATGCTGCGCGACGATGCGATCCTCACCCATCCGGTGTTCAACCGCTACCATAGCGAAACCGAGATGATGCGCTACATGCACGCGCTGGAGCGTAAAGATCTGGCGCTGAACCAGGCGATGATTCCTCTGGGATCCTGCACCATGAAACTGAACGCCGCGGCGGAAATGATCCCGATCACCTGGCCGGAATTTGCCGAGCTGCACCCGTTCTGCCCGGTCGAGCAGGCGGAAGGTTATCATCAGATGATCGCCCAGCTTTCTGACTGGCTGGTGAAACTGACCGGCTATGACGCCGTCTGTATGCAGCCGAACTCCGGCGCGCAGGGCGAGTATGCTGGCCTGCTGGCGATTCGCCACTATCACGAGAGCCGCAACGAAGGCCATCGCGATATCTGCCTGATCCCAAGCTCCGCGCACGGCACCAACCCGGCTTCCGCGCAGATGGCGGGTATGCAGGTAGTGGTGGTTGCCTGCGATAAAAACGGCAACATCGATCTTGCCGATCTGCGTGAAAAAGCAGAGCAGGCAGGGGCGAATCTCTCCTGCATCATGGTCACCTATCCGTCGACCCACGGCGTGTATGAAGAGACCATCCGTGAAGTATGCGAGATAGTGCACCAGTTCGGCGGCCAGGTTTACCTCGACGGCGCCAACATGAACGCCCAGGTCGGGATCACTTCTCCGGGCTTTATCGGCGCTGACGTTTCGCACCTCAACCTGCATAAAACCTTCTGCATTCCGCACGGCGGCGGCGGTCCGGGTATGGGCCCTATCGGCGTGAAAGCGCACCTGGCGCCGTTTGTACCGGGCCACAGCGTGGTACAGATTGAAGGCATGCTGACCCGTCAGGGCGCGGTTTCCGCCGCGCCGTTCGGCAGCGCCTCTATCCTACCGATCAGCTGGATGTATATCCGCATGATGGGCGCGGAAGGGCTGAAGCAGGCGAGCCAGAACGCGATTCTCAACGCCAACTATATCGCTACTCGTCTGAAAGATGCTTATCCGGTGCTGTATACCGGCCGCGACGGTCGCGTGGCGCACGAATGTATTCTCGATATTCGTCCGCTGAAAGAAGAGACCGGCATTAGCGAGCTGGATATTGCTAAGCGTCTGATCGACTTTGGTTTCCATGCGCCGACCATGTCCTTCCCGGTCGCCGGGACGCTGATGGTTGAGCCGACGGAATCGGAAAGCAAGGTAGAGCTGGACCGCTTTATTGACGCCATGCTGGCGATTCGCGGGGAAATCGATCGCGTTAAAGCCGGTGAATGGCCGCTGGAAGATAACCCGCTGGTGAACGCGCCGCACACCCAGGGCGAGCTGGTAAGCGAGTGGAACCATCCGTACAGCCGCGAGCTGGCGGTATTCCCGGCTGGGTTGCACAACAAGTACTGGCCAACGGTGAAACGCCTGGATGACGTGTACGGCGACCGTAACCTGTTCTGCTCCTGCGTCCCGATGAGCGAATACCAGTAAGTGGTGAATTAGCTAAACTTTTAAAGGCGCTGCGGCGCCTTTATTTTTTGGAGGGAAGGCATGGCGATAGCTCTGATTAGCGGCGCGAGCCGCGGCATAGGCCGGGCGACGGCGCTGCTGCTGGCGCAGGAAGGGTATACCGTCGCGGTTAATTATCATCACAACATTAAAGCCGCCACCGAAGTGGTCAATACCATTGTTGAATCTGGCGGCAAAGCCACGGCGCTGCGGGCCGATATCAGCGATGAAGCGCAGGTGATGGCGATGTTTGAGGCGGTTGACCGCATGGGCGAACCGCTGGCGGCGTTGGTCAACAACGCCGGGATCCTGTTTACCCAATGTACGGTAGAGAGCCTGAGCGCCGAGCGTATTAACCGCGTGCTGGCCACCAACGTCACCGGATACTTTCTTTGCTGTCGCGAGGCGGTAAAGCGCATGTCGCATCGGCATGGCGGCAAGGGCGGGGCGATAGTTAACGTTTCGTCGGCGGCGTCGCGCCTTGGCGCGCCGGGAGAGTACGTTGACTATGCCGCGTCGAAAGGGGCGGTAGATACCCTGACCACCGGGCTGGCGCTGGAGGTGGCGGCGCAGGGGATTCGGGTAAACGGCGTGCGTCCGGGGCTGATTTATACCGAGATGCACGCCTCCGGCGGCGAACCGGGACGCGTGGACCGGGTGAAAAGTTCGCTACCGATGCAGCGCGGCGGCCAGCCGGAAGAGGTCGCTCAGGCCATTGCCTGGCTGCTGAGCGACAAAGCGTCGTATGTGACGGGCAGTTTCCTCGAACTGGCGGGCGGTAAATAACCCGTAGATGTCTATTGCCCGGCGGCGCTTCGCTTGCCGGGGAAACCTTTCCGGATGGCGGCTACACCTTATCCGGGTTACCCAACGATGCGTACCTGTAGCCCGGCTGAGCGCTGCGCTTGCCTGGGAAACCTTCCCGGATGGCGGCTACGCCTTATCCGGGCTACCTAACGATGCGTACCCGTAGCCCGGCTGAGCGCAGCGCGAGCCGGGGAAACCTTCCCGGATGGCGGCTACGCCTTATCCGGGCTACCCAACGATGCGTACCCGTAGCCCGGCTGAGCGCAGCGCGAGCCGGGGGTAACCTTCCCGGATAGCGGCTACGCCTTATCCGGGCTACCCAACGATGCGTACCCGTAGCCCGACTGAGCGCTGCGCTTGCCTGGGAAACCTTCCCGGATGGCGGCTACGCCTTATCCGGGCTACCCAACGATGCGTACCCGTAGCCCGGCTGAGCGCAGCGCGAGCCGGGGAAACCTTCCCGGATAGCAGCTACGCCTTATCCGGGCTACCTAACGATGCGTACCCGTAGCCCGACGGTCTACCAGGAGGCCAGCCACAGCCTCAGGCGCATTCCCCAACTGCTGGTCCAGCCGGTGGTGACCGACTTCACCTCGCCTTGAGAAATGAACACCAGCGTTGGCGTCACCTGCACGCCCCACTGCCGCGCCAGCTGGCCGCTCGGATCATTCACCGTCGGCAGCGCCATTTTCTTCCTGGTCAGCCACTTCTCCAGCGTGGCGTTATCGCCGGAACGCAGGGCTACCGTCAGCACATTGCCGCCGTCGGCGGCAAGCGAGGCCACCGACGGCGTGGTATAGCGACAAACTCCGCACCAGGTCGCCCAGACGTACAGCAGCAGCGGCTTTTGCTGGCTCATAGCGTTCAGATCCAGCGTCCTGCCGTCGAGTGTCTGCAGCGATGTGGCGCTGAAGTTTTGCGGTAGCGCGGGCTGGCGAAAATAATCCACCGCCAGGCTCACCGCCGCGCCAATCAGCAGCCACACCGCCAGCTCGCGCAGCCAGCGCCTGATTTTACTGGCCACGGGCTTTCGCCAGCTGTTCTTTCACCAGCCCCTCCAGCTCATCAGCAGGGATTGCGCCGGCCACCATCTGATCGCCGATGATGGTCGCCGGGGTGCCCTGAATATTCAGCACCTGCGACAAAATCAGGTTCATTTTCAGCGAATCCATGGTCTTGTCATCAATATTCACGCTATCGGTGGCGATTTTCTTCTGCGCGGCGGCGATGCTGGCGTCATCGTGATAGCCTTTTTTCGCCATCAGCCGCTGATGCAGCGCCCAGAACTTATCGGGCTGTTGACGCCAGGTGGAGAGCGCGGCTTTAGCGGCATTCACCGAACTTTGCCCTTTAAACGGCAGCAGCTTAACGATGAGCTGGATGTCAGGATTATCGTGGACGATATTTTCCAGCATCGGATCAAACTGTTTGCAGTAAGGGCAGTTGTAATCGGTAAACGAGACGATCGTGAGCTTCGGCGCTTTCGCGCCGGTGCGCGGGCTGTTCGGATCGTTAAACAGCAGTTGGGCTAACTGGTCATTACCATTTGATTGTGGTTCTTGCTCCGGGGCGGCGAAGCTGAAGGCCGATACGCACAGCAGTAATAAGGCGGTGATAGCTCTCATGTTATTTTCCTTTAGCGGCGGACAGGGTAGCGAGAAGTTGTTCGCGGTCTAACAGCGCAGGCAGAATTTGTCCCTGCGGCAATCCCGGTCCGTAAATCTGGTTAAACGGCACCGCGGCGCTGCCGCGAGCGGTTAAAAACTGACTAATGTCGGCGGAGGGGCGGCTCCAGTCGCCGCGTAAGGCGACCACATCTGGCGCTGATAGCGCCTGCTGGACGTCATCGCGCAGCAGCACGTTGTATTTATTGGCTTTACAGGTCACGCACCAGTCGGCGGTGACATCAATAAACACCCGCTTATGCTTTGCAAGGGCGCTGGCGATAGCCTGCTCACTGAGCGGCTGCCAGTTAACCCGGTCGCGGCGCGGGCCCTGGCCGTCCTGTTGGGCGACAAAGACGACGGCGCCCGCCGCTACGATGGCCAGGGCGCCCGCGCGCAGCGCCGTACGCCAGCGGTAGCGCCAGGCGGTGGCCAGGAGCAGGACGATGGCCAGAATCACCAGCAGGGTAAGCACCGGCGTACGGCCGATGTGGATCGTCAGCAGGCTGACCAGCCATAGCGCTGAGCCAAGCATCATCAACCCCAGCACCACCCGCAGATGATTCATCCAGCGACCCGGGCGAGGTAGACGTTGCGCCAGACCCGGCCAGGCGACGATAAGCAGCCACGGCAGGCTCATGCCGATCCCCATGGCGAAGAAAATACCCCACAGCAGCGGCAGCGGCGCCACCAGCGCCACTGAAACGGCGGTACCGAGGAACGGCGCGGTACAGGGCGTCGCCAGCAGAGTGGCGAAGGCGCCCTGCCAGAAATGGCCCATTAAGCCGTTGCCGCCCCGGGTGGCGAGGAAGGTACTGGCGCTGGAGGAGAGACGGATTTCGAACAGCCCTAATAAACTGGCGCTGAACAGCACCATCACCAGCGCCATCGCGCCGATAAACCACGGGTTCTGGAACTGGATCCCCCAGCCGAGCGCCTGATTACCTAAGCGTAGCGCGGTCATCATCAGCGCCAGCGCCAGGAAGGAGACGACGATCCCGCATACCGAGGCGAGGAACTGCCGCCGCACCGCGCCGCGTTCGCGACGTTCGGTTTGCACCAGCGA
The DNA here is from genome assembly GCF_050600755.1 of Klebsiella sp. 141162. Classification (NCBI taxonomy): domain Bacteria; kingdom Pseudomonadati; phylum Pseudomonadota; class Gammaproteobacteria; order Enterobacterales; family Enterobacteriaceae; genus Klebsiella; species Klebsiella sp. 141162. Next base: position 214,638 of record NZ_JAQIRI010000006.1, on the reverse strand, counting down.
GCCGAGTTTCATGGCCAGCACCGGCAGCACGCACGGCATGACGTTGAGGATTAGCCCGCCGGCCAGCGCCATCAGCAGCACCCAGCCTAACGCCAGCCCCGGCGCGGCGCTGCCGGCGGCGATGGCGATATGGCTTTCCTGCGCCTGGCCGCTATCGGCCAGCACCAGCGACAGCGTTTTGCCGCTCAGGTCCGGCGCCGTTTCGCCCCAGCTATCGGTGACCGGTACGGTGGCGGTCAACGTATCGCCGCGGCTGGTAAAACTCGGCTTGCCGAAATCGACATCCTCCATGCTGTCGATAAACAGCGCTGGCTGCTGCCAGCCGGCATCGCGGCGAGCGGTTACCGTCAGCTTACCGCTGACGTAGCTGGCGCTAAGCGCCGAGGTGAGACCGTCGCGCAGGGGCAGCGTGCCCATCGCGCGGGTGAAATCGTAATTAAAACGCTCCCCCGCCGGAGCCGTCATATCCAGCGAAAAGGGGTAGTCAGTGAGAATGCAGACATTGCTGCAGGTAGAGAGCGTCAGTACGCCGCTAAGCGTCGGCGGTATTTTGCCGCGCAGGGTCATCGGGAAGCTGACGTCGCCGTGATACCCCTGAGTGGAAATACCCGCGACGTCGAAGCGTTGTGGCGTCGGCCAACGCCAGTTAACCTCCAGCGGCGTGTGCCAGGCGATAGCCGGCGCGATGCCGCCTTCGCCCGGCGAACGCCAGTAGGTTTTCCAGCCCTTTTCCAGCGCTACGTCTAAAAGCAGGCGGGTGTCGCCATTGCTTTCGCTTTGCGCCCGCAGGCGCACGCTGGCGTGTTGATTGTCGGCGACGCGGAGCCAGCCGCTATCGGCGGCCTGGCTGACGGGCAGCCATAGCCAAAGCAGGCAGACCAGCAGTCGCCTGAATACCATAAACATAAATTTTCTCCGTAAGTAATAAATTAACCTGAGCTGTCAGGAGAATTAATCACTCACGGAAGACGCATAATCGTAGATGCACCCGCAATCGGGGGGGAGAAATGACGCGGGGAGGCCAGATACGCTCGATACGCGGCGGGATGGCCGCCAGCACCGCCAGCAGCAGGGCGATAGCGAGTAGCGCCCCTTCAAACAGCATCGGCGGAACGGCCATCAGCGACTTGGCGCTGAGTTCGCAGGGGGAGACCGGCGCCTCGGCATTATCCGGGCCAGGTTGGGCGGATTGGCTGGCGGCCGTGACGTTCATCACCAACGCATGCATCCCCGCCATTCTCTGGGCGGTGCAGATCAGCACCACCAGGCAGGCAAGGAGTACAAGAAGAATGGCTTTGCGTTGTCGCTTAATCATGGTCGCCTCAAATATTCACGAGGCCTATCTTATCGGGCGAACGCGTTTTAGCAATGGTAAAGCTGTAAAGAAGTGTCTGGCGGATAAGTGATTTGCCCCCTCCCGGGCGGGAGAGGGCGGTCAATTACAGATTCTCGCCGTTGCTGGCGATGACTTCTTTGTACCAGTTAAAGCTTTTCTTGCGCGAGCGGGACATATCGCCGGTGCCGTCATCGTGTTTATTGACGTAGATGAAGCCGTAGCGTTTGCTGTACTGGCCGGTAGTGAAGGAGACGCAGTCGATGCAGCCCCAGGGGGTATAGCCCATCAGATCGACGCCGTCATAAGTCACCGCTTTAATCATCTCTTCGACGTGGGCGCGGAGATAATCGATGCGGTAGTCATCGTTGATGCTGCCGTCGGCTTCTACTTTATCGTAGGCGCCAAAGCCGTTTTCCACGATAAACAGCGGCTTCTGGTAGCGCTCATACAGTTCGCACAGGGCGTAACGCAGGCCAACCGGGTCAATCTGCCAGCCCCAGTCGGAGGCTTTCACGTGCGGGTTCGGCACGCTGCCTTCGAAGCCGGAAATGGCATCGCCGGTGCCGCCTTCGGCTTTCACCGCGTTGGTCATGTAGTAGCTGAAGCCGAGATAGGCGCAGGTGCCTTCACGCAGGATCTGCGCGTCGCCGTCTTCCATCTTGATGTTGAAGCCGCGGCGCTCCCATTCATTCAACACATAGCTCGGGTAGTAACCGCGTAGCTGGACATCGGTAAAGACATAGCGTTCGCGCATCGACTCCTGGGCGAACATGACATCTTCCGGTTTGCAGGAGTAAGGGTAGAGGGCGACCATCGCCAGCATGCAGCCGACCTGCATTTCCGGGTTGATACGACGCGCCGCTTTCACCGCCAGTGCGCTGGCGACGAACTGGTGATGCAGCACCTGGTACATGGTCTCTTCCGGGTTTTCATGCTCGGTATAGACCACGCCGGAGCAACAGTAGCCGAACAGCGGCGCGCGCCAGTTACGCTGGTTATTGATCTCGTTAAAGGTCATCCAGTATTTCACTTTGTGCTTATAGCGCTCAAAGACCACTTCGGCGAAGCGCACAAAGAAATCGACCACTTTGCGGTTGGTCCAACCGCCGTACTGCTGGACCAGATGCAGCGGCATTTCAAAGTGGGAAAGGGTGATTACCGGCTCGATGTTGTACTTCAGCAGTTCATCGAACATGTCATCGTAGAATTTCAGCCCTTCTTCATTCGGCTGAGTTTCGTCGCCTTGCGGGAAGATGCGGGTCCAGGCAATAGAGGTGCGGAAGCATTTGAAACCCATCTCGGCGAACAGCTTGATGTCTTCTTTGTAGTGGCCGTAAAAATCAACCGCTTCATGGTTAGGGTAGTATTTACCCGCCTCGACCTGTTGGGTGATTTCGCGCGGCACGCCGTGCGCCCCGCCGGTCAACACATCGCAGATGCTGGGGCCTTTGCCGCCTTTATTCCAGCCGCCTTCAACCTGATGCGCGGCGACCGCGCCGCCCCACAAAAAGTCTTTGGGAAGAGTCAATTTTTTCATCTTTGCTAATCTCTATGAATCACTATTGCGATTGAGTCTAGCAAAGCGAAATTGAATGTCACGATATAACAAATCCCGCTAAAGGTAATATGTTACATCAAAAAAACAGGCTGTTACTTTTAGCCGATTTTGCGCGCTAATTTACGCCCCAGTGATTCGAGTATATATATCACCGGGATCTGCGTTGTAATATCGTAAACGCCGCCGATGCGCGTTTGCGGCACGTGCCAGGAGAGATTGAAATCAGCCAGTTTCGCCAGCCGCGAATGCTCATGGCTGGTAATCGACATCACCTTGCAGTGATGCAGGCTGAACTGGCTGGCAAAGCGCAGGATCTCTTCGGTTTCGCCGGAGACGGAAAGCACAATCGCCAGCGCGTTGCGGGCCATATCATTGGTGACCGGGAAATAAGGATCGTCAATATGGTTGCTGAATTTGCCGACGTTGGAAAAGAAACGTGCGCCATATTTCGCTAGCGCGCCGGAAGTACCGGCGCCGACGAAAATAATACGTTCGGAGGAGAGAATAATATCGACGGCCTGTTCGAGCAATTCATCAAACTCGTCATTATTGACGCTTTTAAAAAAGCTCATTATTTCGCTGGCGCCGATATTTGCCTGTTGAGGCTCATTCTGCTCAAGATATAATTTAAAGCGTACGCGAAATTCAGAGTAGCCCTCGCACTGCAGTTTGCGGCAGAAGCGCAACACGGTAGTGGTGGAGACCCCGGCGGCCTCGGCCAGTTCGCGAATAGTCATGTACATCACTTTGTCACGATTCTTAATGACGTAGTGGTAGACCATCATCTCAAGATTATTGAGACTGGCGACAGCGGCGTGGGAGAACATACTCACAGTGGCGAACTCACAATTCATAAAGACCAGGACGGAATTATATCATGCAGGCTAATGACATTACCTTTTTTCAGCGTTTTCAGGACGACATCCTCGCCGGGCGCAAAACGATCACCATTCGCGATGCGGCTGAGTCGCACTTTAAGCCCGGTGATGTGCTGCGCGTCGGACGTTATGAAGATGACGGCTACTTTTGCACTATCGCCGTTACCGCGACCTCGACGGTGACGCTCGACACGCTAACTGAACAGCATGCTCAACAAGAGAATATGACCCTCGAACAGCTGCGGCAGGTCATCAGGGAAATCTATCCTGCGGAAGATCGGTTTTATGTTATTGAATTCAAACGCCTTTAAATAAAACCAGCACAGCTGTTAGTTGAAATATTCTTGTAACATTATGATTTTAATGTATTTACAAATATACATCGTTTTATTTTAGCTAACAGGTGTTCACTGGAATCATTCTCAGTTAACCTAAGTGGGCAATGAAAGCGTTCTTGTTTTCACGGAGTCAAAATATGGTTCGCAAACCATTAATCACTCAGGGATATTCTCTGGCAGAGGAAGTTGCCAACAGCATCAGTCACGGGATCGGGCTGGTGTTCGGTATTGTCGGCCTCGTGTTGCTGCTGGTGCAGGCGGTAGACACGAACGCCAGCGCGACGGCGATCACCAGCTACAGCCTGTACGGCGGTAGCATGATTATGCTGTTCCTCGCTTCCACGCTCTATCACGCTATCCCGCATCAGCGGGCGAAACAGTGGCTGAAGAAATTTGACCACTGCGCCATCTACTTGCTGATTGCCGGAACCTACACGCCATTTTTGCTGGTGGGATTGAATTCGCCGCTGGCAAAGGGGCTGATGATTGTCATCTGGAGCCTGGCCCTACTGGGGATCCTGTTTAAACTGACAATCGCGCACCGCTTTAAAATTTTGTCGCTGGTGACCTATCTGACGATGGGCTGGCTGTCGCTTATCGTGGTCTATCAACTGGCGGTGAAGCTGGCGGTGGGCGGGGTAACGCTGCTGGCGGTTGGTGGGGTGGTGTACTCGCTGGGGGTCATCTTCTACGTCTGCAAACGTATTCCTTATAACCATGCTATCTGGCACGGCTTCGTGCTCGGCGGCAGCGTGTGTCACTTCCTGGCGATTTATCTTTACGTCGGCCAGTCCTGATTTAACTTCCACGGTGGCGCTGCGCTTGCCGCGGTCACGATATTCTACGGCCTGGAAATTCCACGGTGGCGCTGCGCTTGCCGCGGTCACGATATTCTACGGCCTGGAAATTCCACGGTGGCGCTGCGCTTACCGTGGCGACGATATTCTGCGGTCTGGAAATTCCACGGTGGCGCTGCGCTTACCGTGGCCACGATATTCTGCAGGCTGGAAATTCCACGGTGGCGCTGCGCTTACCGTGGTCACGATATTCTGCAGGCTGGTAGCCCGGCTAAGGCGCAAGCGCCGCAAGCCGGGAACTGTTCTTAATCTTCTTCCAGCGAATACGGCAATGGTTTGATGCTCAGGCTGCCGGCATCGTCACGTACGCGGAACACGCTGTCCGGTTCCATATCGTTATTCATCACCACCTGGACCATCAGGCTTCCGTCATCCAACTGTACGGCTGCCAGCACCGTACCGGTGCGGCGCCAGTTGTCGCCCATTTTCAGCTCCAGATCTTCCCCTGCTTCCGGCACCCGGCTGGCAGTACCCGCCAGCGTCCACAGCGCGCGTTTATTGGCGCCGCGGAATTTCGCCCGGGCGACCATTTCCTGGCCGGTGTAGCAGCCTTTCTTAAAGCTGATTCCGCCCAGCGCCTGCAGGTTGGTCGCCTGCGGAATGAACTGCGCGCTGTTTACGCTGTCGATAACCGGCAGACCGGCCTCGATGTTCAGCGCCAGCCACTGCTGGCTGTTGTTAAGCTGCGCTTCGCCGCGCAGCGCGTCTGTCACCCGGTTGGCGGTGTCGGCATCGGTCACCAGTAGGAAGCGTTCGGCAGGATGTTCAAACCACAGCAGGCTGGTCACGCCTTCGGTGACCACCGGTTTACCAGCGTCCGGCAGTGCGGCGAATAGCGGCGCCAGCGCAGCGCGCGCCTGGAAACCGGCCACGCCCAGCAGGACCAGATCGTCGTTTGCGGCGATGGTGACTTTGGAGAAGACGGCATATTTTTTCAGTTCGGTCAGCTGCGCTTCGCGCAGGCTGCGGCGCTCAATCCACGCGAAACCGCCGTCGCGGTGGAAGACGCGCAGGTTGCTCCACATTTTGCCTTTGGCATCACAGTGCGCGGCAAGCAGATGCTGATCGGCGGTTAAATGGCTGACATCGGCGGTGATCTGCCCCTGCAGATACTTCTCGCCATCCGGACCGGTAATCGTCGCCAGCGCCCAATCATCCAGCGTCATCAGCGTTAACGGCAGACGAGCGGAAGAAGAGGGCTGACGCGGAGGAAAAGGTGTAAAAGCCATAGTCATATCCTGAATAGCTTAACGCAGAGTGAATGACTAATGGTAAAAGAGCTATGGTGCAATGCAAGCGCTTTCAGCAAGCCATTTGTGCCCTCAGGATGCGGTGAATAGCCAACCGGATTTTGGGCTTTTATGGAATGCTGCTCGCACAAGGCGATATTACTGTAAAGTAAGTGCCTAAAAAGGGTTAAACTAAGCTATATCTTGATGCTGGAAGGACAACATGGACATTAACAACAAAGCTCGCATCCACTGGGCATGCCGCCGCGGTATGCGCGAACTCGATATCTCCATCATGCCGTTTTTCGAGTATGAGTACGACACGCTCAGCGATGACGACAAGCGCCTGTTCATCCGTTTGCTGGAGAACGATGATCCGGATCTGTTTAACTGGCTGATGAATCACGGCAAGCCGGCTGATGCGCAACTTCAACGGATGATAAATTTAATCCAGACTCGGAATCGGGAACGTGGTCCTGTGGCAATCTGATTTACGTATTTCCTGGCGTTCGCAGTGGTTCTCGCTGCTGCTGCACGGGGTGGTGGCGGCGATAGTGCTGCTCATGCCCTGGCCGTTAAGCTACACCCCGATTTGGCTCCTGTTGCTATCGCTGGTGGTGTTTGACTGCGTGCGCAGCCAGCGGCGGATCCACGCCTGCCAGGGAGAAATTAAGCTGTTAATCGACTCCCGTTTACGGTGGCAAAAAACGGAATGGGATATCGTCGGGACGCCATGGGTTATCAGCAGCGGGATGCTGCTGCGCCTGAAGCATGCGGAAACCGGCCGTAGCCAGCATTTGTGGGTGGCGGCGGATAGCATGGATGCGGGGGAATGGCGGGATTTGCGCCGGCTGGTGCTGCAAAAGCCGGCGCACGACTAACTCAGGATCAGGCGAAGTGCTCCGCCATTTCGCCGAGGATCTGCTCGCACCAGTTCTGGATGCGCTCATCGCTCAGGTCGTATTGATTGGTTTCATCCAGCGCCAGGCCGACGAACAATTGGCCATCGGCGATAACCGGTTTCGGGCTGGTGAACTCATAGCCCTCGGTTGGCCAGTAGCCGACAAACTTCACGCCTTTGGTCGCCAGCTTATCGTGCAGCATCCCCAGCGCGTCAAGGAACCATTCGCCGTAACCAAGCTGATCGCCCATGCCGTACAGCGCGACGATTTTGCCATTCAGATCTAAGGCGTCGAGCTGTTCCCAGACCGCTTCCCAGTCTTCCTGAATTTCGCCGAAATCCCAGGTCGGGATGCCGAGGATCAGCACGTCGTACTGGCTCATCAGCGCGGGGGAGTCATCTTTCAGATTATGCAGCGTCACCAGCTCGGGGCCGATGATATCGCGGATTTTTTCCGCGGCCATTTCGGTGTAGCAGGTACTGGAGCCGTAAAAAAGACCTATATTCATCGCGTAAACGTCTCAATTCTTGCCGTGAATTGCGCCCAGTGTACCAGAAAGGCGGCCTCTTAAGGCATAATGAGGGCGTATAACGAACAAAGAGGCCGATGTGAAACAGGATCTGGCACAAATTGAACAGTTTCTCGATGCCCTTTGGCTGGAGCGTAATCTGGCGGAGAACACGCTCAGCGCCTATCGTCGCGATTTGACGATGCTAGTGGAGTGGCTGCATCATCGCGGGCTGACTCTGGCAAGCGTCGGCAGCGACGATTTACAGGCGCTGCTGGCCGAGCGGCAAACCGGCGGCTACAAAGCGACCAGTACCGCACGGCTGCTTAGCGCCGTGCGCCGCTTCTTCCAGCATTTGTACCGGGAGAAAGTCCGCCCGGACGATCCCAGCGCGCTGCTGGCTTCGCCGAAGCTGCCGCAGCGGCTGCCGAAAGATCTCAGCGAGGCGCAGGTTGAGCGTCTGCTGCAGGCGCCGCTGGTGGAACAGCCGCTGGAGTTGCGCGATAAGGCGATGCTGGAAGTGCTGTATGCCACCGGCCTACGCGTATCCGAACTGGTTGGCCTGACGATGAGCGATATCAGCCTGCGACAGGGCGTACTGCGGGTTATTGGTAAAGGCAACAAAGAGCGGCTGGTGCCGCTGGGCGAAGAGGCGGTGTCATGGGTTGAAAATTACCTTGAATACGGCCGCCCGTGGCTGCTGAACGGCGTGGCTTCGGACGTGCTTTTCCCCAGCCAGCGCGCGCAGCAGATGACGCGACAGACCTTCTGGCACCGCATTAAACACTATGCCGTACTGGCGGGGATCGACAGCGCGAAGCTCTCCCCGCACGTGTTGCGTCATGCGTTCGCCACGCATTTGCTCAATCACGGCGCCGATTTACGCGTGGTACAGATGCTGTTAGGACACAGCGATCTTTCCACCACGCAGATCTACACCCACGTGGCGACCGAACGTTTACGACAACTTCATCAACAGCATCACCCGCGGGCGTGAGTGCTGAATAAAAGGACTGAGTATGAAAAAAGGTTTATTGATGTTCACCCTGCTGGCGGCCTCGCTCTCCGGCGCGGCGCATGCCGATAGCGCGGCGATCAAACAGTCGCTGGCGAAACTGGGTGTGCAGAGCACCGATATCCAACCGTCGCCGGTTTCCGGGATGAGCACGGTGCTTACCGACAGCGGCGTGCTGTACGTCACTGACGATGGTAAACACATTATTCAGGGACCGATGTACGACGTCAGCGGCGCGCAGCCGGTTAACGTCACCAACCAGTTGCTGGTCGGCAAGCTGAACGCCTTATCCAAAGAGATGATTGTCTATAAAGCGCCGAAGGAGCAGCATGTCATTACCGTCTTTACCGACATCACCTGCGGCTACTGCCACAAGCTGCACGAGCAGATGAGCGACTATAACGCGCTGGGGATCACCGTGCGCTATCTGGCCTTCCCGCGTCAGGGGCTGCAAAGCCAGGCCGAGCAGGACATGAAAGCGATCTGGTGTGCGAAAGATCGCAACAAAGCGCTGGATGACGCCATGAACGGTAAGGGCGTACAGCCGGCGAGCTGCAATGTGGATATCGCTAAACATTACACGCTTGGCGTACAGATGGGCGTCAACGGTACCCCGGCGATGGTCCTTAGCAATGGTATGGTGCTGCCAGGCTATCAGGGGCCGAAAGAGCTTAAAGCTTTCCTCGACGAGCATCAAAAACAGACAAGCGGTAACTGATTCGCGTGAAACAACAGATACAATTACGCCGCCGCGAGGCGGTTGATGGCGTCGACCTTCCCGCCGACCTGCCGCCGCTGCTGCAGCGGCTGTATGCCAGCCGCGGCGTGCGCAGCGCGCAGGAGCTGGAGCGCGGCGTCAAAGGTATGTTGCCATGGACGCAACTCACCGGCGTTGAAAAAGCCGTTGAAATGCTGCATGACGCTTTCCAGAAAGGGTTACATATTGTGGTGGTCGGCGATTTTGACGCCGATGGCGCCACCAGTACCGCCCTTAGCGTGCTGGCGCTGCGCGCGCTGGGCTACGGCAACGTCTCTTATCTGGTGCCGAACCGTTTTGAAGACGGCTATGGTTTAAGCCCGGAAGTGGTCGAGCAGGCGCACGCGCGCGGCGCGCAGATGATCATGACCGTCGATAACGGTATTTCATCGCATAGCGGCGTCGATCATGCCCATGCGCTGGGTATCCCGGTGCTGGTGACCGATCACCACCTGCCGGGCGAGACGTTGCCGGCGGCGGAGGCCATCGTTAACCCTAACCTGCGCGATTGCGACTTCCCGTCGAAATCACTGGCCGGGGTTGGGGTGGCGTTTTATCTGATGCTGGCGCTGCGCACTTTCCTGCGAGATAACGGCTGGTTCGAGGCCCGCGGTATCGCCGCGCCAAACCTTGCCGAGCTGCTGGATTTAGTGGCGCTGGGCACCGTTGCGGACGTCGTGCCGCTGGATGCCAACAACCGCATCCTGACCTGGCAGGGGTTAAGCCGCATTCGCGCCGGAAAATGTCGGCCAGGCATTAAAGCGCTGCTGGAAATTTCTAACCGCGATCCGCAAAAGCTTGCCGCCAGCGACCTCGGTTTCGCCCTCGGGCCGCGCCTGAACGCTGCGGGGCGGCTGGATGATATGTCCGTCGGCGTCGCGCTGCTGCTGTGCGATAACATCGGCGAAGCGCGGGTGCTGGCCAGTGAGCTCGATGCGCTTAACCAGACGCGCAAAGAGATCGAACAGGGGATGCAGGCCGAAGCGCTGACCCTGTGTCAGCAACTGGAACGCAGTAGCGAAACCCTGCCCGGCGGGCTGGCGATGTACCATCCGCAATGGCATCAGGGGGTGGTCGGCATTCTGGCATCCCGGATTAAAGAGCGCTTCCATCGCCCGGTTATCGCTTTTGCGCCTACCGGCGACGGCACGCTCAAAGGTTCTGGCCGCTCTATTCAGGGGCTGCATATGCGCGATGCGCTGGAGCGCCTTGATACGCTTTATCCTGGGCTAATCCTGAAGTTCGGCGGCCACGCGATGGCGGCGGGCTTATCGCTGGAAGAGGCGCGTTTTGAGGAGTTTCAACAGCGCTTCGGCGAGCTGGTGACCGAGTGGCTGGATCCCGCATTATTGCAGGGCGAGGTGGTTTCCGACGGCCCGCTGGCGGCGGCGGAGATGAGCATGGAAGTGGCGCAGATGCTGCGCGATGCCGGGCCATGGGGGCAGATGTTCCCGGAACCGCTGTTTGATGGCCGTTTCCGCCTGCTGCAGCAGCGGCTGGTGGGCGAGCGTCACCTGAAGGTGATGGTCGAACCGGTTGACGGCGGGCCGCTGCTGGACGGTATTGCCTTCAACATCGATACTTCCATTTGGCCGGATAACGGCGTGCGTGAAGTACAGTTAGCCTACAAGCTCGACATCAACGAGTTCCGCGGCAACCGTAGCCTGCAGCTGATCATCGATCACCTCTGGCCAAATTGACAACAGTGTATTAATAAGGGCGCGAATCCGGTAGAATTCCGCTCTTATCACCGCATTTTGACAAATCCATTAAAAGAAACCGACCATGTTTGAAATAAATCCGGTAAAAAACCGCATTCAGGACCTCACGGAGCGCTCCGACGTTCTTAGGGGGTATCTTTGACTACGATGCGAAGAAAGAGCGTCTCGAAGAAGTAAACGCCGAGCTGGAACAGCCGGACGTCTGGAACGAACCTGAGCGCGCACAGGCGCTGGGTAAAGAACGTTCTTCTCTGGAAGCTATCGTCGAAACGCTGGATCAGATGACCCAGGGTCTGGAAGATGTCGCCGGACTGCTGGAGCTGGCGGTAGAAGCCGAAGACGAAGAGACCTTCAACGAAGCGGTTGCCGAGCTGGACGGGCTGGAAGAGAAGCTGGCGCAGCTTGAGTTCCGCCGCATGTTCTCCGGCGAGTATGACAGCGCCGATTGCTATCTTGATATTCAGGCCGGTTCCGGCGGCACCGAAGCCCAGGACTGGGCCAGCATGCTGATGCGCATGTACCTGCGTTGGGCGGAAGCGCGCGGCTTTAAGACCGAAATCATCGAAGAATCCGAAGGTGAAGTCGCGGGCATTAAATCCGTGACCATCAAAATCATGGGCGATTACGCCTACGGCTGGCTGCGTACTGAAACCGGCGTTCACCGTCTGGTACGTAAGAGCCCGTTCGACTCCGGCGGCCGCCGTCATACCTCCTTTAGCTCGGCGTTCGTTTACCCGGAAGTTGATGACGATATCGATATCGAAATTAACCCAGCCGACCTGCGTATCGACGTATACCGCGCGTCCGGCGCCGGTGGTCAGCACGTTAACCGTACGGAATCCGCGGTGCGTATTACCCACATCCCGACCGGGTTGGTGACGCAGTGTCAGAACGACCGTTCGCAGCACAAGAACAAAGACCAGGCCATGAAGCAGATGAAAGCGAAGCTTTATGAGCTGGAAATGCAGAAGAAAAATGCCGAGAAGCAGGTGATGGAAGATAACAAATCCGACATCGGCTGGGGCAGCCAGATCCGCTCTTACGTGCTGGACGACTCGCGTATTAAAGATCTGCGCACCGGGGTGGAAACCCGCAACACTCAGGCGGTGCTCGATGGCAGCCTGGACCAATTTATCGAAGCAAGTTTGAAAGCAGGGTTATGAGGAACCAACATGTCTGAACAACAAGCACAGGGCGCTGACGCGGCAATTGACCTTAATAATGAACTGAAAACCCGTCGTGAGAAGCTGGCTGCGCTGCGTGAGCAGGGCGTCGCATTCCCGAACGATTTCCGTCGTGACCATACCTCTGACCAACTGCACGCTGACTTCGATGCCAAAGAAAACGAAGAGCTGGAAGCGCTGAATGTCGAAGTGGCCGTTGCTGGCCGCATGATGACCCGTCGTATCATGGGTAAAGCGTCTTTCGTTACCCTGCAGGATGTCGGCGGCCGCATTCAGCTGTACGTCGCGCGCGATGACCTGGCAGAAGGCGTCTACAACGATCAGTTCAAAAAATGGGATCTCGGCGACATCATCGCCGCCCGCGGTAAGCTGTTCAAAACCAAAACCGGCGAGCTGTCCATCCACTGCACTGAGCTGCGTCTGCTGACTAAAGCCCTGCGCCCGCTGCCGGACAAATTCCACGGCCTGCAGGATCAGGAAGCGCGTTACCGTCAGCGTTACCTCGATTTGATCTCTAACGACGAATCCCGTAACACCTTCAAAGTACGTTCGCAGATCCTGGCTGGCATCCGTCAGTTCATGGTTGGCCGCGGCTTTATGGAAGTGGAAACCCCGATGATGCAGGTGATCCCAGGCGGCGCTTCCGCGCGTCCGTTCATCACCCATCATAATGCGCTGGATCTGGACATGTACCTGCGTATCGCGCCGGAACTGTATCTGAAACGTCTGGTGGTTGGCGGCTTCGAACGCGTCTTCGAAATCAACCGTAACTTCCGTAACGAAGGGATCTCCGTTCGCCACAACCCAGAGTTCACCATGATGGAACTCTATATGGCGTATGCGGATTATAAAGACCTGATTGAGCTGACCGAATCCCTGTTCCGCACCCTGGCGCAGGACATCCTCGGTAATACCGCGGTGCCTTATGGCGATCAGACTTTCGATTTCGGCAAGCCGTTCGAAAAACTGACCATGCGTGAAGCGATTAAGAAATACCGTCCGGAAACCGAAATGGCGGATCTGGATAACTTCGATTCCGCGAAAGCGATCGCTGAGTCTATCGGCATCAAAGTTGAGAAGAGCTGGGGTCTGGGCCGTATCGTGACCGAGATCTTCGAAGAAGTGGCGGAAGCGCATCTGATCCAGCCGACCTTCATCACCGAATACCCGGCAGAAGTTTCTCCGCTGGCCCGTCGTAACGACGTGAACCCGGAAATCACCGACCGCTTTGAATTCTTCATCGGCGGCCGCGAAATCGGTAACGGCTTTAGCGAGCTGAACGATGCGGAAGACCAGGCGCAGCGCTTCCAGGATCAGGTTGATGCGAAAGCCGCCGGCGACGACGAAGCGATGTTCTACGACGAAGACTACGTCACCGCGCTGGAACACGGCCTGCCGCCGACCGCCGGTCTGGGCATCGGTATCGACCGTATGGTGATGCTGTTCACTAACAGCCACACCATCCGCGACGTTATTCTGTTCCCGGCGATGCGTCCGCAGAAATAATCGCTTTTCGCGAAAAGCAAAAAACCCGGCTTGCCGGGTTTTTTTATGTCTGATGTCAAGCTTCGTCTCTGGCGTAGCCCGGCATCTTTAATGCTCGTTACTCGCGGTTACGCACGTACACGCGCGACAAAGTCTATCAACGCCTGACGCGCGTTTTTGTTTTTGGCTTCCAGCACCATCCACGGGCTAAAGGCCCACGGGGTAGCAGCCAGCGCGCTTAACATTTCCGGCAGCTCAACCCACTGATAATCCATGACTTCATCATCATTCGGTTGCAGTTCGCTGACCACGCGTGCGGCAAAAACCGGGCACACTTCGTTTTCGACGATGCCATTCGGGGCAACCGCCCGATAGCGGAAAGCCGGGTGGACGGGGGCAATATCAGCGATCTCGACGCCCAGTTCGAAGCGGCAGCGCCGGGTGACGGCCTGTTCGAAGGTCTCGCCCTGTTGCGGATGTCCGCACACCGAGTTAGTCCACACGCCGGGCCAGGCTTTTTTGCTAAGCGAACGGCGCGTGACCAGGAACTGGCCTTGCTCATTGAACAACCAGCAGGAAAACGCGAGATGCAAAGGGGTATCGAGCGTGTGGGCGGCATACTTCTCCAGCATACCTGTGGGTTTATCTTGCTCATCCAGCAAAATGACGTGTTCCCCGGCCATGACGACTCCTGAAAAAAATAAATGACCCGGCACAAACCCGCCGGGTCATGTACTCAGGCCACTAGGGTAGCCCATAAATGGGAGAAAGGCATTACCAAAACAAGCCCTGCAGGTATTCGTCGGGCGAGAACAATAGTAGAAAAAGCCCAGGACATTGGGGATCGTCCATCGGGCTGGTATGATATTCGCCCATGACGCCGAGATGAGAAACCGTTGAGTGCAGGACGCCTGATGAAAACACGCTTTTATATCGCGATGATGCTGCTTGGTAGCCTGGTGTTAGCCGGCTGTTCCAGCACATCGGATTCTGGTTCCACCTATACCGTGAAGCGCGGCGATACGCTGTATGCGATCTCCCGTAGCACCGGCACCAGCGTACGCGATCTGGCGCGCCTGAATAACATCTCTCCGCCATACACTATTGAAGTCGGGCAGAAACTGAAACTTAACGGCGGTTCGAAAGCAAAAAGCAGCACCGCTGGGAAAAAATCCTCCAGTACCCGCACAGCCGCAGTAACGCCATCATCGGCGGTGCCGCAGTCCTCATGGCCGCCGGTGGGGCAGCGCTGCTGGCGCTGGCCGACCAGCGGTAAGGTGGTGATGCCGTACTCCACCCGCGATGGCGGCAATAAAGGTATTGATATCGCCGGTACCCGCGGCCAGCCGGTTTACGCCGCCGGCGCCGGTAAGGTGGTTTACGTCGGCAACCAGCTGCGCGGTTACGGCAACCTGATCATGATTAAGCATAACGAGGATTACATCACCGCATATGCGCATAACGATAAGATGATGGTTAACAACGGCCAGAGCGTGAAGATTGGCCAGCAGATTGCGACCATGGGTAGTACGGACGCCGATTCCGTACGGCTGCATTTCCAGATTCGCTATCGCGCCACGGCCATCGACCCGCTGCGTTATCTGCCGCCGCAAGGCAGTAAGCCTAAGTGCTAAAAGGTTATTTTATCAGCAGTTAGCCCAATCCGGGCTTGCCACAGGGTGCGTAAGGTCTATAATGCTTTTCGCACCTCTTCGCGGGCGTAGTTCAATGGTAGAACGAGAGCTTCCCAAGCTCTATACGAGGGTTCGATTCCCTTCGCCCGCTCCAAACCCTCTTAATAATCAATAAGTTAGATTATTCAGTCAGTTACGTTGCCCTGCTTTACAGGTACAACTTAAACTACCCATTGTACTACGCCCGCATGATTGGTCTGTGGTACAGGGGAGCATATCTTCACACTGGCAGTCGTTCCATCGTTCATACCGCGACAGTACAACAACGAACAAAAAGCCGCATATCAGGCATAACTCCCGAACAGATTGATCACACGCATTTAAGCCTGATGTGTGGCCTTGTGGCTGCGTAAACAGGTGAATAGTGGTAAACGTACCTGCACACCATATGCAGGTTCTGCCAGCGCTTCGCTCACGCTCCGAAAGGTACACGAGCACCCTGATAAGGTGTGATCCTTCTGACAATCTGATTTAGTCACTGATGACTTTCGCTAAGCTAAACCAACCAGGTTGGCCTGATGAAGTCGCTACGCTTGTTGCTTGTACCACTAACGGGGCGTTATGGCTTCTATTGTCTGAAATCTGATACATTGCATAAACATCATGTGGATTGCTGTAAAGTTCATCACTATGATTATGTGTGCCATTGCCAGTTAAGAAATGCGGAGAGGACAATATGGATGTTACTGATGAGGCTTTGTTGAGTTCTGGCTTTACACCATCGGATTTGAAGAAGATAAAGAACAACGTTGAAAGCTATGGTGGAACGTTGGGGAATGCAATCAGGGACCTGGCCAGGCGATTTATTCTTGCCGTGTGGGTTGTATCCGGTTGCCTTGCTGTATTCATTTTTCTTGTGATGTTCGCATCTGAGCAGAGTGTTTTCTCTGGTGCTATTGGCCTTTCTTGTGGCGCAGCGGTTGCAATTTTTATACAACCGCCTGTACTTGCTTATAAATCTTGGCGATTCTGTAGAGTGAACAATCTTAATTAGTACTGTTATCAGTAGCCAGAAGATCAAAAATGACTTTCGCTTTGACACCATATCCAGCGATTTTCATCGTTAGCTTAGGCTTGCTCATTGTGTCAACTTTTCGGTAGTAATCACGCGGCAGCCAACGGAATAATCGCCAAGCTCCGGGTTTCCTTGCTAAGCCGAAGATACTATAGACACTCGCCCCTAGAGTCACCGTATTATAAAGAGCTAATCCACTTTTTGGGCTAAACCCCATAAATTGTGCGGTCTCCATTGCGCCATCAGCAAAAATTCCTTCCGATTTTGATTGTTCACCATAGCGAAGATGGCTTGCTTCTTTTGTTATACCGTTAATACCATCAACAAATAAAACTGCTCCTGCAAGTACTCCAATAGGGGTCATAGTGGACATCATAACCATCCCACCAAATAATGCTGCTCCAGATACCACTATATGGATTGCTGAAATCACGTATCCGACGATTTTATTGTTTTCCCTGACAAACTCGACCTTTGCATAAAGTTGGGCGGCTCTGGTTCTTAACAGGCGTTCTTGTTCTTGCAAATTATCTGTTTCAGCACGAAGATTTTTGATGCATACAATACATTCTTCATCGGTTTTAGCTCGTCGTGCTGTTTCAAATTCTTTATCTATAACCTGTTTTATCTCTTCGACAAACTTGATTCGTGTAAGACCATCTTGCAAATAGAATGCTGACAGTCGGTTTGCTGTTTCGACGAGTTTCCGGGCTTCAAGATTCACCATGGTATCTGACCATGTTCTGTTCCAGCCCCTGTTAAGCAGCGCAATATCCATTAAAGACTCCTTCCCAAAATGTGTCTGGTCATATTACGTGCAGTAAGGTCGAAGACAACAGGAAATGCTTTCCCAACGTCTGATTTTAGCGGAACGAACACATAATCAAACTCGGAGACTCCACATGGTAATTCTCTATTTTTCATTGTCCGACGTTTCAAACGTCCTGGAGTACGGGCAGGACTGCGAGCGCGTCCCAGCGTAATAAGCAATGTCCCATCAAGCGGAAGCTAGTACAGGCTGCGTTTAATACGCAGACCGAAGAGTTTTACTTTAACGCTGACGATTCTGTTATGTCGTTCCGTGAAGGGAAAGAGGCGAACGGAATTGGCCGTAAGACCCACACCTGCCGCGAGTTCCTGATTTGTGATGATTCCACCCTGAAAAGAATCTGCCGGGGCATGGGCCAACTGGAAGCGATGCGCCATGCTGGCTTTGCCAGACTGGGTGACAGCCCGGAATTTCGCCAGTTGTGGTGCGGGGAGCCTAAGTCTGTTAATGACAATTTCAACACGAAGAATCTGCTAAAGCTTGGTGCTGGCTCTATGACCGATCATCCGTGGCGATTCAGAGAGATACATCAGGTCATCCTTAACCCGACGCATATCCAGAAGGTGATTAATCCGCGAAGTGATTCATTACGCAGGCAAAGCGGGGTGAAAAGTTATCGCCAATAAGAACCGTTTCCTCATTTAGCCGCTTTAACATATACAGCTTGTCGGCACGTTCGTAAGCGTCGAAGAAGAGATAATCGACAGCGTCCGTTGCTTCATCATCGGGGGATTTTTCGCGTCCCTCGGGAGTTAGCATGAAAACGCCGGCAGTATGTCCAAGCGGACGAGCATACCGAAAGAACAATTTTCGGTTTACAGCAAACTCGCCGTCATCGCTTTTGAGCTTTCCTTGCACTGATAATGAAAGGTGCCCGGAGTTGTAGCTGGTAATCAGCATGATTCCGTGGAGTTCCTTTTTGGTATTCTGGATGTCGAGTATCGACGTGAATTCCGAGGAGCAGGAAAAACTGATTTCTTGTTTTTTAGCATTCCCAGTGATAATCAAATAAGCGATAGCGGCCAGCCCAATAATGACAATTACGACTGACCAGAGTAAAAAAGAGTGATCGCTTTCCTGCTTCATATCATTCCTCATGATGGCGATACTGGCTGATGCAATGGTAATAGCCGAGGTTGAGGCCGCATTCAGCGGCAAACGACCAATCAACCAGGTTATGGTTGCTCGCCCAGGTATTAAGATACAGGTCTTTAGGGTGCGAGCAGTTGGGGCTAATCCCCACGGACTTGAAAATATCCAGCGCCTTCTTTTCGGTTATCGTGTCTGTGAGGGCATTTCCTAATATATGTACACGGCATTGCTCGTAGTCGATGGTTCGCAAGATAGCCGCGTCCGTCATGGCTATATGATTGGGTATCCATGTTAACCACGCTGTTGCCAGCACGGCGATGCTGGTAATTAACGCTGTGATAGCGACAGGCCACCGGTTTGGTTTCTTTCTCCTCGGCGTCGATGCAACATAGGCAACTCTGGCGGCCGTTTGCGCTTCTTCCATTTGCTGAATATTGATATTGACGTCGCCCATCCGAAATCCAATACGAGGAATGGTAACGATGAGTTCTGCAGGATGACCTGTTGACGTAATGGCTTTGCGCAAAAATGAAATGTGCTGGTTAAGATTCGCATCCGTCGCTCTGGCGCCATTCTGCTGAAAAACATTCAGCAGAATTTCATCGCGCGAAGATATCTCTTTACCATTTTGCAACAAATAGAGCAGTAATTGTGTGGCCACATTATTCAATGTGGCTATTTCACCAGATGCCACGTCTTTTAGGGTATTTTTAAGTGGTCTGAAAACTAAACCATCACCAATAATTACGGATTTAATTTTGTTTATTGGTATATGAGAAATCACTGATGTCTCCTTTAAAGCAGGATATCTCGCATTCGAGTGGGGGAAGCAACAGCATAACATAATTCATTTATAAAAAGAGGTTGTGCCATAGATCGCTTTATTATCATTTACATAACAATATTTTAATATTCTTTATGTAATCATTCATTCTCCTTCCTTTCTTTCACTATCTTATTGTCAGCACTCACTTTTGGTATCCCTTTCAATTTTTAAAAATATTTTATAAATATATTTTGCCAGTTATCTGTTCTAAATTAAAAAATAGTTGATAGTTAAAAACTCTATAAAAACTATAAATAATAGATATTAAAACTGTTGAGTGCGTGTTTTTTGGCTGATTTTTAGGTAAAAGATCGATCT
The DNA here is from genome assembly GCF_050600755.1 of Klebsiella sp. 141162. Lineage (NCBI taxonomy): Bacteria > Pseudomonadati > Pseudomonadota > Gammaproteobacteria > Enterobacterales > Enterobacteriaceae > Klebsiella > Klebsiella sp. 141162. The sequence continues at coordinate 195,096 of NZ_JAQIRI010000006.1, read as the reverse complement.
GCAGACGGGAAAGCAACACGATTTCCTGAGTTTGATTGATTCCGTATTTTGGCATTGTGTCAATTTTTCGTCGACTTAATATAAGCCCCGAAACAGCGTAAACGACTGTGGACGGTATTTCTGATGGAATACCAATGAACTTCAAAATACGGTGCGGTTTAAGATGGATTGTTTGCAAGGATATGCACTGCCGCTACCGCGAGATCGGGTTTTCCCGGGCAGGAATTGTCTGCGGAAATAGATCGTCGGAATAACCAAAAAACAGATATAAGGTTAAGTAGTAATATGAAAATGAAAAACGTGGCTGTGGCCTGTGCGCTGATGGCGGGAATGACTTTTACTGCATCTTCTGCTTTCGCTGCAAAAAATGTTGAACCGACTAACGGTAAAATCCACTTCACCGGCTCTCTCGTTAATTCCGCATGTGGTCTGGCGCCAGAATCCAGCCCGGTGCAGGTGAATTTTGGCGAGATCCCAACTTCTCAGTTAAAAGACAACCAACGTGCTGGCGTTAAACATGCCAAAATTGTTCTGCAGGGTTGCGATACGACTGTCGCAAAAACCGCTACTGTGACTTATACCCCGGCAACGATTGATGCCGACAACAACGCGCTAGCCGCCTTCACCTCTGGTACCGCCAAGGGCGCAGGCATCGGTATGGTTGACAGCGGCAACCAGGATGTTGAGTGGGGTAAAGCTGCCTCTCAGGTCAACATTACCGATGGCGAAACCGACATTGATTTCGTCGCTTACCTGCAGGCAAACAACGCATCTGCAGCGGTAACTCCGGGTGATTTTGAATCTACCGTTAATTTCCAGATCGATTATCAGTAACGATCTGCAGCGGGCGCATTAACGCGCCTGCTTAACCCTTCCTGCGAATAACTGAAAGGAAATGCGGTTATGCCTGGATGGCGTATTTTACTGCTTTTTATCTTTATATCGCCTGCATGGGTTTTGGCTGACACCAACCGTCTTGTCAGTACGCCCGGAAAAATGCGTATGCGGGGAAATATTATTGAAGCTGCTTGTTATGTCGATCCGCGCGACCGGTCGCTACTGGTTGAATTTGATGACCTCTCAGCCAGAGATATTTCCGGAAAACCTGAAAAAGTATCTGCGCATGATTTCAGCATTCATTTGCTGGGATGCTCATTAGGGGATTCTCAACATCCCGGTAATGTGTTTCAACGCGCCAATATTACCTTTTCCGGCGCAGCCGATAGCGACAATCCAGATTATCTGAGCGTGCAATCGGAAACTGAAAATTTAGCGATAGAAATATACGACAGCAAAGGACAGCAAATTCACCTGGGCGAACCATCACCGGACTATGTACTTAACCCAGGAAAAAATACGCTCAAATTTACGGCTTATTTGATCTCCCGCGATGGAAGAATGACATCTGGCGAATTTACTGCGGTCACGCATTTTGTTGTGAATTATCTCTGAGCTGCACTGCAATTCGGGTATCTGAAGGTTGCGAACGAAAATGATCACGCTGAAAACAGATAAAAAACGTCTGGCGCTTTTTATTGCTCTGGTCTGCGCCGCTTCATGGGCTGAAGCGGATGAGGCCATTGAATTTAATACCGACGTACTGGATGCCAGCGACAGGCACAATGTCGATTTACAGCGTTTTTCCGAAGGCAACTTTGTGGCTCCCGGAGAATATCTGCTGGATGTTCGTATTAACAGCCAGGAGATTCCTCAACAGTCAATCCGTTATATCGCAGATCCGGCCAATTCACATAAATCTATGGCGTGTCTGACGCCGCAGCAACTCGAATTACTGGCGCTTAAAGAAGAGGCGCTGACTCATATTCATCCGCTTAACGCAAACTGCTATGACATTTCCCGCCTGCCGGGTGTGGCGCTGAATAATAGCGCAGGCGTACTGGACATTACCGTGCCTCAGGCATGGATGAAATATACCGACCCAGACTGGACGCCGCCGGAGCGCTGGGATAACGGCGTCGCCGGGCTGATTTTTGACTACAGCATCTCAGGGCAGGCCACGCATTACGAACAGGGCGGCGATCATTATCGCTCGCTGTCCGGCTATGGGCAGACAGGTTTTAACCTCGGCGCATGGCGTTTTCGTGGCCAGTATCAGGCCAATTACGCTTCAGATGGTAATCATGGGCGTATCGACTGGGATCAGATCTACGCTTATCGCCCGTTACCGATGCAGGCTGCAAAACTGACGGTCGGCGAAATCTATCTGAATTCTCAGGTTTTTGATTCGGTGCGCTTCACCGGGGTCAACCTTGCCAGCGACGAGCGTATGCTGCCGCCAAATTTGCAGGGCTACGCGCCTGAAGTGCACGGCATCGCCCGTAGTAATGCGAAGGTTACCGTCAGTCAGCAGGGCCGTGTTATCTATCAAACCACCGTTCCTGCGGGGCCGTTTAATATTCAGGATCTGCACGGCTCGGTACGCGGTACGTTGGATGTGCGGGTCGAAGAGCAGGATGGCAGCGTACAAACTTTTCAGGTCAATACGGCTGATATTCCTTACCTGACGCGCCCGGGCTATGTTCGCTACAACGCCGCGGTCGGCAAGCCATCGCGTTATAACCACGACGTTCAGGGCCCTGCGTTTTATAGCGGCGATTTTTCCTGGGGGGTGAGCAATGCATGGTCACTTTACGGCGGCGCGTTGCTCACCGGCGAGCGCTACAACGCCTGGTCGATGGGGATTGGACGGGATTTAAGCTGGCTGGGAGCGCTGTCGGCCGATGCGACGCAATCCGTGAGTCGGGTGAAGCATCAGGCTGAACAAAAAGGCATGTCCTTTAAGCTCAGCTATGCCAAAACCTTTGATGAGTACAACAGCGCGATTACCTTTGCCGGATACCGCTTTTCACAGCGTAACTTCCGCACCTTCTCGCAGTTTCTCGACGAGCAGTATGAAAGTAACAACAGCGCCGGCAACGAAAAAGAGATGTACACCGTTACCGGCAACAAAACCTTTTTTGCTGACGATCCACATTTAGCGACCACGCTCTACCTCACCTATACCCACCAGAACTATTGGGATCGCGGTTCCCAGGATCGTTACGGGTTATCGATGGGACACAGTTTTTCCTTCGCGGGTATCCAGGGGATCAGCGCCAACCTTGCGGCTTATCGCTCTGAGTATCAGGGCAAACGGGACGACAGTCTCTCGCTTTCAATTTCAGTGCCATGGGGCGATGGCCGCTCTATGGATTATGAATTACAGAACAGCGGTAACCAGACCAGCCAAATGGTTTCGTATTCCGATAACCGCGATCGTAACAATCCGTGGCGCTTGCGCGCAGGGGTTTCCGGGGAAGGTCATACGGCATTTGATGGCTATTACCAGCACCGCAGCATGATGGCGGAACTGGAATCCAACGTCAGCTGGCAGCAATCACGCTATTTCTCCGTTGGCGGCACGGTACGCGGCGGTTTTACGGCGACGCGTCACGGCGCGGCGCTACATAACAGCCAGGCGTCAATGAATACCGCCAGAGTGATGGTTGATACCGATGGCGTTGCCAATGTGCCGCTTAACGGCGAACAGGCGCACTCAAATCGCTTCGGTATTGCCGTCGTACCGGATGTCGTCAGCTATCACAGCTTTGATACGCGTATCGATGTGGACGCCATGGACGAGGACATTTCCGCGACCAAAGCGATCGTGACTAACACCCTGACGGAAGGCGCCATTGGCTACCAGCGCTTTGCCGTCGCGCAGGGGCAAAAAATGATGGCGCTGCTGCGCCTGAAGGATGGCTCGATGCCGCCGTTTGGCGCCGAAGTGTTTAACGCCAACGGCGTCAGCGTCGCCATGGTGATGGAAAACGGCATGGCCTGGATTGCTGGGGTGAATCCTTCCGAGCGTCTTTCCGTTGCCTGGGCTGGCCGCGCGCAGTGTCATCTGCAGGTGCCGCAACAAATCAACCCGGAAGGCAACGTACTGTTGCCTTGTGAATAATTTCAATAACCTGAATGAATTTTGTCATGAATAATCAAGCTTTTAATTTCGCCCAGCGTTGGCTTAAACCCGTGGCCTGTGGCCTGTTTTTTATTGCCCAGATCAATGCTTCATGGGCGGGTATTGCGCTCGACCGTACCCGCATGATCATCACCGGCGATGCGCGCTCGGTAAGTGCGAACTTAACCAACACCAGCCCGAGCATTCCCTTTCTGGCTCAGTCGTGGGTAGAAGACGCCCACGGCACAAAAATTACCTCGCCATTAATGGTCTTACCGCCGCTGCAACGGATTAACGGTGGGCAGAAGGGAATCGCCCGCGTGACGAAAACCAGCGGAATTAACGCGTTGCCGCAGGATCGCGAGAGTCTCTTCTATCTGAACGTGCGTGAAATTCCGCCAAAACCGGATAAGCCGAACGTGCTGCAGCTGGCGATGCAGTCGCGAATCAAATTGTTCTATCGGCCGACAGCTATCGTGCCGGAAACGCCGGGGGCCGTGTGGCAAAACCAACTGATCTTTCACAAGCAGGGTCAGCGCTGGACCGTGAATAACCCAACGCCATACTTCGTGACCTTAATCGGCTTAAGCCGCAAACCTGAAGCCCAGGGCGGCGGCAGACTGACTGATTTCCCGGGGATTATGATCTCGCCGAAATCCTCTCTCGATTTCAAGGTTTCGGACGCCAGCGTCAGCCAGTTCAGCATGATGTACGTGAACGATTTTGGCGGTCACCCTGAATTGAAATTCAGCTGCACAGGCAATGTGTGTAAAGCATTGCCGATGGAGCAACAGCCCCGGTAAAGGACTCGTAAATGAAAAAGATGCTTTGCGCTCTGCTGATGGCAGGCATGGCCTGCACGGTTCAGGCCACAAGCGGCCGCCATGATATGAGCAACGTTTCCGGCGAGTATGGCAACGTCCGCTTTCATGGCCGGGTTTTCGTTTCGCCGTGCGTGCTGGATATGGCTTCACGCGATCAGACCATCGATCTCGGCGATATTTCCGCCAGCCGCTTTCGCCAGAGCGGCGATCGCAGCGATCCGGTATTGGTGACGCTGCACCTGAATGGCTGCTTAAAAGGCTCCGGGCACACGTTAAAGGACTTCCCTGGGCAGACCAGCGAGCTCCCTGAGCTGTCGCACAGTACGGTGGAGCGTGGCGTTTCAATGACGCTGATGGCCGAAGGCGCGCCGGAAAACAGCGATCTTGGGCGGATTCGCGGCGATGTGCGCGGCGCGGGCATTCGGCTACTGACCGAACGCAACCAGTTGATCCACCTGAATCAACCGCAACGCATGTGGATCCTCAAACCGGGCGATAACGCGATTCACTTTCTTGCCGCGCTGGAATCTTTTGGGCAGGAGGTGACCGCTGGCGAATTTAACGGTCTGGTCAGACTTAAGCTGGAGTATCTATGAGCGTATTGCACAAAGCACTGCTGTGGGTCGCCCTGGCGGGCTGTCCGCTGGCCGGGCAGGCATTTACCCTCGGTGAGGGAGAACCACAGGGCGGTTCGCCGCATCAGTACGATATTGAACTGAGCTCGCTGGATGTCAGCAAAAACCACGAGGGTGGCAGAACGGATCCGTTCACCTGGAATTTGGGCAGTTGGTATGTCGTGGATTTTCATTGTGAGCAGGCCGACATCTCGCGACAGCCGATTTACTACACCACCACGACCACCATGCCGCCTTCTAATCAGGGAGCGAACCGTTTTCGTCTGAATGAGTACCTGGATGTGGAAGTCCAGGTATGGGTCGCCGGGCGGTATAACAACTATGTTCAGGCGCCGTTCACCAACTTTTCGAATCGCTACAACGACCACAGCTGCAAAAAGCGCAAGGGCTACGAGCGAGCCACTAACATTGAAAGTGGCTCTAAAGGAAAAGTGACGTTTATTGTCACTAAACCCATTATTAACGGCATCAATATCACTTCTCAGTCGCTGGTGGAGGTTGCTGGACGTCTGGGCAGCGCTGGCCCTACGCCGACAACGCCAATTTCCCGTGTGGTCATTAAATCCGGGCTCATTACCGTGCCGGATAAATGCACCTTCAATCGCGGGGACAAAATCAGCATTGAATTTGGCGATTTGCCAGGCTCCGCCGCCCGGCTCAACGGCACCAACTACAGCAAGTCGATCCCCATTCATGTGGTCTGCGAGGGGGGAAGCTTCGATCAGGGCGCGTTGAACATTAATCTTGGCGTACAAACTACCACGGCGTCAGGCACGGCGGGGTTTAACGATCATCTCCTCGGCACGCTGAGCGGCGGACAAAAGCGCGACGACCTTGGCATCGTGATTAAAGACGCGAGCGGCGGCACCGTCGTGCCCAATCAATTCTACAACGTGAAGGGGTTTTACCAGAACCAGGGCGACTGGAATCTTACCGCCGCGCCGGTGGCAAAACCGGGTGTGGGTAGCGTGAAAGAAGGTGAGTTTGAAGCCTCTGCCACCGTTGTCGCGCAGTTTCAGTAGGGGGAAGCCATGAGATTTACGGCGTTAATCGCGACCAGCGCGCTACTGCTTGGCGGCATTGCGCAGGCCGATACTAAGCTGGTCGGCGGCGATATGTACTTTCACGGCACCATTCGAGCGCTGGCCTGCAGTCTTGCGCCAGGAGGCGATAAAATCGAGGTCGATTTCGGGCAAATCGCGACGCAGGATCTCTATCTCTCGGGGCGCAGTAAGCCTAAAAAATTCAGCATTGAGTTACGCGACTGCAACCCGGAGGTTTTTCGCGGGATCTCGGTCACTTTTAGCGGCAGTGAAGATGCGGAGCTGGCGGATCATCTGGCGCTGGATAGCAGTGAACAAGGCGCCTCCGGAATCGGCATTGGAATGAGCGAAGAGGATGGTACGGCAATCCGCCTTGATGAAAGCACGTCAGTCAAAGAGATTACTGAAGGCTCGATGACGCTGAACTTTTTGGCATGGGTCGCGGCGGAACCGTCGGCGATAAAAAATCAGACTCTCGAATACGGCCCCTTCAGCGCCAGCGGGACCTGGACGCTGAACTACCAGTAGCATGATGAACGTATTGCATCGTATTGCGCCGCTGCCGGCGCAGAGAGTATTGCTCGTTGTCAGTCTGCTGTTCTGGGGCGGGGCAATGCATCTCTACTGGCCGAATAACGGCGGCAGCGGTTTGTCGTTGCCGCTAAATATTACGGCCTGGATTTATGCCGTTGTGCTGGCAGCTAGCGCATCAATGCTGGTACCCCGTCAACGCTGGCGGATAACTATACCCGCCGCGGGGTTTACGATGGGCGCGCTCATTCTGACGCTACTTTGTCTATTGACGCCTGAGATTTGGCGGTCCGAGGCGCTGCTGGTGGCGGGGGCGTTGTCAGGAGGCGTGCTCGTCTATTTGGCGACGTTGCAAATTCCGCTTACGACAAACACGCTGACACTACTGTTGGCTCTGCTCTGGGGCGCGTGCGTCCTCGAATGTCTGGCGTTTACCTATCAATACTGGCATTGGCCGGGAGTGAATTACTGGGAGTTTGCCTGGCGGCGCGGTACGCGCCCCTACGGTATTTTTCAGCAGGTTAATCTGATGGCCAGCTTCACGGCGTGTGGCGTGCTGCTGTCAGCATTGCTCTATTTACGGCTACGTGGCGGATATCGAATTATCATCGCGATTGCTCTGGTGATAATGGGATTTGTTCTGCATGAGTCTCAGTCGCAAACCGGTTACCTGTCTGTGGCGGTAGGCGAGGCCTTGCTGCTGGCTGTTTTTCCTGCGCAGCGCCGTACGCTGCTGTTACTCCTGCTGCCGCTGGCGATAGGCATGATTGCGGGCGCGCTTGCCCGCCATTTCTTGTCGGTGGTGACGGTTAATCACCTGACGACCTCTCAGGTGCGCTGGACGGTGTTGAAAGCATCGCTGGCATTATTTGCCGAACGTCCGTGGACAGGATGGGGCGTGGGCAGTTTCGCCGCCGTGTTTCTTGAACGCGCGGGGCCGTTGGGGCTGAGCAGCATCTCGCATCCGCATAACGAACTGGCGCTGTGGCTGGTGGAGGGAGGGCTGGTTGGGCTGGTAGGAGCGCTTTGTTTTATGGCAAGTGGTTTATGGCTCTGGCTATACGGCAATCGCTGGCACCGCGCCTGCCTGGTGGCGGCGCTACCCGTGGTTATCCATATGTTGACGGAATACCCCGTCAGGCAGTCAACGCCACACTGGTTACTGCTGATTTTGTTGCTTCGTTGCGCAGACTGCCGGCGAAAAGGGGCCCGGCTGCCGTTCACCCTGGCGTCGCTGTTGCGTGCCGTGGCATCGATCGCGGTTGCTGTCATCACTCCATTGTTGTTTCTCACGCTGCAGACACAACAGCAACTGACGCTGGCGGAGCGACAATCGACGCAGTGGCGTCTGGCCGAATCTCTCCCTGTGGGAGGCTGGCTGCTTGCCACCCGCTACCGGTTTGATGTCCAGATGGGGTATCTACAACGATATCAACATACCCGCGATGAGCGTTGGCTGGCAGCCGTTCGCCGCTGGGCGCCTGGCTATGTGCGTGTTCAACCGGACCCGAATGTCTCCTTCACGCAGATCTTGCTGGCGTTGCAGCAGAGGGACCTGGCCGAGGCGCATCGTCTGGCGACGCGCTTTTGTCTGTTATACCCGAACGATAGGCGTATTCCATGGCTGCAGGATGCACGACGTCCTTTTAATCAAATAATGGAGTGAGATAAGCAAATCCTCTTATCGACCAGCGCCCATCACTGAGACAGAACGACCTGCGCGAGCCGATCGGTGATGTTATCAAGCGTGCAAATCTTAAAACGATGGTCCCGTGAATCAGAGAGGATGATCGTTTCTCCGTCGCCTTCGATTTCAAGGATAAATCTTGCCCCCAGACGTCTGGAATTTTTATAGCGAGTGCTGATTCGTTGGGGGGAGCAGTCGTTGATGATGCTTAAATAGGGAAATTGCTGACGCAGGCTACGTCCGAGCAGCATTGCCTTAGCAGCCACACGGGGCTGGCCTGCAATAATCACAATGTCGGTCGGCGGATGTGCTCTGGCGGGTTGGGGACGATAACCGAGCAGAGTGACAATCGGCTCCATCATGAATGCAAAACCGCAGGCGGAAACCGGTTTTTCAGCAATACGGCTGGCGCAGGCGTCGTATCGGCCGCCGCGGCTGATGATTAACTCGCGCTCCATGGCGATGCTGCGCCATTCAAAGACCAACTGACAATAGTCATTGGCGGGAAACAGCGCAGGATCGTACTGCCAGGCAATACCGGCTTGGGTCAGGGCATGCTGAAGGCGCTGGAACCGATGACGGGAGTCGACGGTAATAAAATCCGCCAGACAGGGCGCCGCAGGAGCAAGACGCTGAAGAAGGATATCCTCATGATGGATCAACCACTCCGGATGTTTCTCCAGCCACTGCTGCTGCTCCGGGTTCAGCAAACGCGCGATGGGCTGATAGTAATCGCGCAATGCCCGGCGAAAAGCCGCCAGCGAGGCCTCGTCACCCAGCATATTAATATGCAGTTCCGCCATTTCACCGAGGCCAATACGCCTGAAGAAAACCGCCTGCATGACCAGATGCTCAAGTTCGATATCAACGCCGGGCATGCCGAATGCTTCGACGCCAATCTGATGATTTTGCCGGATATCTCCATCCAGGGAGCGTTGACGGAACATGGCGCCTGAATACCAAATCCGGCTCATTACCGTGGTATGAGGATTGTCTGCCATCAGGCGTAGACATCCGGTTGTCCCATCGCCACGTAATTTTCCCTTGTCGGCCATCACCGGGCCGCCTGGCGCAAATAGCGATGTATGTTCAAGTAAGGGTAACCTGATTTGTTGATAGCCATGCTGGCGCAGAAACTGTTCAGCCTGAAGTTCCAGCCAGGTCCACTGTTCTGACGGGGAGGATTCATATTTGCGCGGGCGGCCGCAATGTCGTGCCCGTAGCGGCCTTTCCATCTGGGCTTCAAGTTGCTGGCTCAACGCTTGCGAGGCGAGCAGGCAATTTTGCGTCAGTGCATGGCGGATCCTGGTCACCAGCGCCCGATTTACCGGTTGCCGGCAGAACTCCTGGAAGTGGGCCTGTCGCTGTGGCTCATTCTCACCGAGCTTGAGCCAGGCAGGATGGGGGACTATCAAACCTGAAGGCAGATTACCGTGACTATGGCATCCCGGGCTCCCGTCCTCGTCACATTCAATAAAGCGTTTCACGGCCAGGAAATAGGTTTCTGGTTCCAGGGGGCTGCATAAGTAGCGGCTGTCCCACAATGCGCCATGCCGTTGGTAACGACGATTGTAATAAGGCACATAGCTGCGTCCGATATGCTGAATAAAACGGCTTAGCGCCTGTTTATCCGGCGCGCTGACCAGCAGCAGGATACGTGGGACGGCAAGTGACCAACTATGAATAGACACGGCGTAACGTTGAGCCGCGTCTTGCATACATCGTTCGAAGGCAGAGTAATCCTCCTCGTGGCGGAATAACGCTTCGCCATTATGCCCGCGAAGCTGCGCCAGATGCGGCATCCCCGGAATAAATAATCTGTTTTTTCTCGGCATGTCCACGATTCTCTGGTTAAGGCTCTATCTGTTTGTCAGGGTGAAATGCTGAAGGCGGGATAAGCGCCGCGACGAGTACCGTCCTGCCGCACGGTACCCAATCTGGACGTGTTTACTGGCAGTGCTGTTGCAGCCAGTCAATGAGCGCTTTCTCTTCGAGCGACATTTGACGGGAGCTGGCGAGGTCCCACAGCCGTATCTCATTGTCGGTATTCAGCGTGATAATCGCGCGACACTGACTTTGCAGGGCGGTCTGATGCTGGCGTTTAAGTTTGTTGCCGCTGCAATCCACCATCACGCTTAACTTTTCAATACGCTGGCGCAGAAGCTCCGCCAGCATCTGGGCCCGCAGGCCATCATCCTGACATTCACTGGTAATGACCACGTCAGGGTGAAAATGCCACAACGGATTATCTTTCTGGCTGACGGTCTGAATCAGTAACAGCAGGCGTTCGATACCGATGGCAAAACCGCAAGCTGGCAACGCCTTCGGATTGAATAACTCCGCCAGGCCGTCGTAGCGGCCGCCGCCGCAGACGGTACCCTGCGAGCCCAGTTCATCAGTCACCCACTCAAACACGGTGCGGGTGTAGTAATCCAGCCCACGCACCAGACGCGGATTGATGGTATAGGGGATGTCGGCCTTATCGAGCAGTTCGCAGAGCAGCGAAAAATGGTGACGGGAGTCTTCGAACAGGTAATCCAGCAATCGCGGCGCCTGTTCCAGCATGGGCTGCATGGTCGGGTTTTTGCTGTCGAGAATACGTAATGGATTGGTTTCCAGCCGTTTCAGGCTATCTTCATCCAGTTGCTCACGGTGAGCATTAAACCAGTCAACAAGGGCGGCCTTATGGGCCCGCCGCTCATCCGGCGTGCCCAGGGAGTTAATTTCCAGCCTGACATGCGGGGTCAGGCCCAGCTCCTGGAACAAATCCCGGACCATAAAAATCATTTCAGCATCGACGTCCGGCCCGGCCATGCCGAAGGCTTCAGCACCGAACTGCGTGAACTGACGCAGCCGTCCCTTCTGCGGGCGTTCATAGCGAAACATCGGGCCCTGATACCACAGGCGCTGGGTTTTGTTGTAACACAGATTATTTTCCAGCACCGCACGCATACAGCCGCTGGTCCCCTCGGGACGCAGCGTAATCTGTTCACCGCTTTTATCCGTAAAGTTGTACATTTCTTTGGCAACGATATCTGTGGCTTCGCCAACAGCACGTTCGAATAAGGCGACCGGTTCCAGCAGGGGTAAGCGGATCTCCTGGTAGCCATAACGGTAGGTCAGACGGCGGAATTTATTTTCAAGCCATTGCCAGATTGGCGTTTCGGCGGGCAGTACGTCGCGCATACCACGTATGGCTTTTAACTTTGCACTCATCGTTTATGACTCCTGATGCGAAATTCCCATATACTGTGCAGGTCTGGCGGGTTCCGGTTGGCGCTGCAACCCACCAGATTGTCCAGCGGGCAGCGGCAGGTTGCCGCTGCTCACTCTTATGCCGCCCGTTGTGCCAGGTCGGCAATTACGTCATCGATCAGCGCATCAATCCGGGAACTGTCCAGGTGATGAGCGGTGGTGATCAGATGGGCCACGTTGCCGGACGTTGCCAGGCAGTGTTTCTTCCATACCCATTCAGAAGGCTTCGGAAAGACCACCGTGATGGAGTTTTTGTGGCACAGCGCGTCAATACCTGCTGCTTTAAAGCGATCCACGGCATATTTCGCCATGTTGAGGCTGTGACCAATGCGGCGATGCCATTCGGCATCGGTATGGCTGCGAACGGCGGCCCACATCATCAAAGGGGTATGACCGTTGCGTGACCCTGAAATCGTTTTATCGTGGGCGGAGATGTAGTCGATCTCTACGCTGATACGGTCGACGTTGGCTTTCTTGGCTACCACAATGCCGCATGGAATCGGGGAACCGATCATTTTGTGTCCGGAAACGCCAATCGAATCGATACCATCGGCGAAGGTAAACGGCTGTGGGTCCTCCACGAAGGGCAAGATCATGCCGCTTAGCGCGGCATCCGCGTGCAGATAATAATCTTCACGTGGGATCCCCAGCGCAGCGATACGCTTCTGTATCTCAGCGATATTATCAACAGCCCCGCGTACCGTTGTGCCAATATTGGCGAAAATGATGGGATGGCGTTCGCCTGAGGTCCTGATTTTATTGATTAAATCGTCATAATCCATTTCTCCGTCTGGTTGGGATTCCACCAGTTGCGATTTGATACGCAGCAGTTTGACGATTTTGGCCACGGAATAGTGGGTATCTTTTGAATAGTAGAGCGTGCCTTCCGGGAACAGCTCTCTTCCCAGATAGCAACCAAACATATTACTTTCTGTGCCGCCATTGGTGACATAACCCCAGCTTTCCGCAAAGGGAATTTTGAATATGCCGGAGAAATACTCCATGACTTCTTTTTCAAAGTCGAAAGAGTTGAGTAAATAGTTACAGTACTCCCCCCAGTCACCACAGTTATTAATTGAGAAACGCAGAAAACGCTCCAGCATGGTGTAATCAAAATCAGCAGATTCAGGGTAGCCAATATTAAAGTAGCGATTTTTTACACAGTATGACCAAAATGCATCAAGTTTATTTTGATCGGCAATAGATAAAGACATATGAATCTCCATATTTATGTTGGTGAATAAAATATTATTTTTGAAGGTAAAGAATATCCTGGCCTTTTTTATTACGTCCGGCCGCGACAAAAGAAAACAGAGGAATAGTTACCATCATCATAATTGTGCCCCAGAAAATGGAATCAGTACCCGAACCGAGTAGGGCAAATATACTGTAAATCATACCGATGACAGTCAGGACGCAATAAAACATAAAGCCACGTCCACGGTTGAGCTTTTTAGAAACCATGATGATAGGTAGCGCGATAATGGCATACATATAAGGCAGCAGGGAGGCAAATACCGACATCAGAATCACCACCTGGAACTGTTTGGCGAGATCGGGGGAAGCCGTCAGTAACAGCACCAGGCTCATCAGCACGCCAGAAATAATCAGACCTTTCATCGGGACATCATTTTTATTGGTCTCGGCGAAAATCTGCGGAAATAACCCCTGTTTGGCCCCTGCGCGCGGGCCTTCTGACTGCAGGATCAACCAGCCGGAAATGGAGCCAAAGCAGGCGATAATACTTAGCGCGGAGGCGATGTTGCCGGCCATATCGCCAAACATATAGCGTGCCGCATCGGCGAATGGGGCGGCAGATTTGACCAGTTCAGCGTGGGGAACCAGGCCCATGATAACGGTACAGCTACCGACGTAACATACGGAGGCAATCAGCAGACCATATACGGTTGCGCGAGGCACCGTGCGTTCAGGATTTTCCACCTGTCCGCTGGAGACCACGGCGGATTCCACCCCTAAGAAACCCCACAGCGCAATGGAGGCCGCGGAGACGATGGCTGAGCTGTCGCTGTTGCCCGTCCCGTTGTAGACTTCAGAGAACATTTTCGGGTCAAACCAGAACCAGCCGACAATGCCCACACCCAGCACCACGACCAGCATGCAGCTGGCGGTGAAGGACTGCGCGCGCCCGGCCGTTTTAGCCCCCAGGCTGCCTAAGGCAATAAATGCCCACAGAATAGCGATAGCGGTGATACAACCGTAAACCGGATTATGCAGCGCCGGGAAGAAGTAACTCAGATAGCCTACCCCGGCGACGAGGAGCGCGACGTTGCCAATCCAGGCGCTGATCCAGTAGCAAACCGTCGTCTGAAAACCGATAAAAGGGCCAAACGCATCGCTGGCATAGGCCACGATCCCTCCCGCGCGAGGGGTAATAAGACTGGTTTTAGCGAAAACCAACGCCAGCGCAATTACGCCAATAATAGTAAACAACCATCCCCATAGTGAAATATATCCCACTCCGGCGAGATTGGTCGGCAACATAAAAACACCGGAACCCATCATATTTGATGCGGTCACAAGGGTTAGTGCCGTTAACCCCATTTTTTGCGCAGTACCCGCGCTGACGCTTCCCATATATATCCCCTCTGTATTAAGTAAATGCTTACTTGGTTATTAAGCGCATTTTTTCACAGGGCAGGTGCGGGAATATGATCTACATCATTTTTTGAAAATGATATGCGCGAATATATATTAATTTCTGTGTATTTTTTAAACAGTGATTGGGTAATTCACTCCGTCCCCTTTTTTATTTAATCATCAACGCTATTGGTGATTGCGCAATAAATAACGGACGGGCTAATTTTTATAGGTGAGCGCTATAGTGAGTGGCTGCAGTGTTTTCGAATGCAAAAAATAAGGGGCAGAAGCCCCTTTATCTTTATTTCAACGCATCTTGTTATTAAGTTTCACCGCTCAGCAGGTGGTTTACTGGACCGGCTGGTACTTTTTGCCATGCTGGCAAACACGCCGTCGCGGAATATCCATGCGTGCACTAATGCCGCCGAGAGATGTAGCAACACCACCGCAAAGAGCAGTTTAGCTAACAGGCGATGGGCGTCGTGAAACCAGGCAAAAAGCACCGGGCTGGTCGGGGTAATGGCCGGAAGGTTAAGTCCTTCAAACATAACAATCGGAACGCCCGCAGCCGACAGTTGCGCCCAGCCAAGCAAAGGCATTGCCAGCATCAGCGCGTACAGCGCCCAGTGTGACGCTTTTGCCGCCAGTACCTGCCAGCGTGAGAGCTCCGCAGGAAGAGGTGGCTGCCCGCTATAAAACCGGTTGGCCAGGCGGATGAGCGCCAGCAGCAAAATAGCGATCCCCAATGGCCGATGTACATCCACCAACCAAATGCGGTGGTGTAATGAAGTCATCATGGCGGCGCCGATGAACAGCATGGCCAGGATCATGATTGCCATCAGCCAATGTAGATATCTCGCCAGAGGGTTGAAATGCTGCGGCGCGCGCTCTTGGTCAGGTTTATTCGAAATCATTTAACCTCCTGTTTTTGCACGGCTTCGGTTGCTTTGCCGTAGCCAATTTCCCGTTCGCGACGGCTCCAGGAATGCGAATAGGCGCCAGAGCGCGCATTTAAGACGGGGTCGTTAGAGACCTCTACTCCAGCAGGCACGATGGAGGGATCAAAGTTAACGTCACGGCAGGCCCCTTCGGCTTGGGCGACGAGTTGGGTGACTTTGAGCGTACCGGCGACGACCTGCTGACGATCGTTTGGCCATGGCTGAGAAGGGTCATCCACCGCGTCGCCAGGTTGGGCGAGTTGCAATACCAAATCCCAGTAAATGGGATGCTGAGAAAGCCGCTGCTGTAATTGTTCGAACAGGAAGTTATGGTCGGCTCTCTGTCGTTGTTCATCAGGGATAGAGACAAATGGATCGTGCGGCCGCATCATCCAGCGTACGGGCTGGCGCTGGCGGTCGGCGTTCACGAGATAGAAAGCGTTAATACTATAAAATGTCGCCCCGGCAAAGCCGCCTGGCGCTGGCTTTTGCGCCGCCCACTGCAAATATTTACCGGCTTCCGGGTAGTCGTGTAAAAATGCGGCGAGGCGCTGCGGATCGGGCTTACCGGTGGTCGGGTCGACGGCGGTGGCCTTTTTCATGGCAAGAAAGCCCTCCGGGTTTCGCGTGGCGAAGTAGGGCTCGTTGTTCATTGCCATGCGCCATTGCTGTTGATCGTCCGTTTTCAGTAGCAGCGCCATGCTCAGGGTTTTCGTTGAATTATCAGCCGCGTGCGGATTACCTGCGCCAATGGAGAATCGCCCGACAACGAGGGTCTCCGACTGTGAAAAGAGCCGCGCGGTGGAATAAGCAACGGCTGGAGCGGCTGGCTCGAACGTCCCGGTAAAACAAATCCCTTTACCGTGCGCCCGGCGGAACCCGGCAGGAAACGGCTTGTCTGGATCGGGGACTAATGACTGGCTGGTGGTTCGCGAGCCCAGCCAGCCTGAGGTCCAGGCGAATGCCGCCGCCGTTGCCCCGACGATGACCGCGATGGACGCCAGCGCGAGCCAGGTATTTTTGGATCGGAAATCCAGTTTTGACATAGACGTTTCCATCGTTAAGTTTTATTTCACGTCACGCGCAATATATCGCGCGAAACACGTTTAATATCGTGAAGATATAGGGTTGTTATTAATTTCTAACCGTTAACGTTATTATATTTAAGTGCTAATAACATATTGTTTATGAATATAAATTTTATAATAAAATTATTATAATTTAGTTGGTTACGTTTTTTCTTTAACCGCGCTTTTATTTGTTTATGAAGAATCATGATAATTATTATAATTGGTGCGCGAACGAAAGAAACAATATCACGAAAAGTTTATACTTCTGTTCAGTTAACGTGATAATAAAAAATGTCATTATCTGCGCCGGTTGACCGGCATCACCGACCCGATTCAGGGTATAGTGAAAGCCAAAGTGTTCTCGGGACACATAGCCTTCAGCGTGACGAGGGTAATGTGTTGAGCGATACATCTATGCCTGATGGATTTCACTGAAAAATCAAAGTGATGAACGATAAAAAATGGATTAAAGCAGAAGACGTGGCGAAGCTTGCCGGCGTTTCCCGTTCAGCCGTCTCCCGCGCTTTCACGCCCGGGGCCTCGGTGTCGCCGAAAACCCGCGCCAAAGTGCAGGCCGCCGCGGAAGCTCTGGGCTACCAGGTCAATATCATCGCCCGTACGATGAACACCGGCAGCAGCAACTTTATCGGCATCATCACTTCAGGGTTCGATAACCCTTTTCGCAGTAAGCTGCTGGCGCCGCTCATCCACCAGCTGGCGCTGCATGGATTTATGCCATTGTTGATGAACGCCGATGATCCGCAGCAGTTAGCTCCTTCGCTAAAACATCTTCTCAGCTATCACGTCGCTGGCGTCATTATCACCTCCGGCGCGCCGCCGCTGGAGCTGGCTGAGGAGTATCTTGCGCGAAAAATCCCCGTTACGCTTATCAACCGTCACGCTGAACTTCCCGGCTGCGATCGCGTCAGCAGCGATAACGCGCTCGGCGGGAAACTGGCCGCTGAGCTGTTGCACGCAGGCCAGTGCCGGGACGTCGGTTTTATTGGCGAAAATCGTGACAATTTCAGCACCCGGCAGCGCTACGAGGGATTTATCCGCCATGCCAGCGGGCTGGCTGTTACGCCGCATTTCTGCGAAACGGGCGGTTATCAGTCCGGTTTTGCGGCCGCTCGCCGGCTCGCCGCGGAAAGGCCAGGATTGCAGGCGCTGTTTTGCGCCACGGATATGCTGGCGATTGGGGCGATGGATGGGCTACGAGCGGATAATCCAGCAGCCGTCCTGCCGGCAATTATTGGCTTCGACGATATTCCCCAGGCGGAGTGGCAGCCTTATCAACTTACCACTATCCAGCAGGATACCACGCAGTTGGCTTATCACGCGGTGGAGATGCTGGTCAGCCGGATCGCCAAATTCAATCAACCTTCACGTCACCGTGAAGTTGCTGTGAAATTAATAATTCGTAATAGCGCTAAATGAAAAATTCATTTTATGATGAATCGATCACAGAATTATCGCTAAAATCCATCCACACTCATTGCGCTCTTCGGGGCTTTTTTAAATAAAATTGCACACGTGTGCAAAAGGAGTAAATGATGACATCACTGGATTCCTCTGCGCTACAGGCCCGCTATCGCCTGGCCTGTGAGCTGGCGAAAGCGGGTGCCGAGCTGGCTTTCGAATACTATCAGCAGCGCGAGGCGCTGGCGGTAGAGCATAAGGGCAATGACCTACAGGACGTGGTGAGCGTGGCCGATAAACGCGTAGAAGCCTTTGTTAAGCAGCGCATTACTGACGCGTTTGCGGAGGATGGTTTTCTCGGCGAAGAGAGCGGTACGCAGATGCCGGACGCCAGGGTGCTATGGGTGGTTGATCCCATTGATGGCACCAGCTGTTTTTTGAATGGGCTGCATACCTGGTGCTTGTCGCTGGCGATCGTTGTTGACGGCGAGCCGGTAGTTGGCGTCGTCTACGATCCCAATCATCGAGAACTGTTCCACGCGCTACGGGGCCATGGCGCCTGGCTCAATGAGACGCCAATTCGCCCACATCCCGCAGCAACGGTCAAAGAAGGGGTGATGGGCGTCGGAACGTCGCATCGGGTGACGCCGGCGGAATTCCTGCCTTTTCTTGACGCGCTGCTCAGCGATGGCGGCATGTTCATCCGCAATGGCTCCGGCGCGTTGATGAGCGCATGGGCGGCCGCCGGGCGACTGATTGGCTACTATGAACCGCACATGAATCCGTGGGATGCCTTACCCGGTCTGGTTTTGATGCGCGAAGCCGGAGGCGTTGCCAACGACTTTCTGGCGCAAGAGGGGATTCGTCACGGCAACCCTCTGCTGCTGGCCAGCCAAACGCTGTATCCCCAACTACAAAAGATGATCCTTCAACCATTACATTAACCCTTACAGGTTCGGGCTGTTTCTGATTATGTACCCTACACAGTAACGATAACGACCCTCACGGACGAAGCACATCAATCAGTCAAGCCTCCGACCGTCGGAGAAACTATATGTCTGGAATTATTCATTTTTTCCGGGCGTCGCCGCCGCAAGCGGGCGCCGCGTTTGATGAAAAACGTTTTCGCCGGGTACGTTGGCAAACGTTTATTGCCATGACCCTGGCCTACGTGACGTTCTACGTCTGCCGCTTATCATTCACCGTGGCGAAAAGCGCGCTGGTGGAATTAGGCATTACCCCAACGGAGTTGGGGATGATTGGCTCGACGCTATTCTTTAGCTACGCCATCGGCAAACTGGTCAACGGTTTTATCGCCGATCATGCCAACGTGGTGCGCTACATGAGCCTTGGGCTATTGCTCAGCGCCGGGATGAACCTGCTGATGGGCATGACCACCAACGCCATGCTGCTGGCTATCTTTTGGGGGATCAACGGCTGGGCGCAGTCGATGGGCGTTGGCCCTTGTGCGGTTTCGCTGGCGCGCTGGTACGGCTTTAAAGAGCGGGGAACGTTTTACGCCATCTGGTCGACGGCGCATAACATCGGCGAGGCCATGACCTACATGGTGATCGCCGCGGTGATCGCGGGTTTTGGCTGGCAAATGGGCTACCTCTCCACGGCTGCGCTCGGCGCCGCTGGCGTGGTGCTGTTGCTGCTGTTTATGCGCGATTCGCCACAGAGCTGCGGCTTTCCCTCCATTAACGTGATTCGTGATGAACCGCAGGAAGAGACTGAAGCGCGGGGATCGGTGTTCAAAAACCAACTGTTGGCGTTGCGTAACCCGGCGCTGTGGACGCTGGCGCTGGCATCGGCATTTATGTATATCGACCGTTATGCGGTGAACTCTTGGGGGATCTTCTTTCTGGAGCAGGATAAAGCTTATTCCACCCTTGAGGCCTCAGGCATCATCGGCGTTAACGCGATCGCCGGTATCGCCGGGACCATCATCGCCGGCATGCTCTCTGACCGCTTTTTCCCGCGCAATCGCAGCGTCATGGCCGGATTTATCAGCCTGCTCAACACCGCGGGTTTCGCCTTAATGCTCTGGTCGCCGCATAATTACTACACCGACATCCTGGCGATGATCGTCTTCGGCGCGACCATCGGCGCGTTAACCTGTTTCCTCGGAGGGTTGATCGCCGTCGATATCTCTTCACGCAAAGCGGCGGGGGCGGCGCTGGGAACCATTGGCATCGCCAGCTATGCCGGGGCGGGGTTGGGTGAATTTCTGACCGGGATGATTATCGATAAAACCGCGATCCTCGAAAACGGGAAAACGATTTATGATTTCAGCACGCTGGCGTTGTTCTGGATAGGCACCGGATTGGGTTCCGCGTTACTCTGTTTTACCACCGCCGCCATCGTCGCCCGACGCCATGCCGTCGAACGGCAGACTTCATTCTCCTCATAACCTATTAATCGATAAGGAAGATTTTATGATGCCTGCAAGACATCAGGGCTTTTTACGCCTGTTTATCGCCTGTGCGCTGCCGCTGTTGGCGATGCAATCCGCCGTCGCGGCGAACTGGCAACTGGAAAAAGTGGTGGAGTTAAGCCGCCACGGCATTCGTCCGCCAACGCCCGGCAATCGTGAAGCTATTGAAGCCGCGACCCAGCGTCCATGGACCGAATGGACCACCCACGATGGGGAACTGACCGGACATGGCTATGCGGCGGTCGCCAATAAAGGGCGCGCGGAAGGGCAGCATTATCGCCAGCTTGGCCTGCTGCAAGGGCAGTGTCCGAGCGCGGAGGATATTTATGTTCGCGCCAGCCCGCTACAGCGTACCCGGGCAACCGCACAGGCGCTGGTAGATGGGGCATTCCCCGGCTGCGGCGTGGCGATTCATTATGTTAGCGGCGATGCCGATCCACTGTTCCAGACCGATAAATTTACGGCTACGCAAACCGATCCCGCCCACCAGCTGGCGGAAGTGAAGGCGAAAGCCGGCGATCTGGCGAAGCGTCGGCAGGCGCTGGCGCCGACGATCCAGTTATTAAAAGCCGCGGTTTGCCAACAGGATAAACCGTGCCCCATTTTTGATAAGCCCTGGCAGGTGGAGCAAAACCAAAGCGGTAAAACCACCATTAGCGGGCTGAGCGTGATGGCCAATATGGTTGAAACGCTGCGTCTGGGCTGGAGTGAAAACCTGCCCTTAAGCCAGTTGGCGTGGGGGAAGATTACCCGCGCCAGCCAGATCACAGCCATTCTGCCGCTGTTAACGGAAAACTACGATCTCAGTAATGACGTGCTGTACACCGCGCAAAAGCGCGGCTCGGTGCTGCTCAACGCGATGCTGGACGGCGTAAAAGCGGACGCCACGCCGAACGTACGCTGGCTGCTGCTGGTGGCTCATGACACCAATATCGCGATGGTGCGCACGCTGATGAATTTTAGCTGGCAACTGCCCGGTTACAGCCGGGGCAATATTCCGCCGGGTAGCAGTCTGGTGATAGAGCGCTGGCGCAACAGCAAAAATGGCGAACGTTATCTGCGCGTCTATTTCCAGGCGCAAAGCCTGGACGACCTGCGACGCCTGCAGATGCCGGATCGTCAGCACCCGATGCTGCAACAGGAGTGGCGTCAGCCTGATTGCCAGCAGACCAGCGTGGGCACGTTATGCCCGTATCAGTCCGCGCTGGAGGCCTTAGGTAAACAGATCGATAAAAGCGCGGTACCGCCGGTGAATATGGTTCTTTAATCAGCGCAAACGCCATAATCCTTAGCGGAAAGAGAAGGAGTATGGCGTATTGCTTAAAAGCGTTAGTGATTCGAGTAATTACAATAAACTCGAATGATATTTTAATCCTATTGATTTTAAATAGTCCATAAAACAGTCGCATTCTACTTGCTACGTCGTGTTTTCCGCCAATAAGCATTAGTCAGGCAGCCACTCACCTCACCTGATAAAATTTAAATTTAGGTAATTCTGAATATTTTAAGTCTTTATGTAACGTGTTTATTAAGTCGCTTTTGGGTTTTTTAGGAAAATATTTAGAGGGCAGGGATTGTTCATCATCTATATGTTGGTTACCATTATTAAAAATCAATCCTTTGGTGATAAGGATAAAATAACACTACTATAAACACTCACAGTACAGATGTTAGTTGATTCAGTAAATGAACAGTGTAGTGGTTTGATTTATATTACTAATGTAAGCATTGATGCTGAGGGTTTTATTTATTCTTTGTTATATTGTTTATTAAATAATATCATTAATTTATAACGGCTGCGCTTGATATCTTCTTCATTGAGAACATGAAGTGCGTATCTCTTTAGTGAATTGAAATAAGGAACCCCTTGCATGGCATCAATACCTGTGGCTGGGCCAGGAATTGGAGTGGTGAGAAATAATATGAAGGATGCACGGAATTATGGGCAGTCAAGAGGAATGGCACTTCCTAAAACTTATTACTGGTTCTATCAAAAAGTTAGAAATAAAGGGCCTTGGGATTATAAACAGTTTGACCCATATTGGGCAGAGTTTGGCAATTTTAACTTTGGTGCAGCAGGGTATGCAGCTGGTATCCTTTCCAGAATCCTCTTGGTTGGTGCAGGATGGGCACAAAAGCGCGCAGGAACTTCCAGACCTGAATGGGGAATATGGTATAAAGATGCACCTTATGGTGATGATCCTACTGATCAATACTGGATAAGAGAGGGCATTAAATATGCGATTGAGAACGGCTATTAAATGGTTACATGGTCTGCTCACGACCATACTCCTGATGATGGTTATCGGTTTCATGACATCAACTCCCGGAAGCGAACAGCGTTCTGAGGATAAAGTTATTACATCACAACAATTGGATAGCCATACCTGGCTTTATGTCACCGGTTTTAGCGGTGGTGGGGCAACCGTAGCAGATACTTATCGCTACTACCTTACCGGTAAGATTGAAGGTAATGCTGCGACCGATCTGGCAAAACGGATTCCGTTCCTTATTGCTGCGGGTAGTGGCGCAAACGTCAGCGTAGAGGGAGAGGTAATAAATATCAGCTATAGCGGACGCGTTTTATCATTCAGTAATTCGATTGTTTATGAATATAAGGGAGAAACATTCAGGCCGCAGGTGAGTTTTCTGGCCCGAAATTAGGGAGGTAACGATCTCATTAAAAGGAGCCCTCCTGGCCGGTTATTTCTCCACATCATTCCCTTTCCTTCAGCTACTCACCTTCATCGCCATAATAGAGCTTGCCGATCTTAATTAGCGGACGGCCCTGGGATTTTCGGTGCAGATTACTGTCGCGCAGCGAGTAGACGCAGCCGCAGTACTCCTGCTGGTAAAAGCGCTCGCGCTTGCTGATATCGATCATCCGCGAGGATCCGCCCTGTTTGCGCCAGTTGTAATCCCAGTAGACCATGTCTGGATAATGTCCGGCGGCGCGCTCGCCGCAGTCGTTGATTTGCTGCATGTTCTTCCAGCGTGAAATTCCCAGCGAACTGCTGATAACGCTGAAGCCGTGCTCGTAGGCATAAAGCGCGGTGCGTTCGAAGCGCATATCAAAGCACATCGTGCAGCGCACGCCGCGCTCGGGTTCCCATTCCATCCCCCTGGCCCGCGCGAACCAGTTATCGGTGTCATAATCGGCATCGATAAACGGCACACCGTGTTTGTGCGCAAAACGAATATTCTCTTCCTTGCGGATTTCATACTCTTTCTGCGGGTGAATGTTGGGGTTATAGAAGAAAATGGTGTAGTCGATACCGGAAGCCTGAATCGCCTCCATCACTTCCCCGGAGCAGGGGGCGCAGCAGGAGTGGAGCAGCAGTTTATCGGCTCCGTTGGGCAACGTCAGCTGTGGGCGCTGGAACTCGGACATCAAGTCATTCCTGAAGTAAATACATCCAGCGGCAACTGTAGCACGTTGAATGGCTGCTATCCTTCCCCAGAAATGTCAGGCCGCGCAACCTCACGCGGCGCTGAATTCATCTCAAATTAACCTCTCACGCCGAGATAGCCGTGGATCGCCATATAGATCCCCACCGCGCCGATTAGCACGCTGGAAAAGTAGGGGGCCCGGCGGGCGAGCGTGTTAAAACCACTCCAGCGTTTAGCCACCTGGCGAACGCTTACCGCCGCGCCAACGCCGACGGTGACCAGCGTCAGCGCCAGGCCGATGCTGAAAGAGAGGACCAGCGTCGCACCTAAGGTCAGGGCTTTGAGCTGGATGCAGATAAGCAGTACGGTGATCGCCGCCGGGCAGGGGATCAATCCGCCGGTCAGGCCGAACAGTAAGATCTGCCAGTTAGTGACCTCCCGGCCGTCGAAACGACGTTGAATATCGTTCGCATGGGCCCGCTCGTGGGCGTCCTGATAGGCCTGACTTCCTTCCTCAAGGCCGTCCAGTTCATGATGATGATGTTCATGAAACGCCAGATCATAATCGTGGGTATGGCGCTGGTGGCCGAGCGTCAGGCGGACGTTAAAGTCATGCGGTTCCGGGATGGTCTGCGCGGATTCTAAATAATCGCCTCTATCAACAAAGGAGAACATCTGCGCGAAGCTGCTCCCGCTGCGCCGTGTCGCCAGTGAGACATCGCCAGCCGCCCATCGGTTGCCACTTAGCGTGCGTATGCGCCAGCGCGGCGGTTGTTCTTCTTCGAAGATAGAAAGCGCGATTTGACCGTGGCCGGTGTCGACGATCTGCGTTTCATCATCATGATGATGCGTATCCCGATCCTGCATGGCCTGCAGCCAGTTACGTTCACCGCGCCAGGTGCGCCAGAACATCCATATTGCGGTACCGAGAATGATGAACGCTGAAACCAGCTGCAGCCAGGGTTCAGCCGCTTCGGCGGTGAATTTCTGGCTAAAATACATGCCGCCAAAGGCGATCAGCCAGACGATGGCGGTATGCGAAAGGGTCGCGGCGAGGCCCAGCATTACCGCCTGACGTACCGTGCCTTTAATGGCGATGATGAATGCCGCCATCATGGTCTTTGAATGGCCTGGCTCCAGGCCGTGTAGCGCGCCTAACAGAATGGCGCTGGGAATGAAAAACCAGGCATTGCCCTGCTGAAGTAACGGTAAGAATTCGTTCATAAGAAGAGAGTAGGTTGTCGTTGGTGAACGGGATTCTACTCCCCCCCAGTATAAGATACTACCCCCCAGTAGATTACAAACCTATAATTGAGGCATTGAGTTCGCTAGTGAGGTTAACGTGTCGCATACGATTCGGGATAAAAAGAAGCTGCAGGCCAGAGCCAGCAAGATTGAAGGGCAGGTCAGCGCGCTGAAAAAGATGCTGGATGAGCCGCACGAATGCGCCGCCGTGCTGCAGCAAATTGCCGCTATTCGCGGAGCGGTAAACGGACTAATGCGTGAAGTGATCAAGGGCCATCTGACGGAACATATCGTTCATGAAGGCGATGAAGTGAAACGTGAAGAAGATTTGGATGTGGTGCTGAAGGTGCTGGATTCCTATATCAAATAGCGGCCACGAAGAGTACCGGCGGCGACAGACGCGCCGCCGGCTTCAGCATTAGCTGTGTTTGTTCTTCATCTCAAAACGCGGTGATACCAGGCCGTACAGCGTCCAGCCCATAAAGGTCACGATCGCGCCGTAGAGCATCGCCTCTTCGCCAGAGGAGTACAGGGCATAGAAGCTGTACACCGCGCCGATAAAGGCTATCACGTTGGTGGAACGCGCTTTGCCGGGATCGACCTTGGCCATTTTCTGGATAATCGCCAGCGCGGCCATCGACAGAATGTACGGGATGATGTTAGTCACCACCGCCAGGTTAACCAGCACGTTGAACTGATTGCTCAACGACGGGCTAATGGTCATCAGCGACAAGCCGGTTTGCAGGATAACGATGGTTAACATCCCCTGAATCGGCGCGCCGGAAGCCGAGACGCGGGAGAAGATTTTCGGGAAGTAGCCTTCGTCAGACGATGATTTAAAGACCTGCGCGATGGTGAACTGCCAGCCGAGCAGCGAACCGCAGCAGGACATCACCATCAGCCCCATAATCACTTTCCCTACGCCAGGCGTGAACATCTGGGCAAACGCCAGGCCAAACGGCGCTGTGGAGTTAGCCAGATCCATGTTCGGCACGATCCCGGCGATGACGTTGGTCGAAACGATATAGATAACCGCCGCGCCGAGGGTACCGCCGAGTACGGCGATCGGCACGTTACGTTCCGGGTTTTCGACCACATCGGTGTTGGCGCAAGCGGATTCCAGACCGAGGAAGGCCCACAGCGTCATGGCGATTGACGAACCAACGGCGCCGAAGAACGGTACGTGGTGCGGGTTCCAGGACTCGACGTACATCGTCGGGCTAAACCAGAACCAGCCGATAACGCACAGGCCGACAACCGGAATGATGACCCCCCATACGGTGATGCTACTGATCTGGCCGGTAATGCGTGCGCCGCCGAAGTTGGCTACGGTACAGATCCACAGCACCCCGATAGTCGCCAGGCCAATCTGCACCGGCGACAGGGTGGCGCCGAACAGCTCGGTGCCGTAACCCACCGCGGAGATAGCGATGGCGACGTTGGCGATCAGCAGCGAGACGCCATAGGTATAGTTGGCCATAAAGTTGCCAGACTTGCCGAACGCGTACTCGGCGTAACCGCCCATCCCGCCTGATTTACGGCTAAACATCCCGCATTTGGCGAAGGCCCACGCCAGCGCCATCGATCCTACCGCCGTCACCAGCCAGGAGATGATGGAGATAGTCCCCACCTCCGCCAGCTTGGTGGGCAGCATGATGATACCGGAGCCCATCATGTTGACCATGGTTAAGATGGTGAGCTGTACCACTCCCATCTTGTTACTGGATTTGCTCATACAGTTTCCCCTTTCAGCAGCGCGCTTTGTTTCTCGCTTTCCGCGATGACATAGCACCAGACCTGTTTACGGCCATCGTGCTCCTGGATATAAACCCCCTGCAGTTCCGGCGCGAAGCCCGGCAGCAGGTTGATCCCTTCTTCCAGAGCGGTGAAGTACTGCAGCACCGCGCCGCCCCAGACTTCTCCCGGGACTACGCACAGCACTCCCGGCGGGTAAGGCAGGGCGCCTTCCGCGGCCACGCGGCCTTCGGCTTGCGGCAACGGCACCAGATCGACCTGGCCGCGCAGATAGGCGTAGTTAGCCTCTTGCGGGTTCATCACCACGCGCGGGAAGTGATCTTTACGGAACATCTCTTTTTGCAGCTGTTTGACGTTGTGGCGGGCATACAGGTCATGCATTTCCTGGCACAGCTGGCGCAGGGTATAACCGGCATAACGCTCTTTGTGCTGGCTGTAGATAGACGGCAGAACCTCCTGTAGCGGCGCATCGGCGTCGAGCAGCTTATCGAAGCGCGCCAGCAGGGCGACCAGCTGCTGCAGTTTGGCCATATCTTCCGCCGGGGTCAGCAGGAACAGAATGGAGTTAAGGTCGCATTTTTCCGGTACCACGCCGTTTTCACGCAGGAAGTTGGCGAGAATGGTGGCCGGTACGCCGAAGGCGTCATATTCGCCGCTGGCGGTATTGATACCCGGCGTGGTCAGCAGGAGTTTGCACGGATCGACGAAGTACTGATGCTCGGCATAACCGTCAAAGGCATGCCAGCGTTCGCCTGGACCAAACTCGAAGAAGCGCAGGTCAACGGCGATTTGCGCGGTTTCATATGACTGCCACGGTTTGCCATCGACCATTTTGGGTACGAACGGACGGATGTGTTTGCAGCTTTCAAGGATCAGCTTACGCGCCTTGATACCGTTCATGACGCAGTCCATCCACATGTTGCGGCCGCTCTCGCCTTCATGCATTTTGGCGTTGATATCCAGCGCGGCAAACAGCGGATAGAACGGGCTGGTGGAGGCGTGCATCATAAAGGCGTTATTCAGACGCTTGTGCGGAACATAGCGCTGTTGACCTTTGATATGGCTGTCTTTTTTATGGATTTGCGAGGTCTGGGAGAAACCGGCCTGCTGTTTGTGCACCGACTGGGTCACCAGAATGCCCGGATCGTTTTCATTCAGCTCCAGCAGCAGCGGCGAACAATCAGCCATCATCGGAATGAACTGTTCATAGCCGACCCACGCGGAGTCAAACAGGATGTAATCGCACAGATGACCAATTTTATCGACTACCTGACGAGCGTTATAAATGGTGCCGTCGTAGGTACCTAACTGGATCACCGCCAGGCGGAACGGACGGGCATCCTGTTTCCGATTCGGCGCCACTTCCCCAACCAGCTCGCGCAGATAGCGTTCTTCGAAACAGTGGGCGTCGATACCGCCGATAAAACCATACGGGTTACGCGCGGTTTCCAGATAGACCGGTGTCGCCCCGGCCTGCAGCAGCGCGCCGTGGTGGTTGGATTTATGGTTGTTACGGTCGAACAGTACCAGGTCGCCCGGGGTCAGCAGCGCGTTGAGCACCACTTTGTTAGAAGAGGAGGTGCCGTTGAGCACGAAGTAGGTCTTATCGGCATTAAAGACTTTTGCCGCATGCTGCTGGGCAATGCATGGCGCCCCTTCGTGGATCAGCAGGTCGCCCATGGCGACGTCGGCGTTGCACAGGTCGGAGCGGAACAGCGTCTCGCCAAAATACTCGACGAACTGATTACCGGCCGGGTGACGACGGAAGAATTCGCCGCCCTGATGCCCCGGGCAGTCAAAAGCGCTGTTGCCCTGTTTGACGTAATCGACCAGCGCGCTAAAAAATGGCGGACGCAGCTCGGTTTCATATTTATGCGCAGCGGCTTCCAGCTGGCGGCCGTAGAAGTCGTTGCGGGTTTCGTCGTGTTCAAATACCCCCTGCACCGAAGCCATATATTCGGCCGGGACAACCTCTTCTTTATTAATAGCGATAAATACCGGGATGTTATAGCCAGTGGCCTTTAACTCATCGAGTTTACCGCATTCGATATCTTCCAGAGTTAACACTACCGCGGCCACATCAATAAAGTTGGTTTCGCTAGTATTGACAATATTACGCTGGGTAGAAAAACAGTTTGGACATGTACGGCTAACGGCAATTTTTAAATCAGTCATTGTTATCTCTTTATTTTCAGATAATAGCAGGCCCTCAATTTCTCAAATGAGAAATTGATTACGCCGGACAAAAGGTAATAGTCTGCCGCTGATATAATAAATATCAGTAGAGTACCTTTTGAGATGCAATAAACCCTACCAGTCCGGTGGCTGGTAAATAGCAGGATTTATTAGGGCGAGCGCGGTTAGCTACAGGCGAGTGCCTGTATTAACAACAAAAGATGCAGGAAGACCTGTATGCTGAAGCGCCCGTAGTCGGAAGACTACCGGGCATTAAAGAAATGAAAATCGAAGCTGTTACGGTGAGCAAACATCATAATATGCGTTGTCCGCCTTATGTGTGGCATCATCCTGTTATTGTTTTCCATGATATACACCTTTCAAATGATTGACTGAAGGTATGGCATATTCTATATCCGGCTTAGACTTAATCTGTGACGCCGATCACTAATAGCCTCTCATTATGATATCAATGGCTGGTATTTTGATCTTATCCAACATTATTCACTGGTTTGTTGCCTTTGTGTAAATATATTGTGTTGCAATGTGGTTAAAAAGAATAATGACCGGTTAATCATTGCGTTATTTCAGCCATATGACGGAATTATGTCGTATACTCGGGACTTTCTGACTTCTATCCTCTTAACATTATGTTTATTAAGGATTAAGAGGTTCCTGTAGTACGAAAAAATGCTGTCAATCATTATCCCTTTGTTGCCAACATAAAATCTGGGAAAAGAGAGCCTGGTCGAGTTTTCATCTAAAAGATATCGCCCAGGGGCTAGACAAAACCACCATCTGGTTATCAAATGGTTAAATAAAATTAACGCCTGTGTGAACTATAGGCAGGTAGAAAAAATGGTCAATACGCTTTTCGGCATGACTAAGCGCTAAGATCGCCTTATTGGGAGAAGTTATGCATTCCTCTGTTAACAAAAATGAAAGCCGGACCTTCTTTGGTCACCCTTACCCTCTGGGTTCATTGTTCTTCACCGAAATGTGGGAGCGATTCTCGTTTTATGGCATTCGCCCGTTATTAATCCTGTTCATGGCGGCCACCGTCTATGACGGCGGTATGGGCTTAGCCCGTGAGAAC
The DNA here is from genome assembly GCF_050600755.1 of Klebsiella sp. 141162. Classification (NCBI taxonomy): domain Bacteria; kingdom Pseudomonadati; phylum Pseudomonadota; class Gammaproteobacteria; order Enterobacterales; family Enterobacteriaceae; genus Klebsiella; species Klebsiella sp. 141162. Next base: position 165,034 of record NZ_JAQIRI010000006.1, on the reverse strand, counting down.
GCGTCGGCCATCGTCGGCATCTTCGCGGGCGCCATGTACCTGGCGGCGCTGCCGGGCGGCTGGTTGGCGGACAACTGGCTCGGCCAGCAGAAAGCGGTGTGGTACGGCTCGATTCTGATCGCGCTGGGCCATCTGTCGATTGCGCTGTCAGCGTTTATGGGCAACAACCTGTTCTTTATCGGGCTGATGTTTATCGTGCTCGGTTCCGGCCTGTTTAAAACCTGTATCTCGGTGATGGTCGGTACGCTGTATAAGAAAGGCGATAGCCGTCGCGATGGCGGTTTCTCGCTGTTCTATATGGGTATCAATATGGGATCGTTTATCGCGCCGCTGATTTCCGGCTGGCTGATTAAATCCCACGGCTGGCACTGGGGCTTCGGCATCGGTGGTATCGGTATGCTGGTGGCGCTGGTGATTTTCCGCCTTTTCGCGGTCCCGGCGATGAAACGCTACGACAGCGAAGTGGGTCTCGACTCTACCTGGAATAGTCCTGTCGCGAAGAAAAACGGCGTTGGCGCCTGGCTGCTGGCGCTGGCGGTCGGCGTGGCGGTGGTGATTACGCTGATTGCTCAAGGGGTGATAGTCATTAACCCGGTGGCGGTGGCTAGCATGCTGGTGTACGTGATTGCCGCGTCGGTGGTGCTCTATTTCATCTATCTGTTTGTTTTTGCGGGTCTCAACCGTAAAGAGCGCGCGCGTCTGCTGGTCTGCTTTATTCTGCTGGTTTCCGCCGCCTTCTTCTGGTCAGCCTTCGAGCAGAAACCGACTTCGTTTAACCTGTTTGCTAACGACTACACTAACCGCATGATCGGTGATTTCGAAATCCCGGCGGTGTGGTTCCAGTCGATTAACGCCCTGTTTATCATCCTGCTGGCGCCGGTATTTAGCTGGGCGTGGCCGGCAATGGCGCGTAAAAACGTGCGTCCGAGCAGCATCACCAAGTTTGTTATCGGGATTCTGTGCGCGGCGGCGGGCTTCGGCCTGATGATGCTGGCGGCGCAGAACGTGCTGAGCAACGGCGGCGCCGGCGTATCGCCGCTGTGGCTGGTGGGCAGCATTCTGATGCTGACGCTGGGCGAACTGTGTCTGAGCCCAATCGGCCTGGCGACCATGACTCTGCTGGCGCCGGAAAGAATGCGCGGCCAGATGATGGGGCTGTGGTTCTGCGCCAGCGCGCTGGGTAACCTGGCGGCGGGCCTGATTGGTGGCCACGTGAAGGCCGACCAGCTGGATATGCTGCCGGATCTGTTTGCCCGCTGCTCGACGGCGCTGCTGATCTGCGCCGCGGTATTGTGCGTGCTGATTGTGCCGGTGCGCCGTATGCTGGAGAACAGCAAATCCGCAGAGCAAAAACCGGCGACCAATGCCTGATTGCGCAAGCGGTCAATGAAAAGCCGGCGCTGAGCGCCGGCTTTTTTATTGGCCAATCCCCAGGTAAGCCGAGGATGAAAACGGTAGATAATGTTATCGGTTTACAACTTTTTCGCTTGAGAAAAATGTTTATCGCGTGTCGCTTCAGAGGACATTGCGCTCCCGGTTGATTCTTTATGTAATATGTTTTCCGTGGCGCAGGGAGCGCACAAAGGGCGGCCAGTCGCCGCCGCCCTCTGTACTCCCGGGCTTTGGCCGCCAAAATCGCCACTTCGTGGTTCCTTCGACTTATCCCGGCAGGCTTCGGGTCGGGCCGAGGCAGCGTCCCTGCAAATCACGGCCCTCAGCCCGCATCCATGCGGGCTGCCCCGGCCTTCCGGGAACGTCTCAGCGATTTTGAGGCCACCAACACCGGCAGTTTCAGCCAGCGTGGTGAATAAATTAAAGGCAGGCCGCACAGACCGTAGGCCGGATAAGGCGCAGCCGCCATCCGGCGCAAAAGCGGCACCTAATCCGTGGATATTGCCCGGCGGCGCTGCGCTTGCGTGGGCCTATGGACCGGGTCTGTTGGCAAATTTATTGTCGCATGTAGCCCCGGTAAGCGGTAGCGCCACCGGGGATTTCCCTGCTTGCGCTACGCTTAGCAGGGCTACGGTTCTACGGAATCCACCGCCGGGCCGCGGTAATCGCCGCCGAGGGCTTTAATCAACGTGATATCGGTGCTAAGACGCTGGGCCTGGATATCCAGCAATAACAGCTGCTGGGCGATGGCCGGTCGCCGCGCTTCTTGCGCGGCATAGCGGCTTAACAGGCCGCGCTGGTGATGGGCGCTGGCGCTGCGGGTGGTGGCCATCGCCGCCGTCACCTTCAGCTCCTGCAGCGCCACCTGCTGGTTGAGATCGTTAAGCTGACTGGAGCTTATCGCCACATCCCGCACCGCATCCAGCACCGCCTGGTTGTACTGCTTAATCAGGATATTGCTCGCCGTACGTACCGACTTCAGATTGGCGTTCAGGCGTCCGCCATCGAATATCGGCAGATACAGCCCCGGCAGCAGGTTAATCTGCTGGAAGGACGACTTAAACAGATCGCCGACGCTCAGCGCGTTATATCCCCAGAAGGCTTTAATATCAAAATGCGGATAAAAGGCCGCTTTCGCCGCATCTACCTGGCTCATTGAGGCGGTCACATAACCGCGCAGGGCCTGCAGATCCGGGCGACGCGCCAGCAATTCGAAGGAGAGTGAATCCGGCAGCGTTTCCTGCAACGCCGGCAGGGCGACCGGGTGGATCTCCGGCATACTCTGCGCGTCGGCGCCAATCAGCGCCCGCAACGTTTCGCGGTACTGGGTTAGCGTGCCGCGGGCGGTAATCACCTGCTGCTGCGCGCCCAGCAGTTCCGCCTGCGCATTGGCGATATCGACGCTATCCTCCACGCCGCGCTGGGTGCGGTGTTCATGCGCCTGCACCGACAACCGGGCAATTTCTTCTAGCTGCTGCAGCAGAACTATCTTCTGGAAGGTGGCCTGCATGGCGAAGTACAGCTGCGCCACGCTGCTGGCAAGGTCCAGTTCGATACCGGCGGTTTCCGCCTGGCGAGCGTTCTTTTCGCCAATAGCTGCCGCGACGCGGGCCCGGTCGGCGCCCCATAAATCGATATTCAGCGTCGCGCCGACACCCACGGTATTGAGCGTGTACCACGGGCCGTTTTTATCCACCGGCAGAGAATAGGAGTAGGGCCAGCTAAAGGATTTATCGGTTATACGCATCCGGTTCTGCGCCGCCACGGCGGTCGCCTGCACGCCCATTGCCGACTGCGCCAGCTCGACGGTGGATTGTGACTGTGAGATGCGCAGCCGCGCCGCCTGCATGGTCGGCGAATTTTGCAGCGCGCGGTTTACCAGCATGTTGAGCTGGGGATCGTGATACCCCTCCCACCAGCGGGCCGCCGGCCAGCCGCTATTCGCCAGGTGGATCACCTGTGCCAGCTGCGCCTGTTGCGGATTAACGATCGGCACTTCGCCAGGATCGTCCTGAATCAGCGCGCATCCCGTTAACAGGCTGATGGCGAAGGCCAGCGGTGAGTAGCGCAGAAAACGTGCTGCGGCGTCCATTTTTATCATGACGGTTCTGCCTGTCGCGTAAATTCAGAAGGTTTGTCTGACCAGTCCGGCAGGGTGGTCAGTAAAGCCGCCAGCGGTTCGCCGAACGGATTAGCCGGATCGACAACCAGCGGCGCAACGGGTGTCGTCGGCTGTTGACGTTCAATATCATCGGCATACGTCTGTAACTGTTCGGCGCAGCGGCTTAAGAAGGGGTCTCCCGGCGCGGCATACAGCCGGTAGCCCTCGCTCAGGCGTACTATCTCCTGCGCCTGCTGCCAGGTGGCTTTGCTCGGCCAGGATTTCGCCTGCGGCCACGGATGCGCAAAAGTGCCCAGCGGCTCGGCGGCGACCCGATGCATCAGCGTTTCGCTGGTGGTCAGCGCCTGGAATAGCGGCACCATCTGCGGCTTATCATCTTTCGCGCGCAGGAAGTCGGCTATCTGGCGATAGAGTTGCGCCAGCCGCGATTTCAGCTGCGGCGCTTCGCTATCCGGCCACAGGTAAAGATGGACGATCGATGAGACCAGTACGCCGAGCAAAATACCGATGACCCGGTCGCGCAGTTCGGTCAGGTTGGTCAGTGGACCAAACCAGCTGAGGAAGGCCAGCGAGAAGGTAAAGCCGATTTGGATCCCGGCGTAGGCAATACGCTCTGACCCGGCGGCAATCCACGCCGAGAGCGCCATTACCGGCAGAACCATCGCCAGCAGGCCGACGATAGACTCGGTCCACGGTTGTACAAAGACGATCAACAATAGCGCCAGCAGAGTAGCGAGCAGCGCGCCGCCGATACGCAGCCAGGTTTTTTGCATCGTCGCTCCCAGCCCCGGCTGGGCGACAATCACGCAGCTCAGCATAATGGTGTGGATGCCCTGCCAGTCGGCGGCGGTATAGAAGACGTAGCACAGCAGCGTCGCCAGCAGGGTTTTCAGGGCGAAATGCAAATAAGCGGGATTGCGCCAGGCATCCGGCAGCAGCAGCGGCGACTTCTCGGCTTCGCCCTGCGGCAGGTCGATGCTTTCACCGCGCGCCAGCTTCGCCAGCACATCGGCCATCTCTTGTAAAATCAGCGTATTGGCGCCGCGATCATCAATGACCGGCGCGGAGAATGAAAACGGCGTACCCTCGTTCATCGACGGCGCCAGCGCCTGTAGCGCGGCGGCGATCTGCTGGCGCGCCGCGGCGTGGTCATCGCCCGGTTGCAGCAGCGCCGCGAGGTGATAGCAGCGCAGGGTGGCCGCCATCAGCGCCTGCCAGCGCGGCGGATCGGCGGCAATTTCCGGCGCCGCAAAGCGCGCCTGCTTAAACAATCCTTGCAACTGATTAAAACGCCCGGCGATCTCTTTGAAGGTCGGCGGCGCGGCGTTCTGCGTCAGTACGTCGGCGACCTGCCGCTGCATCACCACCAGCTGAGCGCGGAATTGATAGCCGGGAAAGGCCTGGCGAAAGCAGGCGTTGACCAGGAGCGTGACCAGCGTTGCGGTATTGATCGCCACCCAAAGCCACAGCAGCAGGCGCACCAGAACTTCACTTTGGCTGGTCATCGACGGGAAGGTCTGGGCATAAATCACCGCCAGCGCCACCACGAAAAACGCCAGCCCGAGTTTGCCCAGCACGCGCATCAGATACATCGCGCCAAAGAACAGGCATACCGAAGCGACCAGGCGAATCAGCGGGAAATCATAGGTCCACTTGATGATCAGCAGCACCAGCCCCAGCGCCACGCTGATGGTGACAAAAAACAGGACGCTGCCCAGCTTAATCATCAGGATGTTCGGCTGACTGACGTAAAACACCACGATCAGCGCCACGGCGAGAAACGGGATCTGCAGGGTCATAAACAGGGTGATCAGCACCGCGCAGCTCAGCGTCAGGCGCAGGGTATAGTTGGCCCGCCCCGGCGCGTCGGCGAGCTCCCGTTGCAGAAACAACCAGAAATTATGCATGCCGGACCCTTATTTCGCCTGCAGCACGGCGCTGGCGGAGGCGCCCATCCGGAACAGTTCCGGGTCGGGATTTTTCACCGCGATTTTGACCGGGAAGCGCTGCGACACATGTACCCAGTTGATGCTCTTCTGAATTACCGGCAGCCCGCCAATGACGCTACCGCCCTCCGGCAGTACGCCTGAACCAACGGAATCGACGACGCCGTCAAAGGGGCGGCTGTGGTTAGTCATCACCGTCACGGTTGCCGGCACGCCCGGCCGAACGTTTTGCAGATCGGTTTCGCGGAAGTTCGCAATCACATACCAGTGGTCGTTATCCAGCAGCGTGAAGACCGGTTTCAGAGCGGAAGCATATTGTCCGACGGTGGTTTTCAGGGCGATGACTACGCCGTTAAACGGCGCACGGACTTCGGTGAACTCCAGGTGCAGTTCCGCCAGGGCGATTTGCGCGACGATCCCGGCGCGCTGCGCGACCATCGCATCGACGCCGGTGACCGCGGCATCAGCCTGTTTGGCCTGCAGCAGCGTGGCTTCCAGTTCGGCGCGGGCGGCTTTTTCCGCTGTGCGCGCCTGATCGAGATCCTCCTGCGCGGCGAATCCCTGCGGCACCAGCGGTTCCAGGCGGATACGGGTCGAGGTGGTCTGTTTCACCAGCGCCTTCGCCCGCTCTACCGCGGCGCTCACCGACTGAGCGTTATACTGCTGGGCTTTAATGGTGCGCTGGGTCAGCATAATCTGCGCATCAAGCGCCGCCAGCCGTGATTTTGCATCCTCCAGCATCGCCTGATAGGGGCGCGGATCGATGCGGAACAGCAGATCGCCTTTCTGCACCCGCTGATTATCACGGATCGGCATCTCAACGATTCGCCCGCTGACTTCCGGCACTACGTCGATGGTGTCGGCGTAGACGTAGGCGTCGTTGGTTTCCGGCGAAGTCTGTAACTGCCAGATAACTACGATCAGCGCCACAATGGCGGCGAGGACGAGAGCCAACAAGGGCCATTTTTTCCGTAAAACGCTTGGGCTGGATTGAGTCATAGGTATTTAATGTGCGAAAAGAAGAAACCACAGAATAGTGGCAAATAGAAACATTAACGCCAGGTAACTTAATACCAGCGGGGAAAAGCGCGCCTGCCAGCCTTTACGGGCAATCAGGATATGGCAAGGGATCAGCAGTAATGCGCCGCCTAAAAAGCAGAAGAACCAGCCGGGGAATGCTGCGCCTAATACCGGTATGGCGGGGGATAAAGAGCAACCGGAGACCGCCAAAAGAAGTAATAACAATGCCGGGCGCGCCCGTTTTACAATTTGCTTCAAAGGAAGATACCTGAATGTTCATGCCATTGAACAATTGAGTTTATTCGTTGCAAATCAAATAAACCCTCAATACACCGCCTAAATTATAGCGCTGATGGTTTGCTTAGCCGAGTTATGGTTATCCTCTGATAATAGTTTAATTTCGCGTAGGTATTAAAAAGTCGCTTTATCATTAGCGAAATAATTGAAATAGGGCGTTTCTCATTTCTCCATAGTCAGCGGCTATGCCGCGAGCTATTCTTAGAGCCTATCCCAGTAGGCGTAATTGGCGCAGCCAGTTTGAACACGGACAGCGCGCAGAAACCGGAGCGTACACGTAGTACGTGAGGATTTTGAGCACTGCCCAGGTTCAAAATGGCAAGCAAAATAGCCCTAATGAGATAGGCTCTTAGGTAAGTACAATAAAAATACCGAGGCAATGTCATGGATAAGGAACTACTGGAAGCGGGCTACCGGGCCTATACCGGCGAGAAGATAGATGTCTATTTCAATACCGATATCTGTCAGCACTCGGGTAACTGCGTGCGCGGCAGCGCGAAGCTGTTCAATCTGAAACGTAAACCGTGGATCATCCCCGATCAGGTGGATGTGGCGACGGTGGTAAAAGTGATCGATACCTGTCCCAGCGGCGCATTGAAGTATCGCCACAAATAAGCGAGGAAATGATGGAAATTCTGGAAGGTCACAACAAGTTCTACGTTAATGACGCCGAGGGAAACCAGGTGGCGGAAATTGTCTTTGTTCCAACCGGTGAACATCTGAGCATTATTGAGCATACTGATGTCGATCCCAGCCTGAAAGGCCAGGGCGTCGGTAAACAGCTGGTCGCGAAAGTGGTCGAGAAAATGCGCCAGGAACAGCGCAAAATCATTCCGCTGTGCCCGTTTGCCAAACACGAATTCGATAACACCCGCGAGTACGACGATATTCGCGCCTGAAATACGGCGCCAGCTGTGGCTGGCGCTGCTCCGCGATTTACCCGGCTAACCGGCAGGTGGCATGATCCGGTAAAAATCGCTGAATGATCTCTCCCAGATGTTCGCGAGTGACCGGCGGTGAGAACAGATACCCCTGGAAACGATCGACCCCCAGCGCTTTTAGCTGATTAAATTTCTCCAGACTATCCACTCCCTCGGCGATACAGCGGCTCTGCGTCAGCTGGCAGTAGTAGACCAGGCTTTTAATCAGCACCAGCGCGTGCGGGTCGCGCTGAAAATCATTGACGATACTCATATCCAGCTTATAGCCGCTAAAACGCGCCGTGCGCACAGGGAACATGACGCTGCTGTGCGAGAAGCAGTCGTCGAGAAAGATGCGAAAGCCCTGCTGCTGAATATTGCTCATATTCGCCACCGCTTTTCCTTGCTGCTGTAAATCAACGGTTTCAGCAAATTCCAGCACCAGTCGGTCGGCCCACAGTGGGTTCTGTAGCTGTTGCCAGGCGGTTTCCATCATGCGGGCAAGATTATCGTGATGGGCAATGCAGGGAGGGATATTGACCGAAAAATAGAACTCGCCCTGATAGCGATTGATATTCTGCACCGCTTCCTGCAGGACAAAGGCGGTCAGTAATAGCCAGGCGTATTCGGAGCGGATATGCGGGAGAAACTCGCCCGGCGGCAATACCACGCCATCTTTGCGCCAGCGCGATAATATCTCGATGCCCTGCAGGCGTAAGCGGTCATCAACAATCGGCTGAAAGACCGGAAAGATCTGCCGGCTGTGAATGGCGTGGATAAACTCACGTTCGAAGGGGGTCAGCGCGGTCATGCCCTGACCAGCTACGCGTTTGCTTCGGCTGCCCGGAAACCGGCTCGCCAGATGCGGATGATACTCCACCATCTTGTTTAGTCCTGAGGTTCTTTGGTTGTAGAGCGTTTTCTGACTGACGCCGCGGATCTGCGCCTGACTGGTGATGCTGTGGCCATACAGCAGGGCGAGGGTGGCGTTAAGTTCGATTTTGCTTAAGCCCGACGGCGGTTTGCCGCGCGCCAGCGCCTCGATGGCCGAAAGCTGTTGCAGGCCGGGGTAGCCGACCAGGCCGCCTTTCAACAATGCCGCCAGACGGCGGCACGGTAGATCGGAGGAGATTGCCTGCACGGCGGCCAGCAGGCGGCGGTCGCCAACCTGGTGCAGTAAGGTTTGCCACAGCCACGGCGCCGGACTGCGGCTTAAGATCACCATGGGCAAAGGTCGTTTGGCCTGGGTGAGTAACCAGGCGGCTTCGCGCAGGACGAACAGTAGCCACCAGGGATCGTCGGGCAGAAAAACCACAATTTGCCGGACGTCGGCTGGCGCAGATATCGACAGCATGCTCTGCACCCGCGGCTGTAGCCACACCGGATGGCGGCAACCGTCGTCGACCATTCGGGCTAATCCCGCCGCCGCCATGGCGCAGGGCGACAGGATGTAATCCGTTGTCGCCTGCGGGGTATCGGCTTTACTGGTAGACAAACGTCACCCCAATAATCGACTGGACGTTACCCGCCGTCACCTGACCGCTGGTGCGCGCATAGGTAGCGGTCAGACCGAGATTAACCGGTGAAGTGCCGACCGTTCCCAATGAAACATTGCTGTTGGCCGGAACGACGCTACCGTTGCGCGTCATCTGGACGCCAATACCCTGCGCCGGCGAAGCGGAAGCGGTATTGGTGAAAATGGAGTTGGCGCTATCGGCGGTGGTGCCGGAAAGGTAATAGCCAAGATTCTGGTTCTGCGCGCAGTGGACGGTGACCGGCACCGCCATCGAGCCCGGATAATCGGGTAACGTCACGGTCACATCGCGGGCGGAGACATCGCAACCGCCGGTCGGCACAACGACGTCGTTATTGGCGTAAATATTCCACACGAACTGGAAGGAGTCGCTGTTGTAGTTGTTGGTTTGATGCAGGATCAACACGGCAATTAGCGATCCGGCGGTAATCGCCACCCCGCCCGCAGTGCTGACCGGAGTCAGATAGAGTACGGTCGGCCAGGGTTTATCGGTAGTCGAATCGTAGATCACTCGCGAAGTTTCCGTGGTGGTCGGGAACGGATAAGAGGTACCGTTATATTTTACGGTACCGGAAAAGCTCGACAGCACGCCGCCGTAGGCGGATCCGCGCTGTAGCGTCACATAGTCGGTAATGGTTTGCGGATAGTCGTTATGGCAGAAAATCTGCGTCGACAGGTCGACCACCAGGTTTTGCCCTACGTTAACGGCCGGGGTCAGATTGACGTATACGTTGGCCGAGCCGCCGCCGATGGGGATAGTTGCGCCGGTGGCGGTTTTACAGGCGAAGGACCAGGCGTTAATCGACCAGCCCATCAGCAGCAGGGTGGTAAACAGAGCGATGACTTTTTTCATGAACAAACTCTCCTGACTCAGGCGTAGGTATAGGTGACGCTAATCACCGCCTGAATGGTTCCCTGGGTGGCGCCGCCGTTAACCGACAGGGCCCGGACCTGCAGCGGAAAACGCGCCGACTGCGAGCTATCGTCGACCTGAACCGACTTTTGCGCCCCGTTATTGAGCGTGGTGCCGCTGTCGTCCTGTAGTTCGAGCTGGATGTTGCCCGCGGTACCCTGATTCTTGTAATAACCGGTGCTGTCTGCGGTGCCGCTAAAGGTGGCGACGACGCGCGATGTACCGACCGGACAATTGCTTAAATCCAGCGCGGTGCTGTGCCACGCTGAAGCGGAACCTGCCGACACCAGGCTGAAGGTATATAGATCGCCGAGGTCAACATTGGCGTTGGTGGTGGAGACCGTACACGGCTTGGCCACCACTTTGCCGTTCACCGTGATGGTGATGTCGGCGGCCTGTAGCGGGGTAATGTTTAACGCCAGCGCGCCTGCCAGAAGCCATCCTGCGTAGTGTGCTTTCATCTCAGCCTCCGGTTACTGGAATTCAAGGGTAAAGGTGGCAGTGGCATAGACGTGGCCGACGGTCACCGGTACGCGGGTTGCCATCAGCCGGGCGTAAAAACCGAGGGTGTTGGTCTGCCCCGGCGTTAAGGTGGTCCAGGCGAGCGACGAAGAGGGCGCGTTGACCGGCAGCATCGTCTGCTGGCCGTTGAGGATCTGCACCGCCATGCCCGCCGCCGCGGAGGCGCCGCCGTCGATTTTTAACAGGTCGTTATTGTCGCTATCCGGGGTGCCGTTAAAGCCGACTTTTACCGCCGTCACCGAACTGCCGCAGGGCGACAGCACGATGCGAAACGGCACCAGCGGCGTGGTTGCGCCGACGGCGTTAAACTGCTTCGCGGCGTTATCCATCAGATCGACGGTAAACTCTTTCGATTCGGTGGCGACCGCGCAGGCGTTGTCGCGCACGTAGCCGCTGATGGTGATGGTGCTATCGGCCGCAAAGGCGTTGGCGCAGACCAGCGTCAGGACGGCACCGAACAGGTTAAGTGGTTTTTTCATCATCATGCGTTCCTTAACGGCACTCTGCCGATAGCTGGCTCAGCGCCTGTCGCTGACTCTCTTCCGGCAGGCGATAGCTGGCCACGCAGCTGGCGTTCGCGCCTTCGCCCCATTTCACCTGCACGCTGCCGGCGAGCGGCATCCCGCTCAGGTAGACCTGGCCGTTATCGGCCACGATACTGCCGCTCTGATTGCTGCCCGAGGTGACCATCGCGCCAAACGGCACCGGTTTGCCGTTATGGGTCAGCGTCATCAGTAACTTGACCCCGACGTGGGCTTTGAAGTCCGCCCGCACGATAGCGCCGTGAGTAGGGACGACGCTGACCACCGCGTCATCGAGATCGACGTTATCGGCAAGCGTATTGGTATCCAGCGCGACACGATTTTCGCGATATTCGGTGGCGTAAGGCAGTACCGCATAGCCGCGCCAGTCGGTACGCACCCCGGTCTGGTTTTCCACTTTTACGTTGTCGGCGCCCGGCGCTTTCACCAGCACCACCGTGTCATTCAGCGGCTGGCTCAGGGTCACGCCGTTGGCATGGGCCAATACGCCGCCGCTGACGCCGTAGTACAGCTGTTTAAAGCCGTCGCTGCGGCTGTAGCCGACGTTGGCGTTGCCGTAGCCGCCGCGGTAGTTCAGCGCCGCGTAGCCGGTGCCGCTGCTATCGCCTTCGCCGCCGCTGGCATAGCCGGTCTGCACGCTATAGCTCAGGTTATTGTCTTCCAGCAGGGTGCCGTAAAGTCCCGCCAGATTGGTCATCCGGCCATTAAGATCGTGCGACATGCTGTAGCTGGCGCTGGCGTGCCGCCATACCGATTTGCTGTCGGAACGCAGCCAGTGGCTGAACGGAATATTGACGTTGACCGCCAGCATCTGGTCGCGGCCCTGCTGCCAGGCGTTTTTGGTCAGGCTGTAGCTCAGCGTCCAGTTGATGTCGTCCACCGCCGCGTTGAGCCCGGCCTGCAGTTGCTGGTCCGCCTTGCCGGTCGACCAGTAGGTCTGATGGCTGCCGCTCAGATAGAGCGTGGCGGTACGCCCCAACTGTTGGGTCACGCTCAGTTGCACTTTGCCGCGCTTGTTATAGGCGAGGTTGTAGTAATCGGTGAATTTCGGCTTCACCTGGATCACGCCATCCTGGGTCTGTACGTCGTAACCGCTCATCCGGCGGTAGGTAGTATCGGCAAAGCTGTAATAACCTTTAGTGGAGTAGCGATAGCCCACCAGTTGGATATTGGTGCCGACATCGCTCAGCGACTTGTTATAGAGGAAGCGAATCGACTGCCCCTGGTGATCGCTGTCGTCGGGCAGGGTGGCGTTAGCCTGGGTGACATCCAGCGAGACGGCGCCGAAATCGCCCATGTTTTTCCCCACGCCGAGATTAAAGGCGCGGTAGCGGTCGGCGAGCTGAGTGCCGCCATATAGGGTCCAGCCCGCAGGCAGGCCGTGTAACACGGTACTCTGAAAGAACTTCGGCTCTTCCTGCTGAGCGTTGCCGCTGCGGTATTCGCCGGCGGTCAGCGCGTACCGGGTATGCCCTTCGCGCTGCAGTACCGGCACCGTTGACCACGGCACGCTAAAGACCTGGCTGGTGCCGTCGTTTTCTTTAATCGTCACCTGCAGATCGCCGCCGTTGCCTGCGGCATACAGATCGTTAATGGTGAACGGGCCCGGCGGTACTGTGCTCTGGTAAATCTCATAACCGTTTTGTTTGATCGACACCTGCGCGGTGCCGCGGGCGATACCGTGGATCACCGGCGCAAAGCCCTTCTGGCTATCCGGCAGCATGTTGTCATCGCTCGCCAGCTGGGCGCCGCGGAAGTTAATGCCGTCGAAAACATCGCCGTTGGTGTAGCTGTCGCCGAGGGTCAGGCGCGAGCGCAGCGGCGTGATGTCGCGCTCAAGCCAGGTATTAACATGCTGCCATTTATTCTCATTGCTGGAACTGCTGCCGCCGCTGCTGTAGCTCCACGTGGTGTTATCACGTAGTCGCCAGGCGCCGAGATTAAGGCCGCTTTGTAGGTTTAAATAGGCGTAATTGCTGCTGCCGCCGGTATCGTTATGGACGTTGTTGCCGGTGAAGTTATAGTTCAGCAGCCCGGCGTTGATGCCGTCATCCCACATTTCAGGCGGAATGTAGCCGCGCGCGCGGTTGCCCATAAAGGCCTGCGGCACGGTGAGGTACAGGCGCTGCTGGCCGACATCGAAGCGCGTCGTGGCATCGGTGATAAGTTCGGTCAGCGGCACGCAGGCGTCGGCGGCGAGGGCGTTCATCCCGGTCACCGCCGCGGTGTTGACCCCCATGCCCGCCAGCTGGCCGCGGGTCAGGCACGGGCTTAACCCATGGCCTTTTTCGCCGCGGTTAAATGTGACATCGCGAGTGGTCATAAAGCCGTCATTAAGGTAAATATCGACGCGGTAGGTGCCGGGCGGCACCTCTTGCCCGTTTTCAAAACCGGAAAGATCGGCCACCGCCGCAGGATCGTCAGCCAAAAAACGCGGGTTAAAATAGAGTTCAGCCTGCGCGTGACCCGCCTGCAGGACAAAACAGAGCGCCACGGGAAATTTCGCCATGGTCAAAATAGCGCGCGGGCGGAGCCAGGCGCTGCGGGAACCAAAACGGTCCTGTCCATATTTGAGATGTGACATAGTCCCTCCGGTCTGAATTCGCCCGGCTGTCAGTTCTTATTGTTATGCGCGGCATGGCCCGCTCGGCGGGCCAAACCTGTATTAGCGCAGCACGCCGTTCATTTTTGGGGTCAGCGCGCCGTAATCATTAATCGTGCGATAAGTAATGTTGCTACCGGCATCCGGCGGCAGCTTGACGGAGGTTTTGCCCATTGGCGGCACCAGCGCGTTTTCCAGCACCCGGGTGCCGGCGTTAAGTTCGGTGACGGTCAGGTAATAAGGAGTGGGGTTAGTCAGTGTTAACGACGAACCGCTGCGGCTAAAGCTCAGCTTTTCCGCCGCCTGATCCGGCGGCAGCGCCAGTTTCGCCGGGCGATAGTAGAGCTTGATGCGGCTGATAATCGCCAGCTGCAGGGTATTTTCGCTCAGTTTGGATTTATCCATCGATGGGATGGCTTTCACGTTAATCCAGAACAGACTTTCGCGATCCTGCGGCAGTTGTTTATTAGTGGCGTCAATGATGCGTAGGGTATTCTCTTTTTTACCCTGCATGGCGAACAGCGGCGGCGTAATCACGAAACGGCCGTCTTTGCCGCCGTCGGCGTTTTCCACCCACGACTGAATCAGATAGGTGCTGCTGTCGTCATTATTGGTCACCCCTAACTGAACCTGTTTTTGCCCGGCCGGATAGATAACCCGCGTGGCGCCGAGCGCAACGCCGGCCTGAGCCCAGGCGGAGTAACCGCTTGCGGCTATCATCAATAATCCCGCCAGTAGTCCGCGCGTCATCCCCAGTCTCTTTTTCACGTTTACCCCTTTTGTACTCACCGTTGTTTCCTGTTTCCGGATGTCTGCTGGTTAATTACTGATAGGTCAGAGAGAACCAAACTTGCGCGTTTGCCGCTCCCCCGGTGACCTGATTGCCGGTCGCCCGATATTTGGCTACGAAATGTAGCGTGGTGGGGCCGGTATACAGCCGCCGCCAGGCGCCCGGCGGGCTATTCAGCGGAATCAATTGATCTTCTTTATCAAATAACGCGATGCCTACGCCGGTGGCGATACCCGGTCCTTCGCCAACCGAGAGCACATCTGGATTTTTGCCATCAGCCACGCCGCGAAACGACACGCCGACATGCTGGCTGACCGCGGTGCTGCAATCCTGAAGGTGAATATCGAATGGCACGGGGTTGGCATCTTCCCCGGCTGAATGAAAGCGATTACTGCTGATCTGCCCCATATTGACGGTCATCTGCTGGTCGCCGGCTTCAACGCGGCAGGACTCGGCGATGATGACGCCCTGAAAACGCAT
The DNA here is from genome assembly GCF_050600755.1 of Klebsiella sp. 141162. NCBI lineage: Bacteria > Pseudomonadati > Pseudomonadota > Gammaproteobacteria > Enterobacterales > Enterobacteriaceae > Klebsiella > Klebsiella sp. 141162. The sequence continues at coordinate 149,954 of NZ_JAQIRI010000006.1, read as the reverse complement.
GTTTCCCCCGGCGACCGTGACGTTCCAGTGGTTGCCGGCCAGCGCCAGCGGCGAAAGCAGAAACATCAGCAGACCTGTCTTCACTCCTTGCATCGTTATCACCCCAATCCCGTAGTGGATAACGGGCCATCCTGGCCCGGAATGCTTCCCTGTCTGATGTTTGAATTACTCGTATTGCACTTTGAAGGTGGCGTCTGCGTTAGCAGTACCGGCAGTAGCCGCGCCAGTGGCGTAGTAACGCGCCTGGAAAGGAATGATGTTGGTGCCGTCGTTCAGCGTGGTGGCCGCGCTGAAGGTTGCGCCATCCAGGCCCAGCGGAGTGCCGGTTTTGTCGAGGATCTGTACGCCGACGTTGGTCGCGCCGCCAGCAGCGGAGCTCTGCAGAGCCAGAACGCTGGTGTTGGTGCTATCAACCGCGGTACCAGAGAAAGCCACAGAGGCTTTAGTGGCAACAGTGGTATCACAGTCGTCTAACTGAATGTTGAAGCCTACAGCGGAGCTGGTGCTGCCCGCGGTAGCCAGTTTTGCTGAACGAACCTGGCCTAACTGAACGGTCTGATCGATAGAACCGGCATCGACTGCACAGGCTGCGTTGACGATTTCTCCTTTAAAATGCACTGTACCGCCATTTACCGTGGTGGTATCGGCCAAGGCCGCCGCGGAGCTCAGGGACAGAGCTGACAGAACAACGATTGCCAGTGTTTTGATTTTCATGCTGTTTTCCTTTAAACAAAATCGATATTACGAACCAAAATTGGCAGCCGTTTTGCCTTCCAGGCATTCCATAAATCAGCCGAATGGTGCGACTGCCGGTTCTGCACAGTTTTCGCCCCACTGATGAGTCAATTGGGGCCATTTTGACTCATCGGGATTTATGGCTTTTATTTTGTTAATGCTGATATATTTTTGGATTTATATACTGATAATTATTTGTTTTGTGGATTTAATAACTGCTTACCTGCCGGGCATGGAAAAACGGCTTGTTTGAGTTCAATGTTGAGAAGCGGGCGTATGGGAGAGAGTCTGACGAGGATAAGTAAAGAAAGGTCGTTGGAGAATTTAATGAAAATCAATTAGATAAAATTTTTTTTGATGAAATATGCACTTGTCAGTTGCAAAAGATTACAAAACATTTTTATGATATAGACAGTTTGGCCCCAATTGACTTGTTCAATATTAAAAATTTTCCTTTTTATCAATTGGTTATCTTATTTCTTTCGCGCTTGTAAATTTTCCTCCAAAAGGTTGTTTCTTTCCCAAATCCCGGCAAAACGTGCTGCATTACTTGCGGTGTAACGGACAGTGTGGCGAATATTACGATGTCCGAGATAATCTTGTATCAAACGGGTATCAGCCCCTCTTTCAGCTAGCTCATAGCCGCAGGCGTGACGCAGCATATGCGGATGCGTATGGGTGACGGTACCGGCTTCTTCTCCGGCAGCGCGGATAATGCGATAGGCCTGTTGGCGAGAAAGCGGCGTACCGCGGCGCGAGATAAATAGCGCGTCGCTTTTGCCTGCGGCCTTCCAACTGGCCCGTTGTTGCGTCCAGCGCTCTATCGCTTCGCGCTCATCAAAACGCAGCGGGTGCACGGTAGAGAAACCGTTCTTTAAACGCCGTACATTGATGCGCCCTTCGTTGAGATCGAGATCGCGATAGTGCAGATCGAGTAGTTCACTGATACGCATCCCGTGGCGAAACGCCAACAGGATCAGACAGTAATCCCGTTCACCGGTTGGGCCGTGCTGGGCCGCCTGCATCATTGCCTGTACTTCTTTGGCGGTGAGAAAACGACGTCGGTTCACAATTTTGAGCTCCTGAATTTACGTTTACTTATAAGGGATATCCTGAGAAAAAGATCCCAGGATGGATAAAAAATAATCTGAATGCAAAGGCCGTATTATTTGAAGGGGCTAATGACAAAACAGGTATCACATTACATTTACACATGCATAAATTATCGCCACGCGATAATTCTTATTTTTATCTATTTTATTCTTTACCACAATAGAGCCGCGCCAGGTCGCTGGCAGGTGCATAAAATAGCAAGGAAAAAAGTTAATGCCAGCTATTTATTGAACGGAAAACATGTGCTGAAAGGATTAATTTAACAATAAATAACGAACTTATATCCTGATAAATTACAGGTGCATAGAAACGTTTTTTTTCATGTTCTAAATAAGAACTTTTAAGAACAATAAACATATTTAACGTATGGTTAATTTTTATTAATGTTTTGCAAGAAAAAATCTATATATGAGGTAAGCTGCTTTTTATCGCAGCCTAAACAGAGCAAATTTGCAACAGTCTTGCCGGGGATAGCGGGCAGGGGCTGGCAGTAGTAGGGGGGAACCGATAACGAAACGCCATCCGTGGCGTAAGGTTACCTTACTGGAAAAGCGACGTTCTCTGCTTCTCACGGGATTTATCCCAAATCCCGTAAAAGCGTCCGGCGTTGCTGGCCGTGTACCAGACGGTATGGCGAATGTTACGGTGACCGAGGTAATCCTGGATAAGACGCGTATCGATACCCATATTGGCCAGCGCAAAGCCGCAGGAGTGACGCAACATGTGCGGATGAATTTCCAGCGGTAATCCTGCCTGATCGCCGGAGGCGGAAATAATCTGGTAAAACTGTTGGCGTGAAAGTGGATTACCTTTGCGTGATAAAAATAACCACTCGCTGGTGGATTGCGGATATTCATCACGAATATCCAGCCAGCGCTTTAGCGCCTGGATCTCTTTATTAAGCAACGGATGAGTGGTTGAGAACCCTTTTTTTAAACGGTGGATATAAATACATTTTGAGCGTAAATCAATATCTGAAATTCGCAGTCGGCAAATTTCACTGGCACGAAATCCATGAATAAAACAAAGCAATGTCAGGCAATAATTACGAGCAGCATGTGGTCCACTATTGGCAGCGTTAAGTAGTGACTCGATTTCATTCTGAGTCAGGAAGTTCCTTTTTTTTATTTCGCTATTATTCTTCATTATGTTCCCTTTCTATTGCAGGCGTACATTACTATCCCATAGGCTCTGGTTGGCCTATTACAGGATCCGAAGATAGGTTTCGCATTTTATGAGTAAGCATGATGCGGATCGTTTTTAATATCCCTCAAGTTACAAGGACTGTATCGCGGCAACGCTGCGCGAAATCCAGTGGGTATAATGAAGTCTCCCCGCCGCCGGGGTGAAGTGCGCTGGCGAATTTTTGATGCGATGCGCTCAGGCATTTGATGTATATCGCTTTTCCTGGGGGTTTACACGTCCTGTTCATCCTTTCTCCTCTTGAGTATGCGCGCTTACAGCAAGGTCATTGACTACCAGCTGATAAACTGAGTCCTGGCTGGATAACGTTGTGACCGTTATCCATGAGGATAATTGCCTCAATAAACAGGTTGGTATTGCGTAAATGTTTTACCGTAGGCAAACAGCGTCAGGCACTTGCTAGCATTCACTGCAACACGACAACAGCGATTAAACCATACTGCAAAAATCGTAGAGAGAATAGCGTTAATAAATGTGCAGACGTTTCAAAGAGAGATTTTACTTATTATCGAGCAGTCGGAATTTTCCGCTCGAGTAATCAGTTAATGGATGACTAAATCGGAGTTTTTCAGCAGTTTTAGGAAGTTATCGATGTTGGCCATTCAGCCGTAACCACTTATGATACATAGATAATTCATCTTCAGGAGCTCAGGGAAATAGATGAGCCAGCTTCCGTGGTTTAGCAACTTAATAGCTACCTGTGACCCACGATTATATTTGTTGGTAAGGCCATGCGGCGCTAAAGAAGTTACCCTATGAGCGCCGCTGCTTACGAATTATCTTAACTGCTGGTAGAACAGGATAATAGCGATGGCAATCATAATCACCCCAGAAACCATGCTTACTCCCTTAGCCGCCTGCGGGCGGGCTGCCAGTACCGCGCGCGAACCGTAGCCGACCAACAGATAAATTAGCGTACAGGTCATCAGGTGCATCGCGCCCAGCGCCGACATCTGCAGCGCCAGCGGCCAACTGCCGTGCGGATCGGTAAACTGCGGTAGCAGGGCGAGGAACAACAGAAAGACTTTTGGATTAAGGCCGCTAATACATAATCCTTTCATCGCCCACGCATTCCAGCTGCCAGCCGATTGTTGCGCCGCGCCTGGCGCCGCCGGATGGCGTAATATCGTAACCCCGAGCCACAGTAAATAGGCCGCGCCCGCCAGCGTGATCGCCGATAGCGCTAGCGGATGACCGGCGATTAACACCCCGACGCCAGCGACGACGATAATGGTCGCCAGTAAATGGCCTGACATCAGTCCCATCACCGCCGGAACGACGCGACGACCGTTGATACCGGCGCTAATGGCATAGGCCCAGTCGGCGCCAGGGGTAATAATCAATAGAAACGAAACTATCCAGAAGCTGGCGATCAGGCTCATTTCCATCAGCAACGCTCCGCAACGATATTAGACATCACACACTCGCAAAATTAGGTTATCGTGTGAGAAAGAATATCGACATAGAAGCGAAATGAGCTTTCAATGTTATGTTGAAAACCGGCGATTAAAGAGAAAATCTTCCAAATGGATAGCATAGATCGAAAAATTCTTGCTGAGCTGCAGGCGGATGGGCGTCTGTCGATAACCGAACTGGCGGAGCGGGTGAATTTGAGCCTTTCTCCTTGCCACCGACGTCTACGCGCACTGGAGCAAGAGGGGGTAATCACCGGCTATCGCGCCAATCTCGATCCGGGAAAAATGGGGTTCAATTTTCTGGCTATCGTGTTCGCCACGTTAAAAGAGGGCGATAAGAAAGCGGTCAGCGCTTTTGAGGAGGCGGTGGCGGAGATCCCGCAGGTTGTGCTGGCGCAACGCTTGTTTGGCGATCCGGACTACCTGATGCACGTCGTCACCCGGGATCTTCCTGCCTTTCAGAAACTCTATGATGACAAACTATCGGCGATGCCGGGCGTGCAGCATTTACGCTCAACGTTGGTGATGAAGACGGTGGTGCAGGATCGTCCTTTCCCACTGGAGACGTTAAACGCTTCCCGCTAATGCCCTGTGGCAGGGCATTAGCGCTCGTATGGCGAATCACCATTTCTCATCACGCGCGTTCTGACGACCCTCACGGCGGTTGTCGCGTTTATCTACGCGACAGCTCATGTTGCTCTGTTGATCGTTTCTCACACAGTCGTGTTTTTCTTCGCGTCCACTCTGGCGCGCATCCTGACGGATATCACGGGCATCCTGGCGTTTTTCCGCGCGGTAGGTGGCGTGCGCGGTGAGCGTCGGCAGCAGCAGGACGGCGGTAAGCAGAGGCAGGATCATTTTTTTCATTGTCGGAACCTTAAATATAAAAATAAATCACGGAAGGTTATAATTGTGGTTCGTAATCTTATGTAAATCGACACAAAATGTGCTGAACTCTCCTTTTTTTAGTTTATTATTAAACAAGCTTGGTAAATTCTCATTTTATTATTCTCGTTGCTACGTATTTTAGCTTATTACGCTAAAGAGATTACGAATATGGCATCAGGGCTCATTCGCTTTAAGTATTTGCATTGATTTTTATCAACGATCCTTATTCATCCTATTGTGGCGGATATTTAGCCATGCGATGCTCGCGGCATGAGATTTTTCTCAGTCCCCGCAAAGTTAAATGGAATTGTTAATAAAAGGAATATTATATGAAACGTTCAGTTATTGCTGCTGCAGTATTTTCAACCGTGCTGATGAGTGTTAATGCTTTTGCCGCGGTACCAAATGAAGAGCAGGGTGAGTTAGTTATTATTGGTAATGTTATTAATTCTTCTTGTCGTTTTGAAACCGATTATAGCAGTACAATTCAATTGGCTGATGTTGATGCCACCCGTTTTGCCGGCATGTCGGCCGGTCAAGTCTTATCCGGTAATTTCGCCACCAGTAGCGATCCATTAACTATTGTTTGCCCGGAAGGCACAGTATTGAAATCGATTGATATTAGTGGCGGGACCTATACTGCCGGCGGCGTACTTAATCCTATCGCGACTACAACTTCTGCTAACGGGGTCGGTTTTAAATTAAAACTGGGTGAATCGGAGATTAATGAAAATACCATGTATGACGTCAATAATTTGCCGGGGGCGGTGACTTCTATGGGCAATGGCGTCTATCAAATGAACTTCTCTGCGCAATACGCCCGAATTAATGCCGCCACTCCGGTGACCGCCGGTGAAGTCCGCTCGGTGTTAACGATTGCCGTCTCTGCGGAGTAAGGACCTGTGCCGGCGCTTCGCCGGCAATTATTGTGCTAAGGGTGTGGTGCTATGAAACGGATTTTATTAGCAGGTTTATTTATCGCTATGCAGCCCGCGCATGCCGGAGTGGTGATTTTCGGTACCCGGGTGGTTTATCCGGCTGAGAAACAAGAAGTGGTCGTACAGTTGATGAATCATGGCGCCCGCTCTTCACTGGTGCAGTCGTGGATTGACGATGGCAATACCTCGTTGCCGCCGGAAAAAATCAACGTGCCGTTCCTGCTGTCGCCGCCGGTGGCGCGCATAGCGGGTAACTCCGGACAGCAGCTGCGAATAAAAAAATTAGCCAACAAACTTCCGCCAAACAAGGAGTCGCTGTTTTATCTCAACGTACTCGATATTCCTCCGAATACGCCAGGAAGTGAGGGGGCGAATACGCTACGGTTTGCCATGCAAAACCGTATTAAGCTTTTTTATCGTCCTAAAGGCATTGCGGCGGTAAATAAAGATACCTTTAAAAATATTTCGCTGTCTTCCCGAAAAAACGCTCTGCATATCGCCAATGGTACCGCAAATTGGCTGACGATTACTGAAGTTAAAGTCAGTAATGTTAAAGTTAATGAGCGCAGCGTGATGATTGCGCCGTTATCCAGTCAGGATGTCATTTTAAAAAATAATCTCGCCCGCCAGTATTCGCTAACGATGATTGATGATAATGGAAACTTTATTAGCGACAGGCTCAATGTAAAATAATAAATAATGGAGTTGGCCATGTTAAGGATGACGCCGCTTTCCTCAATGATATTGTTGGTTTTATTATCCGGTCAGTTGCAGGCCGCCGAAGAGACTTTTGATACCAATTTCATGATCGGCGGAATGAAAGGTGAAAAATCATCAAGCTTTCGCTTTGCGGATAATCAACCACTTCCCGGTGAATATGAATTGGATATTTACGTCAATAAGCAATGGCGTGGTAAATATCCAATCGTAGTCGCCAGTAATCCGGATGATACCTGCCTGTCATCAGCATTATTAAATCAGTTGGGAATCAAAGCGGATAGCGCGCAGATGGCAAAGGATAACCAGTGCATGACGCTAAAATCCGCGGTGCGCAGCGGTAGTTATACCTTTAATATCAATATTTTTCAGCTTGATTTAGAAATTCCGCAGGCCTACGTGGAGGATCTTGAGCGCGGCTACGTCGCGCCGGAAAGTTGGGACCGCGGCGTTAACGCGCTGTATACCTCTTATTATTTGAGCCAGTATTACAGTGACTATAAAAATAACGGCAATAACAAAAGCACCTACGCCCGCTTCAATAGCGGGCTGAACCTGTTGAGCTGGCAGTTGCACTCTGATGCCACTTACAGCAAAGTCGATAGCGGCAGCGGCGACTGGAAAAGCAATACCCTGTATCTGGAACGCGGCTTTGCGTCGATTTTAGGGACCTTGCGCGCAGGCGACATGTATACCTCTGCGGATATGTTCGATGCGGTACGCTTTCGTGGGGTTCGTCTGTTCCGCGACATGCAAATGTTGCCAAACTCAAAACAGAACTTCACGCCGATCGTGCAGGGGATTGCCCAGAGCAACGCGCTGGTAACCATTGAGCAGAACGGCTTCACCGTCTATCAGAAAGAGGTCCCGCCAGGGCCTTTCGCGATTGCTGATTTACAACTCGCCGGCGGCGGGGCGGATCTTGATGTCACTATCCGTGAAGCCGACGGCTCGGTAACCACCTACCTGGTGCCTTATTCCTCGGTACCCAATATGTTGCAGCAGGGGGTATCTAAATATGACATTGCCGCCGGGCGCAGCCATATCGAAGGCGCCAGCAATCAGGAAGACTTTATGCAGGCCAGCTATCAATATGGCCTGAACAACCTGCTGACCCTGTATGGCGGTACCATGCTAGGCACCGATTATCAGGCTTTCACTATGGGAACCGGATGGAATACCCATCTCGGCGCGATATCCGTTGACGGCACCTGGGCGCGTAGCGATCAGGATAACGGTACTTTTGAAGGACAAAGCTATCAGATTGCCTACAACAAATACCTCACCCAGACTAAAACGCGTTTCGGAATGGCGGCTTATCGCTATTCAACCAGCGACTATCGTACTTTTAACGATCATGTTTGGGCGAAGAACCGTAATAGTTATCACCATGATGATAATGATGTTTACAACATTGATGACTATTATCGCTATGATTTTGGACGTAAAAATAGTTTCTCCGCCAACATCAGCCAGTCGTTGCCGGAAGGGTTGGGGTCTTTTTCACTGAGTGCCTTATGGCGTGACTACTGGGGAAAAAGCGGCAGCAATAAAGATTATCAGCTGAGCTACTCTAATAACTGGCAGCGGGTTTCCTGGACCATTTCGGCCAGCCAGACCTATGATGAAGATCATCATGAAGATAAGCGCTTTAACCTCTTCATTTCGATTCCGCTTATCTGGGGAGAGAGCGACAGCGTACTGGCGCGTCGTTTGACGCTGTCGAATTCGACGACCTTCGATAATGACGGTTTTGCCTCCAATAACACCGGCATCAGCGGCACAGGCGGCCAGCGCGACCAGTTTGACTATGGCGTGAACTTTAGCCGTCAGCAGCAAAACCATGAAACCACCGCCGGCGGCAACCTTACCTGGAACGCGCCGCTGGCGACGCTGAGCGGCAGCTACAGTCAGTCGTCGAAATATACCCAGGCCAGCGGCAGCCTGTCAGGCGGGGTGGTGGCCTGGTCCGGCGGCGTCAATTTCGCTAACCAGCTTTCGGAAACCTTCGCCATCATTCAGGCGCCGGGCCTGGAAAATGCTTACGTCAATGGTCAGAAATATCGCACTACCAACGGTCAGGGAACGGTCATTTTCGATCACGTATTGCCTTTCCGTGAAAGTTCGCTGCTGCTGAATACCGCCAATACGCAGAGCAAAACCGAGTTGATTGGCAACCGTAAAGCGGTCGCTCCGTACCGCGGGGCGGTGGTGCTGGCGCGGTTTGATACCGATCAGCGTCAACCCTGGCTTATTCACGCCGAACGCCCGGACGGTACGCCGCTTAAATTTGGCTATGAAATTGAAGATAACGATGGACAGAATGTCGGCGTCGTCGGCCAGGGCAGCATGCTGTATATCCGCACTGATAACGTTCCGCCGTCGATTACCATCGCGGTCGATAAGCAGCAGGGCCATTACTGCACCATTACATTTAAACATACCATTGATGAAGGTAAGACCTATGTCTGCCGCTAAAAGGACGATTTTCATGAAATGGATAATTTTGCTGGTATTAAGCTTATGCTCTTTTTTAGCGCGGGCGGGGAACTGCGATGTCACCCCGGATGTTAAATCGCTGACGGTGGATGCTAGCGGTAATTACACATTTAAACCGCTGGCGGCCAGCGGCGAATTGAATGTCCAAAACAGTGATATTCAGGCCGACGGATTTCACTTTATCTGCCAAAGTCCACAAAACGTCAGCGTCTCGGTAACCTCGACGCCCCCTGAAAATAAAGACTTCTACGTGGTGGTTGGCAGTAAAACCTATGTGATGGAGTTTTCTCTCGATCCTGCAAAACTCAACGCGCTTGCGAGTGGCAACATCCGCAAAAATCAGAGTTATAACTTAGCGGATATCTTCAACAGCGTGATCGGCATTCGCTATGCGATTAAAGAAGGTACCCCTACCGGGACGCAGGTCAGGCCAGGAGAATCATTTCCGCTGCTTTACTCGATGCGTTTTGAATACTGTAAAGGCGATAAAGAATGCCATGTGATAACCATCAATTACACCTTTAACGTCACTCTGCAGATTAATATTATGACCTGCGGTTTTAATGTCCCGAACCGTCTCATCAATATGGGCGATTACAGCTACTTCGACATTAAAGAAGACAAAGCGCAATATCGCATGGAAAGCGTCGATATCGACTGTAGCCAGGACGAGTCGGCGGTATTCGAACTGACGCCGGGCAAAATTGATTATTACTTTGTCGCCGCCTCCGGCTTTGCCGGCACCAGCAAAATATTGAAGAATGACGATCAGGATGCCGCCACCGGCGCCGGCGAAGTCGGTTTTCATCTGCGCGATAGCCAGGGCGGGGAACTCCAGTACGGCAGCGGTTTCCTTTATCACTCCGACGAGGAGGCCCGGCATGGCAGCAACAACCCGATCTATCTGCAAATCAAGCCGATGAAATATGGCGAGAATATCCGCGGCGGTACGATTAAAAGCCGGGTCATTATCGTGGTGAACAATAACTAGCCCTCTGTACCGCGCGCCTTCCTTTGCGCGCGGTGTACGCGGTTTACGTGGTCGCGACCGGTTCAGGTCGCAACTGCTGCTGGCGAATACTCATTAGCGCCACCAGCGCCAGTAGCGCGAAGGCCAGCAGCATCAGCGCAATGGGGATATAGCTATCCCACATCATCAGAAAAGCCACCGCCAGCATCGGACTAATACCGCCGGAAATCACCGCCCCAATCTCATGTCCCAGCGCTAGCCCGGTGTAGCGTACCTCCACCGGAAACAGATCCACCATCAGACACGGCTGCGCGGCAATCATCGCGCCATGGCACAATGGCAACGCCAACAGCATGGCGAGCAGCATCGCCGGGAAGGTGTGCATATTCAGCAGCCAGAAGAAGGGGAAGGCGACCAGCGCCATACCTATCACGCCGATATAGTAAAGCCGCTTACGGCCAATGCGATCGGAAAGCCATCCCCAGCCGAGAATCGTGGCGATCTCCACCGTCATGGCGATGGTGACCGCCGCGATCAGGTCGCGGGTGTCGATGCCAATATGTTTGCAATAGACCACTGAAAACGTGAAGAAGATATACACCGCGCCGTTTTCCGCCAGCCGCAGGCCGATAGCCTGTAATATCGCTCGTGGATGATTTTTAAAGGCGCTGAGCACCGGTAAATGATGGGCCTCATTTTTGCTGTCGTTTTCTGCTTTGCGCGCCACGAATTCCGCGTTCTCCTGGATATTACGGCGGATATAGACGCCCACCAGAAAGATAAACAGGCTGAGCAAAAACGGAATACGCCACGCCCAGGACATCACCTCTTCCTGCGGTAGCAGCTGCACCAGATAGAATGCCAGCGAAGAAAGAACAAACCCGCCGCAGACGCCCACCTGGCTCCAGGCGGTGTAGTACCCTTTTTGGCTTTCCGGCGCGTTTTCGCTCAGCATTAATACGCCGCCGCCCCATTCACCGCCGGAAGCCACGCCCTGTACAAAGCGCAGCGTAATCAAGGCGATTGGCGCCAACACGCCGATGTGAGCGTAGGTTGGCAGCAGGCCAATTAAGAACGTACTGGCGCCCATCAGCGTCAGGGTGATGATCAGCGTCATTTTACGGCTGTAGCGATCGCCGAGATGGCCGAATATCACGCCGCCGAGCGGACGGGCGATAAAGCCGATGGCGAAACCGGAAAAGGCTAAAAATGATCCGAGCAGCGGGTCATTACTGGCGGGGAAAAACAGCGGCCCGAAGACCAGCGCCGCCGCGGTGCCATACAGGAAAAAATCGTACCATTCCAGCGAGTTGCCGAGAAAAGATCCGATGATTAATTTGCGCATAGGTTGCGCCGGGGGGACCGTTGTACCGCTCACAGCTCCAGACATAAGGTTAACTCCAGTGCAGGTGAATCAGGCGGCGCCTGCTGGCGCCGGGCGATGGGTCGGCAGGGTTTTTATGGTTATGATGAAACTTAACGGCACGACGCCATGCTAAGGGTGTGGAACTGGCGATTAAACCAGACCAGCCCGTCGCTGGGGTTGCCGAAGCGGATCTGTTTGACCTCGCAGTAAAATACGCTGTGGCTGCCCACTTCGTGGCTGTCGGCAATGACGCAGTCGCAGTTCGCCACGGCGGAAGCCAGCGCCGGTGAACCGGTCTCCAGCGCCAGCCATTCGTCGTGCAGGAAGCGTTCTTCAGAGCGGATTTGGCCATTGGCGAAAATCCCGGACAATTGTTGATGCTGACCGGAGAGCACGTTAACGCACAGCACGCCATTGTGCTGGAATTTGCCGTGCGCGAAGGACGAGCGGTTCATACATACCAGCAGCGTCGGCGGCGAATCCGTCACGCTACACACCGCCGAAGCGGTAAAGCCGAAGCGGCCCGCCGGGCCATCGGTGGTAATGATGGTGATCGCGCTGCCCAGCTGCGCCATGGCATTACGAAAATCAGATGTCAGGTTCATAGTAATACCCGTTATTTCAGTTTGACGTATTCGAAGCCTTCAATAACCAGCCGCGGGGTTTTAGCCCGCGAACAGCACAGCAGGATCTGGTCGTTATCTTCGCGTTCTTCTTCGGTTAAATACTCGTCGCGGTGGTCAGGTACGCCGCTACAAACGTTGGCGAGGCAGGTGCCGCAGACGCCCTGTTGGCAGGAGACTTTCACTTTGATGCCGGCCTTTTGCAGCGCGGCGACGATGGTCTCGTTTTCGCCGACGGTAACGCTAAGGTTGAGTTCCGGAACCTCAACCTCAAAACTGCCGCCGCTGGTTTCTACCTCGCGGTTGAAATACTCCTGATGCAGCCGCTCCGCGCTGAAACCGCATCCCTGAGCCGTTTCATTAATCCACGCCATAAAACCCTCCGGACCGCAAACGTACAGGTGGCCGGCGGCGGCGTGAGGCGTCAGGAGTTCCTGAGGGCGGATCCTGCCGTTTTCATCGCTGATATGTAGCTGAACCTGGGCGCTAAAGTGGCAATCCGCCAGCTCGGCCAGAAACGCCATTCCCTCACGGCTGTGGCCGCAGTAATGCACTTCGAAGGATTTCCCGGCGCGAAATAGCGTATCGGCCATCGCCAGCATCGGCGTGATGCCAATGCCGCCGCCGATCAGAATGGTATGGGGCGCCGACATCTCCAGCGCGAACAGGTTGCGCGGGGGGCTAATTTGCACCTCGTCGCCGGGCTGTAAAGCGTGCGCCGCCAGCGAACCGCCGCGCGAGGCGCGATCCTTGAGGATCCCCAACCGATAGCGCTGCGGGTGATGGGCGCTGCCGCACAGCGAATACTGGCGCACGATGCCATCGCCAAGATGCAGATCGATATGCGCCCCGGCGCTAAACGAGGGCAGGGGAGCGCCGTCCGGCGAGGCCAGCGTCAGGACTACCACCTCGGCTCCCTGAATTTCGCGTTCTGTGACGCGTACCGTCAATGTTTCAGCCATAGTTTTTCTCCACCCGCGAAGGGCTTAACGCATATAAATGCCGCCGTTGATGTCCCAGGTCGCGCCGGTGATAAAGGTGGCGGAGGGCGCCGCCAGCAGTTCTACCGCGCGGGCAACCAGCAGCGGATCGCCAAGCCGCTTCATCGGGATCATCTCCAGCAGCGCCGGCATTTTCTCTTCCGGCACCGCGGCGCGAACGGAAGGAAGATCCAGCGGCCCCGGCGCAATCGCGTTGACGCTCACCCCGTCGTTGCTCAGGGCGCGGGCGAAGACTTTGGTCAGCGTAATAATGCCGCCCTTGGAGGCTGCATAGTGGGCGCCGGAGGCAGTGCCGCCGTTTTGCCCGGCCAGCGACGCGAGGTTAATAATGCTGCCCCGCTGGCGCTGGCTGAAATAGCGGCCGATGGTCTGGCAGCCGACAAAGGTACCGCGCAGATTGGTGCTGGTGACGCGATCGAACTCCTCCACGTCGATCTCCATGATCGGTGTGGTCAGGGTTAAGGCGGCGTTGTTGACCAGCACGTCGAGTTCGCCGAAGCGTGCGCGGATCTGCGCCAGCGCGTCGCTGAACTGTTGCGGCTGGCGAATATCCAGCGCCAGCGGCAGCAGCCGTTGCTGGCTGGGATCGATCTCCTGAGCGCTACGGGTGACCGCATCGAGGTTGAGATCCGCCATCGCCACCTGATAGCCCTGTTGCCAGAGATGGCGGCTGATAACCAGCCCGAGGCCGTTGGCCGCGCCGGTAATAAGTACGCTACGTGTCATAAAGTCCTCACAGGATGTAGCCAATGCTATGCAGGTAATCATCGCCGTTAATCAGGCGCACGACCTTTTGCAGGATACGGAAACTGTCGCCCTCCGGCGCCAGCGTCCAGGTGACGTCAGCGGCGTAGTGCTGTTCATTGCCCTTGCGGTACTCGTAAAGGAATTGGGCGCAGCGTACTTCGACGACCTCATCGCTGGCGCTGAGCAGGCGATAACGGCCGCTCATGCGGATAGTGCGCGCGCGCGGGGTGGTGGAGATCGATTCGCCGCTGTATAAACGCTGCACGCGTTTTTCCCGCATCTCGTGGTTGTCGTAGGCGTAGTTGAGCACGTTGGCGAAATCGGTGGTCTGCTGGTCGATGGGAATGATGTACATTCCCTCGGTGCGCCACAGCGCCAGCCATTCACGAAATTCGCCTTGATCGAGCAGGTCCGCTTCCAGGTTAATAAACTGAATGGCGGCGTTGAGGATAGGTGATGTGTTCATTATTGCCCCCGATTGTCAGCGGTCATGTACTTTTTCCATTGTTGGTAAGCGGCGCGCATGCCGGTTTCGGCGCTGACGTCGCTGCGCAGGCCGTCGGCGGTGCGGACTTCGCCGGGCAGGCCGCGGTTGAGCATGATCCACAGATCGTCGCCCGCGCCGCCGCCGCGCTGCACCCGCTCCCAGGCCTCTGAATCATCGGGGGTGCCGAAGCCCATCGGCCCCTGGAAGTGTTCGTGCAGCCGCAGGCGCGCCTGGTTGGCGATCGCCGGGCCATCTTTCATGGTCAGCACCATGTGATGAATTTCCGTCTCTTTTACCGATATCGGCTGCAGCACGCGGAAGAAGGCCATTGAACAGGCGACATTGGGGAACAGGTTAAGGTTAAAACCGCTGCCGCCGACCGCGCGTACGATGCGCCGCACCTGCTGCTCGTCGTGGCCTTCCTCGCGCAGGGCCTGGGCCAGCTCGCTAAAGCGTTCCGGGATTGGCGCATCGAGATTGGCTTCCAGATCGATAAGCTCGGGGATCATCACCATCACGCTGTGGCCATTGCCGAGATCTTCCACGAAACCTTTGCCGTCGACGAAGTTGAGCATCTCTTCGGTCTGTTTATCGACCGAGCTTAAAAACGACTTATGAACGATCGGGAAGTGATAGCCGTCGGTGGTATTTTCCAGCTGGATTTTCCAGTTGCCGGGAAAGCGAAAACGGTGCGCGGTGGTGGCCTGCAGCGCGTAGCCAGCCCCCTGTTTCATGAACAGATCCATCCATTTCATCGCCGGGCCGAGGAAGTCGGTCAGTGGCTCAATGTCGTGGTTGAAGCTGGCGAAAATCATTCCGGCGTAGCTTTCAACGCGCAGGCGCACCATGCCGAGCTCAGATTTGTTCAGCGTATCGCCGTAGCTCTCTGGATGCGGTACCCCGCGCAGCGCGCCGTCGAGGCCATAGCCCCAGCCGTGATACGGGCAGGTAAAACCGTTCGTTTTCCCGCTGCGATGTTCGCAGACGGTGGCGGCGCGGTGGCGGCAGCGGTTGAGCAGCACGTTGATATTGCCTTTGCGATCGCGCACGACGATCACCGGTTGGGTACCCACCATCGAGGATTTATAGCTGCCGGCGTCAGGGATTTCGCTCTCGTGGGCGACCCATACCCAGGTACGGTTAAAAATGTTGTCGATTTCGAGGTCGAAAATTTCCTCGGAAGTATAGAGACAGGTATGGACCCGGTCGCTTTGCACCAGTGCCGCCAGCGTTTCGGCGGTATGGCTGGTATCGATATTTTTTACCGGAATACATTCAGACATTGTCACTCTCCACATATCTCTTTTAATGATCATCAGGCACCGGTAAATCGGCGAGCGAATGCCAGTCATCTACCGGGCGGCTAAATAAATTACGGGTGGTAAAATGATGAATTAACCACTGTTGATCTTGTTTAATAAATTCAATGACGAGCTCCGCGCTATTTAAATGCGAGCCGCCGCGGCGAAACGTTGAAGCTTGCAGCATTTTCCAGCGGCCGACCGCGCGGTTATTTTCGTCGACGCGAATATGCTCGGCCGTTAAATAATGTACGTTGATGGCGAAGTGTGACGGCTCGCTAATATAAGCGTTCATCATCCCGACGATCGCCGCTCTGCCGCAGTGGCACCCGAGCTTGTGTTGATATAATTCGCCGATACCTTCCCAAATAGCCGTTTCGCTAAATAGCGCGCCAATTTGCCGGGCGGTATCCGGATGCGTCAGGTCATCACAGAGATGCATATACTGGCTGATGGCGTTTCGGATTTGCACTACGGCTTCCAGCTTTTCCAGGCGTTGCAGCATTTCTTCATTCATTGCCGGCTCCGTATAACTCATAAATAGCCTGGCTGCGGCGAGTGGCCGAAGAACATATTGCCGGCGTTGATGTATGTCAGCTCGCCCATAAAGGCGTGCTGGGTGATGACCATGGAGTCGCGGGCATAGCGCTGAAGCGGGCTGCGCATCGATATGCCCGGCATCCCGGCCAGTTTCAGCGCGCGGGTGGTAACCGACGCAGAAACTCGGGTAATGTGGGTGGAAGAGAGGCGCATGGCGTTAATCCGCTCTTCTCCCGGTTCATCGCCGCGCAGAATCGCTTGCCAGACATCGTCGATGGCGTCGTAGAACCAGCAGCGCGCCGAACGAAGATCCGCTTCGCAGTGAGCGATTTCCATCTGCGCGAATTGGCGATCCGCCAGGCACGGCGCGCCGGTGACCGAGCTCTGGCGTTCGGCAATGGCGTAAATTTCCGATAACGCCGCGCGGGCGATACCCAGTGCGACCACCGACAGCACCTGAGTGGCCAGCGACAGTACCGGATAGCGATACAGAGGGCCTTCGAGGTTAAGTTCGCCGCCGCGAATAAAGGTCCATTCCTGCGGCACGAAGGCATTATTCAGCACTACGTCATGGCTGCCGGTACCGGAGAGGCCGACCGTATTCCAGACCGGATCGATGGTGAACTCCCCGGCGGGTAGCACCGCGATGCGCGGCAGCGGACGATCGCTGCCGTCATCGGTCAGAATGCCCACGCCGATAAGTTCGGCGCCGCTGCAGCCGCTGGCGAAGCTCCAGCGCCCACTGACGCGGTAGCCGCCATCCTGAGTCGTCGCTTTTTGCGGCGGGAAGATCCCGCCGGCAAAGACAATATCCGGCCCGTGGCGGTAAAGCTCATCGAGACTGCTCGGCGGTAGGCCGCCAAGATAAAACGGATTCATGCCGAAACTCGCCACCCAGCCGGCGGATCCGTCCGCTGTTGAGAGCGTTTCAATTAACTGACAAAACTCCGCAGGTGATATTTCATCGCCGCCGTAGCGTTTTGGCACAAGCGCGCGATAAACACCGATCTTTTTAAAGCGGGAAATAATATCCGCTGGGATATATTTCTGCTGCTCGAACTCCTCGCTGCGCTTTTTAATATCTGCGAGTAATTCGGCAAACTCTATTGTCGTGGCGTGCAGGGTCTTTTCCGCACGCGAAGTTGCAGAGGGGTTTAACATGCGATTTAGCCTCTTCCAGTTAATGAAAGTACGGTTTTATTATTTTAATTTTTCCAGCAAATACTCAGCGTAATTAAGTAAATCAAACTCTTTATTTTTATTGGCGACTAATTGCAGAGCCACCGGGCGATGATTAATTTCGCCAAGCGGCAGGCTCAGGGCCGGATGGCCGCTTAAATTAAATGGGCGCACCAGACGAGTCAGGTTGACTACCTTGAGCGGATCCGCCGCTTCTTCCAGCGTTGGCGGACATTCCGGCAGGGTCGGCAGCAGAATCAGCGGTGTTTTCGCCAACTGGGCGTCCACCGCGGCGCTAAATTGTTGACGCACGCTTTCCGCAGCCTGCCGCTGCTGAGGGCCAATTTCCGCGCCGGCGCGGATCCGCTGGGCGACGTCCGGCGCCAGATTCGGCGCGCTGATGATGCTGTGAAACGCCAGCCAGTTTTCCTGGCTTATCACCGTAAGCCCGGCCTGATGCGCTTCGTTGAATCCCGGCAGTTCAGCGCGAGTCCATGCCAGGCCCGCTTGCTGCAGACGTGAGACGATCAGTTGCTCAATTTCCGGCGTTGCCGTGCCCGCCAGATAGCTTATCGCGGGTGCTTCCCGGCGCGCAGGAGGAGCCGGTTCCCTCAGCGCTTTTGCCAGCGCCTGACGCAATGTGGCGATATCGCGGGCGAACAGGCCGACGCAGTCTAGTGAACTTTCCGTCGGCATGACGCCTGCGCGGCTCAGACGGCCAAAGCTCGGCTTCAGGCCAGCCACGCCGCAGCAGGCCGCGGGCATCCGCACCGAGCCGCCGGTATCGGTGCCGACGGCGAAGTCGACTTCACCGGCCGCGACCACGGCGGCAGAGCCGCTGGACGAACCGCCGGGGATTAACTGCGGATAATGCGGATTGCGTGGCGTACCGCTATGCGGGTTGATGCCGGTGACGCCAAAGGCCAGCTCGTGCAGGGTGGTTTTTCCGCGCAGCTGACAGCCGTTATCCAGCAGCGCCTCGACTACGGCGGCATGGCGGACGGCGGGCGGCGCATCCTGCAATACCGGGCTGCCGGCGCGGGTCGGAAAACCGGCAATATCGAGACTGTCTTTAACTGCGAACGTCAGCTCGCCGTCGCCAAGGGTAAAGCGCGAGATAAACCCGGATTGTGCGTTTTCTGTCTCTGTACGATGTTCAGTAACCATGTTTCACATCTCCGTGAGGGTGATAATTACCGCGCGAAATGACTAAAAAACGACCCGCTGGCGTTTGAGGTAATCTTGTCAGTAAAACTTGAAATTTCAAGTAAATTGTTGCCCGTTTTTTACATCGTAATTGAGGATAAGATGATGCTATGAAGGAGGGGATGTTTTTTAACTGATTGATTTAAATCATTAAAATGTGATGTATAAATTTTAATCTCTTGAAGGGTGTCACAAAAATAAATGAAAAATATAAGTTAAAAAAATGATAAAAAAGTGTGCGAAAAACGCAGGGAGGGCAAAACAAAAGCAATAACCATTTATGGAAAATGGTTATTGGTGCAGGGGATTAGTCATCGAGGTTGTGCAGAATGAGCGCCAGCACCTGGTTCATCTTTTTTTCTTGCGCCGGGGTGATGCCCTTGAAGGCTTTAGTAAACACGGTTTCCGCTAACGCCCGGGCTTCGGCTACCTTGGCTTCACCGGCGGCGGTGAGTTCCGCTTCGGTGACCCGGCCATCGCTGACGCTAACGTGGGTCGTCAGCAGGCCGTCATCGCGCAGGCGGCCAACAATTTTGGTCACCGTCGGCATCTTGCTAACGGCATATTCGGTGATCCGCGAAATACTGGCGCGGTGGTATTGGTGCACCAGCATCAGTACGCGGAAACGGGAAAGGTCGATGTCGATTTTTTTGAGCTCGATTTCCATTAATTGGGTATAACGGGCGTAAACGTTAACCACCCAAAAAAAGGGGAACTCTTCTTTATGAAAGCGGCTTTCGTGGCTCTCTGGCGGGGTCGAAGAGTGAGTCTTATCCACAAGCATCTCCTTGCCTGACGACGATAGAATGTGCAGATGGTATGCGTATTTGCCGGTTATTGCAAAACGCAATACGCCAGCAACATAGCTTTGCGATTCAGTAGCGACGACTCTCAGTGAGTCGCAGGTAAGTCATCGTAATAAGACCTAATCGTCGGCTAGTGCTCATCCTCAAGCAGGCGCATAAACACCCGCAGCGCTTCGTCTAACTGCTGAAGTTGGGTCTCTGAAAGCCCTGCCAGCAGTTGTCGCTCATTCGCCACGTGGGTGGCAACCGCCTCATCGATCAGCGCTCGTCCCGCTGGCGTCAACGCCACCAGCATGCTGCGGGCATCCTGAGGATTCGCTAAACGAGCGATCAACCCCCGTTTTTCCAGCGCCTTAAGGCGATGGGTCATCGTGCCGGAAGTAATCATCAGCGTCGAAAAGAGCTGGGTCGGCGACAGCACGAATGGCTCGCCGGCGCGGCGCAGCGTCGCCAGCATGTCGAACTCCCAACGTACCAGCCCATGTTTAACAAACGCCGCCTCCACCTGCGGCTCCAGCAGCATGGCGCAGCGCTTGAGGCGGCCAATTGGCCCCATTGGGCTGCAATCCAGATCCGGGCGCTCGCGCTGCCATTGGGCGAGAATGCGGTCAACGGCATCCGTTGGCGGTAATTTGTCCATGCGTGCTCACTTATCTTGATATCAAGATATTTATCGATACATACTTGCTACACAATTTAACTTGATATGAAGATAAAATCATGGCCTTTTTTACTCGTCATCTGGCGGTCGATTTGCTGCTGACCGCACTGGCTCCCGCTATCTGGGGGACCACCTATATCGTTACTTCGCAGTTCCTACCGCCGGACCGTCCTTTTATCGCCGCGCTGCTGCGGGTGTTGCCCGCCGGGATTGCGTTGTTACTGTGGAGCCGTCAGTTTCCGCAGCGCGGTGAGTGGTGGAAGCTGGTCATTACCGGAATATTAAATATCGGCGCCTTTCAGGCGCTGCTGTTTATCGCCGCTTACCGGCTGCCCGGCGGGCTGGCGGCGGTGATCGGCGCGATTCAGCCGCTGCTGGTGATGCTGCTTGCCTGGTGCGTGGATCGTCAGCGTTCGCCGTGGCTGGCGGTGGTATCCGCCTGCGCCGGGATCATCGGTATGGCGATGTTGCTGCTTTCTCCGCTCACGGTGCTGGATTCGTTAGGTATTGGCGCCGCTTTTCTTGGCGCCGTCAGTATGGCGCTGGGCACCTGGCTGTCGCGGCGCTGGGCGTTATCGCTGCCGGTCGTGGCGATGACCGGCTGGCAATTGTTGATTGGCGGGATCGTGTTACTGCCCATCGCGCTGCTGGTGGATCCGCCGTTGTACAACATCACTCTATTACAGGCGGCAGGTTATGTCTGGCTGTGTGTGGCCGGGGCGATGCTGGCCTATGGTTTATGGTTTCGCGGTATCAGCAGATTGTCGCCGGTGGCGGTATCGGCAATGAGCCTGCTTAGCCCGGTGACGGCGGTGCTGTTGGGGTGGATATTTCTCGGGCAGAAAATTGAGGGGATGGCGCTGGCAGGGCTGATTGTGGTGCTGGCGAGTGTGCTCTCTATTCAGCGCGCGCTGGCGAAACGTTGACGTAAAAAAGCCCCATAAAGGGGCTCGACATTGCCGTGTTTTGTTACGTGGCGGGAGCCAGACTAGCCGTCCTGAGACGACCTGTCCGGCAGCTCCCTCTGCGACCATTCGGTTATTTAGACAGTTCCGCCGTCATGTGTACCTGATTACCGGTATAGGCTTCGGTAATGTGGTAAGAGGCGCCCTGATCTTTAGCGATAGCAGCGATTTTTGCTTCTGCGTTGTCCAGGGTATCAGAGGTCACGCTCACCGGGTGAGCCGCGAAGCTTGCGAAAGAAACCAGAGACAGCATACCAGCAGCAGCAAGTAATTTTACGTTTTTCATGGTGTTTATCCTTTTAACTTTTATGGTGGAAAGCGTTGTGCTTTCGATGGGTTTATAATAAGTCTGCTAACTATAACGTACGTTGCAAAAAGTGCGATTTAGATCACATTTTTATGACGGCTGGATGACCAATGATTGACGTTTTATTAAAAATATAATTAAAAACAATTAGTTATAATTAATTGCTGATACTAATGGTTTCCTTCGCTTCGCGTTTTATCCTCGCCAAATTTGGGTTTGATATTGATTGCGTGAATGGTTTGGTCGTTTTCTGGCCTGTCACGCCGGCGATACTTCGCCCGCTGGCGAAGCATTGATTGCGAACGACGCGCTACAGTGCGGCTTTATTCGTTACTGGAGGAAAAAACCATGATTGCGGTACTCTTTGAAGCACAGGTCACGCCAGCGCAGCAGGAACGATATCTCGCGCTGGCGGCGCAATTGAAACCGCTGCTGGAGACCATCGACGGCTTTATCGCCATCGAGCGTTTTCAAAGCCTCAGTGCGCCGGGAAAGATATTGTCGCTGTCGTGGTGGCGGGACGAACAGGCGGTGACGGCCTGGAAGCGCAATATTTGTCATCAGGCGGCGCAGCGGGAAGGGCGGGAGTCTATCTTTGCTGATTATCAGATTCGCGTGGCGCAGGTACTGCGTGAATACCAGATGCAGAGTTCACGTTCTGCGTAACCAATATTAAGCGGAGGCACTATGTTGCACCCTGCGGTTGTCATTGATGATGACGAAGCGCTGGCCGTCGCGATGGCGGCGGTTGCCTCGGCGATGGCTGATCCTTCACGAGTGAAAATACTCTGCGCGCTAATGGATGGCCGGGCATGGACGGCGACTGAGCTCTCCGTCGCGGCGGATATTTCGCCGTCGACTGCCAGCGCGCATCTTAGCCGGTTAGTCAGCAGTCGCTTACTGATCTGCCTGGCGCAAGGGCGGCATCGCTACTATCGCCTGGCGGGCGGCGATGTCGCCGGATTGCTGGAAAATATGATGACCATGGCCGGAAAAAGCGCTGTGCCGTTGACTACGCGTACGCCGGGAACGCTGCGTATGGCGCGTACCTGCTACGATCATCTGGCGGGCGAGGTAGCCGTCGCCATCTATGATTTTCTGCAACAGCAAGCCTGGCTTACGGCAAATGGCGCAGCGCTTACTGCGGCGGGGAAGGCGAATTTCGCCCGCTTAGGCATAGCGTGTGATAACGGATCCCGCCGCAAAGCCTGCTGCGCCTGCCTCGACTGGAGCGAGCGCCGTTTTCATCTGGGTGGTGCCGCGGGCGCTGCCTTGTTGCAGTGGGGCGTGCAAAAAGGTTGGTTCACGCTGGTGCCCGGCTACCGCGAAGTGACAATTAGCGAACCCGGTAAGCGAGCGCTGCGTCAACATTTTGCTCTGGCGTTGTAGGCCCGGCGACGGTATGCCCGTTCAGCAGTGATTCATATTGACGATTTGCTTATGCATCACCTGCGAGCTATTCATTCCCAACTTTTTCATGATGTGAATGCGATGGCTGTGCACCGTCTTATGGTCGATATTGAGCAGCGAGGCAATTCGCTTATTGTTATTGCAGGCGATAATAAGTTCCAGTACCTGCAGCTCTCTGGCCGTCAGCTTTCGCTGCGTGCGCAAATACCGGGACTGCGGGTTTTCATCCTGCGTTCTGGTAATTGCCGAAAATGCGTCTAAGGAAGATTTTTCCGTCAGGATTAACAGGTTTTCCAGATCTATTAATTCCCGGCACAGATTGGCGATATCGCTTTTTACCATCAATACCAACAATGTACAGCGCGAGAAATGAAAGCGCAGTTTGTTGAGTAATACGACCGTATCGGCAGCGGATATATCCTTGTGGATCATATTGAGGATCACCGTCTCAGCCAGGGGCGCGACGCCCCCTTGTACGATGTCCTGATAACTGGCCTGGGTGATATCCTGGTGAATATCGCTCAGATAATCGTGAATAGATTGGCCAATGATATTGTCGTCGGTGTACAGCAAGATATTGTTCAAGGGCATTAAACTCTCTTCTTCCGCTTGGCTTCCAGAATCAAATCGATCAGCGTTTTTTCTATTTTCTTCCTGTCGTCGCTGCGGCGGAACTTAAACTGACAGGAAATCTGATAGTAGTTTTCCTGATTCTTCTCTTCGCTATCCAGCGTGACCATCGCCACGTTCTTGATAACCAGATCAACGGTGATTTCGCCATATTCCGCCAGAGACAGAATGGCGTTTTTCAACGTTGAGTTGTTGGCCAGGAATTTCAGGTTTGGACTTTGCGCAATCAGCGCGCAGCCGCCATCAGAAATATCTTTGATATCAAAAGCATAGTTTTCGCCATTTTTATGGCGGCCATGACAAAAGAAATCATTCTCATCGCGCAAACGAAATCTGGGATCTCGTCGTCTTTGTACAACCTGGATGCATTCTGGTAACGCAAATGCCACCTTATTGCTATTCTCCGCGCCGCCAGCGGAATTCTTCTGCCGCTGGGAGGTGAACTCGATCTTTCCTGAATCGCTATGCAGAATAAATTTGAATTTATTCCCCGCCGGGATTTTGCTCTCGCTGCGGATATGGAATTCAGCAAAATCGACACGCGCAATCTGAGTACTGATGCTTTTGTTATTAAAGAAAATTTCTATCTCTGTTTGCTTTCTCTGTTCCTCTCTGAAAATAGCAATGATTTCATACTTACTGGTTTTTATCGTTCCCTCTATCATGGGTAATCCTTGTTGAATCGTTACTGTGCATAGTTAATTTTTTTTACAGCAATAGCGACATACTGATTATGTTAACCAGATGTTTTTGTGAACGTTCGATGATATTGACTATCTTTGTGGCCAAATTGATTTGTATAAACGTCGAAGCCGATATTGTTTTTTCCTGTAATCAAGAGTGTTAACAAAAACCATAGAACAATACAAACGACAACAGCCTCCCAATTAGGAGGCCTAAGAAATAACGTAACTCAATGCAATTTATAAGGTTATTGCCCGGATAAGGAATCAGCAAAACCCGATTTGTAGGATATATAGTGCCAGCAGAGATGGCCTAATTCCAGCTTAATATTAAGGGGATAACCCTTTACGACAAACGCCGTAAAGGGGGGAGTTGACGCCATCAGCCGGTGATGTTATCCAGCGTCGCCAGCGCCTCGACGGGCAGAGAAAGCGTCGCGGCGGCGAGATTTTCCCGTAAATGCGCCACCGATGAGGTGCCCGGAATCAGCAAAATATTCGGCGAGCGCTGTAGTAGCCACGCCAGCGCCACCTGCATCGGCGTGGCGTTGAGCCCGGCGGCAACCTCGTTAAGTTCCCGCGCCTGTAGCGGCGTAAAACCACCCAGCGGGAAGAACGGCACGTAGGCGATGTTTTGCTGCGCCAGCGCGTCGATTAACGCGTCGTCACCGCGGTTAGCGATGTTGTATTGGTTTTGCACGCAGACGATGGGGGTCAGCTTCTGCGCATCGGCGACCTGTCTGGCGGTGACGTTACTCAGACCGATGTGGCGAATCAGACCGCGGGCTTTTAGTTCCAGTAAGGTCGTTAGCGGTTCTTCCAGCGAGCCTTCCACCGGGCCGTGGGTGCCGAGCATACTGCGCAAATTCACTACCTCCAGCCTTTCCAGGCCGAGGTTACGCAGGTTATCTTCGACGGCCTGGGTGAGTTCCGCCGGCGACATCGCCGGTAGCCAGTTGCCTTTCTCATCGCGGCGGGCGCTGACTTTGGTAACGATACACAGATCATCGCCATAGGGATGCAGCGCCTGACGAATCAGCTGATTGGTGATGTGCGGACCGTAGAAATCGGAGGTATCGATATGATTCACCCCGGCGGCGACGGCTTCTTGCAGAACGCGAATGGCGGCGTCAGGATCTTTTGGCGGGCCAAATACGCCGGGGCCGGCGAGCTGCATGGCGCCGTATCCAAGCCGGTAAACCTGACGGTCGCCTAAGGTCGCGACCCCGGATAATGTTACGTTGGACATAATGACTCCCTCCGATGATAGGCAAGGAGTAAGTGTAATCCCGTCAGGGAGAGGTAATGGGCGAGAATGTTGGCAGAACGTGCGGCGACGCTGAGGGCGTCGCCGCAGGAGAGATTTAACTGAAGAACATCACCGAGACGCAGAGCAGGCCGACGATCAAGGTAATGAGATTACCCAGTGAACGATAGGGCTTGAGCGCCGGGATAATGTAGGTCGATAGCGTCGGCATGATGAACAGAATCATGGCGATAAGCGGGCCGCTGATGGCGTAAATCATCGAGATGGCGTTCGGATTGATAAAGCAGACGATGAAAGTCAGCGCCGAGACCAGCATAATCGACATGGCGCGGTTAAAGGCGCGGCTCTTGCGAATACCGAGCTGGCCGAGAGACGTTTTAACGATCTCGCTGGCGCCTTCGATCACCCCAAAATAGGTGCCGAGGAACGATTTCGACATCGCGACCACCGCGACGATAATGCCGGTCACCGCCAGCCAGCCCGGCGCGCCCGGCGCCATGGAGAGCGCAGAGAGAATCGTCACCCCTTCATTACGCGCGGCTTCGATGTACGGCAGCGGAATGGACAGCAGGCAACTGAAAACAAAAAACAGCACGCTGGCGCAGATGATGGTGTAGGCCACCTTCATGATTTTTTTGCATTTACCCATGGCCAGCTCACCATATTTCTCCTGCTGATCGATAGCGAAGGTCGAAATAATCGGCGTATGGCTAAAAGCGAAAACCATCACGGGAATTGAGATCCAGATTTGGTGCCAGGTCTTTGCGTTCAGCTGCATCTGGCTGGTGAGATGTTCCGGTTGCCAACTGCCAATCAGGTAGATGGAGAGGAACAGGAAACAGCCAATCAGCGGGAAGACGAGGAATCCCATCACTTTGATGGTCATATGGCGCCCCATCAGGAAGATCAGATTCAGTACCAGCACCACGGCAAGGCTCAGCAGGGCGCGTACCCCAGGGGTCATCGCCACGTGTCTCGCCAGTTGTTCCGCCAGCGAATTAGTGATCGCCACGGCGTAGATCAGGATCACCACGAAGAAGGCGAGAAAGTACAGGCTGGTGATCAGATTGCCGACTTTTTTGCCGTAGTAATGATTGACCGCTCCGGTGATCCCTTCACCGGCAGCTACTTTGGCCGACAGAATGAATTGACACAGTGCTTTGTGCGGCCAGTAGGTTAACGGCCAGGCAACCAGAGCGGTGAGGAACAGCACGATGGCGCCGGCCGAACCGAGTTGAATCGGCAGGAATAGGGTGCCGGCGCCTACGGCAGTGCCATATAGAGCAAAACTCCATAGAGTTTCTTCTTTAGACCAAATTTTAGACATTATGCGAATTTATCAACCGTATAACCCAAAAAAAGGAGTGCAATTTACCACATTTATGAATCGTTTGCGGTGATAG
The DNA here is from genome assembly GCF_050600755.1 of Klebsiella sp. 141162. Taxonomy (NCBI): domain Bacteria; kingdom Pseudomonadati; phylum Pseudomonadota; class Gammaproteobacteria; order Enterobacterales; family Enterobacteriaceae; genus Klebsiella; species Klebsiella sp. 141162. The sequence continues at coordinate 122,894 of NZ_JAQIRI010000006.1, read as the reverse complement.
TTTTCGGTGATAAATAAACCCGCGGATCGCCAAAGGGTTAGACGATCCGCGCGATCGAGAACGTTAATTATTCGGCAGACTCTGCGGCTGGCGATACTTCAGGACGCGCACGCGCAGCGTATCCCACGCCCAGTTAAAGAACATGGTGTAGGGCAGGAAGAACAGCATAAAGCCGATTTCCAGCATAAATGCCTGCACCAGCGACACGCCGAGTATCAGCGCGACGACGGTAACGCCGATGATGATAAAGCCGCACTCAAAGCCGATGGCGTGCAGCGCGCGCACCCGCAGCGTACGCGCCAGGCGTGAAACCGGCCACAGACGGTCGAAGGCGGCGTTATAGATCAGGTTCCAGACCATCGCCATGGTGGCGAGCAAAATGGCCAAGCCGCCCATTTCGACCACCGATCGCTGCATTAACCAGGCCGCGGTCGGGGCCAGAATTAACGTGGCGAGGCCTTCAAAGCTCACCGCGTGGAGTACGCGTTCCAGTAGCGTCTTATGTTGCAGGTTATTGGTTTTCATTTTGGGATACCTCTTGTTAGTTCTGTCATCCAGATTTACCCGGCATTTTATGGAAAAATGTGATAAACAAAAGATAGATTCCATCGATAAAGTAGATAGGTTATGCACTATTCTCCCGAAGCTCTCACCGCCTTTGTAGAAGCCGCCGCCAGCGGTTCGTTCTCCGCCGCCGCCCGGCGGATGCGTAAAAGCCAATCCACCGTCAGTACCGCGATTTCGAATCTTGAAACCGACCTGGGGTTAACTCTGTTCGATCGTTCCACTCGCCAGCCGACGCTAACCGCGCAGGGCGAGCAGGTGCTGGGCTATGTGAAAGCAATACTGGCCGCCAGTTCGCGGCTGGATGAGCTCGCCAGTTCGTTATCGGGTAATACCGAACCGCGGTTGACCTTCGTCTTGTCGGATACCCTGCACCCGGATGTACTGGAGGATTTGCTGGAACAGTTCGATCGGCGTTTTCCGCATACCGAGTTTGAATGCCTGATTGGCGAAGACGAAGATGTGGTGGATCTACTGCAAAAGGAGCGTGCGCAGGTGGGGCTTATCGAAGCCAGGGACAGTTATCCGATGGAGATCGGCAGCATGCGCTTACCGTTGCAAACGGCGATGGGGATTTATGTTGCGCCGGGGCATCCGCTGGCCGGTCAGGGGCGGGTTTTCTGGGATGATCTGCACGGCTGGCGTGAACTGCGGCTTAGCACTTATCTTGAGAGCGCGCCGGATCCCTCGCGCGGCCAGGTATGGTCGGCGCCCAACTATTTGCTGCTGCTGAGTATGGCGGTGCAGGGCTTTGGCTGGTGTATTTTGCCCTGCGCGCTGGTGGAAGAGTTCGCCGGTAGCGGCAAGCTTAAAGCGTTGAATATCGCCGGCTGGCCGCGGTCGATCTCGGTGGATCTGTTATGGAACAAGCGTACGCCGCTGGGGGAAGCGGGCAGCTGGCTGCGCCAACATCTTGAAGGGCAAGGCCGCGAGTCGTGACGGCGAACTTTGTGAACCGCCTCACTTTTTTTAAACAATTGCGAAATTTTTTGATAACAATTCTCTACTATAACGGCATCTATTGATGGTTCTTTGCGCAGAAGGTAAAGGATGAAAGATGTCGTGATCGTCGGCGCGTTGCGTACGCCCATCGGCTGTTTTCAGGGAACGCTGGCGCGTCACTCGGCGGTGGAATTGGGCAGCGTGGTGGTGAAGGCGTTAGTCGAGCGGAGCGGAATCGATCCGCAGTGCATTGATGAAGTGATCCTCGGTCAGGTGCTGACCGCGGGTACCGGGCAGAATCCGGCGCGCCAGTCGGCGATCCGCGGCGGGCTGCCGAATACCGTCTCGGCGATCACCATCAACGACGTTTGCGGTTCCGGGCTGAAAGCGCTGCACCTGGCGACCCAGGCCATCCAGTGCGGCGAAGCGGATGTAGTGATCGCCGGCGGCCAGGAAAACATGAGCCGTGCGCCGCATGTGCTTACCGACAGCCGAACCGGCGCGCAGCTGGGCAATAGCCAGCTTATCGACAGCCTGGTGCATGATGGTCTGTGGGACGCTTTCAATGATTACCATATGGGCGTAACGGCGGAAAATCTGGCGCGGGAGTATGGGATCAGCCGCGAACTACAGGACGCCTGGGCGCTTAGCTCGCAGCAAAAAGCGCGGCGGGCAATAGACTCCGGGCGGTTCCGCGATGAGATCGTGCCGGTCGCCACCGAGCATAACGGCAGTAAACGGCTGGTGGATACCGACGAGCAGCCGCGGATGGACGCCAGCGCTGAGGGATTAGCCAGCCTGATGCCCACCTTCGACCAGTTAGGGTCGGTGACCGCGGGTAATGCATCGAGTATTAACGATGGCGCGGCGGCGGTGATGATGATGAGCGAGTCAAAGGCCCAGGAGCTGGGGCTGCCGATTCTGGCGCGCATTCGCGCCTTCGCCAGCGTCGGCGTCGATCCGGCGCTAATGGGTATCGCGCCGGTACATGCCACCCGGCGCTGCCTTGAGCGCGCGGGCTGGCGGCTGGATGAGGTTGACTTAATCGAAGCCAATGAAGCTTTTGCCGCCCAGGCGATTTCCGTTGGCAGAGTGCTGGAATGGGATGAACGCCGGGTTAACGTCAACGGTGGGGCTATCGCCCTGGGCCATCCGATTGGCGCGTCCGGCTGCCGGATTCTGGTGTCGCTGGTACATGAAATGATTAAGCGCGATGCGCGTAAAGGGCTCGCGACGTTGTGTATCGGCGGCGGTCAGGGCGTTGCGCTGGCGGTGGAGCGCGCATAATAGGGTTTCGCGCCGTCTCCGGTGCGAGGCCCATCATCCCCGTCGATCTTCCATTCTTCATTTTTTTACCTGATTTTCTTTCTTCGCGGTTATTTTTTAAAGATAACCTAACTCACTGTATTTATAGCTTTTGTATAGGTCACCAGCTTCTGGCTATGTGATCCGTTTTGCGTTTTTATCATTTTTAATCACAAAAAATGAAACGTTGTTTTAATTGTCGTTGAAAATGATTTTTCAGCGGTCTACTATGTGACCATTAGCAAAACGGAACTCTGTTTTATTTTTATGATGGGGACGCCCCAGGAGTTCTTCTTAGCCTCAGAACCTTGCCTGTGGTGAGCAGGCCGTGAAAGAAAGGAACCAGATATGATTCTTGATGCATTCTCTCTTCAGGGGAAAGTCGCGGTAGTGACCGGCTGCGACACCGGTTTAGGCCAGGGCATGGCGGTTGGGCTGGCGGAAGCGGGCTGCGATATCGTCGGTATTAACATCGTTGAACCGACGGAAACCATTGAGCGCGTTAGCGCGCTGGGGCGTCGTTTTTTGAGCCTCACCGCCGACCTGCGACAGATTGATGGTATTCCGCAGTTGCTTGAGCGTGCGGTGGCGGAATTTGGCCACATCGATATTCTGGTCAATAACGCGGGGCTTATCCGCCGTCAGGATGCTATCGAATTCAGCGAGAAAGACTGGGATGACGTCATGAATCTGAACATCAAAAGCGTCTTTTTCATGTCCCAGGCCGCGGCGAAGCACTTCATCGCCCAGGGTAACGGCGGCAAGATCATCAATATCGCCTCCATGCTGTCGTTCCAGGGCGGGATCCGCGTGCCGTCCTATACCGCCTCGAAAAGCGGCGTTATGGGCGTGACGCGCCTGCTGGCCAACGAATGGGCGAAGCATAATATCAATGTTAACGCCATTGCCCCCGGCTACATGGCAACCAACAATACCCAGCAGCTGCGCGCCGATGAACAGCGCAGCGCGGAAATTCTCGACCGTATCCCGGCCGGCCGCTGGGGCTTGCCGAGCGATTTAATGGGGCCGGTGGTGTTTCTCGCCTCCCGCGCATCCGATTACATTAACGGCTATACCGTGGCGGTAGATGGCGGTTGGCTGGCGCGCTAACAGACATAAGTCGAACAACCCGCCGACCGGCGGGTTGTTTTCCGAACAATAATCGTCCATATCATGAGGTTTAAATAATCCATACTCGTTAGTAATGGAAAATAAAATACTCGCCATACATCAGGGTTGTTTTGACGATCGGACAGCATTTTTTGCATAAGATAAAGTTTAATGTCCATCACAAAAACAATGCTACCAGCCGTTTTATCCATATCTTCGCCATCTCCCGCCTGACACCTTAGCCCTGCGATCCCGTACTTTCACTGCACGCATACTCTGTTGAGGCAGGAAAAAAATGACTTCATTGACCACCGATCCGGGTTTACTCCCCAATGCGCAGCGCAACACCCGGCGCATGAACCAGTTTGTCTCCATTGCCGCCGCGGTGGCGGGTTTGTTATTCGGCCTTGATATTGGCGTGATTGCCGGGGCGCTCCCCTTCATTACCGATCATTTCGTGTTATCCAGCCGTCTGCAGGAGTGGGTAGTCAGCAGTATGATGCTGGGCGCGGCGATTGGCGCGCTGTTCAACGGCTGGCTCTCTTTCCGTCTTGGCCGTAAATACAGCCTGATGGTCGGCGCGGTGCTATTTGTGGCGGGCTCTATCGGTTCGGCATTCGCCACCAGCGTCGAGATGCTGCTGGCGGCGCGCATTGTCCTTGGCGTCGCCGTCGGTATCGCCTCCTATACCGCGCCGCTCTATCTTTCAGAAATGGCGAGTGAAAACGTTCGCGGCAAGATGATCAGCATGTATCAGTTGATGGTCACGCTTGGCATCGTGCTGGCGTTCTTATCCGATACCGCTTTCAGCTACAGCGGCAACTGGCGGGCGATGCTTGGCGTGCTGGCGCTGCCGGCGGTATTGCTGATTATCCTGGTGGTGTTCCTGCCTAACAGCCCGCGCTGGCTGGCGGAAAAAGGCCGCCATATCGAGGCCGAAGAAGTGCTGCGCATGCTGCGCGATACCTCGGAAAAAGCCCGCGATGAGCTGAATGAAATCCGCGAAAGCCTGAAGTTGAAGCAGGGCGGTTGGGCGCTATTCAAAGTGAACCGCAACGTGCGTCGGGCGGTATTCCTCGGCATGTTATTGCAGGCGATGCAGCAGTTTACCGGCATGAATATCATCATGTATTACGCGCCGCGGATCTTCAAAATGGCCGGTTTTACCACCACCGAACAGCAGATGATCGCCACGCTGGTGGTCGGCCTGACCTTTATGTTCGCGACCTTTATCGCGGTGTTTACCGTCGACAAGGCCGGACGTAAACCGGCGTTGAAAATCGGCTTTAGCGTGATGGCGTTGGGCACCCTGGTGCTGGGCTACTGCCTGATGCAGTTTGATAACGGTACCGCCGGTAGCGGCCTCTCCTGGCTGTCGGTGGGGATGACCATGATGTGCATAGCCGGGTACGCGATGAGTGCCGCGCCGGTGGTGTGGATCCTCTGCTCCGAGATCCAGCCGCTGAAATGCCGCGACTTCGGTATCACCTGTTCGACCACCACCAACTGGGTATCGAACATGATTATTGGCGCGACCTTCCTGACGCTGCTGGACGCGATTGGCGCGGCAGGCACGTTCTGGCTCTATACCGCGCTGAACGTGGCCTTTATCGGCGTGACCTTCTGGCTGATCCCGGAAACCAAAAACGTGACGCTGGAGCACATCGAACGCAAGCTGATGTCCGGCGAAAAGCTGCGTAACATCGGCAACTGATCACATTGATTCGCGCGGCAGCCACGGGCTGGGAACCTTAACGGTATCCCGATGGCTGTCGCCGTTAATGATATGCAGGGCGCTCAGGCGGCCAATTTCATAATGCGGTAACTGCACCGTCGACAGCGGCGGCAGGAACAGATCGCCAATCCCCACCATGTTGTCATAACCCACTACCGCCACATCTTCAGGAATTCGCAGGCCCTGCGCCAGCAGCGTCTGGTAGACCATAAAAGCGATGCGATCGTTGCCGCACACCACGGAATCAAACCGCGGTTTACCTTGCTCAATATGGGCAAGCAGCTGGCCGGGAATATCGCGATAGTGTTCGTCACCGTAGGTCATATAGCCGTGATCGAGCGTATCCGGATCAACCTGCGCCTCACGGCAGGCGCGTTCCAGCCCCTGTCGGCGGCGTATCGTCGCCAGATGCCTTGCCGGAAGATGCAAACAGAGCGGGCGGCGATAGCCGGCGGCCAGTAGCGCTTTCACCGCGTCGTACTGGCCCTGCTCATCATCCGGAATATAGCTGGCGACGTTCTCGTTCAGGCTTTCGCAGTTGGCCAGCACGCAGGGCAGCGTCAACAATTTGGCCGGCAGCGGGACCTGGCGCAGCCCCATGGTGGTGTAGATAATGCCGTCCGGGCGATGGGAAAGCAGCAGGTCGAGTATGGCATCAGGGTTGTCGTCCGAGAACATGTTGACCACAAAGCTGTTCCAGCCGTGGGCCCGCGCCGTCTCTTCGATAGAGAGCGTTATCTCTACCGAGAATGGGGTGGTCACCGTGTCCAGCGCCAGCACGCCGATGGTGCTTGGGGTTGCCCGGGCGCCGCGAATTTTCTTTGCCGACAGATCGGGCACGTAATTGGTCTGTTCAATCGCCGCCTGTACGCGGGCGAGCGTATCCGCCTTCAGGCGCTCCGGGCTGTTCAGCGCGCGGGATACCGTCATCAGTGAGACATTGGCTAGCTTCGCTACATCTTTCAGGGATGCCATGGTGATTACTCCGGTATACAACTAAGTCGCTGATGTAAAAGGATCATACGATAGTCTATCCCAGCCCGATGGTGAAGCATGGCGAGGAATAGTTGATCGCGATCGCATCTCCATTATGTTAACGTTAACTTTTGTGATTAACATCATGAATCGTCACAAAACCAGATGAGAGTTGTTTTTTGTTAACGTTACCATTCGCGCATTACTCCAACACGAGAATGTCATGATGAAGACGCATCACTCTCACAGCTACCCCTTACTCAGTGCCTTACTGTTTTTCTTTTTTGTTACCTGGTCTTCTTCCGGCTCGCTGCTTTCCATCTGGCTACATCAGGAAGTGGGGCTGAAAGCCGGGGATACCGGCATTATCTACGCGGTGCTGTCGGTCTCGGCGCTATTCGCCCAGATTTGCTACGGTTTTATCCAGGATAAACTGGGGCTGCGCAAAAATTTACTTTGGTATATCACGGTCTTACTGATCCTTTCTGGCCCCGCCTATCTGCTGTTTGGCTATCTGCTCAAAATCAACGTGCTACTCGGCAGTATTTTTGGCGGCATCTACATCGGCCTGACCTTTAACGGCGGCATTGGCGTGCTGGAGTCCTATACCGAGCGCGTGGCGCGGCAAAGCCAGTTTGAATTCGGCAAAGCGCGGATGTGGGGATCGCTGGGCTGGGCGGTGGCGACCTTTTTCGCCGGGCTGCTGTTTAACATAAACCCACAGCTGAACTTCGCCGTCGCCAGCTGTTCCGGTCTGGTTTTCTTCATGCTGCTGGCGCGGCTTAAGGTCTCTTCAGCGCCGCACGCCATGCAGGAGGCGGTCAGTGGCGGTAAAGTCACGCTGGAAGACGCGCTGCGCCTGCTGACGCTGCCGCGTTTCTGGGCGCTGGTATTTTTCGTCGTCGGCACCTGTATTTACGGCGTTTACGACCAGCAGTTCCCGGTCTACTTCTCTTCGCAGTTCGCCACGCTGCATGAAGGGAACGCCATGTATGGCTATCTCAACTCCTTCCAGGTGTTCCTTGAAGCGGCGGGGATGTTCTGCGCCCCGTGGCTGGTCAACCGCATCGGCGCGAAAAACGGCCTGATCTTCGCCGGCATGGTGATGGCGATGCGCATGGTGGCCTCCGGGCTGGTGGAAGGCCCGGTTCTGATCTCGATTACGAAACTGCTGCACGCCGTGGAATTGCCGGTGCTGCTGGTTTCTATCTTCAAATACAACAGCCTGAACTTTGATAAACGCCTTTCATCCACCCTGTATCTGGTGGGTTTCGCCTGCACCAGTTCGGTTATCGCCACCGTCCTGTCGCCGCTGGCGGGCTATAGCTATGAAAAATACGGCTTCGCCGACTCCTATCTGATCATGGGACTGCTGGTGTTCTGCACCACCTTCATCTCCATCTTCCTGCTGCGATCCAATAAGGCCTCTTCGGATTCGCTCATGTCGCAGCCATCCACTATCTGACTGAAAAGAGAAATGAATATGATGTATTCCATTAGTAACGCGGAGCGGGAACTGCAGGCGAAAAGCGTGGATCTCAACCCGCGCTGGTATCCGCGTTATCACCTGGCTGCCCGTGCCGGCTGGATCAACGACCCCAACGGGCTGGTATGGTTCGACGGCTGGTACCACGCGTTTTATCAGCACCACCCGTATTCAAATGAGTGGGGGCCGATGCACTGGGGCCACGCGCGCAGCAAGGACCTTGTGCATTGGGAACACCTGCCGGTGGCGCTGGCGCCGGAAGGGCAGGAAGATAAAGACGGCTGTTTCTCCGGCTCGGCGGTGGTTGATGGCGATACGCTGGCGCTCATCTACACCGGCCATAAATTTCATGGCGATCCCGCTGATGAAAATAATCTGTACCAGGTGCAGTGTCTGGCGACCAGCCGCGACGGCATCCATTTTGAGCGCCAGGGGATGGTCATTGATACCCCGCCGGGGATGCACCATTTTCGCGACCCGAAAGTATGGCGTGAAGGTGAAAGCTGGTACATGGTGGTCGGCGCGCGGGTAGACGACGTCGGTCAGGTGCGGTTGTACCGTTCTGACGACCTGCGCCACTGGCAGGATGCCGGTATTCTTGCCCAGGCCGAAGCGGGGATGGGCTACATGTGGGAGTGCCCGGATTTCTTTGAACTCGATGGCAAGCGGGTGCTGATGTTCTCGCCGCAGGGGATGGCCGCGGACGGCTTTGCCCGGCGCAATTTATTCCAGAGCGGCTATCTGCTGGGGGACTGGCAGCCGGGGCAAACTTTCGTCCGCGAAGAGGCGTTTGTCGAACTCGACAGCGGCCACGATTTCTATGCGCCGCAAAGCTTCCTCACCCCTGATGGCCGACGGATTGTTATCGGCTGGCTGGACATGTGGGAGTCGCCGCTGCCGGAGCAGCAGGACGGCTGGGCCGGTATGCTGTCGCTGCCGCGCGAGTTAAGCCTCGGCGCGAATAATCGGTTACTGATGCGTCCGGCAAAAGAGGTGGAAGGCCTGCGCCGCGACTGGTTCCCGTGGCCGGTCAGTTCGTTGAAGAATCAGCAGCTGACGATGGTAGAGCGCTGCGAAACCATGGAGGTCAACCTGCATTGGGATACGGCCAATAGCGGCGCCGAGCAGTACGGTTTGAGCTTTGGCGAAGGGTTGAAGGTATATGTCGACAATCAGATGCAGCGGCTGGTACTGGAGCGCCGCTATCCGCAATATGGTTTGTGCGGCACCCGCAGCGTTCCGTTACCCACCGGTTCGGCGCTGAAGCTGCGGTTATTTTTCGATAGCTCATCCGTTGAGGTTTTCGTCAATGACGGCGAAGCCTGCCTCAGCAGCCGTATTTATCCTGACGCGCAGCACAGAGAATTAGTTTTATTTTCCTGGAGCGGTAGCGCGGCATTAATTGATGGCGGAGCATGGGAGCTCTAATTAAATAGTAATTAACCCGAATAACCCGTTAGCAATCGCCGGCGGGTTTTCAATATTTACCGAAAAAATAAAACAATACATTTAATATATAATAAGCAGGGTCTAACGATGAATAAAATCTGGGTTGGATGTCTTATCTCGTCTTTATTTATTCCCGCCGCTGGCGCAGAGCCAACGCTTTCGCTTGAGGAGCGCCTGGCGCAGATGGAGCAGCGCTTAAAAGCCACCGAGCAGCGGGCGCAAAACGCCGAGGCGGAAATCCGCGAATTGAAGCAGCAGGAGCGCACGACGGCTAAAAGCAGCGCGCCAGCGCCCGCGACGGTTGCCGCGCCCGCGCTGGCGGTGAATAAAGATGTCGATTTAAAATTTTACGGTGATGTTGAATTTAATATGGATGGCGCCAGCCGAACCGGCAGCCTGACCTCGGTAAAAACCAGCGCGAATAAGAACTGGGCGCCGGGGGATAAAGAACGCTGGGATATCAATGGGCGTATTTTGTTAGGGTTCGATGGCTTACGTAAAGGCGCGAATGGTAAATATTCCGGCTTTAGCGTACAGCCGCTGGCGGATATGACCGGGAAAATGAATCTTGATGATGCCGTATTTTTCTTTGGTCAGGAAAATGACTGGAAAATAAAAGTGGGGCGCTTTGAAGCCTACGATATGTTCCCGCTGAATCAGGATACGTTTATTGAATATTCTGGTAATACCGCCAACGATCTCTATAGCGACGGTTACGGTTATATCTACATGATGAAAGAGGGGCGCGGGCGTAGCAGCAGCGGCGGTAATTTCCTGCTGAGCAAATATCTCGATAACTGGTACTTTGAGCTCAACACGCTGGTGGAAGACGGCAGCTCGTTATTCGTCGATCAAAACTATCACGGCAACGCGCTCGAAAATCATAAAAACGTGGTCTATGTGCGGCCGGTGGCGGCCTGGCAATCCGGCCCGTGGTCAGTGGCGGCGGCGGTTGAGAGCAACCTGGTGAACAATGCCTATGGCTATCAAAACCAGCATGGACGCTGGGTCGATCAGTCCAACCGTACCGGCTACGGACTGACCATGAGCTGGAATACGCTGAAAACCGATGCCGAGGATGGCATGGTGGTGAACCTCAGCACCGCTTATCTGGATGCGGCGGATGAAGAGGATTTCAGCGCCGGTATCAACGCGCTGTGGCATCGCGTCGAGCTGGGATATATCTACGCGCACAACAAAATCGACCAGTTTAATATGGCGGGCGTCAGCGGCGAGTGCGATGGCGACTGCGCGATTCTGACGCCGGGCCGCTATGACATCCACACGATCCATGCCTCCTGGCAACTGCCGAATATCATGGATATGCCGAACTTTAATATTTATCTCGGCGCCTATGCCTCATGGCTGGATTCGTCGGCCCAGCAGAGCGGGAACGACGACGAACGCTACGGCGCGCGCGTGCGCTTTAAATATTTCTTCTGATGTGGTCGCCGCCCAACAGCAACAGTGGAAAGTTATCGGCAGGTTTGCTTCACTGGAGCAAACCATAAAGGAGCAGATAATGAAAACCATCGGCCTGCTGGGCGGCATGAGCTGGGAATCCACCATTCCCTATTACCGGTTAATTAATGAAGGCATTAAAGCGCGGCTCGGCGGCCTGCATTCCGCCAGCCTGTTGCTACATAGTGTTGATTTTCATGAGATTGAAGCCTGCCAGTCGGCAGGGGAGTGGGAGCGCACCGGCGAGATCCTCGCCGCGGCGGCGCTGGGGCTACAGCAGGCCGGCGCCGAGGGCATCGTGCTGTGCACCAACACCATGCATAAAGTGGCTGAGGCGATTGAAGCCCGCTGCGAAGTGCCGTTCCTGCATATCGCCGACGCCACCGGGCGGGCGATCAGCGCTAAAGGCCAGCGTCGGGTCGCGTTATTGGGCACCCGCTACACCATGGAGCAGGATTTTTATCGCGGCCGTCTGCAGCAGCAGTTTGCCATTGAGACGCTGATCCCGCAGGCCGACGATCGGGCGCGCATCAATCAAATTATTTTTGATGAGCTGTGCCTCGGCACCTTTAGCGACGCCTCGCGCGACTATTATCTGCAGGTCATCGAGGCGCTGGCGGCGCAGGGGGCGGAAGGCGTTATCTTCGGCTGCACCGAAATCGGCCTGTTGGTACCGGAAACGAGTAGCCCGCTGCCGGTATTTGATACCGCGGCGATCCATGCCGCCGACGCGGTGGAATTTATGCTCTCTTAAGTACCGCCGCCAGCGGCTGTTCGATACGCGGCAGGCTGGTTTGCAGATGCTGAACAAAGGCGTCGACCAGCGCGGAACCGGGGCGATGTAGCGGGCGGATTAGGCTGACGGTAAAGGGCACATCGACGCTGAAGCGCCGCACCACCACGCCGCTCTCAGCGTAGTCGAGGGCGGTGAGCGGGTTGACCACCGAAATGCCCGCTCCGGCGCGCACCAGCGCGCAGATCGACGCCGCGCTGTGGGTTTCAACCACCATCCGTCGTTTCACCTGGTGCTCCATAAACAGCGCATCAAGCAGCTGGCGGTAGCTGTCGGTGCGCGACAGGCTGATATAGTTTTCGCCGTGGAAGTCGGCGGGGGTGAGTTCGGTTTTCGCGGCCAGCGGGTGATCCAGCGGCAGGACGCAGACCTCATTTAAGGTCAGCAGCGGCGTGCGCTCGGTGCCGGCCGGCGTATGCAGCGTTTCCGTTAACCCTAAATCGTGGCGCTGGGCGGACAGCCACTCCTCCAGCAGCGGCGACTCCTGCGGCACGATCTGCAGGCTGACGTCCGGATAGCGCGCGAGGAACGGCTGCAGCAGCAGCGGCAGAAATGACTGCGAAAAGACCGGCAGACAGGCTACCGACAGCTCCCCCTGGCGGAATTCGCGCAGGCTTTCCGCGGCGCTAACGATGCGATCCAGCCCGTACCATGAACGCTGTACTTCTTCAAACAGTCGCAGCCCTTGCACCGTCGGCTGCAGACGGCCGCGGGCGCGCTCAAACAGCTTTAAGCCGAGTACTTTCTCAAAACGCGCCAGCTCACGGCTGACCGTCGGCTGCGAGGTGTGCAGCATCCGCGCCGCTTCGGTCAGGTTGCCGGTGGTCATCACCGCGTGGAAAATCTCGATATGGCGTAAGTTGACGGCTGGCATGGGCGGCTCCCGGTTAGCATCAGATAGCCATATCATTTTTGCATAGACTCGCGATAAAACGATATTTTTTATTCTCTTCACGCTGTGGCGTAATCGAAAAAAACATCGACAAACACACGTACGCACCGGAGTCCTTATGCCACGCTCGCTGAACGCCACCGATACCGATCTGACCACCGACAATCTACTGCGCCTGCCCGCTGAGTTTGGCTGCCCGGTATGGGTCTATGACGCGCAGATTATCCGCCGCCAGATTGCCCAACTTAGCCAGTTTGACGTGGTGCGTTTTGCGCAGAAGGCCTGCTCCAATATTCATATTCTGCGTCTGATGCGCGAGCAGGGCGTGAAGGTGGATTCGGTGTCGCTTGGCGAGATCGAACGCGCGCTGGCGGCAGGCTACGACCCCGTGCAGCATCCGGACGATATCGTCTTTACCGCCGATCTGATCGATCGCGCGACTCTTGAGCGAGTGAAAGCGTTACAGATCCCGGTAAATGCCGGATCCGTGGATATGCTTAGCCAGCTGGGCGAAGTCTCGCCGGGCCACCGCGTCTGGCTGCGCGTCAACCCGGGATTTGGTCATGGCCACAGCCAGAAGACCAATACCGGCGGCGAAAACAGCAAACACGGTATCTGGTACAGCCAACTGCCGCAAGCGCTGGAGGTGATTCGCCGCCATTCGCTGCAGCTGGTCGGTATCCATATGCATATTGGCTCCGGCGTTGATTACGGCCATCTTGAGCAAGTATGCGGCGCGATGGTGCGCCAGGTGGTGGAGTTTGGCCAGGATCTACAGGCGATCTCCGCCGGCGGCGGTTTATCGATCCCCTATCACGAAGGCGAAGAGGCGATCGATACCGATCACTACTTTGGCCTGTGGAATGCCGCGCGCGAGCAGATCGCCAAACATCTGGGGCATCCGATAAAGCTGGAGATCGAACCGGGGCGTTTCCTGGTGGCGGAGTCCGGCGTGCTGGTATCGCAGGTGCGTAGCGTGAAAGAGATGGGTAGCCGCCACTTCGTGCTGATCGATGCCGGCTTTAACGATCTGATGCGCCCGGCCATGTACGGCAGCTATCATCATATTACCGCGCTGGCGGCGGACGGGCGCGACCTGAGCGGCGAACCACAGCTGGAAACCGTCGTCGCTGGGCCGCTGTGCGAATCCGGCGACGTCTTTACCCAGCAGGAGGGCGGTAAAGTGGAAACTCGCCTGCTGCCGGCGGTCGCGCCAGGGGATTACCTGGTACTGCACGACACCGGCGCCTACGGCGCATCGATGTCTTCAAACTACAACAGCCGCCCGTTGCTGCCGGAAGTGCTGTTTGATAACGGCAGCGCGCGCCTGATTCGCCGCCGCCAGACCATTGAAGAACTGCTGGCGCTGGAGCTTATTTAAAGAACGGCCCCGTCGTCACCGATTCACGCAGCACCAGCGTGCCGGTGAACGGCGGGATGGTTTCGATCGGCTGTTCGTTGGCAAGCTTAATCGCCTGGTCGATGGCGGTGGTGATCATATTGTCGATCGGCAGGTAGACCGTCGATAATCCCGGCTCCAGCCATTTTGCGCTGGGTGCGTCGTCAAAGCCGAAGAGCGACACGTCCTGCGGAATGCGTAACCCCGCCTGATGCAGCGCTTTCGAGGCCCCCAACGCCATATCATCGTTACAGGAGAACAGCGCGCTAAACGGCGTTTTCTCTTCTAATAATTCCCGACATAGCTCATAACCGCGGGTCATCGTCGAATCGCCGTACTTTACCCGCGCCGGTTCCCACGCAATTCCGTGCTTTTCCAGCGCGCTGCGGTAGCCCGCCAGGCGCGCTTTACCCGTTGGGGTGTGCATCGGCACGGTCAGGCAGGCGATATCGCGGTGCCCCTGGGAGATCAGATAGTCGACGGCCTGAAACGCCGCTTCTTGCTGTTCGAAGAACACGCAGCGTTCCCGCGCCTGGCTGACATCGCGGTTAATCACTACCAGCGGCGTTTCGATGGACTCGATAAGCGACATGATTTTTTGTTCGCTCATATGGCGGGTGTAGAGCACGATGGCGTCGCACTGGCGGTCGGCCAACATTTGCACCGCTTCTTCTTCCCGCTCGGGCGCATCGTGGCCATCGGTGACGATAAGCTGCTTGCCCCAGGCTTCCGTTTGACGCGACGCCTGTTGCAGCAAGCGGCCAAAATAGAAACCGTCGAATGTCGATACCACCAGGCCAATGCTATTGCTGGTGCGATTCGCCAGCGAGCGGGCAAGAAAATTGGGCCGGTAGCCCAACTCTTCCATCGCTTTGAAGACCTGTTGGCGGGTACTCTCTTTTACCTGACCTGTGCCGTTCAACACGCGGGAAACCGTCGCTTTCGAGACGCCTGCGCGTATTGAGACATCCAGCATTGTTGCCATTCGTCGATTCCTGATAACCCGTGATAGGGCGCAGTTTACCACAGTCATTCAGAGGGATATGAGCCTGACGACGGCAAAGACTATCGCGATCACGCTTTTTGCGGAAATCCTGTTGAAGGCATTTTCCGACCCTTGATGCGCGGGCGGGCGCGGCGCGCTAGAATTCATCGATTCACAGGGGGTAAAAATGCAGATTCAACCGTTGTACGCCGCGCCGCAGCATGCGCCGCTGGTGGCGGAGTGGCTATGGCAGGCTTTTGCCGACGATGCCTTACCGCAGGCGTTTTTTAGCAGTATTGTTGAACATAGCCAAACGCCAGGGGCGCTGCCGCTGACCTTTATCGCCACCGAAGGCGAGGCGCTATTGGGGACCATAGGGCTGTGGCGTTGCGATTTGATAAGCCGTCAGGATCTATTCCCCTGGATGGCGGCGCTGTTTGTCGCCGAAACGGCGCGCGGGCAGGGGTTGGCCGGTAAGCTGCAGCAGCACGTTATCGACTATGCCCGCCAGTGCGGTTATTCACAGCTTTATCTCTATTCCGCCTGCCGCGACTTTTACGAACGCTTTGGCTGGCGCTATATCGGCGAGGGGCTGGATTACCCGGCCACCGCCGTGAACCTCTACCGCTACGACTTGTCACTTTCCGCGGGCGTTATCACCGAGTGACGGCGCACCAGCGTCGGGCTGAAGAGGTGGGTGATTTCCGGCGCCGGGCGCTGTTCCGCCAATGCCAGGGCCAGCTCCGCCGCCTGGGTCGCCATGGTGACGATCGGATAACGCACGGTGGTCAGGCGGGGGCGCACGTAGCGCGAGATCAGTACGTCATCGAAGCCAATCAGCGAAATTTCCTGCGGCACCTCGATACCATTGTCGTTGAGCACCCCCATTGCGCCGGCGGCCATTGAATCGTTGTAACAGGCGACGGCGGTAAAGTTTCTGCCGCGGCCTAATAGCTCGGTCATCGCCAGCTCGCCGCCGCTTTCGTCAGGCTCGGCGAAGGTGACCAGCCGGTCATTGACGGGCAGGCCGCTCTCTTTCAGGGCATCGTAATAACCTTGCAGCCGGTCTTCGGCATCGGAAATCGCGTGGTTGGAGCAAATATAGCCAATGCGGCTGTGGCCCTGCTGAATCAGATGGCGGGTCGCCAGCCAGGCGCCGTAGCGGTCGTCAAGCGCCACGCTGCGCTGCTCGAAACCGGGAACGATGCGGTTGATCAACACCATGCCGGGGATCTGTTTCATCAGCCCTGCCAGCTCGTCGTCGGGGATCATTTTAGCGTGTACCACCAGCGCCGCGCAGCGGTGGCGAATGAGTTGTTCAATCGCCTGACGTTCCTTTTGCACGTTGTGGTAGCCGTTGCCGATAAGCAGAAAATTACCGGTGCCGTAGGCCACCTGTTCGACGGCTTTGACCATCGCGCCGAAGAAGGGATCGGAAACGTCGCCCACCACCAGGCCGATGGTTTCCGTCGACTGCTGCGCCAGCGCGCGGGCGTTGGCGTTGGGGTGGTAGTTCAGCGTTTCCATCGCCGCCGTTACCGACTGACGAGAGGCTTCACTCGCTTTTGGCGAGTTGTTGATAACGCGTGAGACGGTAGCGACGGACACTCCAGCGAGTCGGGCTACATCCTTAATTGTCGCCATACCGGACCTTTTTTAGGGTAAGCGTTTACATAATAGTTATGTTACGGGAAAGCGCAGCAGATTCAAGGCTACAGCTATTCTGGTTGATACAAATGTGACGCAGACGGAGATTAGCGGTGACAAAGTTACACAGCACAATGCGTGGGATGCAACGATGAAAAGAGAATTCTCATCTTTGCTTACACTTTGCGATTAGCTGTTGCGAATGTTCGCTGGTTTCGTTGAGTGATGCATTGATACTCTGGCTATCCCAGAGGTATTGATAGGTGGAGTCAACGTCACGTTGACCACTTAATTACACCAACCTGCGCAGATGCGCAGGTTTTTTTTTGCCTGTCATTCAGCCTGTTACAGACAGCGAAAATCGCAATACCTGGTTGCACTTAGGCTCATTCCCTTGCGTTTTCGCGCTGGCGCGGTCGTGGGTAAAAACGCGACAATCAGGGTCCCAGAGGTATTGATTGGTGAGTTTCTTAAGTACGCACTTCGTACTGATTATCTTGCACCGACCTGCGCGGATGCGCAGGTTTTTTTTATTCTGAATTTTCTTCCCCCACACTGCTTTTCCCCGCCTTCTCATGTAACCTGCTCGGAATACTAAATCAGCCACGCGGAGTCGTTATGCTGTTGGGATTTTTTCGATTACTGTTCAAAGGATTGTACCGGGTACGATTGACCGGAGACACTCAGGCGCTTTATCAGGAAAAAGTATTAATTACGCCAAATCATGTCTCATTTCTCGACGGTATTTTACTGGCGCTCTTTCTGCCCGTTCGGCCGGTGTTTGCGGTCTATACCTCGATTAGCCAGCGCTGGTTTATGCGGGCGCTGACGCCGCTTATCGACTTTGTGCCGCTGGACCCCACCAAACCGATGTCAATTAAGCATCTGGTGCGCCTGATTGAGCAGGGGCGTCCGGTCGTTATCTTCCCGGAAGGGCGTATTTCGGTGAGCGGTTCGCTGATGAAAATCTATGACGGCGCGGCGTTTGTGGCGGCGAAGTCGAAAGCGACTATTGTGCCGCTGCGAATTGAAGGCGCCGAACTTACGCCGTTCAGCCGCCTGAAGGGGCTGGTAAAACGCCGCCTGTTCCCGCGTATTCAGCTCCATTTACTGCCGCCGACGCATCTGCCGATGCCGGAAGCGCCGCGCGCCCGCGATCGGCGAAAAATCGCCGGCGAAATGCTGCACCAGATTATGATGGAAGCGCGTATGGCCGTGCGTCCGCGTGAAACGTTGTATGAGTCGCTACTGGCGGCGCAGGACCGCTTTGGCGCGCGCAAAAACTGCGTGGAAGATATTAATTTCCAGCCGGATACCTACCGTAAACTGTTGACCAAAACGCTGTTCGTGGCGCGTATTCTGGAAAAATACAGCGCGCAGGGCGAGAAAATCGGCCTGATGCTGCCTAACGCCGGTATTAGCGCGGCGGTGATTTTCGGCGCGATTGCCCGCGGGCGTATCCCGGCAATGATGAACTATACCGCCGGCGTCAAAGGGCTCACTAGCGCGATTACCGCCGCGGAAATCAAAACCATTTTTACTTCCCGTACCTTCCTCGATAAGGGCAAGCTCTGGCACCTGCCGGAGCAGCTGACTCAGGTGCGCTGGGTGTTTCTGGAAGATCTGAAAGGCGATGTCACTACCGCCGACAAGCTGTGGATTTTTAGCCATCTGCTGGCGCCGCGTCTGGCGCAGGTCAAGCAGCAGCCGGAAGATGCGGCGATGATCCTCTTTACCTCCGGCTCGGAGGGGAATCCAAAAGGGGTGGTGCATAGCCATAAAAGCCTGCTGGCTAACGTGGAACAGATTAAAACCATCGCCGACTTTACCGCCAACGATCGCTTTATGTCGGCACTGCCGCTGTTCCACTCCTTCGGCCTGACGGTCGGCCTGCTGACGCCGCTGTTTACCGGCGCGGAAGTGTTCCTCTATCCAAGCCCGCTGCACTATCGGGTGGTGCCGGAGCTGGTCTACGATCGTAACTGTACCGTGTTGTTCGGCACCTCAACCTTCCTCGCCAACTATGCCCGCTTTGCCAACCCGTATGATTTTTATCGTCTGCGCTATGTGGTGGCAGGGGCGGAAAAACTGCAGGACAGTACCAAACAGCTGTGGCAGGACAAATTCGGCCTGCGCATCCTTGAAGGCTACGGCGTGACCGAATGCGCGCCGGTGGTCTCCATCAACGTTCCGATGGCGGCGAAAGTCGGCACCGTCGGACGCATTCTTCCGGGGATGGATGCCCGATTGCTGGCGATGCCCGGCATCGAACAGGGAGGCCGACTGCAGTTAAAAGGGCCTAACATCATGAAAGGCTATTTGCGGGTAGAAAACCCCGGCGTGCTGGAAGCGCCGACGGCGGAAAACCAGTACGGTGAAGTGGAGAGCGGCTGGTACGACACCGGCGATATCGTCGTCTTTGACGAGCAGGGATACGTGCGTATCCAGGGCCGCGCCAAACGCTTCGCCAAAATCGCCGGCGAAATGGTCTCGCTGGAGATGGTCGAGCAGGTCGCTTTGGCGGTCTCGCCGGACAAAATGCACGCCACGGCCATTAAGCAGGACGCCAGCAAAGGCGAGGCGCTGGTGCTGTTTACCACCGATAATGAACTCAATCGCGAAAAGCTGCTGCGCTACGCACGTGAACATGGCGTACCGGAACTGGCGGTGCCGCGCGATATTCGCTGGCTGAAACAGCTGCCGGTGCTGGGTAGCGGCAAGCCAGACTTTGTCACCCTGAAAGGTATGGTAGAAGAGGCGGAACATTCAAATGAGTGAGTCAGTGCACACTAACGCTTCACTGTACTCGAAAGGGATGATGGCGGTGATCTGCGCCCAGTTCCTGTCGGCCTTCGGCGATAATGCGCTGCTGTTCGCCACCCTGGCGCTGATGAAGCAGCTCTACTATCCGGAGTGGAGCCAGCCGGTATTGCAGATGTTGTTTGTGGGCGCTTACATTCTCTTTGCGCCGTTTGTCGGGCAGTTTGCCGACAGCTTCGCCAAAGGCCGGGTAATGATGGTCGCTAACGGACTGAAGCTGCTCGGCGCCGGGTGCATTTGCTTTGGCGTCAATCCGTTTATCGGCTATACGCTGGTGGGGATCGGCGCGGCGGCCTATTCGCCGGCGAAATACGGTATTCTCGGCGAGCTGACCACCGGCGATAAGTTAGTGAAGGCTAACGGGCTGATGGAGTCGTCGACCATCGCGGCGATCCTGCTGGGGTCGATGGCGGGCGGCATTCTTGCGGACTGGCACGTGCTGGCGGCGCTTATCGTTTGTGCGCTGGTTTATGGCGGCGCAGTGGTCGCTAACCTGTGGATCCCGAAGCTACCGGCCGCCCGTCCTGGACAGTCGTGGCGTTTCCGGCCGATGACCCAAAGCTTTTTCAGCGCCTGTAAAACGCTGTGGCGTAATAGCGAAACGCGTTTTTCATTGATGGGCACCAGCTTGTTCTGGGGGGCGGGGGTGACGCTGCGCTTCCTGCTGGTGATTTGGGTGCCGGTGGCGCTTGGGATCACCAGCAACGCAATGCCGACCTACCTCAATGCGATGGTCGCCGTCGGGATTGTAGTTGGCGCAGGCGCAGCGGCGAAGCTGGTAACGCTGGAAACCGTCTCGCGCTGTATGCCTGCCGGGATATTGATTGGCGTCGCGGTGATAGTCTTCGCGGTGCAGCAGTCGCTACTGCCAGCATTTGGCCTACTGCTGCTGCTCGGTGTATGCGGCGGCTTCTTTATCGTGCCGCTGAACGCGCTGCTGCAGGAACGCGGGAAACATACCGTTGGCGCAGGCAACGCCATTGCGGTGCAGAACCTCGGTGAAAACGTGGCGATGCTGCTAATGCTGGGGCTGTACTCGCTGGCGGTCAGCGTTGGGATCCCGCCGGTTGGCGTGGGGATAGGGTTTGGCGCGGTCTTTGCGCTAGCCATTGCCGCGTTGTGGTGGTGGGGACGGCGTAAATAATCCCCGGCTTGCGCTACGCTTAGCCGGGCTACCGAACTACCGAATGTCGCTGGTGGTGTAGCCCGGATAAGGCGCCAGCCGCTATCCGGGACTCCCCCCGGCTTGCGCTACGCTTAGCCGGGCTACCGAACTACCGAATGTCGCGGGTTGTGTAGCCCGGATAAGGCGCCAGCCGCTATCCGGGACACCCCCCGGCTTGCGCTACGCTTAGCCGGGCTACCGAACTACCGAAGGTCGCGGGTTGTGTAGCCCGGATAAGGCGCCAGCCGCTATCCGGGACTCCCCCCGGCTTGCGCTACGCTTAGCCGGGCTACCGAACTACCGAATATCGCGGGTTGTGTAGCCCGGATAAGGCGCCAGCCGCTATCCGGGGCTTTACTCCCTTACGGCGCCGGGTAGGTATACACCTTATGCGCCGCTTCAATCTCCGCTAACACCTCTTCGCTCAGCTCAAGATGCAAACTCTCGACGTTGGTCTTGAGCTGCTCCATGGTCGTGGCTCCGAGCAGGGTGCTGGCGACAAACGGCTGACGACGCACAAAGGCCAGCGCCATTTGCGCCGGATCGAGATTGTGGCGTTTGGCAATGTCCACATAAGCGGCCACCGCTTTCTGCGCCTGCTCGCCGCTGTAGCGGGTAAAGCGGCTAAATAGCGTATTGCGTGCGCCGGCCGGCTGCGCGCCGTTGAGGTACTTACCGGTGAGCGTACCGAACGCCAGGCATGAATACGCCAGCAGCTCAACGCCCTCATACTGGCTCACTTCCGCCAGCCCCACTTCGTAGCTGCGGTTAAGCAGGCTGTACGGGTTTTGAATCGTGACGATGCGTGGCAGGTCGTGCTTATCGGCCAGATGCAGATAGCGCATGACGCCAAAGGCGGTTTCGTTAGAGACGCCGATATAGCGAATTTTACCGGCGCGCTGGAATTCGGTGAGCGCTTCCAGCGTATCGAGAAGGGTGACCACCGGCGCGGAGTCGCTCCAGGTATAGCCCAGCTTGCCGAAACAGTTGGTCTGGCGCTGCGGCCAGTGGACCTGATAGAGGTCGAGATAATCGGTTTGCAGACGCTTGAGGCTGTCGTGCAGCGCGTCGCGAATATTTTTGCGATCCAGCGCGTGGTTCGGGCGAATGCTGCTGTCGTTATTGCGCGCCGGGCCGCTGACTTTAGAGGCGATAACCAGCTTTTCGCGGTTGCCGCGTTTCGCCAGCCAGTTGCCGACGTAGGTTTCGGTCAGCCCCTGGGTTTCCGGGCGCGGCGGGACAGGATACATTTCGGCGACATCAATCAGGTTGATTCCCTGACTTACGGCGTAGTCGAGCTGTTCATGAGCGTCGGCCTCGCTATTTTGCTCACCAAAGGTCATTGTGCCCAGCCCCAGCGTGCTGATTTCAAGAGAACTGTGTGGGATACGGTGATACTGCATAGCCGGCTTCCTTATTTTTATCAACAAGGTCAGGAGTTTCCCGACAAAACTATCTCCCCACAAACTTCAAAGCGCTTGCAGGCTGATGGGAATAACAACATGGCAGAGGGAGAGAAAAAGAGAAAGGGAAAATATCAAAAAAGCCGGGTCTGGAGATCCTGAAGGGGGCTGCCCTGGGGATATAGCAGGGGGATCCCGACTCTTTTCTGTGGCTGTGGTTGTCGGTAATTATGCTGTTAACCGACGAAAAAGCTTAACGCTTAATAATTTGTGACACGTCGTCGCGGTTGATCTGCATTTTATTGCCTTGCTGATCTTCGTAGCTTATCAAACCGGTGTCATCGTCAACCGCCGGTTTACCGTCGGTAAGAATCATACGTCCGTCTTTTGTCGCCATGACATAATCGCTGCTGCAACCGGAAACCGAGAACGCCAGTCCTACGGCGGAAATCAATACTGCCCATTTTTTCATCGTCATTACCTCTCTTATGGCCGCACCTCGTACCAGTATATTAATAGCCTGATTTGTGAGACATAAAAAGCAGTAAAGTCTTAAAAAGGATTGCAGCCCGCTTCCGGACTGCAATTTTGTGGCTTACAGCGGGTTTTTCTTATTGCGCATCAGGTTGAGGGTTTCGACCGCAATAGAGAAGAACATCGCGAAGTAGATGTAGCCTTTTGGTACATGCACATCGAAGCTCTCCAGCATCAGCGTGAAGCCGACCAGGATCAGAAACGACAACGCCAACATTTTGACCGACGGATGACGGTCAACGAAGTCGCCGATCGGACGTGCGGCAAACATCATCACCCCAACCGCAATCACCACCGCGGCCATCATAATAAACAGATGATCGGAGAGGCCGACGGCGGTAATGACTGAATCAAGGCTGAAGATGATATCCAGCAGCATGATCTGCACGATGGCGCCAAAGAAGGAGTGGACGTTGGTTTTAAGACCTTCTTCCTCGCCTTCAATCGATTCGTGGATCTCTTTACTCGCTTTCCAGATCAGGAACAGGCCGCCGAGCAGCAGGATCAGGTCGCGAAACGAGATCTCCTGACCAAATACGGTGAAGAGCGGGTTGGTGAGCTTAACGACCCAGGCGATAGACGCCAGCAGGCCGAGACGCATCAGCATGGCTCCCATTAACCCGATGCGCCGCGCATGGGCGCGTTGGGCGGTGGGAAGCTTAGCAACAACCAGAGAGAGAAAAATAATATTATCGATCCCGAGAACGATCTCCAGCAGCGTCAGCGTGCCGAGCGCCAGCCAGGCGTTAGGATCGGTTATCCATGCAAATAACATTGTTCAAAGTCCTGCAAAAAATAAAGTGGTAATTATATGCAGGCGTTATGGCAGAACAAAAAATTATTCATGACCTAATAGAAAATGACGCGCCAGCAGCGCGGCGGTGAAGTTCTTTTTCAGATAAAAGCCGCGCGGCAGGGTGAGGATCGGCTCGCCGTGGGCGCCGATCGCTTCCGTTAGCGCCTTGCTGTTGGCCGCCTTTGGGCGTAGTTGCAGCACCTCGCCGTGGCGGGCGGTGATTCGTTCAACCTGGCCAAGCACGATAAGATCCATCAACTCTTCCCAATCCATGCGTAGCTGGCGATCTTCTTCCTCGTCTGGCGTCCACAATAGCGGCGCGCCGACGCGGCGTTCCGCGAGCGGGATCTCGCGTTCGCCTTCTACCGGGATCCACAGCACGCGCTGTAGCTTATGCCGCACGTGGCTGCTTTCCCAGGTCACGCCGCTATTGCCGGTTAGCGGCGCCACGCAAACAAACGTGGTCTCCAGCGGACGCCCCTGGCGGTCGATGGGGATAGTTTTCAGCTCCACGCCTAAGGCGGCGAAATCCTGCTCGGGTTTGCTTCCGGCGCTGGCGCCCAGCCAAATCTCCAGCAGGATGCCAATCCAGCCTTTGTCGCGTTTCAAATCGCGGGGAATGGGGATCCCCGCCAGCGCCGCCAGTTCACCCAGTGAATAACCCGCCAGCCGCTGGGCCTGAGCAAGAAGTTGCTCCTGACTTTGCGGCGGAGCGGTAAGCGGAGCGATGGCTGACATGATGGAAAACCTCTGGTTAAAAAGTGAGCGCTATTTTTGTGCGTTGTGGATAGAGTTTACCTTTTTATGGGTAACTATACCAATGTGATGATTTATATATGTTTTTTGTCCCATTTTTCCGCTTGTGAAAACAGTGAAAACGGGTTTTCCAGAACTGGTCACTGACAATGAACAGGATCTTACACCATGTTATCCACAGAAAAATGGGATAACTGGGGAAAAGCCTCACTACTGGTTCGATTTACAGCCTTGACGTGCGACGAAAATCGAATTTTTAGACAAAATGTGCCCGACGAGTGTGCTTTATCTGTGGATAAAAGCGGCATTGTTCGATCTTTCATCAGTTGCCGGATCGCATATGTGATGATCATCACGTTATGCTGTAATTTGTCGGTATGAACTATGATAACTTAATGAATAGTATGTCATTATTAAGAAGCCCTATCTCTACGTCGTTCGGACTACTCTGGGTTTTCCCTGGTTAATTCCGTACTTCTTCACAACTCTATCCACAGAAAAAGTGAATAAAATGGCCCGGGGATGGCGTTCACTGTTTATAACTCGGGTGATTACTGTGAGTTATTCAAATGTTATTCGTTATCACGCCACACAGAGAGTGGTTTACCGTTTCCAACGAGTGTGAAACAATCATTCACATTGAAGCTTATTTTGAGGTAGTCCGGTGATTGATGACGATGGCTACCGCCCAAATGTCGGCATTGTAATCTGTAACCGCCAGGGCCAGGTGATGTGGGCCCGGCGCTATGGTCAGCACTCGTGGCAGTTCCCGCAAGGGGGCATTAATCCAGGCGAGTCCGCCGAGCAGGCAATGTATCGGGAATTGTTCGAAGAGGTTGGGTTAAGCCGCAAAGATGTGCGGATCCTGGCCTCAACCCGTAACTGGCTGCGTTACAAGCTGCCTAAACGTTTGGTGCGTTGGGACACAAAGCCGGTTTGTATCGGTCAGAAGCAGAAGTGGTTTCTTCTACAACTGGTCGGCAGCGATACGGCTATTAATATGCAAACCAGCAGTACACCTGAGTTTGATGGCTGGCGATGGGTAAGTTACTGGTACCCGGTTCGTCAGGTGGTGTCGTTTAAGCGCGACGTTTACCGCCGGGTGATGAAAGAGTTCGCGGGCGTCACCATGTCGCTTGCTGAAACCACACCAAAGCCGCAAAGCGCGCCTGCTTATCGACGTAAAAGAGGTTAAGCCACGCACATTATGCTCACTCGGTTGCGAGAAATAGTCGAGAAGGTCGCCAGCGCGCCGCGTTTAAACGAGGCGCTGGATATCCTGGTTACGGATGTCTGTAAAGCGATGGAAACGGAAGTTTGTTCGGTTTATCTGGCTGACAACGATCGACGCTGCTATTACCTGATGGCCACGCGCGGGCTGAAAAAACCTCGCGGACGTACGGTCGCACTCGCATTTGATGAAGGTCTCGTGGGCCTGGTGGGGCGACTGGCCGAGCCGATCAACCTGGCCGATGCGCAAAAGCATCCCAGCTTTAAATACATCCCGGCTGTTAAGGAGGAGCGTTTCCGCGCCTTCCTTGGCGTGCCGATCATCCAGCGGCGTCAGCTGCTGGGTGTGCTGGTAGTCCAGCAGCGTGAGCTGCGCCAGTTCGATGAAAGCGAAGAGTCCTTCCTTGTCACCCTCGCCACCCAGATGGCGGCGATTCTCTCCCAATCGCAGCTGAATGCGCTATTTGGGCAGTATCGACAGACACGCATCCGCGCGCTGCCGGCATCATCCGGGGTAGCGATTGCCGAAGGCTGGATGGATGCCAGCCTGCCATTGATGGAGCAGGTCTACGAGGCCTCGACGCTGGATACCGCTTCCGAGCGCGAACGTCTCACCGGCGCGCTGGAAGAAGCGGCGAATGAGTTTCGTCGCTACAGCAAACGCTACGCCGCCGGGGCGCAAAAAGAGACGGCGGCTATTTTTGACCTCTATTCGCACCTGCTATCCGATGCGCGCCTGCGCCGTGAGCTATTCGATGAAGTCGACAAAGGCTCCGTCGCCGAATGGGCGGTGAAAAAGGTCATTGAAAAATTTGCCGAGCAGTTTGCCGCGCTCAGCGATGGCTATCTGAAAGAGCGGGCGGGGGATTTACGTACTCTCGGGCAGCGGCTGTTGTTCCATCTCGACGACACCACCCAGGGGCCGAATACCTGGCCTGAGCGCATTATCCTGGTGGCTGACGAACTGTCGGCTACCACGCTTGCGGAAGTGCCGCAGGACCGCTTAGTCGGGGTGGTGGTGCGCGACGGCGCGGCCAACTCCCACGCGGCGATCATGGTGCGTGCGTTGGGCATCCCGACGGTAATGGGCGCCGACATTCAGCCGTCACTGCTGCATGGCCATATGCTGATCGTTGATGGTTACCGCGGCGATCTATTGGTCGATCCCGAACCGGTGCTGCTACAGGAGTATCAGCGGTTAATCAGCGAAGAGAACGAGCTGAGCCGGCTGGCGGAAGACGATCTCGAACGCGCTTCCGAGCTGAAAAGCGGCGAGCGGGTAAAAGTGATGCTCAACGCCGGTCTGAGCCCGGAGCATGAAGAGAAGCTTGGCAGCTTTATCGATGGTATCGGGCTTTACCGCACCGAAATTCCGTTTATGTTACAGAGCGGCTTCCCCTCCGAAGAGGAGCAGGTCGCCCAGTATCAGGGCATGCTGCAGATGTTTAACAGCAAGCCCGTGACCCTGCGTACGCTGGATATCGGCGCCGATAAGCAACTGCCGTATATGCCGATTAGCGAAGAGAACCCGTGCCTTGGCTGGCGCGGGATCCGTATTACGCTCGATCAGCCGGAGATCTTCTTGATCCAGGTGCGCGCCATGCTGCGTGCCAATGCCGCCACCGGCAACCTCAGTATACTGCTGCCGATGGTCACCAGCCTCGAAGAAGTTGATGAAGCCCGCCGCCTGATTGAGCGCGCCAGCCGTGAAGTCGAAGAGATGATTGGCTATGCGATTCCCCGCCCGCGCCTTGGGGTGATGCTGGAAGTGCCGTCTATGGTCTTTATGCTGCCGCAGTTGGCGAACCGCATCGACTTCATCTCGGTCGGCACCAACGACCTGACGCAATACATCCTCGCGGTCGACCGCAACAATACCCGCGTCGCCAATATGTACGACTGCCTGCATCCTGCTGTATTGCGGGCGCTGGCGATGATCGCCCATGATGCCGAGCGTTTTGGTATCGATCTGCGCCTGTGCGGCGAAATGGCCGGCGACCCGATGTGCGTCACCATCCTGGTGGGCCTCGGCTATCGCCATTTGTCGATGAACGGCCGTTCGGTCGCGCGCGTGAAATATCTGCTACGCCGTATCGATATCGAAGAAGCGCAGGAGCTGTCACGGCGCAGTCTGGAAGCGCAGATGACCACCGAAGTGCGCCACCAGGTGGCGGCGTTTATGGAGCGCCGCGGTCTCGGCGGCCTGATCCGCGGCGGACGGTAACTTACATACTGTTATCGGTTTGCAACTTTTTAAGGGTTTTTCCCGGACGCCGCACGTTGCGCCTTCTCCGGGCTACCAAATCGCATCGTGCTGTAGCCCCGGTAAGCGGCAGCGCCACCGGGGATTTTGAGATCGCCAGCACCAGCAGTGTCAGCCAGCGTGGTGAATAAATTAAAGGCAGGCCGCACGGACCGTAGGTCGGGTAAGGCGTTAGCCGCCACCCGACAAAAAAAACGGCACCGCGAGTAGCGAGCCCGGGAAAAACCGCACTCTGTTAGCATCCGTATACATATCTTTTACACGTTCGGCGCGGATCGCACTACATGCTTATGCTATCATTCGCCTCCTTCGGAGTGCCCGTTTTATGCGGGCACGGATCATCACCGCTGTCCACTTTCGGCGGAATAACAAGTCTTTATGGTGACAGATGAATAGTGGCTACCTGCATTTTCCGGAGTTCGATCCGGTAATATTTTCCATTGGACCGGTCTCTCTCCACTGGTACGGCTTAATGTACCTGGTTGGTTTCGTCTTTGCGATGTGGCTGGCCACCCGTCGGGCTAATCGTCCGGGCAGCGGCTGGACGAAAAATGAAGTGGAAAACCTGCTCTACGCGGGCTTCCTCGGCGTATTCCTCGGCGGCCGTATCGGCTATGTGATGTTCTACAACCTGCCGGTCTTCCTTAGCGACCCGCTATATCTGTTCCGCGTCTGGGATGGCGGCATGTCGTTCCACGGCGGCCTGATCGGCGTGATTCTGGTGATGATTATCTTCGCCAAACGCACCAAGCGCACCTTCTTCCAGGTTTCCGACTTCATCGCGCCGCTGATCCCGTTTGGCCTCGGCGCCGGGCGTCTGGGCAACTTTATCAACGGCGAGCTGTGGGGCCGCGTTGACCCGAACTTCCACTACGCGATGATTTTCCCGGGCTCGCGCGCTGAGGACCTGGCGCTGCTGCCGTCGCATCCGGAATGGCAATCATTATTCGATACCTACGGCGCGCTGCCGCGTCATGCCTCGCAGCTTTATGAGCTGGCGCTGGAAGGCGTGGTGCTATTCCTGATCCTGAATCTGTTTATCCGTAAACCGCGCCCGACCGGTTCCGTTTCCGGCCTGTTCCTGATTGGCTACGGCCTGTTCCGCATTATTGTGGAATTCTTCCGCCAGCCGGACGCGCAGTTTACCGGCGGCTGGGTGCAGTACATCAGCATGGGGCAGATTCTTTCGATCCCGATGGTGCTTGCGGGTATCATTATGATGGTTTGGGCTTATCGTCACCGTCCACAGCAACAAAACTCTTGAGGAACCATGAAACAGTATCTTGATTTGATGCAGAAAGTGCTCGCCGAGGGCACGCCAAAAAATGACCGCACCGGCACTGGCACGATCTCTATCTTCGGCCATCAGATGCGTTTTAACCTGCAGGAAGGCTTCCCGCTGGTGACCACCAAGCGCTGTCATTTACGCTCCATCATCCATGAACTGCTGTGGTTCCTGCAGGGCGACACCAACATTGCCTATCTGCACGAAAATAACGTCACCATCTGGGACGAGTGGGCGGATGAGAATGGCGATCTGGGGCCGGTCTACGGCAAACAGTGGCGTTCCTGGCCTGCGCCGGACGGCCGCCATATCGACCAGATCGGCACGGTCATGGAACAGCTGAAAAATGACCCGGATTCCCGCCGCATCATCGTGTCGGCGTGGAACGTCGGCGAGCTGGATAAAATGGCGCTGGCGCCGTGCCACGCGTTCTTCCAGTTCTACGTCGCCGACGGCAAGCTCTCCTGCCAGCTGTATCAGCGCTCCTGCGACGTGTTCCTCGGTCTGCCGTTCAACATCGCCAGCTATGCGCTGCTGGTGCATATGGTGGCGCAGCAGTGCGATCTGCAAGTGGGCGATTTTGTCTGGACCGGCGGCGACACTCACCTGTACAGCAATCACCTGGAGCAGACTAACCTGCAGCTGAGCCGCGAACCGCGTCCGCTGCCGAAGCTGGTCATAAAACGCAAACCGGCGTCGATTTTCGACTACCGTTTTGAAGACTTCGAAATTGAAGGTTATGACCCGCATCCGGGAATTAAAGCGCCTGTGGCGATTTAATGTCTCTGTAGTGATGACAAACCGGCGCCACCAGCGCCGGTTTTTTTTGCCCTCCGCAAAATTTTGCGAGCCGGATTCCTGCCGTCGTTCAACATCCTGCAACCGCCAAATATTTTCCCGAGCCGCGACGCGAACCGTAGATTTACCATTCGAATTGACACTCAGAGCAACGCATACTCGGCGCCATGAACAGACAGCATGGCTACACCCTAATTGAAATGCTGGTCACCATGATGCTGGTGGTCATCCTCAGCGCCAGCGGTATGTACGGCTGGCAGCGCTGGCAACAGCAACAGCGCCTGTGGCAGGTCGCCTGCCAGGTGCGCGATTATCTCGTTCTGCTGCGCGATGACGCTAACTGGCACAACCGCGATCGCATCATTAACGTCGGACATTCGCCCGCAGGCTGGTGTCTGGGCGTAAGCGGCGTGGAAGCGGACTGTCACGCGAAAACGCCTTTTACCCTGCAGCCGCTGTGGCCGGGAATTACGCTGCAACATTTGACGGCAGGCATCGGTTTTTACGGCCTGCGCAACAGCGCCTGGGCCGGGCATATCCTGCTGCAAAGCGAGGTCGGGTCGTGGCGGATCGTTGTCTCTAACTGGGGGCGCATACGCCTGTGCCGGGAAGGAGAGGAATTATGCCAGTAGCAGTGCGCGGCTTTTCGCTCATTGAAACGCTAATCGCTATGGCGATAGGCTCTGTGTTACTGCTGGGGGCCGCTCGTTTCCTTCCGGCGCTACAGCGCCAGATTCTTCGCCAAACGCAGCAGCAGGCGCTGGAAAACGAACTATGGCAGCGGGTCTATGCGTTAGCCAAACACCTGCAGCGAGCCGGATATTGCGCGGGTCACTGTAATGGTCAGGCGCTGGCGATAGCCGACGGCGGACAGTGCGTCATCGTTCGCTGGGATGGTAACAGTAACGGCACTTGGGATTTGGCGCCGGAGGCCGATGCCGATTCCACCGGTTTTCGTCTGCGCGACGGAGCGCTGGAAACGCGGCGCGGCGTCGCTGACTGCGGCGGTAAAAATTGGGAGAAAATGACCAATCCCGCCGCTATCACGGTCACGCGCTTTCACGTTGAGCGGCAGGCGATAAGCGGCTTTTCTCCTGAACTTATCGTTACCCTGGGGGCGCAGGCGCAATCGGACTCGCGTATTTCTGCCGAGGCGCAATATCGGGTGACGGGGTTCAACCTGTGAAACGCCAGCGCGGAGTTTCATCGCTGCTGATGGTGCTGCTGTTACTGGCGCTGGGCAGCCTGCTGTTGCAGGGGATGAATCAGCAGCAGCGATCTCTGCTGGCGCAGGTGAGCGCCGAAACCCAGGCGATTCGCGATACGGCCGCCGCGCAGTCGGCGCTGCAATGGGGCAAAGGGGTGAACTGGCCGCTGCAGAGCGATGTGGTGTGTCAACAGGAAAACAGCCAACGCTGGCGAGCGTGCCTGCGGCTTTTTAATGATGGCCGCGCGCTGCTTATCGCCGGCAGCGGCACAGTACAGCTGTGGCAGTCAGCATGGGTTGAAAAGGGCGTGCTGCGCTATTTAGCGCATGGCTGGAGCGATTTTTGCCCGTTAAAGGAGAGTGCGTTATGCCTGATGCCGTAGCGCGCCAGCGCGGTTTTAGCCTGGCGGAGACATTATTAGCGATGGCGCTGTTAATCATGACCATCGCGGCGCTTGGCGGTTATCACCGCGGGCTGGCCAGCGGCGCCGCTCAATTGAACGCCTATCGCCAGCAGTGGCGGGAGGCGTGGCGCTTTAGCCAGCTCATTCCCCCGGCACAGCCCGCGCAAGGGCAAATAAGCCGCTTGCAGACATCCAGGCAAAGTTGTGTCAGCATCACGGTAACGATCACCATGCCCGCCGCTAAGCGGGTGCAGATGAACCGGCTACATTGTCCGGCAAATCAGTAGTCAGGAGCGAATATGTTAAGGGTGTACCACTCAAACCGTCTGGATGTGCTTGAAGCGTTGATGGAGTTTATCGTCGAGCGCCAGCGGCTGGATGACCCTTTCATGCCGGAAATGGTGCTGGTGCAAAGTACCGGTATGGCGCAATGGCTACAAATGACGCTGGCAAAGCGCTTCGGCATTGCGGCGAATATCGAGTTTCCGCTGCCGGCCAGCTTTATCTGGGATATGTTCGTTCGCGTGCTAGACGATATTCCCGGCGAGAGCGCCTTCAGTAAACAGAGCATGAGCTGGAAGTTGATGACCCTGCTACCGCAGTATCTCGACGATGACGCCTTCACATTGCTGCGCCACTATCTGAGCGATGACAGCGACAAGCGTAAGCTATTCCAGCTAGCCGCGCGGGTAGCCGATCTGTATGACCAGTATCTGGTCTATCGCCCGGAGTGGCTGATGCGCTGGGAGGCCGATGAACGGGTTGACGGGCTGGGCGACGCTCAGCAGTGGCAGGCTCCGCTGTGGAAAGCGTTAGTCGAATACACCGCGGAGCTTGGGCAACCGCTGTGGCACCGCGCTAATCTGTATCAGCGCTTTATCAGCGCGCTGGAAAATGCTGACCAGCCGCCAGCCGGGCTGCCGTCGCGGGTCTTTATCTGTGGCATCTCCGCGCTGCCGCCGGTGTATTTGCAGGCCCTGCAGGCGCTGGGCAAGCACGTCGATGTCTATGTACTCTTCACTAACCCCTGTCGCTACTACTGGGGCGATATTAAAGATCCGGCGTTTCTTGCCAAACTGATGTCGCGCCAGCGCCGCCGCCACCGCGAGGCGCGCGAGCTGCCGCTGTTCCGCGACACCGAACAGGCGCCGGGGTTGTTTAATGATGATGGCGAGCAGGATGTTGGCAACCCGCTGCTGGCCTCGTGGGGCAAGCTCGGGCGCGATTATATCTATCTGCTGGCCGGGCTGGAGCGCTATGAAGAGCTGGACGCCTTTGTCGATATCGCCCCCGATAACCTGCTGCATAACCTTCAGGCCGATATTCTGGATCTGCGCAACGCCGCGGTGGCAGGGCGCACCGCGCAAGAGTTCGCCAGCAGTAAGAGCAAGCGCCCGCTGGCGATTGAAGACCGCAGCCTGGCTATCCACGTCTGCCATAGCCCGCAACGTGAAGTGGAAGTGCTGCACGACCGACTGCTGGCGATGCTGGAAGAAGACCCGGCGCTGACGCCGCGCGATATTATCGTGATGGTCGCCGATATCGACAGCTACAGTCCCTATATTCAGGCGGTCTTCGGCGCAGCGCGCGGCGAACGCTGGCTGCCGTGGGCGATTTCCGACCGTCGGGCGCGGGAATCGCACCCAGCGCTACAGGCGTTTATCACGTTGCTTTCTCTGCCGGACAGCCGCTTCGCCAGTGAAGATGTGCTGGCGCTGCTGGATGTGCCGGTACTGGCGGCGCGCTTCAATATCAATGAAGAGGGGCTGCGCTACTTGCGTCAGTGGGTCAATGAATCCGGCGTACGTTGGGGTATGGATGACGACAACGTGCGCGAAATGGATCTCCCGGCGACCGGGCAGCACACCTGGCGTTTCGGTTTAACGCGTATGCTGCTGGGGTATGCGATGGACAGCAGTCAGGGCGAGTGGCAGTCGGTGCTGCCCTATGATGAATCCAGCGGGCTGATTGCCGAACTGGTAGGGAATCTCGCGTCGTTACTGATGCAGCTTAATCTGTGGCGCCGCGGTCTGGCGCAGGATCGCCCGCTGGCAGAGTGGCTGCCGGTGTGCCGCGATCTGCTCACGGATTTCTTCCTGCCGGATAGCGACACCGAAGCGGCGCTGGCGCTGATTGAACAGCAATGGCAAGCCATCATCGATGGCGGTCTGGATGCGCAGTACGGGGCTGCCGTGCCGCTATCGCTGCTGCGCGATGAGCTGGCGCAGCGCCTCGATCAGCAGCGGATCAGCCAGCGTTTCCTGGCCGGGCCGGTGAATATCTGCACCCTGATGCCGATGCGCTCTATCCCCTTCAAGGTCGTCTGCCTGCTGGGGATGAACGATGGCGTCTACCCGCGTACACTCGCGCCGCTGGGCTTTGACTTAATGAGCCAAAAACCGCAGCGCGGCGACCGCAGCCGTCGCGATGATGACCGCTATCTGTTCCTGGAAGCGCTGATGTCGGCCGAACAGAAGCTATACATCAGCTACATCGGGCGCT
Organism: Klebsiella sp. 141162; assembly: GCF_050600755.1. Lineage (NCBI taxonomy): Bacteria > Pseudomonadati > Pseudomonadota > Gammaproteobacteria > Enterobacterales > Enterobacteriaceae > Klebsiella > Klebsiella sp. 141162. The sequence goes on along the minus strand of NZ_JAQIRI010000006.1, from coordinate 88,988 downwards.
CAATCCAGGATAACAGCGAGCGCTATCCTTCGGTGCTGGTACAGGAACTGGCGGACTATATCGGTCAGAGCCACAGCCTTGAAGGCGATGAAGCGCTGGACTGCGATGCCAGCGAACGCCGCGTTAAGGAGCACATTACCCATCTGCATACGCGTATGCCATTCGATGCCGCCAATTATCTGCCGGATGAAGATCAGAGCTATGCAAAAGAGTGGCTGGCCGCCGCCAGCCAGCAGGGAGAGGCGCATAGTGAATTTATCCAGCCGCTGGCGCCGCTTGCTATCGACACGCTGCCGTTTGAACAGCTATTACGCTTTTGGCAGCATCCGGTGCGCGCTTTCTTCCAGCAGCGTCTGCGGGTGAATTTCCGCTCAGAAGAGAGCGAGATCCCCGAAGATGAGCCTTTCGTACTTGAAGGGCTAAGCCGTTACCAGTTGAACCAACAGTTGCTGAATACGCTGATTGAACAACAGGATGCGTCAGCGATGTATCGTCGTTTTCGTGCGGCGGGTGAGCTGCCCTTTGGCGCGTTTGGCGAACTGGCGTGGGAGGCGCAGCGTCAGGAAATGCAGAACCTGGCTGAGCGGGTTATCGCCAGTCGTCAACCCGCGCAAAGTATGGAGATCGACCTACAGTGCAACGGTATCAATCTCACCGGCTGGCTACAGCAGGTACAGCCGGATGGGCTATTGCGCTGGCGACCGTCGCTGCTGAGCGTCTCTCAGGGCGTGCAACTTTGGCTGGAACATCTTGTCTATTGTGCTAGCGGCGGTCTTGGCGAAAGTCGGATGTTCGTGCGCAAAGAAGGCGAGTGGCGTTTCCCGCCGCTGGCGGCGGAGCAGGCGCAGGCGTACCTGAATGAGCTGGTAGAAGGCTACCTGCAGGGGATGTCAAAACCGCTACTGCTGTTGCCGGAAAGCGGCGGCGCGTGGCTAAAAGCCTGTTACGACGCGGAAAAGGATGTCATGTTAATGGATGACGAAACGCAACAAAAAGCCCGCAGTAAGTTCCTTCAGGCCTACGAAGGTAATATGGTGGTGAGCGGCGAAGGTGCCGATATCTGGTACCAGCGCCTGTGGCGCACTCTGGAGCCTGCGTACTATGAAGAGATTATCGCGCAGGCGCAGCGTTATCTGTTGCCGATATTTCGTTTCCATCAGTCCGAATAAAATTGTAATAGTATAAAAATTGCGCAGAAGAAGGTTGTTCATTTATTATGCGCATCGAATCACGGACTGATGTTGTAAATACCTTGAAGATGGCGTTTTGCCTGATGATGGGTATCCACGCTGATGCTATGCAGCGCGAAGTTTGTTAATGATGAGGTCCGTGAATGCCCCGCAGTTTATGGTTCAAAGTTCTTGTTGTAGTGGTCGCCCTTTGGGCGCCGTTAAGTCAGGCAGACACCGGATGGCAACCGATTCAGGAAACCATTCGTAAAAGCGAAAAAGATCCCCGTCAATATCAGGCCATTCGCCTGCAAAACGGCATGGTCGTGCTGCTGGTATCCGATCCGCAGGCGGTGAAATCGCTGTCGGCGCTGGTGGTGCCGGTGGGGTCATTACAGGATCCGGCCGATCATCAAGGACTGGCGCACTATCTCGAGCATATGACCTTAATGGGCTCGCAGAAGTACCCGCAGCCTGACAGCCTTGCTGAATTTCTCAAAATGCACGGCGGCAGCCATAATGCCAGCACCGCGCCGTATCGCACCGCGTTCTACCTTGAAGTGGAAAATGACGCGCTCAACGGCGCCGTCGATCGGCTGGCTGATGCCATTGCCGCGCCGCTGCTGGATAAAAAATATGCCGAACGCGAACGTAACGCGGTCAACGCCGAATTGACCATGGCGCGCACCCGGGACGGGATGCGCATGGCGCAGGTGAGCGCTGAAACCATCAACCCTGCGCACCCGGCTTCACAATTTTCCGGCGGTAACCTCGATACGCTAAGCGATAAGCCTGGTAGCCCGGTGCTTGATGCGCTGCACGCTTTCCGCGACCGCTGGTACTCGGCAAACCTGATGAAGGCGGTCATCTACAGTAATAAGCCACTGCCTGTGTTGGCAAGCATTGCCGCCGCGACCTACGGGCGGGTGCCAAACCACGACATCAGCAAGCCGGAAATTACCGTACCGGTTGTGACCGATGCGCAGAAGGGCATTGTGATTCACTACGTGCCGGCGATGCCGCGCAAAGTTCTGCGCGTTGAGTTCCGCATTGATAACAACAGCGCTCAGTTCCGCAGCAAGACCGACGAGCTGGTGACCTATATGATCGGCAACCGCAGCCCCGGCACCTTATCCGACTGGCTGCAGAAGCAGGGGCTAGCGGAAGGGATTCGCGCGGATTCCGATCCGGCCGTCAACGGCAATAGCGGCGTGCTGGCCATCTCCGCGACTCTCACCGATAAAGGCCTGGCGCACCGCGATGAAGTTACCGCGGCAATCTTCAGCTACCTGAATTTGTTGCGTACTCAGGGTATTGATAAGCGCTACTTTGATGAGTTAGCCCACGTGCTGGAGCTTGATTTCCGCTATCCGTCGATTAACCGCGATATGGATTATGTGGAGTGGCTGGCCGATACCATGATTCGCGTGCCGGTAGAGCACGTACTGGACGTGGTTAATATCGCCGACCGCTATGATGCCCAGGCGATTAAAGACCGTCTGGCGATGATGACCCCGCAAAATGCGCGTATCTGGTACATCAGCCCGAATGAGCCGCACAACAAAACCGCTTATTTCGTCAACGCGCCTTACCAGGTTGATAAAATTAGCCCCCAGACCTTCACCGACTGGCAGCAAAAATCTGCGGCCATCAAGCTGCAGCTGCCGGCGCTGAACCCCTATATTCCGGATGATTTCACGCTGATTAAGAGCGATAAGGCGTACCCGCATCCGGAGCTTATCGTCGATGAGCCGACGCTGCGCGTGGTGTATGCCCCCAGCCAGTACTTTGCCAGCGAACCGAAGGCCGACGTCTCTCTGGTGCTGCGTAACCCGCAGGCGATGGACAGCGCGCGCCGGCAGGTGATGTTCGCGCTGAATGATTATCTGGCCGGCATTGCGCTTGACCAGCTCAGCAACCAGGCCGCGGTAGGTGGAATCAGCTTCTCGACCGGCGCCAACAACGGTCTGATGGTTAACGCCAACGGCTATACCCAGCGCCTGCCGCAGCTCTTTACCGCGCTGCTGGACGGCTACTTTAGCTATACGCCGACCGAAGAGCAGCTTGAGCAGGCGAAGTCCTGGTATGCCCAGATGATGGATTCGGCGGACAAAGGCAAAGCCTATGACCAGGCGATTATGCCGATTCAGATGCTGTCGCAGGTACCCTATTTTGAGCGCAAAACGCGCCGCGCGCTGCTGCCGTCAATCACTCTGAAAGAGGTGATTAACTATCGCGATAACCTGAAAGCCAGGGGGCGGCCGGAGCTGCTGGTCATCGGTAACATGAGCGCCCGGCAGTCCACCGATCTGGCCCGCCAGATCCAAAAACAGCTTGGCGCCGATGGTAACGAGTGGTGTCGCAACAAAGACGTGCTGATCGACAGCAAACAGCTGGCGATGTTTGAAAAAGCAGGCAGCAGCACCGACTCCGCGCTGGCGGCAGTTTTCACGCCGCCAAACGTCGATGAATACAGCAGCATGGCCGCCAGTTCACTGTTGGGGCAGATTATTCAGCCCTGGTTCTACAACCAGTTACGTACTGAAGAACAACTCGGCTATGCGGTATTTGCCTTCTCAATGAATGTTGGCCGCCAGTGGGGGATGGGCTTCCTGCTACAGAGTAGCGATAAACAGCCTGCTTTCCTCTGGCAGCGCTTCCAGGCTTTCTTCCCGACGGCGGAAGCCAAACTGCGGGCGATGAAGCCGGAAGAGTTTGCCCAGATCCAGCAGGCGGCGATTAGCCAGATGCTGCAGGCGCCGCAAACGTTGAGCGAAGAAGCATCAAAGCTGAGCAAAGATTTCGATCGCGGTAATATGCGCTTCGATTCACGTGATAAAGTAGTGGCTCAGATTAAACTGCTGACGCCGCAAAAACTTGCCGACTTCTTCCATCAGACGGTGGTGGATCCGCAAGGCATGGCACTGTTATCCCAGGTTTCCGGCAGCCAGAACGGCAAGGCGGAATACGCCGCCCCTGAAGGCGGCAAGGTATGGGAAAGCGTCAGCGCATTGCAGAAATCCTTACCCCTGATGCGAGAGAATGAATGACCGAAACCGCTGAGTCTCTTGATCCACTCCGCTTGCCCCTGACGGGCGAGCGGCTGATAGAAGCCTCCGCGGGCACCGGAAAAACTTTTACCATCGCCGCGCTATATCTCCGGCTGCTGCTGGGGCTGGGGGGCGAATCCGCTTTCCCCCGGCCGGTCAGCGTGGAAGAGCTGCTGGTGGTGACCTTTACCGAAGCGGCGACGGAAGAGCTGCGCGGGCGAATCCGTAGTAATATCCACGAGCTGCGGATTGCCTGCCTGCGCGAAAGCGCCAGCGATCCGCTCTACGCATCTCTACTTGCGGAAATTGCCGATAAAAACCAGGCGGCGCAAACGTTGTTGCTGGCGGAACGGCAAATGGACGAGGCCGCGGTCTTTACCATCCATGGTTTCTGTCAGCGAATGCTGAGCCTCAACGCCTTCGAGTCCGGCATGCTGTTTGAACAGCAACTGATCGAAGACGAATCCCGCCTGCGTTATCAGGCCTGCGCCGACTTCTGGCGTCGCCACTGCTATCCGCTGCCGCGCGATATCGCCGCCGTGATCCATGAGCAATGGAAAGGGCCGCGCGATCTGCTCAAGGCTATAGACCGCTGGCTGCAGGGCGAAGCGCCGCAGCTAAAATCGCCGCCGCCCGCGGAAGAGACGCTGGCAAGCCGCCATCAGCAAATCCTGGAACGTATCAATGCGCTGAAGCAGCAGTGGCGGGAGCAGGTGGGTGAAATTGAAAACGTGCTGGAAAGCTCAGGGCTTGATCGCCGCAAGTTCAACCGCGGTAACCAGGGCAAGTGGATCGAAAAGGTAAGCGCCTGGGCGCAGGAAGAAACGCTAAGTTATCAGCTGCCTGATGCGCTGGAAAAATTCTCGCAACCGTTCCTCATTGAGCGCACCAAAGACGGCGGCGAACCGCCTCTGCATCCGCTATTCAGCGCGGTAGAGGCGCTGCTTGCCTCACCGCTGACCTTAAACGATCTGGTTATCGCCAGGGCGATGGTCGAGATCCGCGAAGCGGTCGCCCGCGAAAAGCGGCGTCGAGGCGAACTGGGCTTTGACGACATGCTAAGCCGTCTTGACGACGCGCTACGCGGCGACAGCGGCGAAGCGTTGGCCAGCGCCATCCGCCAGCGTTTCCCGGTGGCGATGATCGATGAGTTCCAGGATACCGATCCGCAGCAGTATCGTATCTTCCGCCGCATCTGGCGTCGCCAGCCGGATACGGCTTTGCTGTTAATTGGCGACCCGAAACAGGCGATTTACGCCTTCCGCGGCGCCGATATTTTTACCTATATGAAAGCGCGCGGCGACGTTGCCGCCCACTATACGCTGGATACCAACTGGCGTTCGGCGCCGGGCATGGTACAGAGCGTTAATCGTCTGTTCGGCCTGAGTGATAATCCCTTCATGTTCCGCGAGATCCCATTCTTGCCGGTGAAGCCAGCCGCTAAAAATCAGACGTTGCGCTTTACCATTGATGAGAAGCCGATCCCGGCGATGAACATGTGGTTAATGCCTGGCGAAGCCGTCGGTTCTGGCGATTATCAGTCCTTTATGGCGCAATTATGCGCGACGCAGATCCGCGACTGGCTCAGCGCCGGCCAGCAGGGGCGCGCGCTGCTGTGGCGCGGCGAAAACGCCGAGCCGGTGCGCGCCTCCGATATCACCGTGCTGGTGCGTAACCGCCTCGAAGCGGCGCTTATTCGCGATGCGCTGCAGCTCTTGTCGATCCCGTCGGTCTATCTCTCAAACCGCGACAGCGTTTTTGAAACCCCGGAAGCGCAGGAATTACTGTGGGTTCTACAGGCGGTACTGGCGCCAGAGCGTGAAAACACGCTACGCAGCGCGCTGGCAACGTCGATGTTTGGCCTTAACGCGCAGGATATCGAAAACCTCAATCAGGATGAACGTGCCTGGGATGCGCTGGTAGAGGAGTTCAGTGAATACCGGCAGATCTGGCGCCAGCGCGGCGTAATGCCGATGCTGCGCGCGCTGATGGGGGCGCGTCATATTGCCGAAAACCTGCTGGCGACCCACGGCGGCGAACGCCGTTTGACCGATATTTTGCATATCAGCGAATTATTGCAAGAAGCAGCGAATCAGCTCGAAAGCGAGCATGCGCTGGTGCGCTGGCTGACGCAACATATCGCCGAACCGGACAGCAATGCTTCCAGCCAGCAGATGCGTCTGGAGAGCGATAAGCATCTGGTGCAAATCGTCACTATCCACAAATCAAAAGGACTGGAATATTCGCTGGTCTGGCTGCCATTTATCGCGCGCTTTCGTAAACAGGATCAGGCGTTTTATCACGACCGCGATTCCTTTGCCGCGGTCCTCGACCTCGGAGAAGGGGAGAATAGCCTTGAGCTGGCGGAAGCCGAGCGCCTGGCGGAGGATTTACGCCTGTTGTACGTCGCCCTGACCCGCGCGGTGTGGCACTGCAGTCTCGGGGTTGCGCCGTTAAGTACCCGCCGTAGCGATAAACCTGGCAACAGCGATTTTCATCACAGCGCCCTCGGCCGTCTGCTGCAGGACGGCGAGCCGATGGACGCGGCGGGATTAACCGCGCGGCTACAGGCATTGTGCAGTGATGATATTGCGCTATGCCTTCCCGATAGCATGGACCAGACGCCGTGGCAGGCGCCGGAAAACGCGCTGCCGCCGCTTTCGGCGCGGACACTTGCACGCCAGGTTATGGACGACTGGCGGGTGACCAGCTATTCCGGCCTGCAGCAGCATGGTTCCAGCGCAGGTCAGGACCTGCTACCGCGTCTCGATATCGATGCCGCGGGCGTGGGCGAGGTGGCGGAAGAGCCGCAGCTCACGCCTCATCAGTTCCCGCGCGGCGCGTCGCCGGGAACATTTCTGCATAGCCTGTTTGAGGATCTCGATTTTAGCCAGCCGGTACCGGTTGACTGGATGGCGCAAAAACTACAGTTGCACGGTTTTGGCGAAGAGTGGGCGCCGGTGTTGAGCGAATGGCTGGACGGCGTGCTGCGAACACGCCTGCCGGGGGCCGAAATCGCCCTGAATCAGCTGGGCGCGCGGGATAAACAGGTGGAAATGGCCTTCTATCTACCGATTGAACAACCGCTGGATCCGCTGCAGTTGGACGCGCTGATCCGCCGCTATGATCCGCTCTCGGCTGATACCCCGGCGCTCGATTTCCGCCAGGTCCGCGGCATGTTGAAAGGGGTTATCGATCTGGTATTTCGTCACGATGGCCGCTATTACCTGCTGGATTACAAATCTAACTGGCTGGGAGAAGACCGCGAAGCTTACACCCAACAGGCGATGACCCAGGCGATGCGCCTGCATCGTTATGACCTGCAGTACCAGCTGTATAGCCTGGCGCTGCATCGCTATCTGCGTCACCGTATTGCCGATTATCACTACGAACGGCACTTTGGCGGCGTCATTTATCTCTTTTTACGCGGCATGGACGGGCAGGAAGGCGGGCAGGGGATCTTCACCACCCGCCCGGCGCAGCCGCTGATTGACGGCCTCGATGCGTTATTTGCTGGTGTTACTCAGGAGGTGGGCTTATGACCATGGATGAACTGCTGTTGGCCGCCGCCGAGCAGCGTCTGCTGCGGCCGCTGGACGTACAGTTTGCGCTGATGGTGGCGCAGGATGCCCCTCCGGCAGTGAAGCTGGCCGCCGCGCTGCTGAGCCGGGATGCCGGCGAGGGGCATGTCTGTCTGCCGCTGTCGCGCCTCAACGCTGAAGAAGCGCTAAGCGGCAAGGCCGGCGAGATCCGCGACCAGTTGCTGGCGATGGCCGGCGCGCCGCAGGACTGGCCTCAATTGTTGCTTTCTTCGTCAGCGGTGAGCCGCGGCGACGAACCGACGCCGATGATTTTATGCGGCGACAGGTTGTACCTGAACCGCATGTGGCGTAATGAACTCACCGTCGCCCGCTTCTTTAATGAGACGAACCGGGTGCTGGAGGTCGATGAAGGGCGGCTAACGGCAACCCTGAATGAACTCTTTCCGGCAACCGACGATATCGACTGGCAAAAAGTTGCCGCGGCGGTGGCGCTGACCCGGCGCATTTCGGTGATTTCCGGCGGCCCCGGCACCGGCAAGACCACCACCGTCGCGAAGCTGCTGGCGGCGCTGATTCAGATTAACGACACGTCGCGCTGTCGAATTCGGCTGGCGGCGCCGACCGGTAAAGCGGCAGCGCGCCTGACAGAATCTCTGGGATCGGCGTTAAGAAAACTTCCGCTTAGCGAGGAGCAAAAAGCGCTGATTCCCGCCGATGCCAGTACCCTGCATCGCCTGCTGGGGGCGCAGCCCGGTAGTCAGCGCATGCGCTACCACGCTGGTAATCCGCTGCATCTGGATGTGCTGGTGGTCGATGAAGCGTCCATGATCGACCTACCGATGATGTCGCGCCTGATTGATGCTTTGCCGGAGCACGGGCGAGTGATCTTTCTTGGCGATCGCGATCAGCTTGCCTCCGTGGAAGCCGGGGCGGTGCTTGGCGATATCTGTGCCTGGGCGACATCCGGCTATACCGCGGCGCGAGCGCAAGAGCTGTCGCGGCTGACTGGCGCAACGGTGCCGGCGGGCGAGGGGCAGATGGCCGGAGCGCTGCGCGATAGTCTATGTCTGCTGCAAAAAAGCTACCGCTTTGGCAGTCACTCCGGCATTGGCAGCCTGGCGCGGGCGGTCAACGCCGGTGCGCGTGCGGACGTGAAAGCGACGTTACGCCAGCCGTTTGACGATATCGTTCTGCGGCCGCTCAGCACTACCGAGGAGTATGAAGCGATGCTGATGGCGGCACAGGAGGGCTACGGCCGTTATCTGCAACTGCGCCGCGAGCAGGCCGCGCCGGAACAGATGATTGCCGCCTTCGGCGAGTTTCAGCTGCTGTGCGCGCTGCGTGAAGGGCCTTATGGGGTAAGCGGCGTGAATGAACAGCTGGAGCAGATGCTCCACCGTAAGCGGGCGATAACGCTACCGCGCCATTCACGCTGGTACGATGGCCGTCCGGTGATGATTTCCCGGAACGATAGCGCGCTGGGGCTGTTTAACGGCGATATCGGCATTGCGCTGGAACGGGACGGCGACCTACGCGTATGGTTCCCGATGCCGGACGGCAGCATTAAATCGGTGCAGCCAAGCCGCCTGCCGGAACACGATACCGCATGGGCAATGACGGTGCATAAGTCGCAAGGGTCGGAGTTCGATCATGCGGCGCTGATCTTACCTTCTCGTAGCGTACCGCTAGTAACCCGCGAGCTGGTTTATACTGCGATAACCCGCGCCAAACGGCGCCTGTCGCTTTATGCCGACGAGCAGGTACTGGCGCAGGCCATCGTGACGCGGACCGAGCGGCGCAGCGGCCTGGCGGAGATTTTCGCTGCTCAGTGAAACCTGAATCTGCCGGGTTCAGTACCCGGCAGCTGATAGGCGGTAATTAAAGGCATAATCCACCGCGGTAGTATGGAACAGGTGGCAAAGATGTTTTGATTCGCGCAAAGGAAGGGGGATGGTTATCCTCATTAAATGAAATATAAAAGTAAACCTATCCAAACGACAGAAACGGAATTGATGGCAAAGAAACGTCCCACGGCGTTTTGTGCAACTGAGGGTGAAAATATATATGTGAAGGTTATGAAAATAATTGAAATGATAAGGTTAAACACAGAGAGCATGAAAGCAAAAATAGCCACCTCGAAAGCTGGTACAAACACGGTTCCTTTGTACGTACCATTCAGGTGTAGAATGAATAGCAGCAGCCAGGGATATATAGAGAGCGTGATAACAATGATGCTGGTATTACGGGTAAACCAGTTGACAGAATTATCCATAAATAGTCTATTTCCTTTTGTGGTCAGGCTGAATTGCCCATTAAATTGACCGTGCGGGATAGAATCTAAGTATATCGAATGGGAGCATCGTATCCATCCTGGAAAGTGTGCGCTTCGGTCGCCAATCAATACCTACAGGTGTAAAGCCGTACTCCTGGCTCCAGTGAATGCAGCGGTCAGCACAAACGGCTTATTGAGTCCCATATGCTACGCCTGAGAGCTGTCTGGCGGAAATCTTCGCCGGACTCGGGCTGGGCTGAATACGCTCTTTACCTCTGATTAATAAGCAAATAAAAGTAGCAGCCAGAGCAGAGAAATAGAGTTCATGGCCAAAAAATAGGTTACATAGCTTTTTGGAGTCTGTGAGGTTGATATATCAGCAATAACAATAATTACTACTGAAATAATAAGGTTGACGATAGATAAAATAACAAATAAAAAGACCGTCATAAGGGCTGCGGAAAAGGCTGCATAGGCTGGTCCACTGCTCATCATGGTTAAAAGCAGTAAGACCCAAGGGTAAATCGAAATTACGGCAGTAATTTTCTTGATGTTTTTAGTAATTGCGTTGGTTTTCTTTTTCATTGTTAACCTTTATCTTTTTGGACGGCTCTCTAATAGAATTGACTATGGCGTTCTACCCGGGTTTATTTAATGTGTTATTGAATCTATGCAAAATAAATATATGTCGTAATTTGCTGTAAAATATAAAGGTATAGCCAGAGTGGTGACATGGTATTCATTGCGCAGAAATAGTTTTTTAGCTTTCTTGGTTTTAGCAATGTAAAAACGCTCATGCATCCAATAGTGATAAGCGAAAGCGCAAGGTTAATAATAGATAATACGGTGATGGGAACCAGTAGATGTAATCCATCTTCCGTAAAATTGTAGGGCACGAGGCTGTGTTTAATATGTGTAATCAATATTATTAACCATGGGTATATAGCAATGATAGAAACAACCGTCTGAGATCTATTAATAATCCAGCTATCAGATTTATGCATTATTCATCATGCTTATCAATAATGTGTTGTTTTTTTATTCTTTAGGAAGGAGCATAGCGTTGATGCAGTGATAAAGATATACCTCGGCATTAAACCAGGAATAAAGCCCGGATGCTGAATATTTGTCACTGATGCGGCGGTGATAGAACAAAATGACTATCCTGAAGGCGTGGGATATGCCTATTTGCAATCGGGTAGCCCGGATAAGGCGTAAGCCGCTATCCGGGGATCCTCCCCCGGTGGCGCTTACGCTTACCGGGGCTACCAACCGACTACCGAACCGTAGCCCGGATAGGCGCAAGCCGCTATCCGGGGGATCCGTCAGCCCAGGTCTGCCATCAATACCTTCGAACGGCGCTGATAGTTGTACATCTGTTTTTTACTCTCCGGCAGCAAATCAATATCCACCGGGGTAAAGCCGCGTTCCTGGAACCAGTGAATACTACGGGTGGTCAATACGAATAGCTTGCTGAGCCCCATCTGCTTCGCCTGGGCGGCGATCCGGCTCAGCAGTACCTCGCCGCGTGACGAACTACGGTAATCCGGATGCACCGCTACGCAGGCCATTTCGCCAATTTTCTCTTCCGGGAATGGATAGAGCGCGGCGCAGGCGATGGTGGTGTTATCGCGCTGGATGATGGTGAATTTATCTATCTCCATTTCCAGCTGTTCGCGCGAGCGGCGCACCAGAATGCCTTGCTGCTCCAGCGGGCTGATAAGATCGAGGATGCCGCCGATATCGTTAATGGTTGCCCGGCGGATCTGCTCGGCGCTTTCCATGACGATCTGCGTACCGATACCGTCACGTGAGAACAGTTCCTGCAGCAGCGCGCCATCTTCCTGATAGCTAATTAAATGGCAGCGACGCACCCCGCTGCGGCAGGCTTTCACCGCCCCGCGCAGGAAGCGTACGGTACCGGAATTATAGTCTTCTTCCGCTTCCAGCTCCTCTACCCGCGCCTGCGCCTCATTAGGGAACAGTTCGGAAACGATCTCGCCATGCTGGTCGTAGACCCCCTGCGACGAGCAGAAGCCGATCATCTTTTCAGCTTTCAGCTTTACCGCCAGCTGGGTGGCTATCTCTTCAGAAGTGAGGTTGAAGCTCTCGCCGGTGACGGATACCGCGACCGGGCCCATGAGCACGATTGCGCCGCTGTCCAGTTGGCGATGAATGGCTTCTTCGTCGATGCGGCGAATACGGCCGCTGTGGCAGTAATCCACGCCATCATCGACCCCAAGAGGTTGAGCGATAATAAAATTGCCGCTCACCACGTTGATATGCGCCCCCTGCAGGGGCGTATTGCCGAGGCTCATCGACAGGCGGGCGGTAATTTCTAACTGCAGCATACCGGCGGCCTGCTTCACCAGCTCAAGGGTTTTGGCGTCGGTGACGCGGGTTTGCTTGTGGTAAACCGGCTCGTGGTGGTGTTCCGCGAGATTAGCGTCAATTTGCGGGCGCGCGCCATAAACCACTACCAGGCGAATACCGAGGCTATGCAATAAGCCAATGTCATTGACTATGCTGGAAAAGTTATCATGCTCGATGGCTTCTCCGCCCAGCATGATGACAAACGTTTTTCCCCGGTGCGCGTTTATATAGGGAACAGAATGGCGGAATCCCTCGACCAGTTCAGTGCGACGCTCCTTCACCATGACAAGCCCTCAATGCATGATTATTCGTAATAAGTGTATTTTTATTCTGTTTTGCTTCGTGGCGCAACCCCTAATTTGTCACTAATTTGCGAAAACATTGTGACAAAACCTTGGGTGTCAAAGTTTGTTTACCCTTTTATAGATGACAGGTTATGCGGCTTTGGTTAAAGTTTCCGGTCAATCTGTTCATTTTGGCTTCAAACGCGTTTTTTTGCTTGGGAGTGGCATGTCGGGATACAAGTCGGGATTAAGCCGCCGTCGTTTTTTACAAGGGGCGGGCGCCATGTGGTTAATGAGTGTGAGTCCGGTCGGTTTGGCCGCCGCCGCGCAGGTTGTCGCGGTGCGTATCTGGCCGTCGTCGACCTACACCCGCGTCACGGTGGAATCCAATCATGTACTGAAATATCGGCAGTTTGCGTTAAGCAATCCTGAGCGAGTGGTGGTTGATATTGAAGGCGTTAACCTGAACTCGGTCCTGAAAGGGATGGGCGGGCAGATTCGCGACGACGACCCGTATATTAAATCCGCGCGCGTGGGCCAGTTCGACCCGCAAACCGTGCGGATGGTGTTTGAACTGAAACAAAACGTCAAGCCGCAGCTGTTTGCGCTGGCGCCGGTCGCCGGTTTTAAAGAGCGTCTGGTGATGGATCTTTATCCCTCTACGGCCACCGATGTGCAGGATCCGCTGCTGGCGCTGCTGGAAGATTACAACAAAGGCGATCTGGAACGTCAGGTACCGCCGGCAGAGAGCGGGCCGCAGCCGGGGAAAGCCGGGCGCGATCGTCCTATCGTTATCATGCTCGATCCCGGCCATGGCGGTGAAGACTCCGGCGCGATTGGTAAATACCGTACTCGTGAGAAAGACGTGGTGCTGCAGATTGCCCGTCGATTGCGCGCGCTCATTGAGCGTGAAGGCAATATGAAGGTCTTTATGACCCGTAACGAAGACGTGTTTATTCCCTTGAAGGTGCGCGTCGCCAAGGCGCAGAAGCAGCGTGCCGACCTGTTCGTTTCGATTCACGCCGACGCCTTTACCAGCCGTCAGCCGAGCGGCTCTTCGGTGTTCGCGCTCTCGACCAAGGGCGCTACCAGTACCGCCGCAAAATACCTCGCGCAAACGCAGAACGCCTCGGACTTAATCGGCGGGGTCAGCAAGAGCGGCGATCGTTACGTTGACCACACCATGTTCGATATGGTGCAGTCCCTGACCATCGCCGACAGCCTGAAATTTGGTAAAGCGGTGCTGCAAAAAATGGGCAATATTAATAAGCTGCATAAAAATCAGGTGGAGCAGGCGGGCTTTGCGGTACTGAAAGCGCCGGATATTCCTTCGATTCTGGTCGAAACGGCCTTTATCAGTAACGTTGAAGAAGAGCGTAAACTGAAGACCGCGAAATTCCAGCAGGAAGTGGCGGAGTCGATTCTGGCGGGGATCAAAGCCTACTTTGCCGATGGGGCGACGTTGGCCAGACGCGGATAAAAAAATAGCGCCTTCGGGCGCTTTTTTTGTAGCGGTATCTACGGACGACAGAAACAAAAAAAACACCCTTGAGGGTGTTCATTGTGTTGGTTGCGGGGGCCGGATTTGAACCGACGACCTTCGGGTTATGAGCCCGACGAGCTACCAGGCTGCTCCACCCCGCGTCCGTGTTTACTCTTCCATCGAGTAAATTTGCTTCTGATTGTAATTGGTTGCGGGGGCCGGATTTGAACCGACGACCTTCGGGTTATGAGCCCGACGAGCTACCAGGCTGCTCCACCCCGCGTCCGCGTCTACTCTTCCATCAAGTAGATTTACTTCAGATTTTAATTGGTTGCGGGGGCCGGATTTGAACCGACGACCTTCGGGTTATGAGCCCGACGAGCTACCAGGCTGCTCCACCCCGCGTCCGTGGAAGCGCACTATACTCCGCTAGCGTTCTGATGCAACCTTTTTTCGTAGAAATCGTCAATTTTGTAAAAAATGGCGACTAAGTAGACAGTGATGGGCGGATTTTTACACAATTTGGGCTGCAGCTCGCTTTCGCGCATTTCATTAGCCGCATGGGTTTGTTATCTTCATCACGCACTAAGGCTTAGCAGCAATAAAGAAGAGATACCATGAAAGGACGTTGGGCAAAATATGTAGCGACGGGGGCGATGTTGGCGATGCTCGCCGCCTGTTCCTCGAAACCGACCGATCGCGGTCAGCAATATAGTGATGGCAAGTTTACCCAGCCGTTTTCATTGGTAAACCAACCTGATGCGGTAGGCGCGCCGATTAACGCCGGCGACTTCTCCCAGCAGGTTGGTCAGATTCGTAGCGCCTCTCCGCGTCTCTATAACAGCCAGAGCAGCGTTTATAACGCGATTCAGGAGTGGCTGCGTTCCGGCGGCGATACCCGCACGTTACGCCAGTTTGGTATTGATGCCTGGCAGATGCAGGGTGCCGATAACTACGGCAACGTGCAGTTTACCGGCTACTACACCCCGGTCGTACAGGCCCGCCACACTCGCCAGGGCGAGTTCCAGTATCCTATTTACCGTATGCCGCCGAAAAACGGCAAGCTCCCTTCCCGCGCCAGCATCTATGCCGGAGCGCTCAGCGATAACTACGTGCTGGCGTACAGCAACTCGCTGATGGATAACTTCATCATGGACGTTCAGGGCAGCGGCTATATCGATTTCGGCGACGGTTCGCCGCTTAACTTCTTCAGCTACGCCGGGAAAAACGGCTGGCCCTACCGTAGTATCGGTAAAGTGCTTATCGACCGCGGCGAAGTGAAGCGGGAAGATATGTCGATGCAGGCGATCCGTGAATGGGGCGAAAAGCATAGCGAAGCGGAAGTCCGCGAGCTGCTGGAACAGAACCCATCTTTCGTCTTCTTTAAACCGCAGTCCTACGCGCCGGTGAAAGGGGCCAGCGCGGTACCGTTGATTGGCCGCGCGTCGGTCGCCTCTGACCGTTCGATTATTCCGCCGGGAACCACCTTGCTGGCCGAGGTGCCTCTGCTGGATAATAACGGTAAGTTTAACGGTCAGTACGAGCTACGCCTGATGGTGGCGCTGGATGTCGGCGGGGCGATTAAAGGCCAGCACTTCGATATCTACCAGGGCATTGGCCCGGATGCCGGTCATCGCGCCGGTTGGTATAACCACTATGGCCGCGTGTGGGTGCTGAAAAACGCGCCAGGCGCCGGTAGCGTCTTTAGCGGTTAACGTTTAAACGTCCGTATGTTTCTAACCCGGATCCGCGTAACGCGCCGGATCCGGGGTCTCTACTTTATTCTGAGGTTTTATGTCTGTAGTAATCAGCGATGCCTGGCGCCAGCGGTTTGGCGGCACGGCGCGTTTATATGGCGAAAAGGCGCTGCAGTGTTTTGCCGAGGCGCATGTCTGCGTGGTCGGCATCGGCGGCGTCGGTTCATGGGCGGCGGAAGCGCTGGCGCGAACCGGGATTGGCGCGATTACGCTGATTGATATGGATGATGTTTGCGTCACCAATACCAATCGCCAAATCCACGCCCTTGGCGGTAACGTTGGGCTGGCGAAAGCGGAAGTGATGGCCGAGCGTATACGTCTGATTAACCCGGAGTGCCGGGTTACGGTGATAGATGATTTCATCACGCCGGAGAACGTGGCGGAATACCTGGGAGCGGGCTTTAGCTATGTTATCGACGCTATCGATAGCGTCAGGCCAAAAGCGGCGCTAATCGCCTGGTGCCGTCGTTATAAAGTGCCGTTGGTGACGACCGGCGGAGCCGGCGGTCAAATCGATCCGACGCAGATCCAGGTGGCCGATTTGGCGAAAACTATTCAGGATCCGCTGGCGGCAAAACTGCGTGAGCGGCTGAAAAGCCAGTTCGGCGTAGTGAAGAATAGTAAAGGAAAGCTGGGCATCGATTGCGTCTTCTCGACCGAAGCGTTGGTCTACCCGCAGGCGGATGGCAGCGTCTGCGCAATGAAAAGCACGGCGGAAGGGCCGAAGCGGATGGATTGTGCCTCCGGTTTTGGCGCGGCGACGATGGTGACGGCGACTTTTGGTTTTGTCGCCGTATCCCATGCGTTGAAGAAGATGTTGGCGAAAGCGCAGCGTCAGGGGGGATAGCCTGAGGGACTTTTTCCGGACGGCGCAGAAACGTAGCCCGGCTCAGCGTAGCGCAAGCCGGGAAGACGGCGTTTGAATTAGCCCTCGCGGGCGGCGGAGAGCACCGCGTCGCTTAGCGCCTGCAGCCCCTGGGTGCGCGAGGCGCTAAGCTGCCCGCGCAAACCCAGCTCATCGAATAGCGCCAACGGATCTTTCGCTAAAATCTCAGCGGCGCTTTTTCCTTCGCAGGCGGCTAACAGCACCGCCAGCAGGCCGCGCACAATACGCCCTTCGCTATCGCCAAAGAAGTGCATCTTGCCCTCGGCATCAACCTGATACCCGAGCCAGACGCGGTTTTCGCAGCCGGCAATCTCTTTCGCCTGCGTCCGCTGGGCGTCCGTTAATGGCGGCAGTTTCTTACCCACTAAAATCAACTGGCGGTACTTATCTTCCCACTGAGTCAGCGGGGCGAAGGTCTGGCGCAGCGTTGCTTCGCTGAGCGCGGCGCTTAAAGGTTGCGAGGTCATCATTAATCCACCAGTATTTCCAGCGCGCGGTCGATAGCGTGCACCAGCGCATAAACATCATCTTGCGTATTGTACGGCGCGAATGAGGCGCGCAGCGTACCGCTGACGCCTAATGCCGCCAGCAGTGGTTGCGCGCAATGCTGCCCGGCGCGCAGCGCAATGCCGGACTCCGCCAGCAGCGTAACCATATCGCTATGGTGTACGCCCTTGAAATCAAAGGCCAGCAGGCTCGAATCTTGACAGCGGAACGAACGAAAACCGGGCCGCTTTGCCAGCTCGTCTTCCGCAAGCGTCGCCAGGCTACGGCTCCAGTTTTCCGCCTGTGCAAGATCGATTTCCTGCAGCCATTCCAGCGCGGCGCTGAGGCCGATAACGCCGGCGACGTTGGGCGTCCCGGCTTCAAGCCGCCAGGGGGCGGGCTGGGTTTTAAAACCATCGAATGAGACTTCAGTAATCATTTTGCCGCCGCCGAGCCATGGCGACATTTCCGCCAGCAGGTCGCTTTTGCCGTATAGCGCGCCAATACCCGTTGGTCCATACAGCTTGTGGGCGGAGAAGGCATAAAAATCGATATCCAGCGCCTGCACGTCGGCCGGGAAGTGCACCGCGCCCTGCGCGCCGTCAACCATCACTATCATTCCCGCCTGATGGGCGAGAGCAATGGCACGCTGCAGGTCGGGGCAGCCGCCGGTGACGTTAGACATCTGGCCAATCGCCAGCACCCGGCTGCGTGAAGAGATAAGCGAAGGGAGTTGCGCGATATCCGGCAGACGATCGGCGCCCAGCGGCAACTTGACCACCCGCGCGCCGGTTTGTTCGGCAACCATCAGCCACGGTACCAGGTTGGCGTGGTGTTCGGCTTCGCTGACGATTATTTCATCACCAGGATGCAGGCGCGGGCGCACGTAGCTCTGCGCGACCATATTGATAGCTTCGGTGGTGCCGCGGGTCCAGACGATATCTTTGCCGGAAGGGGCGTTAAGCCAGCCTGCGACGCGTTCGCGCGCCGCCTCGTAGCGCTCGGTAAGACGCTGGGCGGCGGCAAACTGGCTGCGGTGGACGTTGCCGGCGCTCAGGCGATAAAACTGGTCGCTGGCATCGATTACGGCCAGCGGTTTTAGCGCCGTCGCCGCGCTATCCAGATAGACGCCGGCATCCGCCAGGGCTGGAAACTGGGCGCGGAAGTGGGCGGGATTGAATGCGTTCATGGAATTCCTCATATCGATATCACGATCGTCGCGCAAATTCCCCATTAGGGCAAGGCTGGTGATAGCGAGGAGGCGGGGAGAACGGTGATTTTTCGGCAAAAAAAAGCACCGCGCATTGCGGTGCTACATTAAATCACTATGGACAGACAGGGTAAATGTACAGGAAGTGAAAAGGTAGCCTTGCTACCATGGTCTGCAAACCCAGACCAATTGCAAACACAACAACACAACATCACAACCGTAAGCCAAAAGCTTGTTGGAACACGCATTCCAAAAAAAGCTTTTCGTTCCGGCTCAGGAAGTGCCGCCACTATAGGTATTTGCTGGTAGAACCTCAACGGACAATTTATAATGGCTCAGATAAAAAAAACTAATAGGTTAACTGTTGTTTCCTATTTGTTAAAACTCGTTAACATCTCAGTCAGAATAACCATGTCGAAGCGATTACCACCTCTGAATGCATTACGTGTTTTTGATGCAGCCGCACGTCATCTGAGCTTCACTCGCGCAGCCGATGAGCTTTTTGTGACGCAGGCCGCAGTAAGTCACCAAATCAAGTCACTAGAGGACTTTCTGGGCCTGAAGCTGTTTCGTCGACGCAATCGCTCGCTGCTGTTAACGGAAGAGGGGCAAAGCTATTTTCAGGATATTAAAGAGATTTTTTCGCAGCTCACCGAAGCGACGCGTAAACTGCAGGCGCGCAGCGCGAAAGGGGCGCTAACTGTTAGTTTATTGCCCAGTTTCGCCATTCAGTGGCTGGTGCCGCGACTCTCAAGCTTTAACTCAGCTTATCCGGGGATCGACGTGCGGATCCAGGCGGTGGACCGTCAGGAAGATAAACTGGCCGACGACGTCGACGTGGCGATTTTCTATGGCCGCGGCAATTGGCCGGGGTTGCGTGTTGAAAAACTGTACGCCGAATATTTACTGCCGGTTTGTTCGCCATTGCTGTTAACCGGCGACAAAGCGTTGAAAACGCCTGCCGATCTGGCGCAACATACGCTGTTACATGATGCCTCTCGCCGCGACTGGCAAACTTATACCCGGCAACTGGGTCTAAATCATATCAATGTGCAACAGGGACCGATATTCAGCCACAGCGCGATGGTGCTGCAGGCGGCAATCCATGGACAAGGCGTCGCACTGGCCAATAACGTTATGGCCCAGTCCGAAATTGAAGCAGGCCGTTTGGTCTGCCCGTTTAATGATGTTCTGGTCAGTAAGAACGCGTTTTACCTTGTTTGTCATGACAGTCAGGCTGAACTGGGTAAAATAGCCGCTTTCCGCCAGTGGATTTTAGCGAAGGCGGCGAGCGAACAAGAAAAATTCCGCTTTCGTTACGAACAATAACGGCCTGATGACCAGGCGTTAACTGACTTTGTAGGGTATCAACATGACCAGCCGTTTTATGCTGATTTTTGCCGCCATCAGCGGCTTTATCTTTGTGGCTCTGGGCGCCTTTGGCGCACACGTATTAAGTAAATCGCTGGGTGCGGCCGAAATGGCCTGGATCCACACCGGCCTTGAGTATCAGGCGTTTCATACGCTGGCGATTTTAGGCCTGTCTGTCGCCATGCAGCGGCGGATAAGCATCTGGTTTTACTGGAGCAGCGTGTTTTTGGCGCTGGGAACCGTGTTGTTCAGCGGCAGCTTATATTGTCTGGCGCTGTCGCATTTACGCCTGTGGGCGTTCGTTACCCCGGTAGGCGGCGTCTGCTTCCTTGCCGGTTGGGTATTAATGTTAATTGGTGCAATTCGTCTGAAACGTAAGGGCGTTGTTCATGAATAAGGTTGTCCTCTATTGTCGCCCCGGGTTTGAGAAAGAGTGCGCAGCAGAAATTACCGATAAGGCAGCCCGCCTTGAGGTATTTGGTTTTGCCCGGGTCAAAGACGACTCCGGCTATGTGATTTTTGAGTGCTATCAACAGGGCGACGGCGAGAAGCTGGTGCGCGATCTGCCGTTTAGCTCGCTGATTTTCGCGCGTCAGATGTTCGTCGTTGGCGAACTGCTGCGCGACCTGCCGCCGGAAGACCGCATCACGCCGATCGTCGGCATGCTGCAGGGCGTGGTGGAAAAGGGCGGCGATCTGCGCGTTGAGGTCGCGGATACCAATGAAAGCAAAGAGCTGATGAAGTTCTGCCGCAAGTTCACGGTGCCGCTGCGCGCGGCGCTGCGTGAAGCTGGCGTGCTGACTAACTATGAAACGCCTAAGCGTCCGGTGGTGCACGTGTTCTTTATCGCACCCGGCTGTTGCTATACCGGCTACTCCTTTAGCAATAACAACTCGCCGTTTTATATGGGGATCCCGCGCCTGAAGTTCCCTTCCGATGCGCCGAGCCGTTCGACGCTGAAGCTGGAAGAGGCATTTCACGTCTTCATTCCGGCGGATGAGTGGGACGAGCGTCTGGCGAATGGCATGTACGCGGTGGATCTCGGCGCCTGCCCGGGCGGCTGGACCTATCAGCTGGTGAAGCGCAACATGTGGGTCTCTTCGGTCGATAACGGCCCGATGGCGCAGAGCCTGATGGATACCGGACAGGTGACCTGGCTACGTGAAGATGGCTTCCGCTATCGTCCGAACCGCAACAACATCTCGTGGATGGTGTGCGACATGGTTGAGAAACCGGCGAAAGTGGCGGCGTTAATGGCTCAGTGGTTGGTGAACGGCTGGTGCCGCGAGACCATTTTTAACCTCAAGCTGCCGATGAAAAAGCGCTATGAAGAGGTGTCGCAAAACCTGGCCTATATCCAGGCGCAGCTTGATGAGCACGGTATTAACGCGCAGATTCAGGCCCGTCAGCTGTATCACGACCGTGAAGAAGTGACCGTGCACGTGCGTCGCCTGTGGGCGGCGGTCGGCGGCCGCCGCGACGAGCGCTAATCAGCGCTCAGCAGCCCCGGTCACGCATCAGCACGGCCGGGGATCACGCGGATGGCAACCGCAGCTGCTGCAGGTTGCCATCGAGCTGTAAGTCCGTTTGCAGGCGGGCGATTTCCCGGCAGGTAAACGCCATCTCTTTATGCTCTTCAAGCTTCTTACGCCACTTCTCCGGCACATCCGCAAGCCGCGCGTAGATGCCTTCTAAATCCTGATAATCCGTTAACAGCTGCGCCGCGCTTTTCGGCCCAATCCCGGCAACGCCCGGTACTTTCGAACTGCTAATCCCCGCCAGACCCCAGTAGTCCGGCAGTTGCTCCGGCGTCACGCCGAATTCATTGGCGATAAACGGCGCATCCAGCCAGCGTTTCTGGAAATAATCGCGGATGCGAATGGTCGGCGACAGCAGCTGACAGTAGCCTTTATCGGTCGAGACAATGGTAGCCTGATGCCCCGCCTGGGCAACTTTAACGGCGAGCGTGGCCGCCAGATCGTCCGCTTCGCTGCCGGGCAGCGCCCAGCAGCGTATTCCGCGCTGTTCAAAAGCCGCCCGCAGCGCCGGCATTTCCGCTTCCAGCGTTTCCGGCATCGGCGCGCGCCCGGCTTTATATTCCGGCAGCCGCTGGTGGCGCCAGCCGTGAGCGCGGTCTTCATCGTCGAACACCGCCACGGCATGCGTCGGCTGGCTGTGGACGATAAGCTGTTCGAGGGCGTGCAGGCAGGTATCCGCGCAGGGGGAACCCTGCACCGCATGAATACGGCGGATCAGGTTGAGCGCGTCGACAATTAACAGATGAACAGCCACAAGATATCTCCCTTTGTTCTCAGGCTATAAGGGTAACATCGGTGGCAATACGAGGCTATTGGTAGAGCGAAGTTCGGGAAGCAGGCTCGCAGAATGAGCCAGGGCTGGAGGAGAGTTGGCCCGACATGCCGAAGCGTGCCGGGCCAGAGGCGTTAATCGCAGGCGACGATTTTCATCGCCAGGCCGCCGCGAGAGGTTTCGCGGTACTTGGCGTTCATATCTTTGCCCGTTTCATACATGGTCTCGATAACCTTATCGAGGCACACGCGCGGTTCGCTGGTACGGCGCAGGGCCATACGCGCGGCGTTAACCGCTTTGACCGCCGCGATAGCGTTACGCTCGATGCACGGTACCTGCACCTGGCCGGCAACCGGGTCGCAGGTCAGGCCGAGGTTATGTTCCATACCGATTTCCGCGGCGATGCACACCTGGGCCGGGCTAGCGCCCAGCAGCTCCGCCAGACCGGCCGCCGCCATCGAGCAGGCCACGCCGACTTCGCCCTGGCAGCCGACTTCGGCGCCGGAGATAGAGGCGTTCATCTTGTACAGCGAACCAATGGCGCTGGCGACCAGCATATAGCGGGCCAGAGAGTTAGCGTTCACCTTGCGGATAAACTTGTCGTAGTAGGCCAGTACCGCCGGAACGATACCGCAGGCGCCGTTAGTTGGCGCGGTGACGACACGCCCGCCGGCGGCGTTCTCTTCGTTTACCGCCAGCGCGAACATGTTGATCCAGTCCACTACCGCCATTGGGTCGCTGTTGGTATTGTCCTGGCTCACCAGCATACGGCGCAGGGCGGCGGCGCGGCGCGGAACGCGCAGTTTGCCCGGGAGCACGCCTTCAGTGGTGATACCGCGCTCGATACCGGCGCTCATCACTTCCCATACCGCGGCGAAGTGCTGTTCCAGCTCTTCTTTGCTGTGCAGCGCCAGCTCGTTCTGCATCATCAGCCCGGAGAGCGACAGGCCGGTTTCATTGCAGTGTTTCTGCAGATCGGCGGCGTTTTTGTACGGATAAGGTACGGCAACTGGCGCTTCGGTGGTCAGGCCGAAGTGCTCTTCATCGACGATAAAACCGCCGCCGATGGAGTAGTAGGTCTGGCTGTAGAGCACCTTGTCGTCGCCCAGCGCGGTAATGCGCATGCCGTTCTCATGCAGAGACAGGTTGTCGGCATGGAAATTCATGCACTGGTCGACAGGGAACTCGACTTCGTGCTGGCCGTTCGCCAGCAGCAGGCGGCCGTGGGTATTAACGTCCTGGATAAAGCCCGGGATCGCGTCGATGTCGACGGTATCCGGCAGATTGCCGGCCAGTCCCATGATAATGGCGATATCGGTATGGTGGCCTTTACCGGTCAGAGACAGGGAGCCGTAAACGTCGACGACGACTTTGCTGACGTCGGCCAGCAGGCCGCGCGCAATCAGGTCGTCAGTAAATTGTTTGCCCGCTTTCATCGGTCCAACGGTATGGGAGCTGGATGGGCCAATGCCGATTTTGAAAATATCGAATACGCTGATCATGATGTATTCCAGTACTGTCGGAAAGCGCGCCGCCGTTAAGCGGCGCGAGGGGAGGTCTTAAAAGAATTAGCTGAACAGAGAGTAGAAAATCGCGGAGATGGCAATCAGGCCCATAATCACAACGAAGACGTTGCTGATGTGGCCGCTGTATTTGCGCATGGCCGGAACTTTCTGGATTGCGTACATCGGCATCAGGAACAGGATCATCGCGATAATTGGACCGCCCAGGGTCTCAATCATGCCGAGGATGCTCGGGTTCAGCGTTGCCACAATCCAGGTGGTGACCAGCATAAACAGCGCGGTCAGCTTGTTCAGTTTGTTGATTTCGATGGTTTTGCCTTTGCCGCGCAGAGACTTAATCACCATGCCATTGAAACCTTCACGAGCGCCCAGGTAGTGGCCGAGGAAGGATTTGGTGATAGCGATCATCGCGATGATCGGCGCCATCCAGGCGATAACCGGTGCGTTAAAGTGGTTCGCCAGGTAAGACAGAATCGAGATGTTCTGCTCTTTCGCCGCCGCCAGGTCTGCCGGAGACAGGCTCAGTACGCAGCTGAAGACGAAGAACATAACGGTCAGCACCATCATGATGTGAGCGCGCGCCAGGATGCTGGAGCATTTCTTCTCTGCGCCTTCGCCGTATTCTTCACGCTTCGCTACCGCGAAGGAGGAGATGATCGGCGAGTGGTTAAAGGAGAAGACCATCACCGGGATCGCCAGCCACAGGGTCATCAGCAGACCGTTACCGGTTGTTGACGCGCTGCTCAGCGACAGGGTTTCCAGCGCCGCGCCGTTCCACTGCGGGATCAGGTACAGAGCCAGGATCATCAGCGCGATAACGAACGGGAATACCAGGATGCTCATTGCCTTAACGATCATCTGCTCGCCGAAACGAACGATGGTCATCATGCCGACAATCAGGATCAGCGACAGAATGGCGCGCGGCGGCGGCGTCATGTGCAGCTGGTGCGCCATGAAGCTTTCGACGGTGTTGGTGATCGCCACGCTATAAACCAGCAGGATCGGGTAGATTGCGAAGAAGTAGAGCAGAGTAATCAGTTTACCTGCGCCCACGCCAAAGTGTTCTTCAACGACTTCAGTGATGTCTTCGCCCGGGTTTTTACCGGAAAGCACGAAGCGGGTCATACCGCGGTGTGCGAAGAAGGTCATCGGGAAGGCCAGAATCGCCATGATAATCAGTGGGATCATACCGCCGACGCCGGCGTTGATTGGCAGGAACAAAACGCCCGCGCCGATCGCCGTGCCGTACAGGCCCAGCATCCACATGGTATCCGTTTTGCGCCATCCGCTGCGGGTTTCACCCGAAACGATAGTGCTGGTTTGTGTGGTTTCCATCTGTATCTCCTGGAGGAATCAACAAAATCTAGTAAATAAAAACGATTAAATAATATGAAATTCGCTGCTTTACGGTTTTTTAGAAATTTTCTCCGTAACAATTGGGCGGCAAGATACATTTATATGGAAAATACATCAGTGATCGGGATCCCAAATGCAATAATCCACTTTAAACCTGAACGTTTTTAGCCCAACAGTCTGTTTATGGTGATCAGCCAGATAAATGTGGCGCGAAGGCTATCATTTGCAGCACATGAGATAAAAGCTCTGTTACCAAATAACGAGGTTTTTGCTGCAAAAAAGTGATGTAAACGACGTTTTTTCGCCATAATGTTATTTTTATGGTGAATTTTATTGCTCTTTTTGGAAACGCAAACGATTGGCTATGTGGAAACTCTACGAATCATTAATTAGAAAAATTAATTAACTGGAAATTACGGGCGGGAGTGCCCGGGCAGGGGATCGACCGCCGCCCGGGAGAGGTATTACATTATCAGGAGCAGATTTCGTAGCACGGAATGTAGGCGCTGCCGCCCGGAAGCTTCATGCGGTGCTGGGCAACGAAGCCCTGCAGCAGATCGTCCATGCGGCGCATCATTTCCGGATCGCCATGCAGCTTGTAAGGGCCATATTTCTCGATAGCCTGAATACCGACTTCTTTCACGTTGCCGGCGACAATACCGGAGAAGGCGCGGCGCAGGTCGGCGGCCAGAACTTCCACCGGTTGGTCCGGATAAAGTTTGAGATTGGCCATATTGTCGTGCGTTGGATCAAACGGCATCTGCAGGTCCGGCGAGATACGAATCGACCAGTTGAAGCTATAGGCGTCGTCGGTTTCGCGGCGGCTCTCTTTGACCAATGGCATCGCTTTTTTCATCTGGCGCGCCACTTCAGCGGCATCGTCGATAATAATGCGGTAGTGGCGGCGAGCCGATTCGCCGAGGGTATGAACGATGAACTCGTCCAGCACGCGGAAGTAGTCGGCGCTCTCTTTCGGCCCGGTGAGGATAAGCGGCAGCACCTGAGATTTGTTATCCGGATGCATCAGGATGCCCAGCAGATAAAGCAGCTCTTCCGCAGTACCCACGCCGCCCGGGAAGATGATAATACCGTGGGCGATGCGTACGAACGCTTCGAGACGCTTTTCGATATCCGGCATGATGATCAGTTCGTTGACCAGCGGGTTTGGCGGCTCAGCGGCGATAATGGAAGGTTCGGTCATGCCGATAAAGCGGCTGTCTTTATAGCGCTGCTGGGCGTGGCCGACGGCGGCGCCTTTCATTGGCGCTTCCATGGCGCCTGGCCCGCAGCCGGTGCAGATATTCAGTTCGCGCAGGCCAAGCTGGGTACCGACGCGGCGCGCGTACAGGTACTCATTTTCATTAATAGAGTGGCCGCCCCAGCAGACAATCATATTCGGCGCTTCGCCGACGTGTAACGCGCGGGCGTTACGCAGAATCGAGAACACCAGGTTGGTGATGTGAATTGAGCTTTCGAGATCGAGATTCGGGAAGCGGACGGTGTTGTGGATCTGCCCGTAGACGAACAGGATATCGCGCAGCACGGCAAACAGGTTGGCCTGCAGGGAACGGATAATACGGCCATCGACGAAAGCGTCTTCCGGCGGGTTGATCAGTTCCAGCTTCACGCCGCGTTCGCGGCGCAGCACGTTAATATCGAAGTTTTCAAAACGAGACAGTAGCTCCTTGCTGTTATCGGTCAGGCTCCCCGAGTTGAGCACAGCAAGCGAGCAGTTGCGAAAGAGTTGATACAGGTCACTACTGGCGGTGCGTTTAAGCATATCCACTTCCAGCTGTGACAGCATATCCATTGAACCAAGCGGGCTAACGTGTGTAATCAAGTGAACTCCTTACAGGACGATTATCGTCTTCCTGTGATTACAATAGCCCTGGCCGTAGTCTTTCCACAACCTTGCGTACGCGTTAACGCACGCAAAGTGTGAAAAATTTCGCTTATTGCCGCGCCAGACGGCCGGTTGCCGGCACGAATTCACCGTTACTGCGCCACGGATTAATATCCAGGCCGCCGCGGCGGGTGTAGCGAGCGTACACAGAAAGCGATTCCGGACGGCAGAAACGCAGCACATCATTAAAGATGCGTTCGACGCATTGTTCGTGGAATTCATTGTGATGGCGGAACGACACCAGATAGCGCAGCAGTTTTTCGCGATCGATTTTCGGCCCGCGATACTGAATCTGTACCGAGCCCCAGTCTGGCTGGTGGGTGATCAGACAATTTGATTTCAGCAGATGGCTGACCAGCGTCTCTTCGACGACTTTGCCGCTGGCCGCGTCCTGCAGGTAGTCGGCGCTGAACTGATAGTTATCAATCTCGATATCCTGATCGTCGATGCAGGCGCCGTGCAGATGAGCGATCGGTTGCCCTTCCAGCTCATCCAGGCGGTACAGCGAAACCTTGACCTCGCCCTGGGCGCAGGCGCTGAGATCGCGGGTCAGCGTGGCCTGGACTTCCTGCCAGTCGGCGAAGCGGGTCTGGTTGAAGCTGTTCAGGTACAGTTTGAAGCTTTTCGATTCCACCAGATTGACGGTGGTATCGCTCAGCTCCACGTAGCCGACGGCGACCTGCGGCAGGCCTTTGCCATTCAGCCACGACAGCTCGTACAGCGTCCAGATATCGGCGCCGTGGAACGGCAGATTATCGGCATGCAGGCCAAGCGGGTCGCGGTTCAGGCTGCGCGGCACGCCCTGCAGCAACGAAGCGTCATAGGTATCACGGTAATCCGTTGATTTACCGAGCGTCAGGCCGGCCAGCGCCTGATGATTATCGTAAGAAGACATGTTTCACCATAGTAAAGCGGGTACACTATATGCCAAGTGTATCCTGTCTAACGTGAAGAGAGAAACCGGTGGATCATCAGACCATAGAAGCGCTGCAATCATTTACCCAACGTTACTGCGATGCGTGGCAGCAGCGTTATGCCAGCCTGCCGCGTAGCGAAGACCTTTATGGCATCCCATCTCCCTGTATCAGCGCCAGTGAAAACGATGCCGTTTTCTGGCAGCCGCAGCCGTTTACGTTAGCACGCCATCTCGATGGAGTTGAACGAGCGCTGGAGATTGTGGTACAACAGCCAATTCATAGTTATTATACCACTCAGTTCGCTGGCGATATGCACGCCCGCTTTGCGGCACAGGACCTTACTTTATTGCAGGCCTGGAGCCCGGATGACTTCCAGCGAGTGCAGGAAAACCTTATTGGTCACCTGGTGGTGCAAAAACGCCTCAAGCTATCGCCGACGCTGTTTATCGCCACGCTGGATAGCGAACTGGAGGTTATTTCGGTCTGCAATCTGAGCGGCGAAGTCATTAAAGAGACGCTCGGAACCCGAAAAAGAGAGACCCTTTCTCACTCACTTGCGAGTTTCCTGAATCAGCTTGAGCCCCTTCTGTAATCCATTTACCCTGGTTGTTTGTGAGAGATCTCTTACAAGACCTGTAAGAGATCGTCATCATTTTCAGCAATTTTAAACGTAAGGATTACATCTAACTTATTGTTATAAAATGATTTGATAATTATATGGTCTTTTAGTCTGGCCACTAATCTTAAGAGATTGTCGTAGTAAGTCTTGTAAGAAGAGGCGGAATCAGTGATCCTATGTACGTCGACAGGGAGTCGCGAAATGAAGAGAACATCAGGATGATGGCTCTTCTGCAGGACCCGCCGGGATGGCGTTGCAAGGACAGGCTTCAGGATGAAGCAAGGATAACGCAGGATTGCGTAATGGACACCTCCAGGATGGAGAACGAGAGCCGCTCAGGATGAACGGTGGATCAGGAAGATCTGGACACACTTAGGGATAAGTTATTTCACATCGGGGTGGTGTGAAAGCAGGATGCGCTAGTTTAAGGATGAACTTGGTCAGGAGACCTCAGGAAAAGTTTTCAAGGACGAGCAGGGAGCACCAATGTAGCTGGAATGCTGCAAAACGAACCGGGAGCACTGTTTATACAGTGCTCCCTTTTTTTATTTCTCTCGCGGATTTGCTATCCTGCGCCCGGTTTACAATTCATCGAGGTTTCCCCATGACCCTTCACGCTAGCGTGCGCGATCGCCTGCACGCCATTGAAGCGCTGCTGCGCGAAACAAACCACTGGCAGGAACAGGCGCCGTATAGCAGCGCTTTCGCCAGCGAACAGCCGTTTTGCCTGGACACGCTCGAACCGCTGGAATGGCTGCAGTGGGTGCTGATCCCGCGTCTGCATCAACTGATCGCCAGCGGTATGCCGCTGCCGCAGAACTTTGCCGTCGCGCCTTATTACGAGATGGCGCTGGATAAAGCTCATCCGGCGCGCGAACCTATCGTAGCCGAGCTACTGCTGCTGGATGCGTTATTCGCGGACGACGACGCCTGATGCTGGAGATCATTTATCAGGACGAGTGGCTGGTGGCGGTGAATAAGCCTTCCGGCTGGCTGGTGCACCGCAGCTGGCTGGACCGCGATGAGAAAGTGGTGGTGATGCAGACCGTGCGCGATCAAATCGGCCAGCACGTCTTCACCGCTCATCGTCTGGACCGACCGACTTCCGGCGTGCTGCTGATGGGATTATCGAGCGAGGCGGGCAGGCTGCTGGCGCAGCAGTTTGAGCAACACCAGATGCAAAAACGTTATCACGCGATCGTTCGCGGCTGGCTGACTGAAGAGGATGTGCTGGATTACCCGCTGGTGGAAGAGCTGGACAAAATCGCCGATAAGTTCGCTCGTGAGGATAAAGGCCCGCAGCCGGCGGTGACCCACTATCGCGGGTTGGCAACGGTAGAAATGCCGGTCGCCACCGGCCGTTACCCGACCACCCGCTACGGGCTGGTGGAGCTGGAGCCGAAAACGGGGCGTAAACATCAGCTGCGTCGTCATTTGGCTCATCTGCGCCATCCGATCCTCGGCGACAGCAAACATGGCGATTTACGGCAAAACCGCAGCGCCGCTGAACATTTCGGCTGCAATCGTCTGATGCTGCACGCCAGCCAGCTGTCATTAACGCATCCCTTTACCGGCGAGCCGCTAACGATTCGTGCGGGTCTGGATGACGTCTGGATGCGCGCGCTGTCGCAGTTTGGCTGGCGGGGGCTTCTCCCGCTAAATGAAAGGGTTGAGTTTGCCGACGACAGCGGTCAGGATGAGAGTATCGCGGATAATCCAGGGAGATAATCACTATGGCAGAAGTCGGAATTTTTGTCGGCACAATGTACGGAAACTCGCTGTTGGTCGCCGAGGAGGCGGAAGCCATTCTGAGCGGGCTGGGGCATAAAGCGACGGTATTTGAGGACCCGGAAGTGAAAGACTGGGAATCCTATACCGGCAAGTACGTGCTGGTCGTGACGTCGACCACCGGGCAGGGCGATTTGCCGGACAGTATCGTTCCGCTGTATGAAGGCATTAAAGATATGTATCAGCCGCATCTGCGCTACGGCATTATCGCGCTTGGCGATAGCACCTACGCTAATTTCTGCGGCGGCGGTAAAACTTTTGATGCGCTGCTGCAGGAACAGGGCGCGCGACGTATCGGCGAGATGCTCACCATCGACGCCAGCGAAGACCCGGAACCGGAAAGCGTTTCCAATCCTTGGGTAGAAGGGTGGGCGAAACTGCTCGACTAATCCTATTAAGAACGCCCTCTCCCTACGTAGAGGGCGCGCTTAAGCTGCCAGTGGCCGGATAAACGGTCAGGCTTATCTTAACGTTCTCCATTCCTCCCGGCTTCGGGCATGTGCCTGATAACCACGCCATCGCTATGGCTTTTTTCTTTGCGTTTCCCCGGCGTCAAGAGAGGGGATTCACACTCTGAAGGTTATATTGCCCATCTTCCTCTAAGCAGGCGACGGTTTTCCATTTCCGTGAACTACTCCCCACAACCTTAGGCATGCGCCACAAACTAACGCAGTTCCGCCCGCTAAAGCTGTGTATATGCACGGTGAGCCCGTCGAGGCCTCTTTTTATACTTTTCCTGCCAGTGACAAAAGCAGTACGCCAGATATAACGAAAAAAACACTAACACGTCATTCTGATTACCCTACAGGTTGTGCTGTTCAGAATGAACGTAGCTAAACGCTATGATTCAGGAGTACAACAATGAGTTCATTAAGTCAGGCTGCGAGCGCCGCTGAAAAGCGCACCAATGCTCGCTATTGGATAGTGGTGATGCTGTTTATCGTCACATCCTTTAACTATGGCGACCGCGCGACGCTGTCGATCGCCGGTTCTGAAATGGCCAGGGATATCGGCCTCGATCCTGTTGGCATGGGTTACGTTTTCTCCGCGTTTTCATGGGCCTATGTGATCGGACAGATCCCTGGAGGCTGGCTGCTTGACCGCTTTGGTTCTAAACGCGTCTATTTCTGGTCCATCTTTATCTGGTCCGTGTTTACCCTGCTGCAGGGTTTCGTGGATATCTTTAGCGGCTTTGGCATTATCATCGCGCTGTTTACCCTGCGCTTCCTCGTCGGCCTTGCCGAATCGCCCTCGTTCCCGGGCAATAGCCGTATTGTGGCCGCCTGGTTCCCGGCGCAGGAGAGAGGGACGGCGGTATCGATTTTTAACTCCGCGCAGTATTTTGCTACCGTTATTTTCGCGCCGATTATGGGGTGGTTGACCCATGAAGTGGGCTGGTCGCACGTATTCTTCTTTATGGGCGGACTGGGTATTGTCATCAGCTTCGTGTGGCTGAAAGTGATCCACGATCCGAATAACCATCCAGGCGTGAACCAGAAAGAACTGGACTACATCGCCGAAGGCGGCGCGTTGATCAACATGGATCAAAAGAGCAGTGCGCAGAAGGTGCCTTTTAGCGTAAAAATGGGCCAAATCAAGCAGCTGATTGGCTCGCGAATGATGGTCGGGATCTATATCGGTCAGTACTGCATCAACGCCTTAACCTACTTCTTTATCACCTGGTTCCCGGTTTATCTGGTGCAGGCGCGCGGCATGTCGATCCTTAAAGCGGGCTTTGTCGCCTCGATTCCGGCGGTGTGCGGCTTTGTCGGCGGCGTGTTGGGCGGGATTATTTCCGACTGGTTGATGCGCCGTACCGGCTCGCTGAATATTGCGCGCAAAACGCCGATAGTGCTGGGCATGCTGTTGTCCATGACCATGCTGATGTGTAATTACGTGAATGTGGAATGGATGATCATCGGCTTTATGGCGATGGCCTTCTTTGGTAAAGGCATCGGCGCGCTGGGCTGGGCGGTAATGGCGGACACTGCGCCGAAAGAGATTAGCGGCCTGTCCGGCGGTCTGTTCAACATGTTCGGCAATATTTCCGGCATCGTAACCCCTATCGCTATCGGCTATATCGTCGGCACCACCGGCTCTTTCAACGGCGCGCTGATTTACGTCGGTATCCATGCGCTGGTGGCGGTTCTCAGCTACCTGGTGCTGGTGGGCGATATCAAACGTATCGAACTTAAACCGGTTGCGGGGCGTTAATCATGAATACCCAATCCAGCCCAATCGTTACCGAAATGAAGGTGATTCCGGTCGCCGGGCGCGACAGCATGCTGATGAATATCGGCGGCGCGCATAACGCCTGGTTTACCCGCAACATCGTGGTGTTAACCGATAACGCTGGCCATACCGGCGTCGGCGAAGCGCCCGGCGGCGAAGTCATCTATCAGACGCTGGTGGAGGCGATTCCGCAGGTAGTTGGGCAGGAAGTCGCTCGCCTCAACCGCGTGGTGCAGCAGGTACATAAAGGCAACCAGGCGGCGGATTTCGACACCTTCGGCAAAGGCGCATGGACCTTCGAATTGAAAGTCAATGCGGTGGCGGCGCTGGAAGCCGCGCTGCTCGACCTGCTTGGCAAGGTGTTGAATGTCCCGGTCTGCGAACTGCTTGGGCCCGGCAAACAGAGTGATGCGGTGACCGTGCTGGGCTACCTGTTCTATATCGGCGACCGCGAAAAAACCGATCTCGGATACCTTGAGCGGACGCCAGGCAACCACGAATGGTATCGCCTGCGTCATCAGCAGGCGTTGAATAGCGACGCGGTGGTGCGACTGGCGGAGGCGGCTCAGGATCGCTACGGCTTTAAAGACTTTAAGTTAAAAGGAGGCGTATTACCTGGCGAGCAGGAGATCGACACCGCTCGCGCGCTGAAAAAACGCTTCCCTGACGCGCGCATTACCGTTGATCCGAACGGCGCCTGGCTGTTGGATGAAGCTATTATGCTGTGCAAAGGGCTGCAGGATGTCCTGACCTATGCCGAAGATCCGTGCGGCGCGGAACAGGGCTTTTCCGGCCGGGAAGTGATGGCCGAGTTCCGTCGCGCAACCGGGTTACCGGTGGCGACCAACATGATAGCCACTAACTGGCGCGAGATGGGGCATGCGGTGATGCTCAACGCCGTCGATATTCCGCTGGCTGACCCGCACTTCTGGACGCTCTCGGGCGCGGTGCGGGTGGCGCAGCTGTGCGATGACTGGGGGCTGACCTGGGGCTGCCACTCGAACAACCATTTTGATATTTCGCTGGCGATGTTTACCCACGTCGGCGCCGCGGCGCCGGGCAAGCCGACCGCTATCGATACCCATTGGATTTGGCAGGAGGGCGATTCGCGCCTGACGCAAAATCCGCTGCAAATTATCAACGGCAAAATCGCCGTGCCAGACGCGCCGGGACTCGGCGTGGAGCTGGACTGGGAACAGGTGCATAAAGCTCATGAGGCCTATAAGGCGCTGCCTGGCGGCGCGCGTAATGATGCGGGCCCGATGCAGTACCTGATTCCCGGTTGGACATTCGACCGTAAACGCCCCGTTTTCGGCCGTCATTAATTAAAAAGGATTACGTCATGACTACATCATCTTCAACGCCAATTGTGACCGCTATGCAGGTTATCCCGGTCGCCGGGCATGACAGCATGCTGATGAACCTGAGCGGCGCGCACGCGCCGTACTTCACCCGTAATATCGTTATCATCAAAGATAACTCCGGGCATACCGGCGTCGGCGAAATTCCCGGCGGCGAAAAGATCCGCCAGACGCTGGAAGACGCCGCGCCGCTGGTAGTGGGGAAAACGCTGGGCGAGTACAAAAATGTGCTGAATGCCGTGCGTAACCAGTTTGCCGACCGCGATGCCGGCGGCCGCGGCCTGCAAACCTTCGATCTGCGCACCACTATTCACGTGGTGACCGGGATTGAAGCGGCGCTGCTGGATCTGCTGGGCCAGCATCTGGGCGTGAACGTTGCTTCTCTGCTTGGCGACGGTCAGCAGCGGAGCGAAGTCGAAATGCTTGGCTATCTGTTCTTCGTCGGCAACCGCCACGCGACGCCGCTGGCTTATCAAAGCCAACCGGATGAGCAGTGCGACTGGTACCGTATTCGTCATGAAGAGGCGATGACGCCGGATGCGGTAGTTCGCCTGGCGGAGGCCGCTTACGAAAAATATGGTTTCAATGACTTTAAACTGAAGGGCGGGGTACTGGCCGGTTTTGAAGAAGCCGAAGCCATTAGCGCGCTGGCGAAGCGTTTCCCAGACGCGCGCGTGACCCTCGACCCGAACGGCGCCTGGCTGCTGGATGAAGCCATCCAGATAGGCAAGCAGCTGAAAGGCGTACTGGCCTATGCGGAAGACCCATGCGGCGCTGAGCAAGGTTTCTCCGGCCGCGAAGTGATGGCCGAATTCCGTCGGGCGACCGGGCTGCCGACCGCAACCAACATGATTGCCACCGACTGGCGGCAGATGGGCCATACGCTGTCGTTACAATCGGTGGATATTCCGCTGGCTGACCCGCACTTCTGGACCATGCAGGGATCGGTGCGCGTGGCGCAAATGTGTCATGAATTTGGCCTGACCTGGGGTTCGCACTCTAATAACCACTTCGATGTGTCGTTGGCGATGTTTACCCATGTGGCCGCGGCGGCGCCGGGTAAAATTACCGCTATCGATACCCACTGGATCTGGCAGGAGGGCAACCAGCGTTTGACCAAACAGCCGTTTGAAATCAAAGGCGGTATGGTGCAGGTGCCGACGACGCCAGGTTTAGGCGTTGAGCTGGATATGGACCGCGTGATGCAGGCTAATGAGCTATATAAGAAACATGGCCTGGGCGCTCGTGATGACGCCATGGCGATGCAATATTTAATCCCGAACTGGACCTTTGATAACAAACGTCCTTGCATGGTTCGCTAAGATAACGCCGACCCTGTTGGGGTCGGCAACTGCCGGTCGCCGGGGTTATTCATATTAAGGACACTTATGAAGATAGTGATCGCGCCGGATTCTTACAAAGAGAGCCTGAGTGCGCTGGATGTCGCTACCGCGATAGAAACGGGGTTCCGCGAGATTTATCCCCATGCGGAGTACGTTAAAGTCCCGGTTGCCGACGGCGGAGAAGGTACCGTTGAGGCGATGGTGGCCGCGACGCAGGGACATATCGTACAGGTCAGCGTTACCGGGCCGTTAGGCGAACCGGTCGAAGCCTTTTACGGTCTATCCGGCGATATGCGCTGCGCCTATATTGAAATGGCGGCAGCCAGCGGACTGGAAAGCGTGCCGCCGACGCGACGTAATCCGCTGCTGACCACCTCCTGGGGAACCGGCGAGCTGATTCGTTACGCGTTAGATGCGGGAGTCTCGCAGATTATTATTGGGATCGGCGGCAGCGCGACCAATGACGGCGGCGCCGGCATGGCGCAGGCGCTGGGTGCGAAATTGTTGACCGCGGAGCAACAGCAAATTGCGCCGGGCGGCGGCGCGCTGGAGACGCTGGCGCGGATCGATCTCAGCGAGCTGGATCCAAGATTGGCGGATTGCCGGATTGATGTCGCCTGCGACGTCACCAACCCGTTAACCGGCCCGCAGGGGGCAAGCGCGGTGTTCGGCCCGCAAAAAGGGGCGACGACGGCGATGATTGAACGTCTTGATAGCGGCCTGCAACACTTTGCGCAGATTATCGACCGCGATTTGGATATCGACGTACTGAGCCTGGAAGGGGGCGGCGCGGCGGGCGGTATGGGGGCGGCGTTGTATGCGTTTTGCGGCGCCAAATTGCGACCGGGGATCGAGATAGTGACCGATGCGCTGCGGCTGGCGGATTTAGTGGCGGAGGCTGATTTGGTGATTACCGGTGAAGGGCGCATCGACAGCCAGACCATTCATGGTAAGGTGCCGGTGGGGGTGGCGAAGGTCGCGAAACGCTTCAACGTGCCGGTGATTGGGATTGCCGGTAGCCTGACCGCCGATGTGGGCGTCGTGCATCAGCATGGTTTGGATGCGGTCTTTAGCGTGCTGTATACCGTCTGTACCCTGGACGAAGCGCTGGAGAACGCCGCCGCCAACGTGCGGATGACGGCGCGTAACGTGGCCGCGGTATTGCAGATGGGCGGCAAGCGGTAACCCGGGCAGCGCAGTGGGATTTGTAGCCCGGATAAGGCGCGTAACACCGCGATCCGGGAACCGTCCCCGGTGGCGCTTACGCTTACCGGGGCTACCAACCGAGTACCGGACCGTAGGGCGTAGCCCGGATAAGGCGCGTAGCGCCGCTATCCGGGGTTTACACTCCCATCTTGCATGCTTCGCGGGCGACGTTATCCATCTCGTCTAGCAGTTCCAGCAGTTCCGGCTCCAGCTCTTCCGGCGCGGTACCCGCGCGCAACTGGCTTTCAAGGGTATGGCACAGTTTTTTCAGCCGCGGTACGCCGCTATAGCTGCAGCTACCGTGCAGCTTGTGGATTAAATCCAGCAATCCTTCCGGCGTCTCGCCAACCAGCTGCTCTTCAACTTTATTGCGCACCTCCGGCATAAAGGCGAGCAACATTTGCAGCATTTCCCGCGCGAGGTCTGGCTTCATGGCTGCCTGACGCAGCGCCAGCTGCCAGTTGAGCGTGACGTTATGGTCGATAACCGGCTCAACCGGTTCGGCGATTTGCGGCGTGACGACGTGCATGCCGGGCTGATAACGCAATAGCAGGGTGCTGAGTTTATCTTCTTCAATTGGCTTCGCCAGATAATCGTTCATCCCGGCAGCCAGCAGTTTCTCGCGCTGACCCTCAAGGGCGTGAGCGGTCACGGCGATCACCGGTGTCTGCTGCTGATGAGGGAGTTGGCGGATCAATTCACAGGCGCGAATACCGTCCATATCCGGCATCTGAATATCCATCAGAATGAGATCCAACTGCGATTGTTTTGCCTGCTCTACGGCATCCTGGCCGCTATCGCACAGAATGACATGCTGCACCAGATCGTCCAGCAATGCGCCGATAAGCTTGAGGTTGGCCGGGTTATCGTCTACCGCCATCACCGTCATCGCCAGTTTATCGCTATCGATATAGGGCTGCGGCACCGGCGGCTGCGCGCGGCAAGAGGCCATCAGCACCGGGAAAAGCCGCGTGGAGGTCAACGGTTTGAGCAGGCAGGCGGCGACGCCATTTCTTTTCAGCTCTTCGGCGCTGACCTGCGCGTGACAAGGCAACCCCAGTACCAGGGTATCGGATAGCGAGCAGGCGCGGACCAGCTTCTCCCGCTGATTGCTGAGATCGCGCATCGACACCGGAATACCGGCCAGTAAAATATCGTAGTGGGCATCCGGCAGCGCTGACAGCGTCGGGCTGTAGACCACCTCTAATGGCGTGGTTGCCAGCAGTTCCATCGTGCTTTGCGCAGCGGTGGCATTGGCTTCAATGTAGGCCAGCTTCTTGCCCGCCAGGCAATGGGTATCGAAACCGTCCGTAACGGCGTTCGGGTTCAGGTCAAGGCTGATATGGAACCAGAAGGTGGAGCCACGGTTCGGTTGACTATGGAATGAGATATCACCGCCCATCTCTTTGACCAGGCGCTGGGTGATGACCAGACCCAGGCCGGTGCCGCCGTGGCGGCGCGAGATACTGGCGTCGGCCTGGCGGAATGCCTGGAACAGCCGTGACTGATCGCGCTCCGGAATACCGATGCCGGTATCGTGGATCTGTACTTCAATTTGCACGCGGGAATTGCTCATCGCCCGCTGTTCCACCAGCACATCAATGTTGCCGTGCTCGGTGAATTTAATGGCGTTACCCACCAGGTTGGTGATGACCTGCTGCAGACGTAGCGGATCGCCAATCACATTATCCGGGACATCGCTTTTAATGTTGAGGGTGAGTTCGAGCCCTTTATCGTGCGCCGAATGGGCCAGCAGGGTCACCACTTCATCCAGGGTATTGCGCAGCAGGAAAGGAATGCTTTCCAGTATCAGCTTGCCCGCTTCCAGCTTGGAGAAATCCAGCACGTCATTAATGATGGCCAACAGATTGTTGGCAGAACGCTCAATGGTGGTGAGGTGGTCGCGCTGAGTGGCATTCAGATCGGTTTTTAGCGTCAGGCGGGTAAAGCCAATCACGCCGTTAAGCGGGGTTCGTAGCTCATGCGACATATTGGCCAGGAACTCGGATTTGATGCGCGCGGCCTCCTGGGCGCGCTTTTTCGCCAGATCCAGCTCGACGTTCTGAATCTCCATCTGCTCCAGCGTTTCGCGCAGATCCGAGGTGGCCTGATCGACATTGTGCTGCATCTCCTCGTGGTATGCCGCAAGCGACATCGCCATCGAGTTAATGCCGTTTTTCAGCATATCCAGCTCGCCGAGCATAAAGCCTTCAACGCGGCTATCCAACTGGCCGCGACGGATGCGGTCAACGGTGTTGACCATATTGCGAATTGGCCCGGTCACGTCGCGCATCAATCGCCAGCCGAAAATCAGCGCAATGCCGATACAAAACAGCATCATGACGCTTGAGATAAATATCTCTTTGTACTGCTGTAAGCGAACGGATTTGAGGTCGAGCTCCAGCGCCACATAGCCAAGCATGTTGCCCGGCATTTTAGCATCGCTTTCCGGCGACTCATCGGGCAGATAGCTTTCTGACACAATAGGCGTGCGCAGCACCATGATATCGCCGTGGCGGGTGACGCTTAGACGGCGAGGGAAGGGGGCGCCGCGCGGGAGCTGTATTTCTCGCGGATCGAGCTGGAAGTTAGAGGTAACGAAAAGCCGGTTTTTTGCATCATAGATTGAAATGGCCCGCACGATATCGGAATGGCGGCGGTGAAGCACGCTGATAAGTTGGCCGATCGCCTCGCGATTTTGCAAATTCATGCCGTATTCACTGGATACCGCCAGCGGTTCGATAATACTGGCGCCGGCATCCTCCAACTGCCTCTGCAGATCGTTATAGCGGTGGGCGACGAAGAAAATACTGAGCAGCAAACCAATCAAAACGGTCGGCGCCAGAATAAGAATCATCATGCGAGCACGTAGGCTGTAGTTGGTCATGCGGTTCCATTATGGGAGAATATACATATCAACCTTCAGACGGCTTCTGAATCGATAGCCCGAATGATTTCATGTATAGAATCAGTATATTTTTGAGATAATCCTCTACAATGGCGCAATTCTACTCTGCAAAACGGCGTGTGACGACGCGCCAGATCATAACCGTGACGGTAAATGACCTTGATCCCTTTGGCCAGGGCGTAGCCCGTCATCAGGGTAAGGCGCTGTTTGTCCCCGGCCTGTTGCCGCAAGAGCAGGCGGAAGTCGTGCTGGTAGAGGATAAAAAACAGTATGCCCGCGCTCAGGTTAAACGCCGCCTCAACGACAGCCCACAGCGCGTTGCGCCGCGCTGTGCGCATTTCGGCGTCTGCGGCGGATGCCAGCAGCAGCATGCTAGCATTGAACTACAGCAGCAAAGCAAGCGCGCCGCGCTCTCCCGCCTGATGAAACGTGACGTTGACGACATTATAGCCGCTGAACCTTGGGGCTATCGTCGTCGGGCGCGTTTGAGCTTGAATTATCAGCCGAAGACCCAACAACTGCAGATGGGTTTTCGTAAGGCCAACTCCAGCGAAATCATCGATGTGGTGCAGTGCCCTGTTTTGGTGCCCCAACTTGAGGCGTTGTTGCCTGCGGTGCGCGAGTGTTTAACCAGCCTGCAGTCACAGCGTCATCTAGGCCACGTTGAATTGGTGCAGGCGGACAACGGCCCGCTGATGGTTTTACGCCATACTGCCGCGCTGACGGCGGCGGATAAAGAAAAACTGGAACGTTTTTCGCAAACTCACGGTCTATCCCTGTACCTCGCGCCGCAAAGCGAGATACTTGAACATATTCGCGGCGATGAGCCATGGTACACGTCAGACGGACTACGCTTAGTGTTCAGTCCGCGCGATTTTATCCAGGTCAACGATGGCGTAAACCAGAAGATGGTAAGTACGGCGCTGGCCTGGTTAGATATTCAGCCGCAGGACCGCGTTCTGGATCTGTTTTGCGGTATGGGTAATTTCACCCTGCCGCTGGCCAAAGCGGCGGCGAGCGTGGTGGGCGTCGAAGGCGTGCCCGCGCTGGTGGCAAAGGGGCGGGAAAATGCCGCTCTCAATGGGTTGCAAAACGTGACTTTCTTTCATGAAAACCTGGAGGAAGATGTCACCCGGCAAGCCTGGGCGAAGCACGGCTTTGATAAAATTCTACTCGATCCGGCAAGGGCCGGGGCGCCGGGCGTGATGGCGCATATTATCAAGCTGGCTCCGCGGCGAGTGGTCTATGTTTCATGTAACCCGGCGACGCTGGCGCGCGATAGCGAGGCATTGCTTCAGGCGGGATATCGCATTCAACGTCTGGCGATGCTGGACATGTTCCCGCACACCGGGCACCTGGAATCGATAGTATTGTTTGAGCGCGAGCTTACATAAAATTGTTCAGCCCGCATCGAGGCGACAGTGAAGATGCCTGGTGGCGGTGTGGACTGAAGGATGAAGTAGATACCCTCAATAACTCGAGTTGCAGGAAAGCTAACGCACATGCAACTTGAAGAATGACGGGTATAAATATGGCTTGCTGACTTCGGTAGGCTGAGTCCCTTAAGGAGAGGACAATGGTTGCGGTAAGAAGTGCACATCTAAATAAAGCTGGTGAGTTTGACCCGAAGAAATGGATCGCGAGTCTGGGGATTTCCAGCCAGCAGTCGTGTGAGCGCTTAGCCGAGACCTGGGATTATTGTCGCGCAACAACGCAGGGGCACCCGCAGGCAGATCTCCTGTTATGGCGCGGCGTGGAGATGGTTGAAATTCTCTCCATGCTGAATATGGATATCGATACCTTGCGGGCCGCTTTGCTGTTTCCGCTGGCGGACGGCAACGTCGTCAGCGAAGAAGTCCTGCAAGAGAGCGTCGGCAAATCCGTCGTTACCCTGATTCACGGCGTGCGTGATATGGCGGCGATTCGCCAGCTCAAAGCCACGCACACCGATACCGTCTCCTCAGAACAGGTCGACAATATTCGCCGCATGCTGCTGGCGATGGTCGATGATTTCCGCTGCGTGGTTATCAAGCTTGCGGAACGTATCGCTCACCTGCGCGAGGTAAAAGATGAACCCGAAGATGAGCGCGTACTGGCCGCAAAAGAGTGTACCAATATCTATGCGCCGCTGGCGAACCGCTTAGGCATCGGTCAACTGAAGTGGGAACTGGAAGACTACTGCTTCCGTTATCTGCATCCAGCCGAATACAAGCGCATTGCAAAGTTGCTGCACGAACGCCGTATCGATCGCGAGCATTACATCGATGAGTTCGTCGGCCATCTGCGCTCAGAAATGAAAACCGAAGGCGTGAAGGCTGAGGTGTACGGGCGTCCGAAGCATATCTATAGCATCTGGCGCAAAATGCAGAAGAAGCATCTCGCTTTTGATGAGCTGTTTGACGTGCGCGCGGTTCGTATCGTCGCCGAACGTTTACAGGATTGCTACGCGGCGCTGGGGATCGTGCATACCCACTATCGTCATCTGCCTGACGAATTTGATGATTACGTCGCTAACCCGAAACCGAACGGCTACCAGTCTATTCATACCGTAGTGCTTGGGCCGGGCGGGAAAACGGTCGAGATCCAAATTCGCACCAAACAGATGCATGAAGACGCCGAACTCGGCGTGGCGGCGCACTGGAAGTATAAAGAGGGCGCCAGCGCCGGGGCGAGCGGCGGTCGCGGCCATGAAGACCGTATCGCCTGGCTGCGTAAGCTGATTGCCTGGCAGGAAGAGATGGCCGACTCTGGCGAAATGCTCGATGAAGTGCGCAGCCAGGTCTTCGACGACCGGGTCTACGTGTTTACGCCGAAGGGCGACGTGGTTGACCTGCCGGCGGGCTCCACTCCGCTCGACTTTGCCTACCATATCCATAGCGATGTCGGGCACCGCTGCATCGGCGCGAAAATTGGCGGGCGCATTGTGCCGTTCACCTATCAGCTGCAGATGGGCGATCAGATTGAGATAATTACTCAGAAGCAGCCCAACCCAAGCCGCGACTGGCTGAACCCGAACCTCGGCTACGTGACCACCAGCCGCGGGCGCTCCAAAATTCACGCCTGGTTCCGTAAACAGGATCGCGACAAGAACATTCTCGCCGGGCGGCAGATC
This sequence comes from Klebsiella sp. 141162, assembly GCF_050600755.1. Lineage (NCBI taxonomy): Bacteria > Pseudomonadati > Pseudomonadota > Gammaproteobacteria > Enterobacterales > Enterobacteriaceae > Klebsiella > Klebsiella sp. 141162. Next base: position 46,527 of record NZ_JAQIRI010000006.1, on the reverse strand, counting down.
CTTGACGATGAGCTCGAGCATTTGGGGATCAGCCTGAAGGATGCCGAGAAACATCTGCTGCCGCGCTACAACTTTAATGAACTGGATGAACTGCTGGCGGCCATCGGCGGCGGCGATATTCGCCTTAACCAGATGGTCAACTTCCTGCAGGCGCAGTTCAACAAACCGAGCGCTGCGGAACAGGATGCCGCCGCGCTGAAGCAGCTGCAGCAGAAAACCTATACCCCGCAGAACCGCAGTAAAGACAATGGCCGGGTGGTGGTTGAGGGCGTCGGTAACCTGATGCATCACATTGCCCGCTGCTGCCAGCCGATTCCTGGCGACGAAATCGTCGGCTTCATCACCCAGGGGCGCGGGATCTCGGTGCACCGCGCCGACTGCGATCAGCTGGCTGAGCTGCAGTCTCACGCGCCGGAACGCATCGTTGATGCGGTATGGGGCGAGAGCTACTCGGCGGGATATTCGCTGGTGGTGCGCGTGGTTGCCAACGACCGCAGCGGCCTGCTGCGCGACATTACCACTATTCTTGCCAACGAGAAGGTGAACGTGTTGGGCGTGGCCAGCCGCAGCGATACCAAACAGCAGCTGGCGACCATCGATATGACCATTGAAATCTACAACCTGCAGGTGTTGGGCCGGGTGCTCGGCAAGCTGAACCAGGTGCCGGATGTGATCGACGCGCGTCGTCTGCACGGCGGTTAATTTCGTCGCGCCGGATGGCGGCATAAATGCCTTATTCGGCCTACGGTCCGCGGCTTTGTCTTAAAAGCGCCCGGGCGACAATCGCTACACGGCGGTTAATTTCGCCGCGCCGGATGGCGGCATAAATGCCTTATCCGGCCTACGGTCCGCGGCTTTGTCTTAAAAGCGCCCGCGCGACAATCGCTACACGGCGGTTAATTCGTCTGTAGGCCGGATAAGGCGAAGCCGCCATCCGGCAATTTCGTAACGTCGGATAAGGTATCAATGCCTTATCCGGCCGACTATTTTTTAAATTTCCAGGATTGTCACATGACTCAAATTGACCGCCTGCTCGGCATCATGCGCCGCCTGCGCGACCCGGAAAACGGCTGCCCGTGGGATAAAGAACAGACCTTTGCCACTATCGCCCCTTACACCCTTGAAGAGACCTATGAAGTGCTGGACGCCATTGCGCGCGAAGATTTTGACGATCTGCGCGGCGAGCTTGGCGACCTGCTATTCCAGGTGGTGTTCTATGCGCAGATGGCGCAAGAAGAGGGGCGTTTTGATTTCAACGATATCTGCGCCGCCATCAGCGACAAACTGGAACGTCGCCATCCGCATATTTTCGGCGATGCTTCAGCCGGGAACAGTGCGGAAGTGCTGGCGCGCTGGGAGCAGATCAAGAGCGCGGAGCGAGCGGAAAAGGCGCAACACTCGGCGCTGGATGATATTCCGCATAGCCTGCCGGCGCTGATGCGCGCGCATAAAATTCAGCGTCGCTGCTCGGCGGTGGGCTTCGACTGGACCTCGCTTGGGCCGGTGCTCGATAAGGTGCATGAAGAGATAGATGAAGTCATGCATGAAGCGCAGCAGGCGGTGGTTGATGAAGCTAAACTGGAAGAGGAAGTGGGCGATCTGCTGTTCGCCACGGTGAATTTATCCCGCCATTTAGGAGTCAAAGCCGAGGTCGCGTTGCAGAAAGCGAACCTCAAATTTGAGCGCCGCTTCCGCGAAGTTGAGCGTATTGTTGCCGCCAGAGGTCTGGAAATGACCGGCGTTGACCTCGAAACCATGGAAGAAGTGTGGCAGGAAGTAAAACGCCAGGAAACTGATCTCTAACGAGTTTTCGTGATCAAGCGCTATTTGTGTGATTTTATAAATAACAAGCGCTTGATTTACGTCAAAAACATTTCGCCAAAAGCGGCTATTTTCTCATTCCGTTATGTTGTTGAAACACCATGTAGCCTGCCTCTTCGAGTTGTTCGAGTCGCAACGCAGGTGCGGCTGGTAGAAAGAAGAGGAGGGGAGAATGAAAGTTTGTGGCGTCACGCATGTTCGGGTATACTACTTTCCCGTCCTGGTTATTCCATCGTTTTACCCTAACTTCTCAGGTTCAGCATGACAACGAACTATATTTTTGTGACCGGCGGGGTCGTATCCTCTCTGGGTAAAGGCATTGCCGCAGCTTCCCTGGCAGCCATTCTTGAAGCCCGTGGGCTCAATGTAACTATCATGAAACTGGATCCGTACATCAACGTCGATCCGGGCACCATGAGCCCAATCCAGCACGGGGAAGTGTTCGTTACTGAAGACGGCGCTGAAACCGATCTGGACCTGGGCCACTACGAGCGTTTCATCCGCACCAAGATGACTCGCCGCAACAACTTCACCACTGGTCGTATCTACTCCGACGTTCTGCGTAAAGAGCGCCGTGGCGACTATCTGGGCGCAACCGTACAGGTTATCCCGCACATCACCAACGCCATCAAAGAGCGTGTATTGGCTGGCGGCGAAGGCCATGACGTGGTGCTGGTTGAAATCGGCGGTACCGTAGGCGATATCGAATCCCTGCCGTTCCTCGAAGCTATTCGCCAGATGGCGGTAGAAATCGGCCGTGAGCATACCCTGTTCATGCACTTGACCCTGGTGCCATACATGGCGGCGGCGGGTGAAGTCAAAACTAAACCGACTCAGCACTCTGTGAAAGAGCTGCTCTCCATCGGTATCCAGCCTGATATTCTGATTTGCCGCTCCGATCGCGCGGTTCCGGCCAACGAGCGTGCAAAAATTGCATTGTTCTGTAACGTCCCGGAAAAGGCTGTGATTTCTCTGAAAGACGTCGATTCCATTTATAAAATTCCAGGCCTGTTGAAATCTCAGGGGCTGGACGATTATATTTGTAAACGATTCAGCTTAACTTGTCCGGAAGCAAACCTGGCCGAATGGGAACAGGTAATCTATGAAGAAGCTAATCCGGCAGGCGAAGTCACCATTGGTATGGTCGGTAAGTACATTGAACTGCCGGATGCCTACAAATCGGTGATTGAAGCGCTGAAACACGGTGGTCTGAAAAACCGCGTGACCGTCAACATCAAGCTTATCGATTCGCAGGATGTTGAAACGCGCGGCGTCGAAATCCTCAAAGATTTGGACGCGATCCTCATCCCGGGCGGCTTCGGCTACCGCGGCGTTGAAGGCAAGATCGCCACCGCGCGCTATGCGCGTGAGAACAATATTCCATATCTGGGCATCTGCCTGGGTATGCAGGTTGCGCTGATTGAGTTCGCGCGCAACGTAGCGGGCATGGAAAACGCCAACTCTACGGAATTTGTGCCAGACTGTAAGTACCCGGTGGTGGCGCTGATTACCGAATGGCGTGACGAAGAAGGCAACGTTGAGGTTCGTTCCGAGAAGAGCGACCTCGGCGGCACCATGCGCCTTGGCGCGCAGCAGTGCCAGCTGGGTGATGATTCTCTGGTTCGTCAGCTGTACGGCGAGCCGACAATCACCGAGCGCCATCGTCACCGCTACGAAGTCAACAACATGTTGTTGAAACCGATTGAAGCTGCCGGCCTGCGCGTTGCGGGCCGTTCCGGGGATGATCAGTTGGTCGAGATCATCGAAGTGCCGAACCATCCGTGGTTTGTGGCCTGCCAGTTCCACCCGGAGTTTACTTCGACGCCGCGTGACGGCCACCCGCTGTTTGCCGGCTTTGTGAAAGCCGCGAGCGAGTACCAGAAACGTCAGGCGAAGTAAAAGAGTTAGAACGGCAATGCACCCAATTGGGTGCATTGTTTGTCTGGAGTTTTAGTTTAACTTGTACTGAGGAAAACCTAATGTCCAAAATCGTTAAAGTCATCGGTCGTGAAATCATCGACTCCCGTGGTAACCCGACTGTTGAAGCCGAAGTACACCTGGAAGGTGGTTTCGTCGGTATGGCAGCTGCTCCGTCAGGTGCTTCTACTGGTTCCCGCGAAGCGCTGGAACTGCGCGATGGCGACAAATCCCGTTTCCTGGGTAAAGGCGTAACCAAAGCTGTTGCTGCGGTAAACGGCCCGATCGCTCAGGCAGTCCTGGGTAAAGATGCTAAAGATCAAGCTGGCATCGATAAGATCATGATCGACCTGGACGGTACTGAAAACAAATCCAACTTCGGTGCGAACGCAATCCTGGCGGTATCCCTGGCGAACGCCAAAGCAGCAGCTGCTTCTAAAGGCCAGCCGCTGTTCGAACACATTGCTGAACTGAACGGCACTCCGGGCAAATACTCTATGCCGGTTCCGATGATGAACATCATCAACGGCGGTGAGCACGCTGACAACAACGTCGACATCCAGGAATTCATGATTCAGCCGGTTGGCGCGCCGACTCTGAAAGAAGCCGTACGTATGGGTTCTGAAGTGTTCCATCACCTGGCGAAAGTTCTGAAATCCAAAGGCATGAACACTGCAGTTGGTGACGAAGGCGGCTACGCGCCGAACCTGGGTTCCAACGCTGAAGCGCTGGCTGTTATCGCTGAAGCGGTTAAAGCAGCAGGCTACGAACTGGGCAAAGACATCACTCTGGCGATGGACTGCGCAGCTTCTGAATTCTACAAAGACGGTAAATACGTTCTGGCTGGCGAAGGCAACAAAGCGTTCACCTCTGAAGAATTCACCCACTTCCTGGAAGAACTGACCAAACAGTACCCGATCGTGTCCATCGAAGATGGCCTGGACGAGTCTGACTGGGACGGTTTCGCATACCAGACCAAAGTACTGGGCGACAAAATCCAGCTGGTTGGTGACGATCTGTTCGTAACCAACACCAAGATCCTGAAAGAAGGCATCGAGAAAGGCATCGCTAACTCCATCCTGATCAAATTCAACCAGATCGGTTCTCTGACCGAAACTCTGGCTGCAATCAAGATGGCGAAAGACGCTGGCTACACCGCTGTCATCTCTCACCGTTCTGGCGAAACTGAAGACGCTACCATCGCTGACCTGGCTGTTGGTACCGCTGCAGGCCAGATCAAAACTGGTTCTATGAGCCGTTCTGACCGCGTTGCTAAATACAACCAGCTGATTCGTATCGAAGAAGCGCTGGGTGAAAAAGCGCCGTACAACGGTCGTAAAGAGATCAAAGGCCAGGCGTAATCCTGACTTTTTGTGAAATAAAAATGCCAGTCTGCGGACTGGCATTTTTTTTATCCGCTATTTGCACTTACTTGAAATCGACGGCCATTTGCTGGGGGATAGAAAGCCCGCGGGTGGTTTGTACGCAGCGGTCGATATAATCGGTGAAACGCGGCGGTTTGGGCATGCCCATGCTCAGCAGCTTATCATTGCTGAAGCGGACGTTCAGCGTCGCGAAGGCGCCATACAGGCGCATCGCTTTGAGCATCAGGCGCTCGTTGCACGGGCCGAAAATATCCTTCAACTCACGGCGCATTTTAACCAGCGTCTCATAGCTGACCTGCGCGTATCGATCGCCTACCGGAGCCTGCTCCAGCGCTGAGGCCATCGCGCGATCGATTTCCGCAAATTTCACGCTGTTTTCTTCTCCGGCGGAGATATGCACCACTTCGCCGCGCGCCAGCGGGCGCTGCAATAACATCAGCAGCGCGTCGGCGCAGTAGTCGACCGGGATAACATCAACGCGGTCTTCCAGGGAGCAGAGGAATTTTTGCAACATCAGCCCCATACTGAACACCCAAAAAATGCTGCTGGAGGGCTGGCAACCGTGATGAGTATGACCAACGACGATAGAAGGGCGGGCGATGGCTAACGGTAACGTCGGGCACTGCTCCTGCATCAGGCGCTCAATCGTCGATTTGGAATGGGTATACTCCACCAGATGCTCGGCGTGCTCGCGGAATTCAGCGCTTTCAGCGACCAGCGAATCGGGCTCCGGGGTACAGGACATCGCGGTCCCGACGTGGAGAAAACGCTGTAGTCCAGCTACGCGGGACATCCGTTGGGCAAATTTGAACGTCCCTTCGACGTTCACTTTCCAGATGAGCGGGTTATTGCCAAATGAGGCGACGGCGGCGCTGTTGATAACGTGAGTGACCTGCTCCAGACGCGGGTCGCTCAGGAACGCCTCCGGGGATGACAAATCGCCGAGCAGGATCTGCCGGGTAGTTAATGCGGCCAGCTTCTCCTCTGCAATATTGAATTTACGCAGGTTTTCCTTCACCCGGGCCAGAGCCGCTTCATCGTTATTGGCTCGCACCAGGAGCAATAGATTAATCCCATTTTCGTTATTAAGGATATTTTCTAATACCGCTCCACCCAGAAATCCGGTAACGCCTGTAATTAATAATGTATTCATGAATGCAGTCTCTCATGGTTGGTCGACTGGATTCTAGGCGCGGAAAATTAAACGGAGATTAAATAAAAAATGCTGTAACCGTCGGTTTCTTAAGCTTATTTTAAGCTATGGAAATTAAGTGAATTGAATTGGACAGTATGCATAGATAAAAGATTCATTGTTTCATGTATCGGTTTGTACATCTTTGATTAATTGTGATTTTTTATCGATTTAGACAATCATAAATAATGCTATTACGATCATGAAAAACATTATTTGTTACATCTTTATCCGCACGCAGATACTTCTGAAGAGAGTAATCAATGAACGGGTTAATGAGTGAGTGTGGCACATGCTAAAATAATACTTAATATATCGTAAATACATTTTGTGCTTATTTCATAGTTCGCTAACTAATATAAAAAGAGGGTTTACGCCCCGCTGACCATGGGCTCAGGTAAGCGCAGCTGAGGACAAGACCTGAGCGCCTGAATCTGCGATAATACCTTTTTACCACCTGAACAGAGATGACTATGCAGTACCCGATTAACGAGATGTTCCAGACCTTGCAAGGCGAGGGTTACTTTACCGGCGTGCCTGCCATTTTTATTCGTTTGCAGGGATGCCCGGTTGGTTGCGCCTGGTGCGATACCAAACATACCTGGGATAAGCTGGCCGATCGGGAAGTGTCTCTATTTAGTATTCTCGCCAAAACCAAAGAGAGCGATAAATGGGGCCCGGCGACCAGCGACGATCTGCTGGCAATCATTGGCCGTCAGGGGTGGACCGCCCGTCACGTAGTGATTACCGGCGGCGAACCTTGTATTCACGATCTTACGCCGTTGACCGACCTGCTTGAGCAAAACGGTTTCAGCTGCCAGATTGAAACCAGCGGCACCCATGAAGTGCGCTGCAGCCACAATACCTGGGTTACGGTCTCGCCGAAGGTGAACATGCGCGGCGGCTACGATGTGCTCTCTCAGGCGTTGCAACGTGCAGATGAAATCAAGCATCCGGTTGGCCGCGTGCGGGATATCGAAGCGCTGGATGAACTGCTGGAAACGCTGGCAGATGAAAAGCCGCGGATTATTGCATTACAGCCGATTAGCCAAAAAGAAGACGCGACGCGTCTGTGCATCGAGACCTGTATCGCCCGGAACTGGCGGTTATCCATGCAGACGCATAAATACCTTAACATCGCCTGATCCCCACTCTATTTGCCGGGTAGGTGGCTCACCGCCCGGCAGCTCTCTTCTTCATATATGAATTCATCTTCGCATTTGGCTCCAGCGCTGGGGTTGAGATACGCCGTCATGACAGCAATGCTATCATTGGCGCGTTAATTCAGCCGCTCAGGCGGGCTATTGATACGTTGACTTAAGGAATGAGTTAACCATGCAGCCAATTGATCGACCTACTGCCTTCTCTATGGACTTCTTCTCGCTCAAGGGGAAAACCGCTATCGTTACCGGCGGCAATAGCGGCCTTGGTCAGGCTTTTGCCGTCGCCCTGGCGACAGCCGGCGCGAATCTGTTTATTCCCGCCCTGCGCGAAGAACATACTCAAACCCGCGAACTTATCGAACAGCAGGGCGTTGAGATGGAATTCATGCTGGCGGATATCACCGATGTCGGCATGCCGCAGCGGATTATCGCCACCTGCTGCGAGCGTTTTGGTACCGTTGATATTCTGGTGAACAATGCTGGTATTTGTCAGTTGAATAAGGTGCTGCGCTTTGGTCGCACAGACTGGGATCCGATGATCGAAACTAACCTGACGGCGGCATTTGAGCTCAGCCACGAAGCCGCTAAAATTATGGTCCCGCGGCGAAGCGGTAAGATTATTAACATCTGCTCGGTGTTTTCTTATCTCGGCGGCAGCTGGTCGCCGGCCTATGCCGCCACCAAACATGCGTTGGCTGGATTAACCAAAGCCTACTGCGATGAGCTGGGCCCATATAATATCCAGGTCAACGGCATCGCGCCCGGCTATTACGAAACCGAAATGACCGCTATTACCCGCAGCATCCCAAAAGAGAACCGACGCGTGCTGGCGCATATACCCGCGGGCCGTTGGGGAGAAGCAGAGGATTTAATGGGTGCCGTTGTTTTCCTCGCCAGCCGGGCCTCGGACTACGTCAACGGTCATATTCTGGCGGTGGATGGCGGCTATCTGGTGCGCTGATTCACACGGCGTTGGATGAAATAGAAAACCGCCAGGGCAGCAGCCCGATGGCGGATAGGCAGGGAATTACTCGCCGCGATAGACGCAGCCTGCGGTGCAGGTCTCTTTCACCATTACCGCGCTCAGCAGAGGAACCTGCGGTTTCATTTGATCCCAAATCCATTTGGCCAGCACTTCGCTGGTGGGATTCTCCAGTCCTGGAATATCGTTCAGGTAATAGTGGTCTAAACGATCGTAAGTCGGTTTAAACGCGGCTTTCAGCTCGGCGAAATCCATGATCCACCCGGTATGGGGATCGACTTCACCGGTAATCTCCAGACGCACCATAAAAGAGTGACCATGCAGGCGACCGCATTTGTGGCCTTTCGGTACGTGCGGCAGGTGGTGGGCGGCTTCGAAGGTGAAATCTTTAAACAGCGTGGTGGACATCATTAACTCTCAACAGGACGAAAAAAACCGCCGTAGGGTACCGGAAAGTACATTTTTTAGCATTAACTAAAACGGCCCTGAACGCAAAATCACCGTTTTTGCGCTTTTTTGTTGATTAAATTTCTTTCTTTTCAATGGATTAACTAATCGGTTTTGTTGTTAATAACTATAACTAAAACAGGTTAGTCCATTTGGTTATTTGTTATTTCCATCCCTTCTTTAATTGTTAGTATGCCCGCCGTTAACCTTACAATCTCTTCTGTTTTTGTCGCGCTGACAGGGCGTGAATAACAGCTTTGCTTACTGGAACATAACGACGCATGACGACACAGGCCCCACCTTCCAATCTGCTGCCGCTTAACCCGGAGCAACTGGCGCGCCTACAGGCGGCCACGACCGACTTTACGCCAACCCAACTGGCTTGGGTATCCGGCTACTTCTGGGGCATGCTGAACCAGCAGCCCGGCGCCGCGGTAAGCGCGCCCGCTCAGGCGGTAGAAGCGCCGGCCATCACCCTGATTTCCGCTTCGCAAACCGGCAACGCGCGTCGGGTTGCTGAAGCGCTGCGCGACGATCTGCAGGCCGCGCAGCTGAATGTGAAACTGGTGAACGCTGGCGACTATAAATTCAAACAAATCGCCGGTGAAAAACTGTTGGTCGTGGTGACGTCGACCCAGGGCGAAGGTGAGCCGCCGGAAGAAGCCGTCGCATTGCATAAATTCCTGTTTTCAAAGAAAGCGCCGAAGCTTGATGGCACCGCCTTCGCGGTGTTTGGTCTCGGCGATACCTCCTATGAGTTTTTCTGCCAGTCCGGCAAAGATTTCGACAGCAAACTGGCCGAGCTGGGCGGCGAACGCCTGCTCGATCGCGTTGATGCCGACGTTGAATATCAAGCCGCGGCGGCGGAATGGCGCGCTCGCGTAGTGGATGTGCTGAAGGCGCGCGCGCCGATGGCTGCGCCGGCCCAGCTTGCTACCAGCGGCGTGGTCAATGAAATTCACACCAGCCCATATACTAAAGAAGCGCCGTTGACGGCGACGCTTGCAGTGAATCAGAAAATAACCGGTCGCGACTCGGAAAAAGACGTCCGTCATATCGAGATCGATCTGGGTGATTCCGGCCTGCGTTATCAGCCGGGAGATGCTCTTGGCGTCTGGTACCAGAACGATCCGGCGCTGGTCAAAGAGCTGGTGGAGCTGCTGTGGCTGAAGGGTGATGAACCGGTCACGGTAGAAGGCAAAACGCTGCCGCTGGCGCAAGCGCTGGAGTGGCATTTTGAGCTGACGGTCAATACCGCCAATATTGTTGAGAACTATGCCACCCTGACCCGTAGTGAAACGTTGTTGCCGCTGGTCGGCGATAAAGCGCAGTTGCAGCACTACGCTGCCACGACGCCTATCGTCGATATGGTGCGCTTCTCGCCGGCACAGCTGGACGCAGAAGCCTTAATCGGCCTGCTTCGCCCGCTGACGCCGCGCCTCTACTCTATTGCTTCCTCGCAGGCAGAAGCGGAAAACGAAGTTCACGTTACCGTTGGCGTCGTGCGTTATGACATCGAAGGCCGCGCCCGCGCCGGCGGCGCGTCCAGCTTCCTCGCCGACCGCGTGGAAGAAGATGGTGAAGTGCGCATCTTTATCGAACACAATGACAATTTCCGTCTGCCTGCTAACCCGCAAACCCCGGTTATCATGATTGGCCCTGGAACCGGGATCGCGCCGTTCCGCGCCTTTATGCAGCAGCGCGCGGCGGAAGGGGCGGAAGGGAAGAACTGGTTGTTCTTCGGCAATCCGCACTTCACGGAAGATTTCCTCTATCAGGTGGAATGGCAGAGCTACGTCAAAGAGGGCGTGCTGAGCCGTATCGACCTGGCCTGGTCCCGCGATCAACAACAAAAAGTCTATGTACAGGACAAACTGCGCGAGCAGGGGGCTGAAGTGTGGCGTTGGATTAACGACGGCGCCCATATTTATGTCTGCGGCGATGCCAATCGTATGGCGAAAGACGTCGAGCAGGCGTTACTGGAAGTGATTGCCGAATACGGCGCGATGGACGCCGAAGCGGCGGACGAATTTTTAAGTGAGCTGCGCGTTGAGCGCCGTTATCAGCGAGATGTCTACTAATGAGCGAAAAACATCCTGGCCCGCTGGTGGTCGAAGGTAAACTCTCCGACGCCGAGCGTATGAAGATCGAGAGCAACTACCTGCGCGGCACCATTGCGGAAGATTTAAATGACGGCCTGACCGGCGGTTTTAAAGGCGACAACTTCCTGCTCATCCGCTTTCACGGCATGTACCAGCAGGACGACCGCGATATTCGCGCGGAACGCGCGGCGCAGAAACTGGAGCCGCGCCACGCGATGCTGCTGCGCTGCCGTCTGCCGGGCGGCGTTATCACCACCAAACAGTGGCAGGCGATCGATAAGTTCGCCGCGGATAACACCATCTACGGCAGTATTCGCCTGACTAACCGTCAGACTTTCCAGTTCCACGGTATTCTGAAGAAGAACGTGAAGCCGGTGCATCAGATGCTGCACTCCGTTGGGCTGGACGCGCTGGCGACCGCTAACGACATGAACCGCAACGTGCTGTGCACTTCTAACCCGTTTGAGTCGCAGCTGCACGCCGAAGCCTACGAGTGGGCGAAGAAGATCTCCGAGCATCTGTTACCGCGTACTCGCGCCTATGCTGAGATCTGGCTGGATCAGGAAAAGGTCGCCACCACCGATGAGGAACCGATCCTCGGCCAGACCTATCTGCCGCGTAAATTCAAAACGACGGTGGTGATCCCGCCGCAGAACGATATCGATCTGCACGCCAATGATATGAACTTCGTGGCGATTGCGGAAAACGGCAAGCTGGTTGGTTTTAACCTGCTGGTGGGCGGCGGTTTGTCTATCGAGCATGGGAATAAGAAAACCTATGCGCGTACCGCCAGCGAGTTTGGCTATCTGCCGCTGGAGCACACTCTGGCGGTGGCGGAAGCGGTCGTGACCACCCAGCGTGACTGGGGCAACCGTACCGATCGTAAAAACGCGAAAACCAAATATACCCTCGAGCGCGTCGGCGTGGAGACCTTCAAGGCGGAAGTTGAGCGCCGTGCCGGGATCAAATTTGAACCGATTCGCCCTTACGAGTTTACCGGCCGCGGCGATCGCATCGGCTGGGTTAAAGGCATCGATAATAACTGGCACCTGACGCTGTTTATTGAGAACGGCCGTATTCTGGATTATCCGGGCCGCCCGCTGAAAACTGGCCTGCTGGAGATCGCGAAGATTCACAAAGGTGAATTCCGCATCACCGCCAACCAGAACCTGATCATCGCCAGCGTACCGGAAGATCAGAAAGCGCGGATCGAGAAACTGGCGCGCGATCATGGCCTGATGAATGCCGTCACGGCGCAGCGTGAGAACTCGATGGCCTGCGTGTCGTTCCCGACCTGTCCGTTAGCGATGGCAGAAGCCGAGCGTTTCCTGCCATCGTTTATCGACAAAGTGGAAGAGGTGATGAGCAAGCACGGCGTCGGTGATGAGCATATCGTAACCCGCGTCACGGGTTGCCCGAACGGCTGCGGCCGCGCGATGCTGGCGGAAGTTGGCCTGGTTGGGAAAGCGCCTGGCCGCTATAACCTGCATATCGGCGGCAACCGTAGCGGGACGCGCATCCCACGGATGTATCGTGAAAATATCACCGAGCCGGAGATCCTTGCTTCGCTCGACGAGCTGGTAGGGCGCTGGGCGAAAGAGCGCGAAGCGGGTGAAGGCTTCGGCGACTTTACGGTGCGTGCGGGCATCATTCGCCCGGTGCTCGATCCAGCGCGTGATTTCTGGGAATAACCTGAATTGCCGGATAGCGGCATGAATGCCTTATCCGGCCTACCATTCGCGTAGGCCTGATAAGCGAAGCGCCATCAGGCAAGGCACACAGTGAGGAATCTATGTCCAAACTCGATCTAAACGCGCTGAACGATCTGCCTAAAGTAGAACGCGTAATGGCGCTGGCGGAAGTTAACACTCAGCTGGAAAAACTCAGTGCCGAAGAACGCGTGGCATGGGCGCTGGAAAACCTGCCCGGCGACTATGCGCTCTCTTCAAGCTTTGGTATTCAGGCAGCGGTCAGCCTGCATCTGGTGAATCAGCTGCGCCCGGACATTCCGGTGATCCTGACCGATACCGGCTATCTGTTCCCGGAAACCTATCAGTTCATTGATGAATTAACCGAGAAGCTCAACCTGAACCTTAAAGTCTACCGGGCGACGGAAAGCGCCGCCTGGCAGGAAGCGCGCTACGGCAAACTGTGGGAGCAGGGCGTTGAAGGCATTGAGAAGTACAATGAAATCAACAAAGTTGAGCCGATGAACCGGGCGCTGAAGGAGCTTAATACCCGCACCTGGTTCGCTGGCCTGCGCCGCGAGCAGTCCGGCAGCCGGGCGCATTTGCCGGTGCTGGCTATCCAGCGCGGCGTCTTTAAGCTGCTGCCGATTATCGACTGGGATAACCGGACGGTTTATCAGTATCTGCAAAAGCACGGCCTGAAATACCACCCGCTATGGGAGCAGGGGTATTTGTCCGTCGGCGACACTCACACCACCCGTAAATGGGAACCCGGTATGGCGGAAGAAGAGACCCGCTTCTTTGGCCTCAAGCGCGAGTGCGGATTGCACGAAGGCTAAGCGATGCGCTATGCCGGAGAGTGTTATTCCAAAGCGGACACGCGGGCTATACCGCGGGTTCGCTTTGCGCAAATCAGTTTTTCTTCTCAACTTTCGCCAGCTCTTTAACCAGCGGTAGCATCACTTTGACTACATCGCGCCCGCGATGCTCGATCCTTCCCGGCAGCGCTTTGTCGATATACTGTTGGTTATCCAGTTGCACGTCATGCCAGCTGGTACCCTGCGGGAAGCTGCGGGTTTTACTGCGCTGCTGATATCCATCCTTTTTACCCAATGACCAGTTAGTCGCTTCCACGGAGAGTACCGGGATCCCGGCGCTGTCAAAAACGCTGGCGTCGTTACAGCAGCCAGTACCTTTCGGGAACTCCGGATTCAGCCCTGGATTGGTGAACGCGGCAATGCCGTGGCTCCGGGCAATCGCCAACGCGCGATCGCGGGTCAGCTTACGTACCGATGCCGGCGTGCTGCGCCCGCTGTTGAAATAGAGCTTATCGCCGACCACCAGGTTATCGAGATTTATCACCAGCAGCGTGTTTTTCTTTTCCGCCTCGCTCATGCGTTTCAGCAAATTTTGCGCGCCCAGGCGGCCTTCTTCCTCGCCGCTGGTGGCGATAAAGCGAATGCCGTAACGGGTGGGGACGTTCTTTAAATGTTCCGCCAGCTCCAGCAATACGCCGAGCCCCATCGCATTGTCGTCGATCCCCTGCAGGGTCAGGCCGCCGAGGTTGTTCTCTACGTCTTTATCGCTCTGCGGGGCATAGGTATCGAGGTGCGCCATAATGATAATTTGCTGGCGAGACTGGCCCTCATGCGCGGCGATTACCGTACTGCCGGTGGCGTTGTGCCAGTTCTTACGTTGGTTGCTGTCGGTATAGATGTAGCGGGTATTGAAACTGCGCACGTCGCTCTGATAACCCATCTGGGCAAATTGTTGACGAAGATAATCGGCTGACAGCATCTCGGCCGGCGTACCGGTCATTCTTCCAGGAAAGACGGTAGCAATATGGCGGGCCTGCGTATTTGCGGTGTCGCCCAGGGCGCTGAATGCCGGAGCGGCGGAGAAGACAAAACCTGTGCCAAGCGCCAGCGGAAGCAGACGGCGGCACATCGCGGAAAACATAGTGGGTCCTTACACGAGCAAAACATTTCGACGGCGTTAGTATGAAACTGTGACGCCGCTTAAACAATTTCATTTGCTCTTAAATAGCGGAAAATGCGCGCGTTAAGCACTTTTTGATATTTAGATTTCCAGCTCGTTATTCTTTTGCGTCACAACTCATTCCATTTCGTAATTTCATTTGCTCAAAGCAGCCCCCTATAGTCCCTCTATTGCTGAATGTAAGAGAGTTGTTGCGCCGTGGATTACTTGCCCCTGTTTGCCGAGTTGAAAGAAAGACCCGTGCTGGTTATCGGCGGCGGTGAAATTGCCGTCCGCAAGATTAAATTCTTGCTGCGGGCGCAGGCGAAGGTACTGGTGGTCGCCGCCGTTCTGTCGCCGGAGCTCGCTGAACAGGTGGAACGTCAGCAAATTAGCTGGCGGGCGACCGCCTTTGATGAACAACAAGTGGACGACGTATTTCTGGTGATTGCCGCAACCGACGATCGTGAACTCAACCAGCGGGTGTTTGCCGCGGCTAACGCCCGCTACCGCCTGGTGAACGTGGTGGATGACCAGCCGCTGTGCTCATTCGTCTTTCCTTCTATTGTCGACAGGTCGCCATTGCTGGTGGCGATCTCCTCCAGCGGCAAGGCGCCGGTGCTGTCGCGCATTCTGCGAGAAAAAATCGAAGCGCTACTGCCCACCAATCTGGGGCGGCTGGCCGAAACGGCGAGCTACTGGCGCCATCATCTCAAAACCCGTCTGACCACCACCGAAGCGCGGCGTCGCTTCTGGGAGCGCGTTTTCACCGGGCGTTTTGCCAGCCTGATGGTGGCAGGTAACCACGCGGCGGCGGAACGAGCGCTCCAGGATGAACTCGACAGACCGGAACGCAGCATGGGTGAAATTATTCTGGTTGGCGCCGGGCCGGGAGATGCCGGGCTGCTGACGCTACGCGGACTGCAGGCGATTCAACAGGCGGACGTGGTGTTTTATGACCACCTGGTGACCGAGAGCGTGCGCGAGCTGGTGCGCCGTGATGCCGAAATGATCTGCGTAGGTAAGCGCGCGGGCGAGCACTCCGTACCGCAGCACGAAACGAATCAAATGCTGGTGGATGCCGCCAAAGCCGGGAAAACGGTGGTGCGCCTGAAGGGCGGCGACCCGTTTATCTTCGGGCGCGGCGCGGAAGAACTGCAGGCCGCCGCCGCCGCCGGGATCCCCTTCCAGGTGGTGCCCGGCGTCACCGCCGCGGCGGGCGCGACGGCCTATGCCGGCATTCCGCTGACCCATCGCGATTATGCGCAAAGCGCAGTTTTCGTCACCGGTCACTATAAATCTGACAGCGCGCCGTTTGACTGGGCGCTGCTGGCGAAGAGCCAACAAACGCTGGCGATTTACATGGGCACCATGAAAGCGGCGGACATCAGCGCTCAGCTGATCGCCCATGGCCGCGACGCGAATACCCCGGTGGCGGTGATTTCCCGCGGCACCCGCGAGGATCAGCAGACGCTGACCGGCACGTTACAACAGCTCGAACATCTGGCGAAAGATGCCCCAATGCCCGCGCTACTGGTGGTGGGCGAAGTGGTACAGCTGCATCAGCAGCTCGCCTGGTTTCAACACACAACATCTAGCGAGGGGTTTAACTCTTCGGTGGTAAATCTGGCTTAAGGAACGGTTATGGACCAAAAACGACTCACTCACCTGCGGCAACTGGAGGCGGAAAGCATCCATATCATTCGTGAGGTGGCCGCCGAATTCTCTAACCCGGTGATGATGTACTCCATCGGTAAAGATTCCAGCGTAATGCTGCATCTGGCGCGCAAAGCGTTTTATCCGGGAACCCTGCCGTTCCCGCTGCTGCACGTCGATACCGGCTGGAAATTCCGTGAGATGTACGAGTTCCGTGACCGTACCGCCAAAGCCTACGGCTGTGAACTGCTCGTGCATAAAAACCCGGAAGGGGTGGCGATGGGCATCAACCCGTTCGTTCACGGCAGCGCCAAGCACACCGATATCATGAAAACCGAAGGCCTGAAGCAGGCGCTGAACAAATATGGCTTTGATGCCGCATTCGGCGGCGCGCGTCGCGATGAAGAGAAATCCCGCGCTAAAGAGCGAATTTACTCCTTCCGCGATCGTTTCCACCGCTGGGACCCGAAAAATCAGCGTCCGGAGCTGTGGCACAACTACAACGGTCAGATTAACAAAGGCGAAAGCATTCGCGTCTTCCCGCTCTCTAACTGGACCGAGTTGGATATCTGGCAGTACATCTACCTGGAAAATATTGAAATCGTCCCGCTGTACCTGGCGGCAGAACGCCCGGTACTGGAGCGCGACGGCATGCTGATGATGATCGATGACGACCGTATCGATCTGCAGCCGGGCGAGATGATCAAAAAGCAGATGGTACGCTTCCGTACCCTCGGCTGCTGGCCGCTGACCGGCGCGGTAGAGTCCAACGCGCAAACGCTGCCGGAAATTATTGAAGAGATGCTGGTATCCACCACCAGCGAACGTCAGGGGCGCGTCATTGACCGCGACCAGGCAGGCTCCATGGAGCTGAAAAAACGTCAGGGTTATTTCTAAGGAGCCGCCATGAACACTACGATTGCACAACAAATTGCTAATGAAGGCGGCGTAGAAGCTTACCTGCACGCGCAACAGCACAAAAGCCTGCTGCGTTTTCTGACCTGCGGCAGCGTCGATGACGGCAAAAGCACCTTGATCGGCCGTCTGCTGCACGATACGCGCCAGATTTATGAAGATCAGCTCTCTTCTCTGCACAATGACAGCAAGCGTCACGGTACTCAGGGCGAGAAACTGGATCTGGCGCTGCTGGTGGATGGTCTGCAGGCCGAGCGCGAGCAGGGCATCACCATTGATGTCGCCTATCGCTACTTCTCGACCGAAAAACGCAAATTTATTATTGCCGACACCCCGGGCCACGAGCAGTACACCCGTAATATGGCGACCGGCGCGTCCACCTGCGATCTGGCGATCCTGCTGATCGACGCCCGCAAAGGCGTGCTCGACCAGACTCGCCGCCACAGCTTTATCTCCACGTTATTAGGGATTAAGCACCTGGTGGTCGCGGTGAACAAAATGGATCTCGTCGAGTTCAGCGAAGCGCGCTTCAATGAAATTCGTGAAGATTATCTGACCTTCGCCGAACAACTGCCGGGCAAGCTTGATATCCGTTTCGTGCCGCTGTCGGCGCTGGAAGGGGATAACGTCGCCACACAGAGCGACAAAATGCCGTGGTACAGCGGCCCGACGCTGCTGGAAGTGCTGGAAACCGTTGACATCCAGCGCGATGTCGAAAGCCAGCCGCTGCGCTTCCCGGTGCAATACGTGAACCGTCCGAACCTGGATTTCCGCGGCTTCTCCGGTACCGTCGCTTCCGGTACGGTCACCGTTGGCCAGCGTCTGAAGGTGCTGCCGTCGGGCGTGGAGTCGAACGTGGCGCGTATTGTCACCTTTGACGGCGACCTGCCGCAGGCCGGGGCGGGGGAAGCGATCACTATCGTCCTGAAAGATGAAATCGACATCAGCCGCGGCGATTTGCTGGTTGACGCTGAAGCCTCGCTGCCCGCGGTACAAAGCGCCAGCATCGACGTCGTGTGGATGGCGGAACAGGCGCTGTCGCCGGGTCAGAGCTATGACATTAAAGTGGCTGGCAAGAAAACCCGCGCCCGCGTTGACGCTATCCGCTATCAGGTCGACATCAATAATCTGACCCAGCGTGAAGTCGAAGCGCTGCCGCTGAACGGCATCGGGCTGGTGGAGCTGACCTTTGACGAGCCGCTGGTGCTCGATCCGTATCAGGACAACCCGGTGACCGGCGGGCTTATCTTTATCGACCGCCTGAGCAATGTGACGGTTGGCGCGGGAATGGTCAACGAACCGCACCTGCAGGCGCAGGCTCCGACGTCGCAGTACAGCGCGTTTGAGCTGGAGCTGAATCAGCTGATTCGTAAACACTTCCCGCACTGGGACGCACGCGATCTGCTGGGAGGCAAGTAATGGCCCGGCATGACGAAAACGTCGTCTGGCATGCGCATCCGGTGACCCGCGAGCAGCGCGAGCAGCATCACGGCCATCGCGGCGTGGTGCTGTGGTTTACCGGCCTCTCGGGGTCGGGTAAATCCACCGTCGCCGGGGCGTTGGAGGAGGCGCTGCACGAGCTTGGCGTTAGCACCTACTTGCTTGACGGCGATAATGTGCGTCACGGGCTGTGTAGCGATCTGGGATTCAGTGACGACGATCGCAAAGAGAACATTCGCCGCGTTGGTGAAGTAGCTAAGCTGATGGTCGATGCCGGGCTGGTTGTATTGACCGCGTTTATATCTCCGCATCGTGCGGAACGGCAGATGGTGCGCGAGCGTTTGGGGGAAGGACGCTTTATCGAAGTGTTTGTCGATACCCCGCTGGCCACTTGTGAGACGCGGGATCCGAAAGGATTATACAAGAAGGCGCGGGCAGGGGAGTTGCGTAATTTTACCGGTATCGATTCGGTCTATGAATCCCCGGAGAATGCTGAAATTCATCTGGATGGTGAACAATTGGTAACAAATTTGGTGCACCAACTATTAGACCTGCTTCGACAGAGCGATATTATCAGATCCTGAAAAGGCAACGGCATCGAGGGGTGCCGGTCGCCCGGTCAACAGGATTCAATATGCGCAATACCCAGAACCTCAGTATTATTCGTTCAGAACCGCCTCCGGCGGCCGGCGACGAGACCACCTGGTCTTTGTCAGGCGCCGCCGTGGGCTTTATTTCATGGCTGCTGGCGCTGGGTATTCCCTTCCTCATGTATGGCGGTAATACGCTCTTTTTCTTCCTCTATACCTGGCCTTTCTTCCTTGCCATTATGCCGGTCGCCGTGGTGGTCGGTATTGCGCTACATTCATTACTGGACGGCAAACTGATCTACAGCGTTTGCGCGACGATTTTAACCGTCGGGCTAATGTTTGGTCTGCTGTTCCTCTGGCTGTTGGGATAGCCTTTTTGGGATGAATCAAGCCTGGGTATCCATCGCAAAAATGTGGTACAGTCCCCGCGTTACGCGGCATCGTCCGCGCGCCAGGGTAGAGTACTCCGGCGAGTTATGGGATGATGATGCCGTTTTTCAGGGGGCAGGATGGGTAAATTAACGCTGCTATTATTAGCTTTGCTGGTCTGGCTACAGTACTCGCTGTGGTTTGGCAAAAATGGTTTGCACGACTATAGCCGGGTTAATGACGATGTCTCCGCTCAGCAGGCCACTAACGCCAAATTAAAAGCGCGCAACGATCAGCTTTTCGCCGAAATTGACGATCTCAACGGCGGTCAGGAAGCGATCGAAGAACGCGCGCGCAATGAACTCAGCATGACCCGCCCGGGCGAAACGTTCTATCGTCTGGTGCCGGATGCCTCAAAACGCAATCAGGGTTCTGCGCAGAATAATCGATAAACAAGCCCAGGATGACAATATGGCAGCCACTTTTCCGGGCGTTTGCGCCGTGGTGCCGGCAGCCGGTTTTGGCCGCCGTATGCAAACGGAGTGCCCGAAACAATATCTCTCAATCGGTAACAAAACGATTCTCGAACATTCGGTCGCCGCGCTGCTGGCGAACGAACGCGTTCAGCGGGTGGTGATCGCCGTCAGCCCTGGCGACATCCGCTTTAGTCAACTTCCCTTAGCCCACCATCCGCAGGTCACCGTCGTTGACGGTGGCGCTGAGCGCGCCGATTCGGTTCTGGCGGGGCTGAAAGCCTTAGCGGATGCGCAATGGGTGCTGGTTCATGATGCCGCGCGTCCGTGCCTGCATCAGGATGATCTCTCGCGGCTGCTGGCGCTAAGCGCGACCAGCCGCGTCGGCGGCATACTGGCGGCGCCGGTGCGCGATACCATGAAGCGTGCCGAACCGGGCAAAACCGCGATCGCCCATACCGTCGAACGCAATGATTTATGGCATGCGCTGACGCCGCAATTTTTCCCTCGAGAACTGCTATTTGACTGCCTGACGCGCGCGCTGGATGAAGGCGCGACCATCACCGATGAAGCGTCGGCGCTGGAGTACTGTGGCTTCCATCCCGAATTGGTCGCCGGACGAGCTGATAATATTAAAGTAACGCGCCCGGAAGATCTGGCGCTGGCCGAATTTTACCTTACCCGTTCCCGACACCAGGAGAAGGCTTAATGCGAATTGGACACGGTTTTGACGTACACGCTTTTGGCGGTGAAGGGCCAATTATTATTGGCGGGGTACGTATTCCTTATGAGAAAGGGCTGCTTGCCCATTCCGATGGCGACGTCGCGCTGCATGCGCTGACCGACGCGCTGCTGGGCGCCGCGGCGCTGGGCGATATCGGCAAACTGTTCCCGGATACCGATCCGGCCTTTAAAGGCGCGGATAGCCGCGAGCTGCTGCGTGAAGCGTGGCGGCGGATTCAGGCGAAGGGATATACCCTTGGCAACGTTGACGTCACCATCATTGCCCAGGCGCCAAAAATGCTGCCGCATATCCCGCAGATGCGCGTATTTATCGCCGAAGATCTCGGTTGCCATATGGACGACGTCAATGTGAAAGCGACCACCACCGAGAAGCTTGGCTTCACCGGCCGTGGCGAAGGCATCGCCTGTGAAGCGGTGGCGCTGCTGCGTAAGGTTACGCAATGATCGCCTTTGATGACTTAACATACCTGCACGGCAAGCCGCTCAGCCAGGGGCGGCTGAAGGCCAATCCGGAAGACTTTCTGGTGGTCGAAGACCTCGGTTTCGCCCCCGATGGCGAAGGCGAACATGTGCTGGTGCGGATTCTGAAAAATGGCTGCAACACCCGTTTCGTTGCCGACGCGCTGGCGAAATTCCTTAAAATCCATGCGCGCGAAGTGAGCTTTGCCGGGCAAAAGGATAAGCACGCTGTCACCGAACAGTGGCTGTGCGCCCGCGTGCCGGGCAAAGAGATGCCGGATCTGAGCAAATTTCAGCTCGAAGGCTGCCAGGTGCTGGAGTATGCCCGCCATAAGCGTAAGCTGCGTTTAGGCGCGCTGAAGGGCAACCAGTTCACGCTGATCCTGCGGGAAATCAGCGATCGCGACGATGTCGAAAAGCGTTTGCAGGCGATTGCCGCCGGCGGCGTGCCGAACTACTTCGGCGCGCAGCGCTTTGGTATCGGCGGTAGCAACCTGCAGGGCGCATTGCGCTGGGCCGAGAGCGGCGAGCCGGTGCGCGATCGCAATAAACGCAGTTTTTGGTTGTCGGCGGCACGCAGCGCGTTGTTTAATCAGCAAGTTGCAATTAGATTAAAAAAAACGGAATTTAATCAGGTTGTTGATGGCGATGCGCTACAATTAGCGGGGCGCGGAAGCTGGTTTGTGGCAACCACCGAAGAGTTGGCGGAATTACAGGCGCGGGTCGATAACCGCGAGCTGATGATTACCGCTGCGCTGCCGGGCAGCGGCGACTGGGGCAGCCAACGCGACGCGCTGGCCGCCGAGCAAGCCGCGATAGCCGAAGAAACGTCGCTACAGGCGCTGCTGGCGCGCGAAAAAGTTGAAGCCGCGCGCCGGGCGATGCTGCTGTATCCGCAGCAATTGTGCTGGAACTGGTGGGATGATGTCACTGTTGAACTGCGCTTCTGGCTGCCAGCGGGAAGTTTTGCCACCAGCGTGGTAAGGGAACTTATCAATACAACGGGTGACTATGCGAATATTGCTGAGTAACGATGACGGTATCCACGCGCCGGGGATCCAAACCCTGGCGAAGGCCTTACGCGAATTTGCCGAGGTCCAGGTTGTTGCACCCGATCGTAATCGCAGCGGCGCCTCAAACTCGCTCACGCTGGAATCTTCTCTACGCACGTTCACCTTTGAAAATGGCGATATCGCCGTCCAGATGGGCACGCCGACCGACTGCGTGTATCTCGGCGTTAACGCGCTGATGCGTCCGCGTCCGGATATCGTGGTCTCAGGAATCAACGCGGGCCCCAATCTTGGCGATGATGTCATTTATTCCGGCACCGTCGCGGCGGCGATGGAAGGCCGCCATCTTGGTTTTCCCGCCCTTGCCGTTTCGCTGAACGGCTATCAACATTACGACACCGCGGCGGCAGTGACGTGCACCATTCTGCGCGCGTTAAGCCGCGAGCCGCTGCGTACCGGGCGGATCCTCAACATCAACGTGCCGGATCTTCCCCTCGAGCAAATCAAAGGTATTCGCGTTACCCGTTGCGGCAACCGCCATCCGGCCGACCAGGTCATTCCGCAAAAAGATCCGCGCGGTAATACGCTGTACTGGATCGGCCCGCCGGGTGATAAGCGCGATGCCGGGCCGGGGACCGATTTTGCGGCGGTGGATGAAGGCTATGTTTCCGTAACGCCATTGCATGTCGATTTAACCGCTCATCAGGCACATGAGGTGGTGACCGATTGGTTAGAACGCGTCGGGGTTGATACGCAATGGTAAGTAAACGTGTTGAAAGTTTGTTGAATCAGCTACGCACTCAGGGCATCGTCGATGAGCGAGTCCTCGAGGCAATCGCGCAGGTTCCGCGCGAAAAATTCGTTGATGAAGCCTTTGAACATAAGGCGTGGGAAAACACCGCGCTGCCGATTGGCCAGGGGCAAACTATCTCGCAGCCCTATATGGTGGCGCGGATGACGGAGCTTCTGGAACTGACGCCGGACTCAAGGGTGCTGGAAATCGGCACCGGCTCCGGCTATCAGACGGCGATCCTGGCGCACCTCGTGCACCACGTCTGCTCGGTCGAGCGGATTAAGAGCCTGCAGTGGCAGGCGCGTCGGCGTCTTAAACAACTTGATTTACATAATGTTTCAACCCGTCATGGAGATGGATGGCAGGGTTGGCAGGCTCGCGCGCCTTTTGACGCGATTATCGTCACCGCCGCGCCGCCGGAAATTCCGGCCGCGCTGATGGCGCAGCTTGATGAAGGCGGCGTGCTGGTTTTGCCGGTCGGTGAAGAACATCAGTATCTGAAGCGGATCCGTCGCCGCGGCGGCGAGTTTTTCATCGATACCGTCGAAGCCGTTCGCTTTGTTCCGCTCGTCAGAGGGGAGCTGGCCTGAACCCGGATTATTCCAGGTTTTTTTTGCCTAAGTTTAGGCGTAGGGTGGACACATTTTTCAGTGTCCTGGCCGGGCGCTGCCCGGTAAGCAAGATATTGGCAGTTAACATATTCCTGGGGGATAAATGAGCGCGGGAAGCCCAAAATTTACCGTAAGCCGTATTGCGGCGTTGTCACTGGTTTCACTCTGGCTGGCCGGGTGTACAAATACCAATAATCCGCCTGCGCCGGTGAATTCGGCAAGCGGCGCTGCGTCCTCCAGCACCAATTCCGGGATGCTGATTACGCCGCCATCTTCCGGCGGGCAGCAAGTTCCTCCGGCTCAGCCGATTCAACCGATGCAGACCCAGCCAATTCAGACTCAGCCGACCCAGGTTCAGCCGATGGCACAGCAGCCGGTGCAGACGGTGAACGGTAAGATTGTTTACAACCGTAAATATGGCGATATTCCGAAAGGTAGCTATACCGGCGGCAGTACCTATACCGTTAAGCGCGGCGATACCCTGTTCTATATCGCGTGGGTCACCGGCAACGATTTCCGCGACCTTGCGGAACGCAACAACGTCCCGGCGCCGTACGCGCTGAACGTGGGTCAGGTGCTGCAGGTCGGCAACTCCGCAGGCCAGCCGATCACCGGCGAAAATCCGGTATCTCAGGCTAGCGCGCAGGCAAGCGGCGGTGCGACGGCCACCACAACTTCTGCACAAAAATCCACCGCAGTGGTTGCGTCACAACCGACTATTACGTATTCTGAATCTTCAGGTGAACAGAGTGCTACTAAGATGTTGCCGAATAATAAACCAGCAACGACCACGACGACGGTCGCTCCGGTTACGGCGCCATCAACCGTTAGCACAACCCAACCGACTGCAAGCAGTACGTCTACCAGTTCGCCGATCTCATCATGGCGCTGGCCGACTGATGGCAAGGTTATCGAGAACTTTAGCGGCGCGGAAGGCGGCAATAAAGGTATCGACATTGCAGGCAGTAAAGGACAGGCTATTGTCGCGACCGCCGATGGGCGCGTCGTCTATGCCGGTAACGCACTGCGCGGTTACGGTAATCTTATTATCATCAAACACAACGATGATTACCTGAGTGCCTACGCTCATAACGATACCATGCTGGTTCGGGAGCAACAGGAAGTCAAAGCGGGGCAGAAAATCGCTACCATGGGTAGCACCGGAACCAGCTCAACAAGATTACATTTTGAAATTCGTTACAAGGGGAAATCCGTCAACCCGCTGCAGTACTTACCGCAGCGATAATTTGGCAAAGTACGGATAAGCGTAACACCATGAAAGGCGCCAGGGCGGTCGCGATATGCCTCCTTCAGTGGAGGCATAAAGAGGATAACTCCGGCGTCGTTTAGTGATGGGTCGCGGAAGGTGCTTTGCTCAGGGATCACGGGTAGGAGCCACCTTTATGAGTCAGAATACGCTGAAAGTTCATGATTTAAATGAAGACGCGGAATTTGATGAGAACGGAATGGAGGTTTTCGACGAGAAAGCCTTAGTAGAAGAGGAACCCAGTGATAGCGATCTGGCTGAGGAAGAGCTGCTGTCGCAAGGCGCCACCCAGCGCGTTCTCGATGCGACACAACTGTATCTTGGTGAGATTGGTTATTCCCCGCTGCTGACGGCCGAAGAAGAAGTCTATTTCGCCCGTCGCGCACTACGTGGAGATGTTGCTTCACGCCGTCGCATGATTGAAAGTAACCTGCGTCTGGTGGTGAAGATCGCTCGTCGTTACAGCAATCGTGGTCTGGCGCTGCTGGATCTGATTGAAGAAGGTAACCTCGGCCTGATCCGCGCAGTTGAGAAGTTTGACCCGGAACGTGGGTTCCGTTTTTCAACCTACGCTACCTGGTGGATCCGTCAAACGATTGAACGGGCGATTATGAACCAAACCCGTACCATTCGTTTGCCTATCCATATTGTGAAAGAGCTGAACGTTTATCTGCGTACCGCGCGCGAGTTGTCGCATAAGCTGGACCACGAGCCAAGCGCTGAAGAGATAGCCGAACAGCTGGATAAACCGGTTGATGACGTTAGTCGTATGCTGCGTCTGAACGAGCGCATTACCTCAGTGGATACCCCGCTGGGCGGTGACTCAGAAAAAGCGCTGCTGGATATTCTGGCCGATGAAAAAGACAACGGCCCGGAAGACACCACGCAGGACGATGATATGAAACAAAGCATCGTCAAATGGTTGTTCGAACTGAACGCCAAACAGCGCGAAGTACTGGCTCGTCGTTTTGGGCTGCTGGGTTATGAATCCGCAACGCTTGAAGATGTGGGTCGTGAAATCGGCCTGACCCGCGAACGCGTGCGTCAGATTCAGGTTGAAGGCCTGCGCCGCCTGCGGGAGATCCTGCAGGGACAGGGGCTAAACATCGAAGCGCTATTCCGCGAATAAATCGTTTTCTCTCAAAAAGGCCCAATCCTGCGATTGGGCCTTTTCCTTTGTATTAACCGATGCGGGTTTCCTGCAGGTGACGCCAGAAGATTTTCCCCTCAATGCGCTGAAATATCGCCGTGGACCAGCGCACGATCTCGCCTTGTTCCGGCAGGGTCTGGCTTTCGCGGTACAGCACCGCGCCGCCGTCTTGCCATTCGCTCAATACCTGCGCATTATCAACCACGATGCTTAATCCCGGGCGGCTGCCGCCCGCGCTATGGAAAAAACCGCTTACCGTCGGGTAATCCATCTTAGCGCCGCTGATAGGAACCATTGTAAATTCTTGCGCAAAGCGGCTCATCAGCGCTTGCGCGCTACCTTCTTTCCGGCCCAGCCATTGTTCAATGATTACGTGGGCGTCGATAACTTCTTGGATCCATGGGTTCATGTTTTCTCCGGGTTAAGCAGCAGGCGATTGCAGATGAGTACTGTAAACCGCGCGTCAGGGGCGGATAAATGCGCTTTTCAGGGATATACTGTCTAAAATTTTTTGACAATAAGCGTCATTCAAATGCTAAACCTGCAGCGCGTTACCATGTTTGTCGCCGTTGTTGATGCCGGGAGCTTTACCGCGGCGGCGGCGGCGCTTGGGCAAACCAAAGCGGTGGTCAGTTTTAACGTTCGTCAGCTAGAGAGTGAACTGGGAGTGACGTTGCTTCTGCGTTCGACGCGCCGGTTAACGCTCACCGAAGCCGGGGCGGTGTTTTACCAGCGCGGCGTCGGGCTGCTGAAAGCCGCGGAGAATTTACAGGACGAGGTGCGCGCCAGCCACGCCGGGTTAAGCGGCGAACTGCGGATCACCACCACCCCGGAATATGGCGCGCAGGTGATCATCCCGGCGCTGGCGGAATTCGCTCGTCGACATCCGGCGTTGCGGGTGCGCCACGTCTCATCGTCGTATCATGCGGATTTGATCTCGGAACGGTTTGATGTCGCGATACGCCTCGGTACCCTGGCCGATTCGCGCTATCACGCGGCTCGGATTTCGCGTTTCGCCATCGTGCCCGTGGCCTCGCCGGTTTGGCTGGATAAACATCCGCTGCGCACGCTTGCCGACCTGGCGCAGGCGGCGTGGATTGTTAACGAGCGCCTGGCGACGCCGCTACGCTGGCAGATCCTGACCGCCGAAGGGCAATCGATCGCTTTTGAAATTACGCAACCGCCGCGGATCTCAGCCGATAGCGCACAAGCGTTAATGGGCTTTGCGCTGGCGGGAAGCGGGGTGGCGCTACTCCCGGAGTGGCTGGTGGCCGAAGCCATCGCGCGGCAGGAGCTGGTGCGGGTATTGCCGGAGTATATTTTTCCCTCCCAGGGGGTATACGCCGTCTACCCGGACGCGCAGCATGTGCCAACCAAGGTCCGGGCATTTATCGATTTTCTGCGTGAACGAACCGCTTAATCCGCGTTTTTATTTTCCATCATTTTCAGGACCAGACGGGAAAACTGCGCGCGCTCCTCTTCGTTAAGGCGGCTCAAAAACTCTTCATCGACACGGTTGCCCTGCGGCATGGAATTTGCGAGCAGCGCCTGCCCCTCATCCGTCAGATAGACAAAACGGCGACGTTTATCGGTCGGATCGTGTTCGCGGCGCACCAGCCCGCGTTTTTCCATCCGGCTTAGCATCTCCGCCAGCGTCGCTTTCGTGCTGACGGCCGCTTCGATAAGCGTCACCTGCTCGATTCCAGGATGTTCGGCTACCGAGCGCATCACTGCATATTGCGGCTTGGTCAGTTCCGGTAATTCATGTTGCCAGCGCGCGGTATGCTGTTGAAAAAGCTGGCGCAGAAGGTGGAACGCTTCGTTACGTAACTCCATGAACACTCCGTCACAAAAATATTACCTTTATGATAGCCGCATTTACGGCTTCTTTTCACATCTCATTTTTTTGATTATTGATGCGGATCGTATGCGAACGATATTGAGATCCCGTAAAAATGAGCGTAGTTTTAATACAAAGGTTCGTATACGAACAATGTGTGAGGTAGTGAATGAAACTGATTATTGGGATGACCGGGGCGACCGGCGCGCCGTTGGGCGTCGCGCTGTTGCAAGCGCTGAACGAAATGCCGGATGTGGAAACGCACCTGGTGATGTCGAAATGGGCAAAAACCACCATTGAGCTGGAAACGCCCTATAGCGCTCGTGAAGTCGCCGCGCTGGCGGATTTCTGCCATAGCCCGGCGGATCAGGCCGCGACCATCTCATCAGGATCGTTTCGTACCGACGGCATGATTGTTATCCCCTGCAGCATGAAAACGCTGGCGGGTATCCGCGCTGGCTATGCGGAAGGGTTAGTCGGCCGCGCGGCGGACGTCGTGCTGAAAGAGGGGCGCAAGCTGGTTCTGGTGCCGCGAGAAATGCCGCTGAGCACCATTCATCTGGAGAACATGCTGGCGCTGTCGCGCATGGGCGTGGCGATGGTGCCGCCCATGCCTGCCTACTACAACCATCCGGAAACGGTCGAGGATATCACCAACCATATCGTGACCCGCGTGCTGGATCAGTTTGGTCTCGAATATCACAAAGCGCGCCGCTGGAACGGCCTGCGCGCGGTCGAGAATTTATCACAGGAGAATTAATCATGGCTTTTGATGATTTACGCAGCTTTTTGCAGGCGCTTGATGAGCAGGGGCAACTGCTAAAAATTAGCGAAGAGGTGAATGCCGAGCCGGATCTCGCCGCTGCCGCTAACGCCACAGGGCGCATCGGTGACGGCGCGCCAGCGCTATGGTTCGATAACATTCGCGGCTTTACCGATGCCCGTGTCGCCATGAACACCATCGGTTCCTGGCAAAACCACGCGATTTCGCTGGGGCTGCCGCCAAACACGCCGGTGAAAAAACAGATTGATGAATTTATTCGCCGCTGGGATAAATTCCCGATAACGCCGGAGCGTCGCGCTAATCCAGCGTGGGCGGAAAACACCGTTGATGGCGACGATATCAACCTGTTCGATATTCTGCCGCTGTTCCGCCTGAACGATGGCGACGGTGGTTTCTATCTCGACAAAGCCTGTGTGGTTTCTCGCGATCCGCTTGACCCGGACAACTTCGGTAAACAGAACGTCGGTATTTACCGGATGGAAGTGAAAGGCAAGCGCAAGCTGGGCCTGCAGCCGGTACCGATGCACGATATTGCGCTGCATCTGCATAAAGCGGAAGAGCGCGGTGAGGATCTGCCCATTGCCATCACCCTGGGTAACGACCCGATTATCACCCTGATGGGCGCGACGCCGCTGAAATATGACCAGTCAGAATATGAGATGGCGGGCGCGCTGCGCGAAAGCCCGTATCCGATCGCCACCGCGCCGTTGACCGGCTTTGACGTACCGTGGGGCTCGGAAGTGATCCTTGAAGGGGTGATTGAAGGGCGCAAGCGTGAAATCGAAGGGCCGTTCGGCGAGTTCACTGGCCACTACTCAGGCGGCCGCAATATGACGGTGGTGCGTATCGATAAAGTCTCTTATCGCACAAAACCGATTTTTGAATCGTTGTATCTCGGTATGCCGTGGACCGAAATCGACTATCTGATGGGCCCGGCGACCTGCGTGCCGCTGTACCAGCAGCTGAAGGCGGAGTTCCCGGAGGTGCAGGCGGTCAACGCCATGTACACCCATGGCCTGCTGGCGATTATCTCCACCAAAAAACGCTACGGTGGTTTTGCCCGCGCGGTGGGATTACGCGCGATGACTACCCCGCACGGACTCGGCTACGTGAAAATGGTCATTATGGTCGATGAAGATGTCGATCCGTTCAACCTGCCGCAGGTGATGTGGGCGCTCTCCTCGAAGGTCAACCCGGCGGGCGACCTGGTGCAGTTGCCGAACATGTCGGTACTGGAGCTCGATCCTGGTTCAAGCCCGGCGGGGATCACCGACAAATTGATTATCGACGCCACCACTCCGGTTGCGCCGGACCTTCGCGGTCACTACAGCCAGCCGGTGCAGGATTTACCGGAAACCAAAGCCTGGGCTGAAAAACTGACCGCCATGTTGGCCAACCGTAAATAAGGAGAAAAAGATGATTTGTCCACGTTGCGCTGATGAAAAGATTGAAGTGATGGCGACGTCGCCGGTAAAAGGGGTATGGATTGTTTATCAGTGCCAGCACTGCCTCTATACCTGGCGTAATACCGAACCGCTGCGTCGTACCAGCCGCGAACATTATCCGGAAGCGTTCCGCATGACGCAGAAAGATATTGATGAGGCGCCGCAGGTGCCGCACGTACCGCCGCTATTACCGGAAGATAAGCGTTAATAAAACGGGCCCGCTAAGACGGGCCTTTTTTATATTTAGCACAATTATGGAAGCTTAAATCAAGAATTCACATTAATGGAGCTACACCAGGCTTTTCAGGCGGTAGATCCACTCCAGCGCCTGACGCGGGCTCAGTGAATCCGGGTCAAGATTATCCAGCGCTTCCAGCGCCGGTGAGGTCTCTTCCGGCGCGGAGAGCAGCGACATCTGCGTACCATCAACCTGCGTGGCTGCGGCATTTGGCGAAATGCTCTCCAGCTCGCGCAGTTTCTGCCGCGCGCGTTTGATCACCTCTTTCGGCACTCCCGCCAGCGCGGCGACCGCCAGGCCATAGCTCTTGCTGGCCGCGCCGTCCTGCACGCTGTGCATAAAGGCGATGGTATCGCCGTGCTCCAGGGCATCGAGGTGCACGTTAGCCACGCCTTCCATTTTCTCCGGCAACTGGGTGAGCTCGAAGTAGTGGGTGGCGAACAGGGTCAACGCTTTGATCTTATTCGCCAGATTCTCCGCGCAGGCCCACGCCAGCGACAGACCATCGTAGGTGGACGTGCCGCGACCAATCTCGTCCATCAGCACCAGGCTGTGTTCGGTGGCGTTGTGCAGAATATTGGCGGTTTCGGTCATCTCCACCATGAAGGTGGAACGGCCGCTCGCCAGGTCATCCGCCGCGCCGACGCGGGTAAAGATGCGGTCGATAGGGCCAATTTCTACCTTCTGCGCCGGTACGTAGCTGCCGATATAGGCCAGCAGCGCAATCAGCGCGGTCTGGCGCATATAGGTACTTTTACCGCCCATGTTGGGCCCGGTGATGATCAGCATGCGGCGCTGCGGCGCCAGCTGCAGCGGGTTGGCGATAAATGGCTCTTTCAGTACCTGCTCCACCACCGGGTGACGGCCTTCGGTAATGCGAATACCGGGTTTATCGATAAAGGTCGGGCAGCAGTAGTTCAGGGTTTCCGCGCGTTCCGCGAGGTTCACCAGTACGTCCAGCTCGGCCAGCGCGCTGGCGCTGGTTTGTAAGTCGGCCAGATGCGGCAGCAGTTTTTCGAACAGGTCGTCATAGAGCTGTTTTTCCAGCGCCAGCGCCTTGCCTTTAGACGTCAGTACCTTATCTTCGTATTCCTTGAGTTCCGGAATAATGTAGCGCTCGGCGTTTTTCAGCGTCTGGCGGCGCACGTAGTGGATCGGCGCATGCTGGCTCTGGCCGCGGCTGATCTGGATGTAGTAACCGTGAACGGCATTGTAGCCGACCTTCAGGGTATCAAGGCCCAGGCGCTCGCGTTCGCGGATTTCCAGTTTGTCGAGATAATCGGTCGCGCCATCGGCCAGCGCCCGCCACTCATCCAGCTCTTCATTATAACCCGGAGCGATAACGCCGCCGTCACGCACCAGTACCGGCGGCGCGTCGATGATCGCGCGTTCCAGCAATTCGCGTAGCTCGGCGAACTCGCCCATTTTCTCGCGCAGCTGTTGCACCGGCTGACAGTCAACGTCGGCCAGCAGCTCGCGCAGCAGCGGCAGCTGCTGGAAGGCATGACGCATACGGGCTAAATCGCGCGGGCGGGCGGTACGCAGCGCCAGACGCGCCAGAATACGCTCAAGGTCGCCGACCTGACGCAGTACCGGCTGCAGCTCGGTATAGCGTTCCTGTAAGGCGCCAATCGTTTGTTGGCGTTCAACCAGCACCGCGGTATCGCGTACCGGCATATGCAGCCAGCGTTTGAGCATGCGGCTGCCCATCGGCGTGACCGTGCAGTCGAGTACCGAGGCAAGGGTGTTATCAACGCCGCCGGCGAGATTCTGGGTGATCTCCAGATTGCGACGGGTGGCGGCATCCATAATGATGCTGTCCTGCTGGCGTTCCATGGTGATGGAGCGGATGTGCGGCAGCGAGGTGCGCTGGGTATCTTTGACGTACTGTAACAGGCAGCCGGCGGCGCACAGCCCGCGCGGGGCGTTTTCGACGCCGAAGCCCACCAGATCGCGGGTGCCGAACTGCAGGTTGAGTTGCTGGCGTGCGGTGTCGATTTCGAACTCCCATAGCGGGCGACGGCGCAGGCCGCGGCGGCCTTCAATCAGGGAAGATTCGGCAAAATCTTCCGCATACAGCAGTTCCGCCGGATTGGTACGTTGTAGTTCCGCCGCCATGGTCTCGCGGTCGGCCGGTTCGCTCAGGCGAAAGCGACCGGAGCTGATATCCAGCGTCGCGTAGCCGAAGCCTTTACTGTCCTGCCAGATGGCGGCCAGCAGGTTATCCTGGCGCTCCTGCAGCAGCGCTTCATCGCTGATGGTGCCCGGCGTAACGATGCGTACCACTTTGCGTTCTACCGGCCCTTTGGTGGTGGCCGGATCGCCAATCTGTTCGCAAATCGCAACCGACTCGCCCTGGTTTACCAGTTTCGCGAGATAGTTTTCCACCGCGTGGTGGGGGATGCCGGCCATGGGAATCGGTTCGCCCGCGGAAGCGCCGCGTTTGGTCAGCGAGATATCGAGCAGCTGCGAGG
Source organism: Klebsiella sp. 141162 (assembly GCF_050600755.1). Lineage (NCBI taxonomy): Bacteria > Pseudomonadati > Pseudomonadota > Gammaproteobacteria > Enterobacterales > Enterobacteriaceae > Klebsiella > Klebsiella sp. 141162. The sequence goes on along the minus strand of NZ_JAQIRI010000006.1, from coordinate 13,595 downwards.
CGCGTTTGGCGTCGTCATAAAACAGCTCGTAAAAGTCGCCCATCCGGTAAAACAGCAGGATCTCCGGATGCTGAGCCTTCAGCTTCAGGTACTGCTGCATCATAGGAGTGTGGTCTGATAGATCCTTGCTTGCAGACTCTTTCATATTGATTTTACTCATTTTTAAAGTCTTCTGAGTACTTATGTGACCCCAAGTGATACCCCTTTAAACTCACATAAACCCATAAATTTGTATACCAGAAGTATTCTAGCTACTATCTGGTATACACACTTGAACCACTGGTATACATTGATGAAAATGACACTCAATCAGTCGATTATAATCAATAAGTTATCTATCGACGTGAAACCGAGCCTTGATCCGCAAGGCAGAGTAGTCTACTTACCCAATCCAGAGCGAAAACCGTATCTTATCACTGATAATCACCGGGATTCACCAGTTGGTTTTGGTGTCAAAATCAGTGCAACGAAAAAGACCTATATCGTTCAGCGACGAGTCTCTTCTCCTGGCAACCGCCCTAAGACAGGGGGGAAATCCCCATCTGAGGTTATCAGGTCTACAATTGGCAATGTCTCTGATTTCGCTAATATCGATCAAGCCCGCGAGGTTGCTCGCAATTTAGTTCAAACCATGAAGTTGACCAAAAGGAACCCTAACAAGATAAAACGGGAGTCCGATGCTTCTGAACTCACTATCAGTCAAGTTTTTGCTCAATACCGCCAGCATCTGCTGGGTAGAGCGAAACCAGCTAAACCCAACACCTTGGCTGTATTAGATAAAGCAGAGAACAGGCTTTCTGAGTGGGCTGGTTTGCGAGTTAAAGATCTTACTGGTAATGAAATTCTTCGGAAGTTTGATGAGATTGCTTCAAGAGCTAGAACAGCAGCGGAACAGACCTTTAGGTGGATCAATGTTGCTGTCAGACATGCAATCGAAATTGAAGCCAGCAATGCCCAGACCCAGCAACGACAACCCTCCTTGTCCTACAATCCATTCTCTATCTTGAAAGTTCAGAAGAAGTTTAGGACTCGTTCTGAGCTTGAGGATAGCTATCGTGCGAAAGGTGTTCGAAACCCACTTTCTCCGAAAGATACACTTGGTCGGTTCTTGACTGCATTACATAATAAGAGAAGCTTCAACCGCCTTGGGTGCGATTATCTGCTACTCACCGTTCTCTTAGGTGCTCGTAAGGAAGAAACAGCATCTTTATGTTGGAGGGAAGCTCTAACCAATGAAGAAGCAAAAACGACAAGCTATGTTGACCTGAGTAACAGAACTATCCGTTTTTACGACACTAAGAATCGAAACGATCACGAGCTTCCGATTTGTGATGCCGTCAAAAGAATTTTGGAAGATAGAAGAGACATAGTAAACGATACGGGAACCCGGAAGGACAAACAGAAGTGGGTTTTCCCGGCCCGTTCTTCTCGAAGTAAAGTTGGTCACTATTCCGATAGCAAAAGTCTAAGAGAATATATCTGCCAAGAGGCGGGAATCCTGAAGCTTGGTATGCATGATCTACGAAGGACATTTGGTAGGGTTGCTGAAGAACTTGTTTCATATGCCGTCGTTAAGAGATTGCTCAATCACAGAAATACAACAGATCCAACAGAAAGGTATGCAGAACCTGATCAAGAACGAATTTTTGAAGCATTACAAAGGATTGAGTTGCATATGCTTATGACTGCTCCTAAATTATACAATGTGTTACTTGCTTCGGCTAAGTATCCTCCATTACCTGAAACGAGGGAGTGAAGATGAGTGTGGTGGAAGTTTTGCGGGAGTATTCAGAGGTATGGAAACTATTTGGTCAAATGCCTGATTCTGCCACTGTAAATAGTGAGCTTGCTTCTGTCTTTCTTGGCATAAGCATCAAAACCCTTGCCCGATATAGACAAAATGGGGGAGGACCACCTTATATCCAATACCAAGCAGAAGATACGAAAGCGAGAAATCAGCGGGTTCTCTATGTATTAGGTGATCTGCGAGTTTGGAGAGATATCCATAAAGTAAGTAGTTCAATGCATGGTGCTCAGGTTCGTGGTTTGGCTTTTACATCATTGACCGACTTTATAGAAGAACATCCTTTTATCGTCAGAAGTAAAATTATTCAAAAAAGAAAAATTAAACGGTTAGGAGTTAGCAAATCAGAAACTGAGATATACGATGATGTTATCTTAGGGCATATACTCTGTGTGGAAGAAACAGTTTTAACAGGTGAATTATCTAATAACGGTTTGCAAGTTATTTGGATTTCAATTGAAGAAGCTTTAAAGAAACATTGGGAACATAAAGATGATAAAAATATATTCTTAAAATGTTTTAAGTTGTGCGCAGAAGAAATTATTACAAATGCAGAAATAATTAGCGATTATGATTTTTTAAAACAGCAATTGAGGTGATAATGAAAATTACACAAATGGAGATCAAAGGTTTTAAGAGCTTTGATAATGTAGGGCAAACTATAAATATAAATTCATTCACCAGCTTAATTGGAGGGAACGGAACAGGGAAAACGGCAGTTTTACTCGCATTAACAAGAATGTTTGGCGTCAAAAGCTCCGATAGAATTATTCAAGTTGATGATTTTTATGTTCCTCCTGGGGATGAAATCGATACTCAAGATGAAAGAGAGCTATCAGTTCGTGTAAAATTCGAATTCGCAGATTTGGAAGATGGTGAGGACAATACAGTTGCAGATTTCTTTAAGCATTTAGTTTCAAGTGAAGCGGCAGAGATCCCATACTGTACTGCAAAATTAAAAGCAAAATGGACAAAGACTAACCTTGCAGAAGGAGATATAGAAAGCGACCTAGTGTGGGAAATCGGGGAGTATGAAAAAAATATAACAGCATATGAAAGATCGAAAATTCATGTTCATTATGTCCCTGCATACCGAGATCCTGCCCAACAACTGAAGCAAACAGCCGGAACCATCATGCACCGTCTGATAAATGCAGTTGAATGGTCTGATCAAATGGCGTCAACAGTTGATGAGGTTGCTGTATCAATCGGAAACCAGTTCCAAGAAGAAGTTGGGGTTCAGACGATAACATCGTCATTAGGTAGAAATTGGAAAACCCTCTTCACTGGGGGTTACTTTGAAAAGCTTCAAATTAAGCCAGTAGTGAATGGAATTGAAGATGTATTAAAACATATCGACACTGTCTTTTTACCCAGTCCAGATACACAACCATTACCAACTGAAAGATTGAGTGATGGTATGAAATCATTATTTTATTTATCTTTAGTCAAATCTGCGTTTGACATTGAAGATGAGATAATCAATTCTGATGGGAAACAGTTATCAATATCAGTAGAAGCATTAGACCCCCCAAATCTAACTATAATATTAATAGAAGAACCTGAAAACCACCTTTCACCTCAATATTTAGGAAGGATAGTTAAACTGTGTGAAGAGATATCAGAGAATGATCGGGCACAGGTAGTTTTGACTACACATGCACCATCTTTACTTAATAGGGTGGAGCCAGAGAATATAAGATATTTCCGTCTTCATGATAATAAAAATACAATTGTCAAAGAAATATTATTACCAAGGGAAGATAAAGATGATGCCGAGAATGTTGATACTTTTACATATGTTAAGGAAGCTGTAAAAGCATATCCGGAAATTTATTTTGCAAAAGTTGTTATACTTGGTGAAGGTGATAGTGAAGAGATCGTCATTCCTAAAATAGCACAAGTAAATGGAATAGAGCTTGACACTTCATTAATAACATTTGCACCATTGGGTGGTCGATATGTTAATCATTTTTGGAAACTTCTAAATGAGCTTTCAATTCCTCATGTAACTCTTCTCGATTATGATTTCAGGAGAGGGGGTGGAGGTTGGGGAAGGATTAAATACGCGGTAAAACAACTTATTTCAATTGGAGTAGACAAGAATATATTGCTTAAAATGAGTGATGGGGTTTTGTCTGACGAAGATTTAGAAGTAATGCATTCATGGGATGAAGATAGGGATGAAGAAATTGCATGGATAGAGTCGTTAAAGGAATATGGTGTGTACTTTTCCTTCCCTTATGATTTAGATTGGCTAATGCTAAATGAATTCTTTGAGGATTACAAAAAATTTGTACCTGAAAATGGAGGACCAAGATTGCCAAAGGATGATGATCCTGAATATAACAAGAAAGTTAAAGCTGCAATAGCTTCAGTTTTGAAAAAAGAAGAAAAAGATATTGATATTAGTAAGTTTGATGACTTCGAGAAGTACTTTTGGTACCGCTACTTATTTTTAGGAAGAGGTAAGCCATTATCGCATAATTATGTTCTATCAAAAATGGAAGACGATAAGTTAAGAGATAACAGTCCTGAAGTTCTCAATGAACTTATCGAAACAGTAAGAGGTCTTCTGTGATGCCAATAATAAAAGATGATGATTGGGTTCTAAAAGACATCCAAGAAGTAGAAGACGAGGCTATGAAAGTAATACGGAATAGCACAGAACATAATCTTGTTCTTGCTGGTCCCGGTGCAGGTAAAACCGAGTTATTAGCTCAGAAAGCATGTTTCTTAATTGAGACAGGAAAGTGCAGGGATAAAAGAATAATTGCATTGTCCTTTAAAAAAGATGCTGCGCAAAATCTTCAAGATCGAGTTAACTCACGACTTGACTTGAAATATAGACAAAAGTTTGAGTCAACGACATTCGATGCATTTTGTAAAAGCATTGTAGATAGATTTAAGAGTACACTTCCAGTGGCGTATCGGCCTTCAGATGATTATGAAATATATTTTCCTGAAAATAAAAAATTCGTAGAAGAGGTTAAACGAGATGCCGTTGGTTTTGAGGGACTAACTGCGGAGGAACTTAAGAAATTAAAACATAACAATTTCGAAAATAATTATATTGTTAGGCCTTATAAAAAGGGTGAAGAGCATTCGGTAGATGCTCGTATTAAACGATTTGTTTGGTTCCGTTTATTGGAGGGAAAATCCAAAGTTTCGTTTAAAATGATAAACTTCCTTGCGAATTATATCATAAGAAACAATAAGTTCCTTTCAAATGCTATTAATTCGACTTACGAATATGCTTTCATTGATGAGTTTCAAGATACTACTTATCAACAATACGAAATTTTCAAAAGTATTTTTTTAGATAAAAAAATAAAAATAACAGCTGTAGGTGATACTAAACAAAGAATAATGGGATGGGCGGGAGCATTGCATAGTGCATTTGAGATTTTTAAAAATGACTTTGCGATTGAACATCATAATGAATTATTAAGTAATAGAAGATCGCTGAAAAATCTTATAAGTTATCAACGCATGATGGAGGCATTCATGAATCATGCTGATAACAAACCTGAGATGGAGTTAATCGAGAATGAAGGTTCAGCAAAGTTAATACAATTTGATGAAAGCAATATAGAAGGGGCATACATAGCATTATGTATCCAAAAATGGATTGAAAAAGGGGTTGATGAAAGAGAAATATGTATCTTATTCAGAAATCCGTCTAAGCATTACACGGATAAAATCATCTCATCTCTACAAGACTTGGATATAAAGTGCCGCATCGAGAATACCTATCAGGAATTACTCAATGAAGCAATAGTTCAGTTAATCTTAAAAATGCTAATGTTTACCTGCGATAAAAAGTCTATTGAAGGCTGGAATTCTACAATGGAACTTTTATGCAACATAAGAGGGGTAAATAAAAGCAGAGATATTACTCGTTTGGAAAAAGAGCTTAGTCGTTTTATAAAATCGAACAAGGACATCAATGGAAATGTTGTTGATTATATATATGGATTAATAAGTATATTTGGTATCGATGAGATCAAGTCTTACTTCCCACAATATATAAATGGAAATGGCTTGGACTATACTATTAATTCTCTTTCACAACATCTGGAAACTTTAGGTATCAAAGATAATAAATTAGCAGCTATTGATATGTTACTCGGAAATAAAACGATACCACTTATGACGATTCATAAAAGTAAAGGTTTGGAGTTTAAAAAAGTCATCGTCGTAGGTCTTGAACCTGGTGCGTATTTTGGCGATGAAGAAGAGCAGATAGAAAATCAAAAAACAGTCTTTGTGGCATTTTCACGAGCGATTGAAGAGGTCATATTAACTCGCTGTGCAAAAAGAGCTAACTGGTGGGATGAAGTATGTTCACAAAATTTTTCTGAGATCCCATTGATAACGGATATGCTAACCTATTGTGGTCTTGAAGCTGAGATTTATAAAGATTAATCATGGGATGGCGATTTTATATCGCCATCAGACTTAGTTTGCTTTGTGCATGTTAAACTTAAAATTGTTTCCTATTTCGTTAATAACTTCCAGTGTTAACTGACTCTTTGTGGTTTGAATTATTTTATAGGCTTGGTTTTTCCCATCTGCCATACTCTCCTCAATAGTTGGTAACTTTTTATTGTTTACCACCTCTATTTTCAGTGGATCTAGATCTTTGTTATTTAAAACCAGCTTCATGGGTTTTGTTTTTAAGCTATTTAATGATGTAATTAACTCATTATCATATAGTTGCCAATCACCAGCACCGTCAGAAAGATAGTCTATGAATATATGATCACCTGGAGCATAAGAGTCAATAGAGATACTGCCATGAAAGTTGTATTTTCCATTAGAGAAGAAGGTCGTTTTTCCATTAACCCTAACGGTATTACCTTTTACAGTGTAAGAGTAATCAGATAGCCAGCTTCCTACAATGCTGTCATATCTCTGAGTAGAAGGGGAGGTCGGGTTGTAGTGCGCATAGATTGCGAATGCTGTCGCAATAATCCCGCATAAAGAACCTATAACTCCTATTAACTTTAAAAATGCAGAAGTTTTTCGTCCCATGAAACATTGCCCATATAATATAGCTCGTTAGATCAGTGATTTTATCATCATATAGTGTCCATTAACATAGTTGTTTAAATTTTCGTACACCGTACATTTCAATATTTACTAATTCCTGATTTGTACTTTACAAAACAAATTACACTTTTCTATTATTCATTTTATATCAATAAGTTACTAACTAAGGTAAATATAGGGGGTTATATATTCACCTTAAGGTGAATATATGGCCGATTACTTATTTGGGCCGCGAACCATAAGGTAATTGAAAAATAATGGAAAATAAATTTGTAACTTGCTAAAAAATTATGTTACCTATAAATAAAAAAATAATTTATGGGGTGATAATGAATAGGAGATATTCAGTAAAGAAAATAATGGCGAGTGATGGAAACAGATTTTGTATGATTTTGGATTCAAAAAACGGTTTGCCATTATATTATCAAAATATTTATCTTAGTTTGCTATATAAGCAAAAGAATAAGTCATTTAATACAGTATTGAGAAATGCTTACACTTTGATTGCTTTTGAAAATTATCTAATAGAATCAAATATAAATCTTATCGAAAGAATTAGATCTAAGACCTTCCTTAGCTTTACTGAAATCTATTCTTTGTCAGAACAACTTAGAGTTAAAAATAAAAAACAAAAAGTTATAGATATAAAAGAGTATAAAAAGATCAATCAAGAAAATCTTCATTATAGATTGACAGTAATTAGTTCCTACATTTGTTGGATTTATGAATCATATTTTAGCACTACAATATATGAGACAAACATTATATTAAAAAGTGTTAATTTACTTTTTCGTAAACATAAACCTAAATTAAACTCTCAACTCTATTTGAATAATGATTTTAAATCATTAGAAAAAGAGAGCTTAGACATTCTATTGCAATGTATAGAACCTGAAAGCCAATACAATCCATTTGTTGATATCAGTTGCCGTAAAAGAAATCAACTCATAATCCTCATTCTTCAGGAAACTGGAATGCGAGGGGGGGAGCTATTGAACTTGAAAATTTCTGATTTTAACAAGGAGAAAAGATATCTTAAAGTTTGTAAAAGAGTGAATGACCCAGCAGATCCAAGGGTTTTTCAACCACTTGTTAAAACATTTGAACGAGAATTAAATATTAGCAAAAAATTGTCTATGCAAATCTCTTCATATATAGACAATGATAGGTCTTTCTATTCGAAAAGCTTAAATCATAATTACTTATTTATTACTCAAAAATCTGGTCCTACGGAAGGGTTTCCTCTATCAATAAGTGCATATCATAAGGTAATTAAGCAAATAAGTAGAATTGAATTCAATGGAATATCTTTTCAAAATTTCACAGGGCATTGTCTACGGCATACATGGAATTATATTTACAGTTTGAAATACATAGGGGTCACTGATCAATACAGATTGACCCAATTAGATAGAATCAGATGCGTAAGAATGGGGTGGAAAATGAACTCCAAAACGGCTTTGATTTACAATAATCGTTATATTAGCGAAGAAACTTTAAAAGCTTTTGAAGAGGCAGACTTGGTAAATAATAAAATCATAAATAAAATTGAAGGAGAAATAGATGAAAGCATTAATGTTAGAAAATTACTTGGTATTAAAGGCAAAAGACAGCAGAAATAATTTTAGTTTAAATGACAGTGTTTGGTTTCTGAGCAAAGATGTTAAATTAAATTTCTCATATTTTGAAAGCAATATTAATGCTAACTTATTAGCATCTATAAAAGATACACTTGCATATACTGCTGTTAATTTTAGTTCAGCTTATGCAAGAAAGTTTTTCTTTTCTATAAAGAAACTTGTTGTTTTTAATCAAGGGAAGTTGGACAAATTTGATTATGGGTTACTAAATAGATTTTACAATGCGTATTACAAAATAAGTTATACACATGTTGAAAGTTTAAAGTACTTTTTAATAAAACATTATGAACTAAATGGTGAATTCTTAGATCAAGAAATGCTGGATTTGATTTCCAAATGGAAAGTAACTAAGCCCAATAAGACAACTGCCTATATTGAGCGTAAAGAGTCGTTAAGACCATTATCAGAGTATGAATTGAAGAATCTTATCGGGTGTATGACAAAGGAATACAAGGAGGGAAGTATGACTATGAATGACTACCTTTTAGTCATGCTAATGATATATTCAGGTAGAAGACCGATGCAGATAGCCCAATTAAAAAGGAAGGATCTCTATGCCAAAAAAAATGGTAATTATTTAAACATACCCAGATTAAAGCAAGGAGATAGTTTCAGAACAGAATTTTCCGAATTGTGCATAGGGGATAATTTGTTCAATTCACTATCAGAACTAAAATCAGTAGCTAAAGTTTTTGTGCAGAGTGAGGTAGGAGATATCTTAACTGAAGAGGAATTAAACAATTTACCCCTATTTATTGATCCTTATTTTTTTAATTCGACTTACAAGCTTGATGAATTATATGAAAATAATTTCTTCAATTTGCATATGAGTTCTAAGAGAATAACCCGTAGGGTTCAGGCCGTTTGCAAGAGAGTAAGTAAAGATAAAAATAAAAAAATTAACTCTCGTCAACTTAGGGTTACATTAGCCACAAGGCTTGCACTTAAAGGTTATGGATTAGGAACGATAGCAAAAGCTTTAGATCATAGCAATTTGAAATCAGTATTATCGTATGCAAAAAACAATGAAGAGTTTTCATTCAGAATTAATCAGGCGATAAATGATTCAGTAAGTCCTTATATCGCTTCATTTTCAAAAAAAAGTGACGACATTACACTTGGATTGGTTGACGATTTGATAATCATAAAAGAGCTTACTAAAGAATTAATAGCAGGTTATACGAAGCAAGCAGAGTTTGAAATTCTAACGGACTTTTCCTCAATCTTAGAATGCAAAATAAATAAAATAGTTGAATTGCTCAACTGGGAGGGCATGAATAATGAGTTATTATAAGAATTATGAAGTCTTAGCTAATGAAGTAAAGACACAGGCAAAAAAAGAAAATATTATAAATTGGGATGATTTGTCATGGGGTAAAGGGGTTTCATTTAAAAATAACAATCACATAAAAAGATACAACGAAATGGGAGAACATTTTCAACAATTATCCAAAGTTATTATATACAGAGAATGCTTCCCTAATGTGGGCAAATCTTTGCTTTATTTGGCGACAATAAAGATAATGGAATATTCATTTATTAATATGAAAATTGAGCCACACATTGTCAATATTAACCCAGACATTATTAACGATATAATACTTCAAGGTGAAAAGAAATTCTCAAATGATCGGGCAGGGGCTATTGAGAAAGCATTAAAGAATATTTTAGATGTATTGGCTATCAATAATATAGTGAATCCAAAGCTTAGTAAGTTTAACTCCAGAGTGAGAAAAAATAGAAATAAAGCTATCAGGGATATTCCAGAACAAAATAGAGTTAAAAATAAATTACCAGAAGATAAAGTGATAGATCTTGTTGGTAGGGTTTTTAGTTCTAATGATAAAAGTCAAAGAGATATATTTACTACATCTATCATTGCACTGCTTCTTTGTGCTCCAACACGAATATCTGAGGTATTGAGCCTTGAGGTTGATTGTGAAGTAGAAGGGAAAGATAAAGAGGGGAAAGGAACCTATGGCATTCGTTATCATAGTGCAAAAGGCTATGGAGAAAGTATAAAGTGGGTTCCAAGGAATATGCACTCAATAGCAAAGTTATCCATTCAAAGATTAAAGGTATTATCCAGGATGGCAAGGTGTATAGCAAGCATACGAGAAAAAGGGGAGTTGGAGTTCTATAATAGTTTAGATACTGAAGAGAATGGAAGATATTTTCATGAAAAGTTGTATGAACTTTTAAATATAGATAGTAAGAAGTGCTTCAATGCTAAAACCAAAAATATTTTAATGCGGGTTGAGAGTGGGGTCCTTAGTGCAAAGGAATTTTGGAATGAAGTTTTTAATTATAATGATAAAACTAAACCCTGGGATACATTTTCAAAAGCGATAAAACTTAGTAATAGATTATTACTCCTAAATAAAGACCAATTACATTTGAAGAAAGGAGTCGATTTATTCTGTATCTTGCCAACAAGTGATAAGATATTTTATTCTGACTTTAAAAAAAGGTCAGGAAAGGAGACTACTTTAAATTTTTTTCAACGGCACAAGGCATTACATCCTAATGGTATGAAAGAGGTTTTTAGTAGTCATCAGCCAAGACACCTTTTAAATACTCTTGCTCAAAGAGCTATGCTTTCTGATATAGAAATAGCTTTTTGGTCAGGGAGGAAAAATGTTGAACAAAATAATGTGTATGACAATCGAACTTGGGAGGAGTTGAGACAAAACGAGCGAAGAGTGTTGTTTGCTGATGAAATGATTTCGGAGTTAGGTGGAGGAAGTAAGGAAGAAATCATTTGCAAACTTAAAGACCATTTAAAAACACTTGAAGAAAAAAACAATTTATACAGAAGCCAATATAATTCACAGAAAGCAAACTATGTTGAAAGAGAAATTCAAGAAGTTGGTAGAATTATAAATCATATTGTTAGTTATTATCTTAGAGGAGAACATAATGAGTAAAAAGTTTAACAAGGAAGATATTGAATTCATTCTCGATAAAATAAATGGCTGGGAAGGCGATTTAACCTGGGTTAGTCTTTGTGATTCCGTAGAGGAACATTTCGGTAAAAAACCAACGAGACAGGCTCTTTCAAGACATACAGTAATAGCTTATGCATATCAGCAGAAAAAGAGAATTAAAGGTGAAACTGTTAAGCATATTAAAAGTCCTCAAAGTCTTGCCTATGCTTCGAATAAAATAAATAAATTAGAAAAAGAAAATTCGAGGTTAGTTAGTGAAAATAACAGGCTTCTACTTATGGTTAGAGATCTTCAAATGATTGCATATGGTAAATGTATTAGAGAAGATCAAATTTTTCCCGAAAACAAAAAATAATTTTGACATTAATAGGTTTTGTCTATTGATGTTTTTTAAATATGTGGTAATTATATATGTATTGTCAGGAAGACATTTAAACATTTTGCAAGGATGCAATTTATGGACAAACAAAACAACTTTCCAGTGGAAACACTGGAAGAACAGCTTATTATTATCGTTGATAAGTATATCTCTAAACGATACCAGCCGAACGATAAAAGTTTTTCTCACCAGTTATACTTAGTGTTCGTTGGCTATCACTTAAAGTATTTCTATCCCAAACAACTTTATACTCGTTCTAATCGCAACATAGACAACATTATGACAATGTTTAGTTCTGTGTATAAATCTCTGACGAGTGGTTTATTAAGGCAATTAAATAATAAAGAAGCTGTTCTTCGTGAGTTAAACTCTCTCGTTAACTATATTGATAATAATCAAGAACGAGCAGAAGAAATCTATGCTACGGTCAGAGCACAATATGAAATGAAAATAATCGAGCAAGAGTTGACTCATGAGGTTCGCGTAAGAACCGTTAGGCTGTAGTAAAATAGCCCCTAAGTAGGGGCTAACAGAGAGTGTTTGGTTGCGGCTGTTACTGAACTTCTTTCCATACACCATCAGCTTTAACTAATTTAATTGGCTTCGTTTGTTTATTGTTGCTAATAGATGCATCTACAATGCAGTTATATACATTATTTGCTTCTTCTGAACAGCTAACTTTCTTCACATAATCTATTCTTAAAAGATCCTTTTCTGAAACTCTTGAATCAAAAGCTTTCATACTTGCATTTGATCTATCTACAACACTTTTGAATACATTATAGATGTCTTTATCGGAAGGTTCAGAATCACAAGCTGTTAATAAAAAAGTTGAAAGAATGATTGTTATGATAGCATATGTTTTCATTTTAAATCCCTTTATTAATGTTGGTGCGTGAAAATGGCTCTATGTGCAAATTTTTTACGAATATACAATCGTGTAGAAATCATTAAAACCAACAAAATAATGAAAGCTACTAAAAAACTTTGACTTATATAAAGTATGATGTAGGCAATTGCTAATAAAATAAATCCTATGAACAACGATAACCAGGGTGAAACTTCGCCATAACTTATTTTTGAGTGACAGCCGGTACAAACACGGACACCAAACGGACTTTCCTGAAAGCAGAACGGGCACTTAATTGTTTCGTTTTTCATATCAACCCCAAGGTTGCAGATTAAATGGTGCGTTTACAGAGATTCTCGATGACCGACTCGCTTTAGTAAAATTGCTTGTACCGATCGATGATTGTATCTTGATAGGTATTATCTATCATATATCGATTATCGATCTGTAATAACGATCAATATTTTATTGACTAAACACAAATTGTTTACTAGTGGGAAAAGTGCGGTTACAGAAGGCATTTGTAATTGACTGTCTTTAAATGAGTTTTTCTTACCGGTTTAAGATGATGTGCTGAATAGACTTCTGAGAAGTTTGTAGGTGTCTTATGAAGAATGCTCTTCCCATAGCTTCTGAGAAGCTCTATGAGCCGTTGTAGTAAAGGAACCCATCTACTGAGTCTGTGATGCTTTTGCTGTTGTACTACATTCTTTTGAAGAATCTTTTCTACAATCTCGTTTCGTTTGCCTTCTCTGAGTTGCAGTTCGAGTTCAGCAAGTTTTTCACTGATACTTTCCTTTCTCTCAGTGGTTTTTAAAAATGTTGCAGGAGCAGGAGCAGGAGCAGGAGCAGGAGCAGGAGCAGGAGCAGGAGCAGGAGCAGGAGCAGGAGCAGGAGCAGGAGCAGGAGCAGGAGCAGG
>NZ_JAQIRI010000005.1:0-306099 GCF_050600755.1 Klebsiella sp. 141162 | reverse complement strand
CGGTGAGGGGGGGATTCGAACCCCCGATACGTTGCCGTATACACACTTTCCAGGCGTGCTCCTTCAGCCACTCGGACACCTCACCATATTGTCTTGCTGCTCACCTTGGGTGGGCAACGGGGCGCTACTATAGGGAGTTGCGCTAAAACGGTCAAGCATATTTTTTTCTTTCTTTACCGTTCGGTTAAGCAATGAACACTGCCCCGTCGATTCATCGACGGGGCAGCTATTTTAACGCTGGGAATCCAGCTTTTCGTTGTTCTTCACGACATCCTGCGCCTTGCTGTAGCTTTCAATCAGCAACTGGTACGCCGGGAAGACTTTGGTATACACCTCAGCCCACTCGGCGGCATCCGGACGGTTCCAGGTGCGCTGCAGTTCAGAGGCTACCGCGGCGGTATCCATTGGCACTACGCCGGCCTGGACTACTCGCGCCAGGGTGATCTCCTGCGCCATTTTGCTGTAGGTACCGGAGGCGTCGATAACGGCAAACACTTTATAACCGTCGGCGACGGCGGCAATTGCCGGGAAAGCCATGCAGACGCTGGTAATGGTACCGGCGATGATTAAGGTTTTACGTCCGGTGGCTTTCACCGCTGCGACAAACTCCGGGTTGTCCCAGGCATTGATTTCGCCTTTACGCGCAATATATTTCGCATGCGGCGCGTTCTCATGAATTTCCGGAATCAACGGGCCGTTCGGGCCTTGCGGTACGGAAGCGGTGGTGATCACCGGGATCCCGGCAAGGGATGCCATTTTCGCCAGCGCGGCGGCGCGAGCGCGCAGTTCCGGCATCGGCATATCGCCAACGGTCTGGAACAGGCCGCTTTGGTGGTCAATCAACAGCATCGCGGTATCGTTAACATCAATCACCGGACGAGAACCGTTAAAGTTAGCTGGAGTAGACATATTCTTCACCTCAATTTCGTTAGATTTGGCCAAAACGGCCGCTGTTAAAATCGCGAATTGCCTCGGCAATTTGCGTTTTGGTATTCATCACAAACGGGCCGTAGCCCACGATCGGCTCCTGCAGCGGCTCGCCGGCCATCAGCAGAACCTTCGCGTCGGAGCCCGCTTCCAGATGGAAGGCTTCGCCTTTCTGGCTCAGCACTACCAACTGTCCTTCCCGGGCGTTTTCCGTACCGTTAACGGTGACTTCGCCTTCTAGTACGACCAACGCGGTGCTCCAGCCTTCCGGCTGATGCAACGTCACATCGTGACTTTGCTTGAGCTGCATATCCCACACGTTCAACGGTGAGAATGTGTGCGCTGGGCCGGCGACATCGCCGTAACGTCCGGCAATCACTCTGACGGTCCCGGCATCGTCTTCCAGCGTCGCTTGCGGAATGACGTCTGCGGTAATGCTCTGATAGCCCGGAGTCGTCATTTTGTCTTTCGCCGGCAGATTGACCCACAGCTGCATCATTTTCAGTTCACCGCCGGAGCGGGTGAACGCTTCGGAGTGGAACTCTTCATGCAGTATCCCGGCGCCAGCCGTCATCCACTGCACGTCGCCTGGGCCGATAACGCCGCCTCTGCCGGTTGAGTCGCGATGCTCTACTTCGCCGGAGTAGACAATGGTGACGGTTTCGAATCCGCGATGCGGATGCTCGCCGACGCCGCGTTTACCGTTTCCCGCCGGAAAAGTGTGCGGGCCGGCGTAGTCGAGCAGTAAGAACGGGCTCAGTTGTTCGCCGTGGGTCTGGTAAGAAAACATTGAGCGAACCGGGAAACCGTCGCCCACCCAGTGCTGCGAAGGGGCGGTGTAAACGCCAGTAATCTGTTTCATGGTTATCTCCTGCATGTCTGTATCTGATGTGAATAAGCTTATATCTGGAGCTAATATTCCGGTAGATAGCGAAAATGACCTATACTGTTCTAAAAATGGAACGATGGAGAGAAGGATGCATGACCTCAACGATCTGGCCTGGTTTGTTCAGGTGGTAGACCATGGCGGTTTTGCCGCTGCCGGTCGGGCGCTCGACCAGCCTAAATCCAAACTCAGCCGCCGCATTGCGCAACTGGAAGAACGCCTGGGCGTGCGCCTGATTCAACGAACCACCCGACAGTTCGCCGTAACGGAAGTCGGCCAAACCTTCTATCAACACTGCAAGGCGATGTTGATAGAAGCCGAAGCGGCGCATCAGGCGGTAGAAACGCTGCAGTCTGAACCGCGCGGCAGCGTTAAGCTCACCTGTCCGGTAACCCTGTTGCATGCCCATGTTGGCCCGATGCTGGCGCGCTTTATGGTGCGATACCCAGGGGTGACGCTACATCTGGAAGCCACTAACCGGCGGGTGGACGTGGTGGGCGAGGGGGTTGATGTGGCCATCCGCGTGCGGCCAAGGCCATTTGAAGATAGCGACCTTGTCATGCGGGTGTTGGCCGATCGCGGCCATCGCCTGGTGGCGAGTCCGGCGCTGATCGCTCGTCTTGGGCGCCCACAGGCGCCGGCGGAATTGAGTACCTGGCCGGGGCTAAGTATTGGCGCCGGAAAACATCAGCATAAATGGCAATTGACCGGCCCGGAGGGGGCGCGAGCCGAGGTTTATTTCACCCCTCGAATGGTGACCAGCGATATGCTGGCGCTGCGCGAGGCGGCTATGGCGGGCGTTGGCGTGGTACAGCTTCCTTTATTAATGGTGCGCGATCAGCTGGCATCAGGGGAGCTTGAAATCGTGCTTGATGAGTGGCAACCGCGACGGGAAGTCATTCACGCGGTGTTTGCCTCGCGGCGCGGTTTATTACCTTCCGTCAGAGCGTTGGTGGATTATCTCAGCGAGGAGTATCAGCGCATGGAAGAGGATTAGCTTAGGCTCTTTTCCCCGGCGGCGCTGCGCCTGGACGGGCTACTGGTGGTGCGGCCTGCGGGGTTCCCGGCGACGCTGCGCCTGGACGGGCTACTGGTGGTGCGGCTGTGGGATTCCCGGCGGCGCTGCGCTTGGCCGGGCTACTGGTGGTGGTGGGGCCTGTGGGAATTCCCGGCGGCGCTGCGCCTGGCCGGGCTACTGGCTGGTGGTGCGGCCTGTGGGATTCCCGGCGGCGCTGCGCTTGGCCGGGCTACTGGTGGTGCGGCCTGTGGGGTTTCCCGGCGGCGCTGCGCCTGGACGGGCTACTGGTGGTGCGGCCTGTGGGATTCCCGGCGGCGCTGCGCTTGGCCGGGCTACTGGCTGGTGGTGCGGCCTGTGGGATGGGTAGCCCGGGCGAGGCATTTATGCCGACCCCGGGAAGGGCGGCGGTGCCACATGCGAAAAAAGAGCCCGTACTTTCGTACGAGCTCTCATCTCGAATATGGCGGTGAGGGGGGGATTCGAACCCCCGATACGTTGCCGTATACACACTTTCCAGGCGTGCTCCTTCAGCCACTCGGACACCTCACCATATTGTCTTTCCCGTTGTTGCTGGGAACGGGCGCTAATGTAGGGAAATACGTATCTCCCGTCAATCAACTTTTTTAAAAAAAGATGCGTTTAGCCAAACTTCAAACAACTTGCTTCTTAAACGCGCGGGAATCGTTTTTTTTGTCACCATTCTCTTTATTCCTCGATAGCGATACGAAATTTGTTATGCTGGCAAACCAATACAAAACAAAGAGTAAAACACGACGCAAACCTCAACCTACTCACGCGTCAGTAATCAGGAGTCATTATGGAGATTATTTTTTACCACCCGACGTTCGATACCCCGTACTGGATAGCAGAGTTGGAAAAACATCTGCCGGGAGCGCGCGTTCGTGAGTGGAAACCTGGCGACAATCAACCAGCCGACTATGCGCTGGTCTGGCATCCACCGGTAGAAATGCTTCAGGGACGCGAGCTGAAAGCGGTTTTTGCTCTCGGCGCTGGCGTGGATTCCATTCTTAGCAAGCTGCGGGAGCATCCGGAAATGCTGCCGCTTTCTGTCCCGCTGTTCCGCCTCGAAGATACCGGCATGGGACTGCAGATGCAGGAATATGCGGTAAGCCAGGTACTGCACTGGTTCCGTCGCTTTGATGATTATCATGCGCTGAAGCAGGAATCCCGCTGGCAACCCTTGCCGGAATACCGCCGCGAGGATTTCACTATTGGCATCATGGGGGCAGGGGTGTTGGGCGGCAAAGTTGCGGAAAGCCTGTTGCGCTGGGGATTCCCGCTGCGCTGCTGGAGCCGTAGCCATAAATCCTGGCCGCAGGTCGAGAGTTTTGCCGGTCAGGAAGAGTTGGGCGCGTTTCTCCGAGAAACCCGCGTGCTGATCAACCTGTTGCCAAATACCGCTGAAACCGTCGGTATCATCAATAAAACGCTACTGTCCCAGTTGCCGGATAACAGCTATGTTCTGAACCTTGCCCGCGGCGTGCATATCGTCGAGCCGGATTTACTGGCGGCGCTTGATAGCGGCAAACTGAAAGGGGCGATGCTGGATGTCTTTAGCCGCGAACCGCTGCCGAAAGAGAGCCCGCTGTGGGCGCATCCGCGCGTGGCCATGACGCCGCATATTGCCGCCGTTACCCGTCCGCAGGAAGCAATTGCCTATATTGCCAGCACCATTAGCCGCCTGGAGCGTGGTGAAACGGTCAGCGGGCAGGTCGACCGCCAGCGCGGCTACTAATCGATAACCCCGCTACGGCGGGGTTTTTACTGATCATGACTCCTGATTCCTGCTATTCTTGCCACAAACAGAGGAGGAGATTGTGATGTATCCTGTTGACCTGCACATGCATACCGTCGCCAGCACCCACGCCTACAGTACCTTGCATGACTATATTGCCGAGGCCAAACGTAAAGGCATCAAACTTTTTGCCATCACCGATCACGGCCCGGATATGGCCGATGCCCCGCACTACTGGCATTTCGTCAATATGCGTATCTGGCCGCGTCTGGTTGATGGCGTCGGCATCCTGCGCGGCATTGAAGCGAATATCAAAAATACCCAGGGTGAAATTGACTGTACCGGACCAATGCTGACCTCGCTGGATCTGATCATTGCCGGTTTTCATGAGCCGGTATTCCCGCCTCAGGATAAAGCCACCCACACTGAAGCGATGATTGCCGCGATTGCCAGTGGCGCAGTCCACATGATTAGCCATCCTGGTAATCCGAAGTTCCCAATCGATATTCCGGCGGTGGCCGAAGCGGCGGCAAAGCATCATGTGGCGCTGGAAATTAATAATTCCTCTTTCCTTTCGTCGCGTATTGGTAGTGAGGATAATTGCCGGGCGATCGCCGCCGCCGTGCGTGATGCGGGTGGTTGGGTGGCGCTGGGTTCGGACTCGCATACCGCCTTTACCCTTGGCGAATTTACCGAATGCCGCAAAATTCTCGACGCGGTGAATTTCCCGGAAGAGCGGATCCTTAACGTCAGCCCGCGTCGACTACTGAATTTCCTCGAATCGCGTGGGATGACGGCGATTGCGGAATTTGCAGACCTTTAATTTGAACCACTGGAACATATTGTATGAATGAATTTTCAATCCTCTGTCGCGTGCTGGGCTCGCTGTATTATCGTCAACCGCAGGACCCGCTGTTGGTGCCGCTGTTCACGCTGATTCGCGATGGCAAGCTGGCCGCCAGTTGGCCGCTGGAACAGGATGAATTACTGGAGCGTCTGCAGAAGAGTTGTGATACCCAGCCGTTAACCGCTGATTATAACGCCCTGTTCGTTGGGGAAGAATGTGCGGTCTCGCCTTATCGCAGCGCGTGGGTTGAAGGGGCAACTGAAGCGGAAGTTCGTGGTTTTCTGACGCAACACGGCATTCCTACTGGCGAAGGCCCAACCGATCATATTGGATCCTTACTGCTGGCCGCATCATGGCTTGAAGATCACGCCACGGAAGATGAAAGCGAAACGCTGGAAACGTTATTTGCCGATTATCTATTACCGTGGTGCGGTACCTTCCTTGGAAAAGTGGAGGCGCATGCGCAAACCGCATTCTGGCGCACCATGGCGCTATTAACGCGTGAAGCGATTTCCGCCATGTGGGATGAACTGCAGGAAGAAAACGACGAATAAATGTGACTAAAGTCACTTTTATTGTGAAACAGCAAACTCACGCTTTCATATTGTGTGTTCTGGATCGCATTTGGTTGCCGCGTATCTGCTATGATACGCGGCATGAACATACTCTTCGCAATCGCACTCACGACGGGCATTCTCTCCGGTATCTGGGGATGGGTGGCGGTCTCACTTGGCCTGCTGAGCTGGGCCGGATTCCTCGGCTGTACGGCCTATTTCGCGTGCCCACAAGGCGGCCTGAAAGGGCTGTTGATTTCTGCCTGCACGGTCATGAGCGGCGTGATATGGGCGCTGGTGATTATTTACGGTAGCGCGCTGGCGCCGCAGTTAGAAATCCTCAGCTACGTGATGACCGGAATAGTCGCCTTCCTGATGTGTATTCAGGCGCGCCAGCTGCTACTTTCTTTTGTTCCCGGAACCTTTATCGGCGCATGCGCGACGTTTGCCGCGAGCGGCGACTGGCGCATTGTCGTGCCGTCTCTGGCGCTGGGATTGGTCTTCGGCTATGCCATGAAAAACAGCGGACTGTGGCTGGCGGCACGAGCGGCAAAGAGCAAGTCTCTGGCTAACGATAACGTCTGATTTTCTTCACATTTCCTCGATGACAGGAGCAAGGCTCCTGTCACGCACTACATGAAAGCTTTTTTGCATCAACCCCTCTTCGATTGTTTTTTCCTCTTAATGCAGACATTTTGAGCAAACAAACCATAATAATTTGATACCGTTTGCAAAAACGGAGAGAAAAAAGTATCAACAGGTACTTCATATATATACTGATTTTGTATGTAGTTGCTTGTATTCAACTGCGCTCATGGATGATTTGTAAGGTTTTTTTGACCGTTACGCAGAGGGGTTTTGCCGTGAAAAAAATGACTGGCGTACTACTTGCTACAGTTTGTTTCCTTCCCGCTTTATTGACGTTTTCAACTACCTCTAACGCCGCAAGCGGCGTGATTCGTTTCCACGGCGGCGTTGTCGAGCCGCCTTGTAAAATTCGTTCTTCAGAAGATCAGGTCTCGATGGCCTGCGCTAAGCAGAAGTCAGTCACTTTTTCTGCTCAGCAGGTAGCCCGAGGGGATCTGCAACATGCCAATATCAAATCTACGCAATTAACCTACATTAATCCTCAGCACACTAACGCTATCCTCGAAGTGAATTATCGTTAACAGTACAGCCCCTGCCGGACCTGCAGGGGTTTTCCCGTCTCTCACCTGATATTCCCCCGCAGATTTTTTGTAGCAAAATCAAGATGAATCGGTTTTGTTATCAAAAAGAAAACAAAAAGTAATATATTTGTGTTTTGTAACGCAATCATTGCCTTGCCGTAGTCGGGCGGCGCAGTGCGCTCAGGGATGGCCTGTTGCTTCTTTGCTATTCATACAGAGGAGTCTGCCGTGATAAAAAAAATCCACGCCTTAGCTGTGCCATGTCTGATGTTGTCATGCTTATTTGGCTCAGTGAATGCCGCGCCGACCGGCAGCGTTGTCGCCATTTACGGGCAGGTCGTTGACCCTTCCTGCGAGGCCAATAGTATGAATGGTAAGATTGAAATGGCCTGCCCGCGGCTGGGTAGCCAGGCGATTTCGCCGCAGGTGCTGACGACGGGGAATTACAGTAATGACGCCGTCGGTTCGACACAATTAAAGTATATTGATCCGCAACATACCCGCGCTATCCTCGAAGTGAATTATCGCTAATTACTGACCCTCAGGCTTTCGCCTTGGGGTCTATCATGCCATAGTAGACATCACTCTGAGTATGAAGACGTTTGCCGACAGGAGGGGGAAATGGTGGTTCAACCTGAAGTGGTTCTCGGCGATATTACGACGTTGCAGGTAGATGTTATTGTCAATGCGGCAAACCCATCATTACTGGGCGGCGGCGGCGTTGATGGCGCCATTCATCGCGCAGCCGGCCCGGAACTACTGGCGGCGTGCAAAATAGTTCGTCAGCAGCAGGGCGAATGTCCTCCGGGGCATGCGGTTATCACCAGCGCCGGTAATCTACCGGCCAGCGCGGTGATTCATGCGGTCGGCCCCGTCTGGCACGGCGGCGGCGAGCAAGAAGCCGAATTACTGGCGGATGCCTATCGCAATAGTCTGTTGCTGGCGGCAGCCAATAATTATCGTTCTATTGCTTTTCCGGCTATCAGCACCGGCGTATATGGCTATCCGAAACAGGCGGCGGCGGAAATTGCGGTGAAAACGGTGAATGCTTTCCTCACCCGATATAATCCGCTGGAACGGGTGTGCTTCGTCTGCTTTGATAACGAAACGGCGGAGATCTATCAGCGATTATTGCGGGCGGAATGAATCGTTACACCGGCAGCACGCGGGCGCGCTGCCGGTTGAGGCGTTTAGTTAACCGACACCGGCGTTTTAGCCGGCTTTTGCTGCGGTTTACCCGAGAACAGGAAGCGGAGCAGCGGAATACGTAGATGGATTTCGTACAATATCAGCGCAATCCCCACCACAAATACCAGCCCGGTGATAAAACCTAACAGGTTCGATTTTATTATCGGCGTAATCCATGCCCCATACAGCAGAGTCAGCGGATGGTGCACCAGGTAGATAAACAGCGAGGCGTTGACGAAGTAAGTCACCCGTGCGGACTGGAAGTTGAGTAGGCGGTGGCCCAGTGAGAACACCACGTTTACCATCCACAGCCCCAGTACCATCGTAATCACTGATTCGGTTTCATACATCCAACCATCGCCAGAACCATACTGCTGGTTAAGACGATAGGCGATAAAGCCCAGCAGTGCGCCAACAAAACACCACGGTGATGAGGTGGTGAACATCGCTTTCAGCCGCGGATTGATGAACGTCTGCGCGCCGAGAATAAAAAACGGCAGATAGAACAGGGTCTGCATCACGATGAAGTTAAACAATCCGTTACTGAGAATCGGCGGATAAATAATAAAAATGGTGCGACGGATCACCGCGTACAATACGCCAAGTCCCAGAAAAATCAGTGATAATTGACTGAATGTGACGGTGTCACCAAAACTGTTGTCCTGCTTTTTCCGCCGATTGGCCAGCCACTTAAACAGCACTACCCCAGCGGTGGTCAGCACCACGAGCACCAGCAAAAACCACAGATGGGAGATAAGCTCCCAGGCCAGGGTGTTGAATTTGTCATAGCCGGAGAGCGTATGCCAGTCCTGGGCTTTACCATTGACGTATTGCAGCATCAGAAACTGCGGCAGCGTAAGCAGCGGGATCGCGGTGAGCATCGGGATGCCAACTCGCTCTACGCGCACTTTCCACCATTTCTTCAGCGGATAGCGGAGAAACAGCATGTATGAGAAATAGCCGGAAATAACAAAGAAGACCTGCATACGGAAGGCATGGATAAAATCGTTGAACAGCGTTAGCCCCCAGGAGGGCTCCAGGCTATTCACATGCCAGCTGTGGCTGGAGTAGATAAGTGAGATGTGAAACGGGATCCCCAACAGCATCAGCCAGGCGCGGATACTGTCGAAGAAATATTCACGTTCTACTGGTGTTTTATTCATAAATTCACAACAATCTCAGACAATTCGTCTTATCACTCAGGGCGATAACGGGTACATTGCCAGCAACCCTACATGAACTCAGGGTATCTGTCTCCAGGATAAGTACGCAAAGTGCAATATGGGACAGAGAACTGTTTATTCCCTGGTCCGCTAAGCTGAACAATGCAGGGATTATGTTGTCGGATTGCCTGAGTTTCCATTAAAATAGATCGGATCGATTTAAGCACACAAAGGGGGAAGTGCTTACTTACTATGAAACATAAACCACAGATGATGAAAATGCGTTGGTTAAGCGCAGCCGTAATGTTGTCCCTGTGTACTTCATCTGCATGGGCATTCAGCATTGATGACGTAGCAAAACAGGCGAAAACGTTAGCCGGGAAAGGCTATGAAGCGCCGAAAAGTAACTTACCCTCCGCCTTCCGCGATATGAAATACGCGGATTACCAGCAAATCCAGTTCAATCACGATAAAGCCTACTGGAATAACCTGAAGACCCCGTTCAAGCTGGAATTTTACCACCAGGGTATGTATTTCGACACGCCGGTTACTATTAATGAAGTGACCAGCACCAGCGTACGTAAAATTAAATATAGCCCGGATTATTTTAATTTTGGCAATGTTCAGCACGATAAAGACACGGTGAAAGACCTTGGTTTCGCCGGTTTCAAAGTACTGTATCCGATCAATAGCAAAGACAAGAATGACGAAATCGTCAGCATGCTCGGTGCCAGCTACTTCCGCGTTCTGGGCCAGGGTCAGGTATATGGGCTTTCCGCCCGCGGCCTGGCTATCGATACCGCGCTGCCGTCCGGCGAAGAGTTCCCTCGCTTCCGCGAGTTCTGGATTGAGCGTCCGAAAGCGACCGATAAACGCTTAACCATCTATGCGCTGCTGGATTCCCCGCGTGCGACCGGCGCCTATCGTTTTGTGATTATGCCAGGCCGCGACACCGTGGTTGATGTGCAGTCGAAGGTCTATCTGCGCGACAAAGTCGGCAAGCTTGGTGTGGCGCCGTTGACCAGTATGTTCCTGTTTGGGCCGAACCAACCGTCGCCGACCACCAACTATCGTCCGGAATTACATGACTCCAACGGTCTGTCGATTCTTGCCGGTAACGGCGAGTGGATCTGGCGTCCGCTGAATAACCCGAAACATCTGGCCGTTAGCAGTTATGCGATGGAAAACCCGCAAGGGTTTGGCCTGCTGCAGCGTGGCCGCCAGTTCTCCCGCTTTGAAGATCTCGACGATCGTTACGACCAGCGCCCGAGCGCGTGGATCACCCCGAAAGGCGACTGGGGTAAGGGTAAAGTCGAATTGGTTGAAATCCCGACCAACGATGAAACCAACGATAATATCGTCACCTACTGGACCCCGGATCAGCTGCCGGAACCAGGCAAAGAGATGAACTTCAAGTACTCCATTACCTTTAGCCGTGATGAAGACAAACTGCATGCCCCAGACAACGCTTATGTGGTGCAGACTCGCCGCTCAACCGGTGATGTGAAGCAGTCTAATCTCATTCGCCAGCCAGATGGCACTATCGCTTTCATCGTTGATTTCACCGGCGCTGACATGAAAAAAATGGCGGCGGATACTCCGGTAACGGCGCAGGCGAGCATCGGCGATAATGCCGAAATCGTGGAAAACTCCGTGCGCTATAACCCGGTTATCAAAGGTTGGCGTATGACCCTGCGCGTGAAAGTGAAAGATCCGAAGAAAACCACGGAAATGCGTGCGGCGCTGGTCAATGGCGATCAGACGCTGAGCGAAACCTGGAGCTATCAGCTGCCTGCCAATGAATAAGATAACGAATTATATCGACGCATTGCCGCTGTCGGATGCTGAAAAGGCCGCATTACCTGATGCGAGCCTGCAAGCCGTACATGAAGCGCTTGACGCAGAGCATCATCATTTTCCGCGCGATGAAGATTCCCCGTTAGGATCGGTTAAAGCGCGGCTGGAGCATAGCTGGCCGGACTCTCTGGCCGGCGATCAGCTGGTGAAAGATGATGAAGGGCGCACGCAGCTTCATGCGATGCCGAAAGCGAAACGTTCCTCGATGATCCCCGACCCGTGGCGCACCAACCCGGTAGGCCGCTTCTGGGATCGCCTGCGTGGCCGTGACGTGACCCCGCGCTATCTCTCTCGCCTCACGCAAGAAGAGCGTGAAAGCGAACAGAAATGGCGTACCGTCGGCACCATTCGCCGCTACATTTTGCTGCTGCTGACGCTGGCGCAAACGGTAGTGGCTACCTGGTATATGAAGACCATCCTCCCTTATCAGGGCTGGGCGCTGATCAATCCATCCGATATGGTTGGCCAGGATCTGTGGGTCTCCTTCATGCAATTACTGCCGTACGTATTGCAGAGCGGCATCCTGATCCTCTTCGCGGTACTGTTCTGCTGGGTCTCGGCCGGTTTCTGGACCGCCCTGATGGGCTTCCTGCAATTGCTGATCGGGCGTGATAAGTACAGTATTTCGGCATCCACCGTTGGCGACGAGCCGCTGAACCCGGAACACCGGACCGCGCTTATCATGCCTATCTGTAACGAAGATGTTGACCGCGTGTTTGCCGGCCTGCGCGCCACTTGGGAATCGGTGAAAGCGACGGGTAACGCTGCGCATTTTGACGTTTACGTGCTCAGCGACAGCTACGACCCGGATATTTGCGTTGCCGAACAGAAAGCGTGGATGGAATTGATTGCCGAAGTGCAGGGTGAAGGCCAGATCTTCTATCGTCGCCGTCGTCGTCGTGTGAAGCGTAAAAGCGGCAACATCGATGATTTCTGCCGTCGCTGGGGTAGCCAGTATAGCTACATGGTGGTGCTCGACGCTGACTCAGTAATGACCGGCGAGTGCCTGAGCGGGCTGGTGCGCCTGATGGAAGCGAATCCGAATGCCGGGATCATCCAGTCTTCGCCGCGCGCTTCCGGTATGGATACCCTTTATGCGCGCTGCCAGCAGTTCGCCACCCGCGTGTACGGCCCGCTGTTTACCGCCGGGCTGCACTTCTGGCAGTTAGGTGAATCGCACTACTGGGGTCACAACGCCATTATCCGCGTGAAGCCTTTCATCGAACACTGCGCGCTGGCGCCGCTGCCGGGCGAAGGTAACTTTGCCGGCTCGATTCTTTCGCATGACTTCGTGGAAGCCGCGCTGATGCGTCGTGCGGGGTGGGGCGTTTGGATCGCCTACGATCTGCCTGGCTCCTATGAAGAGCTGCCGCCGAACCTGCTGGATGAACTGAAGCGTGACCGCCGCTGGTGTCAGGGTAACCTGATGAACTTCCGCCTGTTCCTGGTGAAAGGGATGCACCCGGTACACCGTGCGGTGTTCCTGACCGGCGTCATGTCCTATCTGTCGGCGCCGCTGTGGTTTATGTTCCTCGCGCTGTCGACGGCGCTACAGGTCGTGCACGCCCTGACCGAGCCGCAGTACTTCCTGCAGCCGCGTCAGCTGTTCCCGGTATGGCCGCAGTGGCGTCCGGAGCTGGCTATCGCGCTGTTTGCCTCGACCATGGTGCTGCTGTTCCTGCCAAAACTGCTGAGTATCATTCTGGTGTGGTGCAAGGGGCCGAAAGAATACGGCGGCTTCTTCCGCGTGACGCTTTCCCTGCTGCTGGAGGTGCTGTTCTCGGTGCTGCTGGCGCCGGTACGCATGCTGTTCCATACCGTGTTCGTGGTCAGCGCGTTCCTTGGTTGGGAGGTGGTGTGGAATTCACCGCAGCGCGATGATGACTCAACGCCGTGGGGCGAGGCCTTTATGCGTCATGGTTCACAGCTGCTGCTGGGGCTGGTATGGGCGGTGGGCATGGCGTGGCTGGATCTGCGTTTCCTGTTCTGGCTGGCGCCGATCGTCGTGTCGCTGATCCTCTCTCCGTTTGTCTCGGCGATTTCCAGCCGCGCGACGGTAGGTCTGCGCACTAAGCGTTGGAAATTGTTCCTGATCCCGGAAGAGTATTCGCCGCCGCAGGTACTGAAAGATACCGATGCTTACCTGACTCTGAACCGTCAGCGTTCGCTGGGCGATGGCTTTATGCATGCGGTGTTTAACCCATCGTTCAACGCCCTGGCGACGGCAATGGCAACGGCGCGTCACCGCCACGGTCATATCCTGGATATTGCCCGTGAACGCCACGTTGAGCAGGCGCTAAATGAAACGCCTGATAAGCTTAACCGCGATCGTCGGCTGGTGCTGTTAAGCGATCCGGTAACGATGTCGCGCCTGCACTATCGCGTGTGGAACTCCCCGGAGAAATACTCCTCCTGGGTGGGTGAGTATCAGAAACTCACGCTGAACCCGCTGGCGTTGAAAACGAAGTAAGCCGTACGTTAAGGAAAATACCGGCAATTATGCCGGTATTTTTTTGCCTGAGAGGAAGTGAATGAGAATATTTCTGCTTATCGCCATGACGCTGGTCCTCAGCGGCTGCGGCAGCATTATTAGCCGTACGGTGCCGGGGCAGGGCCATGGCAACCAGTATTACCCCGGTGTACAGTGGGATGTTCGCGATTCAGGCTGGCGCTATCTGACTATTCTCGATCTGCCATTCTCGCTGGTATTCGATACGCTGTTGCTGCCGCTAGACGCCAGCCATGGTCCCTACGAGTAATTAACGCTCATCCCACTCATCGGCTGCGGTTTGCCCCTCTTCGGTATCCAGGGAGGGCTCCAGCTGAAACTCGCCTTCGTCCCATTCGTGTAGCGTATTCTCTTCCACCCACTCCTGGCGTAGCTCGATTTCGTCATAATCGCCGTCAAATACGCTCTGTGCCGCCTCACCACTGAGCATGGGCAAACACTCGCCTTCTTCATCTTCGCTGGCGAAGAATTCGGCCCGCCAGGCGATATCGCCGTCCTGGAGAATGTATTTCTGCATATTGAACTGTTCGATATCGGCACTTTCTTCATCGCTGTCGGGATTATCGGCCAAAAACTCTTCCCGGGCGGCGTCGATTGCCTCTTCGAGCGTGGCGTAGAAAACTGATTCCGTTGACATAGCTAACCCCCTAAGAAGAATGAAAAAGGACACGTTTCAATCTATAGAAGGCGGTTAGCCTGGCGTCAAGGCAGAGTAGCGCTGAAGCGCTTAATTTACCGAACGTTTACCCGAGCCTCCGTCATCCGCTGAAGCGTTGTGCCGTGGGCGGCGCAGACTGATGGTTGAGTAAAAGGCGTTAAACAGGACGACGCAGGCGGTGACGAGGAACACGGCGCGGAAGCCGTAGTTGGCCGAGACCGAGGCGCCGATTAAAGGGCCGGTGACGTTGCCGATATCGCGAAACGACTGGTTATAGCTGAAGATACGTCCCGAAATCTGGCTGGTGGAGTTGTAGACCAGCAGAGTTTGTACGGCGGGTAACAGCGCGCCGTCGGCGGCGCCGAGCAAAAAGCGCAGAATGCCTAGCTGCAGCGGCGTCTGTACGAAGGACATCGGGATTAACAGCAGCACGGAAATAACCAGAGCAACTATCAGGATCTTTTCCGGCCCAATGCGATCGCCGAGCTTGCCTAAACGTGGCGCGCTCAATAGGGCGGCAATGCCGGGTACGGAAGCAATCATGCCGCTAATAAAGGCGATATTACTGACGTTACCTGCCAGGTCGCGCACGTAGAGCGTCAGGATCGGCGCAATGGAGCCGGTAGCGACCTGGATAATCAATGAGGTGACGAACAAGCTCAGCACCAGTTTAGGATTCTTAAGCGAACCGAAAACGTCCCTGGTATTGAGCATCTCTTTTTTGTTCACCGGAACAAAGTTTTCGCGGATTAAAAACAGGGTGAACAGGAAGCAGATAAACAGCACCGTGGCGGTCATAAAGAAGACGGTGCGCAACCCCCAGTGGTCGGCAAGGAAACCGCCAGCCAGTGGGCCGAGCAGGGCGCCGCTTACCGCGCCGGTTGAAAGCGTTCCTAGCGCCCAGCCGCTTTTCTGACGGGGGATCTGGGTGGCGATCAGCGCATTGGCATTGGGGATAAATCCGCCCAGTAAACCCAGCAGCGCGCGCAGGATCAGGAATTGCCATATGTTCTGCGCCATGCCCATCAGCATCATGACGATAGCCATCCCCAGCGCCGAACGCAGCAGCATAATCTTACGCCCTTTACGGTCGGCTAATCCGCCCCAGAACGGCGAGGCAACGGCGGAAAAGAGGAAGGTTATGCTAAAGACCAGCCCTGACCACATATTCAGCGCGCTATGGCCGGTGACGCCCAACTGTTCGACGTAGAGCGGCAAAAAAGGCATCACGAGGCTAAAGGCGGCGCCGGTTAAAAAGCAGCCAAGCCAGGTGACGGTAAGATTTCGTTTCCAGTTAATAGGTGTATCAGCAGACGACATAAGGTCTCACTGGCCCGCGGCGCGGGTCAAAATAAAGGAAAATATGAGCCTGCTAATTATGCGCCTGAGAAATGGTTGTCGCAATGGAGCATAGCTTTTAAAGCTAAAGGAGTATTTAAGAGGACTGGCGGTAGAATTTATCCGGGCAGAGAACCGCCCGGATAGTGAGTCAATCAGTAGCGCGAAGGCACGCCTTCCGGACGGGTTTTAAAGCGGCGATGCAGCCACATATATTGCTCTGGCGCCATCAAAATGCATTTTTCGACGATTTTGTTCATCCACGCGGCGGTGGTTTCTGCGTTTTCCAGAGGCGGATCGCATTCCGGCGGCAGCATGATGAGCTCATAGCCTTTGCCATTCGGTTTGCGCCGTGGGACGAATGGCACAATGCACGCTTTAGACATTTTCGCCAGCATCCAGGTCCCGGAAGTTGTGGCGGCCTGCTCGACGGCGAACAGGGGGGCGAAGACGCTGGCGGTCGGGCCGTAGTCATGGTCCGGGGCATACCAGACCACTTCGCCTTTTTTCAGCGCGCGGATCATGCCTTTGAGATCTTTACGGTCAATCATATCTTTGTTGGAACGCAGGCGGCCCCAGGTCTGCAGCCAGTCGATAACCGGGTTGTCATTCGGGCGATAGACGCCGATACCGGGTTGGTTCATGCCGAACATGCGCGCACCCATTTCCAGCGTCAGGAAATGAATGCCAATCAGCAGGATACCGCGGTTTTGTGCCTGCACGTCGCGGACATGTTCAAAGCCGATGGTGTCTGTCCAGCGCGCAATGCGTCGGGTTGGCCAGAACCATGCCATCCCGGTTTCCATCAGGCCCATGCCGACGGACTCAAAGTTTTGTACTACCAGTTGATGACGCTCTTGCTCGCTCTTCTCAGGAAAGCAGAGCTCCAGATTGCGATAAGCGATTTTTGCGCGGCGTTTCATAAAACGCATCGCCAGACGACCAATGGCATTACCGAGACGGTAGATAACCGGATAAGGGAGTTGGACAACTAACCACAACAGGCCTATGCCCAGCCAAAGCAGCCAGTAGCGCGGGTGGAGCAGCGCGGCGGAAAATTTCGGTAAATGGGTCATTTCATACCTGTCTGATTAAACAACGCGTTCTATTATCGCATTTTTTTCCGCTACCGCCAAAAGCAGTCTCCGGCTGAAGCCGATTGTTAACGGCTGAAAACCGCGTGGATGAAATGTAGCGTAAAATGTAGGGATGTAAATTAACGGTGTTTGCTATATGATGCCCGCCGTTTATTTTACTCATTTCCTATGTCGAGCAGGTACACCATGCCAGTGTTACACAACCGCATTTCAAATGAGACGTTAAAGGCGCAGATGCTGGCTGAGACCGAGCCGCGCACGACGATCTCGTTCTATAAATATTTCACTATCGTTGACCCGAAAGCGACCCGCGACGCTCTGTGGCTGGCGTTGACTAAGCTGAACGTCTTTGGCCGCATCTATCTGGCCCATGAAGGTATCAATGCGCAGATCAGCGTGCCGGAAAGCAAGGTCGCAGCGCTGCGTGAATTTCTCGATAGCTTCGATCCGGCGCTAAAGGGGTTACGTCTGAACATCGCGCTGGATGATGACGGTAAATCCTTTTGGGTCCTGCGCCTCAAGGTCCGCGACCGCATTGTGGCCGACGGTATTGATGACCCAACCTTTGATCCCTCTGATGTGGGCGAGTATCTGAAAGCGGCGGAAGTGAACGCGATGCTGGACGATCCGGACGCGGTATTCATCGATATGCGTAACCATTATGAGTACGAAGTCGGTCATTTTGAGAACGCGATGGAAATTCCGGCGGATACCTTCCGCGATCAATTGCCGAAAGCGGTTGAGATGATGCAGGAGTACAAAGACAAGAAGATTGTCATGTACTGTACCGGCGGTATTCGCTGTGAGAAAGCCAGCGCCTGGATGAAGCATAGCGGTTTCAATAAGGTGTGGCACATCGAAGGCGGGATTATCGAGTATGCGCGCCGCGCCCGTGAACAGGGATTGCCGGTACGCTTTATCGGTAAGAACTTTGTCTTTGACGAAAGAATGGGCGAGCGTATTTCTGATGATGTGATTGCCCACTGCCATCAATGCGGCGCACCGTGCGACAGCCACACCAATTGCCTGAATGACGGCTGCCATTTGCTGTTTATTCAGTGCCCGGCCTGTGCCGAGAAATTTGCCGGTTGCTGCAGCGAAGCCTGTATGGAAGAGCATAAACTACCGGAAGAGGAGCAGCGCAAACTGCGGGCGGGGCGAGAGAATGGCAATAAGATTTTCAATAAATCCCGTGGCCGTCTGAATACCAAATTAGGTATCCCGGATCCCGACCCGTCAGTAAAACCATAACCAGATGAGGTCGATTGCCGCTAGCAGCAGCCACAGCGCGAGATAAATCATAAAGTGCTCGCGCACGTTGTTGACTAACCAGTGATACAGGCGACGCATACACACTCTCTGATATGAAACGGCCTCGATTGAGGCCGTTTGAGATAAATGATAGACCATATGCAATCGCCGAGCTTGCGGATTGCACCTGACAAAATACAAGGAAAATCAATTTATTGATTTTCGGCTGATCGCCACAAAGAAGGAAAAACCACGCTTTTTCCTTCTTTGTCAGCAGCCTTAAACGGCCTCGATTGAGGCCGTTTGGTTTTATGGCCGGCTATTATTGTGAAAATCGCGCCAGCGAGAAGGGAGCCAGATCAAACTCCGTCGTTTCGCCTTGCGCAAATTGCGTCGCAATTTCGCCTAGTACCGGGGCAAACTTGAAACCGTGACCGCTTAACCCGGTAATGAGTAATGTATTGTCGTGACCGGGAAGCGTATCGATGATGAAGTCTTCATCGACCGTATTATCGTAAGTGCAGGAGGCGCCGTGCAGGCAGCCGCCAATCCCGGGTAGCACGTTGCGCAGGAAGTTGAACGACTCCGAGCCATCGCTGGCCACCGCGCCAAACGGTTTCCGCTCTTCCGGTTCGGAAATCAGCTGGCCGCCGTTATGCTTGCCGATCTTCAATTCGTTGTCTTCTGCCGGGAAGCCATAATACTGATCGCCATTCGGCAGTTCGCCGGTGAAAGCAGGGAAGTTGTTTTTCGCGCTATAGCGACCATCGGCCTGGAACCAGGCGAAGACTTTACGTACCGGTTGAATGGGCAGTTCCGGCAATAATTTTGTTACCCAGGTTCCGGCGCTGATCAGCAGTTTTTTGCCGCTGTAGCTACCATCGGCGGTATCGATGGTCACGCCGTCGGTGTGATGGTGAATTGCGGTAACCGGGCAGTTGAACAGTTGGGCGCAGCCCGCTTCGCGCGCCAGGCGAATCCAGGTTTCTACCGCCAGCTCGCTGCGTAACACGCCGGAAGCCGGTTCAAAAATAGCCCGGTAATCTTGCGGAATACGAATCTCCGGCCAACGTTTCATGACCGCCTCAGCATCCAACTCTTCCACGTTAAGCTCGAACTGACGCGCGCTGTGAGCCACGTTATTGAGAAAATCGGAGCTCGCGGGGCCAAGGTTAATAACCCCGGTTTTTTCGAATACGGCCTCGCCGCTACTTTGCGCAAATTCGTCCCAGAGCTGCTGGGCGCGTAGCACCAACGGCACGTATCTTTCGCCCTCGCCATAGGCGTGACGAATCAGCCGCGTACTGCCATGGTGGCTGCCTTCCTGGTGCGGCGGTTTGTGGGCATCGGTCATCAGGACATTCAGACCGGCGCGACGGGCGTAATAGCCGGCGGCAGCGCCAACGGAGCCACTACCGATAATGATGAGGTCGTATTGCATGGTGAGTTCCGGGTTATTGTTTTATTAGCAGGGTAATTAACATCAGCCGGATGTACAAGCGCGAAAAATAATTCAGGCACCCGCAGGTGCCTGTTCAGTGAATATTTAGACATCATCGGTGATACTAATGTCTGCGATACTCATTTTCCTGGTAATCGCCAGATTCTATCTTCGCTATTCCTGCTTCCAGAATAGAAATAAACTGACGTGCGACATCCGTCGTTAGCCATAGCGTCTGGCCAATTTCTGCTTCTTTATTGCTTTCTTGCGTGGGGTTTTGGTAGTGCAGGCGCAACATCAGCGCATCGTAGCTATCAACGGTGCTGATGTCCCATCCGACGAGGGGATGGGTCTGGATGACTTCATTATTCTTTTCCATCATAACCCCTTATTCATATGTTAAAAGACAACAATTCTCGAGGTTTAATGCTTGTTTTCTGAAGCACGTTAATTATATCAGCAGTTAAGTACAAACTCGAGAAAATAAATAATTAGAGACAAATTTTGCTCTGATTGGCGGTTTTTTGCGCGAGTTTCGTCCTGGGTCTCATTATTTTTTAAGGAATTTATCAGGATATTAAGGAAAGTCTTAGTTATAAGCGGAGATAAAAAAGCCGGGGCGACCCGGCAAAAAAAAGCACAATGAGGGAGCAAATTGATTTTGCGTAAGCAAACCCGGAGGCTTAGTCGTGGATAAACCAGTCGTCGGCGCTTTCCCAGGTTTCCTGCAGGATTTCGCTAATCCGGTCTTTGTCTTCTTTCAAACCACCGATGACCGACAAATTATTGCCGGCGGCATAACGTACCGTGACCTGGTTTTCACGTTCCGGATAGTGTTGAGCGATACGTTTAGATAGTTCGTTATTCAGCGCTTCCAGCGCGCCGCTGGGTAAGGCTGTGGTTTTGGCAATTGACACTTCGATGCGCATAATGGCCCCCTGGGTAATATACTGTTTATTTATACAGTAACGCTTGCGCATTTACAACAGGGGGCAAAAAACTTTATTTTTTCATCGTCCAACGCACGGTTTCACCGGCCAGGAACGGCACCAACGTATCGCCTGGAAGGGCGATGCTTTCGGCAACGGTGCTTTCTTCGCGTACCAGTTCAACGTAGCTTTCATTCACCGGCAGGCCGTAGAAACGCGGGCCATTCAGCGAGCAGAAAGCCTCAAAATGCGCCAGCGCGTTCATCTCTTCAAAGACGGTGGCGTAGCTGCCGAGCGCGGTTGGGGCATTGAAACAGCCCGCACAGCCGCAGCTGGCCTCTTTACGGTGGCGCGCGTGCGGGGCGGAGTCGGTGCCGAGGAAGGCGCGGCTGAACCCGCTGGCGACCAGTTCACGCAGCGCCTGCTGGTGGACATTGCGCTTGAGGATCGGCAGGCAGTATAGATGCGGACGAATACCGCCAACCAGCATATGATTGCGGTTAAACATCAGATGCTGCGGCGTGATGGTGGCGGCCAGCAGTTCGTTGCCGTCGCGCACGTATTCAGCGGCATCTTTGGTGGTGATATGTTCGAAGACCACTTTTAACCCCGGCAGCCGTTTGCGCAGCGGTTCCATCACCGTCTCGATAAAGCGCGCTTCGCGATCGAAGATATCAATATCAGCGTGGGTAACTTCGCCGTGCACCAGTAGCGGCATGCCCAGTTTTTCCATCCGTTCCAGCACCGGCATAATGGCATCGGTGCTGGTCACGCCGTGACTGGAGTTGGTGGTGGCGTTTGCCGGGTAGAGTTTGGCTGCGGTAAATACGCCTTCATGGAATCCGCGTTCCAGTTCGTTCGGGTCGAGCGTGTCGGTCAGGTAGCAGGTCATCAGCGGAGTGAAATCATGCCCGGCGGGAATCGCATCGATGATGCGCTGGCGATAAGCAATGGCAGCAGCGACGGTCGTTACCGGCGGTACCAGATTCGGCATCACGATCGCCCGGCCATAAAACTCACTGGTGTAAGGCACGACGGTTTTTAACATATCATCATCGCGAAGATGGATATGCCAGTCGTCAGGGCGGCGGATTTTCAATACCTGGGGTTGTGCTGTCATGGAAGGCTCCGGCTAATTGGTTCAGTCATCAGGGCTGTTTTTTGCCGGGCACTAAGGATAAGCGTAAACGTTTTCCTTTGCACTCATTTCCGTAAAAAATTAAGGGCGCTATATTCAGCGCCCTTATCGTTTAGTCAGTGAAGGGGATGATTATCTCGCCCGGTTTCACTTCAATGCCTTTCGCGTATTTCTTCGCTAAGGCCTCGCCGGTGCTGGCATCTTCACGCAGAACGTAGGCCGGTTGCTGGTTGAAATAGCTGCGCAGCGACTGATTCAGATAGGGGATCAGCGTCTGTACCACGGAGGTGAGCTTTTCCGGCTTAACTTTCGCATCGACGACTTCCATTTCACGCAGATAAATCGCGCCTTGATCTTTATTGAACACCGGCAGCGCTTTAAGCTTCAGGTCGATGGTCGCTTTCTGATTGCCAAACAGCGAATTCAGATCCAGATTAGCGGTTCCGCTCAGCGCCACTTTGTTAGGCTCTTCACGACCGATGGCGCTGGTCAGGTTTTGCAGTTCAATATGCGCATCCGCTACGCCAGGCAGGCCGATATCTTTGGCGAAGTGATTACGTTTCTGCAGCGCCTGGTTAATCTCCTGCTCGCTCACCGAGTATTGCGTAAGCTGGTTACATCCGCTCAGAAGGCCGCTGACAATCAGCGCGGCCGCGATCAACATCTTTTTCATTGGGTTCCTTAACGTCATGCCATGGCTAATCCTGACACAAAGCAGCATGGTCTGCTAGCCCCGCTTGTACTAGCGGAAAATGCTGAAAAAAAGGATTACCACTTTGGCCGCGCGTCAGATGCGCGGTTCCAGCATACCGGAAGCCGACCGTTTCTGGCTGAACTGCCACCACAATGCAATGAATGTCGCAAAGCCGATAATGCCCAACATCAACCACGGGAGTTCAGGCTGACTGAGCACTTTACCGGCATCAAACAGCCAGCCGCCGCCGGCGTACCCCAGTGCGCCGCCGAAGGCCAGGCCAAGGCGGCTAAAACCCATATAGCTGCCTCGGGCGCGGGCATCGGCTAGCGAAGCGCCCAACGTTTCGCGCGCAGGCTCGGCAATGATCGAGCCGATATAGAAAATACAGATTAAGGTAAACAGCTGCTGTAGCGTACTGGTTAAGCCAATCGGCAGCATCGCCGCCGTCATCACCAGTAAACCCGCCATCAGGCGATGCTCAAGACGAAAACGTTTTTCGCTCCAGCGGGCGATGGGGTACAGCAGGGTCAGGGAAATTGTCGCCTCAATGGCATACATCCATTTGACCGCCGCCGGAGAACCCGCAATATCGTTAACCATAATCGGCAGCATGAGCATCACCTGTACGGCCAGCATGTAGTAACCGGTCAGGGTCAGCACGTAAGTGACAAAGCGCTTATCGCGTAACACCAGCCCCAACCCTTCGCGGACCGGCGTTTTGACCGTCGAGAGTTTCCAGGCCGGTAGGTACCAGGCGTTAAACGCGGCGCAGGCAATAAAAAGCGCCGCCCCCGCGCTACACACCAGACGGAAATCGTACTGTAATAGCCAGCTGCCTAGCAGGGCGCCGATTACCGCGCCGGCGCTATCCTGCATCATCAGAATAGAGAAGAAGCGACCGCGTTGATGCGGGCGCACCAGCTTGACCACCAGCGCCGCTCGCGGCGGGTCGAACAGTGTGCCGCCGAGACCGGACAAAATGCACGAGAGCCAGAGTACCCAGGGCTCATGGGCGACGGCCATCGCCGCGAAACCGCCGGCGCGCATCAACATCCCGGTGACGATCATCGGTTTAGCGCCAAAACGATCGGCGATCGCCCCACCGAAGATGCCTAAACCTTGTTGCACCAGCTGACGCAGACCGAGGGCAATACCGACCATCAGCGCCGCCCAGCCCATCTGGTCGACAAAACGGATCGATATCAGGGGGAATACGACAAAAAAGCCGAGAACAACCAGCATGTTATCGACTAACAGGAAATATTTACCCAGGCTCCTTGCCTGCGATACGCGGGACATTTCCCCTCCAGGGAAAAAGAAAGATAAGCTTAGATATTCTGCGGGTGCGCCGGTTATTTTCCCAGCATACTGGCGACAATATTTTTTTATCAAAAAGCAAGATCGATTGAGGCTATTCATCGAAAAATGGAGATGGTGCAGAAAATGGTATGTTGCTGTTTTCACACCTTCACTCAGGGAAGGTATAGTGAAAGATATCAGTTTGGGGCAGGGAACAGGAGTGAGGAATGTTTGGCTATCGCAGTAACGTACCCAAGGTGCGTTTGACGACGGACCGGCTGGTGGTGCGGCTGGTTCACGATCGTGACGCCTGGCGTCTGGCCGATTACTACGCGGAAAACAAAGGGTTCCTGAAACCCTGGGAGCCGGTGCGCGATGAAAGCCACTGTTATCCCTCCGGCTGGCAGGCGCGATTGTCGATGATTACGGAATTTCATAAACAAGGTTCGGCATTCTATTTCGCGCTGCTCGATCCTGATGAGAAAGAGATTATTGGGGTAGCGAACTTCTCCAACGTAGTGCGTGGTTCATTCCACGCCTGCTATCTCGGCTATTCCATTGGTGAAAAGTGGCAAGGGCAGGGTCTGATGTTTGAAGCGCTGACCGCGGCGATTCGCTATATGCAGCGTACGCAGCATATCCATCGCATCATGGCCAACTATATGCCGCACAATAAACGCAGCGGTGACTTGCTCGCCCGACTGGGTTTCGAGAAAGAGGGTTACGCTAAGGACTATCTCCTCATTGATGGGCAATGGCGAGATCACGTATTGACGGCATTAACGACCACTGACTGGACCCCGGGGCGCTAAGGAGACAACATGAAATATCAGCTAACCGCGCATGAAGCGCGCATTATTGGTTGCCTGCTGGAGAAGCAAGTGACCACACCCGAACAATATCCGCTGTCGGTGAATGCGGTGGTCACCGCCTGTAACCAGAAAACCAACCGCGAGCCGGTGATGTCGCTGGCGGAAAGCGATGTTCAGGATTTGCTGGATGAACTGGTTAAACGCCACTATCTGCGTACGGTAAGCGGTTTTGGCAACCGAGTGACCAAATATGAACAGCGCTTCTGTAATTCCGAATTTGGCGACCTCAAGTTAACAGCGGCGGAAGTCGCCATCGTCACGACGCTGCTGCTGCGCGGCGCGCAAACGCCAGGCGAGCTGCGCAGCCGCGCGCAGCGGATGTATGAATTCCGCGATATGGCCGAGGTGGAAAGCACGCTCGACAATTTGGCCAGTCGCGAAGACGGCCCGTACGTCGCGCGCCTTCCGCGCGAACCGGGTAAACGCGAAAGCCGCTATATGCACCTGTTCTGTGATGACATGGATTCACTCATTACCGTCGTGGAAGCCGTGTCGCCGCCGAATGACGATCTACAGGCGCGCGTCGAGGCGCTGGAGGCGGAAGTGGCTGAGCTCAAAGTACGTCTTGATTCACTGCTGGCTCACTTAGGAGAGTAATTGTGACGGCAAAATTACGCGTTGGCGTGGTGGGGCTCGGCGGCATTGCGCAAAAGGCATGGTTGCCGGTGCTTGGCGCCGCCGATGGCTGGACGCTGCAGGCCGCCTGGTCGCCGGGGAAAGAGAAAGCGTTACGCATCTGTGAAACCTGGCGCCTACCTTATGCCGAGTCTCTGGATGCGCTGGCGGCGCAATGTGATGCGGTATTTGTCCATACCTCAACCGCTTCACATTATGAAGTGGTGCATCATCTGCTGAATGCAGGAGTTCATGTTTGCGTGGACAAGCCGCTGGCGGACAAGCTCAGCGAAGCCGAATCACTGGTTGAACTGGCGGCGCGTCGGCGTTTAACGTTAATGGTGGGTTTCAATCGCCGTTTTGCGCCGCTGTATCGTGAATTAAAAGCGCATCTCAACGATGCGGCGTCATTGCGTATGGATAAGCATCGTAGCGATAGCGTGGGCAAAGAGCTGCGTTTCACCCTGCTGGATGATTATCTGCATGTTGTCGATACCGCGCTGTGGCTGGCGGGAGATAAGGCGCGGGTGAATGGCGGGGTCCTGCAAACCACTTCTCAAGGGGAAATGCTCTACGCCGAGCATCACTTCAGCGCGGGGCAGCTGCAAATCACGACCAGCATGCATCGTCGCGCCGGAAGCCAGCGTGAGTGGGTACAGGCGGTGACCGATGGCGGGCTGTATGAGGTGAGCGATATGCGCGAGTGGCGTGAAGAGCGGGGCAGCGGTATCCTGCAGCGCCCGGCGCCCGGCTGGCAAACGACGCTTGAGCAGCGCGGATTCGACGGCTGCGCGCGGCACTTCATTGAATGCGTGCAAAATCAGACGGTTCCGGAAACCGCCGGCGAGCAGGCGCTCTTAGCCCAGCGGATCGTGGAAAAGCTCTGGCGTGAAGCGATGAGCGAATAACTGGTTGTAACAACTGACAGTAGTAATTCATTGCGAACCCGGTAGACTATCGCCACTTTCCAGCGCCCGCTTTTGCGGGCGTTTTACTCCATGGGTTGTGGAATAAGACAGTAATGAATCTATTAAAATCATTAGCGGCAGTCAGCTCGATGACCATGTTCTCGCGCGTACTGGGGTTCGCCCGCGATGCTATCGTCGCGCGTATTTTTGGCGCCGGGATGGCGACCGACGCCTTTTTTGTGGCCTTCAAACTGCCAAACCTTTTGCGGCGTATTTTTGCCGAAGGCGCCTTTTCTCAGGCCTTTGTGCCGATCCTCGCTGAATATAAAAGCAAACAGGGCGAAGACGCGACGCGGGTGTTCGTCTCCTATGTTTCCGGGCTATTGACCCTGGTTCTGGCGCTGGTCACGGTGGCGGGGATGCTGGCTGCGCCGTGGGTGATTACCGTTACCGCACCGGGCTTTGCCGATACGCCGGATAAGTTTGCCTTAACCACCCAGCTGCTGCGTATCACCTTCCCCTATATATTGTTGATCTCGCTGGCATCGCTGGTGGGGGCGATCCTTAACACCTGGAACCGCTTCTCGGTTCCCGCCTTTGCGCCGACCTTCCTCAACGTCAGCATGATTGGTTTTGCCCTGTTTGCCGCGCCTTATTTTCATCCGCCAATGCTGGCGATGGCCTGGGCGGTTACGGTTGGCGGTATCCTGCAACTGGCGTATCAACTGCCGCATCTGAAAAAAATCGGTATGCTGGTGCTGCCGCGGGTTAATCTGAAAGATGCCGGGGCGATTCGCGTGGTTAAGCAGATGGGGCCGGCGATCCTCGGCGTCTCCGTCAGCCAGATTTCGCTGATTATCAACACCATTTTCGCCTCCTTCCTGGTCTCAGGTTCGGTCTCCTGGATGTATTATGCCGACCGTCTGATGGAGTTCCCCTCCGGCGTGTTGGGCGTGGCGCTGGGAACTATCCTGTTGCCATCGCTATCAAAAAGTTTCGCCAGCGGCAACCATGATGAATATTGCCGACTGATGGATTGGGGGCTGCGCCTGTGTTTCCTGCTGGCCTTGCCGAGCGCGGTAGCCTTAGGCATTCTCGCTAAGCCGCTGACGGTATCGCTATTCCAGTACGGTAAGTTCAACGCTTTCGATGCGGCGATGACTCAACGCGCGCTGGTGGCTTATTCGGTTGGGCTGATGGGGCTTATCGTGGTGAAGGTGCTGGCGCCGGGCTTTTACTCGCGCCAGGATATCAAGACGCCGGTTAAAATCGCCATTGTTACTCTGATAATGACCCAGGTGATGAACCTGGCGTTTATTGGCCCGTTGAAGCATGCCGGCTTGTCGCTGTCTATTGGTCTGGCCGCTTGTCTGAACGCCGCGCTGCTTTACTGGCAACTGCGTAAGCAGAAAATCTTCACCCCGCAGCCGGGCTGGTTCGTCTTCCTGCTGCGTCTGGTCATCGCGGTGCTGGTCATGGCGGCAGCGCTCGTCGGCGTGATGTATCTGATGCCGGAGTGGTCGCAGGGGACGATGCCGTTCCGCCTGATGCGCCTGATGGTAGTGGTGGTGGCCGGCGTAGTCGCCTATTTCGCAACCTTGCTGCTGCTCGGTTTCCGCCTGAAAGAGTTTGCCCGCCGCACGATTTAAATTCATCGCTACGTCGGGCCTGACTAACCCGTTCCGCTATGCGGAGCGGGTTTTTTTTATCTCACGGCGCGGTCAGCGGCCTGTAGACGGGCATTTTCCAGCAGGCGGATAATCAGAGCAATCGCGCCGCTGCTCACCGCCAGAATCACCACGCCATTCCAGCCAGCCAGCACGTACAGTTTACTTCCCAGCACCGAACCCAGAGCCATACCAATGAAGACCACGGTAAACAGCAAGGCGTTAAGCCTGCCGCGGGCCTGGGGCTCCAGGCTGTAAACCAGATTTTGATGCGCCACCAGACTTGATTGCAGACCAAGGTCAAAACCGATAGCCGATAGTGCAATCAGCGCCAGTTGGCCATGTACCGGCAGGGCGGGCAGCAGCAACATCAGGGCAAAGGAGACGGTGACGAATGCCGCGCCGAGCTGGGTGACTCTCCCCGCGCCAACTTTATCCGCCAGACCGCCTGCCAGCGGTGCCGCCAGGGCGCCTGCCGCGCCCGCGATACCGAAGCCGCCGGCGACCGCGCTACCCATCTGGTAATGTTCGGCGAGCATCACCGCCAGCGTCGACCAGAACGCGCTAAAGGCGATAGATAAAAAGCCCTGGGCGAATGCCGCGCGGCGCAGCGCAGGATAGCGCTGCCACAGATGGGCCATCGACCTCATCAACTGCGGATAGCTGAGGGTAGAGTGGATCTCAAAACGCGGCAGAACACGCCACATTAACAGGCCGATGAAAGCGATACTGACTGCCGCAGCCTGGTACATGACTCGCCAGCCAAATAGCGCGCCGACCAGCCCGCTGACGGTACGCGAAAGTAGGATCCCCAGTAGCAGGCCGGTCATCACCGTACCGACCATTTTCCCCTGTTTGCCCGCCGGCGCAAGAATGGCCGCTGCCGGGACAATATCCTGCGCCATGGTCGCCGCCATGCCGATCAGCAGGCTGACGACCAGCAGCGAGGTCAGTTGTCCGGTCAGGCTGCAGAGCAGTAACAGCGCCGCCAGTACGGCGCTTTTCAGCAGGATAAGCGTTCTGCGATCGTGGCGATCGCCGAGCGGCAGCAGGAATAATATTCCCAATGCATAGCCTGCCTGGGTCAACGTGGGCACTAGCCCCATTCCTTCAACGCTGAGATGCAGGTTGGCGCCGATTAATGGCAGCAGCGGCTGGGCGTAGTAGATGGATGCGACGCTAAAGCCTGCGCCGAGCGCGAGAATAAATATAACCCAGCCGGCCTGGCGGGTGGATAAAGGAAGCGGTGTCATAGTAATGCCCTCGTAAATGCGTTGGCGCTATTGTTCCCCGAAGCGGACTGGCGCGGAAGATAGGGTAGTGGTAAAACGGTTATACGTAGCACGTATAGGCAAAATATAAATGAAGAAACAAGAGCGTATAGATCGGATTGAGCTGATGCGGACGTTTATTCGCATCGTCGAAGCGGGTTCGCTCTCGGCGGCTGCTCTGCAGATGAGTACGACTCAGGCGACCGTTAGCCGACGCTTGCAGTCGCTGGAGACGTTACTCGGCGCAAGGCTTATTCTGCGCACGACCCATGCTATGAAACTAACCGATGACGGCGAGCGCTGCTATCAACATGCGCGGC
This sequence comes from Klebsiella sp. 141162, assembly GCF_050600755.1. NCBI lineage: Bacteria > Pseudomonadati > Pseudomonadota > Gammaproteobacteria > Enterobacterales > Enterobacteriaceae > Klebsiella > Klebsiella sp. 141162. The sequence continues at coordinate 276,724 of NZ_JAQIRI010000005.1, read as the reverse complement.
GGCTGGTGGACAGCTGGCTGGCGCTGGAAGATGATCTACGCATCGAGGAAGACCGGCCGGTTGGCGTGCTGCGGGTGCGGGCGCCGCACGCTTTTGGCCAACAGCAGCTGCTGGGCCCGCTGGTTAGCTTTCTGCAGCGTTATCCTGAGCTTTCCGTTGAGTGGATGCTGAATGATAAAACCGTCGATTTTCTTAGCGATAATATTGATTGCGCGATCCGCGTTGGTGCGGAAGTGGATCCGTCAACCGTCTCGGTACTATTGGCTGTGGTTCCCCGCAGCCTGGTGGTTGCGCCTGAGCTATTGGCGCGCCATCCGGAACTCGGCGAACCGCAGGCGCTTTCCGCGCTGCCCTGGGTCGCTATTAGCACCTTTTACCAGCATGAAGTCACACTACAGCATCAGGTGGGCGGGCAGTTGATGAGTTTCCCGATCGTTCCTTGTCTGAGTACCGATAGCGTCTACGTTGCGCGTAATACCGCTCTGGCGGGGTTGGGAGCGGCAATTGTTTCCAGCTGGGCGGTGGAGGAGGATATTGCGGCAGGCAGGCTGATTGAGCCGTTTGCGCAGTGGCGGGCTTCGCCGCTGCCGGTGCATCTGGTTTATCCCTGGGCGCGCTATTACCCAACGCGGCTGCGCAAGTTTCTCGATTTGATGCGCGAAGTGATGCCGCAGGTGGCGGGGATGCAGCGCCCGGACGAGAAGAAATAAAAAACCGGCCAGTTGGCCGGTTTTTTAGTCGTGCACCGTTACTCTACAGGTTGCGGGCGAGTCGCTTCCGCCGTGGCCTGATGAGTAGCGCTATGGCCGCCTGCGGACCCTTTACCCTCAAAGGCAAACGGTGGGCGAACCCAATCGCTTTGGCGCGGCGCTTCCGGCACGTATTCCGGCGCCGGGGCGCGGGTCATCGGCGCGGTCGCGTGTCGAGTTACGGTGGTTGCCGGTTGCGCTTTTACCACTGGCGCGGCGCTGACGACCGGCGTCGGTTCAACAACCGGCGCGGTTTCTTCAGCTGCGGTAACGGTCGTTTCTTCGACAACAGCGGTTTCTTCTGCGGCAATTGTTGGCTGCACAGTGTCGGTTTCTTCAGTCACCGGAGCTGGCGTGGTCTCAGTTTCTTCGACAACGGCCTCTGCTGGCGCACTGACCTCTGCCTGCGGCGCAACGGTTTCTGCTACAACTGCAGTCTCTTCAACCACTGCCGTTTCTTCGGCAACCGGGGCTTCAACTACGCTTGCTTCTGCGGTCGTTTCGCTGGTCACTGTCGGTGCGACAGTTTCAGCTGCGACGGTTTCCGCAACGACAACCGGAGCGATAGTCTCCGCGACGACTGGCGTGATGATAGGCTCAACGCTGCTGGTTTCCTGCACCGGTAACTCTTCCTGCAGCTGATCCTGCACGCGAGCAATCGGATAACGGATCCACGCTTTACCTGATGCCAGCTCAGGCGACGCGCAGGCGATAGCCAGCGGCATCGGCGACTGGGTCGGATAACGCTCATCGCGGTAACGACGGCGACGTTGGCCGCTTACGCGCAGGTGGCGCGGAGAGCGACGTGAACGACGCGGCATACCGTTAGATTCACGAGCGTCGCCGTTTTCATCCTGCTCAGCGGCAGTTTCAACGACGGCCGGCAGATCGACTTTTGCCAGTTCGGTACGCGGCGTAGTGGATTCCGCCTGCTGCTCGGCAACGGCTTCGACAACCTGCTCGGTTTCTACGGATTCAAAGCGGACTTTCTGCGCCAGCTGACGCGGCTTACGACGCGGCATGCTCTGAACGCGTTCTTCCTGCTCGGTCTCCTGCTGAACTACCGGTTCTTCGCGGGACTGAGATTTTGCTTCCTGCTGTGCCTGGCGCTTGTCATCATTCCGACGACGGTTGCGTTCACGGCGCGGTTGCTGCTGCTCATCGCGAGATTTACTGTTATCAGCCTCATTGCCAGCGGTTTGACGTGATTCGCGCTGTTCAGCGTTCTGCGGCTGTTTCTCACGGCGATTACGGCGGTTTTCCTCACGAGATTCGCGACCTTCCGCGTTTTCTCCGCGATTATCGCGATTGTCACGGTTATCGCGATTATCGCGGTTATCACGACGTTCATTACGATCGCGGCGATTATTAGAACGCGGTTTACGACGCTCTTGCTGACGTTCCGGTTTCTCTTCTGTTTTTTGCTCAGCCTTGACTTCCGCCGGTTTGACTTCTTCTGCGCCAGCAAAAATGTTTTTCAAAGCGCCAAAGAAACGGGACAGCAGGCCAGGCTGGGCAGGCGTTGCTACTTTTGCGGCTGGAGCGGCGGCGGCTTTCGCTGCGACCGGTGCGGCTGCGGTTTCTTCCTGTACCGGTACTGGCGGCGCATCCGGCATCACGAAAGCGGCAAGAGCTGGCTCTTCACGGCGCTTGCGTTCAGCTGGTTCATCGTCGGACGGCATCGCCATCTCTTCTTCGTGTAGTTTCGGCAGCAAGTAGCTCAGGGTTGAGGTCTCTTCGCCTTTACGCACGCGCAGCACGGAGTAGTGCGGGGTTTGCATCTCATCGTTCGGGACGATGATGACGCGAATGTCGCTCTGACGGGTTTCAATCGCGCTGACTGCGGCACGTTTTTCGTTAAGCAGATAGGAAGCGATAGGTACCGGAACGATCGCATGGACTTCTTTGGTGTTCTCTTTCAGTGCTTCTTCTTCAATCAGACGCAGGATAGAGAGCGACAGCGATTCGTTGTCACGCACGGTACCGGTGCCGCTACAGCGTGGGCACACGTGGTGGCTGGACTCGCCCAGCGACGGGCTCAGACGCTGGCGGGACATCTCCAGCAGGCCGAAGCGAGATATGTGGCTGATCTGGATACGCGCGCGGTCCTGACGAACGGCCTCACGCAGGCGGTTTTCAACCGCACGCTGGTGGCGCACCGGAGTCATATCGATGAAGTCGATAACGATCAGGCCGCCAAGGTCGCGCAGACGCAGCTGGCGCGCAATTTCGTCAGCCGCTTCGAGGTTAGTATTGAACGCCGTTTCTTCGATATCGCCGCCGCGGGTCGCGCGAGCGGAGTTGATGTCGATAGCGGTCAGCGCTTCGGTGCTATCGATAACGATAGAGCCGCCGGAAGGCAGGCGAACTTCACGCTGGAACGCGGATTCAATCTGGGATTCGATCTGGTAATGGCTGAACAGCGGGATTTCACCGGTGTACAGTTTGATTTTGCTGCTGAAATCCGGACGACCGAGGGCGGCGATATGCTGGCGCGCCAGCTCAAGCACTTTCGGGTTATCGATCAGGATTTCGCCGATGTCCTGGCGCAGATAGTCGCGGAAGGCACGTACGATAACGTTACTTTCCTGGTGGATCAGGAACGGAGCAGGGCGACTCTCAGCGGCTTTCTGAATCGCTTCCCAGTGCTTCAGGCGGAAGCTCAGATCCCACTGCAGCGCTTCAGCGGATTTGCCGACGCCCGCGGTACGTACGATAAGACCCATGCCGTCCGGCAACTGAAGGCTCGCCAGCGCTTCTTTCAGCTCGGTACGATCGTCACCTTCGATACGGCGCGAAATACCGCCGGCGCGAGGGTTATTCGGCATCAGTACCAGGTAGCTGCCGGCCAGGCTGATGAAGGTCGTCAGCGCAGCGCCTTTATTACCACGCTCTTCTTTATCAATCTGAACAATGACTTCCTGACCTTCACGCAGAACATCCTTAATGTTAGGACGACCATGAGAGCTGTAATTGGCAGGGAAGTATTCGCGGGCAATTTCTTTGAGGGGGAGGAAACCATGACGCTCAGCGCCGTAATCGACAAACGCGGCTTCAAGGCTAGGTTCAATACGAGTGATTTTGCCTTTGTAGATGTTCGCTTTTTTCTGCTCGTGCCCGGGGCTTTCGATATCCAGGTCGTACAGGCGCTGCCCATCAACAAGAGCGACGCGCAACTCTTCCTGCTGAGTTGCGTTGATTAACATTCTTTTCATCGTAACTTACTCATTATTCTTACATTGACGACTAAGCTACGGGCAGAGTAACGCCTTACCGGGTGAAAACCGATGGCCTCGAGTCTGGTTCACGTCGCCAACCTCACGGTTGTCGCGCGCTTAAGAGGCGCAGAGTGTCGGTCGCCTGTGTTTCAAACGGAAACACAGCGCAATTATTCAGGGGAACAGCCTGGGATGTATCACCAGAGAATATTCCATTTATACACTTCATCCTTTAAGTGATTTCGCGTTGGCCGCGCTTGTTCACTTCAATCGATTGCGTGTACAACCGACTGAAGATTCTCTCTTTTGCAGCCTTGACGCACCTCAAACGATGTTGCGTATATTCTCATCGTCTCTCACGTCGCAGGGGTAATGGCTTAACCTGTTCACCTCAATCGGAGGATTCAGATGAACTCCCGGTAGTCCCGGAGTCGTCGCCGTCCTGCCACGCAAAAATCTTATAGAGCCTGTGCCGGTAAGGACTGCAACCCGCAGCCCGCTAACTGTCTGAAAGATCAATACGTCTTACGCCATTGCTGCGTGGATGATCGGTCAGACAAAATTGGTCATTCCGCTAATTTCTTGTTCTAACAAGTGTCAACACGGAAAACGGCTTCATTATTCCATTGCTAACCTTGTTATAGCAAGTTCACTTTTACCTTTTATCACCGGGTTACTCACAGTTTTTTCACCAGCGTCTACAGATTGTTCTAATAACAAACAAAACGCCGATGAAGCATGCGATGAAATCCGGATACTGATAAATATAAGCATATAAAAATGAGTGGCGCTAATGCCCTCGGCTATTTAGAATCGCCGACCATGAAAACTGAGACTCCAACCGTAAAAATGGTTGCCATTTCCGCCGATGAAGCGGGGCAACGTATCGACAACTTTTTGCGTACGCAACTTAAGGGCGTACCGAAGAGCATGATTTATCGCATCCTGCGTAAAGGCGAGGTGCGGGTGAACAAAAAGCGCGTCAAGCCGGAATATAAACTGGAAGACGGCGATGAAGTGCGTATCCCGCCGGTGCGGGTCGCCGAGCGCGAAGAAGAGGCCGTTTCGCCGCATCTACAAAAGGTGGCGGCGTTGTCGGATGTGATCCTCTATGAAGACGATCATATCCTGGTGCTCAACAAGCCTTCCGGCACCGCGGTACACGGCGGCAGCGGTCTGAGCTTCGGCGTGATTGAAGGGCTGCGGGCGCTACGCCCCGAGGCCCGCTTCCTGGAGCTGGTTCACCGTCTTGACCGGGATACCTCCGGCGTTCTGTTGGTGGCGAAAAAACGCTCGGCGCTTCGCTCGCTTCACGAGCAGCTGCGTGAGAAAGGGATGCAGAAGGATTATCTGGCGCTGGTCCGCGGTCAGTGGCAGTCGCACACCAAGGCGGTACAAGCGCCGCTGCTGAAAAATATCCTGCAGAGCGGCGAGCGCATCGTGCGCGTGAGTCAGGAAGGTAAGCCGTCCGAAACGCGCTTTAAAGTGGAAGAGCGTTACGCGTTTGCCACCCTGGTGCGTTGTAGCCCGGTTACCGGGCGTACGCACCAGATTCGCGTTCACACGCAGTATGCGGGACATCCCATCGCTTTTGACGATCGCTATGGCGATCGCGAATTTGACAAGCAGCTTTCAGGGACGGGGTTAAACCGCCTGTTTTTGCATGCCGCAGCGCTGAAGTTCACTCATCCAGGCACCGGTGAAGTAATGCGTATTGAAGCGCCGTTGGATAATCAACTGAAGCACTGCTTGCAGGTTTTGCGCAATAGCAAATAACCACAGCGGCGGATTCATACTCCGCCGCTTTCTTTAATAGCTAGCTAAGCAGGGGGTTAAAGCCTTCCCGGCGCAGCATCTGGCATAGCGCGATCAGCGGTAGCCCCACCAGTGAATTAGGGTCGCGTCCTTCCAGTCGTTCAAATAGCGTGATGCCTAAGCCTTCGCTTTTAAAACTGCCGGCACACTGCAGAGGGTTCTCTTTACGGATATAGGCCTCGATCTCCTGATCGCTTAAATGACGAAAATGGACGTCGAAAGGTTCGCATTCCGTTTGCAGGTGTCCGTTGGCCGAATTATAGAGCGCAAGCCCGGTATAAAAAGTGACAATCGTGCCGCTGGCCTTGCGTAGCTGACGGTAGGCATTTTCTTCAGTGTGCGGTTTACCGGTGATGTCGCCGTCTAAGACACAAACCTGATCGGAACCTATAATAAGGTGTTGAGGGAAGCGGGATGCCAGCGCCTGGGCTTTGGCTTGCGCCAGACGCGTAACCAACTGGCGGGCGGATTCGCCGGGCAGAGGCGTTTCGTTAACCTCCGGCGCCGCGCATTCGAATGGCAGCGAGAGTTTTTCCAGCAGCATTCGCCGCCACGGCGAGGTTGAGGCCAGGAGAAGATTAGACATATTTTTTCATCCACATATAGCGCTTCGCAGAGCATCATTTTAAACTATGCGCCGCAATGTGTGCGAATAAATGGCAAAAGGCAACCTGAGGCTGCCTTTTTCTTTGACTCTATGACATTACAAAGTTAATATGCGCGCCCTATGCAAAAGGTAAAATTACCCCTGACTCTCGATCCGGTTCGCACGGCTCAAAAACGCCTTGATTACGAGGGTATCTACGCCCGTGATCAGGTTGGCCGTGTCGCCGATTCAGTCGTCAGCGTGGACAGTGATGTGGAATGCAGCATGTCGTTCGCTATCGATAACCAGCGTCTCGCCGTTATTACCGGTGATGCGAAGGTGTCGGTAACCCTCGAATGTCAGCGTTGCGGGAAACCGTTCCCTCATCATGTCCACACAACGTATTGTTTCAGCCCTGTCAGAAATGACGAACAGGCAGAAGCACTACCGGAAGCGTATGAGCCGATTGAGGTTAACGAATTCGGTGAAATCGATCTGCAGGCGATGGTTGAGGATGAAATCATTCTTTCCTTGCCGGTAGTTCCGGTGCATGATTCTGAACACTGTGAAGTGTCCGACGCGGACATGGTCTTTGGCGAACTGCCTGAAGAGGCACAAAAACCAAACCCATTTGCCGTATTAGCCAGCTTAAAGCATAAGTAATTGAGGAGTAAGGTCCATGGCCGTACAACAGAATAAACCAACCCGTTCCAAACGTGGCATGCGTCGTTCCCATGACGCTCTGACCGCAGTCACCAGCCTGTCTGTAGACAAAACTTCTGGTGAGAAACACCTGCGTCACCACATCACTGCCGACGGTTTCTACCGCGGTCGCAAGGTAATCGCTAAGTAATCACGCCTTACTCCGTGGATTTCACGTTGCAAGAAAACGTACCTAACGTCCTTGCAACGTGAAAGACAAGAGTAAAAGCGTGGTGAAGCTTAGTGAGGATCTCCCCGGGTAACTGGGGAATAACCGAACCGGGCAGCGACGAGACCTTGACACGTCTAACCCTGGCGTTAGATGTCATGGGGGGCGATTTTGGCCCATCCGTGACAGTGCCTGCAGCACTGCAGGCACTGAACTCTAATTCGCAACTCACTCTTCTTTTAGTCGGCGACCCCGACGCCATCACGCCATTACTTGCCAAAGCTGATTTCGAACAACGTTCGCGATTGCAGATTATTCCTGCACAGTCAGTTATTGCCAGTGATGCGCGACCCGCACAGGCTATCCGCAGTAGTCGCGGAAGCTCGATGCGCCTGGCGCTGGAGCTGGTAAAAGAGGGCCGAGCCGAAGCCTGCGTTAGCGCGGGAAATACCGGCGCGCTGATGGGGCTCGCGAAATTATTGCTCAAGCCCATTGAGGGGATTGAGCGCCCGGCGCTGGTGACGGTACTGCCGCATCAGCAAAAGGGCAAAACGGTGGTGCTGGATTTAGGCGCCAACGTCGATTGCGATAGCACGATGCTGGTGCAGTTCGCGGTGATGGGCGCGGTGTTAGCTGAAGAAGTCGTGGGGATTAAAAATCCGCGCATTGCGCTGTTGAATATCGGCGAAGAAGAGATGAAAGGCCTCAACAGCATCCGTGATGCGTCGGCGATTCTCAAAAAGCTGCCGTCGTTCAACTATATTGGTTACCTTGAAGCTAACGAGTTGCTGACGGGGAAAACGGATGTTCTGGTTTGTGATGGATTCACCGGCAACGTCACATTAAAGACGATGGAAGGTGTTGTCAGAATGTTCCTTTCGCTGCTGAAATCACAGGGAGAGGGAAAAAAAAGGTCGTGGTGGCTGATTTTATTAAAGCGTTGGTTACAAAAAAGCCTAAGCAGGCGATTCAGTCACCTCAACCCCGACCAGTATAATGGCGCCTGTCTGTTAGGATTGCGCGGTTCTGTGATCAAAAGTCATGGCGCTGCCAATCAGCGCGCATTTTGCGTCGCAATAGAGCAGGCAGTGCAGGCGGTGCAGCGGCAAGTTCCACAGCGGATCGCCGCTCGCCTGGAATCGTTATACCCAGCAGGTTTTGAACTGCCAGGGAGCAGCAGCGGTAACGGGAATGCCCGACAGCACACCGGGACCAACGGATACGACTGACGCCCTGCGGTTTTAACAACGCGGGTATATTACCCAAGAGTGACTGAGCGTACATGTATACAAAGATTATTGGCACCGGCAGCTACCTGCCTGAGCAAGTGCGTACTAACGCCGACCTGGAAAAAATGGTTGAAACGACTGACGAGTGGATTGTCACGCGTACAGGTATTCGTGAACGCCGTATTGCCGCAGCGAACGAAACAGTTGCTACGATGGGCTTCGAAGCCGCAAAGAAAGCGCTGGAAATGGCGAATGTCAACCCGGAGCAAATTGGTCTGATCGTTGTTGCGACCACCTCGGGCACACATGCCTTCCCGAGCTCTGCGTGCCAGATTCAATCTATGCTGGGGGTAAAAGGGTGCCCGGCGTTTGACGTCGCAGCCGCCTGCGCGGGCTTTACCTATGCCTTGAGCATCGCCGATCAGTACGTGAAAAACGGCGCCGTCGATTATGCGCTGGTGATCGGCGCTGATGTGCTGGCGCGTACCTGCGATCCAACCGATCGCGGCACGATCATTATCTTCGGCGACGGCGCGGGCGCGGTGGTGCTTGGTGCTTCCGAAGAGCCGGGCATTATCTCTACGCATCTGCACGCCGATGGCCGCTACGGCGACCTGTTAACGCTGCCGAATGCCGATCGCGTTGAGCCGGAAAACCCGATTTATCTGACGATGGCCGGCAACGAAGTGTTTAAAGTCGCGGTCACCGAACTGGCGCATATCGTTGACGAGACGCTGGCGGCCAACAACCTTGAGCGCTCGGCGCTGGATTGGCTGGTCCCGCACCAGGCTAACCTGCGTATCATCAGCGCGACGGCGAAAAAGCTGGGGATGTCGATGGATAACGTGGTGGTCACGCTCGATCGTCACGGTAATACCTCTGCTGCTTCGGTTCCTTGCGCGCTCGACGAAGCCGTGCGCGATGGCCGTATTCAACGCGGCCAGTTGATTCTGCTGGAAGCCTTCGGTGGTGGTTTCACCTGGGGTTCCGCGCTGGTTCGTTTTTAGTATAAGGATTTAAACATGACGCAATTTGCTTTTGTGTTCCCCGGACAGGGCTCTCAGGCTGTAGGTATGCTGGCAGATATGGCCGCGACCTGGCCTGTGATTGAAGAGACCTTCGGCGAAGCTTCCGCAGCGTTGGGTTACGATCTGTGGGCGCTTGCCCAACAGGGCCCGGCAGAAGAACTGAATAAAACCTGGCAAACGCAACCGGCGCTGCTGACCGCCTCCGTCGCGTTATATCGCGTATGGCAGCAGCAGGGCGGTAAAGCGCCAGCGCTGTTAGCCGGTCATAGCCTTGGCGAATACTCTGCGCTGGTCTGCGCAGGCGTTATCAATTTCGCTGATGCCGTTCGTCTGGTTGAACTGCGTGGTAAATTCATGCAGGAAGCGGTACCGGAAGGCACCGGCGCGATGTCTGCAATTATTGGTCTCGACGATGCGTCCATTGCGAAAGCCTGTGAGGAATCTGCGCAAGGGCAGGTGGTTTCGCCGGTGAACTACAATTCTCCGGGCCAGGTGGTTATCGCCGGGCACAAAGAAGCCGTTGAACGTGCTGGCGCCGCGTGTAAAGCCGCAGGCGCCAAACGCGCGTTGCCGCTGCCGGTCAGCGTACCGTCCCACTGCGCGCTGATGAAACCTGCCGCAGAAAAACTGGCGGTTGAACTGCAGAAAATCACTTTTAACGCGCCGACGATTCCGGTCGTGAATAACGTCGACGTGAAGTGTGAAACCGCGCCGGATGCTATCCGCGATGCGCTGATTCGTCAGCTGTACAGCCCGGTTCAGTGGACTAAGACCGTTGAGTTTATGGCATCTCAGGGCGTCGAGCACCTGTATGAAATGGGTCCGGGTAAAGTCCTCACCGGCCTGACCAAACGTATTGTTGACACCCTGACTGCTTCTGCGCTCAACGAGCCGGCTGCGATGTCTGCGGCGCTTGAGCAATAAAAGAGGAATACCATGAGTTTTGAAGGAAAAATCGCGCTGGTTACCGGTGCAAGCCGCGGTATCGGCCGTGCAATCGCTGAAACCCTCGCCGCGCGCGGCGCAAAAGTTATCGGTACTGCCACCAGCGAAAGCGGTGCGCAGGCGATCAGCGACTATTTAGGCGCCAACGGTAAAGGTCTGATGTTGAATGTGACCGACCCGGCATCTATTGAATCTGTTCTGGAAAATGTTCGCGCAGAGTTTGGCGAAGTTGACATCCTGGTCAATAATGCCGGGATTACTCGTGATAACCTGTTAATGCGAATGAAAGATGATGAGTGGAACGATATTATCGAAACCAACCTGTCATCTGTATTCCGTCTGTCAAAAGCGGTAATGCGCGCTATGATGAAAAAGCGTCATGGGCGTATTATCACTATCGGTTCTGTGGTTGGTACCATGGGAAATGCTGGTCAGGCTAACTACGCTGCGGCGAAAGCGGGTCTGATTGGTTTCAGTAAGTCACTGGCACGTGAAGTTGCGTCTCGCGGTATTACTGTAAACGTTGTTGCTCCGGGCTTTATTGAAACGGACATGACGCGTGCGCTGACCGATGAGCAGCGTGCGGGTACGCTGGCTGCAGTTCCTGCGGGGCGCCTTGGCTCCCCAAATGAAATCGCCAGCGCGGTTGCATTCTTAGCCTCTGACGAAGCGGGTTACATCACTGGTGAAACCCTGCACGTCAATGGCGGGATGTATATGGTCTGACCGAGATTTGCGCAAAATGTTCAGGAAGCGCGCAGTCTGCACGCTTGCGGGTACTGTTTTGTGCGAAATCATTTGCGTTATTAGGGCAAACAGCCGCAAAATAGCGTAAAATCGTGGTAAGACCTGCCGGGATTTAGTTGCAAATTTTTCAACATTTTATACACTACGAAAACCATCGCGAAAGCGAGTTTTGATAGGAAATTTAAGAGTATGAGCACTATCGAAGAACGCGTTAAGAAAATTATCGGCGAACAGCTGGGCGTTAAGCAGGAAGAAGTTACCAACAATGCTTCCTTCGTTGAAGACCTGGGCGCTGATTCTCTTGACACCGTTGAGCTGGTAATGGCTCTGGAAGAAGAGTTTGATACTGAGATTCCGGACGAAGAAGCTGAGAAAATCACCACCGTTCAGGCTGCCATTGATTACATCAACGGTCACCAGGCGTAAGTGAACATCTCCAGGCGGTCATTCGACCGCCTGAGTTTTATCTTTTTTTGTCCCACAAGAATCTATTTTCCCTCCCTGGAGGACAACCGTGTCTAAGCGTCGTGTAGTTGTGACCGGACTGGGCATGTTGTCTCCTGTCGGCAATACCGTAGAGTCTACCTGGAAAGCTCTCCTTGCCGGTCAGAGTGGCATCAGCCTGATCGACCATTTCGATACTAGCGCCTATGCAACGAAATTTGCTGGCTTAGTAAAGGATTTTAACTGTGATGATATCATCTCGCGCAAAGAACAGCGCAAGATGGATGCCTTCATTCAATATGGAATTGTCGCTGGCGTTCAGGCCATGCAGGATTCTGGCCTTGAAGTGACGGAAGAAAACGCAACCCGCATCGGCGCCGCTATCGGTTCCGGTATTGGTGGCCTCGGCTTGATCGAAGAAAACCACAGTTCGCTGGTAAATGGCGGACCGCGGAAGATCAGCCCGTTCTTCGTACCGTCCACAATTGTTAACATGGTGGCCGGTCATCTGACCATCATGTTTGGTCTGCGTGGACCGAGTATCTCCATCGCGACCGCGTGTACTTCAGGCGTACATAACATCGGCCACGCGGCGCGTATTATCGCTTACGGCGATGCCGACGCGATGGTTGCCGGTGGTGCAGAGAAGGCGAGTACGCCGCTGGGCGTAGGCGGCTTTGGCGCTGCGCGCGCGCTGTCTACCCGCAATGATAACCCGCAGGCGGCAAGCCGTCCGTGGGATAAAGAGCGTGATGGCTTTGTGCTGGGCGACGGTGCTGGTATGGTCGTGCTGGAAGAGTACGAGCATGCGAAAAAACGCGGCGCGAAAATCTACGCTGAGATCGTCGGTTTTGGTATGAGCAGCGATGCGTACCATATGACGTCTCCACCGGAAGATGGCGCTGGCGCTGCGCTGGCGATGGTTAACGCCATTCGCGATGCGGCGATTGAACCGGGCCAGATTGGCTATGTCAACGCCCACGGTACTTCGACGCCAGCCGGTGATAAAGCAGAAGCCCAGGCGGTGAAATCCGTGTTTGGCGATGCGGCAAGCCGCGTGATGGTGAGCTCCACCAAATCCATGACCGGCCACCTGTTAGGCGCGGCTGGCGCAGTAGAGTCTATCTACTCTATTCTGGCGCTGCGCGATCAGGCGGTTCCGCCGACCATCAACCTGGATAACCCGGATGAAGGTTGCGACCTCGACTTCGTTCCTCATGAAGCGCGTCAGGTTTCCGGTATGGAATACACCCTGTGTAACTCCTTCGGCTTTGGCGGTACTAACGGTTCGATTATCTTCAAAAAAGTATAATCAACCGCTAATGCTGGTTCAGCGTTGACGAAAAGACCCGCCTGGCGGGTCTTTTTTTATTCGGTTTTCTCCGCTTGTTCTCTGCTTTTTATCCTGAGACACTGTGCCACCGGTGAGAGGAGCCCCCTATGTTCTTGATAAATGGTGTCGAGCAGAGTGTACTGGCAGCTAACGACCGTGCTATTCAATTCGGTGATGGCTGTTTTACCACCTCACGAATCATCAACGGTCAGATAGCCTTCTTCAATGCCCATTTGGCCCGTTTGCAGGATACGTGCGAAAAACTCTTTATTCCTTTTACTGCGTGGCAAATGCTGGCCGCAGAGATGCAAGAACTCGCAAAGTCGCATCGTGAAGGCGTCCTCAAGGTGATCATTACGCGTGGTTCAGGAGGTCGGGGATATAGCGCGAGCGGATGCATTCAACCTACCCGCATGATGAGTGTGTCGTCTTTCCCCGCGCATTATGCGCGTTGGCGAGAAGAGGGAATAACTCTGGCGTTAAGCCCGATCCGCCTGGGGCGCAATCCTTCGCTGGCGGGGCTCAAACATCTTAATCGCCTCGAACAAGTCTTAATTCGTTCTCATCTTGAGCAGACGGACGCCGATGAGGCGCTGGTTCTTGACAGCGACGGGTGGCTTACGGAATGCTGTGCCGCGAATGTGTTCTGGCGTAAAGGAAGCCAGGTGTTCACGCCGCGCCTCGATCAGGCGGGCGTTAATGGCATTATGCGCCAGCACTGTATGGCTATGTTGGCACGTTCTTCTTTTGATGTTGTCGAAGTATCCATGCGCCCTGATGTACTGCGCGATGCCGATGAAGTGCTGATTTGCAATGCGCTTATGCCGCTGGTACCGGTTTGTCGTTGGGATGACGTCTGTTGGTCTGAACGCGATCTTTACCATTTTTTAGCCCCATTGTGTGAGCTGCCTGGTTAGTCATGAAGAAAATGTTACGTTTTGTCCTGCTGTTAGTCGTGGTGTTCGGTATTGCCGCAGCGGCAGGTATGTGGAAAGTCCGCCAACTGGCAGATAGTAAGTTGCTTATTAAAGAAGAGACCATCTTCACCCTTGAGCCAGGAACCGGGCGAGTGGTGCTTGGTCAGCAGCTGTATGGCGATAAAATCATTAATCGTCCACGCGTATTCCAGTGGCTGCTGCGCGTCGAACCTGAACTTTCTCATTTCAAAGCGGGTACCTATCGCTTCACACCGCAAATGACGGTGCGCGAGATGCTGCAGCTTTTAGCGAGCGGTAAAGAAGCGCAGTTCCCGCTACGGTTTGTTGAAGGGATGCGCGTTAGCGACTATTTGCGTCAGCTGCGCGATGCGCCGTATGTGAAGCACACTTTAGAAGACGACAGTTACGAAACGGTGGCCAAAGCGCTGGGTCTTGAGCACGCCGATTGGGTTGAAGGTTGGTTATGGCCGGATACCTGGATGTACACCGCCAATACCAGCGATATCGCCATTCTTAAACGCGCGCACCAGAAAATGGTCGCTGCGGTAGCGAAAGCCTGGGAAGGGCGGGCGGATAATCTGCCGTATAAAGATCAAAACCAGTTACTGACCATGGCCTCTATCGTTGAGAAAGAGACCGCGGTTCCTGCCGAGCGCGATCGCGTGGCGTCGGTCTTTATCAACCGTCTACGCATTGGCATGCGTTTGCAGACCGACCCTACCGTAATTTACGGCATGGGAGAGCGCTATAATGGTAAACTGTCGCGTAAAGATCTGGAGACGCCGACCGCTTATAACACCTATGTGATTAGCGGTATGCCGCCAGGGCCAATCGCCGTGCCGGGCGAAGCGTCTCTCAATGCGGCCGCGCATCCGGCGAAAACGCCGTACCTCTATTTTGTTGCCGACGGAAAAGGCGGCCATACGTTCAATACCAATCTGGCCAGCCATAACCGTTCGGTTCAGGACTATTTAAAAGTACTTAAGGAAAAACATGCGCAGTAACTATATCGTCATCGAAGGCCTGGAAGGGGCGGGGAAAACGACCGCACGCAATCTGGTCGTTGAGACACTCGAACAGCTGGGTATCCGCGATATGGTGTTTACCCGTGAGCCGGGCGGTACCATCCTGGCTGAAAAACTGCGCAGCCTGGTGCTGGATATCCAGTCTACCGGCGATGAAGTCATTAACGATAAAGCGGAAGTGCTGATGTTTTACGCCGCCCGCGTACAGCTGGTCGAAACCGTTATCAAGCCAGCGCTGGCCCGCGGTCAATGGGTCATTGGCGACCGTCACGATCTCTCAACTCAGGCCTACCAGGGCGGCGGACGCGGTATCGATCAGCGAATGCTGGCGACGCTACGCGATGCGGTGCTCGGCGATTTCCGCCCTGATTTAACGCTCTACCTTGACGTGACGCCGGAGGTCGGCCTCAAGCGCGCGCGAGCGCGCGGCGATCTGGATCGTATCGAGCAGGAGTCGATGAATTTCTTTAATCGTACCCGCGCGCGCTACCTTGAGCTGGCGGCGCAGGATCCGACTATCCGCACGGTGGATGCGACGCAGCCGCTGGAAGCGGTTGAGCGCGACATTCGCGCGGTTATCACGCAATGGGTTGCGGAGCAGCGCGCATGAAATGGTATCCGTGGTTACGCCCGTCCTTCGAGCAGCTAGTCGCTGGTTATCAGGCAGGACGGGGTCACCATGCGTTATTACTGCAGGCGTTGCCGGGAATGGGGGGCGATGCGCTTATCTACGCATTATGCCGATTCCTGATGTGCCGTCAGCCGGAGGGGCATAAAAGTTGCGGCCATTGCCATAGCTGTCAGCTTATGCAGGCCGGCACCCATCCTGATTACTACACGCTTGTCCCGGAGAAAGGCAAGAGCGCGCTAGGCATCGATGCGGTGCGCGGCATCACTGAAAAACTCTATGAGCGCGCGCGTCTTGGCGGCGCGAAGGTGGTGTGGATCAACGATGCGACGTTGTTAACCGATGCTGCCGCGAATGCTTTGCTGAAGACGCTGGAAGAGCCGCCGGAAAACACCTGGTTTTTCCTGGCCTGTCAGGAGCCAGCGCGCCTGCTTGCGACCTTGCGCAGCCGTTGCTTCTCATATCATCTTGCTCCGCCTTCTGAAGCCTGGGCATTAGGGTGGTTAGAGCGCGAAGTGACAATGTCACAAGATGCTCTACTGGCAGCGCTGCGCCTCAGCGCTAACGCACCCGCGGCAGCGCTGGCGTTACTGCAAGAAGCCAACTGGGCGCCGCGACAACAGCTCTGCCAGGCGCTAGCGAGCGCGTTAACCAGCGGCGACTGGCTGTCATTATTACCGGTTCTGAATCACGAACAGGCTCCGGTGCGCCTGCACTGGCTGGCATCGCTGCTGTTGGATGCGCAAAAAAGGCAGCAGGGCATTTCGCTTCTGAGTAATCCGGATGCCTGGACGCTGGTTAACCAGCTGGCGCAAACACTTTCGGGCCCACGTCTTGAGGCTATCACGCGCGATGTGAGCGCCTGTCGCGAACAGTTGCTGAGCGTGGTCGGCGTCAATCGCGAACTGCTGCTCACCGAGCGCCTTCTGCGCTGGGAACATTACCTGCAACCCGGGGCGGTTCTGCCCGTCTCGCATCTCTGAGAATAAGAATATGTTTTTAGTCGATTCCCACTGCCATCTTGATGGCCTGGATTATCAAACGTTGCATAAAGACGTCGATGATGTTCTGGCGAAAGCCGCCGCGCGTGATGTCAGGTTTTTCCTGGCTGTCGCCACGACGCTGCCGGGATACCGCGGGATGCGTGAATTAATCGGCCAGCGCGATGACGTTGTCTTTTCTTGCGGCGTGCATCCCCTGAACCAGGATGAAGCGTATGACTATGAGGAGCTGCGTACGCTGGCGGCGGAAGAGGGCGTAGTGGCGATGGGGGAAACCGGGCTCGATTACTTCTATACCCCGGAAACCAAACTGCGCCAGCAGGAGTCTTTCCGTCAGCATATTCGCATTGGCCGCGAATTAAATAAACCGGTGATTGTGCATACCCGTGATGCGCGCGCCGACACGCTGGCAATTTTGCAGGAAGAAAACGTGACGGATTGCGGTGGCGTACTACACTGTTTCACAGAGGATAGAGAGACCGCAGGTAAACTGCTCGATATGGGGTTCTATATTTCGTTTTCCGGTATCGTCACGTTCCGTAATGCCGAACAGCTGCGAGATGCAGCGCGTTATGTGCCGCTCGATCGCCTGCTGGTAGAGACCGACTCGCCCTATCTGGCGCCGGTACCGCATCGCGGTAAAGAGAATCAGCCGGCGATGGTGCGTGATGTCGCCGAATACATGGCGGTCTTGAAGGGCGTGTCGCTGGAGCAACTTGCGCAACAAACCACCGAAAACTTTGCCAGCTTGTTCCACATCGACCCTGCCAGACTGCAACCTGCCTGATCTTTCTATTATTTTAAGGCTCGTAATTAATACTCAAAGCGAGTAAAGTTCACCGCCGCGACAGAGGCGGTGAACGCATTTCTGCAACATACAGATACACATTATGTAAATCAGTGTAAATTTTTATATGTTGACTGAATGAAACGTGATAGCCGTCAAACAATCTCCGCGTTAATTATTTTACTCTGTGTAATAAATAAAGGGCGCTTAGATGTCCTGTCCACGGCACGGTTCTCCCCCCGGGCCAATGCGTGAAAACGTAAAAAAGTACCAAATACTCAGGAGCACTCTCAATTATGTTTAAGAATGCATTTGCTAACCTGCAGAAGGTCGGTAAATCGCTGATGCTGCCAGTATCCGTACTGCCTATCGCAGGTATTCTGCTGGGCGTCGGTTCTGCCAACTTCAGCTGGCTGCCTGCCGTGGTTTCCCACGTCATGGCAGAAGCAGGCGGTTCAGTTTTCGCCAATATGCCGCTGATCTTCGCAATCGGTGTTGCGCTTGGCTTCACCAATAACGACGGTGTATCCGCACTGGCTGCAGTCGTAGCTTACGGCATCATGGTGAAAACCATGGCGGTAGTCGCGCCGCTGGTTCTGCATTTACCTGCTGAGGAAATCGCAGCGAAACACCTGGCTGATACCGGCGTGCTTGGCGGTATTATTTCCGGTGCGATTGCAGCCTACATGTTCAACCGCTTCTACCGTATCAAGCTGCCTGAATATCTCGGCTTCTTCGCGGGCAAGCGCTTTGTGCCGATTATCTCTGGTCTCGCCGCTATCTTCACCGGCGTGATCCTATCCTTCATCTGGCCGCCGATCGGTTCCGCCATCCAGACCTTCTCTCAATGGGCGGCTTACCAGAACCCGGTTGTGGCGTTCGGTATCTACGGCTTCATTGAGCGCTGCCTGGTACCGTTTGGTCTGCACCATATCTGGAACGTACCTTTCCAGATGCAGATTGGTGAATACACCAACGCTGCAGGTCAGGTGTTCCACGGCGACATCCCGCGTTACATGGCCGGCGACCCGACTGCGGGTAAACTGTCTGGCGGCTTCCTGTTCAAAATGTACGGCCTGCCGGCTGCAGCTATCGCGATTTGGCACTCTGCTAAACCAGAGAACCGCGCCAAAGTCGGTGGTATCATGATCTCCGCTGCGCTGACCTCGTTCCTGACCGGTATTACCGAGCCGATCGAGTTCTCCTTCATGTTCGTTGCGCCGATCCTGTATATCATTCACGCGATTCTTGCAGGCCTGGCATTCCCGATCTGTATCCTGCTGGGTATGCGTGACGGTACTTCATTCTCTCACGGTCTGATCGACTTTATCGTTCTGTCCGGCAACAGCAGCAAGCTGTGGCTGTTCCCGATTGTCGGTATTTGCTACGCGATCGTGTACTACGTGGTCTTCCGTGTGCTGATTAAAGCGCTGGACCTGAAAACTCCGGGTCGTGAAGATGCCACTGAAGACAGCAAAGGCGCCGCTACCAGTGAAATGGCTCCAGCTCTGATTGCTGCTTTCGGCGGTAAAGAGAACATCACTAACCTCGACGCATGTATTACTCGTCTGCGCGTGAGCGTGGCTGACGTAGCGAAAGTTGATCAGGCTGGTCTGAAAAAACTGGGTGCTGCTGGCGTAGTTGTTGCAGGTTCTGGCGTTCAGGCCATTTTCGGTACCAAGTCCGATAACCTGAAAACTGAAATGGATGAATACATCCGCAACAGCTAAGACGTAGTGTGGGGAGACTAAGGCAGCCAAATGGCTGCCTTTTTTACGTCGGTATTCTGCTCATTGTTGGCAATGGCAGGAAAATGGGGAGAAATGCTTATTCCCTCAGCAGCTAAGTCTATAGTTGAATAAGAAAAACTGCATTCAGGTTGAAAGAGAGGGAGGAAGTCGCTCATACTCTTAGCTGATCCTGTGCATTCGTGTTTATCTGCAGAGGCAGGCCGGAGCACGGTATAAAACTAATAAGGAATCAGTCATGGCAGAAGAAACGATTTTCAGCAAAATCATTCGCCGGGAAATCCCGTCGGATATTGTTTATCAGGATGAGCTGGTCACCGCTTTTCGCGATATCTCTCCGCAGGCGCCGACCCATATTCTGATTATCCCGAATATCCTGATTCCGACCGTGAACGACGTTACGAGCGAGCACGAACTGGCGCTGGGCCGTATGATGACCGTCGCGGCCAGGATTGCCCGTGATGAAGGCCTGGCTGATGACGGCTACCGCCTTATCGTTAACTGCAACCGCCACGGCGGCCAGGAAGTCTACCATATTCATATGCACCTGCTGGGCGGCCGTCCGTTAGGCCCGATGCTGGCGCATAAAGGCTAAACCGATGCGCGCTGCTTATTCAGGCGTTTTGATTCTGGCGGCGCTGCTGGCCGGATGTAGTTCGCGCCCGGAAATTCCGGTTGGCGAACAGCAGACTTTGGTGATGGAATCCAGCGTTCTGGCGGCGGGTATCAGCGCCGATCCACCGTCGGTCACCGCCTCGGAAATTCAGGCCACCGCTACCTCAAGATTATTTAACGAACGGCAACAGCCCATTACTGTGCACTACCGTTTTTTCTGGTATGACGCTCATGGGCTGGAGATGCATCCGTTGGAACCTGCGCGAAGCGTGACGGTTCCCGCCCACTCGTCCGTTGTGCTCTACGGCAGTGCAAATATTCTCGGGGCGCACAAAGCCCGCCTTTATCTTTATCTCTAAGAGGTCATCATAATGATTAAAATGTGTCGCTATGCGTTAATCACTGCACTGGCGATATTCCTGGCAGGCTGTGTGGGACAACGTAATGAACCTGCGCCAGTCGAGGAGGCCAAGCCGAAGCCGGAACAACCTGCGCAGCCGCAGCCGACGGTGCCTGCCGTGCCGACGGTGCCAACGCAGCCGGGTCCAATCGAACACGGCAGCGAGCAGCCTTCACAGCCCTCTCAGCCTGCGCCGCGCGTGCGCCACTACAACTGGGACGGCGCTGTGCAACCGATGATCGGCCAGATGCTGCAGGCGGGCGGCGTGAACGCGGGCAGTATTCTGCTGGTGGATAGCGTCAATAACCGTACCAACGGATCGCTGAACGCGTCTGAAGCGACCTCCGCGCTGCGCAATGCGCTGGCGGGCAACGGCAAGTTTACGCTGGTCTCCCCGCAGCAGCTCTCCGTAGCGAAACAACAATTAGGTCTTTCGCCGCAGGATAGTCTCGGCAGCCGCAGCAAAGCGATGGGAATTGCGCGCACCGTTGGCGCTCAGTACGTGCTGTACTCGAATGCCACCGGTAACGTCAACTCGCCGGAGCTGAAAATGCAACTGATGCTGGTGCAGTCCGGCGAGATTATCTGGTCAGGCAAAGGTGCGGTTCAGCAACAATAAGCTTACGCGCGACGAGCTCTTGTCGCGCTTTTTCCCCCGCTATTCACCTGTCGCCGCGCTGACTGAAAATGGTCTTAGCGGCGGCAGCTGTATTATCAGCGATGGCGTCCGCCGGCTGGTGCTGCGCCAGCCGCACGATCCGCAGGCGCCGCTCAGCCATTTTTTACGCCAGTACCGCGCGCTTCAGCGCCTCCCCGCGACGCTGTCGCCGGCACCGGTATTCTTTTCGCCGTGCTGGATGGTGGTGGAGTATTGCGCAGGGGAGGTGAAAAGCGCGCTGCCGGAGTGCCCTTCACTTACCGGCTTATTGTATCATCTGCATCAACAGCCGCGTTTTGGCTGGCGTGTCGAGCTGGCGCCATTACTTGAATTGTACTGGCAGCAGTGCGATCCGGCCCGGCGTACGATTTTGTGGTTACGCTGGCAGAAACGGTTATTACGCCGGCGAGAACCACAGCCGTTGCGTTTGGCGCCTCTGCATATGGACGTCCACGCCGGCAATATCATTCACCGCGACGACGGCCTGCGCTTGATTGACTGGGAGTATGCCGGAGACGGCGATATCGCGCTTGAACTGGCAGCGGTATGGTGCGATGCCCCTACGCGTTGCCAGCTGCTTAAAGACTATTCACGGCTCGCGCAGCTTGATGAGCGACAGCTGCGGCGGCAAATACAACGCTGGCGACCGTGGGTGCTCATGCTGATGGCGGGATGGTATGAACGGCGCTGGCAGCAGAGCGGCGACCGGCAATTTATTACGCTGGCGGATGCGACATGGCGTCAGTTAGAAACAGAAAACAAAGGATAAGAGAGGTCTGTGTGGGTCCGGTAATGTTGGATGTCGAAGGTTTTGAACTGGATGCGGGAGAGCGTGAGATTCTGGCTCATCCTTTGGTTGGCGGCTTAATTTTGTTTACCCGCAACTACCACGATCCGGCGCAATTGCGTGAACTGGTACGCCAAATCCGCGCGGCCTCGCGGAATCATCTCGTGGTGGCGGTTGATCAAGAAGGCGGGCGCGTGCAGCGTTTCCGCGAAGGTTTTACTCGCCTGCCCGCCGCGCAGTCTTTTGCGGCGCTGTTGGGGATGGAAGAGGGCGGTAAGCTTGCCGTAGAAGCCGGTTGGCTGATGGCCAGTGAAATGATCGCTATGGATATTGATATCAGCTTTGCGCCGGTGCTGGATGTCGGCCATATCAGCGCCGCGATCGGCGAACGCTCCTGGCATGAAGACCCGCAAAAGGCGCTGGCGATGGCTCGCCATTTCATTGACGGTATGCATGCTGCGGGCATGAAAACCACCGGTAAACACTTCCCTGGCCACGGCGCGGTGACGGCGGATTCACACAAAGAGACGCCGATTGATCCGCGTCCGGCGGCGGAAATTCGCGCCAAAGATATGGCGGTGTTCAAAAGTCTGATCGATGAACAACGGCTGGATGCGATTATGCCGGCGCACGTGATTTATCCTGATATCGATCCGCGTCCGGCCAGTGGTTCCGAATACTGGCTGAAGACGGTGTTGCGCGGCGAGCTGGGCTTTGACGGCGTCATCTTCTCTGACGATCTGTCGATGGAAGGAGCGGCGATCATGGGCAGCTATGCTGAACGTGGGCAGGCATCGCTCGATGCCGGTTGCGATATGATCCTGGTCTGCAATAATCGTAAAGGCGCGGTGAGCGTATTGGATAACCTGTCCCCGATCAAAGCAGAGCGTGTTACAAAATTGTATCATAAAGGTTCATTTACCCGTCAGGAACTGCGAGATTCCGCGCGTTGGCAGACGGTCAACGCACAGCTGGAGGCGCTCCATGCGCGCTGGCAAGAAGCGAAGTCTGCGTAATTAACCTGAAGGGCGTTGTTGTCTGGTGAGGATACGATGATTATCTATTTACACGGTTTTGACTCTAACAGCCCCGGTAACCATGAAAAGGTGCTGCAGCTGCAGTTTATCGACCCTGACGTACGGTTGATTAGCTACAGTACGCTCCATCCAAAACATGATATGCAGCATTTGTTGAAGGAAGTCGACAAAATGCTGCAGCTCACTGCCGACGATCGGCCGCTGATATGCGGTGTCGGGTTAGGTGGCTACTGGGCGGAAAGGATTGGTTTTCTCTGTGATATTCGCCAGGCCGTGTTCAACCCGAATCTGTTCCCTCACGAGAACATGGAAGGGAAAATCGACAGGCCGGAAGAGTATCAGGATATCGCCACCAAGTGCGTGAACAACTTCCGTGAAAAAAATCGCGACCGCTGCCTGGTGGTGCTATCACGCCATGATGAGGCGCTGGATAGCCAACGCTCGGCTGACTTGCTGCATCATTATTACGAAATCATTTGGGATGAAGAACAGACGCATAAATTTAAAAGTCTTTCGCCGCACCTGCAGCGAATAAAGGCTTTTAAGACCCTCGGTTAATCCTGTTTTCACTTATTCAGCCCGCGGCGTGCAAACGCCGCGGGCTTTTTCTTGTCCATAATTGACGTTGTTCGTTTAAAAAATATGCGGTAAAACTTGATGCACATCAATTTTGGTATGACCAATGTTCCGTTCATGCTATTCTCGGTGCTGCTGAATGGTTTCATCGCTGCAACCTATTGTTAACTAAGAGCTATTTGGATAACTTTTAATTAACAATTGGTTAATAATTTTAGGGGGTCTTGTGACTACGCCATTGAAAAGAATCGTTATTGTAGGTGGTGGTGCCGGCGGACTGGAACTGGCTACTCAGTTGGGTAGAAAGCTGGGCCGCAACAAAAAAGCGAAAATTACGCTGGTGGACCGCAACCATAGCCACCTGTGGAAGCCGTTGCTGCACGAAGTGGCGACCGGTTCTCTGGATGAAGGCGTTGACGCGCTGAGCTATCTGGCGCACGCGCGCAACCACGGTTTCCAGTTCCAGCTAGGCTCGGTGGTGGATATCAATCGCGAAGGGAAAACCATTACCCTCGCGGAACTGCGTAACGAGAAAGGCGAGCTGTTGGTTGCCGAGCGTAAGCTGCCGTACGACACGCTGGTGATGGCGCTGGGCAGCACCTCCAATGACTTTAATACTCCTGGGGTGAAGGAAAACTGCATTTTCCTTGATAACCCGCACCAGGCGCGCCGTTTCCATCAGGAAATGCTTAACCTGTTCCTCAAGTATTCTGCAAACCTCGGCGCGAACGGTAAGGTCAATATCGCTATCGTCGGCGGAGGGGCCACCGGGGTTGAGCTGTCCGCTGAGCTACATAATGCGGTGAAACAGCTGCATAGCTATGGCTATAAAGGATTGACCAACGAAGCGCTGAACGTGACGCTGGTCGAAGCCGGCGAACGTATTCTTCCGGCGCTGCCGCCGCGTATTTCCGGCGCCGCGCACAATGAGCTGACCAAACTTGGCGTTCGTGTCCTGACCCAGACTATGGTGACCAGCGCAGACGTTAACGGCCTGCATACTAAAGACGGGCAGTTTATTGATGCCGACCTGATGGTGTGGGCAGCGGGCATCAAAGCGCCTGATTTTATGAAAGAGATTGGCGGCCTGGAGACCAACCGCATTAACCAACTGGTGGTTGAGCCAACGCTGCAGACCACCCGTGATCCGGATATTTACGCTATCGGCGATTGCGCCTCCTGCGCTCGTCCGGAAGGCGGCTTTGTACCTCCACGCGCCCAGGCGGCGCACCAGATGGCAACCTGCGCGCTGAATAACATTCTGGCGCAGATGAAAGGCAAAGCGCTGAAACCGTATGTCTACAAAGATCACGGTTCACTGGTGTCGCTGTCGAACTACTCCACCGTTGGCAGCCTGATGGGCAACCTGATGCGCGGCTCGATGATGGTTGAAGGGCGAATTGCGCGCTTCGTGTATATCTCGCTGTATCGCATGCATCAGATTGCGTTACACGGCTATTTCAAAACCGGCCTGATGATGCTGGTGGGGCGTATTAATCGTATTATTCGTCCGCGTCTCAAGCTGCACTAAGCGGCAAGTAATCAGGATAGCGTCATCGCGACGCTATCCTGAAAACACAGCATATCCTTCTGCCTGAATCGCAACTTCCCGTTAGGAATCCTCTGAATCCCCTTGATTTGCCGTAGGTTCCCGCATTTTTCATCCGCTTTCTGATTTGCATACCCCCTGAGCAGAACGCAGAATTGCTAGTAACAGCAATGAAGGAGGAACTCCCGTGAATAAATCAATGTTGGCGGGTATTGGGATTGGCGTTGCCGCCGCGTTGGGCGTCGCCGCCGTTGCCGGTCTCAATGTATTAGATCGTGGCCCGCAATATGCGCAAGTGGTGTCCAGTACGCCAATAAAAGAAAGCATAAAAACGCCGCGTCAGGAGTGCCGTAACGTCACCGTTACCCATCGTCGCCCGGTTCAGGATGAAAACCGTATTGCCGGTTCCGTTCTCGGCGCGGTCGCCGGCGGCGTGATTGGCCATCAGTTTGGCGGCGGTCGCGGTCGTAGCGTGGCAACCGTCGTCGGCGCGCTGGGCGGCGGCTATGCTGGTAACCAAATTCAGGGCTCGATGCAGGAAAACGACACCTATACCACCACCCAGCAGCGCTGTAAGACGGTCTACGACAAGTCGGAAAAAATGCTTGGTTATGACGTCACCTATAAAATCGGCGACCAGCAGGGCAAGATTCGCATGGATCATCAACCGGGGGCGCAAATACCTCTCGATAGCAACGGTCAGCTGATTCTGAATAACAAAGCGTAAAATAGCAGTTTTAAGCGATTAGCCCCTCAATCACTCAGGCTGAGGGGCTTTTTTTATCAGAACGTTAACGCGTAGTTCAGGCCGAAGGTCCGGCCGCGTCCTTTATATTCGTACAGCCCGGCGCTGCCATAGGTTGGGCTATACAACAGCGGCGCACGCTGTCCCCAGATGGTGACGTAATCTTCGTTCAGCAAGTTTTCGATGCTAAAGGTCAGTTTACCCACCGGGAGCAGATAGCTACCGATAAAATCGACGGTGTTGTACCCATCAAGCTTATTGCCACTGGCGTCGCTTAAATCAAATACCTGCTGGCTCTGCACACGCAGCGACCACGGGTCCGGCGCCCAGCCGACCCAGGCGGTGGCTTTCGACGGCGAGGCCAGGGTGACGTCCCACTTCTGCCAACTGCCATCGGTTTTAACTTGCGATTTCAGCACGTTGAAGTTAGCGCCCAGACTCCAGTCGCTATCAGGCACGAAGTAGTCCACCGCGCCTTCCACGCCGTAAATGCGACGTTTATCCGATTGCACATCAATGGTCATGTCGCTGCGGTTAACTACGATGGTTTTGTCTGATGTCGAATAATAAGCGGCAAGCTGCGTGCGCAGGTTGTCGCCGGTGTAGCGCCAGCCCAGCTCCCAGGAGTTAACTTTGATCCCCTGCAGCGGCGAGTCGCCGACGTTAACGCTCGAGATCAGCGGCAGATGGCCGTTAACCGCCGCGCCGTAGCTGCCGATACCATAATATTTTCCCGGATCCGGCAGTTCGACGCCCTGAGAGAAGTTAAACCAGGTCTGCTGGCGTTCGGTAATGTGGGCGACGATCCCGGCATTAAAGAGGAAGTTATCATAATCGGTCTTGCCGCCAGGAATGGCGTCAGCCGACCGGTATTTGCCTTTAGCGACATCCTGCTGCTGCGCGTAGCCGACAAAATCATCGACCCGGTTTTCCGTCCACTGATAACGCACGCCGCCGCTAAGGGTGAAGATGTCGTTCAGGTCGTAACTGCTTTGCAGGAACGGCGCAAGATTGGTGATGCTGTAGCCGGGATAACGGCCGGTGGTATAGGCAGACTGATTATTCAGGCCGCCGGAAGCCATCGCCTTATCCAGATCGAAGAACATCTGGTTGGAATTAAAGGTTTCATGGTCGGCGTCAACGCCCCAGGTCAGATCCCATCCCGTTAGCGGCTGGCTGTTGAAGGTGATCTTAGCGCCGTACTGATCGGTATCCTGCTGTGAGGCGGAAAAACTGCTGATTTTGCCTTTGCTCAAGGCCGGGAAGGGGTAGAAGGTCAGCGACTCATCGCGGTAGTAAATCTGGCTGACCAGATTCTGGCCGAAGAAGTCGGCGTCGGAATATTGCAGGCTGATCAAATGACGCTCGGTGCCGGGCACGCGGTCAGAGTTAAGCCCGTCAGAGGTCCAGGCTTTACTTTCACCAAGCACCGCCGACATATCTTTGCCCAGATTCAGACCATAATCATCGCCCTGGCTTTTATAGTACTGCGTGACCAGCTGGAGCTGGCGCTGGTCATCGATTTCTATGGTTCCGGTGCCCATCACGTCGAGTCGGTCCGAATGTTGTAAGCCGGTTTGCGTATTATCGAGGATCAGCGCGTCATTGTTGGCGTCATACCAGCCGCCGAAGCGTTGATACGCCACTGATAGACGGCCGGAAGCATGATCGGTACCGCCGCTGACGGCCGCCGCCACCCGTTCATCACGATCGTTGCTATTGGCAAAGCCGGTTTTACCACCCAGCTCCAGATCCACCTGGCGTTCCTGTTGGCCCTTTTTCGTGACGATATTAATCAGACCGCCGGTACTGCCGCCGCCGTATAACGATGTGGCGCCGGAAATAACTTCAATATGTTCGATGTTAAACGGATCGATGGCATCAAGCTGGCGGCTATCGGTGCGCGATGAATTGAGGCGCACGCCGTCGATCAGTACCACGATGGCGCGTCCGCGCATGTTCATGCCGTAGTTGGTACGCCCCTGGCTGCTGACATCTATTCCGGGGATTAACTGCGCGAGGACGTCTTTAAACTCTTTACCACCCTGAACCTGTTGCTCAATTTCCTGGCCTTCAATCACCCAGGTGGTTTGCGCCATCTCGGCGACGGTACGGTGGTTACGGTTGGCGCTGACGATGATATCGTCTTCATCGGCGGCCTGCGCGGCAAAGGCAGGCAGGGCGGTGGCCAGCAGCAGGGGATTGAGCAGCCAGAGGCGCTTGTTCATTCGCATTCCTTGATATGAGTTAGTCATTACTGTTGTTATTTTTTTCAGCCACAGGCGCGGCTGTTACAGCGTGAAACATATAGAAAGACAAATGCGAATTTTGCACATATTGATTATCGTTATCAATATCATTTACAACAAATCAACATAATGAAAATATTGAGAAAAGTAAGGGTATTTAGCAGAAGGGGAAAAAACCGGCGAGCGAGGGCCGCCGGTAGGGGATTAAGGTTGCAGGATTTGCGGCCACAGGCGCAGCGTAGTGTCGCTAATTTGTTTCAGGGTGGCGAAATCAGCGCCTTCGCGCGCGCTGATTGACATTCCTTGCAGCACGCAGTTTAAAAACTGCGCCAACTGCAAGACATTGCCCTGCGCAGGGAGTTCGCCGCGCTGCTGGCGCTGCTGTAAAAATTGCGTCAACGTTTGTTCCTGCACCGCGTGCCGCGACTTAATAGTGTTGGCGATATCGGTTGAAGAGGCGGCCAGCGCCGCGGAGGTGTTAATCATAAAACAGCCTGCCGGGGTATCTTTGCTGGTAAAGCAGGTAGCGACAGCGGTGAAATAGTCGCGCAGCGCCTGATCGACGGTTTTTTGGTCATCGAATAGCAGTGCTTCATGTTTCGCGGCAAAGCGGGAGATGTAGCGATCCAGCACCGCGCGGAATAAGCCTTCTTTGTTCACGAACTCGGCGTACAGCGTCGGGGCTTTCGCGCCGGTCGCTTCGACGAGATCGGCAAGCGAAGTTGCTTCATAGCCGTGCTGCCAGAAAAGTGTCATGGCCTTGTCCAGCGCCGCGTCCCTGTCGAACACTTTAGGTCGGCCACGGCTTTTTTTTGCGCAACTTTGAACGTCAGTTGTCATGATGCCGTTGTACCTATGTTGGGTTGTTGAACGGCCATTATAAAAATAAACGTGTCATGCTGCCAGCGGCAGAAGTCCAAAAATAAATAATTCATATATGTATGAAAATTAAGCATTTTATAAATAGTTAAATGATCGTTATAAAAATGAGTTGACCTGTGACATGGATCACATTATCATTTACCTATCGATCGTTAAGTTAATTCTTACGACCCTACTATAAAAATCATCTGCATAGGTATAATAATCATGAAAAACGTCCAAAAACTGGCACTTGCTGCCGTACTGAGCTCACTCTCATTTGCAAGTTTCGCCGCTGTTGAGGTGCAATCCACCCCAGCAGGCCAACATAAAATCGGTACCGTTTCCGCATCCGCCGGCACCAATCTGGGTTCGCTCGAAGATCAGCTGGCGCAGAAAGCCGACGAAATGGGGGCGACCTCTTACCGCATTACTTCGGTAACCGGTCCTAATACCCTGCACGGTACCGCAGTTATCTATAAATAAATGTTGTAACCCCTGTCATGCCACTGACAAAACGCGTTCCTGACCCCCTTCAGCAGAACGCGTGTAGTAAGCAGTAAACGTAGTTCCCTTTGTTATGCCACTCTCGCGACGCGGTCCACACCCCTTCATGGGACCGCGCCCCGCGAAACCTCGTCAGCGAAGCTGGCGATTGCCACAAAAAAACCCGCCGTGCCTGGCGGGTTTTTACTTTCTGCAATTCGCAAATGTATTACAAGGCTTGCTCGGCGGAAAGCTGGTGGTGGGTCACATCGACCGGCATTCCGGAACGCAGCGCCATCGCGCTTTCCATTACCTGCTGATTGGTCTGCGGCGCCTGCTTAAAGTTTTTCATGCTGGCGTTCAGGATGATTGGCAGCGTTTGCGGATCGTCATTGATATGTTCGGAGAGCGGCTGGTGGACTTCCACCAGACGGGTACCGTTTGGTTCTACCGAAACTTTGATAGGTTCGTTGATGATATTCACCCTGGTGCCCGGCGTGATTTTGTTATACAGAGACTTTATATCAGCATCGCGCAGGCGGATACAGCCTGAACTGACGCGCATCCCGATGCCAAAATCGGCGTTGGTGCCGTGCAGTAGATAGACACCGCCGTAGGCTGCAAGACGAATCGCGTGATGTCCCATCGGGTTATTCGGCCCGGCCGGAACCACTGCCGGCAAATCGATCCCCATCGCTTTATAACGCGCGCGAATGTTGGCGGTTGGCGTCCAGGTCGGGTTGGCGCGCTTATCTGAAACGGTAGTGACCATCGTCGGAGTCAGGGTATCGCCGCCAAGCTGGCCGATACCGATCGGGTAAACGGTCACGCTATTCTGTCCCGGTGGATAATAGTACAGACGCAGCTCGGCGATATTGAGCACCAGACCTTCACGGGGGGCGTCAGGCAGCAGTGTCTGCAGCGGGATGGTCAGCACGCTCCCGGCGCGCGGCACATAAGGATCGACACCGGGATTAGCCTGCAGCAGCGCGAGAAAACCAACGTTGTATTTTTTGGCAATCGCTTCCAGCGACCCGCCGTTATCCTGCACTACATGAAACTGATTCTGCCCGACCAGTCGGCTACCGCTCGGCGGTAACGGCCAGGTATTGGCACGGGCGGGAAGGGCCAGCGTCGCCGCGAGAGCGAATGCCGTCAGCCAGGTTGAAACACGCGAGATATTTATCATTACCATAATTCCACAATAAACAAACGGTTATTTTTATAAGATAATCAATGTCAATTATGGCGCGGGAGAGTGTTGGGAAATCCAGGTGGATTGCAAAATGTTTGTAAAGTTTGCTAACTGTGACAGGTAAAGAGATGCGGTTTTGACAACCGCATCTCTTCGTTCTCAAGCGGTAGCGTTTTCTTCCAGCTGACGCATAAACTGGCGTACCCAGTCCATGCGCGTTTTACGCTCATCAAGCTCCTGGAAGAATTTGAGCCTTGTCGGCCCATCCAGCCGGTAATGCTGCGGCTGCTTCTGCAATAGACCGATAAGCCAGACCGGATTAACGTTATTTTTCTCGTTAAACTCGATCACGCCGCCTTTTTCATTGCACTCCAGCTTGCGGATCCCCAGCTTTTGCGCCTGCTGGCGTAGGCGCGTGATATCCAGCAAATTACGCGCCGCATCCGGCAATGTACCAAAGCGATCGATCAGCTCGACTTTGATCTCATCGAGATCGTGTTCGTTTTTGGTGCTGGCGATACGCTTATAGAACGACAGACGGGTGTTAACGTCGGGAATAAAGTCATCCGGCAGCAGCGCCGGCATGCGCAGCTCCACTTCCGTCTGCTGGCTGGTGAGATCTTCCAGCGACGGCTCGCGACCCTCTTTCAGGGCATCGACGGCGTTCTCCAGCAGTTCCATATACAGCGAGAAGCCAATGGTTTCCATCTGTCCGCTCTGACCTTCTCCCAGCAGTTCGCCGGCGCCGCGAATTTCAAGATCGTGGGTCGCGAGGGCAAAACCGGCGCCGAGGTCTTCCAGCGACGCGATAGCTTCCAGGCGTTTCTGCGCGTCGGTAGTCATCGCTTTTGGATGTGGGGTGAGCAGCCAGGCGTAGGCCTGATGGTGCGAACGACCCACGCGGCCGCGCAGCTGGTGCAGCTGGGCAAGGCCGAAGTGATCGGCGCGCTCAATGATGATGGTATTGGCGGTCGGGATATCGATGCCGGTTTCAATGATTGTCGTACAGACCAGCACGTTAAAACGCTGGTGATGGAAATCATTCATCACCCGTTCCAGTTCGCGTTCGCGCATCTGGCCGTGACCGATGGCAATTCGCGCCTCCGGTACCAGTTCAGCCAGACGATCCGCCGCTTTCTGAATATTTTCAACATCGTTATACAGATAGTAAACCTGACCGCCGCGCAGGACTTCACGCAGGATCGCCTCGCGAACCACCAGCGCGTCATATTCGCGGACAAAGGTTTTTACCGCCAGACGGCGAGCTGGCGGGGTGGCGATAATGGACAGATCGCGCATTCCGCTCATCGCCATATTCAGCGTACGCGGAATAGGCGTGGCGGTCAGCGTCAGGATATCGACGTCCGCGCGCATCGCCTTGATGCGTTCTTTATGACGCACCCCGAAGCGGTGTTCTTCATCGACGATAAGCAGACCCAGGTCGCGCAGCTTGACTTCATTTTGCAGCAGCTTATGGGTACCGATCAGAATATCGATTTTACCTTCTGCCGCCTGTTCAAGTATCTGCGCCTGCTCTTTGGCGCTGCGGAAACGGGATAGCATCTCAATACGTACCGGCCAGTTGGCGAAGCGGTCGCGGAAGTTATCGTAGTGCTGCTGGGCGAGCAGGGTGGTAGGCACCAGCACGGCCACCTGTTTGTGGTTTTCGACGGCGAGGAAGGCGGCGCGCATCGCCACTTCGGTTTTCCCGAAGCCAACGTCGCCGCAGACCAGGCGGTCCATTGCCAGCGGCTGGCACATATCGCTGAGAACGGCGTTAATTGCCTGCGCCTGATCCGGCGTGGTTTCGAACGGGAAACCGTCGCAGAATAATTGATACTGCTCGCGGTCATGCTTAAAGGCGAAGCCTTCTTTGGCCGCGCGCTGGGCGTAGATATCCAGCAGTTCGGCGGCCACGTCGCGCACTTTCTCCGCCGCTTTTTGCCTTGCCCGCGCCCAGGCGTCGCCGCCCAGTTTGTGTAGCGGCGCATTTTCTTCCGCGCCGCCGGCGTAGCGGCTAATCAAATGCAGTGACGATACCGGGACGTACAGTTTGGCGTCGTTGGCGTAGGTCAGCATCAGATATTCGCCTTTGATGCCCCCGGCTTCGAGGGTGGTCATCCCTGCATAACGACCCACCCCGTGTTCAAGATGCACCACCGGCTGTCCGATATGCAGTTCCGCCAGGTTGCGAATGAGCGTGTCGGGGTTAATGGTACGGCGGGAATCCTGACGGCGGCGGGCGACGCGTTCGCCCAGCAGATCGCTTTCGCAAATCAGCGCCAGATTTGCCTGGCTGTCGATAAATCCGTGCTCGGCGGCGCCAATCATCAGGAAGCGGCCATTTCCGCTGGCTTCCTGCAGGCGCAATATATGTTTTGGCGCAACTTTGATGCGTGCCAGCATTTCGCTCAGCGCCTCGCGGCGGCCTTCGCTTTCCACTGAGAAAATCACCGGGCCGCTGAAGGATTCAAGGAAGCGACGCAGGTTGTCCAGCGGCGCTTTATTTTGCGCCTGAATCGCCAGCTCGGGCAGGGGTTGATAGCCGAGGTTAGTATGAGCGGCTTTCTCCGCCAGACGTTCAGTTTTTAACTGGACCCGCGGCCATTTTTTCAGCTCGCTAAAAAGCTCGTCGCTGCGCAGCCACAGCTGCTCCGGCGGTAGCAGGGGGCGCATCGGATCGACGCCGCGGTTTTCAAAGCGGGCGCGGGTCTCATTCTGGAAACGCTCGGCGCTGTGCTCCAGATCGCCGGTATTCACAATCAGCGTACTGGGCGGGAAATAGCTAAACAGCGGCGGCAGCGGCTCGTTGAAGAACAGCGGTTGCCAGTATTCGATCCCGGCGGGCAGGGTACCTTTGCTCACCTGCTGGTAGATATGTTCCGGGTCGCGCTTCACGTCAAAGCGATCGCGCCACTGGCTGCGGAACAGTTCGATCGCCGCCTGGTCGGTCGGGAACTCATGCGCCGGCAGCAGATTGATGGCCTCGACTTCTTCCAGAGTACGCTGGCTATCAACATCGAATAACCGCAGGCTGTCTATTTCGTCATCAAAGAAATCGAGGCGATAGGGCTGCTCGCTGCCCATCGGGAAGAGATCGAGCAGGGCGCCGCGGGTCGCGTATTCGCCGTGTTCCATTACCTGATCGACATGGCGGTAACCGGCGCTGTCCAACTGCGTGCGTAGCGCATCGCGCGACAGACGCTGCCCTTTTTTCATTACCAGCGCGTGACCGTGCAGATAATTATGCGGGCAGACCTTCTGCATCAGAGTGCTTACGGGAACGATAAGCACTCCGCGCTGCATGGTCGGCAACTGATATAAAGTCGCAAGGCGCGAAGAGATAATATCCTGATGTGGCGAAAAGCTATCGTAGGGCAGGGTTTCCCAGTCAGCGAGGCCGATCACCATGCTATCGGTAAATTGCCTGATTTCATCATTCAAACGCAGGGCGTTTTGCATGTCGGGCGCAACCAGCACCACCGGGCCATGATGGCGTTCGGCCATTTCGGCTACCAGCGTGGCGCAGGCGGCGCCGGTGAGTTCGCCAAGCTGGCGCTGATCGCCGGCTTTGACCGGCAGAGTATAGCGATATTGTTCAGGCATAACGGTTGTCAGGATCCCTTAGCGCCTATCCCATCAGGCGATTGTTTGTACTGTTTGGCCGCAGTCGGCCAACTCGCTCTACGATGTAGGGGCAAATTGCTGATATTCAATGTCTCTGATTATCCGCAATTGGTCTGATTTCGCCAACCCGATTGGCCTCCTGCGCCATGTTTTCTACAGCGCAAGGCGATTGATAAATATATACACTCTAAATTAACCCTCTGATTTAAAACTATTACTTTGTTATTTTGGCGAAAAAATCTACCGTATCAGCGATTTACGCGTTGGGCTATGCCATATATACTCGAACATCGGCTATCAGCAACCAGATGGATTACATGTACCAACCTGCCGCACTATTTATCGGCCTTCGCTACATGCGCGGGCGCGCAGCCGACCGCTTCGGCCGTTTCGTCTCCTGGCTTTCGACCATCGGCATTACGCTTGGCGTGATGGCGCTGGTGACCGTCCTGTCGGTGATGAACGGTTTTGAGCGTGAGCTGCAAAACAACATCCTGGGGCTGATGCCGCAGGCTATCATTAGCGCCCAGCAGGGCTCTATCAACCCGCAAAAAATGCCGGAAAGCGCCGTTAAGCTGCAGGGCGTGACGCGCGTCGCGCCGCTCACCACCGGTGATGTGGTGCTGCAAAGCGCCCGCAGCGTCGCCGTCGGCGTGATGTTGGGTATCGACCCGGCGCAAAAAGATCCGCTGACGCCTTACCTGGTGAACGTGAAACAAAGCGATCTGCAGGCCGGCAAATATAACGTCATTCTCGGTGAACAGCTGGCCGGCCAGTTGGGGGTTAACCGTGGCGATCAAATTCGCGTGATGGTGCCTTCCGCCAGCCAGTTTACGCCGATGGGCCGTGTCCCGAGCCAGCGTTTGTTTAACGTCATCGGCACCTTTGCCGCTAACAGCGAAGTCGATGGCTATCAAATGCTGACCAACATTGATGACGCCTCCCGCCTGATGCGCTATCCGCTGGGCAATATTACCGGCTGGCGTCTGTGGCTCAGCCAACCGCTGCAGGTTGATACGCTCAGTCAACAGAAGCTGCCCGACGGCACCAAATGGCAGGACTGGCGCGAGCGCAAAGGCGAGTTGTTCCAGGCCGTGCGAATGGAGAAAAATATGATGGGGCTGCTGCTGAGCCTGATCGTCGCCGTCGCCGCTTTCAACATCATTACCTCTCTTGGCATGATGGTGATGGAGAAGCAGGGCGAGGTGGCTATTCTGCAGACCCAGGGGCTGACGCCGCGGCAGATCATGGCCGTCTTTATGGTACAGGGCGCCAGCGCTGGTATTGTCGGCGCGCTGCTTGGCGCGCTGCTCGGCGTGCTGTTGGCCAGCCAGCTGAATAATTTGATGCCGATTATCGGCGCGTTTTTGGACGGCGCGGCCCTGCCGGTGGCGATTGAGCCGCTGCAGGTGATTATTATCGCTCTGGTGGCGATGGCGCTGGCCCTGTTGTCTACGTTGTATCCTTCCTGGCGCGCTGCCGCCACCCAACCCGCTGAGGCTTTACGTTATGAATAAGATCCTGCTGCAATGCGACAACCTGTGCAAACGCTATCAGGAAGGCAACGTGCAAACCGATGTGCTGCACGATGTCAGCTTCAGCATTCAAGAGGGTGAAATGATGGCGATTGTCGGCTCTTCAGGTTCCGGCAAAAGTACGCTACTGCACCTGCTTGGCGGGCTGGATACGCCGACCTCCGGCGATGTTATTTTCTCCGGTCAGCCGATGAGCTCGCTCTCCGCCGCGGCTCGCGCCGATCTGCGTAATCGCGAGCTCGGGTTTATCTATCAGTTCCACCACCTGCTGCCGGACTTTACCGCGCTGGAAAATGTGGCGATGCCGCTGCTGATTGGCAAGAAAAAAGCGGCGGATATCGAACGCCAGGCGAAAGCGATGCTGCAGGCGGTGGGCCTGGAACACCGTAGCCACCATCGTCCGTCTGAGCTTTCCGGCGGCGAGCGCCAGCGCGTGGCGATTGCTCGCGCGCTGGTGAACAAACCGCGGCTGGTACTGGCTGATGAACCGACCGGCAACCTCGACGCCCGCAACGCCGACAGCATTTTTGAGCTGCTGGGCGAGCTCAACGTGGCGCAGCGTACCGCTTTCCTGGTGGTGACTCATGACCTGCAGCTGGCGAAACGGATGAACCGCCAGCTGGAGATGCGCGATGGCCGCCTGACGGCCGACCTGACCCTGATGGGGGCCCAGTAATGGCTTCACCGTTATCGTTACTGATTGCGCTGCGTTTTAGCCGCGGCAGACGCCGCGGCGGCATGGTTTCGCTGATTTCCGTCATCTCTACTATCGGCATCGCATTAGGCGTGGCGGTACTGATCGTCGGCCTGAGCGCGATGAACGGTTTCGAGCGCGAGCTCAATAATCGCATTCTGGCGGTGGTGCCGCACGGCGAAATCGAGCCGGTTAACCAGCCGTGGAATAACTGGAACGAGGCGCTGTCGAAGGTTGAAAAAGTGAAAGGCATCGTCGCCGCTGCGCCCTATATCAACTTTACCGGGCTGGTGGAGAGCGGCAGCAATATGCGCGCTATTCAGGTCAAGGGTGTCGATCCGCAGCAGGAGAGCCGCCTGAGTTCGCTACCAAACTTTGTGCAGAACAACGCCTGGGCCAACTTTAAGGCCGGCGAGCAGCAGGTGATTCTGGGCAAAGGCGTCGCCGATGCGCTGCATGTGAAGCAGGGCGATTGGGTGTCGATCATGATCCCCAATTCAGATTCCGAGCACCAGCTGTTGCAGCCGAAACGCGTCAGGCTACATGTGACCGGGATTCTGCAACTGAGCGGCCAACTGGACCATAGCTTCGCGATGATCCCGATGGCGGACGCCCAGCAGTATCTGGATATGGGCAGCAGCGTGACCGGCATCGCCATTAAAGTCACCGACGTCTTCCACGCCAATACGCTGGTACGCGACGCCGGCGAGGTGACCAACAGCTACGTCTATATCAAGAGCTGGATCGGCACCTACGGCTATATGTACCGTGATATTCAAATGATTCGCGCCATTATGTATCTCGCCATGGTACTGGTTATCGGCGTCGCCTGTTTTAACATCGTCTCGACGCTGGTGATGGCGGTAAAAGATAAAAGCGGCGATATTGCGGTGCTGCGCACGCTTGGCGCGAAAGACGGCTTAATCCGCGCGATTTTCGTATGGTATGGTTTATTGGCCGGTTCGGTCGGGAGCCTGATCGGGGTGGTTATCGGCGTGGTAGCCGCGCTGAAGCTGACATCGATTATCAACGGTATCGAAACGTTGATCGGGCATAAATTCCTTTCCGGCGACATCTATTTTATTGACTTCCTGCCGTCTGAATTGCACTGGCTGGACGTCGTTTATGTGCTGGTGACAGCACTGTTGCTGAGTTTGCTGGCCAGCTGGTATCCCGCCCGCCGCGCCAGTCGTATTGACCCGGCGAGGGTGCTGAGTGGCCAGTAATTTATCGTCGTGGCCCGTCAAACGCCGCATCCCTTAGGCCAGTGCTGTGAAAGCAGATACAGCCCAAAGGATGAGGGGTTGGGGCCAATAAGAGGAATGGCTGAAATGTACTACGGATTTGACATTGGCGGCAGCAAGATAGCGTTGGGCGTATTTGATAACGCCCGACAACTGCAGTGGGAAAAACGCGTCCCCACTCCGACGGAAAGCTATGAGGCTTTCCTGCAGGCGATTGAAGCGCTGGTTCGCGAAGCCGATCGGCGCTTTGGCGTAGAGGGCGCGGTCGGTATCG
Source organism: Klebsiella sp. 141162 (assembly GCF_050600755.1). Taxonomy (NCBI): domain Bacteria; kingdom Pseudomonadati; phylum Pseudomonadota; class Gammaproteobacteria; order Enterobacterales; family Enterobacteriaceae; genus Klebsiella; species Klebsiella sp. 141162. The sequence continues at coordinate 239,100 of NZ_JAQIRI010000005.1, read as the reverse complement.
GTATCCCCGGTATGCCGGAAACCGCGGACGGCAAGCTGTATGCCGCTAACGTTCCCGCCGCCAGCGGCCAACCGCTGCGCGTTGATCTCAGCGCACGCCTGGGGCGTGAAGTTCGTCTTGATAATGACGCCAACTGCTTTGCGTTATCTGAAGCGTGGGATGATGAATTTACCCAATATCCGCTGGTGATGGGGTTAATCCTCGGCACCGGCGTCGGCGGCGGGATCGTGCTTAACGGCAAATCGATAACCGGTCACAGCTACATCACCGGCGAGTTCGGCCATATTCGTCTGCCGGTGGACGCCCTGGAAGTAGTGGGGCGCGATTTTCCGCTAACCCGCTGCGGCTGCGGTCAGCTCGGCTGCATCGAGAACTATCTTTCCGGCCGCGGATTCGCCTGGCTGTATCAGCATTTTTATCATCAATCCTTAACTTCTCCAGAGATCGTCGATCTGTGGCTGCAGGGTGATGCGCAGGCGCGGGAGCACGTCGAACGTTACCTCGATCTACTGGCCGTTTGTCTGGGCAATATCCTCACCATTGTCGATCCGGATCTGCTGGTGTTAGGTGGCGGATTATCTAATTTTACTGCTATAACCGAAGGGCTGGCGCAGCGCCTGCCGCGTCATTTGCTTCCGGTCGCCCGGGTGCCGCGCATTGAGCGCGCGCGTCACGGCGACGCCGGAGGTATGCGCGGTGCGGCCTTCCTTCATTTGACTCATTAATTACAGGGGTAGCTATGCTGTCGCGCCGCTTACATCGCTTAAGCCGTTTCCGCCGTAAAAAACGCCAGTTGCGCGATCGCTTACGGCAACGTGTCTTCTTCGGCGAAGACAAAACGCCGCCGCAGGCAATAGACAAACCGCGGGTGGTGGTGTTAACCGGCGCCGGTATTTCGGCGGAGTCGGGGATTAAAACCTTCCGCGCCGCCGATGGCCTGTGGGAAGAGCACCGGGTGGAAGATGTGGCGACGCCGGAAGGTTTTGCCCGTGACCCGGCGCTGGTGCAGGCGTTTTATAACGCCCGCCGCCGCCAGTTGCAGAGCGCGGAAATCGCGCCCAATGCCGCGCATCTGGCGCTGGCGAGGCTGGAAGAGGCGCTGGGCGATCGTTTTCTGCTGGTGACGCAGAACATCGATAATCTGCACGAGCGCGCGGGTAACCGCCGGGTTATCCATATGCACGGCGAGTTACTGAAAGTGCGCTGTTCGTGGAGCGGACAGGTGCTGGAGTGGACCGGCGACGTGACGGCGGATGACAAATGCCACTGCTGCCAGTTCCCGGCGGCGCTGCGCCCGCACGTGGTATGGTTCGGCGAGATGCCGCTGGGCATGGATGAGATCTACAGCGGGTTGGCCGAGGCCGATATCTTTATCGCGATTGGGACTTCCGGTCACGTCTACCCGGCGGCTGGGTTCGTCCATGAAGCCCGCCTGCACGGCGCGCATACCGTCGAGCTTAACCTTGAACCAAGCCAGGTCGGCAGCGAATTCGCCGAAAAGCATTATGGGCTGGCGAGTGAAGTGGTGCCTGAGTTTATTGACAAGCTGCTGCAGGAAAACAGATTATAGAAGGAACGTAGTGTAAAAGCGTGCAGAGGCGTTAGTTTAACCACTTCGCCTTGGTACGCTCTTTTTTTTCGCCATATGGAATGGCTGATGATGACAGGAGTCAAAAATGAACAATCCGCTAGTTGTCGAGACGAGTATGCTGATCGCGGCCGTTGCCGTTGGTGTTATTAGCCAAAATGGCTTGTCCAAACAATCTGATGCAAGAAATATTCTCTTTCTCGTCTGTCTTTTAGTCGGCGTGGCTAGCGCCTTGAGCCTATTATTTGATGGCCTTCTTCTGCTTTTTACTGGCGATTTAGCTACAGGCGGCATGCGAATTATAGGGCCATTCGTGTTACTTATTATTCTGTGGAAACCCGTCAACGTCCTGGTGGGAAAAATCGATGATTTTTTGCAGCGCAAAGAAGCCAACAGCAAGCGCGACCGTTAAAACTGGAATGGGAAACACATGAGCGGTCGGAGGCACCCGACCGTCATGAGCGCTTAAGGACACGACTTGCGTTTAACTTTCTGAGGTTGATTCAGCTTGCGCGGAATCAGACCAGACCGTATCCGGAAGTCTTCGCATAATCCAGCGCATTGCAAATGCATCTAATAAAATGAAGGGGACAATAATTATAGAAAATGTTAAGAAAAATGGGTCTCTGATGGGAAATATAGTGGTCCATTTGTCATCCTTATTAGCGTGCAGCACTATTCTACTGCTGATTGCCGTGACGCAGTATTTATAACTGTATTCGTTTTCAGGTGATATTAAGTTCAAGTCGGGCAACGCGCCATTCATATAGTGGTTACACCACTCCCATGATTCTTCATAGCTAGAGATAATTGTATTGATATCGGCTTTAAATCGGGAATAGGGAGACCATGCCGGTAAGATATCTTCGCTAACGGTAAAGCTGGTTTTGTTGCCACTGGATGAAGTCGCATGCCAGCGGTACCAGGAAAGGTGACCATAATATCTACTGATACGATGGCCAAAATGTGCCTCTATAAGATTCCAGTCATAAATGAGCGTTTCAATGGACCATTTGGCGAATATATTAAATGTACGATGATGTTTTTGAATATAAACTTTCTTCTGTTGACGATTTAACCTGATGATGAGCATTTTAGGGTGTGTTAAAGCGCATCGTAATGCGTAAATACAAAAACAAATTAATACAGTCCCTGCCAAACCGAGGAAAAGAAAAAGGTCATTTTCCTCCAGTAGACTAAAGCAAAGGTATATAAAAGGTAAGGTTATAATTATCATCAGCAGCGGCATTATCACATTCCGCGTAATGCTATTCATGCTCATTCCGACATTCATATTCGTTATTATATCACAATAAACATTATTCACTGTTGTTACGCCGAAAAGTGGTGTCATTGTTCTCTTTATTTTCAATGTGGTACTCCTTATGTTTTTTAACATCGTCCATATACATCTACGGATTCAAGCTATTTAATTGCCCGGCATTGATTCAGTATGTGCGGAATCAGATCAAGGGGTATCGGGTTTTGTTCGTAACACCCAATGACTGAAATATGCATCAGCTATTATCATTGATAGCATAAATAGAGCCAGAAACCAGAAAGAAAGATTTTTTGAAGGGGGGAGGCATGTATCATGGTCTTGAATATACACCCACTGTTGCTTGCGATTCAGCCTGATGATTAATTGTTTAGGCGGCGTTAGGGGTGTACGCAGAATATATATATTGTATTCTGATATAAAAATCACAGCTAACCCCATGAACAATATTGGAGCAGAATGGATTAGCCGTGAAGTCACCAGGAAAGAAGATGAAATGTTTTCAGTTATTGCAGGCAACCATATGTTAATACCAGTTTCATTTTCTCGGGGGGTGTTTCTATGAATATCGCAATAAACATCATTAACTGCGACTACGCCAAAAAGCATTGGTGCTTTAATCTTTTCTTTTTTTGACATTAATCGTAACTCTTTGTGGTATCAGTAATTAGTTATTGATTTTATCCTCAATGATTTCCGGCCAGACCGTATCCGGAAGTCTTCGCATAATCCAGTACAGCGCCAGAGCGTCTACTAAAATGAGCGGAACGATGAAAAATGATATCACCCAGAATAATGGGTTGCAGATGGGAAAAATGGTGGTCCAGCGATCGCTCTCATCGGCGCGTGACAACATTCTATTGCTCAGCGTAGTTACGCAATATTTAAAGGAGTAGCGGTGTGTTGGCAAGATATAAACGGGAGAATTAATACCGCGCATATAGTCGTTACACCATTGCCAGGATATGGCATAGTTTAGAATCGTATCTTCAAGGTTTATGGAATAGCGAGAGGCGTTATAAAACAAAGGTATATTATCATCGCTGATGACAACTTTGACCCTTGGGCTAGCTGGTGGGCTGATATGCCAGGTATACCAGGTTCGTGAACTTGCAGAACCGGAACCGTTTCTAAAACTGGGGTGAATAACCTCATGCCAGTTGAAAACTAACGTTTCGACGGGCCATTGAGAAAAAATATTATAGTTGATGCAATGCTTCTGGACATAAATTTTCTGCTCCTGGCGATTTAGTCGAACCATCAACGATTTTGGCTTGATGATGAATAGTCTTACTGCATGTATGCCGCTATATAATAATAAGAGAAGTATAGGCACAAGAAATATAAGCTCCTGGAGATAACCGAACAACGGAGTGAGAATAAACAGGGCTGTCAGAGAAACCAGTACCATAGTAAAAGGCAGCGTGATGCCTAACCATTCACTTCGTGGTATATTCCTGCTGATATCACAGTAAATATCATTAACTTCAGTAACACCGAAGAGTGGTGGGGCTTTAGTTTTTGCGCGGGCCATCATTCCATTTCCTTATGGGGAACCTACGGTGAATCTTTTAAATATTGCTAACGGGTTGTATTGGGGATGTTAAGTAATTCAGGGTATCTCTTTCGTGATTAGCCTCTTTTATTTACCCCAGACGAGACCGGCAGCAAAGCGGCAGTATCGATGCAAAACATCGACGACGGCGAGACAGCTGCAAAGCATATAATTATTGAATAAATTCGGATAAAGTGAATAACCCGCAGCGCTTAATTAACGCATGCATTTAAGCAGATATTGGCAGTGAATATATTATTTTTTATATGCTGGATAGCATCGACGCTATCCAGCATATTATTACAATTAACGACCGGCTTTCAACTTCTGGTAATACTCTTCATAAATAGCGCTGGCGCTGCCGACATCATTTTGCCATTCGCCTTTTTCGATAGTGGCGGCATCCGGATACAGCGATTTATCGTTGGCGACTTCCGGGCTGAGCATTTTGCGCGCGGCCAGGTTCGGCGTCGGATAACCGATAGTTTCAGCTACCTGTTTCGCGACATCAGGGCGCAACAGGAAGTTAATTAGCTTCAGCGCGCCGTCAACGTTTTTGGCATTCGCCGGAATAGACAGGCTATCCATCCAGAAGATGCCGCCTTCTTTTGGCCAAATCACTTCCAGCGGAGTACCTGCCTGACGCGCGACATAAGCGGAACCGTTCCATACCATGCCGAGGTTCACTTCGCCTTCCATATACGGGTTTGCCGGGTTATCGGAGTTGAACGCCGCGACGTTTGGCATCAGTTTTTTCAGCTCGTTATAAGCCGCTTCAATCTCTTTTGGATCGGTGGTGTTACCGGAATAGCCCAGTTTACGCAGCGCCATCTGGAACACCTCGCGCGCGTCGTCGGTCAGCAGCAGGCTGCTTTTATATTCCGGTTTCCACAGGTCGGCCCAACTGGTCACGGTTTTCGGGTCGATAGCATCGCTATTGACGCCGATTGCCGTCGCGCCCCAGATGTAGGGAATAGAGTAGTCGTTATTCGGATCGAAAGGTTTATTCAGCATCTGCGGATCGAGGTTGCTGAAGTTACTCAGCTTGCTCTTATCAATCTTTTGCAGCATGCCTTCTTTACGCATTTTGTCGACGAAATAGGTCGATGGCACCACCAGATCGTAAGCGCCGTCTTTATAGGTTTTGAGCTTGGCGTACATGGTTTCATTCGACTCGTAGGTCGAATAGATCACCTTGATGCCGGTCTCTTTGGTGAACTGTTCCAGCAGGCCTGGCGGCACGTATTCGGTCCAGTTATAGAAGTAGAGCGTTTTGCTATCGTCTGCCTGCGCGGCGCCCATGCCTAAAGCCAGAGCGCCCGCAGCGAGCAGGTGGCGTGACCATTTTTTCATTTTGACGTCCCCTGAGTTTTATCACGTGCAATTAACTGACTGGCGATGACCATCACCAGCGAAAGAACCAACAGAATCGTCGCCAGCGCGTTCACTTCTGGCGAAACGCCGACCTTAACCATGGAATAGATCTTCAGCGGCAGGATTTCATAACCCGGACCGGTGACAAACGAAGAGACCACCACGTCATCCATCGACAGGGTAAAGCTCAACAGCCACCCGGCGGCCACTGCCGGCAACGCCAGCGGCAGAATGATTTTGCGCAGGATGGTCATCTCGCTGGCGCCGAGGTCTTTCGCCGCTTCCAGCATGCGCACATCAAAGCCTTTCAAGCGTGAGAACACGGTTACCACCACGAAGGGCAGGCAGAAGGTGATATGCGAAAACAGCAGCGACCAGAAACCCAATTGAATACCGATCAGCATAAACAGCACCAGCAGGGAGATAGCCATCACGATATCCGGCGACATCATCACGACGAATAGCATTCCGCTGACGAACGGCTTACCGCGAAAACGGTAGCGATACAGCGCCACGGCGGTGAGCGAGCCGATAAGCGTGGCGAAGGTCGCCGACAACACTGCCATGGTCAGCGAATGCTGGGCGGCCTGCAGCAGGCTATCGTTATTCATCAGCAGGCTATACCAGTCGGTGGTGAAGCCTTGCCAGTTGATGCCAAAGCGCGAGCGGTTAAACGAGTTAACGATCAGAATAATAATAGGGATGTAGAGATACGCGTAAATGGCGGTCATAAAGCCGCCGCGCAGCAGTCGACCGATCATTCCAGTTCCACCTTTTTATTCAGCAGGCGCGCCGCGCGCCAGTAAATCAACAACATCAGCCCCATCACCAGCGTTAAGGTGATACTGGTCGCCGCGCCGAACGGCCAGTCGCGGATATTCAGGAACTGACTCTTGATAACGTTGCCGATCAGCAGGTTTTTGGCGCCGCCCATCAGGTCTGAAACATAAAAGAGCCCCATTGCCGGCAGCATCACCAGCAGACAGCCGGCGATAATTCCCGGCATGGTGAGCGGTATAATGATGCGGATAAAGGTCTGCAGCTTGCTGGCGCCGAGGTCTTTTGCCGCCTCCAGCAGCGGACGATCCAGTTTTTCAATGCTGGAGTAGAGTGGCATCACCATAAACGGCAGCAAAATGTAGACCAGGCCGATGATCACTGCTGACGGCGTGTACATAATGCGTACCGGCGTATCGATAACCCCTGACCACAGCAGGAACTCGTTCAGATAGCCTTTGGTACTGAGGAAAATCTTCAGCCCATAGATACGGATAAGCGAGTTAGTCCAGAACGGAACGATCAGCAGGAACAGCAGCAGCGGGCGTACTTTTTGCGGCAAGCGCGCCAGAAACCACGCGAACGGATAGCCCAACGCCAGGCAGGCGAGGGTCGCCAGCAGCGCCATATTCAACGAATGCAGCAGCACATCGTAATAGAGCGGATCCAGCAGCCGCGAGTAGTTATCGAGCGTGAAGACCATTTTGACGAAGTTCGCATCGTCGCGGGTCAGGAAGCTGGTGGCGATGATCATCAGGTTGGGCAGAAAGACGAACAGTACAAGCCAACCCACGATGGTGGCGATCACCACATTCTGGAATTTACTGGTGTTCTTCATCGGCCAGCACAACCTCCCAGCTTTCTACCCAATTAATGGCCATTTTCTGGTCGAGCGAGTGGTCAAAGTCCGGATCGTCTTCATTGAAGAATTCGCTGACCATGACCATCTTGCCGTTTTCCAGCTCAACAACCGACTCAAGGGTCATTCCCTTGTAGTTGCGCTCGCGCACGTAGCCGATAAGGCCGTCCGCTTCGCTACCGTGATGAATTTCATCAACGCGTAGATCTTCCGGACGGAGCAGTACGTTCAGCTGTTGCCCTTTTTCAACGGCGAAGTTGACGTAGATATTGCACTCGCGGCCTTCGACGCAGGCGCGTACGCGCTGTTCATCCAGGCGTTCAATAACGGTCGCGTTGAAAATGTTGATTTCGCCGATAAAACTGGCGACGAACAGATTCTTCGGCTCTTCGTAGATTTCACGCGGGGTACCGTCCTGCTCGATTTTGCCATCGCGCATTACCACAATGCGGTCGGACATGGTCAGGGCTTCTTCCTGGTCATGGGTGACGAAAACAAAAGTGATGCCGAGCTTGCGCTGTAGCGCTTTGAGTTCGTTCTGCATCTGCTTACGCAGCTTGTAGTCGAGCGCCGAGAGCGACTCATCAAGCAGCAGCAGACGCGGTTTGTTGACCACCGCCCGGGCGATGGCGACGCGCTGCTGCTGGCCGCCGGAGAGCTGGTGGGGTTTGCGCTGGGCAAATGCCTCCAGCTGTACCATTTTCAATGCGTCCACCACCCGCGGGGTGATTTCTGCCGCCGGGGTTTTTTGCATCCGCAGGCCGAAGGCGACGTTTTCAAACACCGTCATGTGCGGGAATAGCGCGTAGCTTTGGAATACGGTATTGACGTGGCGGTTTTCCGCCGGGACATGGGTGATATCCTGGTCTTCCAGGTGGATACGTCCGACATCGACGCTTTCCAGACCAGCGATTAGACGAAGAACGGTTGTTTTACCGCAGCCAGAGGGGCCAAGCAGGGTGAGAAATTCACCATTATTGATGGTTAAGTTGAGATCGGAGATAACGGTCTTACCATCAAAGCTTTTGCGAATTCCCGCGAGTTGTACCAGCGGAGAAAGCGAACGCGGTTGTATATTCAATTTTTGACTCTGTCCCATGTAGACGCAACGGAAAAGGGATCGCTGCGGGGTTTGTGATTAACCACCTTTGGGGTTGCACATAATTAATAAGGGCCAGCATTTTACGGCAAACGATTGTAATCGCCAATCATTGTTGTTCTGCGGTGTATCACCTTTACACAGAATGCACGCAAATGTATTAAATTTTGGTTTACGGGCTAAAAATGACCTGACGCAATATTTGTCTTTTCGCCCTTATTGATAATGTTGTCACAAAAAAAGAGGGTGGCCACATGGATAAATTGCTTGAGCGTTTTCTGCAGTATGTTTCTTTAGATACGCAATCGAAGCCTGGCGTACGTCAGGTTCCCAGTACCGAAGGGCAGTGGAAGCTGCTGCGTTTGCTGCAGAGCCAGCTGGAAGAAATGGGGCTGGTCAACGTGACGCTAAGTGAGAAGGGGACGGTGATGGGGACGCTGCCGGCCAATGTCGCAGGGGAAATCCCGGCCATCGGTTTTATTTCCCACGTCGATACCTCGCCGGATTTCAGCGGTAAGAACGTGAATCCGCAAATTGTTGAAAACTACCGCGGCGGCGATATCGCCCTCGGCATCGGCGATGAAGTGTTGTCGCCGGTGATGTTCCCGGTTCTGCATCAGCTGTTAGGCCAGACGCTTATTACCACCGACGGTAAAACGCTGCTCGGCGCCGACGACAAAGCGGGCATCGCTGAGATCATGACGGCGTTGGCGACGCTGCAGGCGAAAAAAATCCCTCACGGTGATATTCGTGTTGCTTTTACGCCGGATGAAGAGGTCGGGAAGGGCGCGAAGCACTTTGACGTTGCCGCGTTTGATGCCCGCTGGGCGTACACCGTTGATGGCGGCGGGGTCGGTGAGCTGGAATTTGAAAACTTCAATGCCGCGTCGGTCACTATCAAAATCGTTGGCAATAATGTGCATCCAGGTACCGCGAAAGGGGTGATGGTCAATGCCTTATCGCTGGCTGCGCGAATTCATGCCGAAGTGCCCGCCAATGAAGCGCCGGAAACCACCGACGGTTATGAAGGCTTTTATCACCTGACCAGCATCAAAGGCAGCGTTGACCGGGCGGAGATGCACTATATTTTGCGTGATTTCGATCGCAAGCAGTTTGAAGCGCGTAAACGCAAAATGATGGAGATCGCCAAAAAGGTCGGTAAAGGGCTGCACCCTGACTGCTACATTGAACTGGTGATCGAAGATAGTTATTACAACATGCATGAGAAGGTGATTGCCCATCCGCACGTAGTGGACATCGCGCGTCAGGCGATGGTGGACTGCGATATCGAGCCGCAGATAAAGCCAATACGCGGCGGTACCGACGGCGCCCAGCTCTCGTTTATGGGATTACCGTGCCCGAATCTGTTTACCGGCGGCTACAACTATCACGGTAAGCACGAGTTTGTCACTCTGGAAGGCATGGAGAAAGCCGTGCAGGTGATTGTGCGGATTGCGGAGCTGACGGCGAAACGCTAAACCAGAGCCCGGTCCTGTAGGCCCGGTAAGCGTAGCGCCACCGGGTGGGGTATGGGTTGATGTGGTTTGTAGGCCCGGTAAGCGCAGCGCCACCGGGCAGGCTGTCGACTCAGTCCTCGAAGAACCAATAGCCGCTGTTGACCAGCGCCGCCAGCATGGCGAGGAAAGATGGGTCTTCCAACGCATCGCCGAAATGTTCGGCGCGCAGCGATAGATGCGTTGCCAGCGCGTCAAGCGCCGGGCGGTGCGGAGAATTGATTTTCTCGCCGTTGACGAACACTTCGCCATCGATTCGCAGCACGCGCAGGCCGCCGAGGCGGGCGAGCTTATCGCCCTGCTGCAGCGCATCGTAAATTTCATCTGGCTGATATGGCGGCTCCGGCGGCGCCACGTCAAGCTCGTGGCGGGATTGGGTAATGAACTCGCCAAACCACTGCTTAAAGTGCTCAGGCTGGTTAATCAGCCCCAGCATCATCTCGCGCAGACGATCCAGCTCAACCGGCAGAATATCGGCCGGATGGTCGCGGGATGGCACGTCCGGGTCGGCATAGCGCTGACTACCCAGTTCTCGTTGCAAAATATAGTCAGCAAAGCCGCTGAACAGCTCGCGAGCGTTCGGCGCACGATAGCCGACCGAATAGTTAAGCGAATTTTCCAGCGAATAGCCTTCATGCGGGAATCCAGGCGGAATGTAGAGAATATCGCCAGGCTCCATCTCTTCATCGATGATGGCTTCAAACGGATCAACCTGCAGCAGATCCGGATGCGGGCAGTGCTGTTTCATCGGCACCTTTTCGCCCACGCGCCAGCGCCGGCGGCCGGTACCCTGAATGATAAACACGTCGTATTGATCAAGGTGCGGGCCCACGCCGCCGCCGGGGACGGAGAAGGAGATCATCAGGTCATCGATACGCCAGTCCGGTAGGGCGCGGAAGGGATGCATCAACGCCGCCGTCGGCTCATGCCAGTTGTTCACCGCTTGCACCAGCAGCGACCAGTTGTTTTCGCTAAGATGATCGTAGCTTTCAAATGGACCATGGCTGACCTGCCATTTTCCGTCCTGATGACTCACCAGACGGCTGTCGACCTCGCTCTCCATGGCCAGGCCGGCCAGTTCATCCGGGCTGATTGGGTCGATGAAATTGGCGAAGCCGCGCTTTAACACTACCGGGCGTTTTTGCCAGTAGCGTTCGATAAAGTCGGGCCAGTTAAGCGTTAATTGATAGTCCATATTTATATTCCACAGCAGGTGTCTGTCTGGGATTATAACGGATGCGACGCCGCGGCGATGCAGGCGCCGTTAAAAAACTGTTGCGTTAGCTCTCTTTATCATCAGGAAGTTGTCGGCCAAAGATAACTTCCATGCAGGCGCCGCCGAGCAGGCTGTCTCCGGTCAGGATATCGCCATCATACTGTTCGACGATATCGCGGGCGACAGACAAGCCTACCCCCTGACCCGGACGCAACGTATCGGCGCGCTGGCCGCGATCGAACACCGCCGTGCGCTGGTTACGGGGAATTCCGGGGCCGTCATCCTCCACCAGAATATGCAGCTGGTTGTCGTTGGTCTGGCGTACCGAGACTTCGACAAATTCCAGACAGTACTTGCAGGCGTTATCGAGCACGTTGCCCATCACTTCCATAAAGTCGTTCTGCTCGCCGACAAAGCTTATCTCCGGCGAAATATCCAGCGTGATATTAACCCCTTTACGCTGGTAGACCTTATTCAAAGCCGAGGTCAGGCTATCCAGCAGCGGGGCGATCGGGTGCAGTTCGCGGCTGAGAAGCGCATTGCCGCTGCGCATGCTGGCGCGGTGCAGATAATAGCCGATTTGCTGTGAGATGCGGCTAATCTGCTCCAGCATCACCGGCTCTGCTTCGCTGACGCTAATTTTCTCGCCGCGCAGCGAGCGTAGGGTGCTTTGCAGCACCGCCAGCGGCGTTTTCAGGCTGTGGGTTAAGTCAGTGAGGGTGGTTCGGTATTTGTCGTAGCGGTCGCGTTCGCTTTTCAGCAGGCGATTAAGGTTGCTGACCAGACCGGTAAGTTCACGAGTGGTGTGAGAATCGAGCCTCTCACGATGATGTTCTTCCAGTTCGCGGACCTCTTTCGCCAGTGATTCGATAGGGCGTAAACTCCACCAGGCGGCAAGCCACAGCAGCGGGATGACCAGCAGCAGGTTAGCCGCCAGCACGTAGATAAACCAGCTCCACACCATATAAGAGCGTTTAAGCTCCACCGGGATGGTGTCGACCACCACAATGCTTAATTGCGGCATCTTCGCGGTGGCCGGATAGAGATTAATCGCCACCGAGTGCGTCATCTCCGAGGAGTCATCTTCCTCGCGGATGGCGTCAAGCTGCTCGCGAATTTCATCATTATTGCGCAGTAGCATACTACTGCTGCCAACATCGGCTTCGATTTCATGAAAACCGTTGCTTTTCAGCCATTCAGGTTGGATCCGCTTCACCAGCCAGGGGACGTCATGCTGTGCCCACAGCAGTTTACCTTTGGCGTCGTAAATCAGCGTCACCGTCGGGCTCTGCATATTCAGGTGTTCTGGAATATCGACATCGATGTGGTTATTTTCCCACTTCGCCAGCATGTAGAACAGGTTGCTCTCGCCGCGCAGCAGGCGGAAAGTGGTTTTATCGAAACTGACGCTGTAGCCTACCAGCGCAACCATGCCGTAGGCCAGCGACAGGATCAGCACCACGGCGGCTGTCGCCAGCAGGAAGCGGACGCGCAGTGAAAGCGGGAGAATATGTCGCAACACGCCTTTCATCCGCGCAGTTCGAATAAGTAGCCCTGACCGCGCACGGTGGTGATCACCTCTTGCGGATATTGCGTCTGGATTTTCTTACGCAGCCGCCCCATCAGCACATCAATAGTGTGGCTTTCGCGGAGTTCGGCATCCGGATAGAGCTGCAGCATCAGCGAATCTTTGCTCACCACTTTGCCGCGGTTACGGATCAGCGTTTCCATAATGGTGTACTCAAAGGCGGTGAGCTTAATCGGCTGGTCATTGACCGATAATTCGCGGCGCGATAAGTCAACCTGGAAAGGCGGAATCGAAATTACCTGTGACGCCAGGCCGCTATTGCGACGCAGCAACGCCTGCATGCGGGCGGCGACCTCTTCGATATGGAAGGGTTTGGTGACGTAGTCATCGGCGCCGGCGCTCAGAACCTCGACTTTATCCTGCCAGCCTTCACGGGCGGTCAGTACCAGTACCGGTACCGATACGTCGTGACTACGCCAGCGGCGGATCAGCGACAGGCCGTCTTCATCCGGCAGGCCAAGGTCAACGATGGCGACATCCGGGATATGCTCGCCCAGGTAGTAATCTGCTTCCTTTGCATCTTCCGCGGCATCCACCTGATGCCCCAGTTCCTGTAGCTGGACCTTGAGGTGATGGCGCAGCAGAGCATTATCCTCAACGACGAGTACGCGCATGCCCATTCTCCATTTCATTTTCGATTTGAATAGTTTAACGCGATTATGTGGCGCTGGGGGTAAACATTATTTAAACCAGGCGGGAGAGAGATTTTTTTGCGTGGAAAGTGGAGGGTTGCCAGGTAGCATGTGCGAAGAGATTGCCCATGCTACCTGAGGCAGGCTGGTTACTTCAGCTCGTCGACCATGGTGATCGCGCGGCCGATGTAGTTAGCCGGGGTCATCGCCTTCAGGCGGATTTTTTCTGCTTCTGGCAGCGGCAGGCCGTCGATGAACTGCTGCATACCTTCGGCGTCAACGCGCTTACCGCGGGTCAGCTCTTTCAGCTTCTCGTACGGCTTTTCGATACCGTAGCGGCGCATCACCGTCTGGATCGGCTCAGCCAGCACTTCCCAGTTGTGATCCAGTTCGTCCAGCAGACGATCCTGGTTCAGCTCCAGTTTGCTCACGCCTTTCAGGGTGGATTGGTACGCGATCAGCGCATAGCCGATGCCCACGCCGAGGTTACGCAGCACGGTGGAGTCGGTCAGGTCGCGCTGCCAGCGGGAAACCGGGAGCTTGCTGGCCAGGTGCTGCATCACGGCGTTCGCCAGGCCCAGATTGCCTTCGGAGTTTTCGAAGTCAATCGGGTTCACTTTATGCGGCATGGTTGAAGAGCCGATTTCACCCGCAATGGTTTTCTGTTTGAAGTGGTTGAGCGCGATGTAGCCCCACACATCGCGATCGAAATCGATCAGGATGGTATTGAAGCGCGCGATGCAATCAAACAGTTCGGCGATGTAGTCGTGCGGTTCAATCTGGGTGGTGTACGGGTTCCACTGAATACCCAGTGAGGTAACGAACTCTTCGCTGAACTGATGCCAGTCAACTTCCGGATAGGCGGCGATGTGGGCGTTGTAGTTACCGACCGCGCCGTTGATTTTACCGAGGATTTCCACCTGGTTCAGCTGACGGTACTGGCGCTCCATACGATAGGCGAAGTTAGCCATCTCTTTGCCCATGGTGGACGGGGTCGCCGGTTGACCGTGGGTACGAGAAAGCAGCGGCACGTCACGGTATTGGGTCGCCAAATCTTTAATCGCGTCAATCAGTTTACGCCAGTACGGCAGCACCACTTCGTCACGTGCGGTTTTCAGCATCAGCGCGTGCGACAGGTTGTTGATGTCTTCAGAAGTACAGGCGAAGTGAATGAATTCTGACACCGCGTGCAGCTCGGCGATATCGGCGACTTTTTCCTTGAGGAAATATTCTACCGCTTTCACGTCGTGGTTAGTGGTGCGTTCGATGGTTTTGATACGCTCCGCGTCCTCTACGCTGAAGTCGGCAACGATTTTATCAAGGAAACCGTTTGCGTCGGCAGCAAAAGCAGGAACTTCCTTGATCGCTGCGTGCGCGGCCAGTTTTTGCAGCCAGCGGACTTCTACCTGTACACGGAATTTCAGCAAACCGAATTCGCTGAAGATACCGCGCAGCGCGCTGACTTTATCGCCGTAGCGGCCGTCTACGGGGGAAACGGCGGTCAGTGAGGATAATTCCATAAATCATAACTCCGGGGTTAAATGAGCAAGAATTTGTTTTGCCTGGTTAACCAGACGATTGCGAGAAAACATGAGCTGCAGACGTCCGCCGCCAACCTGATGCCAGAGCACGGCGGAACGAATGCCGGCGAGCAGGGTAGAGCGTACCTTCGCCTGAACCTGCGGGCTTTGCAGCACGGCAGGAGAACCGGTGACCTGAATGCGCGGCCCCAGCGGGCTGATGACGTCAACGTAAATGCCAGCCATCGCGCTGAGCAGCGTTTCAGATTGTAGATCAAAATGTTCCAACTGACGGCGCAGGCCGCCGATGCGGTTGCCGAGAGTATCCATCGCCCCTTTGCTGGCGGCGAGTTTACGTTCCAGCACCATCAGGCTCAATGTGTAGCGGGTGAGTTCCGCGTTGAGGCCCTGACGGCTGCTGGTATTCAGCACGCCGAGCAGAGTCTCAAGCCCGAGACGAAGATTGGCTTCACTACCACCGAATACCGCCAGCGTTGAGTCCGGGTCGAGATCGATGATGCTGTTCAGCGAAACGTGCAGGGCGTCGCTGTCGCAATGCCCCTGATGCGCCAGTTGCTGAACCAGCCGCGCTGCCTGGCATACGCCCGCCAACGCCAGAGTGATGTCATAATAATTCTTCGCCACGCTTACTCCTTGTAACCCGCCGGGCGTTAATCATGCGTCCGGCGGAAAATGGTCGATCAGGATACCAGCGGCAGGCGCTGTTCGATAATTCCGCCGCCGAGGCACACTTCGCCGCTATAGAATACAGCCGACTGTCCCGGCGTCACGGCGGCGACGGGTTCATCAAAGATAACTTCGATGCGGTCGTCATCCAGCGCCTTCACGGTGCAGGGGATGTCGGTCTGGCGGTAGCGGGTTTTTACCGTGCAGCGAAGGGTGCCCTGAAGCGGCTGACGATCGACCCAGTGTAACTGCTGGGCAATCAGGCCGACGGACATCAGACGCGGGTGATCGTGACCCTGGGCGACAATCAGCACGTTGTTTTCCACGTCTTTATCGACCACGTACCATGGATCTTCGCTACCTTCTTTGGTGCCGCCGATGCCGAGCCCTTTACGCTGTCCGAGGGTGTGATACATCAGCCCCTGGTGTTCGCCTATCTCATCGCCATCGACGGTGATGATTTTGCCCGGTTGCGCAGGCAGATAGCGGCCCAGGAAGTCGCGGAATTTACGCTCGCCGATAAAGCAGATGCCGGTAGAGTCTTTTTTCTTCGCGGTGATCAGATCCAGCTCTTCGGCGATTTTGCGCACCTGCGGCTTTTCCAGCTCACCGACCGGGAACAAGCTTTGCGCGATTTGTTCGTGGCTGAGGGTGTAGAGGAAATAGCTCTGGTCTTTATTGCCGTCGAGCCCGCGCAGCAGTTGGCTTTTGCCGTTGACATCGGCGCGGCGCACGTAGTGACCGGTGGCGATGTAGTCAGCGCCGAGATCTTCTGCGGCGAACTCAAGGAAGGCTTTGAATTTGATCTCTTTGTTGCACAGGATATCCGGGTTCGGCGTACGGCCGGCTTTATACTCTTCGAGGAACAGCTCGAAGACGTTATCCCAGTATTCTGCGGCAAAGTTGACGGTATGCAGTTCAATACCGAGCTTATCGCAGACGGCTTGCGCGTCGGCGAGGTCGGCAGCGGCGGTGCAGTATTCCTCACCGTCGTCTTCCTCCCAGTTCTTCATGAACAGGCCTTCCACCTTATACCCTTGCTGTTGCAACAGGTAGGCGGAAACAGAGGAATCGACGCCGCCGGACATGCCGACGATCACTTTTTTTGGACTTTCTGACATTGGAATACTCACCACATTGAACTTCAAGGCGGCGTATTCTAGCACGCGCTAACCGTTCAGGCACCCCCTGTGAACGGCCAGTTAAATTCCGCAATCAGCGACAGCGGATGCCGCGGATCCTGCTGATAGCTGCGAATGCTTTCCGCCACCAGCGGCGAACGCAGGTTTTTCGCGTTAAGAATTTCCTCAGCACCGAGCCACAGACAGCGATCGATGTCGCTGTCGTGCGGTTCAGTAGCGCACGTATCGTTAAGCTCAATGGCAAACAGGAAGCGCAGGAACGGCGTGTTATCCGGGGCCTGCCACTGGTGCATGCGGATGAAGTGCTGCGGCGCGGCGCGAATACCGGTCTCCTCCCACAGTTCGCGCTCGGCGGCCTGCGCCAGGGTCTCATTGGCTTCGAGATGACCGGCTGGCTGGTTCCATAGCGCTTTACCGTTAATCGTCTCTTCAACAATCAGGAATTTGCCTTTGGCGTGAACCACGCAGGCGACGGTGACGTGCGGTTTAAACATCGAGCTTCCTTATGAATGCTGTTATTCGGTTTGACGCCACTCGCCGTTGGCTAAACCATCAAGCGTATAGCCGCCCATGGCGTAGCGAATCAGCCTTAGCGTCGGAAAACCGACGTGGGCGGTCATCCGGCGAACCTGACGGTTGCGTCCCTCATAGAGGGTGATTTTTAGCCAGCGAGTGGGAATCGATTTACGCTCGCGAATCGGCGGATTGCGCGGCCAAAGCCAGGCGGGTTCATCCACCAGCTCCACGCCGGCGGGTAGGGTGGGTCCATCGTTTAGCGTCACTCCGTCGCGCAGCGCGCGGATCGCTTCTTCTGTAGGTTCGCCTTCCACCTGAACGTAGTAAATTTTGCCGGTGCGCTTACCGGGCTGGGTCAGTTTTGCCTGTAGCGCGCCGTCGTTGGTCAGCACCAGCAGACCTTCGCTGTCGCGGTCAAGACGACCGGCGGCGTAAACACCGGCGACAGGAATAAAATCCTTCAGCGTGCTGCGCCCGGACTCGTCGGTAAATTGCGGCAACACATCGTAGGGTTTATTGAACAAGATCACAGTTTTAAGCTGGCGTTCTTTACGTTGTCTGGTCACTTGTTGTGTGCTGAATCGCTCAACGCGATGTTTTCTAAATGAAGTTTTCTGCATGGTATTTTCAGGCTCTCTCAATTGCCGCATTATAGCCTAATTACGAATGCCTTTCATGGACGCAAACATTCAGGTAGTATTGACATGCTCATTACAAATTATTAACAAAAAATTGCTCAAACCGATTCGCAATACAGGCAGGAAGGCAACACGGACGCGAATCTCCGGTTAGCGGGGCGACCCGGTACTCAGGAGTAGGCCGACTAAGCCAACACCAGGCTCGCGTGAAGAGGGAAGAGCAGAACCAGAAGCGCTCGAAGGAGAGGTTAATGGAAAGCAAAGTAGTAGTTCCGGCGGAAGGTCAGAAAATCACCCTGCAAAACGGCAAACTGAACGTCCCTCATAACCCGATTATCCCGTTCATTGAAGGCGACGGTATCGGTGTCGACGTTACCCCAGCGATGCTGAAAGTGGTTGATGCCGCCGTTGAGAAAGCCTATAAAGGCGAGCGTAAAATTTCCTGGATGGAAGTTTACACCGGTGAAAAATCTACCCACGTTTACGGCCAGGATGTCTGGCTGCCTGCTGAAACCCTCGATCTGATTCGTGATTACCGCGTTGCTATTAAAGGTCCTCTGACGACGCCAGTTGGCGGCGGCATCCGTTCTCTGAACGTGGCGCTGCGTCAGGAGCTGGATCTCTACGTTTGCCTGCGTCCGGTACGTTACTATCAGGGTACCCCGAGCCCGGTTAAACACCCGGAACTGACCGATATGGTTATCTTCCGCGAAAACTCCGAAGATATTTATGCGGGTATCGAGTGGAAAGCAGATTCTGCCGAAGCTGACAAAGTTATCAAATTCCTGCGCGATGAGATGGGCGTGAAGAAAATTCGCTTCCCGGAACATTGCGGTATCGGCATCAAGCCGTGCTCTGAAGAAGGTACCAAACGCCTGGTACGCGCCGCTATCGAATACGCGATCACCAACGATCGTGATTCCGTGACCCTGGTGCACAAAGGCAACATCATGAAGTTCACCGAAGGCGCGTTCAAAGACTGGGGTTACCAGCTGGCTCGCGAAGAGTTCGGCGGTGAGCTGATCGACGGCGGCCCGTGGGTGAAAATCAAGAACCCGAACACCGGCAAAGAGATCGTAGTTAAAGACGTGATCGCCGATGCGTTCCTGCAGCAAATCCTGCTGCGTCCGGCTGAATACGATGTTATCGCCTGTATGAACCTGAACGGCGACTACATTTCTGACGCCCTGGCGGCGCAGGTTGGCGGTATCGGTATCGCGCCGGGCGCCAACATCGGCGACGAGTGCGCGCTGTTCGAAGCCACCCACGGTACTGCGCCGAAGTATGCCGGCCAGGACAAAGTGAACCCAGGTTCCATCATCCTGTCCGCAGAAATGATGCTGCGCCACATGCAGTGGTTTGAAGCCGCAGACCTGATCGTTAAAGGCATGGAAGGCGCCATCGCCGCTAAGACCGTGACCTATGACTTCGAACGTCTGATGGAAGGCGCTAAGCTGCTGAAATGTAGTGAGTTTGGCGACGCTATCATTAAAAACATGTAATCCAGTTTTCTGGATTAATGCGAAACGGGAGCCTCAGGGCTCCCGTTTTTATTTGCTGTGTACCGGGTTATCCATAATTAAATAACAGTGAGCTATTCATGTTCGCTGCCGCTTGCTACGGTAATTCATCAATTGGCTCTATTTATTGCCATGTTTTGCCTGAGGATTCAGGTTATTATTATTAGAGGTGATATGATGAAAAAGATTATTTTGACCCTGGTATTAGCATCAGCAAGTATTTCTGCGTTTGCGGGTTATCATCCGGTCGCAAGGACCGCAGCCGTAGCCTCGGCCGATCATCCGGTGGCGGTAGCGGCGGCAACCAGCGATAACGGCAACCATCCGGTGGCGCGCACCGCGGCTGTCGCTTCGGCAGACCATCCGGTGGCGGTGGCGGCGGCAACCAGCGATAACGGTCGCCACCCAGTTGCGCGTACCACGGTTGTTGCTTCAGCGGATCATCCGGTAGCGGCGGCGGCAGTGACCAGCCATTAATAATCGTCTTCCCGGCGCTACGCCGGGATTTAGCTACCGCTCACGTCTGCGCATCGATTTCCTTTCCTGCCCCGTTTTACGCTATATTGGCGCTATTATCGTAAATTATCTCTTTATCACAGGTAACATCAGCCATGGCTTTGATCCCCAAAAACTATGCCCGCCTGGAAAGTGGCTATCGCGAGAAGGCGCTTAAAATTTATCCATGGGTCTGCGGACGCTGCTCGCGCGAGTTTGTCTACTCCAACCTGCGTGAACTGACGGTACATCACATCGATCACGATCATACCAATAACCCGGAAGATGGCAGCAACTGGGAGCTATTGTGCCTCTATTGTCACGATCACGAGCACTCCAAGTATACCGAGGCCGATCAGTATGGCACCAGAGTAGTGGCCGGTGAAGATGCGCAAAAGGATGTCGGTGAAGCCACCTACAATCCTTTTGCTGATTTAAAAGCCATGATGAATAAGAAGAAGTAGTCACGCTTCGTCGTAATAGAGCACAGTCTGGCTGCTAATTGACGCCCAGGCGCAGGGCTAAATCCTGCGGGTAGGGATCAAAATAGTTTTGCGCCTGCAGATAGCGGTCGGGATACTCGGCCAGGTAGTGCTTAAGCAGCGTCAGGGGCGCCAGAATAGGGAGCAGCCCCGCGCGATAATCCAGTATTACGTCACGCAGCTCGCCGCGCTGACGGCTATTCAACCTTTCGCGGAAATAGCCCTGAATGTGCATCAGCACGTTGGTGTGGTTTTTCCTGGAGGCGGTGTTTTTCAGGATCGCCATCAGCTTATCGCGGTAGGCGACGAAAAAGGCATCCAGGTCTTGCCATTGATGCATTGAGGCGACGAAAGGGCCGATTTCGCGATAGCCGGCCTGATGATGCGCCAGCAGCTGCAGTTTATAGCGGCTATGAAAATCCAGTAACCCCCGACGGGTCAGGCCATTGGCCCGCAGCGTATTCAGTTCATGCAGGGCGAAAAGACGCTCGACAAAATTCTCTCTTAGCTGCGGGTCGTGCAGTCGTCCATCCTCTTCTACCGGCAACCACGGATAGGCTTCCATCAACGCGCGGGTAAACAGGCCGGTTCCTTCTTTGCGCCCGCGGTTGCCTTTTTCATCATACAGGCGCACGCGTTCCATGCCGCAGCTCGGTGATTTGGCGCAGACGATAAAACCTGCTAATTCGCCGAGCCCAGGCAGGTAACCGGCGGTAAAGTCCGCCATTTTGCGCGTGACATCTTCGCGCGGTTCGCTGCTAAAACGCATCTGAATATCACCTGCACCGGTCTGCACCAGGCGCAGGGCCGGACGAGGGGAACTCAGACCGATGGCCATTTCCGGACAAATGGGTTTGAAGGTTACCCACGGCGCCAGTTCATCCATCGCAAATGGCAATCGTTTATGTCCGCCATCAAAGCGCACGGACGAGCCGGTTAAACAGCCGCTGATGCCAATCACAGGTTGCTTATTCATGGCGTTCTCCTCGCTTTGTTCTCACTGTTTGGGTCGTCCCGCAAAAACGGTTAGCCCGATATATTAAACTTACACAATCACGAATTTTTGTCCAAGTTTTTGGCGCGATTTTTTAGCGGAGAACATGGCGCAGGGGAGCAAAGCTATTTTTTACAGGGAGATAACGTCCAGAGAGACAACGTGCTGGCGCCAGAGGTCTATCTGTCTCTGGCGTGCGGCGGTGAGCTGGCCCGTGGTCACCAGCAACCAGTGGCGTTGAGGAAATATTTCCGGGGCCAGCGCGGTGGACGGCATCGGCAGCACATCAATGCGATGAGCTTGTCCGGTACGTATGAGCGCTTCCAGCCAGATTTCACATGGATCGCTCAGGTGCCAGCCGGTAATCAGATAGTTATCGCCCGGCGCGCGTTTATCGCCTTCAAGACAAAAAGAGGTGTAGGAGATGATAATGCCGTCGAGGATCTCACGCAGGGTCTGCATCGCCGGCACATTAGCCGATACTTTACTGCGTAACGGGCGCAATACGTTGGTAACCAGCTCAGGGCGGGGATTTTCCCGACCAGCATCGTAGATCAGCTGGCGTAGGGATTCGATTTTTCCCTCTTTCAGCCGCTGCAGCATGTTGTCCTGCAGGACAAGCCAGTTATTGCCTGGGCCGCCGTCAGGGCGGGTCAACAGCGGTTTGACCTGGCTTACGGGAACCCCTTTTTTTACCCAGTCGAGAATTTTCAGCGCCAGCTGGACATCGTTATCGTTATAGAGGCGGTGGCCTCCATCGGTGCGCTCGGGTTTAAGCAGGCCGTACCGGCGTTGCCAGGCCCGCAGCGTGGTTGCGTTGATGCCGCAAAGACGGGAAAATTCGCCGATGGAGTAAGACATTGCAATTACCTGATAACCGAGACTGCTTCTAATATACTACGGATGACGGCCGGTTGAATGCCGTATTGCTGGTAATAAAGCGCTGGTCTTATGCTTTAAAATCAATACTGGTATTTTTAAACGTCTGATAAGCGTCATCATCCGGCGCGGCAGGAATGTCAGCTTGCTTAAATGCTGATATCACCGCATGACACAGTTGTTCATCACCTTTTTCCGCACTGATGGAACTCACGGCGCCATCACGCTGCAGCGACAAACGAACCCGACAGCTTTGCCCGGAATATTCCGCGGAATCAGGCATTTTGGCCTTGACGGCGCTCATTATCTGATACGCGTAGGTAGCCCGACGCGATGGCTTCGCCGAAGGGGAGCTGGCGAACAGATCGTCGACTTCGGTGGCGCTCGCCGCCGCGTGCGACGTGGGCTGAGGATGATGACAGCCTGCCAGCAGTAAAGGGAACAATAACAACACCACCGGTGATTTGTTCAGCATGGTAACGCGTCCTTGTTTGTTTGGTATGGGCCAATCATAACGGTAGGTCCAACGCCCTGATAGCTGCTAAACATAGGTGCTTCTACCGTTCGCTCACCGATTCCCTGGGGACGATTATCACGACGGTAAGCGCAGTGGTAGCGTTTGGGAGCCGGAGACGCTTCGTCGCCAGGCGCCGGGCGCCTGACCATACTGGCGTTTGAAGCTGCGGTTAAAGGATTGCTGGGAGTCGAAACCCAGTGCGATTGCCACGTTTAAAATGGGCTCGTCGCTGTTGGCTAAGCGTTCGACCGACCTTTGCAGCTTATGCATGCGAATATACTCAGCGAGAGGGTAACCGGTGTGCTCCTTGAAGATCCGCTGCAGGTGCCATTTCGAATAGCCCGCTCGCCTGGCAACGGTCTCAATATCCAGACGGCTCTCGAGATTGTTGTCGATCCAATCCAGTAGGTCGTGAATAACCGCAGCAGTGTTCATTTTGTTGCCCCCATGCAGAAAATAAAAGTACCTTTTACAATTGCATTTAAAGGTGGCCCGTTTGGGGATTAATTGCAAGTTTTATTGTTGCATTTAATGCCGTGTCGGGAATAGGCCTTTTTTTCGACCTAAGAATAGCACATAAAGTGCAACAATTATTCTTGCACTTAGTTAAGCGCCTTCCTACAATCGCCGCGATAGTGTATTCGCAACTGTTACAGTTTTGTGGCGATGAACGACACAAATGGCCTCAAGCCTGCCCGGACAAAGGAAGTGGCGCGGCGTCTCCCGCAGCGTCTTGTCCGGCGGCGATAATTACCGGAATAAAAATAATGAGCCTGCAAAAAACCTGGGGAAAACGTCATCTGACAGCAGTAGGTATGGTGCTACTCTCGGCGCTGCTCGCTGGCTGCGATGAAGGCGTCGCGCAAAACGCCGCGCCGCAAGCTCCCGCCGTCAGCGCCGCTGACGTGGTGGTGAAATCTATTAGCCAGTGGGATAGTTTTAATGGTCGGATTGAAGCGGTGGAAAGCGTGCAGCTACGACCACGCGTCTCTGGCTATATTGATAAAGTGAATTACACCGACGGTCAGGAGGTGAAGAAGGGGGAGGTGTTATTCACCATTGACGATCGAACCTATCGTGCCGCTCTGGAACAGGCGCAGGCGAATCTGGCAAGAGCCAAAACACAAGCTAACCTGGCGCGAAGTGAAGCAAACCGCACCGATAAATTAATCAATACCAATCTGGTTTCCCGTGAAGAGTGGGAGCAGCGCCGCTCCGCCGCCGTTCAGGCGCAAGCGGATATTCGCGCCGCCCAGGCGGCGGTCGATGCCGCGCAGCTTAATCTGGATTTCACCAAAGTGACCGCGCCCATCGACGGCCGCGCCAGCCGCGCGTTGATCACCAGCGGTAATCTGGTCACCGCTGGTGATACCGCCAGCGTGCTCACCACGCTGGTGTCGCAAAAAACGGTTTATGTCTACTTTGACGTGGATGAGTCGACCTATCTTCACTACCAAAATCTTGCCCGTAGCGGGCAAGGGGCCTCCAGCAGTCACCAGGCATTACCGGTTGAGATCGGCCTTGTGGGCGAAGAGGGTTACCCTCATCAGGGTAAAGTGGATTTTCTGGATAATCAGTTAACGCCGAGCACCGGTACGATCCGCATGCGCGCGCTGCTGGACAATTCGCAGCGTCTGTTCACGCCAGGGCTCTTTGCCCGCGTCCGCTTGCCGGGCAGCGCTGAATTCAAAGCCACGCTTATCGACGACAAAGCGGTACTGACCGATCAGGACCGTAAATATGTCTATATCGTTGATAAAGAAGGTAAAGCTCAGCGTCGTGATATTACGCCAGGGCGGCTGGCTGCCGGTTTACGTATCGTCAAACAGGGGCTGAACCCAGGCGACAAAGTTATCGTCGATGGCTTACAAAAAGTGTTTATGCCGGGAATGCCGGTTAACGCGAAGACCGTCGCCATGACCACCAGCGCCGCACTTAACTGATCCCTTTTCTGAGAATCCGATCTATGGACTTTTCCCGCTTTTTTATCGACAGACCGATTTTTGCCGCCGTGCTGTCGATTTTGATTTTTATTACCGGCTTGATCGCCATTCCGCTATTGCCGGTCAGCGAATATCCTGACGTCGTACCGCCCAGCGTGCAGGTGCGGGCGGAATATCCCGGCGCCAACCCGAAAGTGATTGCGGAGACCGTGGCGACGCCATTGGAAGAAGCCATCAACGGCGTCGAAAATATGATGTACATGAAATCCGTCGCAGGCTCTGACGGCGTACTGGTAACTACCGTCACTTTCCGTCCGGGAACCGATCCCGATCAGGCGCAGGTTCAGGTGCAAAACCGGGTATCACAGGCCGAGGCGCGTCTTCCGGAAGATGTGCGGCGTTTAGGTATCACCACCCAGAAGCAATCACCAACGCTGACGCTGGTGGTGCATCTGTTTTCGCCCGGCGGTAAGTACGATTCCCTGTATATGCGTAACTACGCCACGTTGAAAGTCAAAGATGAACTCGCGCGTCTGCCCGGCGTCGGCCAGATCCAGATTTTCGGCTCGGGCGAATATGCGATGCGCATCTGGCTGGATCCCAATAAGGTTGCGGCGCGTGGGTTAACCGCATCGGATGTGGTGACGGCGATGCAGGAGCAAAACGTGCAGGTTTCCGCCGGTCAGCTGGGCGCCGAGCCGCTGCCGAAAGAGAGCGATTTTTTGATCTCTATTAACGCTCAGGGGCGTCTGCATACGGAAGACGAGTTTGGCAATATTATTCTGAAAACGGCGCAAGACGGTTCGCTGGTGCGCCTGCGCGACGTGGCGCGTATCGAAATGGGCTCGGGTAGTTATGCGTTACGTTCCCAGCTTAACAATAAAGACGCGGTGGGGATTGGTATTTTCCAGTCGCCGGGGGCGAATGCTATCGATTTGTCTAACGCCGTACGCGCGAAAATGAACGAACTCTCCACCCGTTTCCCGGAAGATATGAAATGGGCGGCGCCTTACGATCCGACCGTGTTTGTGCGCGATTCCATTCGTGCGGTGGTGCAAACACTGTTGGAAGCGGTGGTGTTGGTGGTGCTGGTGGTGATTTTGTTCCTGCAGACGTGGCGTGCGTCGATTATTCCGCTGATCGCGGTGCCGGTATCGGTGGTGGGCACCTTCAGCATTCTTTATCTGCTGGGCTTTTCGCTGAATACCCTCAGTCTGTTCGGGCTGGTACTGGCGATCGGTATCGTCGTGGATGATGCCATCGTGGTGGTGGAAAACGTCGAACGAAACATCGAAGAGGGGCTGGCTCCGCTAGCGGCGGCGCACCAGGCGATGCGCGAAGTCTCCGGGCCGATTATCGCTATCGCGCTGGTGTTGTGCGCGGTATTTGTGCCGATGGCATTCCTCTCCGGAGTGACGGGGCAGTTTTACAAGCAGTTTGCGGTGACGATTGCGATATCGACGGTGATCTCCGCCATCAACTCGCTGACGCTCTCGCCGGCGCTGGCGGCGCTGCTGTTAAAACCGCACGGCGCGGCGAAAGACTTCCCGACCCGGCTTATCGATCGCTTGTTCGGCTGGATTTTCCGTCCGTTTAACCGTTTTTTCCATCGTAGCTCAAATGGCTATCAGGGGCTGGTGGGCAAAACGCTCGGCCGACGCGGCGCGGTGTTTGTGGTCTACGTCCTGCTGCTCTGCGCCGCTGGCGTGATGTTTAAAGTCGTACCCGGCGGGTTTATTCCGACGCAGGATAAACTGTATTTAATTGGCGGCGTGAAAATGCCGGAAGGTTCTTCGCTTGCGCGTACCGACGCCGTGATTCGTAAAATGAGCGAAATCGGGATGAATACCGAAGGCGTGGATTATGCGGTCGCTTTTCCCGGTCTTAATGCGCTGCAGTTCACCAATACGCCGAATACCGGTACGGTCTTTTTTGGTCTGAAACCGTTCGACCAGCGTAAACACACCGCTGCGGAAATTAACGCCGAGATTAACGCCAAAATCGCGCAAATTCAGCAGGGCTTTGGTTTCTCGATTCTGCCGCCGCCGATTTTAGGACTGGGTCAGGGTTCCGGCTATTCGTTGTATATTCAGGATCGCGCCGGTCTGGGTTATGGCGCGTTGCAAAACGCGGTGAACGCGATGTCGGGTTCAATTATGCAGACGCCGGGAATGCATTTCCCGATCTCTACCTACCAGGCGAACGTGCCGCAGTTGGATGTGCAGGTCGATCGTGATAAAGCGAAAGCGCAGGGCGTGTCGTTGACCGACCTTTTCGGTACGCTGCAAACCTATCTGGGGTCATCGTATGTGAATGACTTTAACCAGTTTGGGCGTACCTGGCGCGTAATGGCGCAGGCCGATGGGCCGTTCCGCGACAGCGTGGAAGATATTGCTAATTTACGCACCCGCAATAATCAGGGCGAAATGGTGCCGATTGGCAGTATGGTGAATATTAATACCACCTACGGGCCGGATCCGGTGATTCGCTACAATGGCTATCCGGCGGCGGATTTGATTGGCGATGCCGATCCCCGCGTGCTCTCGTCCACGCAGGCGATGACGCAGCTGGCAGACATGTCTAAGCAGATACTGCCGAACGGCATGAATATTGAGTGGACGGATCTCAGCTTCCAGCAGGCTACGCAGGGCAATACGGCGCTGATCGTCTTCCCGGTCGCGGTTCTGCTGGCGTTCCTGGTGCTGGCGGCGCTATATGAAAGCTGGACGCTACCGCTGGCGGTGATCCTTATCGTCCCGATGACCATGCTCTCCGCGCTGTTTGGCGTCTGGCTGACCGGTGGCGACAATAACGTATTTGTGCAGGTGGGGCTGGTGGTGCTGATGGGGCTGGCGTGTAAAAACGCGATTCTGATTGTCGAGTTCGCCCGCGAACTGGAAATTCAGGGGAAAGGGATCATGGAAGCGGCGCTGGAAGCCTGTCGCCTGCGTTTACGCCCGATTATCATGACCTCGATTGCCTTTATTGCCGGGACGATCCCGCTGATTCTTGGCCACGGCGCGGGGGCGGAAGTGCGCGGCGTCACCGGGATCACGGTGTTCTCCGGTATGCTCGGCGTGACGCTGTTTGGTTTGTTCCTGACGCCGGTGTTTTACGTGACGCTGCGAAAACTGGTGACGCGTGGCAAACAGGCAAGGGACGTCTTGCCCGCGTAGGTCGCTGCTAATAACAAAAAACCGCCTTTTCGTTTAAGGCGGTTTTTTTTCGCAACAAGAAAAGTTAATGCGCTTCTTTATAGCGGGCAGTCAGCTCAGGCAGCGGATTGCAGCCGCTGGTATCGGCTTTTTTGACCTCTTCCAGGGCGCTTGCCACGGTGTGGCGAGCTAACACCGCGAGCGACGCCTGCTCGGCTTCATCGGCTACGGACTTAAAGTACCAGCAGGCGTTGGCGCTGACCACGCAGCGAGCCGGGACCTCAGGGCGAGACGCCCACAGTTTTTTATCTTCAATAACGGAAAGATAGATATCACGCAGCGTGATTTGGTCGGCAGGGCGGCCAAGATGAATAGAGCCGTTGCGGCCAAGCGTGGAGACGATGATGCCGTCGCGGGTGAGCGGAACCATGAGTTTACGGATAAAGCTCGGGTTGGCTTCCAGGCCGTAGGCCAGAATCGCACTCGTCGAACGTTCACCCAATTGCTCCGCCATCGCTACGCTGAGAACCATCTGCAAAGCTGTCGGGAAGCGGTAATCTAACATTTTCTTATCCTGGGTTGCGGTGAATCTTGTTCTTTTTGGCACCGCAGAGGTAAATAATCAGTGAGTAACACTATAACAAATACGGTAATTTTTTTGAAGCAATCTTAGCCAGGTCCCTCGCTTGCGGCCGCCAGCAGCGGCACGACGACATCGCTGATGGGGGTGGCAACGCCTTGCGTTCGGCCATAGCGCTGGATGACGCCGTTGCGGATGTCCCATTCCAGCGGACGATTAGCCTGACGGTCGGCAAGTATCGAGGTGCTTAAATCCGCCGGCGCCTGATGAAACCCATCAACAATTTCCTGCGGCACGCTATCGGCGAGTTTCGCCCCTGCGGCGCGCGCCACCGCCAGACATTCGTGCAAATAGGCCAGCGCCAGCCCGGTGATGTCCTGGCGCGAAAACATCCCGGCGCGGCGATTCGCCAGCACCATCAGGCCAGCGACGGCATTTTGCAATAGTTTCCGCCACGCGACCGATGTGAAATCTGTCGCTAACTCAACCGCGCAACGGGTTCCGTCGAGAACCTCGACTATTTTCTTCGCTTGCGGCGTATCGGGTAGCGTCAGGCGCGGTTTGGCGCGTAACCATACCGAAGCATCCGCCTCTCGTTGGGCCGGAAACCAGACAACCGAGGGCAACACCTTTGCGCCGTTAACATAGGGGTCAAGCAGGCTTTCCTGTTCAACGCCGTTCTGTAGCGCGCAGACCACCGTGTTTTCATCGCACAGCGCGTTAAGCCAGCCCGCGCAATCCGCTACCTGGGTGGTTTTCACCGCCACAAACAGCAGCTCAACCGGGCGTTCCAGCGTATGCGGATCGGTCAATACCGGCCCAGGAATGATCGTTTCGCCGTCATCCCGGCGTAAGATCAACCGCTGATGCGCGGTGCGCCCGCAGAGCACCGGTTTGCGGCCCGCTTCATGCAGTACGGCGGCAATGGTCGTGCCGATAGCGCCAGGACCTAGCAACGCGACTGAGGCAAGATTAGACATCATGCATTCTCCTGATTGAACCGTACTCATTAATGAATCAAATTTTCGGCAAAAGCCAGGATCAATTGTCGATATCGGGCAACACTTAGAGCAAAGGCATGGTCTACGCTGGCATTGTGCTTTAAACTGCGCGCAGCAAAATTGAGTAGATAAACGATTAATCAGGCGGTAATGGCGATGAACGGTACGATCACAACGTGGTTTAAAGATAAAGGTTTCGGATTTATCAAAGATGAAAATGGTGATAACCGCTATTTTCACGTGATTAAGGTCGCCAATCCGGATCTGATTAAGAAAGACGCGGCGGTCACGTTTGAACCCACGACCAATAATAAAGGTTTATCGGCTTACGCGGTGAAAGTCATCCCGGAAAGCAAACACCTGTATATTGCCGGTGAGCGCCTGAAGCTGACATCGATTAAGTCTTACCTGGTCTACAGTGAGGAAGTGCCGGCCGATACGCGTATCGACAAGGAAAATGCGGTCCTCTCCGTGGGACTGCTGATGAACAGCATCAAGCCGAAAGCGAGCGTGAAGCCGGGCGAAATGCGCACGCTGAAAAAGCTGGCGATCACTACCTTTCAGGGCACGACGCTCATCTTCTCTGAAGATGAAATCGACATCGACGCCACGGTGAAGCTCCTTAAAGTTTGACCCTGATTTACCGTATCCGAAGCAGAATTCCAACGATTGTAGAAACGACGATGACAAAACTTACCTTACAAGAACAGATGCTGAAAGCGGGTCTGGTCACCAGTAAAAAGATGGCTAAGGTTCAGAGAACGGCGAAAAAGTCACGTGTTCAGGCGCGTGAAGCCCGCGAGGCCGTGGAAGAAAACAAAAAAGCCCAGCTTGAGCGCGACAAGCAGCTCAGCGAACAGCAAAAGCAAGCGGCTTTAGCAAAAGAGTATAAAGCGCAGGTTAAGCAACTGATCGAAATGAACCGAATCACGATTGCGAAAGGCCATATTGCTTTTAACTTTACGGATAATAATCTCATCAAAAACATTGATGTGGATAAAACCACCCAGGCGCAGCTCATTAGCGGCCGTCTGGCGATTGCCCGCCTTGCTGTTGATAATAACGGTAAATATGAATACGCGATTATTCCCGCCAGCGTGGCGGATAAAATCGCCCAGCGCGACGCCGAAAGTATTGTGTTGAACAGCGCCCTGAGCCAGGAAGCCGAGGACGAAGACGATCCGTATGCTGACTTTAAAGTACCTGATGATTTGATGTGGTAATCAGGGCCAGTAGGCTGATGCTATTTATTGTGCGCCTACCGTCATGGGGCGGGGGCGCAATTTCAGATATCGATCACAATTTTCCCATTTATAAATATCCTTTCTGTCACTGGATGTTATCATCCGGCTGGTAAATACCTTTCAACTCTACCGAGGCTTTGATGCTGGAGAATGTAATCATCTGATAATCAGTTTGCCGACCTTTCAGGCCGGGCTGGTTATCAATGCGCTGAAATCGAATGCGGGCACCGCTGCGTGTTTGCACGTTTTGCACATGATGATTAAACAGGTTTTCCAGTATGAATTTATCCCGTCAGGAACAACGTACCTTACACGTTCTCGCGAAAGGCGGACGTATTGCGCACATTCGCGACGCCTCAGGCCGCGTCATCGCCGTAGAGTGCTATAGCCGCGAAGGCCTACTGCTCAGCGACTGTACGCTCGCCGTCTTCAAAAAACTCCGCACTAAAAAACTGATTAAATCCGTTAACGGCCAGCCGTACCGCATCAACACCAGCGGGCTGAATAACGTTCGCGCCCAGCCGGATAACCGCTAAGGAGAGTGATATGACCACAACTATCGATATCCCACGTATTTTTACCATCAGCGAAAGTGAACATCGTATCCATAACCCCTTCACGGCGGAAAAATATGCCACGCTTGGCCGCGTACTTCGCCTGCAGGCGGGGGCGCAAATCCTCGACCTTGGCAGCGGTTCTGGTGAAATGCTCTGCACCTGGGCGCGGGACCATGCTATCGGTGGTCTGGGCATTGATATGAGCCCATTGTTTACCGCACAGGCTAAACAACGCGCCGCAGCGCTTGGCGTCAGCGATCGCGTCACTTTTATCCATAGCGATGCGGCAGGTTACGTCGCCGAACGGCAATACGATGTGGCGGCCTGTATTGGCGCGACGTGGATCGCCGGCGGCGTCGCCGGAACCGTGGCGCAGTTAGCCCGCAGTCTTAAGCCTGGCGGTATGCTACTTATCGGGGAGCCCTGGTGGCGTAAGGTCCCCGCGACAGAAGAAGAAGCGCGCGCCTGCGGTGTTTCTGCGGTGGCTGATTTGTTGCCGCTTCCGGCGCTGGTCACCTCTTTTGGCGAACTGGGCTATGATATCGTTGAAATGGTGCTGGCTGACCGCGAGGGGTGGGACCGTTATGAAGCCGCTAAATGGCTGACCATGCGCCGTTGGCTGCAGGCCCACCCCGAGGATGAATTTGCGTTTGAGGTCCGTGCGCAGCTTAATGCCGCGCCGCTTCGCCATGTTACCTATACCCGGAAATATTTTGGCTGGGGCGTATTTGCGCTAATGCAGAAATAGCGATCGTTATATTTGGTCAATTTATTTGAACTATTCTGTTAAATAAACGCCATTTATACATTTTGGCTAAGGGGTAGAGTAGGGGAACCACAAGCAGACGCGGAATAGTATCTCCGCGTCTGCTGAATGTTTTGCCAAATCAGGGGCTATCCTCATGAAAAAGATCGGATTTTTGTCATTTGGCCACTGGACGCCATCGCCGCAGTCGGCGACCCGTTCTGCTGCCGACACGCTCTTACAATCCATCGATCTGGCCGTTGCCGCCGAAGAGTTGGGCGCGGACGGCGCCTATTTTCGGGTTCACCATTTTGCCCGTCAGCTCAGTTCACCGTTCCCGCTGCTGGCCGCTATCGGCGCGAAAACTAAAAAGATTGAGATTGGCACCGGCGTTATCGATATGCGCTATGAAAACCCGCTATATATGGCGGAGGATGCTGGCGCTGCGGATTTGATCTCGGGAGGGCGTTTGCAGCTTGGCATCAGCCGCGGTTCGCCGGAACAGGTGATTGATGGCTGGCGTCATTTTGGTTTTCAACCACAGGATGGCGAGTCCGACGCTGACATGGCGCGGCGGCACACTGAGGTGCTGTTGGACGTGCTGCGCGGCGAAGGTTTCGCGAAACCCAATCCGCAACCCATGTTTCCCAACCCGCCGGGATTGCTGCGTCTTGAGCCGTACTCCGCCGGATTACGCGAACGTATCTGGTGGGGCGCGGGCTCTAATGCTACGGCGATGTGGGCGGCGAAGCTCGGCATGAACTTGCAAAGCTCGACGCTGAAAGATGATGAGACGGGCGAACCATTCCATATCCAACAGGCGAAACAGATCCGCGCCTATCGTCAGGCCTGGACGGAAGCGGGGCACACGCGTAAGCCGCGGGTATCGGTCAGTCGAAGTATCTTTGCCCTGATGGACGATCGCGACCGGATGTATTTCGGCTCCAGCCGGGATAATAGTGACAGTATTGGTTTTCTTGATGAGAAAACCCGCGCCATTTTCGGCCGCAGCTATGCCGCTGAACCCGATAAGCTCGTCGAGCAACTGAAACAGGATGAAGCGATCGCGGAAGCCGATACCTTATTGCTGACCGTGCCGAATCAGCTGGGCGTGGATTATAACGTTCATGTGATTGAGTCTATTCTGAAGCACGTTGCGCCGGCAATGGGATGGCGTGATTAAAAGAATGCCTCGCGGGGCATTAATTGATGCTCCGCGATGATATAAAAGTATTAGCTTTGTTTATCTTTTGAACAAAAAGTGTGATCTTGATCAAGCCATGTCCGCGCAGACTTAAAGAATATTGCAATGCTGTAACAATATTATTCATGGCGAGGGATTTATGGCAATTAAGGATTTTTTTGTACAGACTGCACCTGGTCGGCGTCGCTATGGCGTCGCCTTATTGGTTGGGGTTATTGCCGGAATTATGTCGGCATTCGTTAAGTGGGGGGCGGAAGTGCCTCTGCCGCCGCGAACATTTTCCGGCGGGCGTGATGAATTCAACCCTCCTTATCTCTTTCTACGCGACTATCTTGGTATTGACCCAACACATACCGTTTACACCTTTTCTGAACATATCATCAACCCGGTGATGGTCACGCATATCATCTTCTCGTTGGTGTTTGCGATTGGCTATTGCGTGGTGGCGGAGATATTCCCAAAAGTTAAATTATGGCAGGGCGTGTGGGCCGGCATTGTCGCCACCATTGCGGTTCACTGGATATCTTTCCCGCTATTAGGACTTACGCCGTCGTTATTCAATATTCCGGCTGATGAATATATTTCCGAACTGCTTGGCCATATTTTTTGGTTCTGGGCAATTGAGATGATTCGTCGCGATCTGCGTAACCGAATTACCCATGAGCCTGACGCAGAAATTCCTTTAGATGCGCCGTTCAGATAATTTAAAGCCTCGCGAGTGATAAAACTCGCGAGGCTTTAAAATGAAAAATCCGCGCCGGGGCGCGGATTTTATCGGCAGGGATTTAGACGTTGAACAAGAAGTTCATCACGTCGCCATCTTTAACGATGTAGTCTTTGCCTTCCGCACGCATTTTACCGGCTTCTTTCGCGCCTTGTTCACCTTTGTAAGCAATGAAGTCTTCATAGGCGATGGTCTGGGCGCGGATAAAGCCTTTTTCGAAGTCGGTGTGGATTTTACCGGCGGCCTGCGGCGCGGTCGCGCCAACCGGAATAGTCCATGCGCGAACTTCTTTCACGCCAGCGGTGAAGTAGGTCTGCAGGTTCAGCAGAGCGTAGCCTGCGCGGATCACGCGGTTCAGGCCTGGCTCTTCCAGGCCCAGCTCGGCCATAAACTCGTCGCGCTCTTCGTCGTCCAGTTCGGCGATGTCGGATTCAACGGCGGCGCAAACCGGAACCACTACGGAACCTTCTTGCTCAGCGATAGCGCGAACCTGGTCGAGATACGGGTTGTTTTCAAAACCGTCTTCGTTAACGTTGGCGATATACATGGTTGGCTTCAGGGTCAGGAAGCTCAGATAGCGGATGGCGTCTTTCTCTTCTTTGCTCAGATCCAGCGCGCGCAGCATGCCCGCTTTTTCCAGCTGCGGCAGGCATTTTTCCAGCGCGGCCAGCTCAATCTTAGCGTCTTTATCGCCGCCTTTGGCTTTCTTGGACACGCGGTGGATAGCGCGTTCGCAGGTATCGAGGTCAGACAGCGCCAGCTCGGTGTTGATAACGTCAATATCTTCCGCCGGATCGACTTTACCCGCGACGTGGATAATGTTGTCGTTTTCAAAGCAACGCACTACGTGGCCGATGGCTTCGGTTTCACGGATATTGGTCAGGAACTGGTTGCCCAGCCCTTCGCCTTTGGACGCGCCTTTAACCAGACCGGCGATATCTACGAATTCCATGGTCGTCGGCAGGATACGCTGCGGCTTGACGATCTCAGCCAGTTTGTCCAGACGCGGATCGGGCATCGGTACGACACCGGTGTTCGGCTCAATGGTACAGAACGGGAAGTTGGCCGCTTCAATACCTGCTTTGGTGAGCGCATTGAACAGGGTGGATTTGCCGACGTTGGGCAAACCGACGATACCGCATTTGAATCCCATGATTTAAATCACCTTAATCTTTGGATAATCAGTCAGTTATGAATAACAGACTGTAGAAAAGTAAATAGCTTTGCCTATTATACACGGTGTGCGGCAAAAATTCCGCACGTCGACCGTTTATTGCGCTTTAAAGGCGTGTAAACGGTTAGTCGCTTTGGTTAAACCGTCTTTCAGCCACACCTCGGTACAGCGCGCCGCTTCATCAACCGCTTCGTCAATTAACTTCTGTTCGCTGACCGGCGGTTTACCCAGCACAAAACCGACAACTTTGTTTTTGTCGCCCGGATGACCGATTCCGACGCGTAAGCGGTGAAAGTTCGGGTTATTGCCCAGCTTACTGATAATGTCCTTCAGGCCATTATGGCCGCCGTGTCCGCCGCCGAGTTTAAATTTAGCGACGCCGGGTGGTAAATCGAGCTCGTCGTGAGCGACCAGAATTTCATCCGGATTAATACGGTAAAAGGTAGCCATCGCGGCCACCGCTTTACCGCTAAGATTCATAAAGGTGGTCGGCACCAGCAGGCGCACGTCTTCCCCCGCCAGGTTGAGGCGCGAGGTATAGCCGAAGAATTTGCTCTCTTCGCGCAGCGGCGCGCGGTGGCGCTCCGCCAGTAAATCTACGTACCAGGCGCCAGCGTTATGGCGCGTTGCCGCGTATTCCGCGCCGGGGTTAGCCAGGCCGACAATCAGTTTTATCGTCACTTTTTATTCCTGCATGGGTCGTTCTTTGCCGCGTAGTGTACTGCCTGCGTCGGCGCTTGACAAAATTCTGCCGACGAAACGGTATCATTGTTGATAATTTCTTCTTTGAACCATTAGAATTTGATGTTGTTCAGTGGCTTATTTGTAAACTTTTGTTGATCAGATGTTCCCGAATGTGATCACTCACGCAATCAGGCTTATCCCCATTGTCTATACTTAACCTATAAATTTTGGGGATATTCCCATGCAGCCCAAGGTCCGGAGGTGACATATGAAACGCAGAAACGCTTCGTTACTCGGTAACATACTGATGGGTTTAGGGTTGGTTGTGATGGTGGTCGGCGTTGGTTACTCTATTTTAAACCAGCTTCCACAGCTTAACCTGCCGCAATTTTTTGCTCATGGCGCGGTGTTGAGTATCTTCGTCGGCGCCGTTTTGTGGCTGGCGGGCGCTCGCGTAGGCGGTCATGAAAGAGTCACCGACCGCTATTGGTGGGTTCGCCATTACGATAAACGCTGCCGTCGCGATCCGCACCGTCACAGCTAACGGAATTCAGCTCGCCGGATAGCCCTTCCGGCGAGCCTCTCATTTATTGCCCTAATTCTATATCCGCCAGCGCCGCATTGCGGTCCGGATAGAAGCTTAGTCGACCTGGAATCGGCTGGACGCCTGCGCGCGCCAGGGTACGCAGCGGCTGGAATTCGAGATTCGATACCCGCAGCTCGCAGCCTTCCGGCAGGCGTTTCACGAAGCGCAGGAACGCGTCAAGACCACCGGCATCCAGCACCGGTACCGCATCCCACTTCAGCACCACTACGCGTTTGCCTTCGATCCGGCTTTCCAAATCGGTAAATAGTCCTTCCGCCGCGGCGAAAAACAGCGGGCCGATAACTCGCAGCACCAGAACATCATCCGGTACTTCAACGTTCACCGGCGCAAGGCGCGTCATGCGCGCGATGCGGCGCATAAACAGCAGCGAAGCCAGCACGATCCCGACGCTAATGGCGATGACCATATCGAACAGTACGGTCAACGACATGCACATTAACAGCACGACGATGTCGTCTTTGGGCCCGTGGCGTAGCAGGTTAATCACCTTATGCGCTTCGCTCATGTTCCACGCGACCATCAGCAGCAGGGCGGCCATCGCCGACAGCGGCAGCCATGAGAGCAGCGGGGCGAGGATTAACAGTGCGAGGATCACCAGCAGGGCATGGATCACCGCGGAAATCGGCGAGGTCGCGCCGGCGCGCACGTTAGCCGCGGAACGGGCAATCGCCGCGGTGGCGGTTATCCCGCCAAAGAACGGAGCGACGATATTGCCAAGGCCCTGGCCTACCAGCTCGCTGTTAGCTTTGTGTTTGGTGCCGGTCATACCGTCGAGCACCACTGCGCAGAGCAGTGATTCAATGGCGCCAAGCATCGCCATAGAGAAGGCGGCAGGCAGCAGCGCGCGCAGCGACGACCAGCTCAGGGTAAACTCCGAGCCCGGCATATCCCACGGCAGCACCAGTTGCGGCAGCAGCTGCGGGATACCGTTGCCCTGGCTGCCGTCGGCGAGTACATAGTGGAACTGCGAGCCGATGGTCGCTACATGCCCGCCGAGTAAATTAACGATGCCCATCACCGCACAGCCCGCCAGCAGCGCCGGCAGATGCCCCGGCAGGCGGATCCCCAGGCGCGGCCAGAAAATCAGGATACCCAGCGTCACGATACCGATGGCGGCATCGCCAACGTTAATTGTCGGCAGCGCCATCACCAGCGCGCCGACTTTCTGCAGATAGTGCTCCGGGACGTGCGCCATCTGCAGACCAAGGAAATCTTTAATTTGCATGGTACCGATGGTGATGCCTATACCGGAGGTAAAGCCAAGGGTGACCGAAAGCGGGATATATTCAATCAGGCGGCCAAAGCGGGCGAGGCCGAAAAGGATTAAGAAGATACCCGACATTAGCGTCGCCACCAGCAGGCCGGCCAGGCCAAACTGCTGTGACACTGGATATAGGATCACCACGAAGGCCGCGGTTGGGCCGGAAACGCTAAAGCGTGAACCGCCGGTCAGGGCAATGACTATTCCCGCCACCGCCGAGGTGTATAGCCCATATTGCGGCGCGACGCCGCTGCCAATTGCTAACGCCATCGCCAGTGGGATTGCGATAATCCCGACGGTTATCCCGGCAATCAGATCGCGGGTAAAGCGCGATGCGGTATATTTTTCTTTCCAGCAAGCGTCGATGAGGGCGCGGAAAGGCATCACATGTGAGGAAAATAATCTATTCACAATAATGTTTCATCCATGAGCGCATCATCTGTCAACTGAATGGCAGGTGAAGGAGGCATTAGTCATACAAATATGAACCAGAGACAAAAAAACCCGCCGCAGCGGGTTTTTCGGCTGGGCTCGATTAGTGCTCGAACATAGCAGAAATGGATTCTTCGTTGCTGATACGACGAATCGCTTCGGCCAGCATACCAGACAGGGTCAGGGTACGGACTTTGTCCAGCGCTTTGATTTCCGGCGTCAGCGGAATGGTATCGCAGACGACGAATTCATCAATCACAGAGTTTTTAATGTTCTGGATAGCATTGCCGGAGAAGATCGGGTGAGTCGCGTAGGCGAAGACACGTTTCGCACCGCGCTCTTTCAGCGCTTCCGCTGCTTTACACAGGGTGCCGCCGGTATCGATCATGTCATCAACCATCACGCAGTCACGGCCAGCGACGTCGCCGATGATATGCATCACCTGAGAGACGTTAGCGCGCGGGCGGCGTTTATCGATGATCGCCATGTCGGTGTCGTTCAGCAGCTTCGCGATAGCGCGAGCGCGAACCACGCCGCCGATGTCCGGAGAAACCACGATCGGGTTGTCCAGATTCAGCTGCAGCATATCTTCGAGCAGAATTGGGCTACCGAATACGTTATCAACAGGCACATCAAAGAAGCCCTGAATCTGTTCAGCGTGCAGGTCAACGGTCAGTACGCGGTCAACGCCGACACTGGACAGGAAGTCAGCGACGACTTTAGCGGTGATTGGCACACGAGCGGAACGTACGCGACGGTCCTGGCGGGCATAGCCGAAGTAAGGGATAACAGCGGTGATACGGCCTGCAGAAGCGCGACGCAGGGCATCAACCATAACAACCAATTCCATCAGGTTGTCATTGGTGGGAGCACAAGTGGACTGGATGATGAAAATATCACCACCGCGTACGTTTTCGTTGATTTGTACGCTGACTTCGCCGTCGCTAAAACGACCTACAGCGGCGTCGCCAAGAGAAGTGTACAGGCGGTTGGCAATACGTTGTGCTAGTTCCGGGGTGGCGTTACCAGCAAAAAGCTTCATATCAGGCACGAGAAGAACCTCAGGCATGCGTCCAGTGGTGGATGAAACGGGCCATTAAACTGTGCGGGCCGGCGCCATCTCATCCAGGCGGTGTATTAAAGAGCACGATGCAACGTCTGGAACAGGGTGACGTTGTCACCGATACTCTGTTTGCCCGGCAAACTTGCCGTTATTCATGCAAAATGCAGAATTACTTCAGTAGGGCTTGCTTCAGCGGCGAGACATTAATTCCTCGCGCAACAAAGCCTTGCAGCCATTCCGGGGCTTTTTCCAGCACCTGACGAGCGGCGGATTCGGTGTCAAATTCAGCAAAGACACAGGCTCCTGTGCCAGTCAGGCGCGACGGCGCGTATTCTAACAGCCAGGAAAGCGTTGCATCAACCTCACGAAAACGTTTTCTTGCGATAACCTCGCAATCGTTGCCGAATTCACAGTTTAGTAAGGTATTAATTGACCTGCTCGGGGTATTTCGTGGTAACTCCGGATCGCGAAAAATGATCGGCGTCGGGATACTCACGCCCGGGTGGGCGACCAGATACCATTTTTCCGGCGGATTCACCGGGGTGAGGATTTCGCCAACCCCTTCGGCAAACGCCGCGTGACCGCGAACGAAAACCGGGACATCGGCGCCGAGCTGTAGCCCAAGCGTCGCCAGTTGGTCTTCGCTAAGCCCGCAGCCCCACAGATGATTGAGGGCTACCAGCACCGTCGCGGCGTTAGAAGAGCCGCCGCCTAAGCCGCCGCCCATCGGCAGGCGTTTGTCGATGCTGATATCCGCGCCGCTGCCAGCGGGAAGTTGACCGTGAGACTCCGCAGCTGCCATCAGCAGCCTGGCGGCGCGAATAATCAGGTTCTCTTCATCCGGCACGCCGGCGACCGGCGTTAACAGCCGCAGTTTCCCGTCGCGGCGTGGTTCAATGGTCAGCGTGTCGCCATAGTCGAGAAACTGAAACAGCGTCTGCAGCGTGTGATATCCATCGGCGCGCTGGCCGGTGATATACAAAAACAGATTCAATTTTGCAGGTGCGGGCCAGCGACTCATCATTTCACAATCCAGTTATCCATTTTCAGCTTGATGCGCTGGCTGCCATTGTTGAGTTCCATATTAGACGGCAGGGTGGGTTTGGTGTCGCTGGTATAGCCGCTGTAGGTCACGTGCCAGGTTTTGCCGTTCTGCGTGTAGTTGAGTTCGCGCAGGCGGTACTGGTCATCCAGCGCATAGTCGGTGGCATCGCCCGGCAGGCCGATAATCCACTGACGCAGGCTGTTAAGCGGGATCGGCATGCCGGTCAGGCGGCCAATCATCTCTTCGGCATCGGTAGCGTTATAGGTCTGGCCTTTGTTATCGATCAACTGGACGCCGCCCGGCTGCGCGGTCAAAGACAGTTCGGTGCTGCCAAGCGGGTTGGTCAGCAGCAGGCGGTAGCGGTCCTGGCCGGTTTGTTGCCAGAAGAAACGGGCATACACTTTCTGCTCATCGGACAGATAGGCGAACGCCCCGCGGGTCTGGAACTGGTTAAGGTTGCGGACATCCTGCTGGTGCTGGCGCCACTGCGGGGAGTCCGGGCTTTTACCTGGCCCTTGCGGCGGAGTATTGATTGCACAGGCGGTCAGAACGAGGCTTGCCAACGGCAGCAGGCGGAACAGTCGATTCATAATGATGACAAATCCTTGATGTCTACAGTGAAATGCGGCGACTGATAGTTCGCACACCGATTTGTGTAGCGGGTTGCAATAATAACCCTTAATGCTAGCGTCGCTGGCCGATAGCGTCTACGTTCAAGTTGTCTGAAATCAAAAAATTACCGTTAGTGGCTTTTAAGCCCTGACTATTACTCCAAAAGGGGGGCGTCTCTTTTATTGAGTACGCGCATCCTGTATGATGCGCTCAGACTAACCTTAGCAACGCTGGTACTATTCCCTCACCATGACCCTTTTAGCTCTTGGCATCAACCACAAAACAGCTCCGGTAGCGCTGCGAGAACGCGTAACGTTTTCGCCGGATACGCTCGACAAGGCGCTGGAGAGCTTG
Source organism: Klebsiella sp. 141162 (assembly GCF_050600755.1). NCBI lineage: Bacteria > Pseudomonadati > Pseudomonadota > Gammaproteobacteria > Enterobacterales > Enterobacteriaceae > Klebsiella > Klebsiella sp. 141162. The sequence goes on along the minus strand of NZ_JAQIRI010000005.1, from coordinate 197,844 downwards.
CTGGCTCAGCCGATGGTGCAGGGCGGGGTGGTGCTATCAACCTGTAATCGCACGGAGCTGTATCTCAGCGTTGAAGAGCAGGACAACCTGCAGGAAGCGCTTATTCGCTGGCTATGCGACTTCCACGGCCTGAATGAAGAAGACCTACGTAAAAGTCTTTATTGGCATCAGGATAACGACGCCGTCAGCCATCTGATGCGCGTCGCCAGTGGCCTGGATTCGCTGGTGCTTGGCGAGCCGCAAATCCTCGGACAGGTGAAAAAAGCATTTGCTGATTCCAGCCGCGGTCATCTGAACGTCAGCGAACTGGAGCGCATGTTCCAGAAATCGTTCTCGGTGGCTAAGCGCGTGCGTACCGAAACCGATATCGGCGCCAGCGCCGTTTCCGTTGCCTTCGCCGCCTGTACGCTGGCGCGACAAATTTTTGAATCGCTCTCCAGCGTCACGGTGTTACTGGTTGGCGCGGGGGAAACTATCGAACTGGTCGCCCGCCATCTGCGCGAACACAACGTTCGCAAAATGGTGATTGCCAACCGCACCCGTGAACGCGCCCAGGCGCTGGCGGATGAAGTCGGCGCGGAAGTTATCGCCCTCAGCGATATCGACGAGCGCTTAAAAGACGCCGATATCATTATCAGCTCTACCGCCAGCCCGCTGCCGATCATCGGCAAAGGGATGGTCGAGCGCGCGCTGAAGGCGCGCCGCAATCAGCCGATGCTGCTGGTGGATATCGCGGTGCCCCGCGACGTCGAGCCGGAAGTCGGCAAGCTGGCCAACGCCTATCTGTACAGCGTTGATGACCTGCAAAATATCATTCAGCACAATCTGGCGCAGCGTAAGGCCGCGGCGGTGCAGGCGGAATCGATCGTCGAGCAGGAAACCAGCGAATTTATGGCCTGGCTGCGCGCCCAAAGCGCCAGCGAGACTATCCGCGAATATCGTTCCCAATCCGAGCAGGTTCGCGAGGAGCTGACGGCGAAAGCGCTTGCCGCGCTGGAGCAGGGCGGCGATGCGCAGGAAATCATGCAAGATCTGGCCCGTAAGCTGACCAATCGCCTGATCCACGCTCCAACCAAATCTCTTCAGCAGGCTGCCCGTGACGGGGATGATGAACGCCTGCATATTCTGCGCAACAGCCTCGGGCTGGAATAGCGCACATTTCTCTATTTAAAGACAGGGTGAATTCACGCCTATGAAGCCTTCTATTGTTGCTAAACTGGAAGCTCTGTACGAACGCCATGAAGAAGTTCAGGCGCTGCTTGGCGACGCCGCCACCATTGCCGACCAGGACCGTTTCCGCGCGCTGTCGCGCGAATATGCGCAGCTTGGCGATGTCGCCCGCTGCTATACCGACTGGCGCCAGGTGCAGGACGATATCGAAACCGCGCAGATGATGCTCGACGATCCGGAAATGCGCGAAATGGCGCAGGAAGAGCTGCGCGATGCCAAAGAAAAAAGCGAAGCGCTGGAGCAGCAGCTGCAAGTTCTGCTATTGCCGAAAGATCCTGACGATGAACGTAACGCTTTTGTCGAAGTTCGCGCCGGTACCGGCGGCGATGAAGCGGCGCTGTTCGCCGGCGATTTGTTCCGCATGTATACCCGCTACGCTGAAGCCCGCCGCTGGCGGGTAGAAATCATGAGCGCCAACGAAGGCGAGCATGGCGGATTTAAAGAAGTGATTGCCAAAATCAGCGGCGATGGCGTCTATGGGCGGCTGAAATTTGAATCCGGCGGCCATCGCGTCCAGCGCGTTCCGGCGACCGAATCCCAGGGGCGTATCCACACCTCCGCCTGTACCGTGGCGGTGATGCCGGAGCTGCCGGAAGCCGAAATGCCGGATATCAACCCGGCTGACCTGCGCATCGATACCTTCCGCTCCTCAGGCGCGGGCGGCCAGCACGTCAACACCACCGACTCCGCTATCCGTATTACCCACTTGCCGACCGGTATTGTCGTGGAGTGTCAGGACGAGCGTTCACAGCATAAAAACAAAGCCAAGGCGCTGTCGGTGCTGGGCGCGCGTATTCGCGCCGCCGAAGTCGCCAAGCGTCAGCAGGCGGAAGCGTCTACCCGCCGTAACCTGCTGGGCAGCGGCGATCGCAGCGATCGCAACCGGACCTACAACTTCCCGCAGGGGCGCGTGACCGACCACCGTATCAACCTGACCCTTTACCGTCTGGATGAAACCATGGAAGGCAAACTGGATATGCTGATCGAACCGATTGTGCAGGAATTCCAGGCTGACCAGCTGGCGGCGCTTTCCGAGCAGGAATGATGACCTTTCGACAGTGGCTCACTCAGGCGATAGCCCGGCTCGGCGCGAGCGACAGCCCGCGTCGCGACGCCGAGATCTTACTGGGGCACGTCACCGGCAAAGCGCGAACCTGGATCCTCGCTTTTGACGAAACCCTATTGACGGCGGAACAGTTGGCGGAACTGGAAGCATTGCTGGCGCGCCGCGCCAACGGCGAGCCGGTGGCTCATCTGGTGGGGCAGCGTGAGTTCTGGTCGCTGCCGCTGTTTGTCTCGCCGGCGACGTTGATCCCGCGCCCCGACACCGAATGCCTGGTCGAGCAGGCGCTGGTACGCCTGCCGCAGACGGCCTGCCGCATCCTGGATCTTGGCACCGGCACCGGCGCTATCGCTCTGGCGCTGGCCAGCGAGCGGGCGGACTGTCAGGTCACTGCCGTTGATTTTATGCCTGACGCCGCGGCGCTCGCCGCGCGCAATGCCGCCCATCTCGCTCTCAACAACGTGACCATCCTGCAGAGCGACTGGTTTAGCGCGCTCAAAGGGCAGCGGTTCGCGATGATTGTCAGTAACCCCCCTTATATCGATGAAACCGATCCGCATCTTGCTGAGGGCGATGTTCGCTTTGAACCGAGAACGGCATTGGTCGCCGCCGATCAGGGGCTGGCCGATTTGGCGCATATTATCCGTGAGGGACGACAGTATTTGTTGCCTGGAGGTTTTATGCTACTGGAACATGGCTGGAAGCAGGGTGAGGCGGTACGCGCATTATTTATTGAAGCAGGATACAGCGATGTCGAGACCTGCCGCGATTATGGCGATAACGAACGTCTGACACTCGGGCGTTGGCCGCACAAGGAGCAAACCGGCGAATGAATTTATTTACTGCAGTACTCTATTTACATATTGCCTGCGTGGTGACATCCGTCGGGCTTTTCGTGCTGCGTTACTGGTGGACCTACAGCGGCAGCGCGATGCTGAATCAGCGCTGGGTGCGTATTGCGCCGCATTGTAGCGATACGCTGCTGTTCCTCAGCGGCGCGGGATTAATGGCGATAACGCATTATCTGCCGTTTACTGAAGATGGCGCATGGCTGACTGAAAAGCTGTTTGGCGTTATCATTTACATCGCATTAGGATTTATCGCGCTGGGCCGACGTCGCCCGCGCCGCCAGCAGACCCGGTTCATCGCCTTTCTGCTGGCGCTGGTGGTGTTGTTCTTTATCGTTCAACTCGCCATCACAAGAATACCGTTACTGGGGTAAGGCATGAGGTCATTAGCTGATTTCGAATTTAACAAAGCGCCATTATGCGAAGGCATGGTCCTCATTTCTGAATTGATCCGCGACGACTTTCCGACGCACTTTGTGCAGGATGAGCTGCAGCGGTTGTTAACACTGGCGCAGGAAGAGATTGCCACCTCCTGGGATCAGGAGCGTCAGCTCGACCGACTGCTGGAATTGTTCTATCACGAGTGGGGCTTCGGCGCATCGCAGGGCATCTACCGCCTGTCCGATGCGCTATGGCTGGATAAAGTGCTGGTGAATCGCCAGGGGAGCGCCGTGTCGCTGGGAGCGATTCTGTTGTGGATTGCTCAGCGTCTGGATCTGCCGGTGGTGCCGGTTATCTTCCCGACGCAGATGCTGCTGCGCGCTGACCCGGATACCAGCGAAGAGATGTGGCTAATTAACCCATTCAACGGCGAGACGCTCGATGAACACACCCTGGAAGTGTGGCTGAAGGGGAACATTAGCCCGGTGGCTGAGCTGTTTAATGAAGATCTCGATGAGGCCGACAACGCCGAAGTGATCCGCAAACTGCTCGATACGCTGAAATCGGCGCTGATGGAAGAGCGGCAGATGGAGCTGGCCCTACGCGCCAGCGAAGCGCTGCTGCAGTTTAATCCAGAAGACCCGTATGAAATTCGCGACCGCGGGCTCATCTACGCCCAACTGGAGTGCGATCACGTGGCGCTGCTGGATCTCAATTATTTCGTTGAGCAGTGTCCGGAGGATCCGATTAGCGAGATGATCCGCGCGCAGATCAACACGATTTCACATAAACAAATTACATTGCATTAGTCTGGAACCATTCCGGTTACACCCTGATAAGGCGATCTTATGAAACAAAAAGTGGTTAGCATTGGTGATATCAACGTAGCAAACGACCTGCCGTTCGTGCTGTTTGGCGGAATGAACGTGCTGGAGTCCCGCGATCTTGCGATGCGTATCTGCGAACATTATGTGACCGTCACGCAAAAGCTGGGCATTCCGTATGTGTTCAAAGCCTCTTTTGATAAAGCCAACCGTTCTTCCATCCACTCCTATCGTGGGCCGGGTCTGGAAGAAGGGATGAAGATTTTCCAGGAGCTGAAGCAGACTTTCGGCGTGAAAATCATCACTGACGTCCACGAAGCCAGCCAAGCGCAGCCGGTGGCCGACGTGGTTGATGTGATCCAGCTGCCGGCGTTCCTCGCGCGTCAGACTGATCTGGTGGAAGCGATGGCCAAAACCGGCGCTGTTATCAACGTCAAGAAACCGCAATTCGTCAGCCCGGGCCAGATGGGCAACATCGTCGATAAGTTCATTGAAGGCGGTAACGACAAAGTGATCCTCTGCGATCGCGGCGCCAACTTCGGCTACGACAACCTGGTCGTAGATATGCTCGGCTTCGGCGTAATGAAGAAAGCGTCCAACAACTCGCCGGTTATCTTTGACGTGACCCACGCCCTGCAGTGCCGCGACCCGTTTGGCGCTGCCTCAGGCGGCCGCCGCGCTCAGGTGACGGAACTGGCCCGCGCCGGGATGGCGGTGGGTATCGCCGGTCTGTTCATTGAAGCGCACCCGGATCCGGACCACGCGAAATGTGACGGCCCGTCCGCGCTGCCGCTGGCTAAACTGGAACCGTTCCTGAAGCAAATGAAAGCAATCGACGATCTGGTGAAAAGCTTCGACGAGCTGGATACCAGCAACTAAGTTTCGTTGAGCAGTAAAAAAGCCTGCCGGTTTCGTCACCGACAGGCTTTTTTTTGGCATTATTGCTGATTACCCGGTCAGGCAAATATCGTCATCAGGTAGGCGGCGAACAGCGCCAGATGCGCCGCGCCGTTAAGGACATTGGTGCGCCCGGTTGAGAACGAAATATGGCACAGCACCAGCGACGCTACCATCACCACCATTTCCGGCGCGCCAAGGCCGAAGCGGAGTTCATTGCCGGTAAGGAAGGCGATAAGTGTAACGACAGGCACCGTCAGGGAAATCGTCGCCAGTACCGAACCAAAGAAGAGGTTCATCGCGCGCTGCACCTGGTTATTCAGTACCGCTTTCAAGGCGCCGAGTCCTTCCGGTGAGAGGATCAGCAGCGCCACCAGGAAGCCGGTAAAGGCGACAGGCGCGTTCATACTGGTCAACAGCGTTTCCAGCGGATTTGCGTTCATTTTGGTAACGGCGATAACCGCAACCAGGTGTACCAGTAACCAGGCCGTGTGCCAGCCGCTGCTGTGCGCCGATGGCTTACCGTGATGCGGGTCGTCATCGTCGCTGTCATCTTCATGCTCGTAGACAAACAGGCTCTGGTGTGTTTTGGTCTGAATGAGCAGAAATACGCCGTACATGGCGGCGGAAATCAGCGCCACCAGCAGCGCCTGGCCGGTGCTGAAGTTGGCGCCCGGCAACGCCATCGGGAATACCAGCACGATAATCGCCAGCGGGAAGAGGGCGATCAGGTACTGCTTGATACCAAACAAATTCATATACTGCGTGGCGAATTTACGCCCGCCCAGCAGTAATGAGAAACCGACCAGACCGCCGGTGACGATCATAATGATTGAATATAACGTATCGCGCATTAGCGTTGGCGCGGCGTCGCCGGTCGCCATTAATGCGGAAATCAGGCTCACTTCAAGAATGACCACTGACAGGCTCAAAATTAATGAACCATAGGGCTCGCCGAGGCGGTGAGCAAGGACGTCGGCGTGGCGAACCACGCTAAATGCGCTACTCAGAATCCCGACCAGCGCCAGAATATTAATCGCAACGACCACTGGTAGTGATTGACTGCTTCCCCAGAGAAACAGCACCACCAGTGCTAAAACCGGAAAAACGAGGGAGGTCTCCTTGTGGCGGGTCTTAACCGCCTCATGTGCATGTGTCATGAACCATCTCCATTTATGCAGGTGTTATAATTATAGATAACGTAAGTTAATAAAATAACAGACATTGATAGGTTTAATTTGTATTTTTACTTAAATTTACCACTCTTGCATAAGAAATGCGTTGGTCTGTCAAAAAAGGCTGTTACGTATGTTTTGTACATATTTTTCAGATAATTACTAAAATTCATTTCTCAATATTCCTGTGATTTGCCAACCCGGGAATTGTGTTCCAGACTTAGTTTTTATCCTGATTCTGGAGGTCATTATGCCTTACCGCAGTAAACAAGAGCTTCCCGATAGCGTTCAGCACGTCCTGCCGGAACACGCGCAGGAAATTTATAAAGAAGCTTTCAATAGCGCCTGGGATCAATATAAAGACAAAGCCGACCGTCGCGATGATGCCAGCCGTGAGGAGACGGCGCATAAAGTCGCCTGGGCGGCGGTTAAAAATGATTATCAAAAGGGCGATGACGACAAATGGCATAAGAAAAAGTAATCACTTTTGCGATCTAATTTTTTTTCAGACCCCTTGTCAACGCTCCGTTAATTGCTTATTGAGTAATAAAGCTGGATAATAATTCAGCAATATTCACGGATGGCACAGATTATCGCCGGGAAGCAGGCAGTGGCGGAGGTAGTAGAAAGTGTTAACTCGTGATTTCTTAATGAATGCGGATTGTAAGACGGCGTTTGGCGCGATTGAGGAATCGCTGCTGTGGTCGGCAGAGCAACGGGCAGCCTCGCTGGCGGCGACCCTGGCCTGTCGTCCGGACAACGGTTCGGTGTGGATTTTCGGCTATGGTTCGCTGATGTGGAACCCGGCGCTGGAATACAGCGAATCCTGCACCGGTACGCTGCCAGGTTGGCATCGCGCGTTTTGCCTGCGCCTGACCGCCGGTCGCGGTAGCGCACATCAGCCGGGCAGGATGCTGGCGCTGAAGGAAGGCGGGCGCACCACCGGAGTAGCCTATCGTCTGCCGGATGAGACGCTGGAGCAAGAGCTGACGCTACTGTGGAAGCGAGAAATGATCACCGGCTGCTATTTGCCCACCTGGTGCCGTCTTGAGCTTGATGACGGGCGTACGGTGAATGCGCTGGTGTTTATCATGGATCCGCGCCACCCGCTGTATGAATCCGATACCAGCGCGCAAACCATCGCGCCGCTAATTGCCCGCGCCAGCGGGCCGCTCGGCACCAATGCCCAGTATCTCTTTTCGTTGGATCAGGAATTACGCAAGCTCGGTATGCGTGACGCCAGTCTTGACGATCTGATTATCCAGGTGCGGCATCTGGTCGGCGAGGCGAGCCAACCCGGGCTTGCATAAAAAACGCCCGGTCAGCCGGGCGTTGAGGTTCAGGCAGGAACGTAGCTAATGGAGTGCTCCAGCGACTGGCTATGGCTGTCGATCAGCACGTTCCAGGTGCCGCTATAGGGCACGGTGAGATAAGCGCTGTCCCTGTCCTGCACGCTAAAAATATCGGCGTGGCTGTCGCCGGCGGCCTTGGCGCTCATTAAGTGAATATGACAGCGCTCCGAACAGCGTACCACCAGCGTATCACCGCCGAATAACGTCAAACTTGCTTTTACCATTGCCATTTTCATACCCCGTTTCTGTCTCTGAATACATCAACCCGCGCGTGATATTGTTCACACTTTGCTCGTTGCATAACACCAAAGGGGGAGCGTGTGGATGATGATTTCGATCAACAAAATGAATAACGATTAAACAAAAATGACAATCTTCCTGAAAGCGTTCAGCTGGCGTACTTTTGCATCAGCAATAGCCACCAGCCTGACATTTAATCCTGTTAATGGCGATTAATTCAGAAGGTCAGCACTTTATCCGCCGCCAGCGTCCACTGCGCCAGCTCGACCAGGGTTCCCACTTCCACGCCATCGACTAATGGCAAATGGGTGATCCCGCGTCCGTCCGTGCAGGTTTTGCAGAGTTTTACCGGCACATTCTGCGCGGTGAGGATCTCCAGCATCTGCTGAATGTTATAGCCTTCCGCCGGTTTCTGTCCGCGCAGCCCGGCGGTCACCGCATCGGACATTAAAAACAGCTTCAGATCGAGGTCTGAATTCTGCTCGCGCAGGGCGATAGCCAGACGCAGGCTATTAAACAGGGATTCGCTGCCGTAGGCGGCGCCGTTGGCGACAATCACAATACGTTGCATAAAGACTCCTTTTATCAGGCACGGTTATTGCTTAGCTTTACCTAAAGACGTAATTCGGGAGGGGGTATGAATAATACGACCGGCATGACGCCTGAAGCAATCGGCTGGTTTCATTATGCGCGCCAACTACAAAAACAGCAGCTCCGCCAGCTAACGCAGCAAGGGACGCTGGCGAGCGAAATAAGTGGGTTGGTTCATATGCTGCAGTGCGAGCGCGGTGCCTCCAATATGTGGCTCTCTTCCGATGGCCGCTTGTATGACGCCGAGCGTCGGGCTGGCGGGGCGCTGGTGGACGCGCGCTTAAGCGCTTTTTATGCTGCGCTGCAACCGGCGCGGGAATCCGCCAGCAGCGCGCTGTGTTGGCGAATAGCCAGCGCGGTGTGGTATCTGGCGCAGCTTCCGGCGCTGCGGACGGCGGTGCAAGGCCGCGCGGTGGACGCTCAGGAGGCCACTCAGCGTTTTAGCCGTATTATTCGCCATATATTGAATATTGTGCCGCAGTTGAATGACAGCATTGACGATCCGCAGATCGCCGGGCGTATGGTCGCCCTGTACAGCTTTATGCAGGGTAAAGAGCTGGCGGGCCAGGAGCGCGCGCTGGGAGCGTTGGGCTTCGCGCGCGGCCAATTTAACGGCGAGCTCCGTCAGCTACTGGTTGACCGCATTGACGGTCAGCAGCCCTGTTTTGACAGCTTTCAGGCACTTTCCGGTCTGCCACGGACGCTTGAGCTGATGCAGGGTTGCGAAGCCGGGCGCGAGATAGAGCAACTGCGGCGCATCGCCTGTACCCGCCAGCCCTCGGCGGACGAAGGGGCCGCGGCGCACCGCTGGTTTAGTCTGCAAACTGAACGGATTGAGCAGATGCGCGGTCTGGAGGAGGCGTTGATTGCCGATCTGCTCAGCGCGACCCGGCAGTTGCTAGAACGTGGAGAAGACGATATGCCGCCGCTGCAATGGCCTGAAGAAGAGTGCGGCGATAGCCTGACTTTGCGCCTAGATAAGCAGCTTCTGCCGCTGGTCCGCCAGCAGGCGTGGGAACTTGAGCAACTTTCCGGCCAACTGGCCTCATTGAAAGCGACGCTTGAGGAGCGCAAGATTATTGATAAGGCGAAAGCGCTGCTGATAAGCCATCAAGGGATGCAAGAAGAACAAGCCTGGCAGGCGCTGCGTAAAATGGCGATGGATAAGAACCAGCGGATGGTTGAAATCGCCCGCGCGTTGCTGACGGTGAAAGCTCTGCTGCCGGACTCATCGTCAAATTGAATGCACAATCAGCGAGCAGGGTTGCCTGACGATGGTGCAATCGTTTACGCGGCGGAGCGGTAAAACGACGCCTGGCGGGCAATGATAAATTGGCATCTGCTTTGCATTACTGAACTTGAGTGAATCAACAATTTGAGATAACGGGCCAACGGCGGTCTGAAGATCTCTGGATAAAGGCGTCCTGCGGTGCGAAAGCACTGCCGGGCGCTTTTTTTTGCGCGTTCTGGAGCGGCTATGGGCGATAAAGTTTTCATTTCACGACGGCGTTTTTTGCAGGTCGGGGCAGCGCTGAGCGGCGCTATGCTGCTGCCCGGCGTGATGCAGGCGGCGTGGGCGGCGGGTTCCGATAAACCGGAGTTGGCCACCGTGCGGGTCGGATTCATCCCGCTAACCGACTGCGCGCCGCTGGCGATTGCGGCATTGAAAGGATTCGATAAAAAGTATGGCATCAGCCTGCAGCCAAGTAAGGAGGCCAGTTGGGCGGCGGTGCGCGATAAGCTGGTTGCCGGCGAACTCGATGCGGCGCATATCCTCTACGGCATGCTGTATGGCCTTGAGCTTGGTATTGCCGGCAAACCGCAGCAGATGGCCAACCTGATGACCCTGAACCGCAACGGTCAGGCGATCACCCTCTCAAGTGACCTGCAGGCGCAAGGCGTTAGCGATAGTCATGGGCTCAAGCGGCTGATCGGCCAAAAAGCGCCGGGCAGCTACACCTTCGCCCACACCTTTCCTACCGGCACCCATGCGATGTGGCTCTATTACTGGCTGGCCAATGCCGGTATCGATCCTTTCGCCGATGTGCGCATGGTGGTCGTGCCGCCGCCGCAAATGGTAATGAACATGCGCATCGGCAATATGGTTGGCTTCTGCGTTGGCGAACCGTGGAACGCGCGTGCGATCAACGATCGCATTGGTTTTACGGCGGCAACCAGCCAGCAAATCTGGCCAGATCATCCAGAAAAAATTCTCGGCGCGCGCAGCGATTGGGTGGTGCGCTACCCAAATACCGCAAGGGCGCTGGTGGCGGCGCTGCTGGAGGCACAGCGCTGGATTGAAGCGTCTGCCGACAACACCCGCGAAACCGCGCGGATCCTCGCCAGACGCGCGTGGCTCAACACGAAAGAACAGTACCTTAGCGGTCGAATGCTTGGCGAATACGACAACGGCATCGGCAAACGCTGGCGCGACGATCACCCCATGCGCTTCTTCCAGCAGGGCGAAGCCAGTTATCCGTGGCTTTCAGACGGCATGTGGTTCTTAACCCAATTCCGCCGCTGGGGCCTGCTGAAAAGCGCGCCTGATTATCAGGCGGTAGCGCAGCGTATCAACCGCATCGACCTGTGGAAAGAGGCGGCGCAGGCCGTGGGCGGTATCACTGCGCCAACGCAAACGCTACGCAGCAGCACGCTGCTGGACGGCAAAGTGTGGAACGGCATCGACCCGGAAGGGTACGCCGCCAGTTTCGCCATTCAACATAAGGGGACATGAGATGAAACCAGCCATTAACACGCAGCCGCGCGCGCAGACGTCAACCGCGCCGGGCGAAATCATTGTCCTGCCGCCGCTGCAGGTGCGCAAAGCTACACCGTTCGCCAGGCGCTGGCTTAATGCCGCGCTGCAGCGTCTGCTGCCACCGCTGCTGGGCCTGGGTCTGCTGCTGCTCGGCTGGCAGCTGGCGGCGATTGGTACGAAAGGCTTCCCGACGCCGCTGAGCACCCTGGATTCGGCGCTGACGCTGTTTTCCGACCCGTTCTACCGCGACGGACCGAACGATATGGGCATCGGCTGGAACGTGCTGGCTTCGCTGCAACGGGTTGCGGTGGGCTTTGGTTTGGCGGCGCTGGCCGGTATTCCGCTGGGCTTTCTTATCGGCCGCTCGCTGTTCTTTGCGCGAATGTTTAATCCGCTCATCGCGCTGCTGCGCCCGGTGAGTCCGCTGGCGTGGTTACCGATTGGCCTGCTGTTGTTCCAGAAGGCGGAACCGGCTTCCAGCTGGACCATTTTTATCTGCTCTATCTGGCCGATGGTCATTAACACCGCGGAAGGCGTCAGGCGTATCCCGCAGGACTATCTCAATGTGGCTCGCGTGCTGCAGCTGTCGGAATGGACGGTGATGCGCAAAATCCTCTTTCCGGCAGTGCTGCCTGCGGTATTAACCGGCGTGCGGCTATCGATAGGCATTGCCTGGCTGGTGATCGTCGCCGCCGAGATGCTGACCGGCGGGTTGGGTATCGGGTTTTGGATCTGGAATGAATGGAACAACCTCAATGTGGAAAACATCATCATCGCCATCGTCATTATCGGCGTTGTCGGCCTGCTGCTAGAACAGGGGCTCATATTGCTCGCCCGCCGCTTCAGCTGGCAGGAAAAATAAGGAGTCGCTATGAAACCATTAATTCAGGTACAGGCCGTCAGTCAACGCTTTAACACCGCCAGCGGCGAGTTCCTGGCGCTGCAAAACGTCTCTTTTGATATTCACGAAGGGGAAACCATTAGCCTGATTGGCCACTCCGGATGCGGAAAATCCACGCTATTGAACCTGATCGCCGGGATTACCCAGCCTACTGAGGGCGGACTGTTATGCGATAACCGTGAAATTTCCGGGCCGGGGCCTGAACGGGCTGTGGTGTTTCAGAACCATTCGCTGCTGCCATGGCTGAGCTGTTTTGACAACGTGGCGCTGGCGGTGGATCAGGTGTTTCGCCGCACCATGAGCAAGGCAGAGCGCCGGGAGTGGATCGAACACAATTTACAGCGAGTACAGATGGGGCACGCGCTGCACAAACGGCCGGGAGAGATCTCCGGCGGTATGAAGCAACGCGTTGGCATCGCGCGCGCGCTGGCGATGAAGCCAAAAGTGTTACTGCTTGATGAGCCTTTTGGCGCGCTGGACGCGCTCACCCGAGCCCATCTGCAGGACGCGGTAATGCACATCCAGCAGGAACTGAACACCACCATTGTCGTGATCACCCACGACGTCGATGAAGCGGTGCTGCTTTCCGACCGGGTGTTAATGATGACCAATGGCCCGGCCGCGACGATCGGCGAGATCCTTGACGTTAATCTGCCGCGTCCGCGTAGCCGGGTCCAACTGGCGGAAGATAACCGCTACCACCACCTGCGTCAGCAGATCCTCCATTTCCTCTACGAAAAGCAGCCGAAAGCGGCGTAAGGCGGAATGATGCGGCGACTGGTGATTATCGGCAACGGTATGGCGGCAACCCGGCTGGCTGAGAAGCTGGCGGCGCGCGCGCAGGGGCGTTTCATCATCACGCTAATCGGCGATGAACCACAGCCGGCCTACAACCGCATTCAGCTCTCGCCGGTACTCGGCGGGGAAAAAACGGCGGCGCAAATCCAACTGCTGCCGACGGAGTGGTACGCACAGCATGGTGTCCGCGTGCGGCTTGGCGAAGCGGTCAGCGAAGTGGATGTCGCGGGGCGGAGGCTGCGCGTCGGCGGCGACTGGCTGGGATGGGATGAACTGGTGTTCGCCACCGGATCGCAGCCATTTATCCCGTCGCTGCCGGGCATTGAGCGCCCGCAGGTATTCGCCTTTCGCACCCAGGCGGATGTCGAAGGCATCCTGGCAATCCCCGGCCCGGCGGTGGTAATCGGCGGTGGCGTACTGGGCGTGGAGGTCGCGGCGGCGCTGCGCCGTCACGGTGGGGAAGTGACGCTACTCCATCGCGGTAGCGGTTTGATGGAGCCGCTTACCGATGCTTTTGCCGCGGAACAGTTAAAACAACAGCTTGAGGCACGCGGCATCCACTGCGAGCTGGAGAGCCGAATTGCCGCTATTGACGAGCAGCATGTGCGGCTGGAGGACGGGCGCGCTTTTGCCGCCAGCCGGGTGGTGTTAGCCACCGGTGTACGGCCGGATATCCGTCTGGCGGCGCGCAGCGGCGTAGCCTGCCAGCGGGGGATTATCGTCGACCGCCGGATGGCGACCTCGCTGCCGGGGATCAGCGCTATCGGCGAGTGTTGTGAGATTGACGGCCAAACCTGGGGGCTGGTGGCTCCCTGCTTGCGCCAGGCCGATGTGTTAGTTGAACGCCTGTGCGGGGCTCCCGGCGAAGAATTCAGCTGGCAGGACGGCGGCACCCGGCTGAAGGTCTCCGGTATCGAGTTTTTTAGCGCCGGCGAACAGCGGGCCGGCGAGCAGGACCAGATCTACAGCAGTTGGGACCCCATCGATCGCCACTACCGTCGCCTGTTGGTCCGCGATGGCCGGCTGCACGGCGTGCTGCTGCTGGGCGACTGTCAGCATGCGGCGCCGCTTACCGCGCTGCTCGGCAGCGATAAGTCTCCTTCGGCGGAGTGGCTTTTTGACCCTTCTATAACGCAGCCGCGAGCTGCAGGAAAAATGACGATGACTAAACCTGTATTAGTGCTGGTCGGACACGGCATGGTCGGCCACCATTTTCTTGAGCAATGCGTGAGCCGGAACCTGCACCAGCAGTACCGTATCGTGGTTTTTGGCGAAGAGCGCTATGCCGCCTATGACCGGGTTCATCTCTCGGAATATTTCGCCGGGCGCAGCGCAGAGTCGCTATCGCTGGTAGAGGGAGACTTTTTTAGCCAGTACGGGATTGAGCTGCGGCTAGGAGAGACGATCGCGGAAATCGATCGTCCGGCGCGAATCGTGCGCGATGCCCGCGGCCATGAAACCCATTGGGATAAGCTGGTGCTGGCGACCGGCTCCTATCCCTTTGTGCCGCCAATCCCCGGTAACGATGAAGAAGGCTGCTTCGTCTATCGTACGCTTGACGATCTTGACCGCATTGCCGACCGCGCCGCCACTGCGCAGAGCGGGGTGGTCATCGGAGGCGGGCTGTTGGGGCTGGAAGCCGCCAACGCGTTAAAACAGTTGGGGCTTAAGACCCATGTGGTGGAGTTCGCCGCCAACCTGATGGCGGTGCAGTTGGATAACGGCGGCGCGGCGATGCTGCGGGAGAAAATTCTCGATCTGGAGGTTGGCGTGCATACCAGCAAAGCGACGACCTCGATAGTGCGCACCGCCGACGGGCTGCAGCTTAACTTTGCCGATGGCGGCACGCTGCAGACCGATATGGTGGTCTTTTCCGCCGGGATCCGCCCGCAGGATGCGCTGGCGCGCGGCGCAGGCCTGGCAATCGGCGAACGCGGCGGTATCGGTATCGATGACCACTGCCGGACCTCGGACGCAGATATATTGGCGATTGGCGAATGCGCGCTGTGGAACAACAAAATTTATGGCCTGGTGGCGCCGGGCTACCACATGGCGCGCACCGCAGCGGCGCAGTTGGCTGGCGAAGCGGCCCGTTTTAGCGGCGCCGATATGAGCACCAAACTCAAACTGCTCGGCGTGGATGTGGCGTCGTTTGGCGATGCTCACGGACGTACAGCTGGTTGCCAGAGCTATCAATGGACCGATGGTCCGCAGCAGATCTACAAAAAGATCGTTGTCAGCGCTGATGGCAAAATGCTGCTGGGCGGCGTATTGGTGGGCGATGCCGGTGACTACGCGACGCTGTTGCAGATGATGCTGAACGGCATGGCGCTACCGTCTCGTCCGGAAAGTCTGATCCTCCCGGCCATGGATGGGGCCACGACGAAAGCGCTGGGGGTGTCGGCGCTGCCGGATAGCGCGCAGATTTGCTCTTGCCATAACGTCAGTAAGGGAGACATTTGCCAGGCGGTCAGCGCCGGAGCGGGCGATATGGCGGCAATCAAAAGCTGTACTAAAGCAGCGACCGGCTGCGGCGGCTGTAGCGCGCTGGTCAAACAGGTGATGGAACACCAGCTTGCCGGGCAGGGCGTCGAGGTTAAAAAAGATATCTGCGAGCATTTTCCGTGGTCGCGGCAGGAGATCTATCATCTGGTACGAGTTAACCACATCCATACCTTCGATCAGCTCATTAGCCGTTACGGGCAGGGCCACGGCTGTGAAGTGTGTAAACCGTTGGTGGCGTCGGTACTGGCCTCCTGCTGGAATGAGTATCTGCTGAAACCGGCGCATCTGCCGCTGCAGGACACCAACGATCGCTACTTCGCCAATATTCAGAAAGACGGCACTTACTCGGTGGTGCCGCGGATGGCCGCAGGCGAAGTGACACCGGATGGGCTTATCGCTATCGGCCATATCGCCAAACGTTACCAACTGTACAGTAAAGTGACAGGAGGGCAGCGTATCGACCTGTTTGGCGCGCGGTTGGAGCAACTGCCGGACATCTGGCGTGAACTGGCGGCGGCGGGATTTGAAACCGGACACGCCTACGGCAAATCATTACGCACGGTAAAATCCTGCGTCGGCTCGACCTGGTGCCGCTATGGGGTTCAGGATTCAACGGGGCTGGCGGTAAGGCTTGAACATCGTTACAAGGGGCTGCGCGCGCCGCACAAAATCAAAATGGCGGTCTCGGGCTGTACCCGCGAATGTGCCGAAGCGCAAGGTAAAGACATCGGGGTTATTGCGACTGAAAAGGGCTGGAATCTTTACGTCTGCGGCAACGGCGGGATGAAACCGCGCCATGCGGACCTCTTTGCGAGTGACCTTGATGACGCCACCCTAATTCGTACTGTCGATCGGTTGTTGATGTTTTATATTCGCACCGCCGACCGCCTGCAGCGCACCAGTAGCTGGATGGATAACCTTGAAGGCGGCGTGGCGTATCTACGCGAGGTGATCTTGCACGATAGTCTCGGTATCGGCGATGAGCTGGAGCAGGAGATGGCGCGGGTGGTGGATAGCTACCAGTGTGAATGGCAGACCACCCTGAACGACCCACAGAGGCTGGCGCTATTCCGTTCCTACGTTAACAGCGATGAGGCCGATGAGGCGGTGCAGCGGCAAATCCTGCGCGGTCAGCCGCAGCTGGTGGCGCCTCAAGGGCTTGGGCAACCGGCCCTGCCGTCGCGGCCGTGGCAGGCGATCTGCGACCTGGACGCGATTCCGCCGCAGGCGGGGATCGGCGCGCGCCTCGGCGAACGGCAGATTGCGCTGTTCCGCTTCGGCGAGCAAGTTTATGCGCTGGATAACCAGGAACCCGGCAGCGAGGCCAACGTGTTATCGCGCGGCATTTTAGGCGACGCGGGCGGCGAGCCGATCGTCATTTCGCCACTCTATAAACAGCGGATTCGCTTGCGAGACGGTCGCTTGTACGACAGCGGCGAGCCGTCGGTGCGCGCGTGGCCGGTGAAGATCGAACAGGGCAAAGTGTGGGTCGGCAACCAGGTATTACTGCTGCGCGCGGAGGCTAGCTGATGAGCGAAACCCGAACCACCTGTCCATACTGCGGCGTCGGTTGCGGAGTTAGCGCCCGCGTTGAACCAGGCGGAACCGTCACGGTTCGCGGCGATGAAAACCACCCCGCTAACTTTGGCCGCTTGTGCGTAAAAGGGGCTGCGCTTGGGGAAACGACCTCGCTTACCGGGCGGTTATTACACCCTGAAGTCGATGGCCGGGCGGTCGGCTGGCCGCAGGCGCTGGCGGAGGCGGGTTCACGTCTGCGCGACATTATTGAGCGCTACGGCCCGCAGGCGGTCGCGTTTTACGCTTCCGGTCAGCTGTTAACTGAGGATTATTACGCCGCCAACAAGTTGATGAAGGGCTTTATCGGCGCCGCCAATATTGATACGAATTCGCGGTTATGTATGTCATCGGCGGTCACCGGCTATAAACGGGCGCTCGGCGCGGACGTCGTGCCGTGCAGCTATGAAGATGTCGAGCAAAGCGATCTGGTGGTGCTGGTGGGCTCCAACGCCGCCTGGGCGCATCCGGTTCTCTATCAGCGGTTGGCGCAGGCGAAACGCGATAATCCGCGGTTGCGGATCGTGGTGGTGGATCCGCGACGCACCGCGACCTGCGATATTGCCGACGATCATCTGGCCTTGGCGCCCGGTAGCGATGGCGGGCTATTTGTCGGCCTGCTTAATGCCATTGCCGCCAGCGGTGAAATGGCGGCGGGTTTTCGCGACCAGCGGCAGGCGCTGACTATCGCCGCGGAATGGAGCGTGGAAAAAGCGGCCGCATTCTGCGGCCTGGCGCCGGAGCAGGTGGCCCGCTTTTATCGTGATTTTATCGCTGCACCGCGCGCCATCACGCTGTACACCATGGGAATTAATCAGTCCGCCAGCGGCAGCGATAAGTGCAACGCGATTATCAATGTCCATCTTGCCAGCGGGAAATTTGCCCGCCGCGGCTGCGGGCCGTTTTCGCTGACCGGTCAACCAAACGCCATGGGCGGGCGTGAAGTGGGGGGACTGGCGACGATGCTGGCGGCGCATATGAATTTTGAGCCGCAGGACCTGCAGCGATTAGCGCGTTTTTGGGGCAGCGAGCGACTGGCGCAGACGCCGGGACTAACCGCCGTCGAACTATTCGCCGCGATTGGACGCGGTGAGGTCAAAGCGGTGTGGATTATGGGGACCAATCCGGTGGTCTCACTGCCCGATAGCCACGCGGTGAGTCAGGCGCTGTCCAGGTGTCCGCTGGTGATGGTCTCCGATGTCGCCGCCAATACTGATACGGGTCGCTTTGCCCATATCCGCTTTCCGGCGCTGGCATGGGGCGAAAAAAACGGTACCGTGACCAACTCGGAGCGGCGAATTTCGCGTCAACGGGCTTTTTTGCCGCCGCCGGGGGAGGCGAAAGCCGACTGGTGGATCATTTCCCGTCTCGCCGCCGAATTAGGTTATGCCCGGGCTTTTTCATGGCAACATCCGCATGAGGTGTTTTGTGAACACGCGGCGCTCTCAGGATTTGAAAATGACGGTCAGCGGGCGTTTGATATCGGGGGGCTGGCGGACCTCAGCCGGGAGTCGTGGGATGCCCTGGCGCCGGTGCGCTGGCCGGTGAGCCGCAGCGCCGCGCCCTGGCGGTTAACGGAGGGCTGGCACGTCGACGGCAGGTTGCGGATGGTGCCGGTGTCGCCGCAGCCGACCCGGGCGCAGACCGAGGCATTTTATCCATTGATCCTCAATAGCGGACGTATTCGCGATCAGTGGCATACCATGACCCGCACCGGCGACATACCGCGGTTGATGCAGCATATTGCCGAACCGGTCGTCGAGGTGGCACCTGCCGACGCTCGTCGTTTTGAATTACGAGAGGGAGAACTGGCTCGCGTCTGGTCGCGCCACGGCGTGATGATTGCGAAGGTGATAGTCAGCGAAGGGCAGCGCGGCGGTTCACTCTTTGTGCCGATGCACTGGAATAATCAGTTTGCCCGCCAGGGGCGGGTCAATAACTTACTGGCGGCGGTCACCGATCCGCATTCGGGGCAGCCGGAGAGCAAGCAGTCGGCGGT
This sequence comes from Klebsiella sp. 141162, assembly GCF_050600755.1. Taxonomy (NCBI): domain Bacteria; kingdom Pseudomonadati; phylum Pseudomonadota; class Gammaproteobacteria; order Enterobacterales; family Enterobacteriaceae; genus Klebsiella; species Klebsiella sp. 141162. The sequence goes on along the minus strand of NZ_JAQIRI010000005.1, from coordinate 178,707 downwards.
AGCGATAGCGCCGTGGCGGCCGGCGTGGCAAGGGGAGCTATTATCTCGCGAGCCCTTGCCGTTGCCTTCCTCGCTGCACTGGCGGCGGCGGGCGGCGGTAGAGCTCAGCCATTTGTCGCTAGCCGCGGACACCGGCCCGCAAAGCTGGCTGACCGAGTGGTGTCGCAAGCAGGGATGGCAGTTGCAAATTGCCGAGGGCGGTGGGCTGTGGAACCTACTGGCCTGGCACGACGGACAATTGATGCTCGGCTGCTGGAGCGATATTAAGCCGCCGCAAATCGATGCTGAATGGCTGTATACGGCGTTCCGGACGCAGCCGCAGACCGCCGGGCTACGCCATGCGCTGCTCAGCGGCCGTAAGGGCGGCGACAGCATGCCGCGTGGGCAGACTATTTGCAGTTGCTTTAGTATCGGTGAGCGGCAGATCGGCGAGGCTATTGCCGGCGGTTGCGTCAGCGTAGAGGCGCTTGGCGCGAAGCTCAAGTGCGGCACCAACTGTGGTTCCTGTATTCCGGAACTCAAAGCGCTGCTGGCGGCAAATCAAACCCGAACGCTGGTTTGATGATAGGGGAAAACAAACGCCAACCGGTTTCAGTTTATTCCTGGAATGGCCCACAGGGCTGCGGGGAAGGGCAAAAAACGATAAACTAACGTGATGTTGTTATTCCCCGTGAGCTTACGTTAATCCGTTTGATGCCTTTGCCGTACCGCTTAACCCCATCACTGACGCTTCTCCTGCTGCTGACAGGCACTCCCGCTTGGGCGCTGATTGCCAACGATAACAGTATGCCGCCGCAAACTACGCTGCCCGATTTAGGAATAGCGCCGCAGGTTGACGACGATGCCAAACATTTCGCCGAGATGGCAAAAAAATTCGGCGAAGCCAGCATGAGCGATAACGGACTGACCACCGGCGAGCAGGCGCGGATGTTCGCCATCAGCAAAATCGGCAATGAGTTCAGCCATCAGCTGGAAAACTGGCTGTCGCCGTGGGGTAATGCCAATATCGACCTGTTGGTGGATAAAGAGGGTAACTTCACCGGCAGCAAGGGTAGCTGGTTTGTGCCGCTGCAGGACAATGAGCGTTACCTCACCTGGAATCAATATTCGGTTACCCGGCGCGAGAACGATCTGGTGGGCAATATTGGGCTCGGTCAGCGCTGGCGTGTCGGTAGCTGGCTGTTGGGTTATAACTCGTTTTACGACAAAGTGCTCAGCGAGAGCCTGGCGCGCGGCAGCATCGGCGCGGAAGCCTGGGGCGAGTACTTGCGCTTATCGGCCAACTATTACCACCCACTCGGCGATTGGCAGTTGCGGGAAAATCAGACTCAGGAGCAGCGGATGGCCGTTGGCTATGACGTGACTGCCCAGGCGCGATTGCCGTTTTATCAGCACATTAATACCAGCGTCAGCGTTGAACAGTACTTCGGCGATAGCGTCGATCTGTTTCATTCCGGTACCGGATACCACAATCCGGTAGCGGTTTCGGTGGGACTGAATTACACCCCGGTACCGTTGGTGACGGTCACCGCAAAACACAAACAGGGTGAAAATGGCGTCAGCCAGAATAATGTCGGCCTGAAGCTGAATTATCGTTTTGGGGTACCGCTGAAACAGCAACTGGCGGCGGATGAAGTGGCTATCAGCAACTCGCTACGCGGCAGCCGATACGATAGCCCGGAACGCGATAATCTGCCGGTAGTGGAGTATCGCCAGCGTAAGAATCTGACGGTCTATCTGGCGACGCCGCCGTGGGATCTGCACTCCGGCGAAACGGTACAGCTGAAGCTGCAAATTAATAGCCTGCACGGTATTAAATCGCTGCACTGGCAGGGGGATACTCAGGCGCTAAGCCTGACGCCGCCGGTTAATGCCAACAGTGCGGATGGCTGGAGCATCATTATGCCGGTATGGAACAGCGAGCCGGGCGCGGTGAATCGCTGGCGTCTGTCGGTGGTGGTTGAAGACAAATCGGGTCAGCGCGTCTCGTCCAATGAGATCGCACTGGCGCTGACCGAGCCGCTGGTGACGTTTACGGCTCCCGACGTTTCCTGGACGGAATCGCCTTAGAAGATCCGTTCCTGGTGAACCCAGACGGCGGCTTCAACGCGTGATTTCAGCTTCATTTTCTTCAGCATATGCTTCACATGCACTTTAACCGTGCTTTCGGTGATATCCAGGCGGCGGGCGATCATTTTGTTCGGCAGGCCCTGGGCAATCAGCTTCAGGATATCGCGCTCGCGCGGGGTCAACTGGCTGATGTCGCGGTCGGACGTGGCGCGATTAGCGCGCAGGCTGGCGGCCAGTACCGGGGTTAACGCTTCGCTTAATACCATTTCGCCCGCCGCGGCCTGCTGCAGCGCTTTCAGCAAATCTTCCGGTTCCATATCTTTCAGCAGGTAGCCGTCGGCGCCGCGTTTCAGGGCGGTCACCACGTCCTCTTCATGATTGGAGACGCTGAATACGACCACGCGGCCGGAGAGCGATTTTTCCCGCAGCTTGTCAAGGGTTTCGAGGCCGTTCATCCCCGGCATATTAAGGTCCAGCAGAATAAGATCCGGATCCAGCGATTCCGCCAGTTCAATACCTTGTTCGCCATTGCTGGCTTCGCCGATAACCTGAATGTCCGGCGCCATGCTAATCAGTTGCTTAACGCCAGTGCGCAGCATGGGATGATCATCAATGAGAAGGATGGTTGCCCGTTCCTGTTGACTCATAGGGGTCTCCTTATTGGATTGAGAAGGCTTTTTCCGGGATAAATGTCACCACGACTTCGGTACCGCCGGTCTCCCGGCGGCGGACCTGACAGTCGCCGCGCAAGCTTTGCGCGCGATCCCGCATAATAATTAAACCGTAATGGTTACTTCGCTCCGCGTTTTCCGGTACGCCGCGGCCGTTATCGGCAACGACTAAACGTACCTGATTATCGCGTTGTGACACGGTCACGGTGACTTCCGTCGCGTTGGCGTGCTTCAACGCATTGCTTAACGCCTCGCGGGCGATCTGCAACAGGTGAATCGCCTGATGCGACGGGACAAATCGCGGCGGCAACTGGTAATCGAGTTGCACCGTGAAACCAAAATGGGCGCTGTACTCCTGACAGCTGGCCTCCAGCGCCGGACGCAGTCCTGCTTCGGTAAGCTGCAGACGGAAGGTGGTTAATAACTCCCTCAACTGCGCCCACGAAGTATTCAGTTCGTTGCGTATTTGCCCCAGCAGCAGGCGGCTTTCATCCGGCAGGCTGTCGCCCTGCATCTGCAGACAGCTGACCTGCATCTTCATGCACGAAAGCGACTGGGCGATGGAGTCATGCAGCTCGCGGGCAATGGTGGCGCGCTCTTCCATCACAATAAGCTGCTGCTGCTTCTCCTGATGGCGGTCCAGCGCGAGCGTGCTGGTCAGCTGTTCCACCAGCGTATCCACCAGTTGCTGTTGATCGTGGCTCAGATGGCGGCCAACCGGCAGCGTGGCCAGCAGGATGCCATACTGGTTATGCGCGTCCGATAGCCGCCATTTCAGCGTCGTACCGCCATCCGGCAGCGGGGGAAGATCGCGCGGACACAGATAACAGCCTTTATCATCGCATTCGATATCGGAGTGGCAGGCAAATTCCTGATGATTGTCTTCATCCTCGAGATCATATACCCGCACTTCAATATCACGCAGCAGCGTCAGCCCCTGCAGGCCATTCAACACCGGTGAAATGCGCTCGCACAGCGGGGCGCTGGAGTGTAGCCGACGGTTGGCCTGCCATAAAAAGGCCAGAATCTCGTTTTTCTGCTCGAGGCCGGCGGTCTTTTCCTGTACTCGCCGTTCAAGCACGGCGTAGCTTTCCGCCAGCTCTTCCGACATATTATTCAACGCCATACCGAGCGTCGCCATTTCGTTACGCCCGCTAATGTGCGCGCGCTGGGTAAAATCGCGCTGGCTGACCGCCCGCGCCATACCCAGTAACTGTTTCCATGGCCGTAGCAGACGCGCACGCAGCCAGATGATGGTAAAGATCAGCAGCACCGCCATGCCGATGGCGAGAATGCGATGGATCCAGACCACGCGCTCGATACGCTGTTCTGTCGTGTGGTCGAAAGCGGTAACCAACCGGTCAATACGGTCGACAAAATCGGCGACATCTTGCGCCACGTCGCTTTGCCTGACCGCCTGTTTCATGCCCGGTCCCAGCGACAACTGCCAATATTGCTGCAGCGCTTTCAGCTGTACTTCCTGGCCGTCACGACGCGCGGAGTATTGCAACTCCGGGCTAAATACGGTTGCAGTCATATCGTTAAACAACTTTTGATCGTTGTCCGTCAGCGGAATAGCCGCCAGCAGGCGATAGCTCTGCATACGCAGCGAGCCGGCCTTGTTAATGGCGTGGGCGCTGCCCTGCACCCCATGCACCAGGCGGGCGGATATCGCCATGCCGGCCACGCCGATGATGGTGGCGAGCAGTACGATTAACGCAAGCTGATTAACCAACGTCAGCGGCGTAAAAAGACGTTTTAACATGGAATGGGTGGCTCCTGATGGGTCATCTCTCCGGGAGTGGCGCTTATTCTCGGCTATCCCCTGGAGTATACCCATACCCCTAAGGTATTACTCCTTAATTGTCGGTGGTAGGCGCCGTGGTGGGAGGGATAACCAGAAACCCGGCAGTCGCGTGAAAAACCACACTTTTTCTCTCACAATTATCTACTCACTTCGGAGCATGATTTATTTTTGTACAAAATGGCCCGCGCTTTTCCTTTGATTTATATCAACTTACAGCCTTGAGCAACCCCTAAGGTAGCATCAGGAAATATGAATAATCAGAGGTATCTATGAGTCACTCTTCAATCCCGGAGAAGGCTAACAGCTCAGTCATCACCGACTGGCGTCCTGAAGATCCTGAGTTTTGGCAACAGCGCGGCCATCGTGTGGCGAGCCGTAATTTGTGGATCTCCGTTCCCTGCCTTTTACTGGCGTTCTGCGTCTGGATGTTGTTCAGCGCCGTCGCCGTGAACCTTAATAAAGTTGGCTTTCAGTTTACTACCGATCAGCTGTTTATGCTGACCGCCCTCCCGGCGCTTTCCGGCGCATTATTACGCGTACCTTATGCCTTTATGGTTCCGCTGTTCGGCGGCCGCCGCTGGACGGCGTTCAGTACCGGTATCATGATTATTCCGTGCGTATGGCTGGGCTTCGCGGTACAGGATACCTCCACGCCGTTTAGCGTGTTCGTGATTATCTCTCTGCTGTGCGGCTTTGCCGGCGCTAACTTTGCATCCAGCATGGCGAACATCAGCTTCTTCTTCCCGAAAGAGAAACAGGGCGGGGCGCTAGGGGTTAACGGCGGTCTGGGTAACATGGGCGTTAGCGTAATGCAGCTGGTTGCGCCGCTGGTGGTCTCGCTCTCTATCTTTGCCGTGTTCGGCGGTAGCGGTAGCGAGCAGCCGGATGGCTCGATGCTGTATCTGGAAAACGCCGCGTGGATCTGGGTGCCTTTCCTGATTATCTTTACCCTGGCCGCGTGGTTCTTTATGAACGACCTGTCGGCCTCAAAAGCGTCGCTGAGCGAACAGTTACCGGTACTTAAACGCCTGCATCTGTGGATCATGGCGCTGCTGTATCTCGCAACCTTCGGCTCTTTCATCGGTTTCTCCGCCGGGTTTGCGATGCTGTCAAAAACCCAGTTCCCGGACGTGCAGATCCTGCACTATGCCTTCTTCGGTCCGTTTATTGGCGCGCTGGCGCGCTCAATGGGCGGCGCGATTTCCGACCGACTCGGCGGGACCCGCGTGACGCTGGTCAACTTCGTGGTGATGGCTATTTTCTGCGCGTTACTGTTCCTGACTCTGCCGACCAATGGTCAGGGCGGCAACTTCATCGCCTTCTTCGCGGTATTTATGGTGCTGTTCCTGACCGCGGGATTGGGCAGCGCCTCCACCTTCCAGATGATTTCCGTTATCTTCCGTAAGCTTACGATGGATCGCGTCAAAGCGCAGGGCGGCAGTGAAGCGCAGGCGATGCGTGAAGCGGCGACGGATACCGCCGCGGCGCTGGGCTTTATTTCGGCGATTGGCGCGATCGGTGGTTTCTTTATTCCGAAAGCGTTCGGTATTTCGCTGGATCTGACCGGATCGCCGGCCGGAGCAATGAAAGTCTTCCTCGTGTTCTATATTGCCTGCGTGGTGATCACCTGGGCGGTATACGGCCGTAAACAGAAATAAGTCTTTTCTTAACGGTAAGTGACAGGGCGCGCCACAGGGTGCGCCTTTTTTATGAGTGGCTATTAGTTACAACATACTTTTGATCTGTGCAAGGTGGTTAAATTCAGGGAGATAACATCTGGTAAGCCATCTACCACTTAATACCTAAGCGTGGCATAAATCCCGGTTAACATTCTGTCATATTTAAAATAATCCTTATAAAACAAAGTGATAATCAATGAATATTGTTACTACTTTGGTGGTAATTGTAGTTTGAGGGCGGATTTATAAGGTATTTCGCATTGATCGTCATCAATTCTCCTCCTTCGGCATGGCGCTATTTTCGCTGCAAATCCAGCAATGTCGATTTATCAGAGAGCCGTCAGGCTCCATATCAGGAGAAACCCGATGAGTAAATTTCTGGACCGGTTTCGCTACTTCAAACAGAAGGGTGAAACCTTTGCCGATGGGCACGGCCAGCTTCTTAAAACCAACCGGGATTGGGAGGATGGATACCGCCAGCGTTGGCAGCATGACAAAATCGTGCGTTCCACTCACGGTGTGAACTGCACCGGCTCATGCAGCTGGAAAATTTATGTCAAAAATGGTCTGGTCACCTGGGAAACCCAGCAGACCGATTACCCGCGCACCCGCCCCGATCTGCCGAACCATGAGCCACGCGGCTGTCCGCGCGGCGCCAGCTACTCCTGGTATCTGTACAGCGCTAACCGCCTGAAATATCCGCTGATGCGTAAACGTCTGATGAAAATGTGGCGTGAAGCGAAAGTTCAGCATAGCGATCCGGTTGAGGCATGGGCTTCTATTATTGAAGATGCCGATAAAGCGAAAAGCTTTAAACAGGCCCGCGGCCGCGGCGGTTTTGTTCGTTCTTCATGGAAAGAAGTGAACGAACTGATTGCCGCTTCAAACGTTTATACCGTCAAAACTTATGGTCCAGACCGCGTGGCAGGGTTCTCGCCAATCCCGGCGATGTCGATGGTTTCCTACGCGTCCGGCGCCCGTTACCTGTCGCTGATTGGCGGTACCTGCCTGAGCTTCTACGACTGGTATTGTGACCTGCCGCCGGCCTCGCCGATGACCTGGGGCGAACAGACCGACGTGCCGGAATCCGCTGACTGGTATAACTCCAGCTATATCATCGCCTGGGGCTCCAACGTCCCGCAGACCCGTACCCCGGACGCGCACTTCTTTACCGAAGTTCGCTATAAAGGGACTAAAACCGTGGCAATTACTCCGGACTATGCCGAAATCGCCAAGCTGTGCGATCTGTGGCTGGCGCCGAAGCAGGGTACCGATGCCGCGATGGCGCTGGCGATGGGCCACGTTATGCTGCGTGAGTTCCACCTCGATAAACCGAGCCAGTACTTCACCGATTACGTACGCCGCTACACCGACATGCCGATGCTGGTTATGCTCGAAGAGCGCGATGGCTACTATGCCGCTGGCCGTATGCTGCGCGCTGCCGACCTGGTTGACTCCCTGGGCCAGGAGCAGAATCCGGAATGGAAAACCGTCGCCTTTGACGAGAAGGGCGAAATGACCGTACCTAACGGTTCTCTGGGCTTCCGCTGGGGCGACAAAGGCAAGTGGAACCTCGAGCAGCGCGATGGTAAAACCGGCGAAGAGATTGAACTGCGTCTGAGCCTGCTTGGCAGCCACGACGATATCGCCAACGTCGGCTTCCCATACTTTGGCGGTGAAGGTTCCGAGCATTTCAACAAAGTCGACCTCGAAAACATTCTGTTGCACAAACTGCCGGTGAAACGCCTGCAGATGGCCGACGGCTCCACCGCGCTGGTGACCACCGTTTATGACCTGACCATGGCTAACTATGGCCTGGAACGTGGGCTGAACGATGAAAACTGCGCGACCAGCTACGATGACGTCAAAGCGTACACCCCGGCCTGGGCTGAAAAAATTACCGGCGTACCCCGCGCGCACATCATCCGTACCGCCCGCGAATTTGCCGATAACGCCGATAAGACCCACGGCCGTTCGATGATTATCGTCGGCGCGGGCCTGAACCACTGGTTCCATCTGGACATGAACTACCGCGGACTGATCAACATGCTGATCTTCTGCGGCTGCGTTGGCCAGAGCGGCGGCGGCTGGGCGCACTACGTTGGTCAGGAAAAACTGCGTCCGCAGACCGGCTGGCAGCCGCTGGCGTTCGCCCTTGACTGGCAGCGTCCGGCACGCCACATGAACAGTACATCGTACTTCTATAACCACTCCAGCCAGTGGCGCTATGAAACGGTCACCGCGCAGGAACTGCTGTCGCCGATGGCGGATAAATCCCGCTACAGCGGACATCTGATCGACTTCAACGTGCGCGCTGAGCGTATGGGCTGGCTGCCGTCGGCGCCACAGCTGGGCGTGAACCCGCTGCGTATCGCTGACGAAGCGAAGAAAGTCGGCATGACGCCGGTCGATTACACCGTGAAATCGCTGAAAGAGGGGTCTATCCGCTTTGCGGCCGAACAGCCGGAGAACGGTAAAAACCATCCGCGTAACCTGTTTATCTGGCGTTCCAACCTGCTGGGTTCCTCCGGTAAAGGTCATGAATACATGCTCAAGTACCTGCTGGGTACCGAGAATGGCATTCAGGGCAAAGACCTTGGCAAGCAGGGCGGCGTGAAGCCGGAAGAAGTCGAGTGGCGGGATAACGGCCTCGACGGCAAACTGGATCTGGTCGTCACGCTCGACTTCCGTCTGTCGAGCACCTGTCTCTATTCCGACATCGTACTGCCGACCGCAACCTGGTACGAAAAAGACGACATGAATACCTCGGATATGCATCCGTTTATTCACCCGCTGTCGGCCGCCGTTGACCCGGCCTGGGAATCGAAGAGCGACTGGGATATCTATAAAGGTATCGCTAAGAAATTCTCTGAAGTGTGCGTGGGCCACCTCGGAAAAGAAACCGACGTCGTGACGCTGCCGATTCAGCACGATTCCGCCGCGGAAATGGCGCAGCCGTTTGACGTTAAAGACTGGAAAAAAGGCGAATGTGACCTGATTCCAGGGAAAACCGCGCCGCATATTATTCCGGTCGAGCGCGATTATCCGGCGACCTACGAGCGCTTCACCTCTATCGGCCCGCTGCTGGAAACCATCGGCAACGGCGGTAAAGGGATCGCCTGGAATACCCAGAGCGAGATGGATCTGCTGCGTAAGCTCAACTACACCAAGGCGGAAGGCCCGGCGAAAGGCCAGCCGAAGCTGGAGACCGCTATCGACGCCGCCGAGATGATCCTCACTCTGGCGCCGGAAACCAACGGTCAGGTGGCCGTGAAGGCGTGGAAAGCGCTGAGCGAATTTACCGGCCGTGAGCATGCGCACCTGGCGTTGAATAAAGAAGACGAGAAGATCCGCTTCCGCGATATTCAGGCGCAGCCGCGTAAGATCATCTCCAGCCCGACCTGGTCTGGCCTGGAAGACGAACATGTCTCCTATAACGCTGGCTATACCAACGTTCACGAGCTCATCCCCTGGCGTACGCTGTCCGGCCGTCAGTCGCTGTATCAGGATCACCAGTGGATGCGCGACTTTGGCGAAAGCCTGCTGGTCTATCGTCCGCCGATCGACACCCGTTCGGTGAAAGCGGTGATGGGCGAGAAGTCCAACGGCAATCCGGAGAAGGCCTTGAACTTCCTGACGCCGCACCAGAAGTGGGGGATTCACTCCACTTACAGCGATAACCTGCTGATGCTGACCCTGTCGCGCGGCGGGCCGATCGTCTGGATGAGCGAAGCGGATGCGAAAGATCTCGGTATCGAAGATAACGACTGGATCGAAGTATTTAACGCCAACGGCGCCCTCACGGCGCGTGCGGTAGTGAGCCAGCGCGTACCGGCCGGAATGACCATGATGTATCACGCGCAGGAACGTATCGTGAACCTGCCAGGCTCTGAAGTTACCGGTCAGCGCGGCGGGATCCACAACTCGGTCACCCGTATTACGCCAAAACCGACCCATATGATCGGCGGCTACGGCCACCTGGCATACGGCTTTAACTACTATGGCACCGTCGGTTCCAACCGCGATGAGTTTGTTGTGGTACGTAAGATGAAGAACATTAACTGGTTAGACGGCGAAGGTAATGACCAGGTACAGGAGAGCGTAAAATGAAAATTCGTTCACAAGTCGGCATGGTGCTGAATCTCGATAAATGCATCGGCTGCCACACCTGCTCCGTAACCTGCAAAAATGTCTGGACCAGTCGTGAAGGGATGGAGTACGCCTGGTTCAACAACGTAGAAAGTAAGCCAGGCGTCGGTTTCCCCAACGACTGGGAAAACCAGGAAAAATGGAAAGGCGGCTGGATCCGCAAAATCAACGGTAAGCTGCAGCCGCGCATGGGCAACCGCGCGATGCTGCTGGGTAAAATCTTCGCCAACCCGCATCTGCCGGGGATCGATGATTACTACGAGCCGTTTGATTATGACTACCAGAATCTGCATAACGCGCCGGAAAGTAAACATCAGCCGATCGCCCGTCCGCGCTCGCTGATTACCGGCCAGCGGATGGACAAAATTACCAGCGGCCCGAACTGGGAAGAGATCCTCGGCGGCGAGTTTGAAAAACGCGCCAAAGACCAGAACTTCGAAAACATGCAGAAGGCGATGTACGGCCAGTTCGAAAACACCTTCATGATGTATCTGCCGCGCTTGTGCGAGCACTGCCTGAACCCGGCGTGCGTCGCGACCTGCCCGAGCGGTGCCATCTATAAGCGTGAAGAGGACGGTATCGTCCTGATCGACCAGGATAAGTGCCGCGGCTGGCGGATGTGTATCACCGGCTGCCCGTACAAGAAGATCTACTTCAACTGGAAGAGCGGGAAATCCGAGAAATGCATCTTCTGCTACCCGCGTATTGAGTCCGGGATGCCGACGGTGTGTTCCGAAACCTGTGTGGGCCGTATCCGCTACCTTGGCGTACTGCTGTATGACGCGGACGCAATTGAAAACGCCGCCAGCACCGAGAACGAGAAAGATCTGTATCAGCGCCAGCTGGACGTCTTCCTCGATCCAAACGATCCAAAAGTGATTGAGCAGGCGCTAAAAGATGGCGTACCGCAGGGCGTAATTGAAGCCGCGCAGCAGTCTCCGGTATACAAAATGGCGATGGACTGGAAGCTGGCGCTGCCGCTGCACCCGGAATATCGTACCCTGCCAATGGTCTGGTACGTGCCGCCTCTGTCGCCGATTCAGTCCGCCGCCGATGCGGGCGAACTGGGTAGTAACGGGATCCTGCCTGACGTAGAAAGCCTGCGAATTCCGGTCCAGTATCTGGCGAATCTGCTAACCGCGGGCGATACCCAGCCGGTACTGCTGGCGCTGAAACGTATGCTGGCGATGCGCCACTTCAAACGAGCGGAAACCGTCGACGGCGTCGTCGATACCCGCGCGCTGGAAGAGGTGGGGCTGAGCGAAGCGCAGGCGCAGGAAATGTATCGCTATCTGGCCATCGCCAACTACGAAGATCGTTTCGTGGTACCGAGCAGCCATCGCGAACAGGCCCGCGATGCCTTCCCGGAGAAGAGCGGTTGCGGCTTTACCTTCGGCGATGGTTGTCACGGTTCTGACAGCGAATTCAACCTGTTCAACAGCCGTCGCATCGACGCCATTGACGTTACCAGCAAAACGGAGCCGCACTCATGATTGAACTCGTGATTGTGTCGCGTCTGCTCGAATACCCTGACGCTGCCTTGTGGCAGCATCAGCAGGAGATGTTCGAGGCTCTCGCGTCATCGGAAAAACTCGCCAAAGAAGATGCCCATGCGCTGGGCGTTTTCCTGCGCGATTTGGTGGCTCAGGATCCGCTGGACGCCCAGTCGGCGTACAGCGAGCTGTTCGACCGCGGCCGCGCCACCTCGCTGCTGCTATTTGAACATGTTCACGGCGAATCCCGCGATCGCGGGCAGGCGATGGTCGACCTGATGGCGCAGTACGAGCGCCATGGTCTACTGCTTGATAGCCATGAGCTGCCGGATCACCTACCGCTGTATCTGGAGTATCTGGCGCAGTTGCCGGAAGAGGAAGCGCTTGGCGGCCTGCGGGACGTTGCGCCGATCCTCGGCCTGCTCAGCGCGCGTCTGCAACAGCGCGAAAGCCGCTATGCGGTGCTGTTCGAGCTGCTGTTGAAGCTGGCCAATACTCAGGTCGATAGCCAGAAAGTGGCGGAGAAGATCGCCGACGAGGCCCGCGACGATACGCCGCAGGCGCTGGATGCCGTCTGGGAAGAAGAGCAGGTCAAATTCTTTGCCGACCAGGGCTGCGGCGAGTCGGAGATTTCCGCTCACCAGCGTCGTTTTGCCGGAGCCGTGGCCCCGCAATATTTGAATATCTCTAACGGAGGACAGCACTAATGCACTTCCTGAATATGTTCTTCTTTGACATTTATCCGTACATTGCGGGTTCGGTGTTCCTTATTGGCAGCTGGCTGCGCTACGACTACGGTCAGTACACCTGGCGCGCCGCCTCCAGTCAGATGCTGGATCGTAAAGGGATGAACCTGGCGTCAAACCTGTTCCATATCGGGATCCTGGGTATTTTCGCCGGCCATTTCCTCGGCATGCTGACTCCGCACTGGATGTATGAATCCTTCCTGCCGATCGACGTGAAGCAGAAAATGGCGATGTTCGCCGGCGGCGCGTGCGGCGTGATGACGTTGGTGGGCGGTTTACTGCTGCTTAAGCGCCGTCTGCTGAGCCCACGCGTTCGCGCTACCACCACGACAGCGGATATTCTGATCCTCTCGTTACTGATGGTGCAATGCGCGCTGGGACTGCTGACCATTCCATTCTCCGCCCAGCATATGGACGGTAGCGAAATGATGAAACTGGTCGGCTGGGCGCAGTCGGTGGTGACCTTCCACGGCGGCGCTTCGCAGCATCTTGATGGCGTGGCGTTTGTCTTCCGCGTGCACCTGGTGCTGGGGATGACGCTGTTCCTGTTGTTCCCGTTCTCACGTCTGGTTCATATCTGGAGCGCGCCGGTCGAATACCTGACGCGCAAATACCAGATTGTACGCGCACGTCGCTAGTTCATCCGCGACGGCTGACTCACCCCGCCATGGCGGGGTTTTTTTTCGCCCCAACCAAGGTTGTTGCCCGCAGCGGCAAGCAAAATCAGCACCCCTCCTGCCAACTGCAGCGGCGCCAGCGCATGATGGAAAACCAGATAGTCCACCAGAATAGCCACCAGCGGATAGATAAACGACAGCGAACCGGTGACCGGCGTCGGTAGCTTTTGAATCGCACTATATAAAAGCTGGTACATAATCCCGGTATGGACAACGCCGAGGATCAGCAGATAGCGCCAGGGGAAGTGGCTGTTAAACTCAGGAGCATGAACCAGCGGCAAAAGCATTACCGTGCCGACGATAACCTGAATAAAAGCGATATGCTGCGCCGGGAGCGGCTGCAGTTTGCGGGCAATAATAGCGGTCAGGGCATAAAAAAATGCCGCGCCTAATGCCAGGATAATACCGGTGACGAGATTATCGCTGTGGGCGGGAGTCAGCTCGCTCGACAGCAGAATCACCACGCCGGTAAAGGCCAGGAGTAACCATGCCCATTTTACCGCGCTTACCTTTTCACCCAGCATCATGCTCAGTAATACCAGCATAAAAGGCTGGGTATTGTAGACCACGGTGGCCATCCCAATAGAAACGCGTGAGTAGGCGGCAAAAAGCAGCAGCCAGTTAATGACCAGCGCGACGCCGCCAAGGATTGCCAGCGCCAGGGTGAGACGCGTCAGGCGGCTGAAGGGCTGTCGGCTTAACAAAATAAACAGCAATAATGTGACTGCGCCGATAAGACAGCGCCAGAAAACCACGTCGATTACCGGCAACCCTGAGAGCAGCACGAACGCGCCAATCGAGCCGGAAATTATCATCGCCAGACTCATTTGCCAGACTCCACGAGAAAGCTGCATATTTCACCTCCAGAAGTTTTCCATTATTGTCGTGAAAAGCCTGACAGCTTGATATATCTGAATTAAGGTAAAAACAGATAAATACCTTTATTAATTAGGTGAAATAAATGGAATACATTATTGATGAAATAGACCGGGCGATTCTGGCCTGCCTGACGCAAGATGCCAGAGTTTCGCTTAAGGTATTGAGTGCGCAGGTGGGATTGACCTCCCCGAGTACCGCCGAGCGGGTAAAACGCCTTGAGGAAAAAGGAGTGATTCAGGGTTATAGCGCACGGGTTAATCTGGCGGCATTGGGATATAGCCTGCAGGCATTAGTACGGGTGAGGCCGCTACCGGGATTGCTGCAAAAAGTGGATAAATATATTCAGGCTATACCGGAGTGTATTGAAAGCGACAAGGTCACCGGAGAGGATTGTTTTGTTATGCGTCTCGTGGTGCGTGATATTGCGCAGCTGGATACGATATTGGATGGTCTGGCAGAATATGCGCAATGCAATACGTCGGTGGTGAAAAGCTCGCCGGTAAAAAGGCGCTTGCCCCCGCTGTGAGTTTTCCCGGAGGCGGTGCTGCGCACCTGTCCGGGCTACCAGACGGCACCACCTGTAGCCTCGCTAAGCGAAGCGCGAGCGAGGAGATAGCAGAACCGGTGGCTGAAGGGAGATGGTGGTGGGGGAAGGATTACTCGGCGCTAAAGCGCCTCGCCCTTCGGGCCGTTGCCTGCGGCAACGTGCTCTCGCTGACGTTCGAGTCGAACCTTAGTCGAAGCTTCCCATCCTTCCCCATTGGGCAGAATATAGAATATCGCAGGTAAATTAAGCTGGGCATAACATGGAGAGATGGTGGTGGGGGAAGGATTCGAACCTTCGAAGTCGATGACGGCAGATTTACAGTCTGCTCCCTTTGGCCGCTCGGGAACCCCACCAGGGGTAAAATCAAATTGTAGGCTATTCAGCAAAATGAATGGTGGTGGGGGAAGGATAACTCGTCGCTATCGCTCCTCGTCCTTCGGGCCGTTGCCTATGGCAACGTTCTCTCGCTGGCGCTCGAGTCGAACCTTAGTCTAAGGTTCTTACCCTTCCCGCTAAGTGCAAACATCGTTTACGCTTGTCGGGGAAACCATATCACTGTAGTGAATAATGGTGGTGGGGGAAGGATTCGAACCTTCGAAGTCGATGACGGCAGATTTACAGTCTGCTCCCTTTGGCCGCTCGGGAACCCCACCACGGGGTAATGCTTTGTACTGGCCTGCTCCCTTCTCGGGAAGCGGGGCGCATCATACCAAATGACGCGCCCCTGTAAAGCATTCCTTTGACAAAATTAAACTGGTTGCCTGATTTTTACGCGTAACGCCGTAAAGCTAACCAATTCATTTCGCTGTCGATTAAAGAATAATCGTCCGGTTACCGTAAACAAAGACGCGCTGCGCCAGCACTTGATAAAGCGCTCGGCTTAAGACGTTTTTTTCAACGTCGCGCCCCGCGCGCATCATATCTTCGGCGGTATAGGTATGATCGACGTGAATCACGTCCTGCATGATGATTGGGCCTTCATCCAGATTATCATTCACGTAGTGGGCGGTGGCGCCGATGATCTTCACTCCGCGCTCATAGGCCTGATGATAAGGACGCGCACCGATAAACGCCGGCAGGAACGAGTGGTGAATATTAATGATTTTGTTCGGGAAACGAGCGACAAACGCCGGAGTAAGTACGCGCATGTACTTTGCCAGTACCACGTAGTCCGGATCGTGGGCGGCTATCGCATCGCCCATTCGCTGGTCGTGCTCTTCACGGCTCAGTCCTTCATGGCTCACCAGCTCAAAAGGAATACCGAAACGTTCCACCAGCGTGCGCAGCGTTTCATGGTTGCCGATTACCGCGGCGATGTCGACATCCAGCCCACCGTAGTTGGCTTTCATCAGTAGATCGCCGAGACAGTGCGCTTCTTTGGTGACCAGAATCACCACCCGGCGACGGCCGGCCGGGTTGAGTTCGCGAATTGAACCTTCCGGCAGCGCGCTATCGAGGTCGGCCAGCAGTGTGGCGTCGTTAAAAATACCTTCGAGCTCGGTACGCATGAAGAAGCGACCGGTACGGTGGTCGACAAACTCATTGTTCTGCACGATGTTTAACTCGTGTTTGTAGCAGATATTCGTGATACGCGCGATGAGGCCTTTCTGATCAGGGCAAATGGTGCGTAGTACTTTACGTTGTAATGAATGCATCGCGGGGGAAATCCTGTTGTGTTTGCAATTGCTGATGCCGGGCCTTACTGGCCGCAGCATTTTTTAAATTTTTTACCTGAACCGCAAGGGCAGGGGTCATTACGACCAATTAATGGCCGGGTGCCGTCAATATAGTACCACTGTCCGTTTTCTTTTAAGAATCTGGAACGTTCAATAATCGCGCCGGGGCGGTTATCTTCAGTAAAACGTGCGATAAAACTGACGAAGCCTTCGTCGGGATTACGTCCGTTATCGGTGGCGAAAACGGTTAAGCCGAGCCATTGCGTATTGGCAAAGCCTTTTTCAATATCGGTGCGAAAACGTGACGCTTCACAGGTCGGATGCCAGGTTTTGATTAAATAATCGACATCTTTCATCACGAATGCGCTATAGCGGGAACGCATCAGCTGTGACGGGCTCGGCGCTAGCTGACCGCCGTCCAGATATCGCTGGCAACATGAGCTATACTCGAGAGCGCTGCCACAGGGGCATAATTGCGACAAAATCGCCTCCATGGAAAAGAATGACGGCGCCTGAGCGCCAACCTGCATTATGTTAACTGAGCGATGGCGCTGATGTCATGCTCGGAGTGGAAGGATATGTATCAGTACTAATGAGAAAGTTGAAGATTGGTTTAGCGCTAGGGGCTGGCGCCGCGCGCGGTTGGTCGCATATCGGCGTGATAAAAGCGCTGCATCGGGCGGGAATTGATGTCGATGTAGTGGCGGGATGTTCTATTGGTGCCTTAGTCGGTGCGGCTTACGCCTGCAATCGTCTCCCTGCGTTGGAAAAGTGGGTTAGCTCCTTTAGCAACTGGGATGTGCTGCGCTTGATGGATCTCTCCTGGCGGCGCGGCGGTTTGTTACGCGGCGAGCGGGTGTTCAATCAATACCGGCAAATTATGCCTGTTGCGCAAATCGAAGAGTGCGAACGTCGTTTTGCCGCCGTGGCGACAAACCTGAGCACCGGGCGTGAATTATGGTTTACGGAAGGTGACCTGCACATGGCGGTCCGCGCTTCTTGTAGTATGCCGGGCCTGATGTCGCCGGTGATGCATAACGGCTACTGGCTGGTAGATGGTGCGGTGGTCAATCCGGTCCCGGTCTCGCTAACGCGAGCCTTGGGGGCGGATATTGTGATTGCCGTTGACCTCCAGCATGACGCCCATCTTATGCAGCAGGACCTATTATCAATCGAATCGCCGCGTCCGGAGCCGATAGAAGAGCTAAGTTGGCATTCCCGCCTGCGATCCCGGTTGGGGAGAATGAGCTCTCGTCGTGCGACAATAACCCCCACGGCGATGGAGATTATGTCCACCTCGATTCAGGTGCTGGAAAACCGCCTGAAACGTAATCGTATGGCAGGCGATCCGCCAGATATCCTGCTACAGCCGTTTTGTCCGCAAATCTCCACTCTCGATTTTCATCGTGCTGGCGAAGCGATGGCCGCAGGACAGCTGGCCGTTGAGAAAAAAATGGATGAATTACTACCCTTGGTGCGCACTTCCGCGTAGCGCACTTGTCCAACACTTAAGTAAATTCTGACAGGCGATAGCGTGAATAGCGTGCCACTATTTAATTATCGTCAGCCAGGGGAGAGAACATGACGCAGCCATTGGCGGGAAAACAGATTCTGATAGTTGAAGACGAACCCGTTTTCCGCTCTCTTCTGGATAGCTGGCTCACTTCACTGGGGGCGACCATCCGCCAGGCGGAAGACGGCATTGAGGCGCTGCAGCAAATCGCGATTTCGAAACCGGATCTGATGATTTGTGATATCTCGATGCCGAGAATGAACGGCCTGGAGCTGGTTGAACAGGTTCGCAACCAGGGTGAACAACTTCCTATTTTGATGATTTCCGCGACCGAAAACATGGCGGACATTGCCAAAGCGCTGCGTCTTGGCGTGCAGGATGTCTTACTGAAGCCGGTAAAAGATTTTAATCGCCTGCGTGAAACGGTGTATGCATGTCTCTACCCGACAATGTTTAGTTCTCGAGTAGAAGAGGAAGAGCGATTATTTGAAGACTGGGATGCGTTAGTTAGCGATCCTCTGGCCGCGTCAAGGTTATTGCAGGAGCTTCAGCCGCCAGTACAGCAGGAGATATCTCATTGTCGCATTCATTACCGTCAGCTTATCTCTGCGGATAAACCGGGGCTGGTGCTGGATATTGCGCCGTTATCAGAAAACGATCTGGCGTTTTATTGCCTGGATGTTACCCGTGCCGGTGATAATGGCGTTCTGGCCGCATTATTATTACGCGCTTTGTTTAATGGTTTGTTGCAAGAACAGCTTGCTCATCAGGGGCAGCGACTGCCGGAAATGGGCGCATTGTTAAAACAAGTTAACCAATTACTCCGCCAGGCCAATTTACCAGGCCAATTCCCATTGTTGGTTGGTTATTATCACAGCGGATTAAAAAATTTGATTCTGGTTTCTGCTGGCCTTAACGGCACGCTGAATACCGGAGAGCATAAAATTCAAATTAGTAACGGCGTTCCGTTAGGAACGTTGGGCAACGCATACCTCAACCAAATTAGCCAGCGCTGCACATCATGGCAGTGTCAAATTTGGGGAGCAGGGGGACGTTTACGCCTGATGTTGTCTGCAGATTGAACAATTCTATCTATTTTTAGTAGGTGGGATTACCGGGCCTACATTTCCGGTGGTACTATCACTGCGTTTTATGCGTAAAAGTCCTAATTCGAGGGTATCCAAACCTTTTCAGACCAGGTTTATCTGATCAGACTGATATACTCGATGCGTTATTTATTGACGATTAAGTTCAAAAAACGAACAGTCCAGGAGATTTCAATGGCTGCCCTTAATTCTAAAGTAAGAAAAGCTGTTATCCCGGTAGCGGGATTAGGCACCAGGATGCTACCCGCCACCAAGGCTATTCCGAAAGAAATGCTGCCACTGGTAGATAAACCATTAATCCAATATGTTGTTAACGAATGTATCGCCGCTGGGATTACTGAAATTGTTCTGGTGACACACTCTTCGAAAAACTCTATTGAAAACCATTTCGATACCAGCTTCGAACTCGAAGCGATGCTGGAAAAACGTGTAAAACGTCAGCTTCTGGAAGAAGTTCAGTCTATTTGTCCGCCGCACGTCACCATCATGCAGGTACGTCAGGGGCTGGCTAAAGGTCTGGGCCACGCGGTGCTGTGCGCGCATCCGGTTGTCGGCGACGAACCGGTTGCGGTTATTCTGCCGGACGTGATTCTGGACGAATATGAATCCGATCTGACCCGCGATAACCTGGCGGAAATGATTGCTCGCTTTGACGAGACGGGCGCCAGCCAGATCATGGTTGAGCCGGTTGATGACGTTACGGCCTATGGCGTTGTTGACTGCAAGGGCGAAAGCCTGCAGCCTGGCGAAAGCGTGCCGATGGTTGGCGTTGTTGAGAAACCGAAGGCAGACGTCGCGCCGTCTAATCTGGCGGTAGTCGGTCGTTATGTGCTGAGCGCCGATATTTGGCCGCTGCTGGCGAAAACCCCTCCGGGAGCTGGCGATGAAATTCAGCTGACTGATGCTATTGATATGCTGATCGAGAAAGAAACCGTTGAAGCCTACCACATGAAAGGCAAAAGCCACGACTGCGGTAATAAGCTCGGTTATATGCAGGCCTTCGTAGAATATGGCGTTCGCCATAAAACTCTGGGCGAAGACTTTAAAGCCTGGCTTGAGCAGGCGGTCGCGAAGTAATATTCGCCAGCAGAACAACCGGATCGTCTGATGATGATCCGGTTTTTTTATGCCTGTTACTTTAAGCGTGTAGCGATAAAAAAAATCCCGCCGAAGCGGGATTTTTATATCAAGCATAAAGCTAATTAGAGCAGGAAATCGTCCAGTGTTTTACCTTGCTCGTCCATTGCTTTCTTGATGACTGCCGGAGTACGACCCTGGCCAGTCCAGGTTTTAGTTTCGCCGTTTTCATCAACGTAGCTGTATTTAGCCGGACGTGCAGCACGTTTAGTTTTGGTGCCAGCTTTAACTGCCGCCATGGTGCTCAGCAGTTCATTCGGATCAATACCGTCAGCGATCAGCATTTCGCGGTACTGTTGCAGTTTACGAGTGCGCTCTTCAATTTCTGCAGCAGCGGCGCTTTCTTCTTCGCGACGTTCGTTAACGACAACTTCTAATTTTTCCAGCATCTCTTCAAGCGTTTCAAGGGTGCATTCTCTTGCCTGCGCACGAAGAGTACGGATGTTGTTCAAAATTTTAAGTGCTTCGCTCATTGTAGTAATCTCAAACTTATATTGTGGGGTGGTTTGTTGAAGTAATAATAGAGCGATAAAATCAGATGTGCAATAGGGGAGAATGTAAGGAATTCAAAATTACTTGTTATTTGTCTGGTTGATTAAATAATTTAAGTTAAATTTTCGCGCGACTTCACATCTTCTCGCTTATAGCTTAAGCATACGCACAGGCGCTAAAACCATGAGTCAGGATGGTTTTCCTGCGTTTCGAGAGTAAATTTATACTTTACGTGGATAAATATCACTCTTCAGTTTTAGCGCATTAGTTACGGTGATGCTTAATATAAATTGGCGGCCAAAATCCATTATAGTTGTCCGGAGAATGGCGGTTTAAGCACAAAACGACAATGATTTGTATCTGCTGGCGCAGTAACGGTCTTGCCTGAAGCTATTCATTCACCGTCCGTTTCATTTTTTGTAAAGCATTATCGTTAAGTCGGCAATACCCCCTGTGAAAGCACGGTCGGCTCGGTAATATATGATACAATTGCGCAGTAAAACACATTGATTGGGGTTACGCAGCCGATGGCACAACTTTATTTTTACTATTCTGCAATGAATGCCGGTAAGTCTACCGCACTGTTGCAGTCTTCGTACAATTACCAGGAACGAGGGATGCGTACCGTCGTTTATACCGCTGAAATCGACGACCGCTTTGGTTCTGGCAAAGTGAGCTCGCGAATCGGGCTGTCTTCTCCGGCGCGGCTGTATAATCCTCAGACGTCATTATATGCCGATATAGCGTCAGAACATGCCCGCCAGCCTATTCATTGCGTGCTGGTGGACGAAAGCCAGTTCCTGACCCGTGAACAGGTCCACGAGCTCTCAGAAGTGGTGGATGAGCTCGATATCCCTGTATTGTGCTACGGCTTGCGTACGGACTTTCGCGGTGAGTTATTTAGCGGTAGCCAGTATTTGTTGGCATGGTCGGATAAGCTGGTTGAATTAAAAACTATTTGCTTCTGTGGGCGAAAGGCAAGCATGGTTTTGCGTCTTGACCAGGAGGGGCGCCCGTACAATGAGGGCGAGCAGGTGGTGATTGGCGGTAATGAGCGCTACGTTTCCGTATGCCGTAAGCATTATAAAGAGGCGTTGAATATCGGTTCGTTAACCCAGGTGCAAAGTAAGCTGCGCCACTGCGAATAATTCTTTAATTTCATTATCTTCAGGCGCCTGTATGGCGCCTGTTGTCTTTTATGGAATCGGTTCCTGTATTCAGATATTACCCAGTGTATTGCTTCTTGTACTTCTGTATGTGAACACGAATAAAGTACGAATATAAAAAAGCCCCATCAATAGATGGGGCTTCGTTCATATCAATGCCGTGAATTAAGCGGATTTTTTCGCTTTTTTCTCAGCTTTGACTGGAGCCGCTTCTTTTTTCACAGCCGCTGCTTCGCCTTCGACAAAGTCACGACCGTAGTAGGTGTCCAGCAGAATCTGTTTCAGCTCGGCGATCAGCGGGTAGCGCGGGTTAGCGCCGGTGCACTGGTCATCGAAGGCGTCTTCAGACAGCTTATCAACGTGAGCCAGGAAATCAGCTTCCTGAACACCGGCTTCACGGATAGATTTCGGAATACCCAGCTCCGCTTTGAGGCTTTCCAGCCATGCCAGCAGTTTCTCGATTTTCGCAGCAGTGCGGTCGCCCGGAGCGCTCAGACCCAGGTGGTCTGCGATCTCGGCGTAACGACGGCGTGCCTGCGGACGGTCATACTGACTGAATGCGGTCTGCTTGGTCGGGTTGTCATTCGCGTTATAGCGGATAACGTTGCAGATCAGCAGGGCGTTCGCCAGACCGTGAGGAATGTGGAACTGTGAGCCCAGTTTGTGCGCCATAGAGTGGCACACGCCCAGGAAGGCGTTAGCAAACGCGATACCGGCGATAGTGGCGGCACTGTGCACACGTTCGCGGGCTACCGGGTTCTTAGAACCTTCGTGGTAAGAGGCCGGCAGATACTCTTTCAGCAGTTTCAGCGCCTGCAGAGCCTGACCATCAGAGAACTCGGAAGCCAGTACGGAGACGTAAGCTTCCAGGGCATGAGTCACGGCGTCCAGACCACCGAAGGCGCACAGGGACTTCGGCATATCCATGACCAGGTTGGCATCGACAATCGCCATATCCGGAGTCAGCGCGTAATCGGCCAGCGGATATTTCTGTCCAGTTGCATCGTCGGTTACCACGGCGAACGGAGTCACTTCAGAGCCGGTACCGGAAGTCGTGGTGATGGCAACCATCTTCGCTTTAACGCCCATTTTCGGGAACTTGTAGATACGTTTACGGATATCCATAAAGCGCAGCGCCAGTTCTTCGAAGTGGGTTTCCGGATGCTCATACATAACCCACATGATTTTGGCTGCATCCATCGGGGAACCGCCGCCCAGCGCAATGATTACGTCTGGTTTGAAGGAGTTGGCCAGGTCCGCGCCTTTACGCACGATGGTCAGAGTTGGGTCAGCTTCAACTTCAAAGAACACTTCGGTTTCTACGCCAGCCGCTTTCAGTACGGAAGTGATCTGGTCTGCATAACCGTTGTTGAACAGGAAGCGGTCAGTCACAATCAGCGCGCGTTTGTGACCATCAGTAATCACTTCATCCAGTGCGATTGGCAGAGAGCCACGACGGAAGTAGATAGATTTCGGAAGTTTATGCCACAACATGTTTTCAGCTCGCTTAGCAACGGTTTTCTTGTTGATCAGGTGTTTCGGACCAACGTTTTCAGAGATGGAGTTACCACCCCAGGAACCACAACCCAGAGTCAGGGAAGGTGCGAGTTTGAAGTTATACAGGTCGCCGATACCACCCTGAGAAGCCGGGGTGTTGATCAGGATACGCGCGGTTTTCATCATCTGGCCGAAGTAGGCCACGCGAGCCGGCTGGTTGTCCTGGTCGGTGTACAGGCAAGAGGTGTGACCGATACCGCCCATGGCGACCAGTTTTTCTGCTTTATCGACCGCGTCTTCGAAATCTTTCGCCCGGTACATTGCCAGAGTCGGGGACAGTTTTTCGTGAGCGAACGGTTCGCTTTCGTCAACGTCGGTAACTTCGCCGATCAGAATCTTAGTGGTGGCCGGCACGGTGAAGCCTGCCAGTTCAGCGATTTTTGCCGCCGGTTGACCAACGATCGCCGCATTCAGCGCGCCATTTTTCAGGATGATGTCCTGAACGGCTTTCAATTCTTTGCCCTGCAGCAGGTAGCCGCCGTGGCTGGCAAAACGTTCGCGAACGGCATCGTAGACCGAGTCGACAACAACAACAGACTGTTCAGAAGCACAGATAACGCCGTTATCGAAGGTTTTTGACATCAGTACGGACGCTACTGCGCGTTTAATATCGGCAGTTTCATCGATAACAACCGGCGTGTTACCTGCACCAACGCCGATAGCTGGTTTACCAGAACTGTAAGCAGCTTTAACCATACCTGGGCCACCGGTGGCGAGGATCAGGTTGATGTCAGGGTGGTGCATCAGCGCATTAGACAGTTCTACTGAAGGTTGGTCGATCCAACCAATCAGATCTTTCGGCGCACCGGCAGCAATCGCCGCCTGCAATACGATGTCAGCCGCTTTGTTGGTAGCGTCTTTAGCACGCGGGTGCGGGGAGAAGATAATGGCGTTACGCGTCTTCAGGCTGATCAGCGATTTGAAGATAGCCGTTGAGGTCGGGTTGGTAGTCGGAACGATACCGCAAATAATACCGATTGGTTCAGCAATGGTGATGGTACCGAAAGTGTCGTCTTCAGACAGGACGCCACAGGTTTTTTCATCTTTATAGGCGTTGTAGATATATTCGGAGG
Organism: Klebsiella sp. 141162; assembly: GCF_050600755.1. Classification (NCBI taxonomy): domain Bacteria; kingdom Pseudomonadati; phylum Pseudomonadota; class Gammaproteobacteria; order Enterobacterales; family Enterobacteriaceae; genus Klebsiella; species Klebsiella sp. 141162. Next base: position 154,269 of record NZ_JAQIRI010000005.1, on the reverse strand, counting down.
CGAAGTGGTTTTTGATCACTTTATCTTCAATAATACCCATGCCGGATTCGGCAACGGCCATTTTTGCGAGAGGGATTCGAGCATCTGCAGCGGCCAGAGCGGCGGCACGGAAGATCTTATCAACTTGTTCTTGAGTGAAACTGGCATATTCACGCTGGGCTTTTTTTACGCGCTCTACAAGTGCGTTAAGTTCAGCGACATTAGTAACAGCCATAATGCTCTCCTGATAATGTTAAACTTTTTTAGTAAAACAGTAGCTCGATTCGACATTATAGACAGGCTGTTAACAGCTTGCATGTAAATGTTAACGTAAAGATTTCTAACGCTTTGAACACACTGATTTACTAAAAAAGCTTTGTCTCACTACGCACTCAGGTACTTCGGCCTTTCACTCTCTTGATGTAGCCAAGATTACTCACTTCTGAGTATGAATTACGTGATTTAGATCAATATTTGGCGATGCTGATACCTTTCAGCAGGGCAATAATTGACCAGTTAGATGATGGGGAGTGATAATGTATGCATATTTAATGAATAAAGCCCATCCGCTAAACAAATATATAACAAATAAAAGCAAACAGCCGCGGCTGCATATTTGAGATGAATTGTGGCTATGAAAAGGGTATCTTCTGCCAAATTAATTTGTACTGACACTGTCAACAGCCTTTTTTAATGGTGCTGCGGAGTTCACTGTGACCCTACCGTTGTTTGATTTCGCTGTTTATTTCAAATTTTTTATCGGCCTTTTCGCGCTGGTCAACCCGGTCGGCATCATCCCGGTTTTCATTAGCATGACCAGCTACCAGACGGCGCTGGTGCGGAATAAGACGAATCTGACGGCTAATCTGTCGGTGGCTATCATTCTCCTTACCTCGCTCTTCCTTGGCGATGGCATCTTGCAAATTTTCGGCATCTCTATTGATTCTTTCCGTATTGCGGGTGGGATCCTGGTGGTGACTATCGCCATGTCGATGATTAGCGGCAAACTCGGTGAAGATAAACAAAACAAACAGGAGAAGTCGGAGACGGCTATTCGGGAAAGTATCGGGGTCGTACCGTTAGCGTTACCTTTAATGGCGGGGCCGGGGGCGATAAGCTCCACGATCGTTTGGGGGACTCGCTATCACTCCATTGCCCACCTGATCGGTTTTTCAATCGCCATTGCGCTGTTTGCCGCCTGTTGTTGGGGAATTTTCCGCATGGCGCCGTGGTTGGTCAGATTGTTAGGGCAGACCGGGATTAACGTCATTACTCGTATCATGGGTCTGTTGCTGATGGCTTTAGGGATTGAGTTTATCGTCACCGGGATTAAAGCGCTGTTTCCTGGATTGACAGGGTAACTTACTTGGCAGGCGCGGGGCGTGGGGCCTCGCGTTTGAAAGATTATTAGCAAAACTTATTTCTGCAGCTGATATAAAAGACAAACTATAACTTTTACCAATTATGATTTAATTTTATATTTATCATATGGTTAGTCGTTTTTATTCTATCTCGCCGTACTGTCTTTCTCCCCTCATCACTGTTATTTTCGTCACATCATTCTCTGGCGCTTGCTGTCGGATCATTGAAATGATATTAGTAATTTCTGCGAGACAGCAGATTAATGTGCTAAAAATTAGACAATTGTTAAATTATTGTGCAAAAAAGCAACTTTGCGCGCAGAGCGGGAACGCAAAATGACAGGGTGTTCCTATCTTGCTGATTAAAAGCAATATTTTTGCTTTTTTAACATGATAAGTCTTACGTTAAGTGCGGCTAAAAAAACAATAAAAGAGAATCCGGTAACATATTTGCAAATTGCATTGGCGGACATGAAACCGTTTTGGTACTTTCCGGCCTGATCGCTAACTAAATAATGTGCACAAATGAGAATTATTATTACATAACTCATTGTGCCGGAATTCCCCTCTGGACAGGGGGATAAAGAATCGACGTCAAGGCTGCCGTTTGAGCGGTCGTAATAAATAAGTCGGTGATAGCAAGCAGTAGAATCTGACAGCGGCAAAGACTCCTGCACTGTACAGAATCCCTTTAAGGGAAAAATAACAGGCTGGTTAAATAACCAGTAATTATAATGAGTGGAGTAACAACACATGACCATCATCACTAAAAAAAGTCTGGTAGCGGCGGGAATTTTATCTGCGCTAATCACCGCAAATGTTGCTATGGCAGCAGATGTTCCTGCTGGGGTGCAACTGGCGGATAAACAAACGCTGGTGCGTAATAACGGGGCAGAGGTGCAATCTCTGGATCCGCATAAAATTGAAGGCGTCCCGGAGTCCAACGTTAACCGCGATCTGTTTGAAGGGTTAGTGATTGGCGATCTTAACGGCCATCCTGTGCCGGGCGTTGCCGAATCGTGGGATAACAAGGATTTTAAAGTCTGGACCTTCCATATCCGCAAGGATGCCAAATGGTCCGACGGTTCACCGGTTACCGCGCAAGATTTCGTTTATAGCTGGCAGCGTCTGGCCGATCCGAAAACGGCATCTCCTTACGCCAGCTATCTCCAGTACGGCCATGTCGCCAACGTCGATGAGATTATCGCTGGCAAAAAACCTGCAACAGACCTTGGCGTCAAAGCGATTGACGACAAAACGTTTGAAGTCACGCTGAGCGAACCGGTTCCTTATTTCTATAAACTCCTCGTCCATCCATCCGTTTCTCCAGTACCCAAAGCCGCCATTGAAAAATATGGTGAGAAATGGACTCAGCCGGCGAATATTGTCACCAACGGCGCTTATAAATTAAAAGACTGGGTGGTCAACGAGCGTATTGTGCTCGAGCGTAATACGAATTACTGGGACAACGCCAAAACCGTTATTAACCAGGTAACTTACCTGCCAATTTCTTCTGAAGTTACCGATGTGAACCGCTATCGCAGCGGCGAGATCGACATGACCTATAACAACATGCCGATTGAACTGTTCCAGAAGCTGAAAAAAGAGATCCCGAAAGAAGTTCACGTCGATCCTTATCTGTGTACTTATTATTACGAAATCAATAACCAGAAAGCGCCATTTACCGACGTACGCGTCCGTACCGCGCTTAAGCTGGCGCTGGATCGCGATATTATCGTCAATAAAGTGAAAAACCAGGGCGATCTGCCGGCTTACAGTTATACCCCGCCATACACCGACGGCATGAAACTCGTTGAGCCGGAGTGGTTCAAATGGTCTCAGGACAAGCGTAATGAAGAAGCGAAAAAATTGCTGGCGGAAGCCGGTTATACCGCTGATAAACCGCTGACCTTTAATCTGCTCTACAACACTTCCGATTTACATAAAAAACTGGCTATCGCCGTGGCGTCCATCTGGAAGAAAAACCTTGGCGCTAACGTTAAGCTGGAAAATCAGGAGTGGAAAACCTTCCTCGATAGCCGTCATCAGGGCACCTTTGACGTCGCTCGCGCCGGCTGGTGCGCTGATTACAACGAGCCGACATCGTTCCTGAACACCATGCTCAGCGACAGCTCTAACAACACGGCGCATTATAAGAGCCCGGCATTCGATAAGATCATCGGCGATACCCTGCAGGTCACCGATGAAGCGAAACGCGCCGAGCTGTACGCGCAGTCGGAACAACAGCTGGATAAAGATTCCGCGATTGTGCCTGTTTACTACTATGTGAACGCGCGCCTGGTTAAACCGTGGGTTGGCGGTTATACCGGTAAAGACCCGTTGGATAATATTTACGTGAAGAACCTTTATATTATCAAACATTAATGGCAAGACGTGGGGCAGGCTGAGCTTGCCCCACCGTGTCTGAATTCATCGCACTCGATAGGCACAGGCCAGAAGGTACGGGCAATGTTAAAATTCATATTACGTCGCTGTCTGGAAGCGATTCCGACGCTATTCATTCTTATTACTATCTCTTTCTTCATGATGCGCCTCGCGCCGGGCAGTCCTTTTACCGGTGAACGCACGCTGCCGCCGGAAGTCATGGCGAATATTGAAGCGAAATATCATTTAAACGACCCCATCATGACCCAGTACTTCAATTATCTGAAGCAACTGGCGCACGGTGATTTCGGTCCTTCCTTCAAATATAAAGATTATTCGGTCAACGATCTGGTCGCATCAAGCTTCCCGGTTTCCGCCAAACTGGGCCTTGCTGCCTTCTTGTTAGCCGTGATTCTTGGCGTCAGCGCCGGGGTTATTGCCGCGTTAAAACAGAATACCAAATGGGACTACGCGGTGATGGGGGTGGCAATGACCGGCGTCGTCATACCGAGTTTCGTGGTGGCGCCGCTGCTGGTGATGATTTTCGCCATCACGCTGCACTGGTTGCCTGGCGGCGGCTGGAACGGCGGGGCGCTGAAATTTATGATCCTGCCGATGGTGGCGTTATCGCTGGCCTATATTGCCAGTATCGCCCGTATCACCCGCGGTTCGATGATTGAAGTTTTGCACTCTAACTTCATTCGCACCGCAAGGGCGAAAGGTCTGCCGATGCGCAGAATTATCTTCCGCCACGCGCTGAAGCCTGCGCTGCTGCCGGTGCTTTCCTATATGGGTCCGGCGTTCGTCGGCATTATCACCGGTTCAATGGTTATCGAAACGATTTACGGCCTGCCGGGTATTGGCCAGTTATTCGTCAACGGCGCGCTTAACCGCGACTACTCGCTGGTGCTCAGCCTGACGATTCTGGTCGGCGCACTGACCATTCTGTTTAACGCGATCGTCGACGTGCTGTACGCCGTTATCGATCCGAAAATTCGCTACTGAAGCCGGAGTTCGCCATGATGTTAAGTAAGAAAAACAGCGAGGCGCTGGAGCACTTCAGTGAGAAGCTGGAGGTTGAGGGCCGTAGCCTGTGGCAGGATGCGCGTCGCCGCTTTATGCATAACCGCGCGGCGGTAGCCAGCCTGATTGTGCTGGTGATTATTGCGCTGTTTGTGACTATCGCTCCAATGTTGTCGCAGTTCTCCTATTTCGATACCGACTGGGGGATGATGTCCAACGCTCCGGATATGGAGTCTGGTCACTATTTTGGTACCGATTCATCCGGTCGCGACCTGCTGGTGCGCGTAGCGATTGGCGGACGTATTTCGCTGATGGTTGGCGTGGCCGCAGCGCTGGTGGCGGTGATCCTCGGCACCCTCTATGGTTCACTTTCCGGTTATCTCGGCGGCAAAGTGGACTCGGTGATGATGCGTTTGCTGGAAATCCTCAACTCCTTCCCGTTCATGTTCTTCGTGATCCTGCTGGTTACCTTCTTTGGTCAGAACATCCTGCTGATCTTTGTGGCGATCGGGATGGTATCTTGGCTGGATATGGCGCGTATCGTACGCGGTCAGACTCTAAGCCTGAAACGTAAAGAGTTCATCGAAGCCGCGCAGGTCGGCGGGGTCTCCACCGCGAATATCGTTATTCGTCATATCGTGCCGAACGTCCTGGGCGTGGTGGTGGTTTACGCTTCACTGCTGGTACCCAGCATGATTCTGTTCGAATCCTTCCTGAGCTTCCTCGGCCTTGGTACCCAGGAGCCGCTGAGCAGTTGGGGCGCGTTACTCAGTGATGGCGCCAACTCAATGGAAGTCTCGCCGTGGCTGTTATTGTTCCCTGCCGGGTTCCTGGTGGTAACGCTGTTCTGTTTCAACTTTATCGGCGATGGCCTGCGTGATGCCCTCGACCCGAAAGACCGCTAAGGAGCGCCGTCATGAGCACAATTGAAATGACTAAAGCGCCGAAGGCCGCGCAGCAAAGCGGTCTGCTGCTGGATGTGAAGGATCTTCGGGTGACGTTTAAAACGCCGGATGGCGATGTCACCGCGGTTAACGATCTGAATTTTAACCTGCGGGCTGGTGAAACATTAGGTATCGTCGGTGAGTCAGGTTCCGGTAAATCGCAAACGGCATTCGCCTTAATGGGGCTGCTGGCGGCGAATGGCCATATCGGTGGTTCCGCCACTTTTAACGGTCGTGAAATCCTCAATTTGCCGGAGCGTGATCTGAATAAGCTGCGTGCCGAACAGATTTCGATGATTTTCCAGGATCCGATGACGTCGTTGAACCCTTATATGCGGGTCGGCGAGCAGCTGATGGAAGTGCTGATGCTGCATAAAGGGCTGAGCAAAGCCGCGGCTTTTGAAGAGTCGGTACGGATGCTCGATGCGGTGAAGATGCCGGAAGCGCGTAAGCGCATGAAGATGTTCCCGCACGAGTTCTCCGGCGGGATGCGCCAGCGCGTGATGATCGCCATGGCGCTGTTATGTCGGCCAAAACTGCTGATTGCCGATGAACCGACCACCGCGTTGGACGTCACCGTGCAGGCACAGATCATGACCCTGCTTAACGAGCTGAAGCGCGAGTTTAACACCGCGATTATTATGATTACCCACGACCTCGGCGTGGTGGCGGGGATCTGCGATAAGGTACTGGTGATGTATGCCGGGCGTACCATGGAATACGGTCAGGCGCGCGATGTGTTCTACCAACCGTCGCACCCGTACTCGATCGGTTTGCTCAATGCGGTACCGCGTCTCGATGGCGAAGGCGATTCCTTGCTGACGATTCCCGGCAACCCGCCGAACCTGCTGCGTCTGCCGAAAGGATGTCCGTTCCAGCCGCGCTGTCCGCATGCTATGGAAATCTGTAATAGCGCTCCGCCTCTGGAGTCGTTTGCGCCAGGTCGCCTGCGCGCCTGCTTTAAACCGGTAGGGGATCTGCTATGAACGCCGTGATCGAACAAAGAAAAGTGTTGCTCGAAATTGCTGACCTGAAAGTACATTTTGATATTAAAGATGGTAAGCAATGGTTCTGGCAGCCGTCAAAAACGCTCAAAGCGGTGGATGGCGTTACTCTGCGCCTGTATGAAGGCGAAACGCTCGGGGTGGTTGGTGAATCCGGCTGCGGTAAATCGACCTTCGCCCGCGCCATCATCGGCCTGGTGAAAGCTACCGACGGTAAAGTGGCCTGGCTTGGAAAAGATCTGTTAGGCATGAAGCCGGAAGAGTGGCGCGACGTGCGCAGCGATATCCAGATGATCTTCCAGGATCCTTTAGCATCGCTGAATCCGCGTATGACCATTGGCGAAATCATCGCTGAACCGCTGCGGACCTATCACCCGAAGATGCCACGTCAGGAAGTGCGCGATCGCGTGAAGGCGATGATGATGAAGGTCGGACTGCTGCCGAACCTGATTAACCGCTATCCGCACGAATTCTCCGGCGGCCAGTGTCAGCGCATTGGTATCGCTCGCGCGCTGATCCTTGAGCCTAAGTTGATTATTTGCGATGAGCCGGTATCGGCGCTGGATGTTTCCATCCAGGCGCAGGTGGTGAACTTACTACAACAACTGCAGCGGGAGATGGGGCTGTCGTTGATTTTTATTGCCCATGACCTGGCGGTAGTAAAACATATTTCCGACCGCGTGCTGGTCATGTATTTGGGTCATGCGGTGGAGTTAGGTACCTATGATGAGGTGTACCATAATCCGCTGCATCCTTATACCAAAGCGCTGATGTCGGCCGTACCGGTGCCGGATCCTGATCTTGAGAAGAATAAAACCATCCAACTGCTGGAAGGGGAGTTGCCTTCGCCGATTAATCCGCCTTCGGGTTGCGTGTTCCGCACCCGATGTCCATTGGCCGGGCCCGAATGCGCCAAAACGCGTCCGGTGCTGGAAGGCAGTTTCCGCCATGCGGTTTCCTGCCTGAAGGTAGACCCGTTATAATCACTTGGGCTGACTGATGTCAGCCCTTTTTTATTGTGAGGTTAACGTGGCAGTTTCGCTTTCCGCCGCCCGTTTGCGGCTTTACCACTTACTTTTCGATCAAACTCGTCGCTCCGGCCGCCGTTTTGAAGGGCTTTGCGGTTTATTCGCCCTGTTGAGCGTGGTCATTATTTTTGTTGAGTCCGGGCTCGGTTCGCAGTATCACCTGTCGCTTGATGAATGGCATATTTTTGTCTGGCTGGAGTTGGGGGTCACCGCGGTCTTCACCGCGGAATATATTTTACGCGTTATAAGCTGGCCGAATCCGCTGCGCTATATCTTCAGCTTCTGGGGATTTATCGATCTGGCGACCGTTTTGCCGCTGTATGTGATGTGGCTATGGCCGGAAATGAGCCTCGAGTATGTTTTTGCCTGGCGGGCCATGCGGGTTATCCGCGCGCTGCGTATTCTTAAACTGCTGCGTTTTATGCCGTCGCTGAATATTTTTTGGCGGGCTATCGTCAGCGCCCGCCATCAGCTCATTCTGTTCTACTCGTTTATTGCTATTGTGATGGTGATTTTCGGCTCGCTGATGTATTTAATTGAAGGGCCGCAATACGGGTTTACCACCTTAAATGCTTCGGTCTATTGGGCAATCGTCACCATTACTACCGTGGGGTATGGCGACATTACGCCGCATACGCCGCTAGGGCGGATACTCGCCTCGGTGTTAATTCTCATCGGTTATTCTATCATCGCCATTCCAACCGGGCTGATAACGACACATATGACTACGGCGCTGCAAAACCGACGCGCCCGCCGCGTTTGCCCAAACTGCAATAACGCCGAGCATGATAAAAACGCCCGTTTCTGCCACGCCTGCGGAACAGAATTACCGCAATAACGTATAAAACAAAAAGCCTGCCGATGTTACCGTCGGCAGGCTTTTTTACAGGCGCATTAGCTAAATGCTTATTCACGCCACAGAATGTGGCACAGCTTGTGATCTTTTTCGCGGCACAGCAGAACGCGAGCGAAGATATCGTTGATCTCACCGCCATCGGTATCGGCCAGGCCAATGACAACTTCGGCGAAGAAATCTGGATTGAGGTCGTAATCGACATGCTCCTGCCAGTCTTCCGCCGGGTCAAACAGCTCGGCGCCGCCGCGCTCTTCAAACTGCAGATTGAAAAGAATGATATCCGCTGGGTCTAGGTTATCTGCCGCCAGCTCAAGAAAGATATCGTAGGCCTGTTCGAGCGTTTCGTCTTCGGTCAGGCGATTGTTTAAATCCATATCCATGATTGCTACCCGTTAAGCATCTGATGGGCACGTTTTACAGCAACGGGCTGAAGAAGTAAAACAGTCGCTCTGCGATCCGCTGCCATAGCGGACGTTTGGCCCACAGTTTTGCATCCAGCAGGCGCGATCGGGAGATGTAATCGTCCTGTACCGCCGCCAGGTCTCCGCCGAAGCCCACGTCGTCGATCGCCAGCGTGATCTCGAAATTAAGCCACAGGCTGCGCATATCGAGATTAACGGTACCGACCAGGCTCAATTCGCCATCCACCAGCACGCTTTTGGTATGTAGCAGACCGCCTTCGAATTGGTAAATTTTCACGCCAGCGGCAAGCAGTTCAGTGAAGAAGGCGCGACTGGCCCAGCCTACCAGCAAGGAGTCGTTTTTACGCGGCATGATAATACTCACCTCGACACCGCGTTGGGCGGCGGTACAGATGGCGTGCAGTAAATCATCGCTGGGGACGAAGTAGGGGGTGGTCATGATCAGATGTTCTTTCGCCGCATAGGCTGCGGTTAACAACGCCTGATGAATCAAATCTTCCGGGAAGCCGGGACCAGAAGCAATGGTATGGATGGTATGTCCATTGGCTTCCTCAAACGGCATGATGTTGACGTCCGGCGGCGGCGGCAAAATTCGCTTGCCGGTCTCAATTTCCCAGTCGCAGGAGTAGACGATACCCATCGCCGTCGCCACCGGACCTTCCATTCGCGCCATCAGATCGACCCATTGGCCGACGCCGGAATCCTGTTTGAAGTAGCGCGGGTCAACCATATTCATGCTACCGGTGTAGGCAATATAGTTGTCAATCATCACCATTTTACGGTGCTGACGCAGATCCATACGGCGTAAAAATACACGCATTAGATTCACTTTTAGCGCTTCGACCACCTCGATACCGGCGTTACGCATCATTGCCGCCCACGGGCTGCGGAAAAAGGCGACGCTACCGGCCGAATCGAGCATCAGCCGGCAATGCACGCCGCGTCGTGCGGCTGCCATCAGCGATTCCGCCACCTGGTCGGCCATCCCGCCGGGCTGCCAGATGTAGAACACCATTTCGATGTTATGCCGCGCCAGCTGGATGTCTCGAATCAGCGCCTGCATGACATCATCAGATTCGGTCAGCAGCTGTAGCTGGTTACCTTTTACGCCAGCGATTCCCTGGCGACGTTCGCACAGTTTGAACAGTGATTCGGCAACCGGGCTATTTTCTTCAGCAAAAATATGTTTGCAGCTTTTCAGGTCCGTTAGCCATTTGGCGGTGGAGGGCCACATGGCGCGAGCGCGCTCGGCTCGACGCTTACCAAGATGCAGTTCGCCGAAAGAGAGGTAAGCGATAATTCCCACCAGCGGCAGGATGTAAATAATCAGTAACCATGCCATGGCGGAAGGCACTGCGCGACGTTTCATTAGAATGCGTAATGTAACGCCGGCAATCAGTAGCCAGTAACCAAGAATGACCAGCCAGTTTACGACCGTGTAAAAGGTTGTCATAGATGAAAAATCCTTTTGAATAGCCCGATGCCATGAGTTTACGCATCATCATCCATCTGGCAAATAAAAACGCAGCGAAAGCGATGGTCAGACAGATTCATCGGTTTATAATGAGGGCTGTTTTTCACTCGTAGAGTAGTAGCAATGAAGCGTAGTAGAACGGAAGTAGGGCGCTGGCGCATGCTTAGACAAGTAAGTCGCCGTAAATCGCGCTGGCTGGAAGCCCAATCTCGCCGCAACATGCGGATTCTTTCAATCAGGAAGTGCCTGGTCAAACGGCAGCGTCATGCTTTGCTGTTCACCTTCTCTGAATTCTGAGAGTTAAAACGAAAGGCACCGCTTGCGGTGCCTCTGTGTTTTAAGTGGGTGATTAAAATACTTTTTTGTAAGGTTTCACCGAGACGTGCTGATAGACGCCTGCGGCGATATAGGGGTCATCGTTGGCCCAGGACTGCGCCGCTTCCAGCGATTCAAATTCTGCGATAACCGTTGAGCCGCTAAATCCTGCCGCGCCAGGTTCATTGCTATCTACCGCGGGCATCGGGCCTGCGGTCAGTAAACGGCCTTCATCATGTAATAGTTGTAGGCGCGCCAGATGGGCAGGGCGCACCGCCTGGCGTTTTTCCAGAGAATCGGCGATATCTTCTGCGTAGATGACGTAAAGCACGGCAAGGCTCCTTAATCAAAAAATAGGCAAATCACGTGACGTGAAAGCGTTATGAGCAGCAATGTAAGATGCGCACGCCTTTAGCATGCCACGGCACGCCGGTTTTTTTCCACAAAACGAGGCAAAATTTGATGCAAGATAACACGTCTTATTGAATATGATTGCTATTTGCATTTAAAATCAGGGCATCATTTTTCAACAGAAACGACTATGAGCGCAATGACCCTTGATTTACCTCGCCGCTTTCCGTGGCCAACGCTGCTGTCCGTGGCTATCCACGGTGCCGTTGTGGCGGGGTTGCTTTATACCTCGGTACATCAGGTTATTGAAAAGCCTTCGCCTTCACAGCCAATCGAAATAACGATGGTGGCGCCGGCGGATTTAGAGCCTCCACAGGCGGCGCAGCCGGTCGTTGAACCCGTTGTTGAACCGGAGCCGGAACCTGAAGTGGTGCCTGAGCCGCCAAAAGAGGCGCCAGTGGTAATCCACAAACCGGAGCCGAAGCCCAAACCTAAGCCGAAACCAAAGCCTAAGCCAGAGAAAAAGGTCGAGCCGAAACGTGAGGTGAAACCCGCTGAGCCGCGTCCGGTCTCGCCGTTTGAGAATAACAATACGGCGCCTGCGCGTACCGCCCCGAGTACGACGGCGGCAACGGCAAAACCGATGACCACCGCGCCGAGCGGTCCTAAAGCGTTGAAACGCGGCGACCCTTCTTACCCGCAACGTGCGCAGGCGCTACGTATTGAAGGTGACGTGAGCGTGAAATTTGATGTTACTGCCGATGGTCGCGTGGAGAACATCCAGATAGTCTCCGCCAAGCCGGCCAATATGTTTGAGCGTGATGTCAAAACAGCGATGCGTAAATGGCGCTACGAGCCTGGCAGACCGGGTACTGGCCTGACGATGAACATCCAATTCCGCTTAAATGGCGTGAAAATGGATTAATCCTGCTGATGAAAAAGGCCCCTTTGAGGGCCTTTTTTTACGCTTCTTGCAGGGCTTCATCGAGCGCTTTTTGCGCGGTAACCAGGTGTTGGCCGCCGAACAGAATCGCCCGATTAAGTAAGGTATATAGCTGGTAAATCGGTTGTCGTTCAAGGAAGCCAGCAGGCAGCGGCGAGACCGACTGGTAACCGTCATAAATCTGCGGCGGCTGTTCCGGATGAAGTGGCAGCATAGCCAAATCGCATTCGCGATCGCCCCAATAACACGCCGGATCGAAAATATACGGGCCATTGGGCCCCAGCGCGCAGTTCCCTGACCACAAGTCGCCATGTAATAAAGAAGGCTGCGGCTGATGGTTGCTGAGCCGCCGCTGTACGGTGTCGACAATGCTGTCGATATCGCCGAAGTGCAGCCCTTTTTCCGCCGCTAGCTCCAGCTGCCAGCCAATGCGTTGTTCAGCGAAAAACGTTGACCAGCGGCGCTGCCAGGCATTCGGCTGCGGGGTCGTCGACAGATCGTTGTCAAAATCAAGGCCAAACTGCGGCTGATCGCTCCACTGATGTAAATGGGCAATTTGCTGACCGAGAAGAAACGCGTTATGTGCATCCAGCGGGCGCGGCGGTAAATATTCCATCACCAGAAAGCTGTAATCCCGATCGCTGCCGACGGCGAAGACCTGCGGAACGCTAACGGTTTTACAGCGCGAGAGCAGCTCCAGCTGATCGGCTTCCGCGGTAAAAATGGGGAGCAGCTCGCGTTCATCGCATTTGACGAAATAATCTTTCCCGCCAAAACGTAAATGCCAGGCGGCATGGATTTCTCCGCCGGGTAGCTCGTTGCGCAGTTCGATTTCAGCGCCGTCAGTGTGCTGCTCGCTTAACAAATTGCTAATAGCTTGCCACATGCTGTCTCTCCCCATGTTTTCCACCATATCATAAGGTTAGCGTATAACCTGGCCGTAAAGTACGAGCTAACGCACAACTGGCGCCTTCAGCGGTGGCGATCGCACTTATTGAGCTTTTAACCATTCGCTAAATGTGGTGATGGCGATCTCTGCCGGTCTGCCTAAGGCCGTTTCCGCAAGACCTGCGCTTAAAGCCCGGACGTCGTCGGCGCTCTGCGCGCTCAGCAGGCCAAATGTGTTGGTGCCTAATTCATGAGTTTTGCCATCATCATCGTTGAGCGTCAGGACAAAACCTGCGCGGATGAAATGATTGCTGAGCTCATTTATCTCGGTCAGCGCCTGTTCCTGAAATTTAACGGTGATCACGTGCGCGGTAATATCGTTGCTCATTTTTCACTCTGTTGTTATGCATGGAATTTCTAGCATAGACCATGATGGCGAATTGACCCCCTTCACCGGAGCGAAGGGGGGCGAGACTAGCGGCCACACAGGTAATCGTAGATTTTCTGCGTATTGGCTAAGGAACAGAGACGGGTGCCGTGGTTAATCGTGGCGGCGCTGCCGGCGGCGACGCCAAAGCGGACCATATCTTCCAGCGAGGCGTGCTCGGCGAGACGCAAAGTCATCGCGCCGACCATACTGTCGCCGGCGCCGACGGTGCTTTGGCTTTTCATCGGCGGCGGCACCACCTGTACGCTACCGTTGGAATCAACCCCCAGCGCCCCCTGCGGGCCCAGCGAAACCACTACCCGGCGTACTTTTCCGGAGCGGATGAGCTCCAGCGCGGCATTGCGCACATCGTCCGGCTGGCTGAGGTCGCGCTGTACCAGCGCGCTGAGTTCTTTCTGGTTAGGTTTGACCAGTTCGATATTGCCAACGTCCAGCGCGGCGGCCAGCGCATCGCCAGAGCTGTCGATGATGCAACGCAGCCCGTGTTGCTGGGCATTTTTTACCAGTTGAGTCAGATGCCCGACGCTGATGCCGGGCGGCAGACTGCCGCTGATAACCAGCAGAGAACCGGACTCAATCGCCAGCACTTTCTCTTCCAGGCGGCGGAATTCATCTTCGGTTAGCGCCGCGCCGGGCATGACAAAGCGATATTGTTCGCCGCTGGCATCGACATGCACATGTAAGTTTTGCCGCGTCCAGTCGCGGGTTTCTACTGTTTCGACCGGGACCTGCTCGTCAGCCATCAGGGCTGAAAGATGCTCGCCGGTGGCGCCCCCAACCGGAAAAATCGCCGTCGCTTTACCGCCCAGAAAAGTAATCGCCCGGGCGACGTTGATACCGCCACCGCCGGGTTCGAAAACCGGAGCGCTACAGCGTAATTTGCCTTCGGGGTAAATTTGCGGCGTCAGCGTTGCGCTGTCGAGTGATGGGGCTAGCGTGAGCGTATAAATTTTGGTCATCCTGTTCCTCCTTAATACGAATAAAGCTGCTTTTTTAAGCATGGCACCGAAATGGAGTGAGGGGAAGCGGGGCGGGCCGCGGATTTACAAAGATGTCTATGTTTTTATCTTTATGAAATAAAGATTGTTTTGGGAACCGTCTTATTCAAAAAACGAAATAGCAACTGATTGCTAAGTTATTCGTGCTTTTTTATAATCAAGCGCCTTTCTTAAGACTCGCATTCAGCGCGCCTCGCGAAAGTTTCCGGGACCTGTCGGGTCTCCTTAAATGTTGTACGGACTCTAAATTCAATGAAGGGATCTCTGGTCCATTCATCATTTGTACTGTCCTGAAGATATGTATTTTAGAGAGTTATAATGAAGCTTTTGAAGACAGTACCCGCAGCGGCATTGCTGGCGGGGGGGCTTTTTGCGTCTGTAAACGCACTGGCCGATGATTCCGTTTTTACCGTCATGGATGACCCTTCCACTGCTAAGAAACCTTTCGAAGGTGCTGTGAATGCGGGTTATCTCGCTCAGTCCGGCAACACGAAAAGCTCCTCAATGACCGCTGACTCAACGCTGACCTGGTACGGCGATACCACGGCCTGGTCACTGTGGGGCAACGCGAGCAACACGTCCTCTAACGATCAACGCTCTTCGGAAAAATATGCCGTTGGCGGTCGTAGTCGTTATAACCTGACCGATATGAACTACGTATTTGGTCAGGCCAGCTGGCTGACCGACCGCTACAACGGTTATCAACAGCGCGACGTCCTGACCGCCGGTTATGGTCGCCAGATCCTCAACGGCCCGGTTCACAGCCTGCGTTTTGAATTTGGTCCGGGCGTGCGTTATGACGAATATACCGATGGCGATAACGAAACTCAGCCGCTGGGTTACGCGTCCGGAACCTGGGCGTGGCAGATGACCGACAACGCTAAATTTACGCAAGGTGTTTCGGTATTCGGGGCTGAAGACACGACGCTGAATTCGGAAAGTGCATTAAACGTGGCCATCAACGCCCACTTTGCGCTACGCGTCGCCTATAACCTGACGTGGAACTCGCAGCCGCCGGCCTCGGCGCCTGAGCATACCGACCGCCGCACCACCTTGTCGCTCGGTTATAAAATGTAATTTTTCAGGCCGGGCAGCCGGCCTGATTCCTGTTGTATCCTGCCGGGTATGAATACTCACTATAACGGATGATTTTTTCATTCGTTTTTTAGCGGTGGGGGGATTTATTTATGTATGCAGGTAATTTATCGATTAATTAACCGCGTGGTATGAGCGGGAATTGCCGCGATTAATTGTCAGCGCCCCTTACTATTTAAAAGAAGAATAACCATTTAGTTATTGCGACTTTAATCGCGCACTAATGATGTGTACACTAACACCCGGTGTTATCAACGAGCGGCTGCAGGTGAGGGCGGTTCAATAGATAGACGGGCGTACTCATATTTTCGCAGAGTGAAGCGGGAGCTGAGCCACAACTCGTTGATAATTATGATTATATTGTTTTGTATGTGCTCTTTCGTGTGGGGCACCACTGCAAATAAGGACATAAAATGCCTGTAATTACGCTTCCTGATGGCAGCCAACGCCATTTCGACCACGCAGTTAGCCCGATGGATGTTGCTCTGGATATCGGTCCAGGCCTGGCGAAAGCCACCATCGCCGGACGTGTTAACGGTGAGCTGGTTGATGCCTGCGACCCGATCGAAAATGATTCCACGCTTTCTATTATCACCGCAAAAGATGAAGACGGTCTGGAGATCATTCGTCACTCCTGCGCGCACCTGTTAGGTCATGCGATCAAGCAGCTGTGGCCGAACACTAAAATGGCCATTGGCCCGGTTGTCGACAACGGTTTTTACTATGATGTCGATCTGGACCACACCCTGACTCAGGAAGACATCGACGCGCTCGAAAAACGTATGCACGAGCTCGCCGAGAAAAACTACGATGTCATCAAGAAGAAAGTCAGCTGGCACGAAGCGCGTGAAACCTTCGTGAAGCGCGGCGAAACCTATAAAGTTTCCATTCTTGACGAAAACATCGGCCATGATGACAAGCCAGGCTTGTATCATCACGAAGAATATATCGATATGTGCCGTGGCCCGCACGTACCGAATATGCGTTTCTGCCATCACTTCAAACTGATGAAAACCGCTGGCGCGTACTGGCGTGGCGACAGCAACAATAAAATGTTGCAGCGTATCTACGGTACCGCGTGGGCAGATAAAAAAGCGCTGAACGCCTACCTGCAGCGTCTGGAAGAAGCCGCTAAGCGTGACCACCGTAAAATCGGGAAACAGCTAGACCTGTATCATATGCAGGAAGAAGCGCCGGGTATGGTGTTCTGGCACAATGACGGCTGGACCATCTTCCGTGAACTGGAAACTTTCGTTCGCTCGAAGCTGAAAGAGTATCAGTATCAGGAAGTCAAAGGCCCGTTCATGATGGACCGTGTGCTGTGGGAAAAAACCGGCCACTGGGACAACTACAAAGATGCGATGTTCACCACCTCTTCTGAGAACCGTGAATACTGCATTAAGCCGATGAACTGCCCGGGTCACGTGCAGATCTTCAACCAGGGGTTGAAATCTTACCGCGATCTGCCGCTGCGTATGGCTGAATTCGGTAGCTGCCACCGTAATGAGCCGTCGGGTGCGCTGCATGGTCTGATGCGCGTTCGCGGCTTTACTCAGGATGATGCGCATATCTTCTGTACTGAAGATCAGGTTCGCGATGAAGTGAACGCCTGTATTCGTATGGTTTATGATATGTACAGCACCTTTGGCTTCGAGAAAATCGTCGTCAAGCTGTCTACTCGCCCGGAAAAACGTATCGGTAGCGATGAGACCTGGGATCGCGCGGAAGCGGATCTGGCGGTGGCGCTGGAAGAAAACAACATCCCATTTGAATATCAACTGGGCGAAGGGGCGTTCTACGGCCCGAAAATTGAATTTACCCTGTATGACTGCCTCGATCGTGCATGGCAGTGCGGTACTGTACAGCTGGACTTCTCCCTGCCGCAGCGTTTAAGCGCCTCTTATGTTGGCGAAAACAACGAGCGTCAGGTACCGGTAATGATTCACCGCGCGATTCTCGGCTCGCTGGAGCGCTTCATCGGCATCCTGACCGAAGAGTTCGCTGGCTTCTTCCCAACCTGGCTTGCGCCAGTGCAGGTAGTGGTCATGAATATTACTGATTCTCAGTCTGAATACGTTAACGAATTGACGCGTAAACTACAAAATGCGGGCATTCGCGTAAAAGCGGACTTGAGAAATGAGAAGATTGGCTTTAAAATCCGCGAGCACACTTTACGTCGTGTCCCGTATATGTTGGTCTGTGGCGACAAAGAAGTCGAAGCCGGCAAAGTGGCCGTGCGTACCCGTCGCGGTAAAGACCTCGGCAGCATGGACGTAAATGAAGTGATCGAGAAGCTGCAACAAGAGATTCGCAGCCGCAGTCTTCAACAACTGGAGGAATAAGGTATTAAAGGCGGAAAACGAGTTCAAACGGCACGTCCGAATCGTATTAATGGCGAGATTCGCGCCCAGGAAGTTCGCTTAACTGGTCTGGAAGGTGAGCAGCTGGGTATTGTGAGTCTGAGAGAAGCTATCGAAAAGGCTGAAGAGGCTGGAGTAGATTTAGTTGAAATCAGCCCTAACGCCGAACCGCCAGTTTGTCGTATCATGGACTACGGCAAGTTCCTTTATGAAAAGAGTAAGTCTTCTAAGGAACAGAAGAAGAAGCAGAAAGTTATCCAGGTTAAGGAAATTAAATTCCGCCCTGGTACTGATGAAGGTGACTATCAGGTAAAACTCCGCAGCCTGATTCGCTTTCTCGAAGATGGCGATAAGGCCAAGATCACGCTGCGTTTCCGCGGTCGTGAGATGGCCCACCAGCAGATCGGTATGGAAGTGCTTAATCGCGTGAAAGACGATCTGGTTGAACTGGCAGTAGTCGAATCCTTCCCAACGAAGATCGAAGGCCGCCAGATGATCATGGTGCTCGCTCCGAAGAAGAAACAGTAAGGCCATCAAGTAACATTCCGGTGGGCTTCGGCTCACTGGTTTGTTCGCCTTTGTTTCGTTTATTAACAATGCGAAGTGGAAGTTATTAAAATGCCAAAAATTAAGACCGTACGCGGTGCTGCAAAGCGCTTCAAAAAAACCGGTAAAGGTGGTTTTAAGCACAAGCACGCTAACCTGCGTCACATTCTGACCAAAAAAGCTACCAAGCGTAAACGTCACCTGCGTCCGAAAGCCATGGTTTCCAAAGGCGATCTGGGCCTGGTAATCGCGTGCCTGCCGTACGCATAAGTCGTTAACCCTTTTAACTTTTTAATTAGAATAGATACAGGAGAGCACATATGGCTCGCGTAAAACGTGGTGTAGTTGCCCGTGCACGTCACAAGAAAATTTTGAAACAAGCTAAAGGTTACTACGGTGCGCGTTCTCGCGTATACCGCGTTGCCTTCCAGGCTGTTATCAAAGCTGGTCAGTACGCTTATCGTGACCGTCGTCAGAAAAAGCGTCAGTTCCGCCAACTGTGGATTGCGCGTATCAACGCAGCAGCACGTCAGAACGGTATTTCTTACAGCAAATTCATCAACGGCCTGAAAAAAGCCTCTGTTGAAATCGACCGTAAGATCCTGGCTGACATCGCCGTATTCGACAAATTAGCGTTCACCGCTCTGGTCGAAAAAGCGAAAGCAGCTCTGGCATAAGCCAGTTGAAAGAGGGAGCTTGTCTCCCTCTTTTCGTTTCAACACTATCAATACATTGACTTTTATCCGTGCAGGCTTTTCAATACAGGTCTGACATTTCTTACCAGACAAGGTAATGCAAGCATGAATGCTGCTATTTTCCGCTTCTTTTTTTACTTTAGCACCTGAACTCAGGAGGCTAGCGCGTGAAAGAAGAAACGGAAAACAGCGCCAGAAAGCCTCCCCTGTGGAGGCTTTTTTCGTATATAGATTCGGGATATTTATTTCACTAAAACCGGTGTCTGCACCGACATAATGAGGAAAACCATGTCACATCTCGCAGAGCTGGTTGCCAGTGCCAAGGCAGCCATTAACGAGGCATCAGATGTTGCCGCGCTGGACAACGTCCGCGTTGAATATCTGGGTAAAAAAGGGCATCTGACCCTGCAAATGACCACCCTGCGTGAGTTGCCGCCGGAAGAGCGTCCGGCAGCGGGTGCGGTCATTAACGAAGCGAAAGAGCAGGTGCAGCAGGCGCTGAACGCGCGTAAGGCTGAACTGGAAGGCGCCGCGCTCAATGCCCGTCTGGCCGCAGAGACCATCGACGTCTCGCTGCCGGGTCGCCGCATCGAAAATGGTGGTTTACATCCGGTTACCCGCACCATCGATCGTATCGAAAACTTCTTCGGCGAACTCGGCTTCACCGTGGCGACTGGCCCGGAAATCGAAGATGATTATCATAACTTCGATGCGCTGAACATTCCGGGTCACCATCCGGCGCGCGCTGACCACGATACCTTCTGGTTCGATGCGACCCGTCTGCTGCGTACTCAGACTTCTGGCGTACAGATCCGCACCATGGAAAACCAGCAGCCGCCAATTCGTATTATCGCGCCGGGCCGCGTCTATCGTAACGATTACGATCAGACCCACACCCCGATGTTCCATCAGATGGAAGGTCTGATTGTCGATAAGAACATCAGCTTCACCAATCTGAAGGGTACCCTGCACGATTTCCTGAATAACTTCTTCGAAGAAGATCTGCAGGTACGATTCCGTCCGTCCTACTTCCCGTTCACCGAACCGTCTGCAGAAGTTGACGTTATGGGTAAAAACGGTAAATGGCTGGAAGTACTGGGCTGCGGCATGGTGCACCCGAACGTTCTGCGTAACGTCGGCATCGATCCGGAAGTTTACTCCGGCTTCGCCTTCGGCATGGGCATGGAGCGTCTGACCATGCTGCGTTATGGCGTGACCGATTTGCGCGCATTCTTCGAAAACGATCTGCGTTTCCTCAAACAGTTTAAATAAGGGCAGGACAGAACAATGAAATTCAGTGAACTGTGGTTACGCGAATGGGTTAACCCGGCGATCGACAGCGAAGCGCTGTCCGATCAGATTACCATGGCGGGCCTGGAAGTTGACGGCGTTGAGCCGGTTGCCGGTAGCTTCAACGGCGTGGTCGTCGGTGAAGTGGTCGAGTGCGGCCAGCATCCGAATGCTGACAAACTGCGCGTTACTAAAGTCAATGTCGGCGGCGAGCGTCTGCTGGATATCGTCTGCGGCGCGCCAAACTGCCGTCAGGGGCTGAAGGTGGCCGTCGCGACCATTGGCGCCGTACTGCCGGGCGATTTTAAAATTAAAGCGGCGAAACTGCGCGGCGAACCGTCGGAAGGGATGCTGTGCTCTTTCTCCGAGCTGGGTATTTCCGACGACCATAGCGGTATCATCGAACTGCCGGCCGATGCGCCGATCGGTACCGATATTCGCGAATACCTCAAGCTTGACGATAACACCATTGAAATCAGCGTTACGCCAAACCGCGCCGACTGCCTGGGTATCATCGGCGTGGCGCGCGATGTCGCTGTGCTGAACAAAGCGCCGTTGAACGCGCCGGAAATCACTCCGGTTGCCGCCACCATCGATGACGTGCTGCCGATTCAGGTTGACGCGCCGCAGGCGTGCCCGCGCTATCTGGGACGCGTGGTGAAAGGCATCAACGTCAAAGCGCCAACCCCGCTGTGGATGAAAGAGAAACTGCGTCGCTGCGGTATCCGCTCCATCGATGCGGTGGTTGATGTGACCAACTACGTGCTGCTTGAGCTGGGCCAGCCGATGCACGCCTTTGACCGCGACCGCATTGACGGCGGTATCGTGGTGCGGATGGCGAAAGAGGGCGAAACGCTGGTGCTGCTGGACGGCTCTGAAGCTAAGCTCGACAGCGATACGCTGGTCATTGCTGACCATAATAAAGCGCTGGCGATGGGCGGTATCTTCGGCGGCGAACATTCCGGCGTTAACGACGAAACCCAGAACGTGCTGCTGGAATGCGCGTTCTTCAGCCCGCTGTCTATCACCGGCCGCGCGCGCCGTCATGGCCTGCACACCGATGCATCCCACCGCTACGAGCGCGGCGTCGATCCGGCCCTGCAGTATAAAGCGCTGGAGCGTGCGACCCGTCTGCTGATCGACCTGTGCGGCGGTGAAGCCGGTCCGATTATCGATGTGACCAACGAAGAGACGCTGCCAAAACGCGCCACCATCACCCTGCGCCGCAGCAAGCTGGATCGCCTGATTGGCCATCATATTGATGACGCGCAGGTGAGCGATATTCTGCAGCGCCTGGGTTGCGAAGTGACCGTTGGTCAGGACGAGTGGCAGGCCGTTGCGCCAAGCTGGCGTTTCGATATGGAGATCGAAGAAGACCTGGTTGAAGAAGTGGCCCGTGTCTACGGCTACAACAACATTCCTGACGAGCCGGTACAGGCGGGTCTGATCATGGGTACTCACCGTGAAGCGGACCTGTCGCTGAAGCGCGTGAAAACGCTGCTGAACGACAAAGGTTATCAGGAAGTCATTACCTACAGCTTTGTTGACCCGAAAGTACAGCAGCTAATCCATGCCGGTGAAGAAGCGCTGATTCTGCCAAGCCCGATCTCCAGTGAAATGTCGGCGATGCGCCTGTCGCTGTGGACCGGTCTGTTGGGCACCGTCGTCTACAACCAGAACCGCCAACAGAGCCGCGTACGCATCTTTGAGAGCGGTCTGCGCTTCGTGCCGGATACGCAGGCGCCGCTGGGCATTCGTCAGGATGTGATGCTGGCCGGGGTGATTAGCGGTAACCGCTACGAAGAGCACTGGAACCTGGCAAAAGAAACCGTCGATTTCTATGATTTGAAAGGCGATCTGGAATCCGTTCTTGACCTGACCGGTAAATTAGCCGATATCGAATTCCGCGCAGAAGCGGCTACCGCACTGCATCCGGGACAATCCGCGGCGATTTATCTGAAAGGTGAACGCATTGGTTTCATTGGGGTTGTTCATCCGGAACTGGAACGTAAACTGGATCTCAACGGCCGCACTCTGGTGTTTGAAATTGAGTGGAACAAGCTTGCAGACCGCGTGGTGCCTCAGGCGCGCGAAATTTCCCGCTTCCCGGCGAACCGTCGCGATATCGCGGTACTGGTCGCGGAAAACGTCCCTGCAGCCGATGTTTTGGCCGAATGTAAGAAAGTTGGCGTAAATCAGGTAGTTGGCGTAAACTTATTTGACGTGTACCGTGGTAAGGGTGTGGCGGAAGGCTTTAAGAGCCTTGCGATTAGCCTGATCCTTCAGGATACCAGCCGTACACTCGAAGAAGAGGAGATTGCCGCTACCGTTGCCAAATGTGTAGAGGCATTAAGAGAGCGATTCCAGGCATCATTGAGGGATTGAACCTATGGCGCTTACAAAAGCTGAAATGTCAGAATATCTGTTTGATAAGCTTGGGCTTAGCAAGCGGGATGCCAAAGAACTGGTAGAGTTGTTTTTCGAAGAGATCCGTCGTGCTCTGGAAAACGGAGAACAGGTAAAACTCTCCGGGTTTGGCAACTTCGATTTGCGTGATAAGAACCAACGCCCGGGACGTAACCCGAAAACGGGGGAAGATATTCCCATTACAGCCCGGCGTGTGGTGACCTTCAGACCCGGACAGAAGTTAAAAAGCCGTGTCGAAAACGCTTCACCCAGAGAGAAATAATCTGGACTGACTAATTAAAAAGGCCGCTATGCGGCCTTTTTTCTTACCTAATTTATCTTACGCTTTTACGGCGGTGACCATGATCTCCACCAGAATATCTGGCCGCGCCATCTCGGCCTGAACGGCTGCCCGCGCCGGGCTATGGCCTTCCGGCATCCACTTCACCCAGACCTCATTAAACGCCGCAAAATCGCGTGAGATATCTTTAAGCCAGATTTGTGCGGAAAGGATGTGCTGCTTGTCGCTATCGGCCGCGGCCAGCAGGGCGTCGATCTTCTCCAGTACTTCGCGGGTTTGCAGCGCAATATCATCAGTGCTGCTTTTCGGCGTTTGGCCGGAGAGGAACACCAGATTGCCATATTCGACGCTGGCGGAAAGTCGGGGTTGCGGATTATTACGAATAATTGTCATGCGGATTGTTTCCATGTCAGACCATCTAAAGAAATTGCCGGCGCTTCGCCGTCGAGGAGCGCTCCCAGCACCACGGCGCTGCCGGCCGCGAGCGTAAAACCAAGGCTACCCTGGCCGAGATTCATCCACAGATTCTGGTATCCGGCGCGCCCCAGCATCGGTGGGCCCGCGGGCGTCGACGGACGCATACCGGTCCAGGCCTCGGCCTCATCCAGCCCCTGCAGATCGGGAAAGCTGCTAGCGACGATTTTCTTCAGCGCCTGAACGCGGCTATCACGTAGTTCATCCCCGTCGTAGCCGATATCCACCATCGCCGCGATACGCAACTGTTCTCCCAGGCGGGCGTAAACGATTTTATGTCCGTAGTCGGTCACGCTGATATCCGGCGCGATCCCGGCCTCTTTAGGGTAGGGAAGGGTCAGGCTGTATCCCTTCAGCGCGCACAGCGGCACGCGCACGCCCAGATGACCCAGCAGCGGGCCGCTACCGTTGCCGGCGGCGACGACATAATCATCGCCGGTTATCGTACCGCGGCTGGTCTCAAGCGAACTGATGCGCCCGTCGCGTTTATTGAGCTTGAGCACCTCGCAGTGGGTGAGCAGGCTGAAGTTGCTGCTGGCATTGAGTTTGTCGAGCAGGGCGAGACAGAATTTATGGCAGTCTGCCGTTTCATCTCCCGGTGAATAAATCCCGCCCTGTAGCGAATGGCTGATGTGTTTCAGCGCCGGTTCCAGCTGCAGGCAGGCCTCGGCGCTTAGCGCATGCTGGTACTGCGGATTCATTCCTTTCGCCGCTTTATGAAAGTCATATTCCCGGCGATGGATAATAAGTTTGCCGCTACGCCGCCAGTGAAAATCGGCAAGATTATCTTCATCAAGCCACGACTGCATGACCTGACGACTGAGCAGGGATAAGCGCAAAATATGATCGCCGTTAATTTTGTTGCTTTGGCTATTGCAGGCACGCAGAAACTGTAACAGCCAGCGCCACTGCTGGAAAGACATTTGCAGGCGCATATTCAGCGGCGAATCGGCTTTGCCCATCCATTTAATTCCCTGCAGGGGGACGCCGCGGTCGGCAAGCGGCGCGACGTAGCGGTAGCTTAGCTGCCCGCCGTTGGCAAAGCTGGTGGCGCTGCCCGGCTCGGCGTTGCGCTCCAGCAGTTGAACCTGGTGTCCGCTCTTAATTAATACCCAGGCGGTGGCCAGTCCCACCACGCCGCCGCCGATAATCACAATGCGTTTTTTCATAACCTGATATATCCACCGCTGATAAATATCTTGCGGTTATGTCAAAGCATTTACCCTTGCGGCGCAATTGACTTTTTATGGTCAGGGTATAACTGCAGGTTAATTTCTTTGAGCTGTTGACGCAGCTGTCGACACAGAAAATCGACAAATTTCTGCGTGATTGGGCTGAGCGAAACATCAGCGCGACGCAGCAGGCAAAGGTTAATTTTCATCGGCGGCGTAATGGGGTGAATCATTTCCGGCGACAGATTATGCCGCGCCGAGAAAATATCGGTAATGCTGCAGCCGATGCCGCGCTTCACGAACTCGGTGGCCATGTAATAGGTCTGCACGTTAAGCCGGGTGGTGGAAAAGTCACGGCGAGTGGCGATGGCGGCAGAGAGCGAATGCGGCCCCGGCGAGATCCAGCGCTGCTGATCGATCTCCTTGATGTCCACCGCGCCTTGCCGGTAGTCGCGGTCGATATAGACCAGCGGCACTTCGGCAATCAGGGTGGTGATGATCTCCCCCTGCTGGACCGGCTGCAGCGTCAGCGCTAAATCTATTTCGCGCAGATCCAATTTCTTGACCAACGTCTCAGTATGCTCGGTGGTTAAGGTCATCACCAGATTACTGTTTTGCTGATAAAAATCGGTCACCAGCTCCGGCACCAGGCTTAATCCAAGGCTTGGTAAACAGCCTAAGGCGATCTTGGCGCGCGGGTCGCGGGCCAGATTATCGGCAAGCAGGCGCAGGTTATCGAGATCCTGATAAATGCTCTGCGCCTTTTCAAAAAGTGTGAGCGCTTCGCTACTCGGCAGCAGCTTGCCTCGTACCCGCTGAAACAGCTTAAAGCCGAGCTTAAGCTCGGCGTTTTTTAACGCTTTACTGGCGGCCGGCTGGGAGATATTCAGCGATTCCGCCGCGCGTGAGAGAGAGCCGCAAGTCATCACGGCGTAGAAGATTTCCAGATGGCGCAGTTTCATGAACAGTTAACTCAGGGTTATAGCTTGCCGATAAAAAGTCATTTTCTACTAACACTAAATTAACATAAATTTAATCGCCAATCAGCGCTTCGGTTACATATTGCGCTGCTGGTACCGTCTTCAGGCGGTCTTTTACGTTCTCAGAACCATTCCCTTTGTACCCTGCAAACCCTCAGGCCATGAAGCCAATAATGATAACGAGGGGGGATATTTTCTGAGCAGGCCCGAATACGCCAACCTGCAATTGCGGTCGGTTTTAATGGCTTTAAGGAGTTATATGAGTGACTCAACGCTCGCTGGCAATACCCTCGCCAGACGAAATATCACGAGAAAAAACGTTGTTATTGGCCTGTTATTGGTGCTTTTTGTGTTAACCGCGTGGTGGTGCCATGGCCGCCCGAGCAGTGAACTCGGCCTGTTGGGCTTTACGCCATTAGTGGCGTTAGCGGTGCTGTCGCTGGTCGGCGTCGATATTGTGCTGGCGGTGATTTCTTCGATTATCATCGCCATGATTATGACCTCGACCGGGTTGCCGGAAATGGGCACCATGCTGGCGAAATCCACCGGTTCGTTTATTGCCACCGTCGGGTTAATTATTATGCTCGGCGCCGGCGTGGGTGAAGTCGCCACCCGTACCGGCGCCGCGGTTGAGTTAGTGAAATTTGTGGTTCACCGCATCGGCCTTTCCAGCCAGACGCGGGTGAAGTTCGGCATCGTTGTATCTTCGATTTTAATCTGCGGCTCGCTGGGCACAATGGCCGGTGGTAACGCGATTATCGTCGCGGTGATCATCCCGGTGGCGGCTGCGGTACGCTTAACGCCGCCGACGGTAGCTGCGCTGATGATGACCGCCGGTTCGGTGGGGTTGTTTACCGGGCCGTTTACGCCCAGTACCGTCACCATCCTGAGCCTCGGCGGATTGAGCTATCCTGATTATCTGCTGTACGTTGGCCTGCCGATGAGCGCAGTCACGTTATTGGCCGGCTGGGTGATGGCGGGGCGGATCCAGAAGATGACCGAAGGTAAACTGCGCTATGAAGTCGATCTCACGGAGAAGCCAACAGAAGCACTGAGCGCCGCGCAGCTGCGTCGGCGTAAGCTTAGCGCGCTGGCTTTCGCGGCAACGATTATTGTAATGGCGGTCATTGGCGTGGTGATCAAAGCCGGATTCAGCTTTGCGATTATCGTGATGCTGCTGGTGGCCCTGATTACCGGGCTGGTGGGCGGCCTGCGCCCGACGCAGATCCTGCAGGCGCTGTACCACGGTTGTGGCCGTCTGGTGTGGATGTTTATTCTCTACTGGCTGTATAACCCGATCCTGGAGCTGATGGATGGCCTTCATGCCTATCAGGGGCTGCTCGACTATACCCAGCCGCTGCTGGAAGGCATTTCGCCTGCCTGGCTGTGCTTTTGCATCTTCGCTTTCAATATTATTGGTCACGTACCGGGGGCGGCGGTGGCGCAGATGACCTTCACCCACAAAATTTTCGGCCCGATGCTGATGGCCGCCGGCGTACCGCCGCAGGGAACCACTGCGGTGCTGCTGGCCTCTTCGCAGGTCGACTGGTTTGGCCCATTCCCCTCTTCGGATATGTTTGGTCAGATGGGGCTGGCGCAGTCTACCCATCTGAAATACATGCTGTATAACGGCTGGGCGATTGTGGTGGCGAATATCATTCTCTTCGCGCTACTGTTCCAGATACTGGTGTAACTTCCGTTTTCACGCAGGCGTCCTGGCGAGCACTGACGTCTGCGTGAAGATTGCTCTGCGTTTTTCCTTTTCTCCCCGCCATCGCCACCGTAAAATCAATCACCTCGCTCACTTGCCTCCGGGACTTATGCAGACCTTCGTCGATATTCAACAGCGCCATAACCGTCGTTGGCTAACCGCCTTAACGCTGATTCTGCTCGTCACATTGACTATTAGCCTGTGCGCCGGTGACCAGTGGATCCCGCCGCAGGAGTGGTTTAGCGCCAAAGGCGAGCTGTTTATCTGGCAAATCCGCCTGCCGCGCACCTTGGCGGTGCTGTTAGTGGGGGCGGCGCTGGCGCTTTCCGGGGCGATCATGCAGGCGCTGTTTGAAAATCCGTTGGCGGAGCCGGGTCTGCTGGGCGTTTCTAACGGTGCGGGCGTTGGGCTGATTGCCGCCGTGCTGTTAGGCCACGGCGTGTTACCCATGTGGGCGCTGGGGCTGTGCGCCATTGCCGGCGCGCTGCTGATTACCTTTATTCTGCTCCGTTTCGCCCGGCGCCACCTGTCCACCAGCCGTCTGCTGCTGGCGGGCGTGGCGCTCGGCATTATTTGTAGCGCGTTGATGACCTGGGCGGTCTATTTCTCAACCTCTTTTGACCTGCGCCAGCTGATGTACTGGATGATGGGGGGTTTTGGCGGCGTCGACTGGCAGCAGCTGTGGCTGATGCTGGCGCTAATACCGGTGCTGCTGTGGGTATGCTGGCAGTCGCAGCCGCTGAACCTACTGGCGTTGGGCGAAGTCTCGGCGCGTCAGCTCGGCCTGCCGCTGTGGTTATGGCGAAAACTACTGGTGGTGGCCACCGGCTGGCTGGTCGGCGTCAGCGTGGCGCTGGCGGGGGCGATTGGCTTTATTGGTCTGGTGATCCCGCATATTTTGCGCCTGTGCGGCCTGAGCGATCATCGGGTGCTGCTTCCCGCCTGCCTGTTAGCTGGCGCCAGCGCGCTGCTCGGCGCCGATATCATCGCCCGTCTGGCGTTATCGGCGGCGGAATTACCGATCGGCGTGGTGACGGCGACGCTGGGGGCGCCGGTGTTCATCTGGTTGCTGCTGCGTTCGGGGCGACGGAGGTAGGGAGACGCCGTCATAGTGGACGGCGTCGGGTGACGATTACCAGCCTTTGATGGCATCGCCTTTATAGACTTCCTGCGCTTTATCGGCGACTTCCCTGGTCTGGAAGGCCTCTTTCAGCTCCTGAATTTTCTTGCTGTCTTTATTATCCTCGCGCGAGACGATCGCATTCACATAAGGTGAATCCGGGCCTTCCATAAACAGGCCATCGCGGGCGGCGGATAAACCGACCTGCGCCGAGAAATTAGTGTTGATGATGGCAAGCGTAACGTTCGGATCGTCGAGCGTGCGAGTCAGCTGCGGAGTATCGACTTCAACAATCTTCAGATGCTTCGGATTATCGATGATATCCAGCGTGGTGGGCAGATAGCCGACGCCATCTTTCAGCTTGATTAATCCTTGTGCCTGTAACAGCAGCAGGCTGCGGCCGAGGGTGGTGGTTTCGTTAGAGATAGAGACGGTCGCGCCGTCAGGCAGTTCGCTGATATTTTTGATTTTGCGCGAATAGGCGGCAATCGGGAAGACGAACGTTTTACCGACGATAGCGAATTTATAGCCGCGCTCTTTCGACTGCGCCTCGAGATAGGGCAGCGTCTGGAAGGCGTTAGCATCGACATCTTTATTATTTAACGCTTCATTCGGCAACACGTAATCATTGAAAGAGATAACTTCAACGTCAAGGTTATATTTGTCTTTTGCTACCTGCTCCACGACTTTCCAGATAGCTTCATCCGGGCCGGTATTGATCGCGACTTTAACCTTATTGTTATCGTCCGGAGAGCAGGCGGATAACAGCGCCACCGATGTGGCGATTAACACCGAGCTTAATAACTTCTTCATCTCTAAAAACTCTCATAAATTAACAAGTAACGAAACACTATTACATACTTTTCACACTGTACACTGATTTGTCCGCTGCGGATATTGAGAGGAATTCATGTTGTCGTCGGCAAGCGCAGCGCTGTCACATCAAGCGACATTTGCCCGCGAATCAAAGTAGAATCAAGCGCGTTGAATCCGCTACAGTAGATAGGGATCTCCTTAACCTGCATTATTGACTGAGGGAAGGCTATGCAACACGACATTCTTAATACCGAAGTGACGACCATCGATGGCGAAAAAACCACCCTGGCGGCGTACGCCGGAAAGGTGCTGCTGATCGTCAACGTGGCCTCAAAATGCGGCCTCACGCCGCAGTATGAGCAACTGGAAGCGCTGCAAGAAGAGTTTGCCCCGCAGGGATTTAGCGTCCTTGGCTTCCCTTGTAACCAGTTTCTCGGCCAGGAGCCGGGCAGCGAAGAAGAGATTAAAACGTTCTGCAGCGTGACCTACGGCGTCACCTTCCCGCTGTTCAGTAAAATTGATGTCAACGGCGAACATCGCGCGCCGCTGTATCAAAAATTGATTGCCGCCGCGCCGAAGGCCGTCGCGCCGGAAGGGAGCGGTTTTTATGAGCGGATGGCCAGTAAAGGCCGCGCGCCGCTGTACGTTGACGATATCCTGTGGAACTTTGAAAAATTCCTCGTGGGCCGCGATGGTCAGGTGATTCAGCGTTTCTCGCCGGATATGACGCCGGACGACCCGCAACTGCTGGCTGCGGTAAAAGGAGCGCTAGCGCAATAATGCCGTTTTTGATGCAGCTACAGGATGTAGCGGAAGCGGGGCGGCTGTCGCCGTTTACCGCTGACGTTCGGCCCGGAGAGATAGTCCATCTGGTAGGGCCGAACGGCGCGGGCAAAAGTACCCTGCTGGCGCGGATGGCCGGGCTGACCGCCGGCCCTGGTCTGATTACGCTTAACCAGCGGGCGCTGGAACAGTGGCCCGCGGCGGAACTTGCCCGCCATCGCGCCTATTTGAATCAGCAGCAGCTCCCGCCCTTCGCGATGCCGGTCTGGCACTATCTGTCATTACATATGCAAGACAGCGACCCGCAGGAGTTGCTCAACGAGATAGCCGGGCAACTGGGGTTAAGCGATAAGCTGGGGCGCCAGGTCAACCAGATCTCCGGCGGCGAGTGGCAGCGGGTGCGTCTGGCGGCGGTGATCCTGCAGATTCACCGCCGCGCGAATCCTGTCGGGCAGCTGTTATTGTTAGATGAACCGATGAACAGCCTCGATGTCGCGCAGCAGGCGGCGCTGGATAGCGTGCTGGCGTCGCTGAGCGCGCTGGGGATCGCTATCGTGATGAGCAGCCACGATCTCAACCATACGCTGCGTCATGCGCAGAGGGCGTGGCTCATTTGTGAGGGGCGGATGATTGCCTGCGGGGAAACGTATGAGGTGTTAAGTGAAGAGAATTTGACCGCCGCTTATCATATCGCGTTTCAGCGGGTGGAAGTCGCTGGTCATCTCATGCTCGTGGCGTCACAGTAGCGGTTAAGGATCTTGCCTGTAAGCCGCTAAACAGGCTAAATTATTTCAATTACAGGACAGGGAACAGAGGAATCGTCTGAGATGCGTGTGTGGTTCATTTTTATTGCGGCGATGGTGCTGGCAGGCTGTAGCAGCCACCGGGCGCCGCCGCCGAATCCACGGCTGGCTGATTCCATTACCGTGGTAGCGAATCTCAATGAGCAATTGCGTAACTGGCGTGGGGCGCCGTACCGCTATGGCGGCATGACGCCGCGCGGCGTCGACTGCTCGGGCTTTGTGGTACGAACGTTCCGCGATAAATTCGCCATGCAGCTGCCGCGGGAAACTCGTGAGCAGGCGGAAATCGGCACCCGCATTGATAAAAGCGATCTGTTGCCTGGCGATCTGGTGTTCTTCAAAACCGGCTCCGGCGAAAGCGGCCTGCACGTCGGTATCTATGATACCGACAATCAATTTATTCACGCCTCCACCAGCCAGGGCGTTACCCGCTCGTCGCTGGACAACGTCTACTGGAACAAGAAATTCTGGCAGGCGAGGCGCATTTAAGCCGCATTCGGCGAAAAAGGGAGCGATGGCTCCCTTTTTTAATTGCCATAACCCTGCAGTTCGCCCGTGTTAATCCCCTGTTTAAGGCACTACACTGGCGGCAGGAGGAACCATGACCCTGTCTTTTACTACTCACTGGCGCGATCGGCTGCCGGGTTTTTACACATCGCTGGCGCCCACGCCGCTGGATAACGCGCGTCTCATCTGGCGCAACACCGCTTTAGCGCAAACGCTGGGCGTCCCGGAGACGTTATTTAAACCGCAACATGGGGCGGGCGTCTGGGGCGGCGAAGCGTTGCTGCCGGGAATGTCGCCGCTGGCGCAGGTCTATAGCGGCCATCAGTTCGGCGCCTGGGCCGGCCAGCTTGGCGATGGACGCGGCATTTTGCTTGGCGAGCAGCAGTTGCCGAATGGTCAACGTTTTGACTGGCATCTTAAAGGCGCGGGTTTGACGCCCTATTCGAGAATGGGCGATGGCCGGGCGGTATTGCGCTCGACTATCCGCGAAAGCCTTGCCAGTGAAGCAATGCATGCGCTGGGCATTCCCACTACCCGCGCGCTGGCGATGGTGACCAGCGACACGCCGGTTTACCGCGAACGCGAAGAACGCGGCACGATGCTGATGCGCATCGCCGAAAGCCACGTACGCTTTGGCCATTTCGAACATTTTTATTATCGTCGCGAAGCGGAAAAAGTGCAGCAGCTGGCAGATTATGTGATTGACCACCACTGGCCGCAGCTGCAGCAGGAGGCGGATAAGTATATTCTCTGGTTCCGTGACGTTGTCACGCGCACCGCGGAGATGATAGCCAGTTGGCAGACCGTTGGCTTTGCCCACGGGGTGATGAATACCGATAATATGTCGATTCTTGGCCTGACCATGGATTATGGTCCGTATGGTTTCCTCGATGATTTCCAGCCCGGGTTTATCTGTAACCACTCTGATTACCAGGGGCGCTACAGCTTTGATAACCAACCGGCGGTAGGGTTGTGGAACCTGCAGCGTCTGGCCCAGTCGCTCTCGCCGTTTATCAGCGCCGACTCGCTGAACGCGGCGCTGGATGACTATCAGCATGCCTTATTGACCGCCTACGGCCGCCGCATGCGCGACAAACTCGGCTTCTATACTCAGCAAACCGGCGATAACACACTGCTTGATGGACTGTTCAGCCTGATGGAGCGTGAAGGGAGTGACTACACCCGTACCTTCCGGATGCTGAGCCAAAGCGAGCAGCACAGCGCGGCATCGCCGCTGCGCGATGAATTTATCGACCGCGCGGCGTTTGATAGCTGGTTTGCCGACTACCGGGCGCGGCTGCGCGATGAACAGATCGACGATAGCGAACGCCAGCAGCGGATGCAGGGCGTCAACCCGGCGGTGGTGCTACGTAACTGGCTGGCGCAGCGGGCGATAGAACAGGCCGAAGCTGGCGATATGCGCGAGCTGGAACGTCTGCATGAAGCCCTCGCGCAGCCGTTCGCCGATCGTACTGATGATTACGCCAGCCGCCCGCCTGATTGGGGAAAACATCTGGAAGTGAGCTGCTCCAGCTAACCGTAAAGCCTCGCCATCGCGCGGGGTTTTATTTGGTCAAAATTAGCTTACCGGCGTGGGTCTGGCGCAGCAGATAGCGCTGGCCGTCATGTTCGATCACCACGCGTCCTTCCGGGCCTAACAGCGTCCGGCTGCTGATTTGGCGATCGCTGGCAATAGGATAGGGAGCATTGTCTTTTGTTTTCTCTGCTGTGGCAGTGTTATCCATACGCGTCATAGCACCAAAATAAAAATAAAAGAAACAATGATAATCATTATCAGTAATGTTAATTTTCACGGCAAGCCTTTTTTGTCGTGGCTTACCATTTCAGGTAGCTATTGCGCAGAGGATGAACGGCGAGCGGTGAAAACCCGCCGCGAGCGCGGCGGGGGAAGGGATTACAACCGTGTAGCGGTGGCTGCAGCCAGTTCAGCGAGCATTTTTTCGCTATCTTCCCAGCTCAGGCACGGGTCGGTAATCGACTGGCCCCAGGTCAGCGGCTGACCTGGGATCACTTTTTGCGTTCCTTCGGCGAGGAAGCTCTCCGCCATGATCCCGGCAATGGCGGTGGATCCATCGCGGATCTGCTGGCAGATATTGGCGCACACTTCCAACTGACGGCGATGCTGCTTCTGACAATTGCCGTGGCTGAAGTCGACGACCAGTTGCTCAGGGAGATCGAATTCCCGTAGCGCTTCACCGGCGGCGGCGAGATCCGCTGCATGATAATTCGGCCGTTTACCGCCGCGCATAATGATATGGCCGTACGGGTTACCGCTGGTCTGGTAGATGGTCATCTGGCCCTGTTTATCCGGCGACAGGAACATATGGCTGGCGCGCGAGGCGCGTATCGCGTCGACCGCGATGCGGGTGTTGCCATCGGTACCGTTTTTAAAACCAACCGGGCAGGAGAGCGCCGAGGCCATCTCGCGGTGAATTTGGCTTTCGGTGGTGCGCGCGCCGATGGCGCCCCAGCTAATCAGATCGGCGATAAACTGTCCGGTCACCATATCCAGAAATTCGGTGGCGGTGGGGATACCCAGCTCGTTGACCTGCAGCAGCAGACGACGCGCCAGTTCAATGCCGTGGTTGACCCGGTAGCTGCCGTTGAGGTCAGGGTCGGAAATGAGTCCTTTCCAGCCCACGACGGTGCGCGGTTTTTCGAAATAGGTGCGCATGACAATTTCCAGCTGCGGCTGGTAACGTTCGCGCATGCCCTGCAGGCGGCGCGCATATTCCAGCGCCGCTTCGGGGTCGTGAATGGAGCAGGGGCCGATAATCACCAGCAGGCGGCGGTCTTCGCCGTTGAGGATCTTTTCAATCCGCCGGCGGGAAGCGGAGACGTGGGCGGCAACCTCGGCCGACACGGGATGGCGCTGCGCCAGTTCCGCGGGCGTTACCAGGCTTTCAATGCGCGCGGTACGCAATTCGTCTGTTTTATTCATTGGGGTCTCAAAAATCTGTTTCTTCCGCGGCGAAAATGCCGGGAAGTGATGCGCATCACGATAAACCAATCCCTGCTTATTGCAAGAGCAGGGCATGATCCTGTATAGGCCACGAGCGATAGCATAAACAAATTTTCAATAACGTACTAGTGTATTAGTACATTCTGCGATTCAGCCCCATGATATCCATGATTTTGGTGGCAATTTCCTCTACCGAATAGTTGGTACTGTTAAGGCAGGGGATCTTGTTTTTGCGATATAGCGCTTCGACTTCAGTTACTTCCATGCGGCATTGGCGCAATGAGGCGTAGCGGCTGTTTTCCCGGCGCTCTTCGCGGATTGCCGCCAGGCGCTCCGGGTTAATCGTCAGGCCGAACATCTTGTGCTGCAGCGGCTTTAACGAGGCCGGGAGAACCAGATTGTCCATATCGTCGGCGATAAAAGGGTAGTTAGCTGCGCGAATACCATACTGCATGGCCAGGTACAGGCTGGTCGGTGTTTTACCGCAGCGCGAAACGCCGAGCAGGATCACCTGCGCCTGATCGAGATTACGCAGCGAAATGCCGTCGTCATGGGCGAGCGTGTAATCGATGGCGGCGATACGCGCATCATATTTAATCAGGTTACCGGGATTCAGGCCGTGGGTGCGGTGAGCCACCGGCGTGGGATCCAGATGTAATTCTTGCTGCAGCGGGGCTACCAGCGCCTGCACGATATCCTGACAAAAACCCTCGCTTTGCAAAATTATGTCGCGAATTTCGGGGATAACGATGGAATAGAAGACCAGCGGACGGATGCCGGTTTGTTGAAAAATGGCATCGATTTGCTCTTTTACCGCCCGGGCGCGACTGACATTTTCGACGAACGGCAATGTCACGCTACTGATGGCCACCGGGAATTGCGACATTACCGCATGGCCTAAAACTTCCGCCGTAATAGCGGTACCGTCAGAAATATAAAATACGTGGCGATCTACAGCACTGTCCATTTTGACCATCCGGTATAATTATCTAAAAGCAGAGTAAATTTAAGCACAGAGCTTTAACCTTTGTCTCACTTAAAAAAATGAAACGCTATTTTTGTTTTTAATGAAATGGCAGGTTCAGTTTCTGTTTTTGCACACTATTTGTATCAAATATCAATAGAATCCATTTTAATCATATAGTTAGGGAATTCCGGAAAACAATCCTAAAAACAGAAAATTAATTTGCTTGAACGATTCACCGTTTTTTTCAGCGGCATAAATATGTCAGGATGAATACCGTAGTCGATCGTGTGTTTTCTATAATTTGTATTAAATCACAAAAGGATTGTCTCGATGTCCAACAATGGCTCGTCACCGCTGGTGCTTTGGTATAACCAACTCGGCATGAATGATGTAGACAGAGTTGGGGGCAAAAATGCCTCCCTTGGTGAAATGATTACTAACCTGTCCGGTATGGGTGTCTCCGTGCCAAACGGGTTCGCCACCACCGCTGATGCTTTCGATCAGTTCCTGGACCAAAGCGGCGTTAACCAGCGCATTTATGCACTGCTGGATGAAACCGACATTGACGACGTTTCCGCATTAGCGAAAGCGGGCGCGCAGATCCGTCAGTGGATCATCGACACCCCCTTCCAGAGCGAACTGGAAAACGCGATTCGCGAAGCTTATGACCTGTTGTCCGCCGATGACGCCGAGGCCTCGTTTGCCGTGCGTTCTTCGGCGACGGCGGAAGATATGCCGGATGCCTCCTTCGCCGGCCAGCAAGAGACATTCCTCAACGTGCAGGGCTTTGACGCCGTGCTCGTTGCCGTGAAGCACGTATTTGCTTCACTGTTTAACGATCGCGCGATCTCCTATCGCGTGCATCAGGGTTACGATCACCGCGGCGTGGCGCTATCCGCCGGGGTGCAGAGGATGGTGCGCTCCGACCTGGCCTCCTCCGGCGTGATGTTCTCCATCGATACCGAGTCCGGTTTCGACCAGGTGGTGTTTATCACCTCGGCGTGGGGGCTTGGCGAGATGGTGGTGCAGGGCGCGGTGAACCCGGACGAATTTTACGTTCACAAACCGACCCTGGCGGCTAACCGCCCGGCGATCGTGCGCCGTACCATGGGGTCGAAAAAAATCCGCATGGTTTACTCGCCGACTCAGGAACACGGCAAGCAGGTGCGGATTGAAGATGTGCCCCAGGCGCAGCGCGATGTTTTCTCGTTAACCAACGAGGAAGTGGAAGAGCTGGCGAAGCAGGCGGTACAGATCGAGAAGCATTACGGCCGTCCGATGGATATCGAGTGGGCGAAAGATGGCCACACCGGTAAGCTGTTTATCGTTCAGGCGCGCCCGGAAACCGTCCGTTCACGCGGTCAGGTGATGGAGCGTTATACCCTGCATGCCCAGGGGCAGATCATCGCCGAAGGGCGAGCTATCGGCCACCGCATCGGCGCCGGCCCGGTTAAGGTTATTCACGATATCAGTGAGATGAACCGCATTGAGCCCGGCGACGTGCTGGTCACCGACATGACCGACCCGGATTGGGAACCGATCATGAAGAAAGCCTCGGCGATCGTCACCAACCGCGGCGGACGTACCTGTCACGCGGCGATTATCGCCCGTGAGCTGGGGATCCCGGCGGTGGTCGGCTGCGGCGATGCGACCGACCGTATCCAGGAAAACCAGAATGTCACCGTTTCCTGTGCCGAAGGCGACACCGGCTACGTCTACGCAGAGCTACTGGACTTCAGCGTGAAGAGTTCCAGCGTCGGCGAGATGCCGAACCTGCCGCTGAAGGTGATGATGAACGTCGGCAACCCGGATCGCGCCTTTGACTTCGCCTGCCTGCCGAATGAAGGCGTGGGGCTGGCGCGTCTGGAATTTATCATTAACCGCATGATTGGCGTTCACCCGCGCGCGCTGCTGGAGTTTGACGACCAGGAACCGGGCCTGCAGAACGAAATCCGCGAGTTGATGAAAGGCTACGACTCACCGAGAGAGTTCTACGTTGGCCGCCTGACCGAAGGGATCGCTACCCTTGGCGCCGCCTTCTACCCGAAACGGGTGATCGTGCGTTTGTCCGACTTTAAATCTAACGAATACGCCAACCTGGTGGGCGGCGAGCGTTACGAGCCGGAAGAAGAGAACCCGATGCTTGGCTTCCGCGGCGCCGGACGCTACGTTTCAGAAAGCTTCCGCGATTGCTTCGCGCTGGAGTGTGAAGCGATGAAACGCGTGCGTAACGACATGGGGCTGACCAACGTGGAAGTGATGGTGCCGTTCGTACGTACCGTCGCGCAGGCGAAAGCGGTGGTCGAAGAGCTGGAGCGTCAGGGGCTCAAGCGCGGCGAAAACGGGCTGAAGATCATCATGATGTGTGAAATCCCGTCGAACGCGCTTCTGGCGGAGCAGTTCCTCGAGTACTTCGATGGCTTCTCGATCGGTTCGAACGATATGACGCAGCTGGCGCTGGGCCTTGACCGCGACTCCGGCGTCGTGTCTGAGCTGTTTGATGAACGCAACGACGCGGTGAAAGCGCTGCTGTCGATGGCCATCCGCGCGGCGAAAAAACAGGGCAAATACGTGGGCATCTGCGGCCAGGGTCCGTCCGACCACGAAGACTTTGCCGCCTGGCTGATGGAAGAGGGGATCGATAGCCTGTCCCTGAACCCGGATACCGTGGTGCAAACCTGGTTAGGTCTGGCTGAACTGAATAAATAAGTTCAACGCGGCTAGCACAATCCCTGGCAGAGATGCCGGGGATTTTTTTTGCCTTCAGCAACGTTTCGCTATTTGATTTTGACGTAAAAAAAAGCCCATCGTGGGAGATGGGCAAAGACTACACACAGCAATTCGTTGTTTCACTCAGGGGATTTCCATGCTTATAAATCAATATCTTGATCTATAACCGTGGGCTAATAGTAGGCATCAGGGCTGTTGGCGTCGATCGGATTCTTCTCAATAGTTAAATCAGTGTGAAGAATATGAGAGGTAAATATCGAGCTGGAACATGAATATGCCGGAAGTGGCGAGGGATTGATAAATTTAGCTTAAGTTTAAGGCGGGTTTCCCCGCCTTTCTGTTACTTTTCGCTTTTGTTATGGCTGGCATTAAGCTCGGCGAGCTCCGCCAGAACCAGATCGGGGTCCAGCGGCGGCGGCGGTACTTCTTGCACCCAGGCGTCGTAAAGACGCCAGGAGACGGCCAGCAGCACCGGGCCGATAAACAGGCCAATCATGCCGAAGGCGATCAGGCCGCCGATAACGCCGGAGAGGATCAGAATCATCGGCAGGTCGGCGCCCATGCGAATCAGCACCGGGCGAATCACGTTATCCATCGTACCCACCACGCAGCTCCACACCAGCAGCACCGTGCCCCAGGTCGTATCGCCGGTCCAGTACAGCCAGATAATCGAGGGCACCAGCACGATAAGCGGCCCCAGCTGTACCAGACAGGTGAAAATCATCACCACGGTCAACAGCGCGGCGTAAGGTACGCCGCTTATCGCCAGCCCGATACCGCCTAGAACCGCCTGCGCCAGCGCGGTGACAACCACGCCCAGCGCCACGGCGCGTACCGCCTGTCCGGCAAGGACCACCGCAGCATCGCCACGCTTTGAGGCCAGACGGGTAGCGAAGTAGCGGAAACCATAGGCGACGCGTTCGCCGCGCCAGTAAAGCAGGGCGCTGAACAACAGCATCAGTCCGCAGTAAACCAGCAGTTTACCAATATGCGCCGCCTGGCCGACAAACCAGGTGGTGGTGGCGCCGATATAAGGGCGAACCTTAGCCATAATCGCCGCGCCGCCCATCTCCAGCAGGCTATGCCAGGCGGAATAGAGTTTATCGCCGATCAGCGGAATCGAGTTCAGCCAGGCGAAATCCGGCAGCGTTACCTGGCCGGTGCTGACGATTTTGATCAGCGGGGCGCTATTATCGACCAGGCTATTCACCAGTAAGGCGATAGGAATAACGAACAGTAAAAACAGCAGCAGCGTCATCACCAGCACCGCCAGCGAGCGCTTGCCAAACAGCAGCTTTTGCAGACGCAGCAGCACCGGCCAGGTGGCGATGACCACGGTGCCGGCCCAGGCAAAAGAGAGAATAAATGGTTGCACAACCCACAGGCAGGAAATAATTATCAGGGACAAAAACAGCACCGACAGCAGAATTTGCGGTATGTCCCGGGGCTGATGTTGGTTAATCATAGAGAAAATTTACCTTTCCAGTCGCGTCTCAATGCTGACGCAGCGTAATTCCATGTACAGATAATAATATCAATAATTTCGCGCGCCTGATTTTGCCCGTAAATCTCGTGGGCGGATATGAAAAAAATGTGATAAAAAGTTGAGTGCGCCACGCAAACGTTTAATTTGCGCATTATTACATCATCTAAACACAACATATTCAGGCAGGGTCAAGCGTCATGATCCCACAGATTTCTCAAGCGCCGGGCGTCGTTCAACTGGTGCTGAATTTTTTGCAGGTACTGGAGCAACAAGGATTCACCGGCGATACCGCCACCAGCTATGCCGACCGGCTCACCATGGCGACCGATAACAGCGTCTATCAGCTGTTGCCGGACGCCATTCTGTTTCCCCGTTCCACCGCGGACGTCGCTTTACTGGCGCGGCTGGCGGCGGAACCGCGCTTTCAATCGCTGATTTTTACCCCACGCGGCGGCGGTACCGGCACCAATGGTCAAGCGCTGAATGCGGGGATCATCGTCGATATGTCGCGCTATATGAACCGTATTATCGAAATCAATCCTGAAGAGGGGTGGGTGCGGGTCGAAGCCGGGGTAATCAAAGACCAGCTCAACCAGTTTCTTAAGCCCTACG
This sequence comes from Klebsiella sp. 141162, assembly GCF_050600755.1. Taxonomy (NCBI): domain Bacteria; kingdom Pseudomonadati; phylum Pseudomonadota; class Gammaproteobacteria; order Enterobacterales; family Enterobacteriaceae; genus Klebsiella; species Klebsiella sp. 141162. Next base: position 114,013 of record NZ_JAQIRI010000005.1, on the reverse strand, counting down.
GCTACTTCTTCGCGCCGGAACTGTCGACCAGTAACCGCGCGACGCTCGGCGGAATGATCAATACCGATGCTTCCGGACAGGGTTCATTGGTTTACGGTAAAACCTCCGATCATGTGCTTGGGGTGCGATCGGTACTGATGGGCGGCGATATCCTTGATACCTTGCCTATTCCCGCCGCGCTGGCGGAAACGCTGGGGCGAGAGCAGTCAGCGATTGGCCGCATCTATCGTACCGTCTATCAGCGCTGTAAAGCGCAGCGTCAGCTGATCATCGATAAATTCCCGAAATTGAACCGCTTCCTGACCGGCTACGATCTGCGTCATGTCTTTAATGATGAGATGAGCGAGTTCGACCTGACGCGCATTCTGACTGGCTCCGAAGGCACGCTGGCATTTATCACCGAAGCGCGGCTCGATATTACGCGTCTGCCGAAAGTGCGCCGCTTGGTCAACGTCAAGTATGACTCCTTTGATTCGGCGCTGCGTAACGCGCCCTTTATGGTTGAAGCGAAGGCGCTGTCGGTGGAGACCGTCGACTCGAAGGTGCTTAATCTGGCCCGCGAAGATATCGTCTGGCACTCGGTAAGCGAACTGATCGCCGATGTGCCGGATAAAGAGATGCTGGGTCTCAATATCGTTGAGTTTGCCGGGGATGATGCTGAATTAATCGACGGCCAGGTAACCACCCTGTGTCAGCGTCTTGATGAACTCATGTCGCAGGGCGCCGCGGGAGTCATTGGCTGGCAGGTCTGTCATGAACTGGATGGCGTTGAGCGCATCTATGCCATGCGTAAAAAGGCGGTTGGGCTGCTAGGCAACGCCAAAGGCGCCGCTAAACCGATTCCTTTTGCTGAAGATACCTGCGTGCCGCCGGAGCATCTGGCGGATTACATCACCGAGTTTCGTGCTTTACTCGACGGGCATGGCCTGAGCTACGGCATGTTTGGACACGTCGACGCCGGGGTGCTGCACGTTCGTCCGGCGTTGGATATGTGCGACCCGCAGCAGGAGGTGCTGATGAAGCAGATCTCCGATGAGGTGGTGGCGCTGACGGCCAAATATGGCGGCCTGCTGTGGGGCGAACACGGTAAAGGGTTCCGCGCCGAGTACAGTCCGGCCTTTTTTGGCGAGGAGTTATATAGCGAACTGCGTAAAGTGAAAGCGGCATTTGATCCGGACAACCGATTGAATCCGGGGAAAATTTGCCCACCGGAAGGCGTCGATGCGCCGATGATGAAAGTCGATGCAGTGAAGCGCGGCACCTACGATCGTCAAATTCCCATTGCCGTGCGTAGCGCCTGGCGTGGCGCGATGGAGTGTAACGGTAACGGTCTGTGCTTTAACTTCGATGTAAAAAGCCCGATGTGTCCGTCAATGAAGGTCAGTAATCAGCGCATTCATTCGCCGAAAGGCCGCGCGACGCTGGTGCGTGAATGGTTACGTCTGCTGGCCGACCGCGGGATAGACCCGAACAAACTGGAGCAAGAACTTCCGGAAAAAGGTGTGAGCCTGCGCGCCCTGATCGAGCGTACCCGCAATAGCTGGCATGCGCGTAAAGGCGAATATGATTTCTCGCATGAAGTGAAAGAGGCGATGTCCGGCTGCCTGGCCTGTAAGGCCTGTTCAACCCAGTGCCCGATTAAGATCGACGTGCCGGAATTCCGCTCCCGCTTCCTGCAGCTGTATCACAGCCGCTACCTGCGCCCGGTACGCGATCATCTGGTGGCGACGGTCGAATCGTACGCGCCGCTGATGGCCCAGGCGCCGAAAACATTCAACTTCTTTATCAATCAGCCGTGGATGCGCAAGCTGTCGGAAAAACACATCGGCATGGTCGATCTGCCGCTGCTCTCCGTACCGTCGCTCAAGCAGCAGCTGGCAGGCCATCGCTCCGCCAATACCACGCTTGAGGATCTGGAAGCAATGAGCGTCGAACAGCGTGCGAAGAGAGTGCTGGTGGTGCAGGATCCGTTTACCAGCTACTACGAAGCGCAGGTGGTGGCTGACTTTGTCCGCCTGATTGAAAAAGTCGGCTATCAGCCGGTACTGTTGCCGTTCTCACCGAACGGTAAAGCGCAGCATATCAAGGGGTTCCTGACGCGCTTCGCGCGCACGGCGCAGAAAACCGCTGATTTCCTCAACCGCGTAGCGCAGCTGGATATACCGATGGTTGGCGTCGACCCGGCGCTGGTGCTTTGCTATCGCGATGAATATAACCAGACGCTGGGCGAGAAACGCGGCGATTTTCGCGTGATGCTGGTGCATGAATGGCTGACCGAGGCGATAGCGCCTTCAGCCGGGAGGGACAACAGCGGCGAACCCTGGTACCTGTTTGGCCATTGCACCGAAGTGACGGCGCTACCGGCCGCGCCCAAACAGTGGGCAGAGATCTTTGCCCGTTGCGGGGCGAAAATGGAGTACATCAGTACGGGTTGCTGCGGCATGGCTGGCACCTACGGCCACGAAGTGAAAAACCACGCCAACTCGCTGGCGATTTACGCGCTTTCCTGGCAGCAGGCGATGGCGCGTTTACCGCGCGGTCGCTGTCTGGCCACCGGCTATTCCTGCCGAAGCCAGGTGAAGCGTATCGAAGGTAGCGGGGTACGTCACCCGCTGCAGGCTCTGCTGGAGATTATGGGATGATTTGGAAACGTCAGGCTTCGCTGCCGCAGCTTAACGCGATGGGCGAGGGAAACATGGTTGGCCTGTTGGATATTCACTTTGTGTCCATCAGCGATAACGCGATTGAAGCGACGATGCCGGTGGATCACCGTACACATCAGCCTTTTGGTCTGCTACACGGCGGCGCATCGGTGGTTCTGGCTGAAACCCTTGGCTCGGTCGCGGGCTATCTGTGTACCGAAGGAGAACAAAAAGTGGTCGGCCTGGAAGTCAATGCCAACCATATTCGTTCGGTGCGCAGCGGGCGGGTGCGAGGGGTTTGTACCGCGTTGCATGTTGGGTCTCGCCATCAGGTGTGGCAAATCGATATCACCGATGAGCAGGGGCGACTGTGCTGCTCCTCACGACTGACCACCGCCGTGGTGTAACGGTCGCCACATTATTTTAAGGGGATGCGCTTGCATCCCCTTCTTGTTATTGCGTTTCGTCCTTGATGACCTCGCTGGCGCCGTTTTTCTGCACCGAGGCGATACCCTTTTTAGCCGCATCTTTCGACGAGTACATCTCGCTGGTGGCGATGGTCTCATGGTTGTCAGCCTTCAGCAGAAAATACCACGGCTGCGAGACACTCTTTTCAGACTTTTTCAGTACGTAATATCCCATTTCTCACTCCTTCGGCGTTAACGAGCACTGAATAATCTGTAGACCATGGCTAACGGCACGGCAAGCAATCATTTAATAAATATATATTTGTTAAATCATTCGTTGTAATTATGCTACTATTTTAATTACGAATTACATTCACGGTAACAAAGAGGACGGAGTTAACCATGGGTATCATTTCCTGGATCATTTTTGGTTTGATCGCTGGTATTTTGGCTAAGTGGATTATGCCGGGCAAAGACGGCGGTGGATTTATTGTCACCGTGATCCTCGGTATTATCGGTGCGGTAGTCGGTGGCTGGATCAGTACGTTATTCGGCTTTGGCAAAGTTGACGGTTTTAACTTCGGTAGCTTTGTCGTGGCGGTAATTGGCGCACTTGTGGTGCTGTTTATCTACCGTAAAGTGAAGAGCTAATACGCCGAGCGCCTATTCACTCTGAGACAGCAAACCGCCGTGAATCACGGCGGTTTTTTTTGTGCTCATGATAGCCGCAAGCAAACAAAAAAAGCCCGCTGGATACCCGCGGGCGAACCCATTTTGGCAAATTTTTCGGATGCTTCCTTACAAAGGGCGTAAACACCGTTTTGCCGGATGTTAAGGCGCAGCCCGACCGCTTCCCGGCTGGAGAAGCGGCTGGGAAATTTTATGCCCAATTCAGCGGTAAAATAAGCTAACAAAAACGGTAGGGGAAGGGGGGAATGGTTACTCCAGTAACACGCTCATCACCAGCAGCACTACCATGCACATCGACATAATACTGATATCAATCATCCTGTAAGACACAAGCTCCCGTAAATAATAGCCCAGCGTTGCTCCGGCAAGTATTCATCAACGACGTCAATTGTACATGAGTAAACGCAGACTTAACCAACCCTGCTTTTAAGAATTAACTCACTTCATCACAAAATTGAATCGTTCTGCAAAGAAGGCTTGCTATTAATTGCCAGCAGCGTCGATTGGCGCTTTGGGGAAAATCTGTAGTCGGGCTTCGGATGTGTAAAATGGAATCAGCAGAAAAGCTAAACCTGCACCACCGGTTGCATACTGCACTGCCAGATCGGCGCTGCGGGTGATAAATATTTGATGACCTCCCCAACTACAAGCCACGCTCATATCCGGCGTACAGTTTTTCCATTTGCTCAGTAACTCGCCACTTTTTGTCAGGTATAAGTACTTCTTGTCCGAACCCGATGGCGGCGCCGCGGATTCGGCTAACAGGATGAACGTTTGAGTGCTTACTACTTTCCCTTGTCCGTCTAACGATGAGGCCTGTAGCGTTGCGGTAGGGTAGTTGAAGCGTAATTCAACGGTTGCGGCATTTTTATCACTGACGTAAAAAACCTGCGTTAAATTATCCGCGCCCCAATACTTTCCGCCGCTGGATTGAAGCGGTTTGATCTTAAATCGATATACGTTCTGCGTGCGTATATCCTGGCGCTGGGAGTATTCGGCATTGTATTGCGCGCTTTGCGGCGCGTTAACCGAGCAGCCGGTAAGTAACCCCATTAATATTAATGCTGAAAATTTGCGCATGCCTTCCCCGTCCATCATTCATCTATTGCCGCCGGTTGATTATGCCCGTTAAGCCAAACGATAAAAAACGCAGAACGCTACCAAACTCGGTAGGTCGTTGCATCACGCGCCATCTGACATATAGTTAAAATAAGTGGCGGCACGCTTGTTATTGCATCATGGAACAGAGAGGGAGATATGACAATTACGCTGTGCAAAGCTTGCGGTACCTCCTATGAATTTAGCGAAGTCCCTACACAACAACATTGCCCGATCTGCGAAGACGAGCGTCAATTTGTTCCTGTGGGCGGGCAGCAGTGGATTACGTTAAATAAGCTTAACGCATCGCATAACAATAAGTGGCAGCAGCATAACAGTGGGCTTTTTAGCATTCGCACCATCCCCAGTTTTGCCATTAACCAGCGTGCATTTCTGCTGCGTACGCCGCAGGGCAATATTCTGTGGGACTGCATCGCCAACCTCGATGAGGCGACAAAAACGCTGGTTTCCGCGCTGGGTGGGCTGAAAGCCATCGCTATCTCACATCCGCATTACTACAGTTGTATGCAGGATTGGGCGGCGGAGTTCAAGGCGCCAATCTATCTGCATGGGGATGACCGCCAGTGGGTCATGCGCGACAGCCCGTGGATTACCTTCTGGGAGGGAGATAGTCTGCAACTGATAGCCGATGCCAGTCTGATTCGCCTTGGTGGGCATTTTGCTGGTGGCTGCGTCCTGCACTGGGCGCAGGGCGACGGCCTGCTATTATCCGGCGATATAGTCCAGGTTGCGCCGGGAGCTAACGCCGTTTCTTTCATGTGGAGTTATCCCAATATGCTGCCGCTGCCGGCTGCCACGGTGAGTGATATCCTCCGACGTCTCGACGGGGTGAAGTTTAGTCAAATCTACGGCGCGTTTGAAGGGCGGGAAATTCTGGTTAATGCCCAAGAAATCGTACGTCAATCGGGGAAAAAGTATGTGGCATGTTTGGCCAGACATAGCGTCTAGTTATGCCGGGCTCTCTTTAGGACGAAAAAAAACTGAATCGGAAGTATTCTTGAACCAGTAATATGCCCGGCGAAAGTTCATGAGGAATTGGCCATGAATATTTCTGGTCTTAAGCGACACTTATTATTTTGTGTTAATGTTTCTGGTTTATTTACCACAAAAATGATAATCGATAGTCTGCTTTGTGCATTGCTTGTAGCGGTTTTTTACAATGAGGTTTATATCATGGTTTTCTTCGCCAGCGAGTCACTTACCGTGGTGCAATAAATATTCTATGGAAAGTCATTAAAGGCATGGCGAAGAGCGTCAGCGCGGGGGGCGTTTCTTGTTGTGTCTGTACGCCCCTGTGACGGGGCATGATTGAAAATTATAATAGAAAGTCTTTTGATAGAAGTAGGGAATAATATTTGAGTTATTAATATTTCTTTTTGAATGTGTTTTTTTGTTTTTTTCGATCCTTGATATAGGAGATGAAAACAGCAATAGCAAGTAACAAAAGAATTATCACAATAATAACGAAAAATAAATTTTCCATTTGAGATATCCTCAGGAATGAAGATCGGCGATTTTATTGTTATGGCGAAGAATCTACCTCTCTACCAGGAAAAATCCTAGTAAAAAATACGCGTCGGATAACAAAAAGTATAACCGAATGATGGTTCATAATAGAGGTGGCATTAAATTCCGAATTCCAGCGGCAGAAACGCTATTTTCTATAGCTATTTACTATTATTTCCCTTTGATGACATCCTGAAGGCACAAGCGTTCTCAATCCTGGCGCTGGCAAGGAAGCTGCCTGTGGCTACCACATAGACGGGCCTTTTGCCTATTCAATAAATAGGTATTTTCGATACATCTTTCTTCATTGCCGCTTTATATACGCGCTTATCCTAATAACTTATTATTTATCAATCTATTAATTGCAAAAAATGCGGTCTGATAACCTCTCGACCAGGGTCTATGCTTATAGAAAAGCGTAAAAAGGGGCGAAATGGCCGAATACCCCTGTTCCCGCAGGGTTGAAGTGATAATCATTATCACTAACATGAGGGTAGGGCCCGATAGCGGCAATCGATGAGGTAGAGCGATGGAATTACAAACAAGCACCTTTAATCCCGACGATTTTAACTGGCAGGGGCTGACGATGACCCCCGCGGCGGCGGCCCATATCCGCGAACTGATGCATAAACAGCCGGACAAGCAGGGGCTACGTCTGGGAATCAAAACCAGCGGCTGCGCCGGTTTTGGCTACGTGCTGGAGATGATTGCCGAACCGGCGGACGACGACCTGCTGTTTGAGCGCGACGGCGCGAAGCTGTTTGCGCCGCTGCAGGCGATGCCGTTTATTGATGGCACCGAACTGGATTATGTTCGCGAAGGCTTAAATGAAATATTCAAGTTTCATAACCCGAAAGCGCAGCACGAATGCGGCTGCGGCGAAAGCTTCGGGGTGCAGGCGGAGTAACTATGTCTCGAAATACTGAAGCAACTGACGATGTCAAAAGCTGGACCGGCGGCCCGCTCAACTATAAAGAAGGCTTCTTTACTCAGCTACAAACCGATGAGCTGGCCAAAGGCATCAACGAAGAGGTGGTTCGCGCGATTTCCGCGCGTCGTAATGAACCGGATTGGATGCTCGAATTTCGTCTCAACGCTTTTAAGGCGTGGCAGGAGATGGAAGAGCCGCACTGGCTGAAAGCGCATTACGATAAGCTCAATTATCAGGATTACAGCTACTACTCGGCGCCATCCTGCGGTAACTGCGATGATACCTGCGCCTCGGAACCCGGCGCGGTACAGCAAACCGGGGCGAATACCTTCCTGACGAATGAAGTCGAGGAAGCCTTTAACCTGCTTGGCGTACCGGTGCGTGAAGGCAAAGAAGTGGCGGTGGACGCCATTTTCGACTCGGTATCCGTGGCGACCACCTACCGCGAGAAGCTGGCGGAGCAGGGGATCATCTTCTGCTCCTTTGGCGAAGCGATTCACGATCATCCGGAACTGGTGAAAAAGTACCTTGGTACCGTAGTGCCGGGCAACGACAACTTTTTTGCCGCGCTGAACGCCGCGGTCGCCTCTGATGGCACCTTTATCTACGTGCCGAAAGGCGTGCGTTGCCCGATGGAACTGTCGACCTATTTCCGTATCAACGCCGAGAAAACCGGCCAGTTTGAACGTACGATTCTGGTCGCCGACGAAGGTAGCTATGTGAGCTATATCGAAGGCTGCTCGGCGCCGGTACGCGACAGCTATCAGCTGCACGCGGCGGTGGTGGAAGTCATCATCCATAAAGATGCAGAAGTGAAGTACTCCACCGTGCAGAATTGGTTCCCCGGCGATAACAATACCGGCGGCATCCTTAACTTCGTCACCAAGCGCGCGCTGTGCGAAGGCGAAAACAGCAAGATGTCGTGGACCCAGTCGGAAACCGGTTCGGCCATTACCTGGAAATACCCGAGCTGCATCCTGCGCGGCGATAACTCGATCGGCGAATTCTTCTCGGTGGCGCTGACCAGCGGCCATCAGCAGGCGGATACCGGGACCAAAATGATTCATATCGGCAAGAACACCCGCTCGACCATTATCTCAAAAGGGATCTCCGCCGGACACAGCCAGAACAGCTATCGTGGGCTGGTCAAAATTATGCCGACCGCCACTAACGCCCGTAACTTCACCCAGTGCGATTCGATGCTGATCGGCCCGGACTGCGGGGCGCATACCTTCCCCTATGTCGAATGCCGCAATAACAGCGCCCAGCTGGAACACGAAGCCACCACCTCGCGTATTGGCGAAGATCAGCTGTTCTACTGTCTGCAGCGCGGCATTAGCGAAGATGATGCGATCTCGATGATCGTCAATGGATTCTGTAAAGACGTGTTCTCAGAATTGCCGCTGGAGTTCGCCGTCGAAGCGCAAAAATTGCTGGCTATTAGCCTTGAACATAGCGTCGGCTGATAATTAAGGAAAAAAGATGTTAAGTATTAAAGATTTGCAGGTCGCCGTAGAAGACAAAGAGATCCTGCGCGGGCTGAACCTTGAGGTGCGCCCCGGCGAAGTGCACGCGATCATGGGCCCTAACGGCTCAGGGAAAAGTACGCTCTCGGCGACGCTCGCCGGACGGGAAGATTACGAAGTCACCGGCGGCAGCGTCGAGTTTAAGGGCAAAAACCTGCTCGAATTAGCCCCGGAGGATCGCGCCGGGGAAGGCATTTTTATGGCTTTTCAGTACCCGGTGGAAATTCCCGGCGTCAGTAATCAATTTTTCCTGCAAACCGCGCTCAATGCGGTGCGCGGCTATCGCGGCGTGGAAGCGCTGGATCGTTTCGATTTCCAGGATTTAATGGAAGAGAAGATCAAACTGCTGAAGATGCCGGAAGATCTGCTAACTCGTTCGGTGAACGTCGGTTTCTCCGGCGGCGAGAAAAAACGCAACGATATTCTGCAAATGGCGGTGCTTGAGCCTGAGTTGTGTATCCTGGATGAATCGGATTCCGGGCTGGATATAGATGCCCTGAAGATTGTCTCGGAGGGGGTTAACTCGCTGCGCGACGGCAAACGCGCCTTTATTATCGTCACCCACTATCAGCGTATCCTCGATTACATCAAACCGGATTACGTCCACGTGCTGTATCAGGGGCGGATCGTCAAGTCAGGCGATTTTACTCTGGTTAAACAACTGGAGGAGCAGGGCTATGGCTGGCTTAGCGAACAGCAGTAACGCGCTGCAGCAGTGGCATCATCTGTTTGAAGCGCAGGGCGAGGCGCGCACGCCGCAGGCCAATCAGCATCTGCAGCAGCTGTTGCGCCTGGGACTGCCGACGCGCAAACATGAAAACTGGAAATACACCCCGCTGGATACGCTGCTAAGCGGCACTTTTGTTGCAAGTCCGGCGACGCTCGGCGTGGCGCAGCGCGACGCGCTGGCGCTCAATCTCGACGCCTGGCGGATGGTGTTTGTCGATGGCCGCTTCAGCCCGGCGCTCAGTGACGATCTCGCCGCTAGCGGTTTTGACGTCAGCGTTGATAACCAGCGCCAGCATCTGCCGGAAGCGGTACAGCCGGAAGTGTTTCTGCATCTCACTGAAAGCCTGGCGCAGACGGTGACTCGCATCAGCGTGAAGCGCAACCAGCGCCCGGAAAAGCCGCTGCTGCTGATGCATATCACCAGCGGTCTGGCCGGCGACGAGCTTAATACCGCCCACTATCGTCATCATCTGGCGCTGGAGAGCGGGGCGCAGGCGACCATCATCGAACACTATACTAGCCTTGATGAGCAGCGGCATTTCACCGGCGGACGCCTGACCATGTCTGTCGCCGACAATGCCCATCTGCAGCATATCAAGCTGGCATTTGAAAATGGGCAAAGCTATCACTTCGCCCATAACGATCTGCTGCTTGGCCGCGATGCTTCGGCTTTCAGCAGCAGCTTCCTGCTGGGCGGCGCGGTGTTACGACACCATACCAGCACCCGTCTGGCTGGTGAAAACAGCAATCTGCGTATTAACTCGCTGGCGATGCCGGTGAAAAACGAGGTCTGCGACAGCCGCACCTGGCTCGATCACCGCGTTGGCTACTGCAACAGCCGTCAACTACACAAAACCATCGTCAGCGATAAGGGGCGGGCGGTGTTTAATGGTCTGATTAACGTCGCGAAACACGCGCTGAAAACCGATGGTCAGATGACCAATAACAATCTGTTGTTGGGAAGGCTGGCGGAAGTCGATACCAAACCACAGCTGGAAATTTACGCCGACGACGTCAAATGCAGCCACGGCGCTACCGTCGGGCGCATTGATGACGAACAGCTGTTTTATTTGCGCTCGCGTGGTATCGATCAACAGGCGGCGCAGCAGATGATCCTTTACGCCTTCGCCGCCGAGCTCACTGAAGCTATTAGCGATGATGCGCTGAAACAACAGGTGTTGGCGCGTATAGGCAAGCGCCTGCCGGGAGGAGATGCATGACATTTTCAGTGGAACGCCTGCGCGCCGATTTCCCAGTGCTGAGCCGCGAGGTTAATGGTCAGCCGCTGGTCTATCTCGATAGCGCCGCCAGCGCGCAGAAACCGGAAGCGGTGATTAATGCCGAAGCCGAGTTTTATCGCCACGGTTACGCTGCCGTCCATCGTGGTATCCATACCCTGAGCGCCGAAGCGACGGCGCGGATGGAGCAGGTACGCCAGCAGGCGGCCGCTTTCCTTAATGCCCGTTCGCCGGAAGAGCTGGTGTTCGTGCGCGGTACCACCGAAGGCATCAATCTGGTGGCCAATAGCTGGGGCGGGGCTAACGTCGGGGCTGGCGATAATATTATCGTCAGCGAGATGGAACACCACGCCAATATCGTGCCGTGGCAGATGCTCTGCGCCCGCGTCGGCGCCGAGCTAAGAGTGATCCCCCTCAACCAGGATGGCACCCTACAGCTCGACGTTATCCCCGGCCTGTTTGACGACCGTACCCGGCTGCTGGCGATAACCCAGGTGTCGAACGTGCTGGGGACGGAAAACCCGCTATCGGCGCTGATCCCGCTGGCGCATCAGCATGGCGCGAAGGTGCTGGTGGATGGCGCGCAGGCGGTGATGCATCACCCGGTGGATGTGCAGGCGCTGGATTGTGATTTTTACGTCTTCTCGGCGCATAAACTGTACGGGCCGACCGGTATCGGCGTGTTGTACGCCAAAGAAGCATTGCTGCAGGAGATGCCGCCGTGGGAAGGCGGCGGGTCGATGATTGCCACCGTCAGCCTGAAGGAGGGCACTACCTGGGCGAAAGCGCCGTGGCGCTTTGAAGCCGGTACGCCGAATACCGGCGGAATTATTGGCCTCGGCGCGGCGCTGGACTATGTCAGCCAGATTGGGCTTGAGCAGATTGGCGAATATGAGCAGACGCTGATGCGCTATGCTCTCGAGGAGCTGAAAAAGGTGCCGGACTTGACGCTTTATGGCCCGCAACATCGGTTGGGCGTCATCGCTTTTAACCTCGGGAAACATCATGCCTACGATGTCGGCAGTTTTCTCGATAACTACGGGATCGCGGTGCGCACCGGACACCACTGCGCAATGCCGCTGATGGCGTTCTACCAGGTTCCGGCGATGTGCCGGGCATCGCTGGCGATGTACAATACGATGGAAGAGGTGGATCGGCTGGTGGCCGGGCTACAGCGGATCCACAAATTACTTGGTTAAAGGACGCGACTATGGCGGCATTACCAGACAAAGACAAATTGCTGCGCAACTTTATCCGCTGCGCCAACTGGGAAGAGAAGTATCTCTACATCATTGAACTCGGCCAGCGCCTGGCGCCGCTCAGCGCGGAAGAACACATCGCGCAGAACATTATTCAGGGCTGCCAAAGCCAGGTGTGGATCGTGATGGAGCAGGAGCCATCCGGCGTGATTACCCTGCGCGGCGATAGCGATGCGGCCATCGTCAAAGGGCTGATTGCGGTGGTCTTCATCCTTTACGACCGCATGACCGCGCAGGATATTAGCGAATTCGATGTGCGTCCGTGGTTTGAAAAAATGGCGCTGACCCAGCATCTTACCCCCTCCCGCTCGCAGGGCCTTGAAGCGATGATCCGCGCAATTCGCGCGAAAGCTGCAAATCTTAGCTAGAATAAACAGGTAGATTTCATTCTGTTACGTGCGACGAAGGCGAGTGCTTTCGTCGCCGCGCAGATCCTGGCGTTTTATCAGCGAAAGAAGGAATCTCAGTATGAAACGCGCGTCTCTCATCACGATGACCCTTCTCGCAGCTCTGAGCGCGCAGCACGGCGCCTGGGCTGTCGATTATCCACTTCCCCCTGCCAACAGCCGTTTGATTGGCCAAAACCAATACTGGACGGTACAGGAAGGGGATCGCAACCTGCAGGCTATCGCCCGCCACTTCGACACGGCGGCGATGCTGATTCTTGAAGCCAACGATACGATTGCGCCGGTGCAGCCGAAGCCGGGCACCCGGGTCTTAATCCCATCGCAGATGCTGCTGCCGGATGTGCCGCGTGAAGGCATTGTCGTCAATCTGGCCGAGCTGCGGCTGTACTATTTCCCGCCGGGGCAAAATCAGGTGCAGGTCTATCCCCTCGGCATTGGCCAGTTGGGGCTGGAAACGCCGGAGATGACTACCCGCGTCGGGCAGAAAATCCCTAACCCGACCTGGACGCCAACTGCCGGTATTCGCGCGCGCTCGCTGGAGAAGGGCATTAAGCTGCCGCCGGTGATCCCCGCCGGGCCTAATAATCCATTAGGCCGTTACGCCCTGCGGTTGGCCTACGGTAACGGCGAATATCTGATCCACGGTACCAACGCCCCTGATAGCGTCGGGCTACGGGTGAGCTCCGGCTGTATGCGGATGAATGCCGATGACATTAAGGCGCTGTTCAGCCAGGTGCGCGCCGGGACGCCGGTGCGGATTATCAATCAGCCGGTGAAGTTCGCGGTAGAACCCGATGGTAAACGCTACGTAGAGGTCCACAGGCCGCTTTCGCAAACCGAAGGGGAAAATACCCGGACAATCTCTTACACGCTTCCTGCCGCGTTTCAGGCCTTTTCTGACGATAAAGCGGTGGATGATCTGCAGCTGAAAAAAGCGCTGTCGCGTAGAGCAGGGTATCCGGTGGTGGTTTCGGAAGGGGCGGGCAGCGCGACGACGGAGCTGTCGGCGCAGAATAGCCAGCACAACGACGCTAAGCTGACGCAGTAGGGTAAAACGACAGGCAAAAAAAATGGCGCACAATGTGCGCCATTTTTATTACCAGAACTCTTACTTACGGTAAGAGTGAGCCTGGTTGTCCAGACGCTGGTTAGCGCGAGCTGCGTCGTCTTTAGCAGCCTGAACGTCAGAACGCATTGCGTTCACGTCGTTGCTCAGCTGGTCAACTTTAGCGTTCAGAGTCTGAACGTCAGAAGACAGCTGATCGATTTTAGCATTGCTGGAGCAACCAGCCAGCAGAGTAGAACCCAGGATTACCGCGCCCAGTACCAGTTTAGTACGATTCATTATTAATACCCTCTAGATTGAGTTAATCTCCATGTAGCGTTACAAGTATTACACAAACTTTTTTGGGATGAGAATATTTTTTTTATCCGAATGCACTTATTTTTGATCGTTCGCTCAAAGAAGCATCGAATTCGTCGATCTGGTTTAAAAAGCGCTGTGAAAACAGAAGGCTTCCATCGGATTCATCTTAGATAATCTCTTATTAAATAGTAAAATCCGATTTGCATTTTTATTAAGAACAGCTAGGGAATGAATAAAAAAAAGCGCCCCAGAGGGACGCTTTAAAAAAAGATAAAATAACCTGTAAATTATTACAGCACGTGCACGGAGGCTGTGTTAGTGGTGCCGCTTGGAACCAGCGCGCCGGAAACCATCACAACCACGTCGCCTTTACGCGCCAGGCCGCTCTGCAGCGCCAGCTCTTTACCCAGGTGGTAGAAATCATCAGTAGAGGCGATCTCTTTCACCAGTTGCGGTACCACGCCTTTGCTGAGAACTAACTGACGAGCGGTGGTTTCGTTGGTGGTCAACGCAAGGATAGTGGCGTCCGGGAAGTATTTACGCACTGCGCGCGCAGATTTACCGCCCTGGGTGGCGACGACGATCAGCGGCGCTTCCAGTTTCTCAGCGGTTTCAACAGCGCCGCGGCAAACCGCTTCGGTAATGCGCAGTTTACGGTTGTCGTTGTTGTAATCAAGACGGCTGGTCATCACGCGGTCGGTACGCTCGCAGATGGTCGCCATAATGGTAACGGCTTCCAGCGGGTATTTACCTTTCGCGGATTCGCCGGACAGCATAACGGCATCGGTGCCGTCGAGGATGGCGTTAGCGACGTCGCCTGCTTCAGCGCGGGTCGGGCGCGGGTTTTTGATCATGGAATCCAGCATCTGGGTCGCGGTGATAACGACTTTGCGCGCGCGGATACATTTTTCGATGATCATCTTCTGCGCGAAGATAACTTCTTCAACCGGGATTTCAACGCCCATATCGCCGCGAGCAACCATGATGCCGTCAGAAGCTTCGAGGATTTCGTCGAAGTTGTTCAGACCTTCCTGGTTTTCGATTTTGGAGATGATCTGGATGTTTTCGCCGCCGTGCGCCTTCAGGTGCTCGCGGATTTCAACGACGTCAGAACGTTTACGGATAAAGGAAGCCGCAACGAAATCAACGCCTTGCTCACAACCGAAGATCAGGTCCTGCTTGTCTTTGTCAGCCAGCGCCGGCAGAGCGATGGAAACGCCCGGCAGGTTAACGCCTTTGTTCTCGCCGAGGTCGCCGTTGTTCAGCACTTTACAGATAACTTTGTTACCTTCGATAGCGGTCACTTCCATGCCGATCAGACCATCGTCGACCAGCACGGTGTTGCCGACGCTCAGGTCGGTGGTGAAGCCTTCGTAGGTCACCGCAACGATTTCATTGTTGCCGACCACGGACTTGTCAGTGGTAAAGGTAAAGGTCTGGCCCGCTTTCAGGGAGACGTCGTTGCCGCCTTCCAGCTTAATGGTGCGGATTTCCGGCCCTTTGGTATCCAGCAGGATTGCGGCTTTCTTACCGGTTTTGTTCATCACATTGCGCAGGTTCTGGATGCGCTGACCGTGTTCCGCATAGTCGCCGTGAGAGAAGTTCAGACGCATGACGTTCATGCCCGCGTCCAGCATTTTGGTCAACATCTCTTCGGATTCGGTTTTCGGACCGATGGTGCAAACAATTTTGGTCTTTTTCATGACAGTCTTAGTCTTTAAGTTGTGAAGGATATGGAAATCTCGCTCCGGGGGCGCACTGCCGCGGAGTCAAACCTGTGTTACGAAAGTTGCAATGCCACGCTCTAAGGATAGGTGACAACAAAAGAGCGTGCAGAAGAATGTGTGCTGGCGGTTCAGCCCATGAAAAGTGGCAATGTTTTGTACGTTTTTTTGTGCAGTCCAATGCGCTGAAACCATTCAAGAAAGAATCGAGGCGCATTATACGCTGCCGAAACCAAAAAGGAAAATAAAAACGGCGTTTCATTTTTAGTGTGATTAATGTAACAAAATTCACACGATTTGCTCGCGAACCTGCAACACACTTTTGCCGCAGCGGATCAGATTAAACGGCGTTTTATCATATTTACTAACCGATTAAAGGCAGTAAAACGCCTCATTGAACGAAAAAAATAGCGCAGTTTGCTTTATTATAAAATCGTATCAATAATGAATTGATTGATAATGATAATTTAAGAGTCTTAATAATGGGAAATAAAGCGAAAGACGACGAGCTCTATCAGGAAATGTGCCGCGTAGTGGGTAAGGTGGTATTGGAAATGCGCGATCTTGGCCAGCAGCCAAAACATATTGTTATTGCCGGTGTCGTACGCACCGCGCTAGCAAATAGCAAAATTGAACGTTCCGCGCTAACCCGCGAGGCGATGGAAAGGGTGATTCATGCGTTATCGGGGCACTAATCGCCGCGCCCCGACATAAGTAATGCTTAAGAGATAACGAACCGAATCACCGCTTTCACCGCAATCTCGCAGTGGTGTGAAACCATTGCTTCGTCGTCGATTTCAGGCAGCGGATCGTCGAGGTACAGGCTACTGAAGGTATAAAAATTCGATACCTGATAGAAGCTGAAGCTGCTAATCAGTCGGTGCACGTCGCGCGCCTGCAGACCGGCCTGGAAAATCCCCTGTTGCTGGCCGCGTTGTAAAATATCCTCGATTATCGACAACGCGGTACGGTTCAGCGGCTTCAGCTCCTCTGAACCCTTGAGCCACTTCCCGCGCTGCATGTTTTCCATGCAGATAACCCGCATATAGTCGGCATGCGTGGCGTGATAGCGCACGCTCCATTTCACCAGTTGCGCCAGCGCCTCTACCGGCGGCAGATGCTCCAGCCCCAGCTGTTGTTCCGTTTCACGGATCTGCGCATACACATGTTGCAGTACCGCCTGGTACAGCTGCTCTTTGCTCTTGAAGTAGTAAACCACCATACGCTTGGTAGTTTGCGCCTCGATGGCGATCTGCTCCATACGCGCGCCGGGAAGGCCATATTCGGCGAACACGGTAATGGCGGCGGCGAAGATGCGCTCTTTCAGGGATTGTGCTTCATCATGAGCAACGAGGGACATAACGACTCCTTTTTCTGTGGAGACAAAAAATACACATAATGATCACAATTCAGCAACCAAATCTGGCGCCTGTGAACCAAATGATACATAGTCAGTGCTCATGTCGAATGATGACCCGAGGACTCTTATGTTGCGTTCCATCGCTACCGTTTCGATATCCGGTACTTTACCTGAAAAGCTGCACGCTATTGCCGCGGCCGGTTATCAGGGCGTTGAAATCTTTGAAAACGATCTGCTCTATTATACGGGCACGCCGCGCGATATTCGCAACCTTGCCGCTGAATTAGGGCTAAAAATCACGCTTTTTCAACCCTTTCGTGATTTCGAGGGCGCCAGCCGCGCGCAGTTTGCCGCTAACCTGCAGCGGGCGAAGCGGAAATTCGCCCTGATGCATGAATTAGGCTGCAACACCATGCTGCTCTGTAGCAACGTTCAGCCGGACTGTTCTGCCGATATCGAACTGCAGGTCGCCGACCTGCGCGCGCTGGCTGAGCTCGCCGAGCAGGAGGGGATTATCATCGGCTACGAGGCGCTGGCGTGGGGAACCCACGTCAACCGCTGGCGTCAGGCATGGGAACGGGTGCAGCGGGTGAACAGCCCGGCGATGGGCATTGTGCTTGATAGCTTCCATATTCTGTCGCTCGGGGATGATCTACAAGGCCTTGCCGCGGTGCCGGTTGAGAAAATCACCTTCCTGCAGTTGGCTGACGCGCCGATGATGAAGATGGATGTCCTTGAATGGAGCCGTCATTTCCGCTGCTTCCCGGGCCAGGGGCAACTGCCGCTGGTGGAATTCGCCTGTGAACTGACCCGCTGCGGCTACCGCGGACCCTGGTCGCTGGAGATTTTCAATGACGGCTTTCGCGCCTCACCCAACGGCGCCACGGCAAAAGATGGCTACCGTTCATTGCTGTGGCTCGAAGAGCAGACTCGTCGGCAGCTTGCGGATAGCGACGCGGCGTTATTTTCGCCACCTGCGCTACCGCACTATGACGGTCTGGAGTTTATCGAGTTCGCCGCCAGTCCGGCGGAGTCTACCGCGCTAGGCCAGCGCCTGACGCAACTGGGCTTTAAGCTTCAGGGCAAGCATCGTTCCAAGCAGGTTGCGCTCTGGCGCAATGGCGAGGCGCGGGTGATTGTTAATGCGCAGCCGCACAGCTGGGCCGACCATTTTCATCAGCGCCACGGCGTCTCATTGTGCGCGATGGCGCTACGGGTAAGCCGCAGCGCGCCGGTGGTGGAACGCGCCCGCGCCTACGGTTATGCCACCTGGCAGGGGGATGCGGGGCCAAATGAGAGTTCGATCCCGGCGGTTTGCGCTCCGGATGGCAGCCTGATCTACCTGGTCGAAGCCGGTGACGATATCTACGCCCGCGATTTTCATTTACAGGCAGCGGCGCCGCGCGACGACTACCGCGGTATTGACCATCTCGCGTTAGGCATGGAGGCCGAGAGCCGCGACAACTGGATTATCTTTTTCCGTACGGTTTTCGGCTTCAGTCTCGAACATGAACAGACGTTGCCTGACCCGTATGGACTGGTGCGCAGCCTGGCGGTTCGTAGCCCGCAGGGCGATATTCGTCTGGCGCTGAATATATCGCAAAGCCGAGCCACGCAGATTGCGCGTTCGGTCGCCTGTTATCAGGGGGCCGGGCTGCAGCACGCCGCTTTTGCCTGTCGCGATTTACCCGTAACGCTCGAAAGTCTGCCGCAGGCTGCGCTGAACGCGCTGCCTATCCCGGCGAATTACTATGAGGATCTGCTGGCGCGCTTTGGCGAAGAGCCGCAGGTAGAGACATTGCAGCGCCTGCAAATTCTCTACGACCGTGACGCCCGCGGCGGCGAATTCCTGCATCTTTATACCCGTCCATTTGTGGCGGGGCGCTTCTTCTTCGAATTGACCGAACGGCGTGACGGTTACGCCCAGTACGGCGCGGTAAATGCCGCCGTCCGCCTTTCGGCCATGCAGTACAGTTAAACGTAGCAAATGGTTCACAACACAACATCGCAAACACAATAACAACATTCATCTGTACTCAAGACAGGAAACGACTATGAATTCTTATAGCCATAACCAGGCGACGGCGGCGGATACTGCGACCACCGCGCCTCGCTCCCGGCGGCGTATCGGGATCCTGGCGCTGCTGGCCGTCGGTACGATGATTAACTATCTCGACCGCACGGTGCTCGGTATCGCTGCGCCGAGACTGACCGCCGAGCTTGGCATTGATGCCGCTATTATGGGAATTGTTTTTTCGGCCTTTGCCTGGACCTATGCGCTGGCGCAAATTCCCGGCGGTATTTTCCTCGATCGTTTCGGCAATAAGGTGACCTATTTTCTCTCCCTGGCGCTGTGGTCGCTGTTCACTTTATTTCACGGTATGGCAATTGGCTTGAAAACGCTGTTGCTGTGTCGTTTTGGGCTTGGCGTCAGTGAAGCGCCCTGTTTTCCGGTTAACAGCAGGGTAGTGAGTACCTGGTTTCCGCAGCAGGAGCGCGCGAAGGCCACGGCGGTCTACACCGTCGGCGAATATCTCGGGCTGGCCTGTTTCTCGCCGCTGCTGTTCTGGATTATGGGCAGCTTCGGCTGGCGTGCGCTGTTTATCAGCGTCGGGGTTGTCGGCATCCTGTTCGCGCTGGTCTGGTGGCGTTGCTACCGCGAACCCCATCAGGACAGCCGCCTGAGCGACAGTGAACGCGAACATATTCTTCGCGGCGGCGGACTGGCTAGCGCGCAGCAGCAGCAAAACGCTTTTAGCTGGCCGCTGGTGCGCCAGCTGGTGGCAAAACGACAGGTGATTGGTGCCAGCGTCGGTCAATTCGCCGGTAATACCGTGCTGGTCTTCTTTCTGACCTGGTTTCCAACGTACCTGGCGACCGAGCGCCACATGGCGTGGTTGAAAGTAGGCTTCTTCGCCATCTTGCCGTTTCTCGCCGCAGCGGGTGGCGTGCTGTTTGGCGGCTGGCTCTCCGACAAGCTGTTGAAAGCCACCGGTTCGGCCAATCTGGCGCGTAAGCTGCCTATCGTCGTCGGGCTGATGATGGCCAGCAGCATTATTTCCGCCAACTGGCTGCCGAGCGACCTGGCGGTGATCCTGATGATGTCTTTTGCCTTTTTCGGTCAGGGTATGGTTGGCCTTGGCTGGACGCTAATCTCCGATATCGCGCCGCAGGGGATGGGCGGGATAACCGCCGGTATCTTTAATTTCTGCACCAATCTGGCGGGGATCCTCACGCCGCTGATTATCGGTTTTATCGTTGCCGCTTCCGGTAGTTTTTTCTACGCGCTGGTCTATATCGGCGGCGCGGCGCTGCTTGGCGTAGTGGCCTATCTGTTTATTCTTGGCGATGTCAAACGCATCGAACTTTCGCAGTAACAACAGGAGTAGGGCATGATCATTAGTGGTCATACGCGGCTGATAGCGCATCTTGGTTATCCGACCGCCAGTTTTAAAGCGCCGATGATTTATAACCCATGGCTGGCCCATTGCGAGGCGGACGTCAAAGTGGTGCCGATGGGGGTGAAGCCGGAGGATTACGCGGCGCTGGTGCCAGCGCTGTTTTCCATGACTAACATCGTCGGCGCGCTGGTCACCATGCCGCATAAAATGGCTACCTGCGGGCTGGTAGACCAACTGAGCCCGACGGCGGCAATCGCCGGCGCCTGCAACGCCATCCGCCGCGAAGCCGACGGCAGCCTGCTCGGCGATATGTTCGATGGTGCAGGCTTTGTGCTGGGGATTACGCGCAAAGGCTTTCAACCACAAGGGGCGAGGGCGCAGGTGTTCGGCTGCGGCGGCGTCGGCTCGGCGATTGCCGCATCGCTGGCGGCCGCCGGGGTCAGTACCTTGACGCTGTTCGACACCTGTGTCGCCGCCGCCGAGGCGCTGGCGCAGCGGCTGCATCAGCACTATCCGCGTCTGGAGATCGTTCTGATGCAGTGCGATCCCGCCGCGCAGGATCTGGTGGTCAACGCCACGCCGCTGGGCATGAAAGCGGCTGATCCGCTACCGCTGGATGTTTCGCGCCTGTCGCCGCGTACCTGGGTCGGCGAGGTGGTGATGAGCGTTGAATATACTCCGCTACTGCGGGCGGCGCAGGCGCTGGGGTGCCCGATTCAGCGCGGTACCGATATGCTGTTCGAGATGATCCCGGCCTATCTCGAGTTCTTCCAACTGCCGGTGGCGACGCCGGAACAGCTGCGCGAACGGGCGGAAATTCGCTACTGAATCAGCAAAAAAGGCGTTACCCTAGCGCTATATCTTCATCTTTATAGCGATTGTTGTGATGACCACTTCATTGACCCTGCTGGCGGCGGGAAGCCTGAAAAGCGCTTTCCTCCCGCTGCTGGCGCGATTTCAGCAGCTTAGCGGCATTCTGGTCGAGGCGCAGTTCGGCCCGGCTGGTCTGCTGCGCGAACGCATTGAAGGCGGCGAACGCTGCTCGCTGTTCGCCAGTGCGAATACCGAACACCCTCAGGCGCTGCTGCAGGCCGGGCTTGCGATAAACTGCTGTTCGTTTGCCGCCAACCGGCTGATGCTGACTGCGCGCCGCGCGCCTGACACCGATCGCGCTGACTGGCTGGCGTTACTTCGCGACGGGCGACTGCGGCTGGCGACCTCGACGCCGGGCTGCGATCCTTCCGGCGATTACACCTGGCAGCTTTTTGCCCGTCTTGAGGCCAGCTATCCGGGCCTCGGACGGACGTTGATGGCCCGGGCGCAGCAGCTGGTCGGCGGTCGGGCGTCGCTGACTGTACCGTCGGGCGCTACCGCAGGGGCATGGCTAATTGGCGAAGACTTTGCCGATCTGTTTATCGGCTACGCCCACTATGCGGTTCAGATGACGGAGAGCGCGCAGTTTCGCACATTACTCATTCCCGAGCCGTGGAATATTCGCTGCGAATATCAGCTGGCGGAAATTGAGGAGAGCGCCGCCGCGCGGCAGCTACGGCGCTTTATCACCGCTGAGGAAGGGCAGAATTTTCTGCGCGCGGCAGGATTTTTGACCGTTAGCGATGGATCGTAAACTGCGGCGCCAGTAACGGCACTGCGCTACCGGGATGGTCGATTTTGTGAACCGGCAGGCCGTAGGCACGCTGCAGGTTCGCTTCGCTGAGTACCGCGAACGACTCTCCCGCCAGCCATTCGCCGCCGGGCAACAGCAGCAGGGTGTGGCTGGCTATCTGCAGAGCATGAGTCGGGTCATGGGTGGTGAATACCACGGTGCGCCTCTGTCGATGAGCAAGATTGCTAATCAGCTGTAATACAACCTGTTGATTAGCCAGATCCAGCGCCGAACAGGGTTCGTCTAACAGAATATTTTGACTGGCGCCGACCAGCGCGCGGGCAATGAGCACCAACTGCTGCTGGCCGCCGGACAGAGCGCGAAACACCTGATTGGCCAATGCGGCGATCCCCAGCAGCGCCAGCGCCTGTTGAACCTCCCGCTCATCTTCCGGCCCCGGCTGCGCGAACAGATCGACGAGTCGCGCGCGGCCCATCAGCACCACATCCCGTACCCGCCAGCCAAACGCCGGGCGGAACGATTGCGGCACGATGGCGATGCCGCCTTCTACGTTAAACTGCCCGCCGAGCGGCGGCAGGACGCCGGTAAGGGTATCCAGTAGCGTACTTTTGCCGCGACCGTTGGCGCCCAGTATCGCCCAGATTTCCCCGTGACGGCACTGCATGGACAGTGGGGCGAAGAGCGGCTGACGATGGCCGTAGCGCAGGGCGTTCAGTGATAATGAAATGTTCATTGGGCCACACCGCGGCGTTGGGACTGAATCAGTAAAAGGGTAAACAGCGGTGCGCCGAGCAGGGCGGTAATAATGCCAATCGGAATCTCCGCCTGGGTTAACGTGCGCGCCAGGTCGTCCACCACCACCATAAACGCGCCGCCGAGCCAGAATGCTGTTGGCAGCAGGCGGCGGTGATCGGCGCCGACCAGCAGTCGCGCCAGATGCGGAATAACCAGCCCGACCCAGGCGATGCTGCCGCTGACCGCGACCTGGGCGGCGACCAGCACCGCGCAGCAGACCAACACTCCGCGGCGCAACTTGACCACCGAAACGCCAAGACCGCGCGCATCTTTATCCTCCAGCGCCAGCAGGTTGATACGCCAGCGCAGCTTTAGCAGGATAACGGCGGCGACGGCGACCGGCAGCGCCATGGACAGCACTTTATGCCAGTTGGCGGTGGCAAAGCTGCCGAGCAGCCAGAAAACGATATTCGGCAGGGTTTCTTCCGTATCGGCAAGGTACTGCATCAGGCTGACCAGCGCGGCAAAGAAACCGCTGAGAATAATGCCGGAAAGGATCAGCGCCAGCGTGTTTTCACGCCCCTGCAGCGTGGCGATGAGATAAACCAGCGCGAGCGCGGCGAGGCCGAAGAAGAAGGTGCAACCCATCATCGATACGATGTCGAAGCCCAGCAGGATAGCAAGCGTCCCGCCGAAGGCGGAGCCGGAGGTTACCCCGATGATATGCGGGTCGACCAGCGGGTTATGGAATACGCCCTGTAGCGTCGCGCCGCATAGCCCCAGCGAGCCGCCGGCCAGCAGCGCCATCGCTACCCTGGGAAGTCTGACTGACCAGACGATCTGCCCGGCGACGCCGCTGCCGGGCGCGCCATGGGTGAGCTCATGAAAGACCTCGTTCAGGCCGAGGTGGTATTGCCCCAGGCATAGTGAGGCGATAGCGATAAATAGCGTCGCCGCCGCCAGCCCGCCGTGCAGCAGCGCCCAGTGAAGGTTACTGCGCATTCGGCGTCCATTTCACGCGGTAGAAGCGTTGATAGTAATCCTGCGCTTTGGCATCGACATCGACGTTCCGGTAGCGGGAAGGATAGAGCTTTTTCGCCATCCACAGTTCGCCTATAGCCAACGCCTCCGGCATCGGATAGCCCCAGGCCTTGGCGTATTCCGGCATCAGCCATACGCGGTGGTTTTTCACCGCGTCTATCGCTTGCCATTGCGGGTCGTTTTCAATCTGTTTGACCACCTGCGGATAGCGGTCCTGGACGAAGATAACCTCAGGGTTCCATTGCAGAATCTGTTCCAGCGAGACCTGGCGTGCGCCCTTGACCGTGGCGGCGGCGACGTTTAGCGCTCCAGCATGCTTCATCATCAGCCCGGTATATTTGCCGGAACCGTAGGTGTTGAGATCAGGGTTGGCCATGTACACGCGCACCCGCTGGCTGTCAGGGATAGCGGCGACCGGGGCGTTAGCTTCTGCCCGCGCCGCGAAGGTGTAATCAATCAGCGCTTCGGCCTGGCTTTGGCGTTCGACCACTTCGCCAATCAGGCGGATCCCCTGTTTCAGCCCGTCGTTATAGGCCTGTTCTTCATCGGCCATCGTCGGGTTCATTTTGTTTTTCTCACCCGCCGCGTCCTGACGCAGGGATATCGCGACGACCGGAACTCCGGCGTTTTGGATCTGCTGGATCATCGCCTGCGGCGCGTAGTTAGCGACGAACACCACCTGCGGATGCAGCGCCAGCAGGCTTTCGATATTGACCTGAGTTAAATCGCCCGGCGTCGGCAGCTTTTCAATAGTGGGCATAAAGCGGACAAACTGCGGCCCGAGCTGTTTTTTCCAGCTGCTTAACACGCCAACGATATCGTCGGCGGCATTCAACTGGACCAGGAGATTAAGCGTCTGGTGCTGCAGGACAACCGCGCGGGTGATGTGATCCGGCAGCGTAACCTGGCGGCCCAGCTGGTCGGTGACGGTGCGCTCGGCAAAAGCCTGGCTGGTGAACAGGCTGGCGCAGCACAACGTCAGCGCCAAAAGTAAACGGTGTGGTGACATGGATTGACCCGGTTGGATAAGAATAATCGATGTATATTAAATTATATAGCGGTGCCGGGTGCAAATAATTACTGCGTTCCCACCTTGTTATGGCCGGCAGCGAGCTTGAGGTCCCGCCGGGAACAAAGCATCCACATCTTGCGTATCGATGGGCTTTGGCCTACGGTAAATCCACCACCAATTTATTTACGCGCCGTTATGTCTTATCCATCCCGCTTATTAAGTGATATCCCCGGTATTCGCTACGCTTTTCTTGATGTGCACGAAACCGCCGCCTTTCCGTACAGCGAAATGGCGCCGGTGAAGCTGGTGCACGGCAATGTGGTTCATCACTATCAGGGGCCGCAGGCAGAGCGGCCGCACGCCGATGCGGTGTTTACGGCCCTGCGTGGGCAAAAGGTCGGCGTCGTTACCGCCGACTGTTTACCGTTATTGATGGCCTCGCGGGATGGGCGCTATGTTTGCAGCGTGCATGCTGGCTGGCGCGGAGCGGCGAGCGGCATTATTGAAAACAGCCTGGCGCTGTTTCACCAGCATCAGGTGGCGCCAGAAGAGATAGTGGTGGTCTGCGGGCCGCATATTCACGCCTGCTGCTATGAGGTTTCGGCCGAGTTTTATCAAACGCTGTTGACCATGCCGGCGGGCGAGTTGGTACGACGCTACAGCGACGAGCTGTTTCATCAGCGCCTCGCTCCGCCAGAAGCGGGGCAAGCGCGGGCTAGCGGTAGCGATAATCTGTGGTTCGATCTCCGCGCGCTGGCGCAACGGGTGCTGCAACAGGCCGGGGTGGCGGCGGAAAATACCGAATGGCTGGGGAGCTGTACCTACTGCACGCCGCAGGCGCTAGGCTCGTACCGTCGGCGCACCCATTTTCCGGCGGCCAAAACCTTCCAGTACTCATGGATTATGCGCGAATGAGATAAAATGATGTTTGCTGATGTGTAACATCGGCGCACGCTTGCTATCTCTACGGTCCTTCAAACAAGGAGGATCGTAAAATGAAAGCTAACTCAGTTGTACTGGCCCTGACTCCGCTGCTGGCCGCCAGCGCTTTTTCCGCCCATGCAGGACCGCAAGCCCAGGCGGTATGCGGCTACAGCCACACCCTTGGCGACGACGCGATTATGATGTTCGGTATGCCAAACCAGGCGATGTGGCATGATTTCTTCGGCAATACCCACACCGATGCCGTTTCTACCTATCAAACCCTGCGCGCACAGCCGGAAACCACCTGTGATAACAAGGCCGACAGTTCTGCCTATTGGGCGCCGTCGATGAAGTTACCGGATGGACAGATAGTTACTCCGGCTTATCAGAAAACCTATTATCAGGCGACGAAAGTCGATCGCTATCCGCTACATCCTTTCCCGTCGGGGCTGGAGCTGCTGGCTGGCGACCACCACGGTTCCGCCCCAAGCTCGCGGATTACCTTCCTGTGCGCCAACGGTAAAGGCTATAGCAACAAGGCCGGTGAGGTTTGCGGCCTGCGTAAAGCGGGAGATGCGGTGCAGTTTAATATCGGTATTCAGTTCCCCAACTGCTGGGATGGCGTCAACCTGAAACCGAGCCATGACCACAGCAACGCTGCTTATGATGTCAACGGCGCCTGCCCGGCCGACTATCCGGTAAAAATCCCGACGGTCAATATGAATATCGCCTACGTACTGCCGCAGATTACGTCTCTGGACACGGCGAAAATTGAGCTGTCGATGGACCCGGTCATGAAGGACGATAAACGTGAAGAGAAGTGGGGCAGCATCTATACCGCCCATGCTGATTTCATGAACGGCTGGACGGTAGAGGGCGCGCACTTCATGACCGAACACTGTATGAATGAAGGTATGGATTGCGGTACCAACGTGCCATATAGCTTCTCGTTGGCGGAAGACAACGCGGTGGTTGAGAGCGCGCAGCCGAATGTGAACTTCGGCGCGCCCGAAGCGCTGCAAATTTCCGATAACTGGAAGAACGGCGGCCGCACCAGCAACCCGGAAACCCTCACCCTGGTGAAGTTTAAAATCCCGGCGCTGCCGAAAGATCAGGATGCGTCGCTGTTTAAATATCGCCTGCGTCTGTACGGCGGTAAGGTTGAAACTAACGGCGCGGACCAGATCTTCTTCTATCCGGCCAGTAATGACTGGAGCGCGGCGAGCGTAACCTGGAAGCATCGCCCGACCTGCAGCTACAATTCAGATGCTCAACTGTATCTCAATTCATCTCGTGAGTATCGGATGGTGGATATCGATAAAGCGGTACGTAAAGCGCTGGCGGAAGGGAAAACCGAGATCTCCTGGTACATCGGCGGCGATCGTCAGGGTAACCACTATCAGTTTGACGCCGCATCGGCGCAGAAGCAGCCGATCCTGATGCTGGTTGGTTTTAAAACCACTCCGGAAATTTAATTCACAATAAAGGTAAGTTATTCCCGGTGGCCGTGTCGCCACCGGGTTTTTAACCTACAACACCTTAAAGCCGTGGGTACCATCGCGCGCTAGCTGTTCCACGAGGCCATACTCCCAGTCGAGATAAGCCTGCATCGCCTCTGCGGTGTTATCGGTTCCTTCATATGGCCGTCGGTAGCGATCGCTGCGTGCTGTCGCCAGATGCGTCTCGCCCTGTTCCAGCGCCAGCCCGGCATTAATCCACGCCAGCGTCCCGCCGCTTAACAGCTGTATCGGCTTACCGGTCAATGCCGCGACTTCAGGCGCGGCGTAGCGGGCCAGCAGACTGCTGCCGCAGGTGACAACGTAACGTTCGGCGGGAGGAATGACTTCCAGCGCCTGACGCAGCTGCGAACGCACCAGCCACCAGGCGCCGGGGATATGCCGTGCGACATAGTTAGCGCTAGTGGTGAAATCCAGTACCACGGTGCCGGGTTCGCGCAATTGTTCCGCTAACTGCGCTGGGGTTATCTCCTCAACCACCGGCGCAGGCGGAACGCTGGCGGGCGGAACGCCGCGTTCGCTCAATTGCTCCACGCGGACATCGCGTAATACCGCCACTTCCCAGCCCATTTGCGCCAGCCAGGACGCCGCGATCGGCGCGCGTATCTCATCATCGGCGACCAGCACAATCCGCGCTCCGCGTACGCTGGCGTAATGATCGGTTTCCTGCACCAGCTGGCCGCCGGGGGCATTCACGCTGTGCGGCAGATGGCCTGCGGCATACTCCTCGGGGCTGCGAACATCAAACAGATAGGTGGTGCGGCTCGGCTGCTGTTGCCAGCGGGCTAAAGTAGGGGCATCAATGAAGGCCACGCCAGCGCGCTCGGCCAACTGCGTCACTGCAGCCACGCGTTGCGCTGAGGCGCGGAAATCGGCGTCGTAGCGCCGCTGCTGGCCGTGCTCGAGCTCCAGTCCGGCTAAGGTCCAGCCGATGGTGCCGTTGCGCAGCGCGTAAACCGGATTGGCTAAACCGGCATTACGTAGCGATTGGCTGCCGATAATGCTGCGGGTACGGCCGGCGCAATTAACGATAACCGGCGTTTGCTGCGATGGCAGCAGGCCTTCGATGCGTAACGCCAGCTCGCCGCCGGGCACGCTGATGCTGCCGGGAATATTCATCGTTTGATATTCATCAAAACGACGCGCATCGACCACCACGACCGGCTGTGGACCCTCGATTAGCGCCTTCACTTCCTCGGCGCTCAACGAGGGCGTCTGGCGCTCGCTCTCTACCAGCTCGCCGAACGCTTTGCTCGGTGAGTTAACGTCCTGAAAAAGCTCGCCGCCGCTACGCTGCCAGCCCGTCAGGCCGCCTGCCAGTAGCGCAACATCCTGATAGCCCCAGCGTTGCAGCCGCTTAACGGCCTGCTCCACGAGACCTTCGCCATTGTCGTAGAGGGTAATCGGCGTCGTCAGGCGCGGTACGCGGCGAAAAATCTCCAGCTCCAGCTTGCTCAGCGGCAAATTAGCGGCAAATAGCGGATGGTTAGTGGCAAATGCGGCCTCTTCGCGAACATCGATGAGCGCCACTTCCGCGCCATCGATCAGCGCCTGGCGCACCTCGGCTGGCTGGCGGTAATTGTAATCAGGCATATGAATTATCCTTTGAGAGATCCCAGATATTGGGCAAGTGACGGTTGGAGTAACCGGAGACGAAAGGTTTGGCGATCCCATCCGCGCTATAAACCGCACGCCTGACGCCGCCGATGTTAGCGCCATAGATGTGAATACTGATTGAGACGTGGTCCGCGAGCGCGTTACTCACCCGATGAATATCGCCATCGCGGGAAGAGACTTTTTCTACTTTGCCGGCAGAAAGCCGTTCAGCAGGACCATTGGCGATCGGTAAACCGCGTTCGTCGAGTCGATAGCGCTGATTCTCCTCCGCGCCGCGCAACATACCGATGGCCCCCCATACCCGATGGTCGTGGATCGGCGTCGATTGCCCCGGTCCCCAGACGAAGCTGACAATCGAAAAGCGTTGGCCGGAATCGACATGCAGCAAATACTGCTGATAGTGGTGGGGATGCGGCAGGGTGTACTCTTCCGGCAACCAGTCATCTTTTTGCACCAGCGAAGCCAGGCGCACGGCGACGGCGTCGAGCAGGGTGGCCTCATCGGTAAACTGGCGATGCAGGGCATCAAGGTCTTGAATGAACTGGCGTAATTTTTCCACTCGCGGTGCGGTCATGGGGATTTCCTGTGGTCGGGACTGGTCATTACGCTAGCAAAGGCGTTAATATAATTAAAATGCAATTTCCGCATATATTAATATGCAAAAATCACATTAAGGATTGTATGCGTATCGATGACATTGATGCTCTGCTGGCTACCGTGCAGTTTTCCTCTCTGAATCAGGCGGCGGAATACCTTGGCATTACCCAATCGGCGATTACCCGTCGGCTCCAGCGTCTGGAGCAAACCCTCAATGTGACGCTGCTGGAGCGCCAGACCCGGCCCCTGACGCTCACCGCCGCCGGACATCGGGTGTATGAGCAGTGCCTGAGCATCAAGCGGGAAACCAAAAAGCTGTACGGTCTGCTTGACCCGGAGGCGGAGCCGCAGGGCGTTCTGCGTCTCGGCGTGCCGCAGAGCGTGGCGGAAATCGCCCTCCAGCCGGCGCTGAGCGCGCTACGCCAGCAGTTCCCGGCCCTTGAGCCGCAGGTGACCTGCGGCTGGAGCGGGCTGCTGCAAAAACGGCTGGAGAGCGTCGAACTGGATGGCGTGCTGGCGATGGGACCACAACAGCAGCGCTTTGCTGACGGCTACAGCGGGAGACTGCTGTGCCCGCTGGATATCGTGGTCATCGCGGCGAAAAGCTGGCGACTGCACGCCGAAGCGCTGCGCGACTGTGCGCAGCGAGGCTGGATACTCAATCCCGACGGCTGCGGCCTGCGGGCCGGGCTAATCCGCGAACTGCACTCGCAGGGGCTGCGGCTGGCGCTGAACGTCGAGACCGCCGGCGCCCAGTTGCAAATCAGCCTGGTGGCGCAGGGGCTGGGGCTTGGCCTGGTGCCTCGCGCCGCGCTGGCCGCCAGCCCGTGGCGCGATGAAGTGTCCACGCTTGCGCTCGCGGATTTTCAGCCGCAAGTGCATCTGTGGCTGGTACAGGCACAGAATCTGGCTAATCTCAGCCAGCCGCTGACTTTTTTCGCCGGAAAAGTGGTCCAGCAACTTAATGCATCTGACTGATACGTATATGTTATTTTTATAAATGCTTATCTTGCATATTAAGTTATGATAAAAATGCATTTTGCTCATTAAGGGCCTGTGTATAGGGTAATGAAAACGCGCCGCCGCCGCGGCCCATTCATTACCTTACTACCAGGAGTTCTGTATGAGCATTCAGTTTCTCGGCATGATCGGCCACCGCCTGTCGTCGGAAACCATCGCCCCGGTAGGGCCGATTTTTGACCGTGATTATATTGTGCGCTTCGCGCAAACACATGAAGCCGCGGGGTTTGACCGCCTGCTGGTGGGGCACTGGTCCGATCAACCTGACGGCTTTTTGGTGACCGCGCTGGCGGGGTTGTCGACGCAAAAGATAGCTTTCCTGCTGGCGCACCGTCCCGGTTTTGTCTCGCCAACTCTCGCCGCGCGTAAATTCGCCACCCTTGAACATCTGCTTGGCGGCCGGCTGGCGGTACATATCATCAGCGGCGGCAATGACGCCGAGCAGCGCCGTGACGGCGATTATCTCGACCACGACCAGCGCTATGCGCGCACCGACGCCTTCCTCGAGACCATCCGCCAGGTCTGGACCGCCGAACAGCCGGTGGACATCGACAATGATTTTTATCAGGCGCAACAGGCCTGGTCAGCCATTCGCCCGCTGCAGAAACCGCATATTCCCCTCTATTTCGGCGGTTCATCGGAAGCGGCGATTACGGTGGCCGGTAAACACGCTAACGTCTTCGCGCTATGGGGGGAGTCGCTGGCGCAAACGGCGGAAACTATCCAGCGGGTACGGGCGGAAGCGGCAAAACATCAGCGCGAGATCGGTTTCAGCGTGTCGTTTCGGCCGATTATCGCCGATAGCGAAGCGGAAGCCTGGGAGAAGGCCGAGCATATTCTGCATGTCGCCACCGAGCGGGCGGCGCAGAGTGAGGGGGGCTTTAAAGCCAAGCCCGATAGCGTTGGCGCGCAGCGTCTGCGGGCCACGGCGGCGCAGGGTAAGGTGGTGGATAAACGCCTGTGGACCGGCATCGCGCAGCTGGTGGGCGGCGGCCACAATTCCACCGCGCTGGTCGGCACGCCGGAACAGGTTGCCGATGCGCTGCTCGACTACTACGACCTCGGCGTACGTAACTTCCTGATCCGCGGATTCGACCCGCTGAACGATGCGCAGGAGTATGGCAAAGCGCTGCTGCCAATTACCCGCGAAAAAGCCGCGCTGCGCGCCGTGGCGGAGCGCGCATCATGAGGCCTCACCCCAGCGATGACTGGGGGCGGCAGCTCGCGGAGATCCGCCATCTGATGACGGAGGAGGCGGCCAGCCATGATGCCAGCGGCGATTTTCCCCATCGCAATATTGACGTTCTGCGCCGACGCGGGTTTTTAAGCCTTGCCGTACCGCAGCAGTACGGCGGATCAGGCGCCAGTTTAGCCAAGCTGCAACAGGCCATTGCCGCCATCGCCTGGGGCGAACCGGCGACCGCGCTGATTGTCTGCATGCAGTACCTGCATCATCTGCGGCTGGCGGAAAATGTCCATTGGGCTGAGCCGCTACGCCAGCGCGTGTTTGATGATGCGCTCACAAACGGCGGGTTGATGAATAGCCTGCGCGTCGAGCCGGATCTGGGCTCTCCGGCGCGCGGCGGTCTGCCGCAAACGATAGCCAGCCGGAACAGCCGGGGCTGGCTGATTAACGGCCACAAAATTTATACCACCGGTATCGAAGGATTGAGCTGGCTGGCGCTGTGGGCGCGTAGCGACGACAATCCGCCGCTGGTCGGTAGCTGGCTGGTTCCTGCCGA
The DNA here is from genome assembly GCF_050600755.1 of Klebsiella sp. 141162. Classification (NCBI taxonomy): domain Bacteria; kingdom Pseudomonadati; phylum Pseudomonadota; class Gammaproteobacteria; order Enterobacterales; family Enterobacteriaceae; genus Klebsiella; species Klebsiella sp. 141162. The sequence continues at coordinate 81,876 of NZ_JAQIRI010000005.1, read as the reverse complement.
CAGCGAGGGCATCAGCGTAGTGAAAAGCTGGGATCACGTCGGCATGCGGGCCACCGGCAGTCACGAGGTGGTGCTGAAAAACGTACAGGTATCCGCCGGGCACGCGGTAGACGTTTGGCCTGCCGACGAGCCGCCCGCGCCGGACGCCGAACAGTTTCGTCTGTTTGCTAACCGTCATACGGCGCTACTGGCGGCGATTTACGATAGCGTGGCCCGCGCGGCGCGCGACTGGCTTGTCGCGTGGCTGGGTGCGCGGGTCCCCGGCAATCTTGGACAACCGCTTTCCAGTCTGCCGCGGGTACAGGAAAAAGTGGGGCAGATAGAGGGGCTGCTGCTGGTTAACCGCGCGCTGCTGGAGAATGCCGCGGAGCTGGGCTTTTCCGCTATTGAGGCCAATCTGGCGAAAGTCACTATCACCGATAACGCCATTCAGGCGGTCAATCTGGCGCTTGAACTCACCGGCAATCATGGTTTAAGCCGGCAAAATCCTCTGGAACGCCACTATCGCAACGTCCTGTGCGGGCGGGTACATACGCCGCAGAACGACAGCGCGTGGCAGGCGGCGGGTAAACACGCTTTTCAACAACAAGGATAATTCAGATGCGCATACCTCATTTTACCCGCATAGCCGGGGCGCTAATGCTATTGACGCTGAGCGGCTATGTTGCGGCTCAGGAAAGAATCACCCTGCGAATTGCCGATCAAAAAGGCGGCATGCGGTCGCAACTGGAAGCTGCTAACGCCTTGCAAAACCTCGCTTACGATATTAAATGGGCCGAGTTTCCTGCCGCCGCGCCGCTGGCTGAAGCGCTCAACGCCGGCGCGGTTGACGTGGGGATTATCGGCGATGCGCCGCTGCTGTTCGCGCTGGCGAACGGCGCGCCGGTAAAAGCGATTGCCGTCGATAAGAGCAACCCGGCGGGGACCGCCGTGCTGGTGCCGCCCGGCAGCGCGTTAAAAAGCGCGTCGGATCTAAAAGGTAAACGCATTGCCACCGGTAAAGGATCGATTGGCCATTTTGTGGCGCTGAAAGCGCTGGAGCAGGCGGGGATTTCGCCGAAGGATGTGCAGTGGGTATTCCTTGGCCCGGTGGATGCGAAAGTCGCGCTGCTTAACGGTTCGGTAGATGCCTGGGCAACCTGGGAGCCCTATACCACGCAGTTGGTGAAAACCGCCGAAGGGCAGATTCTGGTGAGCGGCAAAGGGCTGCTGCCGGGTAATACTTTCCTGGCCGCCACCGATAATGCGCTGAAGGATCCGCAAAAGCGCGCGGCGCTTCAGGATTATCTCACCCGACTGGCCGGCGCCGAGCGTTGGGCTTATGCCAATCTCGATAGCTATGGCAAAACGCTGGGGGAGATCATTCGCTTCCCGGCGGAGATCGCCCGCGCGCAGTTTGCCAACCGCCAGTCGCAGTGGCAGCGGCTGGACGCGCCGACGGTCGCCCAGCAGCAGTCGACGGCGGACTTTTATCTTGCCAACGGCCTCATTCGCGCAAAGCTCGATGTAACGCCGACATTTGATAACGGTTTCAGCGTGCCCGTCGCGCCGGTTCATGCGGAGGCGGCGCCATGATGACCACACGTTTTACCCGTCGTCGTTTCTTACAGTTTACCGGCGGTCTGGCGCTGGCCGGGGCGTCTGCGCCGCTATGGGCTCACGATATGGCGGAGATGGCGAGCGGCGATGAATATCCGGCGCTGCGTCTGGCGCAGCCTTACAAAATCAAGCTGGCGATCAACAAAAGCGCGGTGTGCCTGGCGCCGGTCGCCGTCGCGGAGCAGCAGAAGATTTTTAGTAAATATAATCTCGACGTTGAGTTTGTTAACTTCGGTAACTCGACGGATGTCCTGCTGGAAGCGATTGCCACCGGCAAGGCCGACGCCGGGGTCGGCATGGCGCTACGCTGGCTGAAGGCGCTGGAGCAGGGCTTTGATGTCAAGCTCACCGCCGGGACGCACGGCGGCTGCCTGAATCTGCTGACGGCCAAAAACTCGCCTTTTAGCGCGCTGGAGAGTCTGAAAGGGCAAACCATTGGCGTCACCGATATGGCCGGGCCGGATAAAAACTTCTTCGCCATCTTGCTGAAACGCCACGGTATCGACCCGATTAGCGATGTGCAGTGGAAAGTCTATCCGGCCGACCTGCTCAGCGTGGCGCTGGATAAACGCGAAATCGCCGCCATCAGCGGCAGCGAACCCTTCAGCTATCGCCTGCTGGAAACCGGCAAATATCAGCTAATCGCCAGCAATATGACCGGCGATTACGCCAACCTTAGCTGCTGCGTGCTGGGCGTCAGCGGCTCCCTTGCGCGCGATCATAAACCGGCGGCGGCCGCGCTTACCCAGGCGATTCTGGAAGCGCACAGTTATGCCGCCGCGCACCCGGAAAGCGTGGCGCAATCTTTTCTCGCCCATGCGCTAAACACTAACGAAGCGGAGGTGAGCGGCATTCTTCACGGCCAGGGGCACGGCCATCATGCGGTGGGCGAGGCTTTTGTTAAAGAGCTGACGCAGTATGCCGTGGATCTGCAGCGGGTACAGGTCATCAAACCGGGAACCGATCCTCATCAGTTTGCGGAGAGTATTTATGTCAACGTTTTCGCCTGATCGCGCGCTCGCCCGACCGGGGCCCGGCGCTCTGCTCTGGACGGAGGGCGGGTTTGCCGCCGCGCTATGGCTGCTGGGCGGCCTGTTCACGCAGGCCTGGCCCGATGCTGGTCGGCGCTGGCCGTTTAGCGAGGAGTGGGCGCTGGCGCAGTTCACTCTCGGCGGCGGCCTGCTGTTACTGACGCTGAGTTACCGTTACTGGCGCCAGCGGGGGGCGCGTTTGCAGCGTGCCGGGAAATGGCTGGCGCTGCTGCCGGTGCTCTTTGCGCTATGGGAAGGGCTGACGGCCAAAACGGCGTTGTTGCCGGTGCCGTTTTTCGCTCCGCCGCAGGCGCTGGTTGAAGTGCTGCACGATGACTGGCCGCGGCTGCTTGATAGCCTGTTGCATTCGCTGGGGCTACTCGGGCTCGGAGTGCTGCTTGGCACCAGCTGCGGGTTTATCAGCGGGCTGGCGATTGGCTGGTCTCAGCGTATTGGTTATTGGGTGCATCCGATTTTACGCCTGCTGGGGCCGGTGCCTTCCACCGCGCTGCTGCCGCTATGCCTGTTTATCTTTCCTTCAAGCTTCGGCGCCAGCGTGTTTTTGATTGCGCTCAGCACCTGGTTCCCGGTCACGGTATTGACCTGGTCCGGGGTCATCGGTATCGATAAAGCGTGGTATGACGTGGCGCGAACGCTGGGAGCCAGCCAGCGATTTCTGATCCTGCACGTGGCGATCCCCGCCGCGCTGCCGAACGTGTTTGTCGGCTTGTTTATGGGGCTTGGCGCGTCGTTTTCGGTGCTGATTGTCGCCGAAATGGTCGGCGTCAAATCCGGGATCGGTTTTTATCTACAGTGGGCGCAGGGCTGGGCGGCCTATCCGAATATGTACGCGGCGCTATTCGTGATGGCGTTGTTATGTTCCGGCCTGATTAGCGGGCTATTTATGATTCGCGATCGGCTGCTGAGCTGGCAGCGCGGAGGGATGCAATGGTAAGTGCCCAGACAATTTCGACCGGCGCGGCGGTGGCGGTAGGTCATCTTCATCATGCGTTTACGTTGGGCAAACAGACGGTGCCGGTGCTGGAAAATATCAGCCTGCAGCTGCGGCCAGGCGAGAGCGTTGCGCTGCTTGGCCCTTCAGGATGCGGTAAATCGACGCTGCTGCGCCTGCTGGCGGGGCTGGAGCCACAGCAAAGCGGGTATATTGAGATTGACGATGCGGCGATGGGCGGACCGGGGCCGGAACGGATCCTCGTTTTCCAGGACCCGACGCTTTATCCGTGGCTGACGGTGCGGCAGAACGTGCTGCTGGGGCCGCAGGCGCAGGGGAAAAAGGGGCTGGAGCCGAAGGCCGACGCGCTGATTTCGCGCATCGGGCTGCAGGCGTTCAGCGAGGCGTGGCCGCGGCAGCTTTCCGGCGGGATGGCGCAGCGTGCGGCGCTGGCGCGCGCGTTGCTCAATGAACCGCGTTTACTGCTGCTTGATGAGCCGCTGGGTAAGCTGGATTCGCTCACCCGCATCAGCATGCAGCGCGAACTGATTGCGCTATGGCAGCAGCAGGGTTATACCAGCCTGCTGGTCACTCATGATATCGAAGAAGCGCTGCTGCTATGCGAGAGAGTGCTGGTGATGTCGCCGCGGCCGGGGCGCATTATCGCTGAGTTTACGCTGCCGCTGGCGTTTCCCCGCCATCGCGACAATCCGCTGTTATTGCAGCATCGGCAGGATATTTTGCGTATCCTCGGCCAGGAAGAGGATTGGTAAGCCAGGTGCGTTGTCCGGTATTTCCCCGCAGCAGGGGTTGGGGAGAAGTAGCCCGGATAAGGCGCAGCGCGCCGCTATCCGGGGCAGGGCAAGGTTTAAAAATCCATTTTCACCGTAAACTGCACTTCACGCGGGTCGCCAATCTGGTTGCCGAGATTATTGGTGCCGATTGACGAGGTGTAATAGGTCTTATCAAACAGGTTCTTCACATTCACCTGTAGCGTTACCGGATACTGCAGCTTCATTTTGTAAGCCGCGAAGACGTCGGCCACCGCATAGCCCTGCAGATAATAATCCGCGCCGTTGGTGCCGGACCGTTTGCTGACCGCGTGGCCGCCGCCGCCAACGGTCAGGGTGTTGCTGTTATAGACGTTATGAATGTCATAGGTCAGGAACAGCGAACCGGTATGTTTTGGCACGTTCGGTAGCGGTTTACCGGCATAATCAGGATCTTCCAGCACTTTAGCATCGGTATAGCCGTAGCTGGCGATGATGCTGAGGTTATCGGTGAGCGAGCCCGCCAGATCCACCTCCACGCCGCGCGAGCGAACCTTACCCGCGGTCTTCGCCACCGTCTCGTCGCCGATACTTTCGGTATACAGCACGTTACGTTTATGAATATCAAATAATGCGATATTGGCGGTAATACCCTCTAACAGGTCGAATTTGGCGCCGACTTCGTAAGAGGTGGACTCTTCCGGCGGCAGTTCGCCGATGTAGCTGGCAATCGACGACTGCGGCATAAACGATTGAGCGACGTTAGCAAACAGCGACACGTTTGGCGTTACCTTGTAGACCAGGCCTGCCTTCGGCGTCCATTTCTCATCGCGGCTATCGGTATTGACGTTAAACGGTCGGCCTTTCCCGGCATACTGGGTGTAATACTGGTAGCGTACGCCGGCCACGGCAATCCAGTTGTCGGTCAGATACAGGGCGTCCTGCAGATAGGTTGCGTAGCTCTCCTGTTTGATACGCTGATCGCTATCGGCAGCGGAGACGGTATTACAGGTATCGAGAGTGCCGTAAACCGGATGATAAATATTAAAGCCTTTCACGTTCTTACAACGCAGCATATCGGTACGCAGCAGATCGTAATTCTCATAGGCGACGCCGGTCAGCACTTCATTATAAAAGCCGCCGATTACCACATTGCCTTGTAGATCGGCGCGGGTGGAATGCATTTTTTGCGTTGAGCCATGGGTACCGTCGACCCGGCGGGTCAGGTTGCCGGTCGCAGAATCATAGGCCATCACCCTGGCCTGATTATCGTTGTAGTGATCCTGGCTGTAGCTGTAATCAAAGCGCGCGGTCCAGGCGCTGTTAAGTCGATACTCGGCATTCAATTGGGCAATATCGGAATAACCATCGGTGATATTAAAGGCTTCATCGAAACGGGTTTTACGGTCGACGTTGACCGCGTGGCCAGTATTGAGATCGAAAATGGTGCCGCGGTCAAAAGGAGCGCTGTAATCGCGATGTGAATACGAAGCGGTAATAGTCGCGCTATCGCCAAACCAGCTCAGGGAAGGGGCGATAAAGCTGCTTTTGTTCTTGCCGAAATTACGCCAGTAATCTTCATTTTGATATTCGCCGATCAGTCGATAGGCCAGACGAGTCCCTTCTATCGGACCGGTCACGTCGAAGCTACCCGTGCCGCCGCCAAAACTGCTGGAGGTGGCGGAAACCGAACCAGAGAACTGGCGCTCGGGGCGTTTGGTGACAACGTTAATCAGTCCGCCGGGGTCGAGAATACCGTACAGCGTCGAGGCCGGGCCTTTCAGAACTTCCACCCGTTCGGTCGCGGCGTTAAAGCTGCGCGGCAGAACGGTGCGCAGGCCGTTGGTCATGATAGAACCGTCGCGATTGGCGCCAAAGCCGCGGCGGGTAAAGGCATCCTGGGTACCGCCGAGGGTATTGGTCTGCACCACGTTGGCGACGTTATACAACGCTTCATCCAACGAGGTGGCGTGCTGCTCTTCCAGCACCCGGTCGCTGACGGTATTCACCACCTGCGGAATATCCAACAGCGGCATTGAGGTCAATGTCGCCGTAGATGAACTCAGTGGCTGATAGCCGCTGGTGGCGTTCTGCTGGCGGCCCTCAGCTACCACGGTAATGGTGTCCTCGGCGTCTTTTGTATTATTTGCCGCGTTATTTTCTGCGGCCATTAATCCCGGTGAGGCTAAAAAAAGAAGCGAAAAAAGCGCGCGCCCTTGCAACGTCCTGCAGGCGACATGGGGTTGAGTCATTATCTGTTTCTCGTGAACGAATCTGCCTTTGCGGTCAGATAAAGCCAATAAAATCATTGCCCTGAAAATAAAACCTATCTGTTAAGCGTCTGAACGCGCCTTCAGATATGTAATTGAGAATCATTCAAACACGAAGAAATGTAGTAGTAAATGTTATGTAAGATAAAAAATCGTCGCAGAAGAAAAGCACGATTTCGCAGCCTGTCGTAGGTAGTGAGATGCTTTTATTTTATTGATTATAAATACTATTCATAAAATTCATTTTGTGTCGCCGCGGGGTAGTGAACGTAACGATAACAACAAGAAGCACAGTATTGACTACTACATTCATCCCCTTCATGATCAAAAGAGAATGAGATTTATTTTGATTTGACTGCAGAACGTCGAGGGCTGATGCCGGAACGCTGCGGCGCAGGAGCGAGTTATGCCACAGCGGGTAAACCCTGCAGAAAAGGGGATCGTCCTGGAATCCCTGTCGGCCGGATATGGCCAGACGCTTATCGTCGATGACATTAACCTGACGATCCCCAGCGGTAAAATGACGGTGCTTGCCGGGGCCAACGGCTCAGGCAAATCAACGCTATTATCGACCATCGCCCGGATGCTAAAACCGCTCGGCGGCTGCGTGCGTCTGGACGGAAAGACCATCCACGAAATGCCGACCAAAGCGGTCTCCCGCCAGCTGGGGATCCTGCCGCAATCGCCGCTGACGCCGGAAGGGCTCACGGTGTTTGAACTGGTATCGCGCGGGCGCTATCCGTGGCAGGGGCTGATGCGCCAGTGGTCTGCAGCCGATGAACAGGCGGTGGAAGAGGCGCTGCAATTAACCGGCACCGCCGAATTCGCCCATCTGCCGGTCGATAGCCTTTCCGGTGGCCAGCGCCAGCGCTGCTGGATAGCGATGGCGCTGGCCCAGCAGACGAAAACCATTTTACTGGATGAGCCAACCACCTGGCTCGACCTGCGCTATCAGGTAGATATTCTTGAACTGCTGCAAAGCTTGACCCGCGAACATGGTCGTACGGTAGTGACGGTGCTTCACGACCTGAACTTTGCGGTGAACTATGCCGACCTGCTGGTATTTCTCAAAAAGGGGCGGATAGCCGGGACCATTTCAGAACAGGAAATCTGCAGCCCCGAACTGATTAAAAACGTCTTTGATGTTGATGTGCAGATGTCAATCAATCCGCAAACCGGCAAACCTTTCTTTATGCCGTTTCGCGCACCCCAGGCCGTTGCCCGATGAGCGCCTCCGTGCTGTACGCCACGCGGCGTCGTACCCGTCCGCGGCTGGCATTGCTGCTATTAACCCTGATGCTTATCGCCGGTTCGCTGGTTCATCTTGGTTTAGGCGCCCGCTGGATCGCGCCGCAAACGGTCCTGCAGGCGCTGCTCGAGTACGATCCGCGGAACTTCGATCACCGTATTATTGTTGATTTACGTCTGGTTCGGCTGGCGGCGGCGCTGGTGACCGGCGCGGCGCTCGGCGTAGCCGGGGTGCTGCTGCAGACGGTGATCCGCAACCCGCTTGGCGAACCGCATATTCTTGGGCTTAACGCCGGCGCCTCGCTGGCGGTGGTCGCGACCTCGGCGCTGGGCCTCTCTCTCGGCGATTTTCCGGCGGCACGCCCGCTAACCGCCGCCTGTGGCGCGGCGCTGCTGTTCGGCGGGGTGATGGCGCTGGCCGCTGCCGGGCGCGGCGGGGCGACGCCGCTGCGCATTACGCTATGCGGCGTGGCGCTCTCGGCGTTTGCCTCGGCGGTGACGGCGGCGATATTAATTCTTGATGAACAAACGCTGCTGGCGATGCGCACCTGGCTTGCCGGCGATCTGTCCGGGTTGAACTGGGCTAGCCTACAGGCGGCGCTGGTGCCGGCGCTTTCTGGCATGGGACTGGCGCTGCTTCTCGCGCCACGCCTGAACGTGCTGGCGCTGGGCGATAAAGTGGCGCTGGGGCTGGGGGTGAATCTGGTGCAGACCCGACTGTTGGGGCTGGTCGCTATCGCGCTGCTGTGCGGCGCGGCGGTGGCGGTCGCCGGGCCAATTGGGTTCGTCGGGCTGGTGGTGCCGCACGTAGTGCGCCGTCTGATAACGCAAGATATTCGTCTGGCGTTACCGCTGGCGGCGCCGGTCGGGGCGCTGGTGCTGGTGTTGGCGGATATCGCCGCCCGTACCCTCGTCGCGCCGCAGGAACTGGCGACCGGGGCGATGACCGCGCTGGTGGGCGCACCGCTATTTATCTTTATCGCCGCGAGGTTTTTTAAATGAAACGCGCCGTTCACCGCGCCGGATTTCGGCCACTGGGTTTTGCTTCAAGGCATCTGTTGTTGCGCCCGGCTTCATTAAAAATTGCCGCCTTCATCCTGCTGCTTTTGCTGGCTCTCGGGCTCTACAGCCTCAGCCGAGGCAGCTTCCCGCTGCCATCTTCGACATGGGCGCGTGCGCTGCTGGCGCCGGAGCAGATTGGCGAGCAGCAGCGTTTTATCCTGTTTGACATCCGCCTGCCGCGAATTTTGATGGCGCTGCTGTGCGGCGCCATGCTTGGGCTGGCCGGGGCGGCGATGCAGAGCATTACCCGTAACGGTCTGGCGGACCCCGGCCTGATTGGCGTCAAAGAGGGCGCCTGCATTGTCGTGCTGGCGCTAATTCTGTTTTTTCCGGCCGTAGGGCTGGCGTGGCGACCGCTGGCGGGAATGCTCGGCGGCGTGCTGGTGGCGCTGTTGGTGCTGGCGCTGGCGCGCGATTGTTCACGTCCGCGCTTTATTTTGATTGGCATTGGCGTGTCGTGGACGCTGGCGGCAGCGGTTGGCATTTTTATGACCACCGCCGACGTACGCGATGTACAGACGGCGATGATCTGGCTCTCCGGCAGCCTGCACGCGGCGAGCTGGCCGCTGCTGGCGGTGGCGTTTTGCTGGGCGCTGCCTGGCGCACTGATTCTGTTCTGCACTGCCCGCGCGGCGGATGTGGCGCTGCTTGGCGACAGTACCGCCATCGGTCTTGGCGTGCGTTTGCCCCAGCTCACGTTACTGCGTTTCTTCGCCCCCGTGCTGCTGACCTCTGCCAGCGTTTCCTGCGTTGGCAGTCTGGGTTTTGTCGGTCTGATGGCGCCGCATATGGCGCGCTTCGTCCTGCGCGGCGGTCAGGTGGCGCTGCTCTGCGGCAGCGCGCTGATTGGCGCGTTGCTGGTGCTGGCAACCGATACGCTGGGGCGGCTGGCGTTTGCGCCGCTGCAGATCCCGGCGGGGATTGTCATTGCGCTGGTAGGGTGCCCATTTTTTATTGCTCTGCTTTGGCGTCGCCGTGACGCCCTGTAAATCAAAAAGGATTGTTATGCGTTGGTTCGTTTCTCTGCTGGTGCTGTGCGCGGGCGCTGCCGCGGCTGTCGATTCGCAAACCTTCACCGACGATTTAGGTCGTACGGTGAGCGTACCGCTGCATCCGCAGCGTATCGTTTCGATGCACGATCTCGATATTACCATCCCGCTGATCGAGCTTGGGGTGCCGCCGGTGGCCAGCCATGGCCGCACGCGCCCTGACGGCAGCCATTACCTGCGCTCGAGCGCTCAGTTAACCGGCGTCGATTTCGACAATAGCGATATTCGCTTTATTGGCACCGCCGATATTGACCTTGAAGCCGTGGCCGCGGCGAAGCCGGATCTGATTATTACCGAGCCCAGCCGCCATGTCTCGGTGGAGCAGCTGGCGAAAATCGCGCCGACGGTCAGTATCGATCACCTGCAGGGCAGCGCGCCGCTGATTTACCGCAAACTGGCGCAGCTCACCGGCAGCCAGGCCCGGCTGGCGGTGCTTGAACGTCGTTATCAGGAACAAATTAAACAGCTAAAGGCCACGGTCGACCCGCAGCAGTACCGAGTGTCGGTGATTCAGGCGAATAACGGCAAGGTGACGGTACACCACTCGTATCACGCGCTGGGGCGGGTTCTGCGCGACGCCGGGTTCCGCTTCCCGCCGTTGATCGACAAGATCCCCGATGGCCAGCGAATCGACGTCAGCGCCGAACAGCTACCGGAGCTGGATGCCGATTTTGTCTTCGCCACCTGGCGTTCGGACACCGGCGGTAAGCCGCAGGATGAGCTAAAGGCCATGGAGGCGGTCATGCCCGGCTGGTGTGACTTTATGCGCGCCTGCCGAACCGGCCGCTATATTTTGCTGCCGCGCGAAGAGGTTATTTCTAATTCGTACGCCGCATTGACGCTGATGGTGGCTCAGGTGCAGTCGCACATCGCCGGACGGCCGATTCCAGCGGGGGCGAAATGAAAGCAGGGGTGAAAAAAGAGAAGGGCAGAGTCGATCTGTTTGGCGAGCGCTTTCGCGCTCGCGCGCACCAGCTTTCGCCCCGTTTACGCGAGGTGGCAAACTACATCAATGATAATCGTGAAGTGGTGCTGGAACGCACGGCAATGGAGATAGCCACCGCCACCCACACCTCCGATGCCACCGTGGTGAGGGCGATTCAGGCATTGGGTTTTGCCGGGCTGCGCGAGTTAAAAGAGACCATGGCGCGCTGGTTCGGGCCGTCAGCGACCTCGTCGGAAAAGATGCGCTCGACGGTGGGGGCGCTCTCCTGTGATGTCAATTCCAGCATCGATTTTGTGCTGGATGGTCATCAACGCGCCTGTGAGGTGCTATCGCGTGCCGATAATCGCGCGGCGGTAGCCCAGGCGGTGGCGCTACTGGGCGATGCGCGTCAGGTGGCGATATTTGGCATCGGGGCGTCGGGGATCCTCGCCGAGTACACCGCGCGTCTGTTTAATCGTATTGGCTTACCTGCCTGTACCCTCAACCGTACCGGCTTCAGTCTTGCCGAGCAGTTGATTAGCCTGCAGCGCGGCGATGTGCTGATTATGATGGGGCAAAAATCACCGCATCGGGAGGGCATGACCACATTGCGCGAGGCGCAGCGGCTGGGGATCCCGACGATATTACTCACCCAGGCGCTGGATTCGCGCTTCAGTCAACTGGCGCAGGTGGTGATTGATGTTCCGCGCGGCGGCGATAACGGGCGGGTGCCGCTGCACGGCACCGTGCTGATTTGCCTTGAGATGATCGTGCTGTCCGTCGCCTCGACCGCGCCGCAAAAGACGGTCAAATCAATGAAGCGAATCAATGAATTGCATCGAGCCATCGGCAAATCAGGTGGTCAACGCGGTTGAACAAAAGATAATTCACTATCCGGATGCTTTCCGGTTGCATGCCATGCTAAGTATGTGTATTTTTATGCAAAATAAATGCATAAAAAGGATATCTCATGGTCAAGAATTTGCTCAAAGCGTGTTTCATGATGGCCGCGCTGGCGGCAGCCGGACAGGCGGCTGCGGAAACCTATACCGTCGGCTCCGGCGGCACCTACCGTCCCTTTGAATTCGAAAATAGTCAAAAACAGCTGGAAGGCTTTGATATCGATATCATCAAAGCCATCGCCAGGGCCGAAGGTTTTGACGTGAAGCTGGTCAACACCCCCTGGGAGGGCATTTTCGCCACCCTGGGCACCGGCGATCGCGACATTATCATCTCGGGTATTACTATCACCGATAAACGCAAACAGATGGTGGATTTCTCTACGCCGTACTTCCCGGCCGAGCAGTCGATTGTGGTGCCGGAAGGTTCAAAAGTGAACTCGCTGGCGGCGTTGAAAAACGAGAAAGTTGGGGTGGTGAACTCCAGCACCGGCGATATTGTGGTTTCGCAGGAACTGGGTAAAAACAGCACCTCCATTAAGCGCTTCGACAATACGCCGCTGATGCTGCAGGAGCTGTTTGAGGATGGCGTCAGCGCCGCGGTAGGCGACGTCGGGGTAGTAAAATACTACATCAAGCAGCACCCGGAAAAGCAGTTCAAGCTGGTGCCTGACGCTAAATTTGAGCGCCAGTATTTCGGTATCGCCGTCGCTAAAGGTAACAGTGAACTGCTGGGCAAAATCAACGCCGGTTTGCAGAAAATCGTTGCCGACGGCACCTACGCCAAAATCTATAAAACCTGGTTCGATGACAACGTACCGACGCTGCCTGCGCAATAACACCATTTTTCAGTGACCGCGGCTGTCGCTCAGGCGATGGCCGTATTTTTTTAGGGAAGGACTATGACGGGATTCCGTTGGGAGATCATCGAGGAGTACGGCCCGCTGTTTATGGACGGCGCCTTGATGACGATTAAATGTACCATTATCTGCGTGATCCTCGGGACGCTGTGGGGGTTAACGCTTGGACTGGGGCGGATGGCGAAGGCCGAGCACGGGCCATGGAAATATATTCTGCGTTATCTGGTGCAGTTTCCGGTACGCTTCTACGTCAGCGCCTTCCGCGGTACGCCGCTGTTTGTGCAGATCATGGTGGTACACTTTGCGCTGGTGCCGCTGTTTATTAACCCGCGCGATGGCCTGCTGGTCACCAGCGGGATAATGAGCGCCGATTTTGCCCGCGAACTGCGTTCTAACTACGGCGCGTTTCTCTCCTGTATCGTGGCGATTACCCTTAACGCCGGGGCCTACGTGTCGGAGATTTTCCGCGCTGGCATCCAGTCTATCGATAAAGGGCAGATGGAAGCTTCGCGCGCGCTGGGTATGCCGTGGTGGAAAACCATGCGTAAAGTGATCCTGCCGCAGGCGTTTCGCCGCATTCTGCCGCCGCTTGGCAACAACGCTATCGCTATTGTTAAAGACTCATCGCTGGCCTCGGCGATCGGGCTTGCCGATCTGGCCTACGCGGCGCGAACCGTCTCCGGCGCTTACGCCACCTACTGGGAACCCTACCTGACTATCTCGCTGGTCTATTGGGTGATTACCTTCCTGCTGGCGCAGCTGGTTAACCGTCTGGAAAAGAGGTTTGGCAAAAGTGATTCACATTAATAACTTACATAAGCGCTTTGGCGATAGCCACGTACTGCGCGGCATCAGCTGCGATATTAAACCGCAGGAAGTGGTGTGCATTATCGGGCCCTCCGGCTCCGGCAAAAGCACCTTTCTGCGCTGCATGAACGCGCTGGAAACCGTGAGCGAAGGCGAAGTGGTGGTCAATGGCTTTGCCGCCCATGACCGGACGACCGACCTCAACAAGATGCGCGAAAGCGTTGGCATGGTGTTCCAGCGCTTTAACCTGTTCCCGCATATGACGGTGCTGGAAAACCTGCTGATGGCGCCGATGAATCTGCGCAACATGCCGCGCCAGCAGGCGGTCGACCTGGCGGATGCCTTGCTGGCGAAAGTGGGCCTCAGCGATAAGCGCGATGCCTGGCCTTCCAGCCTCTCCGGCGGTCAGCAGCAGCGGGTAGCGATTGCCCGCGCGCTGGCAATGAAGCCGTCGATTATGCTGTTTGATGAGCCCACGTCAGCGCTGGATCCGGAACTGGTAGGGGATGTGCTCGAAGTGATGAAAAATCTCGCCAGCGAAGGGATGACGATGGTAATCGTGACCCACGAAATGGGCTTTGCCCGAGAAGTGGCTGACCGGGTGATTTTCATCGATCAGGGGGTGATTCAGGAAGAGGGCAAACCGGCGCAGATCTTTAGCGCGCCGACCAATCCACGCACCGCCGCCTTCCTCAGTAAGGTGCTGTAGCCATAAGCAAAACGGGCAGGTGGAGTCCCGCCTGCCCGTTATCAACAACGCCCACTATTGCGCGGTCTCGGTAGCCTCTTCCATGTCTTCTTCCTGCTCATTGGCGAGCAGCGTTTTTTCATTCTTGCTAAGGCACTGGATAAGCAGGAACAGCACGCCGCTGGCGAACAGGGTGATGATCAAGCCGTCGTAGCCGGAGACGCCAATCAGCATGCCGCTGACAATCGGCCCGGCCACGCTACCGGAGGACCAGAAAAAGCCAAACAGGGCGTTAATCATGATTAACTTTTGCCCGCTAAAGGTTTTACCCGCCCGCACCAGCGACAGGGTATAAAGCGCCCCCGCCGCGGCGCCGAGCAGCAGGCAGATAGCCATCAGCTGTACGCGCGAGGCGAGCATAAACGGCAGCGCCAGTAGCGACAGGCTAAAGACAACCGCGCAGATAAGATGCACGCGACGGATGCCGAAGCGGTCGGCAACCCAGCCCAGCGGCGCCTGAAACATGGCGTCGCCGGTGAGGACGACGGTGACCAGCAGTACCGCCATCGTTTCATTTAAACCTTTATCAATGCCGTACAGCGGCAGTAGCGCGAGAATACTGGCGTCGAAGAAGGCAAAGCAGAATACCCCAGAGGCCAGGACCGGCAGGAAAGCCCCCAGGCTACGCCAGCTGGCGCGCTCGGCAAGGCTTTCGCGACTGCCGCGCGGCAGATGACGCAGCATCAGCAGGCAGACGGCGGTAATGGCGACAATCGCCATCAGCGCCGTGTGTTGCCAGGCGGGGCCGACGGAGATAAGCAGCGGGCCGGCGAGCTGGCAGCCGGTAAAGGCCGAGGCATAGATGCCGGTGAGAGTCGCGCGATTACTGCCCGCCGCGCCGCCGGTTATCCAGCTTTCCCCCAATACGATAATGACGCCGGAGGCGAGGCCGGTCAGCAGGCGCGGCACCAGCAGCAGCGTCATGTCGGTGGTCATGCAGGAGGCGATGGTCGCCAACGCCAGCAGGATCAGGCTAACGCTGAGCAACGCGCCCATTTCAAAACGACGGCACATCGCGGGAGAAAGAAAAGAAGAGAGCATCATTCCAGCGGGCGGCAGCGCGGCCAGCAGGCCGACATAAAGCGGAGCAACTTGCTGCTGCGCCAGCTCAAGGCTGATTAATGGCACCGTATAGCCGGTGATAAATCCCACAAGTGAAGCGGCCATGATCATCGCCAGCGTGGGGGCCAGGCGATTCTGGTCTGGGTTAAACATTGTATTCCCGATAACGGAAGGTTGCAGGTGGATAATCCGGCAAGACGCCGACCAGTCTGCATGATAATTAATCAGCTGACGGAAGTCACCGCTGAAATAGCTACTATTTTTGATATTGATAAAACGATCCGCTGGTGAATAGACAAAAATCATCATCGCTGAAGTTGTCAGCCGCGGGGGCGAAAGGATATAACGAAGGGTGCCGCCTGGAAGCAGCAGGACGGGGACTACTCATTCAGTAATGAAAGGAACAGGACATGGCGGTATCGTCTTCACTGATTGCCGAAGCTATCGGCTGGCGTCGCGATTTTCATGCTCATCCGGAGCTCGGGTACCAGGAGCAGGAGACCTCGCGTCGGGTCGCCGGGCTACTGGCTTCGTTCGGCCTGCAGGTGCATGTCGGGCTGGCCGGTACCGGGGTGGTCGCGACGCTTGAGAACGGCCCGGGGCCGGTGATTGGCCTGCGCGCCGATATGGATGCGCTACCGATCGCTGAACAGGGGACGGTGGAATATCGTTCGCGTCGTGCTGGCGTGATGCATGCCTGCGGTCATGACGGCCACACCGCCATGCTGTTGGCTGCCGCCGCGCACCTTGCCCAGACCCGCAACTTTGGCGGCACCGTGCATTTTGTCTTTCAGCCCGCGGAGGAGAACCTCGGCGGCGCGCGCAAAATGGTGGAAGAGGGGTTGTTCGAGCGCTTCCCGATGGACGCCATTTACGCGTTGCACAACTGGCCAGGCTTGCCGCTGGGGCATGTGGCGGTGAATCCCGGGGCAATGATGGCCTCGCTTGACGCCTTCGAGATAACGCTCACCGGTAAAAGCTGTCATGCGGCGATGCCGGAAAGCGGCGCCGACCCTATCGTCGCCGCCGCCCAGCTGATTATGGCGCTGCAGACGATTCCGTCGCGCCGCCTGTCGCCGCAGGATTCCGCGGTGGTCAGCATTACCCAGATCAACGGCGGTGAGGCGATCAACGTGCTGCCGGACCGCGTGGTGCTGCGCGGGACTTTTCGCTGCCTGAGCAATACGGTGCGCGAGCGGGTAAAAAACCTGATTGAGCAGTACGTGCATACGCAGCCGCAGGTTTCCGACGTTGACGGTCAGATTGCGTGGTATCCGGGCTATCCGGTGACCAAAAATGATGCGCAACAGGCGCTGAAGGTGCGCGAGGTGGCGCAGGCCGAGCTCGGCGAAGCCGCGGTGCGCTGGCAGATCAATCCTTCCATGGCGTCGGAGGATTTTGCCTGCATGCTGGAAGTGTGTCCCGGCGCCTATTTCTGGATAGGGACAGACGGCGAGACGCCCTCCAGGCCGCTACACAATGCCAGCTACGATTTTAACGACGATCTGCTGGCGCCCGGCGTGGCGCTGTGGACGGCGCTGGTGGAATCGCTGCTACCTGCCGGGCAGGGCTAAGTTATCGTGCGCCGCGGAAAGCGGGTCAAGGGTCTCCGGGCGCCAACATTTTGCAGTTTAAAAAGCCTCGAGGGGAGTTCACTCAGCTAAATAACCTCCATCGATGGGATAAACGCCGCCGGTACAGAACGCCGCATTTTCTGACAGCAAAAACAGTATGAAGTCTGCTATTTCCCGCATTTTTGCCATCCTCTTCATAGGGTGGCTATTGGCGAAACTACGTACGATATTGTCAGGAAATTCACTCATTCGTGGCGTTTGGACATAGCCCGGAGCGACGGCATTGATTCGAATGCCTTGCGTTGCAAACTCTAATGCTGCGGTTTGGGTCAAACCGATGATACCGTGTTTAGCCACGGTGTAAGGCGCTAATCCTGGAATGCCAACCAGACCATTTACTGCAGATAAATTAATGATAGAACCGCCAGACTTCATCATTGCAGGTATTTCGTATTTTAGGCAGTAAAAAACGCCGCTCAATGAAGTGGCAATAACTTTATCCCAGTTTTCAACCGTCTGCTCTGTTATATTTTTACCATGTTCACCTGTGATGCCCGCATTATTTACAGCATAATCAAGTCTGCCAAAATGTTTGATAACTTTAGCGATCATTTTCTCTACTTGCTCGGGTTGTGACACATCGCATCCGATCCCCAGCGCCTGTTGCCCCTGTGAAGATAATTGTTTCGCTTTTTGGATGGCCTGCTCTGGCGAGCGGGAGACAATAACGACCTTAGCCCCATGTTGGTGTAATTGCTCTGCGACTGCCTCACCTATCCCTGTCGTGCTTCCTGTGATGACAGCAACTTTATTCTGGAAATTCATCATTCCCCCTATGACGTAGTATTGAGTCTTGCATCTGGGGGAGTATACAAAATCGCTGTGACAGTTTTTGTCAGTACTCTTTTGCCTCGTCGATCCTTTCTTTTATTCTCCATTTTTTCAATAAAGCCGTCCGGCTTTCCTTGTAGATAGAGTCCAGTTGTGCCATCTCTGCAATTTGATCAGTTCTAAAGTGACGAAAATCATTTCTCATTTCGCACCATGCGACCAAAAGCCAACATGACTGCATATATGCCAATCCGATGGGCCATATAACACGAGAAGAGTAAGCGCCTTTCTTGTCACAATATTTTATTTTGATTTTCCTTTGCTTTTTAATAGCGCTACGAATGTCTTTGAAAAATACCTCATTGCTTTCTGCAGGGCCGATCAAATAGGATTGGCTTTCGATAAGGTTTTTTAATTCATCAGGAATGACGGCGTGTATTTTGGCAAGCGCATTCCTTGCTGTATTTTTGAAATCATCATCTGTGTTATGAGATACCCAGTTTAGCCCAAGGGTAATAGCATTGATTTCTTCATGAGAAAGATTTAAGGGCGGCAAATGAAAATCAGACTTGACGATATAACCAATACCGGCCCCACCTTCAATGCGAACCCCTTGATCCTGTAGCGTTTTTATATCTCTATAAAGCGAGCGCACGCTTATTCCTAATCTTTCTGAGAGCGCGGATGCCGTGATGGGATATCTTTGCGCCCTTAATATCTGTAGTAACTCGAGAAGCCTCTCTGTTCTGGTCATTTGATAAGTCCATCCTGATACAGCGAAAAAATCTTAAACCTAAAGTTTCCCGTTCATGCGCAGCGCATCAACAACGAGTGAGAAGGCTGGGGAAGGCTGTTTGCGGCTGGGATAATAAAGATAGTAGCCCGGAAAAGGATGACACCAGGACTCAAGCACGCGTACGAGACGACCTTCTCTGATGTGTGAGCCGAATTCCTCTTCAGGTAAAAAGGCGATGCCTAACCCTGCCAGGGCGGCGTCGACAACATGATCCGACGTGTTAAACGTCAACTGTCCATTAACCCGGACCTTCAACTCTCCTCCCTCGCGATCGAATTCCCAGACATAAATCCCGCCGGAGCGAACCATGCGCATATTAATACACTGATGCTGCGTCAGATCATGAGGCGTTTTCGGCACCGGGTATCGTGCGAAATAATCTGGCGAAGCGGCTGCTGCCATGCGCAGTTTCGGGCCGATTGGCATCGCTATCATATCTTTATCAATCGTATCGCCAAGTCGCACGCCCGCATCAAACCGATCCGCCACGATGTCCCGGAATCCGTGATTAGCATCGAACTCAATATGAATATCCGGATATTCGCGGAGCAGCGGCGCCAGCTTGGGTAGCAGGGTCGTTTTCAGCACGTTCGGCCCGCAGGTGATGCGGACGATTCCTGCAGGCTTGTCCCGCAGTTCAGTCAGCATGTCCAGCTCAGCCTCTATCTCATCAATACGATGGCCCACCGATTGCAACAGGCGTTCCCCGGCCGCCGTCGGGGACACACTGCGGGTGGTCCGCGTCAGCAGGCGGATTTGCATTCGCTCTTCCAGCCCGGAAATCGCCTGGCTCAGCGCAGGCTGGGTCACGCCAAGCTGCGCGGCGGCACGCGTGAAGCTGCCTTCCCGCGCCACGGTGACGAAAGAGAGTAAATCGTTGAGGTTGCGTCTTGCCATATTGGTTTCCGGGCTATTTATAAATTTTACTTATAAAGCTATTAAGCATTCATTAGCTAGTTTCACCGCTGCCTATTGGTAACAATAATGCGATGAAAAAGTCAACGCTAAACGAGATGTAAAATGCTCACCGTAAAACGACACCGCTGATGCTCCTCTCTGCCGGGCTCAGGGCTGCGGATTGAGCCGTCGCGCCTTCCATATCCATCGTTCTCTTTAACTCACGCGCTTATCCCCCACGTCGCCGTTTCAGAAGGGGAAGGGCATCCCATTATCAACAGAAAAGAAAGGCTAAATGCGTAATCAGAAAACTGAAACCAAAAACCAGAACGGAGCAAGTGAAAAACAACAGGCGCACTGGGGCGGCGTGTTTGCTATGACGCTGTGCGTCTTCGCCCTGATCGCCTCCGAGTTTATGCCGGTCAGCCTTCTGACATCGATGGCGCACTCCCTAAACGTCACCGAAGGCATGGCCGGGCAGGGGATCGCTATTTCCGGCGCGTTTGCGGTGGTGACCAGCCTGTTTATTTCCCGACTGGCAGGCACGCTTAACCGGAAAAACCTGCTGCTTGGCCTGACGTGCATCATGGCACTTTCGGGGGGCGTCATTGCGATGGCACCTAATTACCTGACCTATATGACCGGCCGGGCCCTGATTGGCATCGTGGTCGGTGGGTTCTGGTCGATGTCGGCGGCAACAGCGATGCGTCTGGTGCCGGTGCACCGTGTTCCGCTGGCCCTGGCCATTTTTAACAGCGGCAACGCGCTGGCAACCGTTGTGGCCGCGCCTCTGGGCAGCTGGCTGGGTTCCGTCATCGGCTGGCGGGGGGCCTTTTTGTGCCTGTTACCCGTCGCCATCGTCGCGTTTATCTGGCAACTGCTCAGCCTGCCCTCGATGCCGGTTACCCGCCAGCCAGCGGGGGCCGGCAACGTCTTCACACTGTTACGCCGCCGGGTGGTCACGTTGGGCATGCTCGGTGTGGGGATCTTCTTTATGGGACAGTTCACGCTCTTTACCTATATCAGACCTTTCCTTGAGACGGTCACGAAGGTAGACGCCTCAGCGGTGACTCTCATCCTGCTGGTTATCGGGATGGCGGGTTTCATCGGCACCACGCTGATTGGCCGGGTATTGAAGCGCGGATTCTACTCGACGCTAATGGCGATTCCCGTGCTGATGGCGATCGTCGCGCTGGCTCTGATCGCGTTTGGCAGCCAGGCAGCCATCGTGACGGCCTTGCTCGGGCTGTGGGGGTTTATTTCAACCGCCGCGCCCGTGGGATGGTGGGCATGGGTTCCACGCACGTTCCCCCAAAATGCCGAAGCGGGCGGCGGGCTGATGGTGGCGATGGTGCAATTGTCCATTGCGCTGGGATCCACCGTGGGGGGCCTGCTGTTCGACCATCATGGCTACCAGAGCACCTTTCTGGCCAGCGCCGCGATGTTGATTATCGCAACCGTACTGATTTTCCTGACCTCACGTGCAGACGCGTCTGCCGATGGTCTTTCATCACACTCGTCCTGACAAGGAAACTATCATGAATAAATTTGCGTTAGCCCTGGGAATGTTCATCAGCGCATTTGCCGCCTCGGCGGCGGATATGTCCAGAGGCGCTGATAACTTTTATAAAAGCGAAAAAGTGACGCAGCAGAAAGTCACTTTTAAAAATCAGTATCAAATGAACGTGGTTGGCAATCTGTTTGT
The DNA here is from genome assembly GCF_050600755.1 of Klebsiella sp. 141162. NCBI lineage: Bacteria > Pseudomonadati > Pseudomonadota > Gammaproteobacteria > Enterobacterales > Enterobacteriaceae > Klebsiella > Klebsiella sp. 141162. The sequence continues at coordinate 60,791 of NZ_JAQIRI010000005.1, read as the reverse complement.
CCCGAAAACGTTAAATCAGAACGCCAAAAACCCGGCGATCGTCGTTGGTCATCCAATGGGCGCGGTCAAGGAACAAAGCGCAAACCTATACGCGCAGAAGCTGGCGGAGCAGGGGTTTGTTACGCTGGCGATCGATCTCTCGTTCTGGGGGGAAAGCGAAGGCAAGCCGGGGCACCTGATTTCACCAGAAATCTACGCGGATGATTTCAGCGCGGCGGTGGATTACCTCAGTACACAATCGTTTATTGATCCAGAAAATATCGGCGTGCTGGGCATCTGCGGTAGCGGAAGTTTTGTCATCAGCGCCGCGAAAATTGACCCGCGTATGAAAGCTATCGCCACCGTCAGTATGTATGACATGGGCGCCGCGTTTCGTAACGGCCTTAACCACTCCCAGACGCTGGAACAGCGTAAGGCCTTTATCCAGTCGGCCATTGAGCAGCGGTTTGCCGAGTTCAAAGGAGGAGAGAAAGCATACATTCCGGGCACTGTGAATAAGCTGGACGCTTCCACGCCGGAAATTCAGCGCGAGTTCTTTGATTTCTACCGTACCGAACGCGGCGGTTATACCCCGCAGGGCGAGAAAGAGGAACTGACGACAAAACCGATGCTGAGCAGTATCGGTAAGTTTATGAACTTCTATCCTTTCAATGATATTGAAACCATTTCGCCGCGTCCGATGCTCTTTATTACCGGTGACCAAGCCCATTCAAAAGAGTTCAGCGAGGACGCCTTTAAACGCGCCGGTCAGCCTAAAGAGCTGTATGTCGTTCCGGGGGCAGGGCACGTCGATCTGTATGACCGCACGGACGTGATCCCCTTCGACAAGCTGACGGACTTTTTCCGCAACAACCTGAAATAACGCGTGGAAATGGGTTGTATCAACAGCTACCGGCCTTCGGGTCGGTAGTGGGGCGTAATTTAAGCAAAAGGACAAAATGCTGCCGCATCACTGAGAGTTGAAATGTCTGTGTAGTGCCAGGAGGGGACATTACAGAGATGGCTGTGTGGTGTCACTTGCGGGGGTTACATGATTTACCTGTAATCAAGTGCCATAGCAAACGGGCAAATATTCTTGAGGCTGCGGGGAAGTGCAGCCTCAGTGATATGACTGTGGAAAGCGGTTTATTATTTCTTTGCTGCTCGAATCAGGCCGTCAAGCCATTCCTGATGACCATTAAGCATTGGGTTCGGGCGGGTATTGGCCAGATCTTTTGCCGGGACTCCGTTCTGTGTTTCCTGCGTTAGGATACGGACCCTATGACCGGAAAGATCCTCCAGTAGCCACGCATGATGGACATCGAGTCGTTGAGCGGTATCTTTTTCACCGGCCCATCCGTGCCATGCCAGGCGAGCAGGTTTACCCTCAGCAGGTGGAACAAACTCCACAACCTGAGCTTCAACTGGGAAACCAAACGTGCTGAAGTAGAAGCGAACCCCATTTTCCAATTCTGGACCTTTGTTGTCATAAAAGCGCACATCGGCGGAATTTTTATAGTATTCCGGCCATAGCAGTGGCTGACACAGGAGCGGCCAGACATCATTGACGTTCAGACCTGAGATGATCATTTCATTAGAAACAAAGTTATCGGTAAAACCCGGAATAAAGCCTTCAGGCCAGTTAATCGCGTTCATAAATTTCTCCAATTGCTATAGTTGAGTGTACTGCGTGTGTCATTACGGCAGTAACGTGATGACAGTGATTATTGGTGCAATGGAGTTATAAGGCGAATTGTCATTACTTATATTCTTAATAAGATAAATTATATCAGGGCGCGGGATGTTGGCTTACTTCTGCGCATAAAGCACGAATCCACTGATGACTTGGGTCACGATGGGTTCGCTCATGCCAGGCCATGCTCTTGGTAAAGCCGGGTACTTTCAGGGGCAAAGGGAGAATGATGAGATCGTTGTTAGTCAAGACCATGCGGTGAGGTACAACTGCAATCATATCAGTCACTTGCAATATATCAGGTATCACCTGAAAACTGTTAACTGACATGCCTACTCGTCGTGTCAGACTGAGCTTAGCCAGTGCTTCATCTGTAACACCGGTGAAGTTACCTTCTGATGACACCAAAATATGTTCCTGTTTGCAAAATTGTTCGAGCGTCATTTCCGAACTCGCTGCCAGAGGATGATGACGTCGTGCTACGCAGACATAATCTTCTTCATAGAGCGCTCTTCCATGCAGGTCTTCGGGGGTTGTTTGCGGTGTTATCAAAGCCAGATCAACTTCACCCCGAGACAACTGCTGATACATTCGCTCATTGTCCACGGGCCGCACGGCGATTTTAATATTCGGTGCACGTTGTTTTAGCTCAGCCATCAACGGAACGACAACAGCCTTAAGTGCATAGTCCGTTGCTACGATGGTATAAGTCAGCTCCGCCGCCATAGGATCAAATTGCTTTGGTTTCAGCATGATAGCGATATCGGTGAGTATTTGTTTCACCGGCATAGAAAGTTCGGTGGCCCGCATTGTGGGAACCATACCGTGACTGGTGCGAACAAAGAGGGGATCGTCAAAATAATCACGCAAGCGAATAAGCATGCCACTGACGGCAGGTTGTGTCAGGGAGAGGCGCTGCGCAGCCCGGGTCACGCTTCCTTCATCCAGTAATGCATCAAGGGCCTTAAGAAGGTTAAGGTCGAGGGTTCTCATATCATTTTTCATAGTGAAGTAGCCTGACAGATATAAAATTTTAATTCAGGCTAAATGCTCGGGAAAAGGTTGTCTAGAAGGTTTATGAGTGTTTTCCTTTTGATGATCTTTTAGTTTTGGCTGGTAACCTTTGTAAAGATAAATCCGCTCTTCGCTTACGGCAGACCTGAGTTTGTCCGCTCCGTGCCAGAGGCGGACGTTGAGGAGAATGTTATTTTGATGCGAAATATTTGCGTAATATTTTTTCTAATAGCGAGAAAACGACCGTCACCCTTTTTGGAGTAATCAGCTGGTAAGGCCGATATAAATAGAATTGCCATTTCTCCTGTCGCAGTTCTGGCAGTGGGGGAACAAGTTGGCCGCTTGTTAAGTACTCCCTACAAATAAAATCGCTGGATTGTACAACTGTTTTCCCGGCCAAGGCAGCCTGAATTTCGGCGTATGGGTCTGTTGTATAAAACTCGATATGACGAGGGACAAAAGTATTCACTGCGTCACTCATAAACTCAAATAATTTTCCTGTATCAGGGTTAATTAAACCACTAAATGGATAACGCTGCCGAAGATCTTCTAAATCAGTTGGTGCTCCCAGGCGTGCAATGAGTTCAGGGGATGAGACTAAAATATGTTCAACTTGCCCGATGTTTTTAATGATAAAGTTAGGATTAGGTTCTCGCCCTACGCGTATACCTATATCGATACGATGCTCTATAGTATCAAGTTTCATCATATCTAAACGCCAGTCGATAAATAACTCAGGATAGGGACGTAGTGCAGTCAATAGTTCATACAATATTTGTTCATGATTTGGAAATCGAAGTAATGTGATACGAACAATACCCTTCATTTCATTATCATCTTTCGCCGTCTGAAATAGTTTTTCAGAATCCTCCAGCAGTCGCTTCGCTTGGGGTAAAAATAGCTCGCCGAAACTGGTGAGAAAGATCGAACGAGTATTGCGTTTGAAAAGAGGTTCACCAAGTTGTTTCTCCAGCTCAGCGACTGTCCGCGTGACTACTGATGGTGAAACCGACAGCTTGGTTGCTGCTTCGCGGAAGTTCAGGGTATCAGAGGCGATGATAAAAAACTTTAGAGCATCAAGTTTGTTCATGATTGTTGTGAAAATTGCAATAATGTATTTTGATAATAGCAATTAATTTGCAACTATTCCAGTCATATAATCGAACAATCAAATAAGTAACCTGTCTTAATTTTTTATCAGAACTCAAAAGAGTAAATTATGTCAATTCAACCAGTAGAGTTAAACAAAGCCTATCGTTTATTGCAGATCGGGCCAACAACAATGATATCGGCTAAAAATGATGGCATTGAAAATGTCATGGCAGCGGCTTGGGTGGGATTAATAGGCAATAACAAAGTGATGGCTTTTATAGGTCCACAGGCATTTACTCGTGGGCTTGTAGAAAAAAGCGGATATTACGTTGTCCAGATCCCAGTAGTAAATCAGATGGAAATGGTTTTATATGCTGGGGGCAACAGTTATTCTGACACACCCGATAAAAACAGTAAAATTCCACTGTTTTATCAGAAAGAGTTTGATCTGCCTTTAGTTGAAGGTTGCGTTGGTTGGCTAGTCTGTAAGGTCATACCCAATGAAGAAAATGAAAAGCAGCACAACTTGTTCATGGGGGAAATTGTCGGAGCATGGAGCGATGACCGCGTTTTCAGAAATGGGCACTGGATTTTTGATGATGCGCCTGATGAATTACGTACTGTCCATTACGTAGCTGGCGGACAGTTTTACGCCATTGGCAAAGGTACAAAATTTAATTATGGTCCAGGAAAAGACTAATCCTTACCTCTGTCTCAATGTAGCCATATAACATGGCTACATTGAGGTAGTAGCATAAAAAAATAATTAAGATGTCCGCTTCTCGTTCACTGCGGACCTCCAGCTAAGTTCGCCTTGTCATAACAGGAAAGCCCATTATACACGTGTATAATGGGCTTTCCTGTGCTGATTCGTTGGCTTGCTTCCCTTCATTATTAAGTGATGCCACCATTGAGAACCTGTTCCATAGGTAAGCATGACAGCTCTTCGCTCACAGTGGCCTTTCTGCTCAGTGAATCCGTCCACTCCGTGCCAGAGATAACCTCTTGATCTCAATAATAAATGGCATCTAATTTGTCCTGACTGATGCGGGATGACAGCACCTGATGGCTCTATTTTCGCTCGCTGTATCTCGGCAAGGTATCCGCTTTATCCTGGCTGTAACCATCAATAGTTTGAGGAGAGGGGATAAGTACCGTTGTACTTTTATCATAACTCCTGCTTTTGAGTTTCATATATTAAACAGAGATCAAAACCACGTACACCCATACGACGGCCTTATTACAGCAGAGCACAGAATCCGGGCACAATAAAACAATCTAAGCCGCTGAGGGCAGGTCAGTTGTATATAGGCGGTTTGAGCACCTGTGGAAAAATTGAATATTTAGCGCTGTTTCGTCAATACCCAGAAGCCCAGAAGGATAATAGTTTACCTGTGTAGAGCAAATTGCACCCTGACCATATGAAAAGGGGGTAAAAAGTGTCATATCGATATGGAATGGATTCGTATGAGTCTCAGGGGCATTATAGCGAAATACCATATCACGTTGAAACATGTGCAAGAGCTGACTGCAGAGCTTAAAAAAAGAAAATATTCACTCGATTGGATGAAGTGAATGCCGAAGCCAGACTTAGCTGACCTGGTGGCGGGTTTACACACAGATATCGGAGCTCGTGATATCTGTGTGTGAAGTTTTTAAAGCTGATGTTCCGGAATCCGGGCGATAACCTTTATCTCAAAATCAAATCCCGCCAGCCAGTTAACCCCCACGGCTGTCCAGTTGGGATATGGCGGCTTCGGAAAAACGGTTTGTTTCACCTGCATAATGGTTGAAAACTGACTCTCCGGATCGGTATGAAAGGTTGTCACATCGATAAGATCTTCAAACGAACATCCTGCGGCGGTAAGAGTGGCCTTGAGGTTTTCAAAGGCACGTTCTACCTGCGTTGCAAAGTCGGGCTCAGGACTACCATCTTCCCGGCTACCCACCTGACCGGATACAAACAGTAAATCACCAGAGCGGATCGCAGCAGAATAACCATGCTTCTCATAGAGAGCGTGGCGATTCGCCGGGAAAACAGGTTTCGGTTGGTTCATAACGTATCCTTTTTTCGGATGTGTGAAGCCGTGCGTGACATAAATAAATCAATTAATATACGCAGTGTATGTAAACTTAACCACACATACGCGGCGTATGTCAAATTTCATACGCTGCGTATATTGCAAGGAGTCCGCATGGCTGCCAAACGCCGCGCCGAAACGATGGAAGAAACCCGCACGAAGTTGATTACAGCCGCACGAAAAGCCTTTGCCGAAAAAGGGTTTGCAGCAGCATCAATGGATGATTTGACTGCCAGCGTTGGCCTGACGCGTGGGGCTCTGTACCATAATTTTGGGGACAAAAAAGGGTTGCTTGCCGCTGTGGTTGCCCAGATTGACTCAGAAATGGCACAAAGTGCCAAGAGTGCAGCGACACAGTTCAGGGATGACCAGCAAAAGCTTCTGGCTGAAGGGATAGCCTATATCAGAATGGCTCTGGATGAAGAAGTCCGGCGTATCGTTCTGCTTGATGGCCCGGCTTTTCTTGGCGATCCTACGAAATGGCCGAGTCAGAACAACTGCCTTGACGCCACCCGAGAGAGCATTTCAGATCTGATTGAACGCGGCTTAATCAAGCCGGTAGATGTGGATGCTACCGCCTGGCTGCTAAATGGAGCTGCACTGAATGCCGCTCAGTGGGTGGCTGCCAGTGAAGATCCGCAGCATGCTTTACCAAAAGCGATTCAGGTTTTCACCCTGCTGGTAAATGGCCTGCTGGAAGAGGGCAAGCACCCATAACCTCCATTCTCAACCTGAAGGTTCGTTAATAAGTTGAGCTCCGTGCCGCTTGTTCCGGCTTCGATTCTCTCGGGTCAGTAATTCAGTCTGAAAATCACATAAGGCCGGTTCAATACGGCCTTCACGAATCTTGATAGTAAAGAATTTTGTGTAGCAATGTTTTACCAGATTTTTCGGACGTTACAATACAGCCAGCCCGATTGTGTATAAACAGGCCCGAGAAGCTAAACTCCACCTTTCATTCATAGAGATCGTACGGCTATTCAGGCAGTCCGCGTCGCGCCAGAAGCGGATATTGATAATTTGATCAATTAATTATTCGATGCGTTTAACATCTGGATGACGTTCGGTTGCAGCTTCATGGAAAATATCATCTAACCAGCCTGCAATTTCATCTTCTGCCAGATCATCTGGAATAACAACGTCATAGATACGGGAATACTTTCTTTCTGTCAGATCTACTCGAAAAACCAACCAGCACTCATTCTTACGCAGAATGCCAAGGTATCGACCAAAGACATTATAAACCAACATGTTATACCTCCAGTAATGTCAATCAAACCACACGTTATATTACTTCGAATAAGAAAGGCAGAGAATAAATCCTGCATTCGTTAGAGGACAAGATCTTCTTTTGTCATGACAGTTCTGGTGATCCTGTATGCTGACCGCTTCGTGCCAGGAGCGGACGTTTATGAAAAGGGTGATAGATAAACATCAGCAATTTTATCTCCGATTACAGCACCTCAACCACTTCGAATTCTTCTGCGATCAACTCCATATCCTCAGAAAAATGACCTTCACGGATGAAAAATCGCTGATGCTCTTTCTTCCAGTATTCAAGACTTAAATCGCCTTCACCCTCTTTGCGAGCGAACTCCTCATTAATATCGCAAAAACGCACCAATTGTAGCGAAACCAGCCGGATCACGCATACCGGGACATTCTGTCCATCAAGAATTATGTTATAGCTGCCAATCCTCGGAGCAGATTCTTCCTGTTGGTAAGAGGCAAAAGATCCACAAGAGGCCGTTTTGATTCCTTTTTTAATAAGGTTAGCAAGCTCGCTTGCCAGTTCTGGACTGTCTCCCATTTGCCAGGCCCCTGCGCCTGGATATTTCATTTCTATTTCCCTAAGCTTAACCATTAATGCATCTGCCTAACCGTTGATGAAAAAAGTAATAATAGTATTAGCGTTAATGGGGTCACCATTAACAGTAATACGTTACCTCAGATAGTGTGGTTTGCTCTTCGCTCAGACTGGAGCTTAAACTCAGTTGGTTCATCCGCGCAGTGCCAAAAACTGCCCCTGACTGCTTGTTAACCGCGCCTCCTATTGTATAGATATTTTCTGTACATCAAGATACATTGAGATAGCTATTTAATGGCTTAAATAGTAATAGACACTAAGTTCAGGAAGGAAAAGTGCTGATGCCAATACCTATTCTCTATACAGAACGCTTACTGTTAAAACCATTATCCTCAGAAGATGCCTCACAAATTCAGATACTTTATCCTCGCTGGGAGATTGTTCGGTACATGGTCTCATCAGTACCGTGGCCCTATCCGGATAATGGCGCCGAGAATTATGTCAATAACGTTGCCTTGCCTGATATAGCAAATGGAATCGCCTGGTTCTGGACTATTAGGCATCGTGAAACACCTGACAACATGGTAGGTTTAATCTGTCTTTATGATGTTGAGGATAACAACCGAGGATTTTGGTTATCTCCGGAGCATCAGGGCAAAGGTTTTATGCGTGAGGCCTGTAACGCAGCTACAGATTATTGGTTCAATTCCTTAAATAAGACTATATTGCGTGCGCCGAAAGCGGCTCTCAATAACCGCTCCAAACGTATCTCACAAAGCAGTGGCATGCGGCTCATTAGGACTGAAAAGAAAGCATATGTCAGCGGTCTGCTGGATTCCGAGCTATGGGAAATCACACGTGATGAATGGAATGCTCGTAAAGGTGGCTGATAAGCTGATGGCATGTCCGCTAAGCGCTCCCAGCGGACCTTCAGCTTCGTTAACACGTCCGCTATGTGCCAAAAGCGGAAGTTAACTACGGATAAAATTCAGCGCCCCACACCCAGAGCCGCTGCATAACGGCAATAAGCTACACTTGTTCATTATTTCCACAACAGGAAAGCCTTCCGCTGCTTCAACGGTGTGTGTTTGACATCGCGCAGTTGGGACATTTTGATCAACAACGAGCATGGCCAGCTAACGATGAAATTGATACTTGTTCGACACGCAGAAACAGAGTGGAATTGGGAAGGAATTATTCAGGGGCACAGCGATAGCTCCTTGACCTGTCGGGGTTTGCGTGAAACATCCCTCCTACTAGCAGCGTTTAGTGCAAGTGAGTATCAAATAGAGCGTATTTACGCTTCTCCGCTTGGGCGTGCCTGGCAAATGGGGCAAAGCCTGGCTGAACACTTTCATTGTTCACTGACGGCTGAACCGGCCCTTAAAGAGCAGGCCTTTGGTCAGTTTGAAGGTATGCCGTTAGAACTACTCAGACAAAAACATCCAAACTATGCAAATGCATTATTCAGGCTTGATGCAGAGTATTGTCCACCAGGGGGGGAGTCACTGGCGCATGCTTCTCAGCGAGTTATGCGTTTTTTACAAAACCTGGAAGATACCTCATCACATCAACAAACAATATGTATTGTGTCTCACGGGCATGTCAGTCAGGGCACTCTGGCAATTCTTAAAGAAGGGACTGTCGATAGTTTCCCTCGCTATGCTCATCCCAATGCAAGTTATTCTGTTATCGACCTGATTAATGGAAAATGTATTGGCCTAAAGTGGGGGATTGCTACACATTTACGTCACCTGAATTAGTGGCTACCTTCCAGGCATTGAAAACCCATCCTGCCAGAGTCATCATTATTTAAGCACAATGTTCACACCTCGCTGTGAGTTCAACGGGTCGATGCAACGCTATCCTTAATCAAGGGGGGGACGTTGCTATGAAACGAAGAACTCGGATTAACTTATCCGCGTTGTGCCGGGAGTGCGCATCGCAAACTCATGCTCTTCTGATGACGTGGGTGCTAAAGATAATTGTCCATCCATTGAAACCTGACTTTTTCACACTGACACAATCAATGATTCCAGCCTAATTGAGGTAATGGCATAATCAGGCTGGCGAAAGTGAGGGTGAAATGGATAAAACAGAGAAAAATCAGATAGTAGATAGCGACATTGCACAGTTATTACTAAAGCACAGGAAAGCTCGTAACTGGACGGTAACGGAACTTGCTCAACGCTCAGGCGTCAGCCAGGCGATGATTAGTAAGATTGAACGAGGCGTCTCCAGCCCCAGCGCGACTATCCTAAGTCGGTTAGCCAACGCCATGAATATTACGCTATCAAAACTTTTCGCCGAGCTTGAGGAACATCAGAATTCGCTGGTTCGTTTCGCTCACCAGCAGCAGCATTGGAGAGATGAACAATCAGGCATTATTCGTTGGACATTGTCTCCGGCGGGCGCCAGTCCGGAACTGATAAAAGTTGAAATCCCTGCAATGGGTCAACTGACGATCCCCGCCTCCGCTATTGAGCATCTTTGCGGGCAAACACTTTGGATGCTGAGCGGCAACCTTGATTTTAGGGTCAATCATCAGACTCATCATTTGCAAGCGGGTGATTGTCTTGCTCTTACCTTTGCAGGCGAGTGCCAAATGACTAACCCGGATAGCGAACAGAGCTGTACATACATCGTTGCGTTTAGCCAAAAAAACAGATGATATTTCCCCTGGCAAACGGTTAGACGCCATTCCCTTTACGCAGGTGCAGCAGGGGATAAGGTCTTCCCTGACTATCCTGCCCGGAGCGCCCTGAAACCTGGAAGCCCATATGTTGATAAAACCCGACGGCCTGTTGGTTTTGTTCATTGACGTCGACGCTTAAATCAGGATGAAGAGCAAGGGCATGGGATATCAACAGTTTGCCGACGCCAAACCCGCGAGCAGCAGCATCTACGAACAGCGCCTCCAGATGACCATCATGTAAAAACATAAATCCGAGTGGCTGGTCTTCATCATTTGTCGCTACCCATACAGGGGTTTCTGAAAAAAAACCGACCACCTCTTTTTCGATCTCTTGCCGGTCATGTGTTGTCAGAAAATCATGCGTAGCATCTACAGAACTTTTCCAAATTTGGATGATGTCTTCCGCTTCAGAAGGTCGTGACATTCTGATTTTTATCATTTTATTTTCCTTAAAGTGGACATGGTTTGGGGTAATTACCTACAAAAATAACCCCATTAATTTACTATGGTGTAATTAAATTCACAATAGTGATGATGTCGCCATGTCTATCGTTGCTAGACTCACTTTCAGGTGCAGAATGCCACGACCGGCTCTGGCCAGATAGCGCTCGAAATGGCGTACAAGCCGTTCGAGCGTATGGAAAGCCGCGATGAGTTCCGATTTATTGTTGTGGAGCTCACCCTATGCATGTCCTCAAGGTCGTAGTCACTGCCCCGGCTATGAAGCAGACTCGCTACAAGATAGTCGAGTAAAGGGCAATGGATAAGGCCTTTCAGGCCGATGCGTTCTACTGACTCAGAAATCTTTTTTACGGAAGCTATCGCGGATGGCGTCCCCCATCAGACAGGTCAGGTTCATCCAGGTAGGCTCGACTGCGAAATTCGCCATGTTTCCAGCCATATTGTCGAATGCTCGCTTGTTGGTGTACAGCATGTGCCCTGGTGACATAAACTTTGCCTCCATGATCGATTTCTCAACGTTCTCGTAATTGAGTAGGTTGCCAAAGTTGCCGCGACCAGAAACGAACGTCTTGCCTGCCTCATTTCCACCCCAGGTAAGATAGGGGTTGAGAAAAATGAAGGACGGCATGCTGTTGATGGCGACCGCACCATATTCCAGGTCAGACACCGCTTGCTCGAGTAATTTCTGATGGGCCTTTCTGGTGTCCTCATCGATAAGTATCGCACTGGCGAGCGTGCCCAGGAGCTGGGTGTTGGCGAACTTGACGGCGCCGGGGAGGAAGTGCGCGGCATTGGCTGGCAGATCTAGCGGCACCTCAGCGAGCACCAGGCTGAACGCTTCATGTGAAGTGGCGTAGCCACCGGGCTCAACGTCTGTTAGTAATATGACGTCGGAATGCGGATACTTGCCGCCCTCGGGGCTCAGTACTACCGCATCGGGATAGGCCTGTCGAAAACCATCCACGACCTTGTCGGCGCCGGGGTAGTACATACCCATGGCCGGAGTAGTCTCCGAGATAGCGACCCGCAGCGCGTCGAGGAATTCCTTGCGCTGCGGCCAGTGTTTGCTTGTCACCAGAGTCTGGGGACGACCGCAGTTCGCGCCACCATTGAACTTTGCCATGGTGGCTATCTGCACTGCCTGATGCTCAATTTCCTTCTTTGTCCATGGCCGGTCGCCCGGCACGATGATGCATGGGTTATTGCCGCCGCATTCGGAGATAAGCGGCGTCTCTGTCGCTGACATGATAGCCTCGGCCGTTGCGGTTCCACCTGTAAAGTAGATCCGGGAGAGGCGGGGATCTACTGTCAGGTCTTGTCCCCGATCGGCATCGCAGAAGCTCAGAACGCGCCGATCGATCAGCGGCTGCATGATCTTCGCCCAAATCCTGTCGGTTTCTTCGTTCAGGTGATGCGGTTTGTGTACGACTGTACAGTTCTCGAAGAAGATCGCTTTCAACACCTCGAGCGCTGAGCTGTAGTTGCCGGCACCCAGCACGGCAATAATACCCGCGGGCTTTTCCATCGGATTGATTTGTTTCGGTGCGCCTTTCACACGGATGCGACTCTTCTGATCCGCGTACATCAACTTGTCCTTCCGCTCCTGCGGAAAGACATAAATGTCGTAGAGATCCTCACTCACTTTTTCCACGCTCAGCGGCTGTGGCATCTTGCCGTCGAGAATGGATTCATAAAGGATGATGGCTGCCAAGACGGTAGTCGCCATAGGAACGACGGTAGCAACCTTTGACATTGGGTATGAAAAAAGAGGCGCACCGAGGATGCCATTCTTCATCTTGCTGTCGGCGAAGGCGAGGTCATCACCGTACTTCTTCAGGTTTGCACGGATTTCCTCCAGCAGATGCAAACGTTCTGCGGGAGATGTTGTAGTCCATTTTTGGGGATCCAGTTGGTCGATAGCTTCGGTAGCATTCATTGGGATTTCTCTATTGTTCAGATTGGACCGTCAGGACTGGTGGAACGTGTCCTGGCTGGTGTGATGTTTTCATCTCACTATAGGAAGCAAGCCGCGACAACGCTCTGGCAATCCGCGCCAATTTTAATGCGAGAGATGCCAGCACAGGGAGTGAGTCGCGGATGTTACAGGTTGGCGCAACGTGCAGTCATTGTGGCGCGGTTTGACGGGGGTTAAGCGCACGACTGCTCTATACTCTGAGCGTCGGTTGAATGAGCAATAGTGACGGAGTGCTGAAGGTGCAAAACAAAACTTTTCCCATGGATATTGGCTGGCTGGCAATACTGAAGGACTTAGGTGTTCAGCCTGGCCATGTATTACGCCGGGCCGGCCTTCCAGACGATTTACTCTCCCGTACAAGACAGGGGCTTTCTGGCGAAGACTATTTTCGTTTCTGGCGCGCTTTAGAGGCTGAGGCAAGTGATGCCATGTTTCCCTTACGCCTCGTCGAGACTCTCTCGGCTGATTCTTTCAACCCACCGCTGTTCGCTGCCCTGTGCAGCACGAATCTGGTACAGGCTATGCAGCGCCTCGCCAAATACAAGCAACTTGTGGCGCCCATGAGCCTGGAAGTCAATACGGGTGACGCAGGCGAGCTGGTCGTGACGCCTCGCTGGTTGTCGATACAAACCGCGGTACCTCACTCGCTGCAAGTGGCCGAGATTGCGTTTTTCGTGCGACTAGCCAGACTGGCTACCCGTGAGCACATTAAGGCGCATCGCGTTATCCTGCCGGAACTTCCGTCCAGTCGTTATCTCCGGCGTTACGAGAATTTCTTCGGCGTACCTGTGCAAAAGGGAGAGTATCCAGCAATCGCTTTCGCCGCTGTGGATGCTTTGCGTCCATTCCTCACGGTCAACGAAAGCATGTTTCACGCGTTCGAACCCGATCTTCGTCGACGGCTCAGTGAACTTGATTCGACGGCGTCGACGGCGGAACGCGTGCGTGCTGTCTTACTTGAGCTGTTGCCTGGTAACGCGGCTACCATTGAGAAGGCCGCGGAACGACTGGGTTTGAGCAAGCGTACGCTTCAACGTCGGCTTGAGGAGGAGGGGGAAAACTTTCGCGCCCTGGTCAATATGGTGCGGGAGAGCCTTGCCCGACATTATCTGGCAAATACCACGATGTCCGGCGCAGAGATCGCTTTCCTCCTTGGATTCGAAGATCCCAATTCCTTTTATCGCGCATTCCAGGGGTGGACTGGAAAAACACCTGACAGCGTCCGTCATGCCATGCGCTTGAATTGAGGAAAAACACACCATGTCTAAACTTACCGAACAACGGAAAGTCCTGCTTGCTGGCGCCACAGGGCTGGTGGGCGGCTATATACTTCAGTCCCTGCTGGCAGGTCCCTGAGCGGTACAAAAGATTTTCACAAAGTCGTCCTGCCAAAGAAGGCCTATTTTGATGTCAATCCAGACAGCGTCAGATTCCAGGGAGAAGCTAAGCCTCCCCCTGAATTCACCCTCAGGCGTTAGCCGCCGCCTTTAACCGCGCCTTCATCAGACTATAGGTCGTCCAGGCGTACCGTTCCGCCCAGTCCTGGTCGGCAATGGCCTCGACCTTCACCGCGCAGTACTTGGTTTCCGGCGTTTTCGAGATAGGATCCAGATTATCCTGGGTCAGCTCATTACAGGCGCCGACCCACCACTGGTAGGTCATGTACACCGCGCCGGGGTTGATACGCTCGCTGAGATCGGCGCGAGTCATCACTTTGCCGCGCCGCGAACTCACCCATACCAGCTGACGATCGGCGATACCTGCCCGCTCGGCATCGGCTGGGTGCATCTGTATCCGGCCCGGTTCGTCCGCCAGCGACTGCAGCGCGGCGCAGTTGCCGGTCATTGAACGGCAGGAGTAATGTCCGACTTCGCGCACCGTGCAGAGCACCAGCGGGAAATCATCGTCCGGCGTTTCCGCCGGCGCGCGCCACGGCGCGGCGAACAGTTGCCCTTTGCCCGATGGGGTATCAAAGTGATTATCCTGATACAACCACGGCGTACCGGGGTGATCGAGCGTCGGGCACGGCCACTGCACGTGGCCCATATCGCCCATTTTCTCCCAGGTTACGCCGTAGAACAGCGGGCAGAGTTCGCGCATTTCATCCCAGATTTGCTGGTTACTGGCGTAATGCATTGGATAGCCCATCTCGCTGGCCAGTAGGCTGATAATTTCCCAATCGCGTTTCACGTTACCTGTGGGCGGAATAGCCTGCTCGAAACGCTGGAAGCCGCGGTCGGCGCAGGTAAAGACGCCGCCGTGCTCACCCCAGGACGTCGCCGGCAGCAGTACGTCAGCCACTTCCGCCGTTTTGGTCATAAAGATATCCTGCACCACCACGAAATCCAGCGCCTCCATCCCTTTGCGTACCAGACCCAGGTCAGCCTCGGTTTGCAGCGGATCCTCGCCCATGATGTAGTAGGCTTTGATTTCTCCCGCCAGCGCTTTATGCGGGACTTCGGTGATACGAGTGCCGATTTGCGTATCCATCAGCGCCGGATCGATGCCCCAGGCATTGGCGAATTTGACGCGAACCGCGGCGTCGGTGACATCCTGATAGCCCGGGAACTGGTTGGGTAATACGCCCATGTCGCAGGCGCCCTGAACGTTATTTTGTCCGCGAACCGGGCCGACGCCGACGTTAGGCCTTCCGAGGTTACCGGTCAGCAGCGCGAGGCTGGCGAGACCACGAACGACATCAACCGCCTGGCCGAATTGGGTTACGCCCATTCCCCACATAATGGTGGCGGAAGGGGCGGCGGCGAAGGTGCGCATCGCCCGCCGGATAGCCAGCGCCGGGACGCCGACCAGTGCTTCCACGGCTTCGGGAGAGTAGTCTTTCACCGCTTCGCGGTAGGCCTCCAGCCCTTCGGTATAACGCTCAACGTAATCGTGGTTGTAGAGATCTTCCTCCAGCAGGACATGGGCGAAGGCGTTGACCAGCGCCATATTGCTGCCGTTGTTGAGTTGCAGATGCTGGTCGGCGATGCGGGCGGTTTCAATGCGCCGCGGATCGCAGACGATGATTTTCGCGCCGTTATCGCGGGCTTTGAGCACCCGTCGCGCCACGATAGGATGAGAATCGGCACAGTTGTAGCCAAAGACCAGCAGGCATTTTGAGTTCTCGATATCGCTTATTGAGTTACTCATCGCGCCATTGCCGAGTGAAGCCTGCAGCCCGGCGACCGACGGCCCGTGGCAAACGCGGGCGCAACAGTCGACGTTATTGGTATTGAGTACCGCTCGGGCGAATTTCTGCATCACATAGTTGGTTTCGTTACCGGTGCCGCGGGACGATCCGGTGGTCATGATGGCGCGCGGCCCGTACTTGGCTTTGATCTCGCTGAGCTTAGCGGCGGTGTAGCGAATCGCTTCTTCCCAGCTGACCGGGGTGAACGGGCCGCCTTTCTGATAACGAATCATCGGTTGCTTGAGGCGAGGCGTGAGAAGCTGCGTGTCATTGAGGAAATCCCAGCCGTAGTAGCCTTTCAGGCATAGCTGGTTTTGATTGGTGACGCCGTCGGCGGCTTCGGCGCGAATGATTTTATCATTTTCGACAACCAATTTGAGTTTACAACCCGCCCCGCAATAGGGGCACACGCTGGTAATTTTATTCATCAGTAACAGACCTGTTAACAGTGAAGATAGGGCGATAGCGCGCCGGGCCCGGCAGGCTACCGTCAGCAAACGCGCGACATCGAACGTCGTGCGATGCAAATCGATTGCATAATGCGTGCCAAAGTGAAAATAGCGCTGATGACGCGGGATGAAGGTGATGAAGACGTGGGAAAATCACTGACGTCGTCACAAGTGACGATGACGCGGGACGCCGTAGCTGACGATCGCCCCGCGGGGACTGAGGTTAAGCGTTAACTTCCATATTTTGCTGCAGTTGGTTCAGCGTCTCTTGCGACATGCCGGCCTGCCGCGCGGCGGCGCAGATCGCCTGCCAGCTACTGGCATCGAGCGGAATACCGTTTGCCAACCGCTGCTGACGATTGGCCGCTTCCCACTCTCCAGGCGCCAGAATAGGCGTATCGGCATCATGCGGCGACTGTTTACACCAGTCGATAAAGGCCTCGGTTTCGCGCTGCATCTGCGGCGCATCGAAGGCTTCAGGGCTGAGAATAATGGTAGTCATGCAGTTGAAGATGGCGTCGACGCAGCCCTGCAGGCTGTCCTGATGGGTCGTTTGCCCGCCTGAGACCGCACCGCCGAGTACTTCGCAGAGCGTCGCCAGGGCATAGCCTTTATGTTGAGCAAAAGTGAGCAGGGCGCCAAGCGGCGAGGTCTGCATCACCGCCGGATCGGTGGTCGGTTCGCCGCGAGAGTCAATCAATGAGCCGGCAGGCACCGCTTCGCCTTTATGCCATGCGACGCGGGTTTTGCCAAAAGCGATGGCGCTGGTGGCGTAATCGAGCAGCAGCGGCGGATGGCCTTCACGCGGGAAGACCACGCAGAGTGGGTTAGTGCCGAAGCGACTATCTTTGCCGCGAAATGGCGCCACCATCGGGTCGCCGACGACGCTAACGAAATGAATGGATATTAACCCCTGCGCCGCGCATTGTTCCGCCCAGTAACCGATGCGCCCGATATGGTGAGCATTGCGCAGCGCCACGGCGGCGAGGCCGTGCTGTTTGGCTTTTTCAATCCCCAACTGCATGGCTTCATGGGCAACGACCTGGCCAAAACCGGCGTTGCCGTCGAGGGTGACGACGGCGCCGGCGTCTTTCATCACGCTGGCATGGCGGTTAAGTTGCAAAAAACCTTCGCTATGGGATTTTACGTAGCTCGGGATCATGCCGACGCCGTGGGAATCGTGTCCGGCAAGGTTGGCGGCGATCAGGTGGTCTGCGACCAGCGCGGCTTCGGTTGGCGTACTGCCCAGTTGCGTGAACAGGGTAGTGACGAAGTGGTGTAGCTCCGTGGGGCGAAATCGATGTCCTGTAGGCACGGATAGTCTCCTCGATGTATGTTGTTGTTTTGTTGCGTTTGCCGTTCCATGCTGCGCCGCAAGGCGCAGAAGATCAAGGAGCTAGCAGTAGAATTTAGGTTTAGACATAATAAATCGGTATGCTTGTTCGTGTAAAAAATAACCGATATATCATATGGATACGATCTTCTTAGCAAAGTGTTATTTAGAGAAGATAGTAAATAGCGATACCGCCTTTATTTCTTGAGGCTTTATATCTAGAGTTATATTTGTGACGCATTAAATGCGCACCAGGCATTCGCCTGCATACCAATAAATATGCCAGAGTATTTTCTTAATAGCATGGAAAACTAACATTAATGATATTCTACTTTATCATATAGAGGTTTATTATGCCGATTTCTGCACAGCAATTATCTAAGGTTGTTATTAATGAGTGGGATAGATGGGGAACCTACCCAGGAACGCCGAATTTAAAATCCCAACATTTGGAGTCACAGGCTAAGTTCTCGCCTATTGTTCATCAATACTGGCAATCTATAGGTGCTGATTTGGACGGTACGAGCCCTTATGCATGGTCGGCTGCTTTTATTTGTTTTTGTATAAAACAGATAGGCTATACTGGCCATGATTTTCCACTAAAATCGTATCATTCCGAATATTGCGCCTATATCTATGCGGGGAAATATCCAAAATTTTCATTGTTAGATCCAGAACTTACCCCGGTGCAAGTAGGCGATATCATTTGTAAAAGACGGCCTGATGCAAATGGCAATTATCATGAGCCATTAACCTACTATAGTGCAATTTCTTTTTATAATAACATTCTTGTTGACGATAGTAATAATTTTGATTCTCACAGTGATATTGTTATTGAGGTTAACAATGGTACGATTTTAGCTGTAGGGGGAAACGTTAGCGATGCAGTTGCTTCATCAACCTATGATCTGACAAGTAATGGCGGACTGAACATGAATGATGCTCCTTTTTTAGCTATTATTAGAATAAACTCATAATAGAGCTAAGGTAAATGACAGGAGAGCATCAATGATGTTCTCCTGGTTTATATCCTAGTTCAGTTTGGTTTCGCATTTTTTCATTTCATTCAATAGCTCGTCGGTTTCCGCTTGAGACATGTTAGAGCCACTATTTTTATTATTTTTTGTAATGACAGGGGGTGGCATTTTATATGGGTTGTTAATAATGGCGATTAAACCAGAAATATCGGGGGTGCCGAGTACCATCGAATATTGCAACTGTCTTAACTTCTCTCTGACATTAGTTAATGAGTCCAGTGCTGCGTTACGAATGGCATGGTTATCAGGAAACCTACGGTCTTTGAAAGGAAATGTTGCCATATATAGACACTGCATCGCCTGAGAAGCCAAATCGTAATTATGCGATTGCACTTCAAGGCGGTATCGCTTGCTGTATAGGGTACCTGCCGCACCCACTGACGCGCCGGCAATCACCGTCTCAGGGGATTTAGTGGCTAGTCCGACAGCACTGGCCAGTAATCCGTAAAAGGTTATTTCATCTGCTGTTTGCGACTCCAACTTTTTGGTATCGGCAACGTGCTCCCATTTTATGGCGAAGGCTTTATATGCACCAACTACCTTTTTAAAAGAATCTAGACCATCGGCATAATTATGACATGTACGAGCGTTCTGAATACACTCTTTATCGGCATCAATAATCGGAACCGGGAGTGGTGAGCTGCAGGAGATAAGCATTGATAACCCGGACAACAACCAGTATTTCATAGTTAATGATGCTTGGTGGGGAGTAACGGGAATCCCGGAGTGGCTTTACCGGGCCAAATTTCATACCTGACGGCAATTTCATCAATTCCTCCATGTAGCGGATTTCCGCCTACCCCGAGCGCCTCTGCTGCAGCGATGCTTAATTCACCAATACCATTGCCGCTACTATCTGCAACCACACAATTTATAGATTTATCTTTCCATGTTACTCTCGCCTGGCATCCAATCACTGTGCCTTTTGTTTGCGCGATCACTATCATTGGTACGGCAATGTAGAGAACTGTCGCTGCATCGATATAAGCTTTGGGGTCATCTAATGAAATATGTTGATAATGTAATGATGTTTTAGATGCAATAATTCCTTGCGGAAATATTTTTGGTTGACCATTGCCGTCTAAGATGGCATTAACTCCACTTGTAGGGTTTATTTTGTGGAATACACCATTGGAATCTATTTTTAAATTAAGGTTAACTAAACGATCGCTGCCTATTTCCTTAAACTGGTCATTTATTTGGTAAGCGGCGGGAAAACCGTTTTGCCCATTGGCGCCATCCGCATCAATACTGGCATCCGCCGTATAATAGACATACTCTCCTTCCTCAGTATTTTCAAGGTGTATATCAACCGGAATTTTGTGCTCTTTATGGACGACATAAAGTGTACCGATAATAGGCATGAGATTTGCTCCAGCTTAAATAGAGATAGATGACTTGTTAAAAGTAAACGGAATTGCACGCGCTTAAAATATTCAACATCAACAGACTGATAGCCGCAAATTGCTATCATGTTATTTATAAAAACGGTCAACGAAAAATACGGCAGATAAAAATGTTATTGTCGATTAAAATGAGTCTGGCACAAAAGCAAGAAAATACAATGCTGGCCGGTAAAAATAATTTCGCATAGTAACTTTATGTATTTATAAGAAATTACCATGATGACTGTATATGCTCGTTACTGAGACCCGCAGTTAGTGGTCGACTATAGGCGCTGGATAAACAGGCTTCAATACGCAGCATTAATCTGTGACCTCGCTCGCTGTTTTCACTACTCGCTGAATAAACTCCATAAACACCACTTTTTAAACTACACCACTGTCACAAAAGCTATAAAAAACCCGGCCCATGCGTTGCAGAGGTTGTTACAGCACTATATGTTAAATTTGTGTTTAATTATTGATGCTTAAGGGTTGATTTTATGTATAAGAAAATCGGTGGTTTAGTGGTTTCACTGACGACAGTCTTCTCGTACTCCTCGCTGGCGGAGGTGCCGCAGGGCTACCCGGCAGATTATCAAAAGGTCGTTGATGCCGGGGTGAAAGAGGGCAAAGTCGTGGTTTATTCCACAACGGACACCAAAGCGGCGGGGCCGTTAATTAAAGGCTTTGAAGCGCAATATCCTGGGATTAAAGTTGAATATAACGATATGAACAGCACCGAGCTGTACAACCGTTATATTAGTGAACAAGCTGCCGGCGGCGGGAGCGGCGACGTGGTGTGGAGCTCTTCCATGGACACGGCGCTGAAATTAGCCACCGATTATGCGCAAGAGTACGCTTCGCCGGAAGTCGGCAAGCTGCCGAAATGGGCGGTCTGGCAGCAAAAAGCATACGGCACAACCTATGAGCCGGTGGTCTTTATCTATAACAAACGGCTGATCCCACAAAATGAAGTGCCGGATTCACATACCGCATTGGCCAAACTTATCGCCGGGCAGGCTGATAAATTTAAAGGCAAAGTCACCACCTACGATATCGAGAAATCCGGGCTTGGTTTTATGCTGGCGGTGCAGGATAGCAAGGCTGACGGCAATTACTTTGCAGACCTGGCGAATATCGCCAAAGGCGGCCTGACGGTGCAATCCTCTACCGGCACCATGATGGAGCGCGTCTCCTCCGGTGAAAACCTGATCGGCTATAACATCCTCGGCTCCTATGCCGAAGCGCGCGCTAAAACCGACCCGTCATTAGGTATTGCCTATCCGAAGGATTACGTGCTGGTGCTGTCCCGCGTCTCATTTATCACCGCGGAAGCAGGGCATCCTAACGCGGCGAAACTGTGGTTCGACTACGTACTGTCGGAAAAAGGGCAAACGATTCTCGCCTCTCAGGGTGATATTCCATCAATTCGCAACGATATTGAAGGTAAAAATGATATCGACGGAATGACGAAATTACTGGGCAATGCCCTGAAGCCGATTCCGGTGGATGAAAGCCTGTTGCAATATCTGCAACCTAAACAGCGTCTGGAATTTATTAAGCAATGGCGTGCCGCCGCTGCGAAATAAAGTTATGGAATGTGAAAATTCCCCTGGAATGCAGTCGGGGGAATGACCTTATCAGTGTTCAGTAAATAAGTACTCATATCTCTTCTTGATAGTTTATCTCTGCACTTTGCCAGGGGAATTAAAGATGAACATTTTACGCAGAAAGTGGCAGGGACTACCGCGTGGCATGGTGGTATTGATTGCGGCGCTGGTGATTTACGTTCCGCTATTATTTATTGTGGCGCAAAGCTTTCTTTCCGCGCCATTTTTTGCCCGCTCAAAAGAGTGGAGCCTCGAAGCCTTCGCTTTTATTTTTACCGATCCGGATTTTTATCTGGCCTTACGCTCCGGATTTATTCTCGCCTTTGGTCTGGTCATTATCGCGATTCCGCTGGGTGGCATTCTGGCCTTTTTAATGGTTCGCACCGATTTACCCGGGCGACGTTTTATTGAGCCGCTGATCCTGGTGCCTATTTTCGTCTCGCCGATGGTGCTGGGCTTTGGTTACGTGGTGGCCGCCGGGCCGGTCGGTTTCCTGTCGCAGTGGGCGCAGGCGTGGCTTGGTTTTGTGCCGTGGAATATCTATTCGATGTTCAGCATCGTGGTAATCGCCGGTTTAACGCACGTCCCGCACGCCTATCTTTATATCTCCTCGGCGCTACGTAGCGTCGGTTCGGATGTGGAAGAGGCGGCGCGTACCGTCGGCGCCACGCCGCTGCAGGTGATGACCTCGGTGAGCCTGCCGATGGTACGGCCGTCCATTCTCTACGCCTGCGTGCTGCTGTTCTTCCTCGGCCTGGAGGTCTTTGGCCTGATGCTGGTGCTCGGCGATCCGGAGGGCAACATGGTGCTGGCGACCTATCTCTATAAGTTGACCAATAAACTGGGAACGCCTTCTTACCATCTGATGGCGGCGGTCGCGGTGGTGTTAATCTGCATTACCATTCCGCTGGTGATGTTGCAGCGCCGGTTGATGCGTACCGCCAACCGCTTCGTGACCATGAAAGGTAAAGCGTCGCAGTCGCGCGCCTTGCCGCTGGGGAAATGGCGTTGGGTCGCGGGCGCGGTCGTGGTGGCGTGGTTGACCGTGACCATCGGCGTCCCGCTGCTGGGCGTGGCGCTACGGGCCTTTATTTCCAATTGGGGCGTTGGCGTTTCGCTATGGGATGAGCTGTCGCTGGCGACTTTCCGCAATATCTGGCAGCAGCCGAACCTGCTGCGGGCGATCGTCAACTCGATGGCGATCGGGATTATCGGCGGCGCGCTGGCGGTGGTCTGCTATCTGTTTGTCGGTATCGCCATGCACCGCAAGCCGGATAACGTGACGCGTTTTCTCGACTACAGCGTGCTGGTACCGCGTGCGGTGCCTGGCCTGTTGGCCGGTCTGGCGTTTCTGTGGGTGTTTCTGTTTGTGCCGATGTGGCTCGATCAGTCGTTGAAAAACGGCTGGCTCTCGGCGCTGCCGGTCGCCGACTGGCTGCGCGAACACCTTATCGTGCAACTGCGCGCGCTGCGCAACACCATTTTCAGCGTCTGGTTGGCCTATACGGTGGTGTGGATGGCCTACGGCCTGCGCCTTATTTCATCAACGCTCCTGCAGGTGGCGCCGGAGCTGGAGGAGGCCGCGCGCAGCACCGGCGCCTCTCGCGGGCAAATCACCCGCCACGTCACTGTTCCTCTGGCGCGCTACGGGCTTATCGGCTCCTGGCTGCTGATGTTCCTGATCTTTGAACGCGAGTATTCAACCGGCGTTTATTTGTTGTCGCCAGGCACCGAAACGATCGGTTCGATGCTGGTCTCTCTGTGGGCGGCGGGCGCCATTGATATCGTCGCGGCGCTATCGTTTATCAATATTCTGCTGGTGGTAGTCGGTCTGGGTATCGCCCTGCGCTTTGGAGTGAAATTACATGATTGAGTTATCGGTAGACAATTTACATCTGACCTATGGCGACAACCCGGTGCTGAAAGGGGTGTCGATGGAGCTCAAACGCGGAGAGGTGGTGTCGCTGCTCGGCCCTTCAGGCAGCGGGAAAACCACGCTGCTGCGTGCGGTTGCTGGTCTGGAGAAACCGACCGCCGGGCGGATCACCATTGGCAATAACGTGGTTTATGACGGCAGCCCGCGTAGCGAGATCCCGGCGGAAGAGCGTAATCTCGGGCTGGTGTTCCAGTCCTACGCCCTGTGGCCGCATAAAACGGTATTCGACAACGTGGCCTATCCGCTGAAACTGCGTAAGGTGGCCAGCGGCGAGATTAAACAGCGGGTGCAGAGCGTACTCGAGCAGCTAGGTCTGGGACATCTGGGCAACCGGCACCCGCACCAGCTTTCCGGCGGCCAGCAGCAGCGCGTGGCAATTGGGCGGGCGCTGGTCTATAACCCGCCGGTTATTCTGCTGGATGAGCCGCTATCCAACCTCGACGCCAAGCTGCGTGAAGAGGCGCGGGTATTTCTGCGCGAGCTCATTATTAAGCTGGGCCTGTCGGCGCTGATGGTTACCCACGATCAGAATGAAGCGATGGCGATCTCCGATCGCATTTTGCTGCTTAACAACGGCGTGATTGAACAGCAGGGGACGCCGCAGGAGATGTACGGTAATCCGGCCACCCTGTTCGCCGCCGAGTTTATGGGCAGCAATAACCGCCTGCACGGTAAGGTGACGGCGCTGGAGAACGGACGCGCGCGGGTTGAAGGCGCCAGCTGGGCGCTATGGGGCCGCGCGGGCGAGGGGATTAGCGTTGGCCAGCCGGCGACGGCGGTGATCCGCGTCGAACGCCTGCGACTTGACTGCTCGCCGCAGGATAACAGCCTGGAACTTCCGCTGCTGACCAGCATGTACCTCGGCGATCGGTGGGAATATCTGTTCCGCACCGAGGGCGATGACTTTGCGATTCGCGCCTACGGCACGGCCCTGCGTGACGCCGAACATTGTCACCTGACGCTGCCCGCGGACGATGTGTGGATCTTCCCGCAGCGATAAACTTTGCTTAGGGCGCCAGATGACACACCGCTTCGATATTGTGTCCATCTGGCGCAATGACAAAGGCGGCGTAGTAATTGGCGTGGTAATTAGGCCGCAGTCCCGGCGCGCCGTTATCCTTGCCTCCGGCGGCCAGCGCCGCGTGCCAGAAGGCATCAACCTGCTCGCGGCTGTCGGCGCAAAAGGCGATATGCAGCGGCGCGGGTTTATCTTCGCTTTGATAGAGGCATAAAGAGGCATCGTTCGCCCCGGCTAGCTCCGCGCCGTAAGCCGGCTCGCCTTCGCCCGCCAGGGTCACGCCGAGCGGCGCCAGCGCCTGTAAAAAGAATGCCTTGCTCGCGGCATAATCACTGACGCCAAATTTAACATGATCGAACATAAATTCTCCTCGGTATTGGGAATATCTGTACGACATCACCGTGTCGTTAAAATGAGAAGGGCACAGATACTTTTTTAATTAACAACGGTGATTAACTAATTTAACAGCTCGAATTGTTTAATTATTCATTAAGCGAGTATTTACAGGTGCTTAATCTGCCATGTACCATAAACAAAAAATAACAAATGTGATACATATCACCCTTTATTGGCGCTTTGGTAAAACCAAAGGCGCGAAATTTCCGCATGACTTACCGCACTCAGGTTATTAAATGCCCGATCTTATCGTGACAACCCGGTGAATATTTGCGCCATTTTCCCGCGTTACGTTGAGAATCGTCTAATATCCAAACGATAACCCTATAAATCTTATCGCTATTGGCGATTTATTGTACGTCTTATTGGCCAAAGCCAGACGGTCTGTTTCGCAACAGTTCAATGGTATCGGTACCAGAGCGGGATTTGCTGGGCTTGTAAGCGACAAAACAGTATTTTTAATTGACAGGAATGTGATTATGTCGAGCGAGAAAACCAACAATTCAAGGCGTGATTTTTTAGTAAAATCAATGGCCTTGATTCCAACGGTAGTCATCGGCGGCGGCAGCGTGGGCGCCATTGGCGTGGCGGCGAGCGCCACGGCACAGGCGGCCTCCGCACCCTCAGCCGGTGGCAACGCGGCATCCAGCGACTGGAAGCCGCAATTCTTCAACGATCGCGAGTGGCTGTTTATCAACGCCGCCGTCGCTCGCTTAATCCCGGCTGATGAACTCGGTCCCGGCGCCAAAGAGGCCGGTGTGCCGGAATTTATCGACCGTCAGCTCAACACCCCTTATGCTACCGGTTCCATCTGGTATATGCAGGGGCCATTTAACCCCGACGTGCCGAAAGAGATGGGCTACCAGCTGCCGCTGGTACCAAAACAGATTTATAACCTCGGTATCGCCGATGCCGAAGAGTGGTGTCAAAACCAGTATCACAAGAGCTTTGCTGAACTGAGCGGCGAGCAGCAGGATGAGGCGCTCGGTCTGTGGGAATCCGGCAAGGCGCAGTTCAAACAGCTGCCGGCCTCGCTGTTTTTCTCCTATCTGTTGCAAAACACCCGCGAAGGCTTCTTTAGCGACCCTATCCATGGCGGCAATAAAGGCATGGTCGGCTGGACGCTGATTAATTTTCCCGGCGCGCGCGCCGACTTTATGGACTGGGTTGAACGAGGCGAACGCTATCCCTTCCCACCGGTATCAATTAATGGGGAGAGGGCGTAATCATGGCGACCGTATTGAAAAAAACCGATGTGGCGATCGTTGGCTTCGGCTGGGTTGGCGCGATCATGGCCAAAGAGCTGACCGAAGCGGGGCTCAACGTCGTCGCGCTGGAACGCGGTCCGATGCGCGATACCTGGCCGGACGGCGCTTATCCGCAGGTTATCGATGAGCTGACCTATAACATCCGCCGCAAGCTGTTCCAGGATCTCTCTAAAAGCACGGTGACGATTCGTCACAACACCAGCCAGCAGGCGGTTCCCTACCGTCAACTGGCCGCCTTCCTGCCGGGCACCGGCGTTGGCGGCGCGGGTCTGCACTGGTCCGGCGTGCATTTCCGCGTCGATCCGATCGAACTGCGTATGCGCAGCCACTATGAAGAGCGCTACGGCAAAAACTTCATTCCCCAGGATATGATCATCCAGGATTTCGGCGTCACCTACGACGAACTGGAACCGTTCTTCGATAAAGCGGAAAAAGTCTTTGGCACCTCCGGTACCGCCTGGTCGGTCAAAGGGAAGGTTGTCGGTAAAGGCCGCGGCGGTAACGCCTTCGCGCCGGATCGCTCGGACGATTTCCCGCTGCCGGCGCAGAAAAATACCTGGTCGGCGCAGCTGTTTGAAAAAGCGGCGCTGGAAGTGGGCTATCATCCCTATAACCTGCCGTCAGCAAACACCTCCGACTCCTATCTCCTATACCAACCCGTATGGCGCGCAGATGGGGCCGTGTAACTTCTGCGGTTTCTGCAGCGGCTACGCCTGCTATATGTATTCGAAAGCCTCGCCGAACGTGAACATCCTGCCGGCGCTGCGCCAGGAAAAACGCTTTGAACTGCGTACCAACGCCAACGTACTGAAGGTCAATCTGACTGACGATAAATCCCGCGCCACCGGTGTGACCTATGTCGACGGTCAGGGCCGTGAAATGGAACAGCCGGCGGATCTGGTGATTATCGGCGCCTTCCAGTTCCATAATGTGCATCTGATGCTGCTTTCCGGGATTGGTAAACCGTACAATCCTGAGACTGGCGAAGGGGTGGTCGGGCGTAACTTCGCCTATCAAAACATGACCACTATCAAGGCCATTTTCGATAAAGATACCTTCACCAACCCGTTCATCGGCGCGGGCGGCAACGGCGTCGGCGTCGATGACTTCAACGCCGATAACTTCGATCACGGTGCGGCGGGCTTCGTCGGCGGTTCGCCGTTCTGGGTTAACCAGGCGGGGACCAAGCCTATCTCCGGCCTGCCGGTGCCTCCGGGTACCCCGGCGTGGGGCAGTAAGTGGAAATCGGCGGTGGCCGACACCTACACGCACCACCTGTCGATGGATGCCCACGGCGCGCATCAGTCCTATCGCCAGAACTACCTCGATCTTGATCCGAACTACAAAAACGTCTTTGGTCAGCCGCTGCTGCGCATGACCTTCGACTGGCAGGAAAACGACATCAAGATGGCGCAGTTTATGTTCGATAAGATGGCGCCGATCGCCAAAGCGATGAAGCCGAAATATATGCTCGGCAGCCCGAAAAACGCCAATAGCCACTTTGACACCACCAGCTACCAGACCACCCATATGAACGGCGGCGCGGTGATGGGCGAAGATCCGAAGACCAGCGCGGTGAACCGTTATCTGCAGAGCTGGGACGTGCATAACGTCTTTGTCATCGGCGCTTCCGCTTTCCCGCAGGGGCTGGGCTACAACCCGACGGGTACCGTTGCCGCGCTGGCCTACTGGTCGGCGAAGGCTATCCGCGAACAGTACCTGAGAAATCCGGGTCCATTGGTGCAGGCATAAGGGAAAGCAAATCATGAAAATGCAATGGTTATCGGCACTGGTTCTCGGTGCGTTAAGCTGCGCGGCGTTCGCCGAAGAGGCGCCCGCGGACAGCAATCTGATTAAGCAGGGCGAATATCTGGCGCGCGCCGGCGACTGCGTGGCCTGCCACACCAACGGTAAAGAGGGCAAACCTTTTGCCGGCGGTTTGCCGATGGAAACGCCGATCGGCACCATTTATTCCACCAACATCACGCCGGACAAAGCGCACGGTATTGGCGGTTATACCTTCGAAGAGTTTGACGACGCGGTGCGTAAAGGCGTGCGTAAAGACGGCTCCACGCTCTATCCGGCGATGCCGTATCCTTCCTTCGCCCGTATCAACGAAGCGGATATGCGCGCCATGTACGCCTACTTTATGCACGGCGTGGAGCCGGTGAACGTTGCCAACAAAGACACGGACATCCCGTGGCCGCTGTCGATGCGCTGGCCGCTGGCGTTCTGGCGCGGCATCTTCGCCCCGACGCCGAGCGACTTTGTCGCCAATCCGCAGGTGGATCCTGTACTGGAGCGCGGCCGTTACCTGGTGGAAGGGCTTGGCCACTGCGGCGCCTGCCACACCCCGCGTAGCCTGACGATGCAGGAAAAAGCGCTTAGCGAAAGCGAAGGCGATGATTACCTGGCGGGTAGCAATGCGCCGATTGACGGTTGGGTGGCTTCCAGCCTGCGCGGTGAAAATCGCGACGGTCTGGGGAGCTGGAGCGAAGCCGAGCTGGCCGAGTTCCTGAAAACCGGGCGCAATGATAAATCCGTGGTCTTCGGCGGCATGAGCGACGTGGTTGAGCACAGCCTGCAGTATCTCTCGAATGACGATATCACCGCTATTGCCCGCTATCTGAAGTCGTTACCGCCGCGCGGCGGTAAACAGACGCCAGCTCCGGTTGAAGATAGCGTGGCGAAAGATCTGTGGAAAGGCGATGACAGCAAAACCGGCGCGGCGCTGTACGTCGATAACTGCGCCGCCTGCCACCGTACCGACGGCGTCGGTTATAAACGCGCGTTCCCGTCGTTGAAAGGCAACCCGGTGGTACAGACTGAAGATGCGACCTCGCTGATTCACATCATTCTGACCGGCAACACCACGCCGGCGGTGAAGGATGCGGTCTCGAACCTGACCATGCCGTCGTTCGGCTGGCGCCTTGACGATCAACAGGTCGCGGATGTGGTCAACTTCATCCGCACCAGTTGGGGCAACAACGCGCCGCCGGTGAGCGCCAGCGATGTGGCGAAAGTACGTAAAGATAAGTCGATGATTCGCGATGAGAAGGCGTTAGGTAACGCCGACGTCTCGAAACTGCCGGCTGCTGCAGAGTAACTGGGCCGGGGCGGGGCACTGGATTCGCCCCGCCTGAGGTAAAAAACGTGATGACACCTGAACAACAGGGGACACAGCCATGATGCCGGAACTGGGCAACTATCTGCTGTGTCTGGCGGCGGGGCTGGCGCTGCTGCTAAGTATCTTTCCGCTATGGGGCGCGGCGCGTCAGGAACGATGGCTGATGGCATTAGCCCGGCCGCTGGCCTGTGCGCTGTTTATCTGCATCATCGGCGCGTTTGCGCTGCTGGTGCATGCCTTTGTAATCAATGATTTCACCATCCGCTACGTGGCGGAAAACTCCAACACCGCGCTGCCGGTGTGGTACCGGGTGGCGGCCACCTGGGGAGCGCACGAAGGCTCTTTGCTGCTGTGGGTGCTGCTGCTCAGCGTGTGGACGTTCGCCGTCGCGCTCTTCAGCCGGCAGATGCCTTCCGACGCGGTGGCGCGGGTGCTGGCGGTGATGGGGATGATCGCCTTCGGTTTCCTGCTATTTATCCTGTTCACCTCCAATCCGTTCAGCCGCAGCCTGCCGCTGTATCCCGTAGATGGCCGCGATCTCAATCCTATGTTGCAGGATATCGGGATGATTTTTCATCCACCAATCCTTTACATGGGCTACGTTGGCTTCTCGGTGGCCTTCGCCTTCGCGATTGCGTCGCTGCTGGCGGGGCGGCTGGATACCGCATGGGCGAGATGGTCGCGCCCGTGGACGCAGGCGGCGTGGATGTTCCTGACACTTGGGATCGTGCTGGGCTCGGCGTGGGCCTATTACGAACTGGGCTGGGGCGGCTGGTGGTTCTGGGACCCGGTGGAAAATGCCTCGTTTATGCCGTGGCTGGTTGGCACCGCGTTGCTGCATTCGCTGGCGGTAACCGAAAAGCGCGGCAGCTTCCGCGCCTGGACCGTGCTGCTGGCGCTGGCTGCGTTTTCGCTGTGCCTGTTGGGGACTTTCCTTGTGCGATCTGGCGTGCTGGTATCGGTGCACTCCTTTGCCTCCGATCCGGCGCGCGGGATGTTTATTCTTGCCTTGTTGACCCTCGCGATTGGCGGCTCGCTGCTGCTGTATGCGGTGAAAGGTGGGCGAGTGCGGGCGCGAGTGGAACATACGCTCTGGTCGCGCGAGTCGTTCCTGCTTGGCAACAATATTCTGCTGATGGCCGCGATGCTGGTGGTGCTGTTAGGCACGCTGCTGCCGCTGGTGCACAAAGCGCTGGGTCTGGGGACGATATCGATCGGCGAACCGTTCTTCAATACCATGTTCACCGCGCTGATGGCGCCGTTTGCGCTGCTGCTGGGGCTGGGGCCGCTGATTCGTTGGCGTCGCGACCAGCCGGGTAAACAGCTTAAACGACTGGCGATATCTCTTCTGGTGACGTTGTCACTTTCTCTGGCGTTGCCATGGCTGCTTCAGGACCGCATCACCGCGATGGCGGTCATCGGCCTGATGATGGCGCTGTGGGTGCTTATCTTTGCGCTGATTGAAGTCCACGAGCGGGCCACGCATCGCCACGGTTTCTGGCGCGGCCTGCGTACCTTAACGCGCAGCCAGTGGGGCATGGTTCTCGGCCATGCCGGCGTGGCGGTAACCGTTATTGGCATCACCTTCAGCCAGAACTACAGCATCGAGCGCGATGTCCGCATGCGGGCTGGCGACAGCCTCGATATTCATCGTTATCACTTCGTCTTCAAGGGCGTGCGTAATATCGTCGGGCCGAACTGGAGCGGCGGCGAGGGCGTGATTGCCGTCAGCCGCAACGGTCGCCCGGAAGCCACGCTGTATGCTGAAAAACGCTTTTACACCGCCAGCCGGATGATGATGACCGAAGCGGCCATCAGCGGCGGGTTTACCCGCGATCTTTACGCCGCGCTGGGTGAAGAACTGGATGATGGCAGCTGGGCGGTGCGTCTGTACTATAAACCGTTCGTGCGCTGGATCTGGTACGGCGGCGTACTGATGGCGCTGGGTGGGCTCTGTTGCATGCTCGATCCGCGTTACCGCCGGTCGCGGCAACAGAAAACAGCAGCGGATCGCAATGACATCAACCGCTCGCTGTACCAGTCCCGACTGCGCGAACTTGAGCAGGAGCGTACTGATAGTAATGAAGCGATGATCGTCGAGCTGCAACGTACGTTGTTGGCGGATATTTCGCCGCAGGAACCGACGCGCGTTCGGCCGCTTAGCCGCTGGTTGCTGTTACCGGGGGCGCTATTATTGGTTTTCGTCAGCGGCGGGCTCTATCTGAAAACCAGCGATGTGGGTCAGGTGCTGCTGTGGCGACAAAGCGAGCGCCATTATCCCGCGCTGCTGGCGCAGGCGAAAGATCCGACCGCGGCGCCGCTGCGGATGGATGAGTTGGCCCAGTTGAGGCTTGGGCTGCGCAGCCATCTGCAGGATAGCCCTGACGATCTCGCCGGCTGGCAACTGCTTGGGCGGCTTGGCCTGCTGCTAAACGATGGCGAGACGGCGATCGGCGCGTTCGGGCGGGCGCATAAGCTGGCGCCGGATGACCCGGCGGCAAGTTTTGATTACGCCAGCGCGCTGGTACGGGCGGGCGATAACGCGCAGATGCGGATGGGCGAGCTGTTGCTGCGCGAGCTGCATCAGCGGCAGCCGAAAAACCTGCCGGTGCTGGAGATGCTGGCGCTCAGCGCGGTACGTAATGAAGACTATCCGCAGGCGGTAGCGGCGCTACAGCAGCTGCTGATGTTGTTGCCGGAGGGCGATGCCCGCCGCGAGGCGATTGCCCGCCAACTGGCTCAGGCGCAGCAGGCTCGGTAGTAGATACTGTTAGCGGTTGGCAACGGTTTTGTCGCACAGGGGTTTTCCCGGAGGCGGCGCGTTGCGCCTTCTCCGGGCTACCAAATCGCACAGCGCTGTAGCCCCGGTATGCGGCAGCGCCACCGGGGGGTTGGAGGCCATTGGTACCGGCAGTTTCAGCCAGCATGGTGAATAAATTAAAGGCAGGCCGTACGGACCGTAGATACTGTTATCGGTTGGCAACTTTTTTGTCGCACAGGGGGTTTCCCGGAGGCGGCGCGTTGCGCCTTCTCCGGGCTACCAAATCGCACAGCGCTGTAGCCCCGGTAAGCGGCAGCGCCACCGGGGGTTTGGAGGCCATTGGTACCGGCAGGGCCGTAGGCCGGGTAAGGCGTAGCCGCCACCCGGCAAAATAACGGCGTAATAGACGAAAAAAAGCCCCTGCGAACAGGCAGGGGCAAACCATGTCAGAGCTTATTTTTTATTAATTGAATACCATGCCGCCATCGATCAGCAGCGATTGACCGGTCATATAATCGGAATCCGGGCTGGCAAGATAAGAGACGCAGGCGGCAACATCTTCTGGCTCTGACAGGCGACCGAGGGTGATGCGTTTGGCGAATTCGGCGGTGCCATAGCCCAGAGGTTTACCGGCCGCTTCGGAGACCTGACGATCGATCTCGGCCCACATCGGCGTTTTCACAATCCCCGGGCAGTAGCCGTTGACGGTAATACCCAGCGGCGCCAGGTCGCGGGCGGCGGTTTGCGTTAAACCGCGTACGGCGAATTTGCTCGAGCTGTAGACCGCCAGTTCCGGGTTGCCCACGTGGCCGGCCTGCGAACAGGCGTTGATGATTTTGCCGCCGTGACCCTCTTTTTTAAAGGCATCGATTGCCGCCTGAATCCCCCAGATCACCCCTTTAACGTTGATGTTGTAGACCTTGTCGACAATCTCCGGCGTAATGGATTCGATAGGCGTCGATGGCGCAACCCCGGCGTTGTTGACGATGACGTTGAATCCGCCCAGCGTTTTCCGCGCCTGTTCGACGGCGGCAAACACCTGCTCGCGGTCGGAAACATCGACTTTGACCGCGATGGCCCGGCCGCCGTGCTGATTGATTTCATCCGCCACGGCTTTTGCAGTGGCGTCATTGTAATCGGCGATCGCCACGGCAAAACCGTCCTTCACGAGGCGTAACGCGATAGCTTTACCAATGCCCTGACCGGCGCCGGTGACAAGTGCGACTTTTTTCATTTCCATTTCCTTTTGTGATGACTTAAAGAATCTGACTCAGGTGTAGCTGGCCCATCAGCAGCGGGTTATCGCGATAATCCACGGGGATGGCGACCACCGCCGGGCCGTCGACGTCCATCGCCGCGCGTAGCGTCGGCTCCAGCGCATCAGCGCTTTCCACCGCAAACCCTTTCGCGCCGAAGGATTCGGCATAGGCTTTAAAATCCATTGGCCCGAACTCGACGCCGGACAGGCGTTGATATTTTTTCTCTTCCTGGATAGCAACCATGTTGTAGCCGTTATCGACCCAGATAAGATGCAGGATGTTGGCTTTCAGGCGGACCGCCGTTTCCAGTTCCATACTGGATTGCAGAAAACCGCCATCGCCGGAGACCGAGACTACTTTGCGCTGCGGATTGACCAGCCAGGCCCCGATGGCCCACGGCAGGGCGACGCCCATGGTTTGCTGACCGTTGGAGATCATCACCTGACGGGCGCGGAAGCTGTAGAGATAGCGGGCGATCCAGATATGGAAGCTGCCCATATCGACCGTCAGCGTGACGTCGCTGTTGACGATATCCTGCATGGCGCGAACGATGCGCAGCGGGTGCAGGGCGAACTGATTCAACTGCGCTCCGCGGCGGTCAAGCAGTTCCCGCTGATGCTGGCGGTCGTGGAGGATTTCAGCGGCCTGCGGCGAGAGCACCAGCCGATGAGCGATATTTTGCGCCAGCTTGTTCAGCGTGCCGGCGATGTCGCCCACCAGCTCGACATCCGGCGTGTAGTTACGCTCTTCATAGGCGGGCAGTACGTCGATATGTACCAGCGTCGCGTTGCCGCTGTTCCACATCGCCGGTTCGTATTCCACCGGGCTATAGCCGATGCAGATAACCAGGTCGGCCAGTTGCAATAAGCGGTCACCGGCCTGATTGTTAAACAGCCCGACGCGCCCGGCGAAGCGCGAGAAGTTATCCTGATTGACCGCCCCGGCGGCCTGATAGGTGCTGGTGACCGGAATATGGCTGGTTTCCAGCAAACGATGCAGCGCGGCGCTGTTTTCCGTCTGGCTGGCCATCAATCCAAGCAGGAACACCGGATTCTTCGCCTGGGCAATCAACTTCGCAACCTGATTGATTGCCTCGTCAGGCGCGGCGCCCATCTGCGGCGCGCTGCTGGCGGGCAGCACTTTGCCGGTCGCCGGACCATCGACGACATCCTGCGGCAAGCTGACGAAGGCGCTGCCCGGGCGCCCCTGCTCGGCGGCGCGAAAGGCATTAGAAACCACTTCCGCCAGCGCATCCGGCGAGGTCACTTCCACGGCGTATTTGGTGACCGGGCTGAACATCGCCACCGTGTCCATACTCTGATGCACCTGTTTGGCTTTATCGGCGCGTTTGACCGCGCCGCCCAACGCCACCACCGGGTCGCCTTCGCTATTAGCGGTGGCCATGCCGGTTATCAGGTTGGAACAGCCCGGACCGGAGGTCACCAGCGCGACGCCTGCTTTGCCGGTAATACGCCCGACCGCGGCGGCCATAAAGGCGGCATTGGCCTCGTGGCGCACTGGAATAATGCGGATTGAGGAGTCCAGTAATGAGTCGAAAACCTTATCGATTTTAGCGCCGGGGATCCCGAAGACCTGGCGTACGCCTTGCGCTTCCAGTTGGCTGACGACCAGATCGGCGCCGTGCGCCCACTGGCGCAGCGGATACTGTTTGTCCATGTGAACCTCCTAACTTTCTACTGAACGGATGGCGGCATCGAGATTGTCGGGATGCAAATTGGCCTGCAGGAACGCGCTGTCGGCGGGAAGGTCGATCATCAGCTTATGAATTTCGCCGAAGGTCAACACCCCATGGTCGAGCTGGTAGTCCAGCAGGTGGCCGCCGCCCTGGCGGTCATCGGTGATAAAGTGTTCGTGATAGCCGGCGACGTTAATTCCCTGCATATGCTGCGGGGTACGAAAGCCGACCAGTACGCCGTCACGCTGGTTAAAGCGGAACACCGGCTGATCGTCGAGTACGTCGGTCATCGCCCGGTAGGGCGGCGTCTGACGCGGCACGGTGCGGGTATGGGCGTGGCGGAAATGACCATCGATTCGCAGCGCGCAGAACAGATTGTCGGAAGGGATTTGCTGGTCAATGACCTCATGCAGCTGCTGGCGGCTGACCGGATGGTCAAAGGTTTTACGGTACTGCGGCTGAAACCAGGTCATTACCGCAAACGGGGTTTTCTGTTCCGGACGCGCTTTACGCGCGCTGCCGTCGGCACGCAGTTGATAAACCTGGCTGCTAAACGCGATCAGCTCGCCGTCGAGTTCATTAAATGTGCCGAGCCCGAAATCGCCGTGCTTCAGCAGGTCCGCAATGGTGGTGGTACCTTCGTAGACGCCGCTAAGCAGGGCGCTCATCAGCGAAGTTTGATATAGCACGCTATCGGGATGCTGGGCGGAAAACGCGCGTAGTGTTTCACACAGACTCTCTTCGCAGGTGCAATCTGAAGCATGATTCATGAGCCACTTCCTCGTTCAACAAATATAAGAAAGGTTAAATAAAGGTTGACCCGATTCAGCTCACAGTTCCAATATAGAAATCATGCTGGTTTGAGACGTTTTCGATATGGAACTTCGTTATCTACGCTATTTTGTCGCCGTCGCCCGGACGCGACACTTCACCCGGGCCGCGAAAGAACTGGGTATCTCACAGCCACCGTTAAGTCAGCAAATTCAGCGGCTTGAACGTGAAGTTGGCACCCCGCTGTTGCGTCGGCTAACCCGCGGGGTGGAGCTGACCGAAGCCGGGGAGTCCTTTTATGAAGATGCCTGCCAAATCCTCGCGCTGAGCGATGCGGCGCTGGAAAAGGCTAAGGGCATTGCCCGCGGCATGAACGGCAGTCTGTCGTTAGGTATTACCAGTTCTGATGCTTTCCATCCGCAAATCTTCACCTTGCTGCACCGTTTTCAGCTAGAACATCCGGGCGTCGCCCTCCATCAACAGGAAGGCAACATGGCGAATTTGATGGCGGCGCTGAGCGAGGCGGAGATCGATATCGCCTTTGTCCGCCTGCCGTGCGAAAGCAGCAAGGCGTTTAATCTGCGTATCATTGATGAGGAGCCCATGGTCATCGCGCTGCCGCGCGAGAATCCATTGTCAGCGGAGCCGACGCTGGCGCTGGAGCAGCTGCGGGACGTCGCGCCGATCCTCTTCCCGCGTGAAGTGGCGCCGGGTTTGTATGAGCTGGTGTTCAATAGCTGCCTGCGCGCCGGTATTGACATGAACCGCGCCAGACAATCGTCGCAGATTTCATCGTCGCTGAGTATGGTAAACGCCGGATTTGGTTTCGCGCTGGTGCCGCAGTCGATGACCTGTATCGCGCTGCCCAACGTCAGCTATCAATCGATACAGGGGACGCCGGTCAAGACCGATATTGCCATCGCCTGGCGCCGTTTTGAGCGTTCGCGCACGGTGAAGCGATTTTTGGAGATGTTCTAATTCCCGGGGCGCATAGCGTGACCCAACGGAGATACGCTGACCTTTTCTCCGTTGGGTTAGCGTTACTGCGCCACCCAGCCGCCATCCATATTCCACGCCGCGCCGCGAACCTGCGCGGCGGCGTCGGTGCATAAAAATAGCGCCATTTCCCCCAGTTGCTGAGGCGTCACGAATTCGCCGGAGGGTTGTTTTTCGGCAAGCAGCTGCGCTCTGGCCTGCTCCGGGTCGGCCCCCTCGGCGATACGTTTATCGATCTGCTGCTGAACCAGCGGCGTCAGCACCCAACCGGGGCAAATCGCGTTGCAGGTAATGCCGGTACGCGCGGTCTCCAGCGCCAGCGTTTTGCTAAAACCAATCACCCCATGCTTAGCGGCGACATAGGCGGATTTCTCTTTCGAGGCGACTAACCCATGCACGGAGGCAATATTAATAATCCGCCCCCAGTTGCGCTCGCGCATGCCCGGCAGCGCCAGGCGGCTGGTGTGGAAAACGCTGGACAGATTTATCGCCAGAATATCGTTCCATTTTTCCACCGCGAACTGCTCCACCGGCGCAACATGCTGGATACCGGCGTTATTAATCACAATATCGACGCCGCCAAATTCGCTTTCGGCATAGCGCATCATGGCTTCAATTTGCCCTACGTCGCGCAGGTCGGCATCGTGATAGCCGGGAATTTTACCCAGCGCGGCAACCTCGGCTCGCGCGCTCGTGCTGTCGCCAAAACCATTCAACACCAGCTGCGCGCCGGCCTGCGCCAGCACTTTGGCAATGCCTAAACCAATACCGCTGGTGGAGCCGGTGACCAGCGCTGTTTTACCGTTTAAATTCATTTCATTACTCCTTACATCAGGCATCAGACAATGCCGGTTAAATAGAACACGGCAATGACAAACAGAACCGCGAGGCTTTTGATAAGCGTAATGGCGAAAATGCCGCCGTAAGCCTGGCGATGGCTTAAGCCGGTGATTGCCAGCAGCGTGATGACGGCGCCGTTATGCGGCAGGGTATCCATGCCGCCGCTGGCCATCGACGCGACGCGGTGCAGTACCTCAAGCGGGATATTGGCGGCGTGCGCGGCGGCCACGAAGGTATCTGACATCGCCGCCAGCGCGATGCTCATTCCGCCGGAGGCGGAACCGGTGATCCCGGCCAGTACGGTGACGCTTATCGCCTCGTTTAACAGGGGATTGGGAATAGCTGTCAGGGCTTTCGACAACACCAGGAAACCCGGCAGGGCGGCAATCACCGCGCCGAAACCATATTCCGAAGCGGTATTCATCGCCGCGAGGATCGCGCCACCCACCGCCGTACGGCTGCCTTCCGCCAGACGGCCGCGGATATTGCGAAATCCGAACAACAGCACCACGACGATGCCGGACAGCAGCGCGGCCTCGACGGCCCAGATAGCGGTGATTTTGCCGACCTCGGTGACGATGGGTTTGGCAAGCCCAGGCAGGGTCAGCTCGTGGCTGGCGCCATACCACTGCGGGATCCAGCGGGTAAACAGCAGGTTCAGCACGCCGACCAGCAGCAGCGGGGCAATGGCGATCAGCGGATGCGGCAGATTGATGTTATCCGGCGTCTGCGGCTCGTTTTGCAGATCGGTACCGTAACCCTCGCCATTCGCGAGCGCTTTACGCCGCTGTCGTTCCAGCCACAGTAAACCGAAGGTGATGATAAACAGTGAACCTATCAACCCAAGCCAGGGGGCGGCCCAGGCGTTGGTGCCAAAAAAGCTGGTGGGGATAATGTTCTGGATCTGCGGGGTGCCCGGTAGGGCATCCATGGTGAAAGAGAACGCGCCCAGCGCGACGGTTGCCGGGATCAGCCGTTTCGGGATACCGCTCTGGCGAAACAGTTCGGCGGCAAAGGGATAGACCGCAAACGCTACCACGAACAGCGAAACGCCGCCGTAGGTCAGCAGGGCGCAGACCAGCACGATCACCGGGATCGCATGTCGCCGCCCGAGAATTTGAATCGCGGCGGCGACGATGGAGCGCGAGAAGCCCGATAGTTCAATCAGCTTGCCAAAGACGGCGCCGAGCAGGAATACCGGAAAATAGAGCTTCACGAAACCGACCATTTTTTCCATAAACAGGCCGGTAAAGGTGGGGCCTACCGCGCTCGGGTCGGTGAGCAGAACCGCGCCAAGCGCGGCGATAGGGGCAAACAGGATAACGCTGTATCCACGATACGCAGCCAGCATCAGTAATGCCAGCGCGGCCAGGGCGATCAACACACTCATTACGACTCCTCACTATCATTGTTATTGTCGGGGTACAAAACGAGAAGTTACGGTTTCAGGGCGTAGCGCAGCTGATGTTCACGGCGCGACTGTATTCGTTTCTGCCGGGCCTCATCCCAGCGATAAAAACCTTGCCCGCTACGGGCGCCGGTAGCGCCTTGCGCGACCTTGTCGGCGACCAGCGACATCATGTCGCTGCCCGTGGCCAGTTCCGGCAGCAGGTGCTGGCAGATATCCTGGACCGTCGCCAGACCGGTCATATCGGCGGCTTCCAGCGGGCCGACCATCGCGTAACGGCGGCCGAGCGAAGCGCGCATCACTTTGTCGACCACTTCTGGCGAAGCGATGCCGCTCTTGACGATATGCAGCGCTTCGCGCAGCAGGGCGAACTGTAGTCGGTTGCCGACGAACCCCGGCGCGGCGCGGTTGAGTACTACCGCTTCCAGCGAGCAGGAGGATAAAAAGTCGCTGACCTGGTTGGCGAGATGCGGCAGGGTAGCGCTACCCGGCACCACTTCCACCAGCGGGATAAAATGCGGCGGATGCCAGAAGTGGGCGATTAACAAGCGCTCCGGATGCCGCATCCCCTGCGCCAGCCGATCCGGCGGTAGTCCGCTGGTGTTGCTGGCGATGATAGCTTCGTCGGCGATCAGCGTTTCCAGTTCCCGGTATAAGGCGTGCTTGAGCGCCAGACGCTCCGGAATCGCTTCGATCAGCAAGCTGGCGTCAGCAAGATCGCCTAATGCCGTGGTGCCGGACAGGCGCGAGAGCACCGACGCACGCTGAGCGGCGTCAAACTGCTCGCACTCTTCAAGCTCGCGCAAAATGGCGGCGGCGACGCTCTGGATCTCGCTAATGCGCGCCGGGTCGGTGTCGTAGAGGCGTACGGCGTGGCCGTGGCGGGCAAAATGGCAGGCGATGCCGACGCCCATCAGGCCGGCGCCCAGTACCGCCAGTTGTGGTGTAAACATAGTGGCTCCTGTTAACGTTCGATGGTCATCGCGATACCCTGACCGCCGCCGACGCAAAGCGTCGCCAGGCCTTTGCCGACATCGCGGCGCTGCATTTCGTGCAGCAGACTAACCAGAATGCGACATCCTGAGGCGCCAATCGGGTGGCCGAGCGCGATAGCGCCGCCATTGACGTTGACCTTCTGGTTGTCCCACTCCAGCAATTTACCGACTGCCAGCGCCTGTACGGCAAAGGCCTCGTTGGCTTCGATGAGATCCACCTCATCCAGCGCCCAGCCGGCGCGCTGCAGCGCCTTCCGGCAAGCGCTTACCGGACCGATACCCATTACGGACGGATCGACGCCGGCCACCGCAGAGCTGACTATTCGCGCCAGCACCGGCAAGCCAAGCTGCCGCGCTTTATCGACGCTCATCAATAAGACTGCCGCCGCGCCATCGTTGAGTGAAGAGGCATTGCCCGCGGTAACGCTGCCATCTTCTGTGCGGAAGGCCGGGCGCAACTGCGCCAGCTGTTGTTCGCTGGTTTCCGGGCGCGGCTGTTCGTCTGCGTCCACCCTGCGCGGCGCTTTTTTACCCTGAGGGACGCTCAGCGGCACTATCTCAGCTTGAAAGCGCCCGGCGGCTATCGCGGCGGCGGCTTTGCGCTGCGAAAGGGCGGCGAAGGCATCCTGCTGGGGGCGGGAGATGTCAAAGGCGTCGGCAAGGTTCTCGGCGGTGATGCCCATGTGATAGTCGTTAAACGCATCCCATAATCCGTCCTGAATCATGCTGTCCTGCATGCTGGCATGGCCGAAGCGCAGGCCATCGCGCGCGCCCTGAACCAGATACGGGGCATTGCTCATGCTCTCCTGGCCGCCGGCGATAACGATCTCCGCCTCGCCGCTGCGAATGGCCTGTACTGCCTGTTGCACGGCTTTCAGCCCGGAACCGCAAACCAGATTGACGGTAACGGCCGGGGTTTCAACCGGTAGCCCGGCGCGCAGCGCGGTTTGTCGCGCCGGATTCTGTCCACAGCCGGCGGTTAATACCTGACCAAAAATCAGTTCGTCAACGGCGCTGGCCGGTAGCTGTGTGCGTTCAAGCAGACCACGCACTACGGCGGCGCCAAGCTCGACGGCGGAAAGGGAAGATAAGGCGCCGCGAAAACTGCCGATTGGCGTACGTAGCGCGCAGACGATAGCGACTTCTTTCATATTGCCTCCTTAGTTGAAGCGCATTTCGCGGACGTCATCGGCAATGACCAACCGTCCAGCCGTTTTACGGGCAATTTCGTCAATGCTGACGCCGGGAGCGTATTCGCGCAGAACAAAGGCGCCGTCGCTAATTTCCAGCAGCGCGAGATCGGTCAGTACCCGGCGAATACAGCCCGCGCCGGTGAGCGGCAGGGTGCACTGCGCCAGCAGTTTGGATTCGCCGTTTTTCGAAGCGTGCGTCATCACCACGATGATGTTTTGCGCGCCGGCCACCAGATCCATGGCGCCGCCCATGCCTTTCACCATTTTCCCGGGGATCATCCACGAGGCGATATTGCCCGCGACATCGACCTCAAAAGCGCCCAGAACCGTGAGATCGACGTGGCCGCCGCGGATCATGGCGAAGGACTGGGCGGAGTCAAAGATAGCCGCCCCGGTTTGTGCGGTAACGGTCTGCTTGCCGGCGTTAATCATGTCGGCATCAATCGTTGACTCATCGGGAAATTCGCCCATCCCCAACAGGCCGTTTTCCGACTGCAGCATCACTTCAATACCGGCGGGAATATAGTTAGCGACCAGCGTGGGAATGCCGATACCGAGATTGACATAATCGCCGTCGCGCAGTTCCTGGGCGACGCGCATCGCCATTTGTTCGCGAGTTAACATGTTCAGTTCCCTCCGGCGCGCAGCGTGCGCTGTTCAATACGTTTTTCGAATTGCCCGACGATCAGCCGGTCGACATAAATACCGGGCGTGTGGATGGCGGAAGGAGGGAGTTCGCCTGGCGCGACGATTTCTTCGACTTCCACTACCGTGATCCGCCCGGCGGTGGCCATCAACGGGTTAAAATTCTGCGCGGTATGGCGGTAGACCACGTTACCGTACCAGTCGGCTTTCCAGCCCTTAACAAGGGCGAAATCGCCGCGAATAGCCTCTTCGAGAATGTAATTTTTACCGTCGAACTGACGCACTTCTTTGCCTTGCGCCACCGGCGTGCCGTAACCGGTCGCGGTATAGAATCCGGGGATCCCGGCGCCGCCGGCGCGAATTTTCTCGGCAAGCGTCCCTTGCGGCGTCAGCTCCACGGCGAGTTCGCCGCTTAGTACCAGCTGTTCGAAGAGGGCGTTTTCGCCCACGTAGGAAGCCACGACTTTGCGCACCTGGCGCGTTTCCAGCAGCATGCCGAGACCAAAGCCATCGACGCCGCAGTTATTAGAAACTACCGTCAGGCCCTGTACCTGGCGGCGTTTGACCTCGGCAATTAAGTTTTCCGGAATGCCGCACAGGCCGAAGCCGCCGGCCAGTAACGTCATGCCATCGGTTAATCCGTCCAGCGCCGCTTCATAGCTGGCGACGCGCTTATCCAGTCCTGCCATCATTTTTCTCCTGCCTTGCGATGGCTCTATCATTAAGGGCGCCGACTGATTTGATAATTTTGAATTTGTGACCCACTCATTTGGATTTTTTATTAATTTATCGTTAACTAAATTCTTTCAATTAGTTAACAGGTGGAAAAATGAGAATGAGTGTCAAACAGTTACGCGCGTTTCTAGCGGTAGCTCACACTCTCAATTTCGCTCACGCCAGCGAGCGCCTGAACCTGTCGCAGCCGGCGCTGAGTTTGACCATCAAGGGGCTGGAAGAGGCGCTTGGCGGCGCGTTGCTGCAGCGCAGCACCCGCAAAGTGACCTTAACCCAGGAGGGAGAGACCTTTCTGCCGATGGCCCGCCAGCTGCTGGCGGACTGGGACAATGCCGAAGAGGCGATGCGGCAAAGTTTCACCCTGCAGCGGGGAAAGATCTCCGTCGCCGCGATGCCGTCGTTTGCCGCTAACGTGCTACCGGAAGTGCTTAAAGCCTTTCGCGACCGCTATGCGGGAGTCAACGTGACGGTGCATGACGTGATTAATGAGCAGGTGATTGAGATGGTGCGCGAAGGCCGGGTGGAGATGGGGATCGCGTTTGAGCCATCGCCCGGCAACAATTTGTTGTTTACGCCGCTGGCGGTGGATCGCTTTGTGGCGATCGTACCGAAAACGTCGCCTTTAGCGAGTAAAAAGCAGTTAAGCTGGCGTGAACTGCTGACGCTGGATTTCATTACCCTGCAGCGACCGTCGGCGGTGCGTTTGATGCTGGAAGAAGAGCTGGCGCGCAGCGGCAGCCAGTTGGACGTGGCGCTGGAAAGTCATCAGTTGGTCACCGTCGGGCGGATGGTCGCCAGCGGTCTGGGCGGCAGCGCGGTGCCCGCGTTATGCCAGTCGCAGATGCAGTCGCTGGGAGCGGTTTGTCTGCCGTTAAGCGATCCGCCGATTGAAAAGTGTATTGGCGTTATTCACGCCGGACATATGCAGTTGTCGAAAGCGGCGCAGGCGCTGCTGGAAACGCTGAAGGGTTTTTTGCCCGCTTAGGTCGTTCACAGATAAAAAAACCGGCCTGGTAAGCCGGTTTAATCATCAGATTTTGCAGGCATCGCCGCAATCATCATCGG
This sequence comes from Klebsiella sp. 141162, assembly GCF_050600755.1. NCBI lineage: Bacteria > Pseudomonadati > Pseudomonadota > Gammaproteobacteria > Enterobacterales > Enterobacteriaceae > Klebsiella > Klebsiella sp. 141162. The sequence continues at coordinate 16,880 of NZ_JAQIRI010000005.1, read as the reverse complement.
CAACAATCGCCTGCGCTTTTTTGTCCGCTTCGTCCAGGCGTTCAGCGTTACGTTCTTCCGCTTCTTCCAGGCCGCTAAACACCAGGTTGTCGAGATCAATTTCCATGAGTTACCCACTTTGCTACTTTTTTGACTGTCGGCAGAGTATAGGTCAAAACAATGGAAGGTTGCACCCCGCGCCCGAAGCTATCGCACAGAGCGTTAATCGTCAGCTTGTTTTTGGTAGCGGAGTGGGGGGTATTAGTCAATAACCGCTATTATTCATAGTTGACATTATTCATTTATTATATGAAAGCATAAAATGATAATTTTCGGATTGTTTCTTAAATGAAATGACAACGAACCAGTAAATAACGATTGACCCGTTTCAGATATGGTAATATGGCCGCGATTATGGATGAGTCTATGGACCTTGATCAATGGTATCGATAACAGCATCTGCCATCAAAGAATGGCGGAGAAATAATAAAGTCATTTGTCACGTAAAACTTAAATATAAAAAGGTATTGCGAAAATGTCGCGAAATACCTTTAACAGGAGGTAAGTACAAGGAATATCAACGGCTTTGCCAGACATACACATGTGCAAAATTGACCAGTGCGACGCCGGGGCTGGTACATTTTGAAGATAAGCCTTTTAAGGCATATTTAAATAAGCGAATGTCGAAAAGAGCTAAACTGAATATTGCCCATGGCGCTTTGAATTTTATTGAAAAAAGCTTTCAGGCGGAAATATTACCGCAGTTGTATAATGTATCGTCGTTCGGTTGCTCGATGATTACCATCCCGTTGAAGAATGGAACCAGCCTGGAAGTGAAACTTCTGGCCTCGCCGTTCCAGGAAGAGGGGGAACTGATGCTGCAGATGTTCTTTGAAAATAAACGCGTATATAGCGTCTGTTTTTCCTGCACGGATCAAGGAAGCGCGTGGATTGGCGGTATTCAGGGCGGTAAAGACATTAGCAACGATGAAGTGAAGGCGTTGACCAAAGAGCTCTACGGCACGCGGCCAAAAAACCTGATTATCACCTTGCTGTACGGGTTATTGCGCCACTTTAATATCCGTGAGATCTACGCCATCGACAGCGACTACCATGTGAAGAGCGACAAGGTGAAAGCCAGTTACTCAGAGTTGTGGTTAGAAATCGGCGGCGAGAAGCAGCGGCGCGGTTGGTACAAATTACCTCCACAAGAGATTAAAAAAAGTCTTGAAGAGGTGAAAAGTAAACATCGCAGCCAGTTCATTAAACGTGAGAGTTTAAAAGAGCAGGCGCAGTTGGATCTGATCGCAGCATTACGGCAGATTAGCGTAGGTAACAACACCAACCAACCATAATACTGGATTGCCGATTCGCCGGGGGCGGCGGGTCGGCAAGCCATGATTGATGCCATCTTCTTCCTTGCGGCCCCGTCTAACACCACTCTCCTTTACAACCTGCTCATCTATCAAATCCAGTTTATAAATTAAAAAATTTTAAACATTTTATGCGGTTAAATTTTACATAAAATTTACATGTCAATATACTTTCTTACGTTCTTCGCCCTGGTTTGGGGCGTCCAACCAACAGGTTAACTGCGCTGTACGGCATCGCTTATCGATCGGCGCTTTAAAATAAATGCTTTGGTTATATCGACATATGTCGAATGGGATGAAATATGGACGAACAAAAAGGTCATGGTCGAAGGATCTTCTTCACCATATACCGATTGCTTTTTGTGTTACTGAGTTTTGGCATTGGGATTTTCTTAACTATCTGGGGGGGCAAGCTGCTCTCGCTCGGCGGCAGCGCCTGGTATCTGTTAGCCGGTCTCGCTTATCTCATCATCGCCGTCGGTTACTTCACTCGTAGTCAATACGCGCTTCCTCTTGCTGTTCTTACCTTTCTGTTAACGCTGGCCTGGGCGCTGTATGAAGTGCAGCTCAGCTACTGGGGCTTGATCCCTCGTCTGGTGGTTCCTGCGCTGATGCTGATGCTGGCCCTGTGGCTGGCGGCGGCGATGCCGGTGGCTCGCGTGCGTCTGGCGAACTGGAGCGCGACGGTTATCTTTATTGCGCTGCTGGCGACGCTGGTTTCGGCGTTCTACCCGCACGGCGGCATCCATAATGGCGTCGTGAAAGCGGCGAATGGCAACAGCGCGACGCAGGCGGCAAAAAGCGATAACTGGGAGTTCTTCGGCCGCGATGCCTCCGGCACCCGTTTTGCGCCGTATACAGATATTACCCCGGAAAACGTTCATAAGCTGAAAGTTGCCTGGACCTACCACACAGGCCGCCGCCTGACCGGCCCTGCCATTGGCGTTGACGAAAATACGCCGCTGCAAATTGGCGATACGCTGTATTCCTGTACGCCGCTTAACGTGGTGACCGCCATTGATGCCGATACCGGCAAGGCGCGCTGGCGCTTTGACCCGCACGCGCAGACGGCGGAACATGTGACCTGCCGCGGCGTGGGTTACTATGATGTGCAGAGCGACGATACGCTCAGCGCGGAAGAAAAAGCGAGCCCGGCGCTGCAACAGTGTCCGCAGCGGATCATGGTATCGACCGTGGATGCGCGCCTGCTGGCGCTGAATGCAAAAACCGGCGAACTGTGCGATGACTTCGGCGACCACGGCAGCGTGGATCTGAAGCAGGGCATGGGCGACACCGAAAACAGCAAACGCTACCATCCGACTTCAACGCCGGTGATCATGGGGCATATTGCGGTGCTGGGCGGCTGGGTACGCGATATCGTACACGGCGAGCCATCCGGGGTCGTACGCGCTTTTGACGTACGCGATGGTAAAGTCGTCTGGGCCTGGGATGTCGGCAAGCCGGAAAATATCACCGACCCGGAAAAAGGCCGCGTTTATACGCTCGAAACGCCGAACGTGTGGACCATTCCCGGCTTTGATAAAGAGCTGAATCTGGTTTATCTGCCGACCGGTAACGGGCCGCCGGACTACTGGGGCGGCGATCGTAATGAAGCGAAAGAGAAATATGGCTCCGCGGTGGTGGCGGTGGATGCCAGTACCGGTAAAACAAAATGGGTTTTCCAGACCGTTCACCACGATATCTGGGATTACGACCTGCCATCGCAGCCGGTACTGTTCCACATGAAAAACGAGCAGGGCGAGGACGTCCCGGTTCTGATCCAGACCACCAAAACCGGACAGATTCACGTGCTCGACCGCCGCACCGGCAAACCGGTGACCCGCGTCGAAGAACTGCCGGTCGCTCATCAGGGAGCGGAGGGCGAACATCTGTCTGCCACCCAGCCGTTCTCTACCGGCATGCCGCAGTTAGGCGTCGAGCCGCTGAGCGAAAAATCAATGTGGGGCGTGACGCCGTTCGACCAACTAATGTGCCGTATCGATTTTAAAGAGTCGACCTACCTTGGCATGTATACGCCGCCGTCAGAGAAACCGTATATCGAGTGGCCAAGCCTGCTCGGCGGCATGAACTGGGGCGGCATCACCATCGATGAACGTACCGGCACGCTGTTCGTCAACGATATGCGTATGCCGTTGCGGATGTCGCTGGTGCGCAAAGAAGAGATGGCGAAATACAAAGTCTCCACCGACGAAGTCCCTGGCTTTATGGGCACCGTTCGCCCGCAAGTTGCCGGGCCTTACGGCGGCGTGCGTATCGACATCCTGCAGTCCGCGCTGGGCGTGCCCTGTAATACCCCGCCGTTTGGTACCATGAGCGCTATTGACCTGAACAGCCGTCAGCTCTTGTGGCAGGTGCCGATGGGCTCGGTAGAAGATACCGGGCCGCTGGGGATGAAAACCCATCTGCATATCCCGCTGGGGATGCCGACGCTGGGCGGCCCAACCTCCACCGCCTCGGGCCTGGTGTTCTTCGCCGGTACCCAGGATAACTATCTGCGGGCGCTGGATTCCGCCAGCGGTAAAGAGCTGTGGCGCGCTCGCTTGCCGGTTGGCGCGGTAGCGGCGCCGCTGGTCTACAAATCGCCGAAAACCGGCAAAGAGTACGTGCTGATTTCCGCCGGCGGCGCCAGCCACTCGCCGGACGTCGGTGACGATATCATCGCTTACACGCTGGAGGACTAACCTCCTTACACGAAACAGGTCCCGGAAACGGGACCTGTTACTGGCTGACAGCCCGCGCGTTGCAGGGGTCAATCCTGGACTTTTACTATCTGAACATCGCTTAGCGCAATACGCTGCCCTGCGGCATTGACGTAGGCCAGAGACACCGGCGCACCGCTGATTTTATCTACTAACTGGATATGCGGCGACGTATGCAAGAGTTGCTGATGTCCCCATTCCATCAGGGCAAAAAGGACCGGCGCCAGGCTGCGGCTCTTTTCGGTCAGCGTATATTCATAACGCTCACGCGCCCCCGCTTCGCGATAGGGAAATTTACGTAGTAGCCCCATATCAACCATCAATTTTAAACGCTGAGTTAACGTCTGTTTGCTCATTCCGGTATGAGCGCGAATCGTTTCGAAACGCGTCACGCCGTAAAACGCCTCTCTTAAAATCAATAAAATCCATTGATCGCCAACAATTTTAGCGCTTTCCGCCAGGCCGCAAAGTTCTGCGGGCAGGTAAGGGGATGAATTATCTTTTGACATGATTTAGGTTATCTCCTAACCTGAGTTTGAAATATAGACTCAGTTAATCAGGAGAATACTGTGCCTTTTGTTAATGTGCAAACGATTAAAGGGATCATGACCGCCGAGCAGAAGAATGAACTGCTGCGTCGCATGACTGACCTCATGGTGGAAATTGAAGGCCGGGGCGATCCGCAATTCCGTCAGTCCGTCTGGATCCGTATTGATGAACACGAGCCGGAACAGTGGAGCCTCGGAGGAATACAGCCGACAGCGGAGATGATAGCGGCAAAATTTGCCGCTAAACGATGATCTAATTGCCGTTATTGTTATGCGATAACCACGCGCGATTCAGCCTCAATTTCATGACAGGCGACCTGGTGCCCCGGCGCGATTTCGCGTAGACGCGGCGGTTCGCGACGGCAACGTTCGTTTGCCTGCGGGCAGCGAGATGAAAAGCGGCAGCCAGCAGGCGGTCGGGAAGGGTCGGGAATTTCCCCCTGAACGACCGCCAGCGGCTCGCTATCAGGATCCAGCGTGGGCACTGCGGCCAGCAGCGCCTGGGTATAGGGATGAAGAGGGCGGCTAAACAGCGCATCGCGGCTGGCCGTTTCCACCAGTTGACCGAGGTACATCACCGCCACGTCGTCGCACAGATGCTCCACTACTCCGAGGTCATGTGAGATGAATAAAAAAGTGACGCCACGTTCGTCGCGCAGGTCGGCAAACAGATTGATAATCTGCGCCTGAATCGACACATCGAGTGCGGAAATGGGTTCATCGGCGACGATAAAGTCCGGATTAAGAATCAGCGCACGCGCGATGCCGATGCGCTGCCGCTGACCACCGGAAAATTCATGCGGAAAACGGTGGTAATGCTGAGGCGCCAGCCCGCATATCTTCATCACCGCAATGACTTTCTCATAGAGTTCAGCGCGCGTGCACAGTTTATGCTGCAGCATCGCCTCGCCAATCGCCTCGCCGATGCGGATGCGTGGATTCAGTGAACTATAGGGGTCCTGAAATACCAGCTGAATTTTTGGCCGTAAAGCCTGCATTGCTGCCGCTGACAGTTCGGATAACTCCTGACCGCGGAATTTAATGCTGCCGGCGGTTTTTTCATACAATCCAAGCAAGGTGCGGCCAACGGTGGTTTTACCGCTACCGGATTCTCCGACGAGGCCGAAAATCGTTCCCGGACGGATATTAAAACTGACGTCATCGACCGCGCGCAGTTCCCCGGTCTGCTGGCCGAACAGGCCGTCGCGCAGCGGAAAATACTTTTTCAAGCCATTAACTTCAATTACATAGGGCTGATTCATGCCACCGACTCCGTGAATTCACTATAAAAACAGGCCGCCTGGTGAGAGGGCCCCAAAAGTGGCGGTGTATCCTGGCGGCAGCGCGCGGTTGCCTGTTGGCAGCGATCGGCAAACGCGCAGCCCGCAGGCAGTTGCGCGAGGTCCGGTACCTGGCCGGGAATGGAGTAAAGCCGCCGGCGGCGTGCGCCCGGCACCGGGCGAGAGGCGATAAGACCGCGGGTATAGGGATGCTGCGGCTGGCGAAGTACCTCGGCGGTGGTTCCCTGTTCGACGATCCGCCCGGCATACATCACCACTACCCGTTCGGCCATCTGTGCGATCACTCCCAGATCGTGGGTGATCAGCAGCAGAGCCATCTGGTTTTCGCGCGCGCGGTCGCGCAGCAGTCGCAGGATCTGCGCCTGTACGGTGACATCCAGCGCGGTTGTCGGTTCATCCGCTATTAATAATTTTGGCCGGCAGCTCAGCGCCATGGCGATCATTACCCGCTGTAGCATGCCGCCGGAAAGCTGGTGTGGATAGTTCGCCATCAGGCTTTCGCTGCGCGCCAGTCCCACCTCGTTTAACAGTTGTATTGCGCGCTGCCAGGCGGCTTGCGGCGAGTCACCGCGATGACGTATTAGCGGCTCGCAGAGCTGTTCGCCTATGGTCAGTACCGGGTTGAGCGCCGACATCGGCTCCTGGAAGATCATCGCCAACTGGTTGCCGCGCAGGTCGGCCATGTGACGGGCTTTCAGCTTGAGCAGATCGCGTCCTTCGAAATGGATCTCGCCGCCGTCAATGCGAGCGGCCTGTGGAGGCAGCAGGCCCATTAACGACATGGCGGTCACGCTTTTGCCGCAGCCGGACTCACCGACGATACCTACCGTTTGCCCGGCCTGAATCGAAAAAGAGACCTCCTGTACCGCGCGCACCCGGCTACCTTCAGCAGCGAAAGAGACAGAAAGTTGCTTAAAAGAAATTAATGGCGTGCTCATTTCAGCCTCTGTTTCATTTTCGGGTCCATTGCGTCGCGCAGGCCGTCGCCCAGCACATTAATAGCAATCACAGTAATAAAGATGGCAATCCCGGGAGGCATCCATAGCCACGGTCGCCGCTGAAAATCAATCAGGCTGTTAGCAGCATCCATCATGTTGCCCCACGATGGTGTCGGCGGTACCACGCCGAGGCCGAGATAGCTCAGCGCCGATTCGCTCAGAATGGCGTTAGCGACCGCCATTGTCGCCATCACCACCAGAATCGGGATGGTATTGGGCAGCAGGTGACCGAACAGCCGGCGACGCGCCGAGAGTCCCAGTACCTGCGTCGCCAGCATAAAATCGCGCTCGCGTAGCGACAGGCACTGCCCGCGCACCAGCCGCGCCAGCTTCGGCCACTCCAGCAGGCTGAGCATAATTACGACCATCCAGATGCGGGAATCCGGCGAAAAGTCGAGCTCGGAGAGCATCGCGCCGGCGACGATTAATAATGGCAGGCCGGGTATCGTCATCACCAGATCGGCTAGCCGCATGATCAGTTTATCGGTGAGCCCGCCGACATAGCCCGACAGCGCTCCCAGCAGGTAGCCCAGCGTTACCGATAGCAGCATAGTCAACAGGCCGATTATCAGTGAAATGCGCCCGGCCAGCAGTAAACGCGTATAGATATCGCGGCCAAGAAAATCGGTACCTAACCAGTGTTCGGCGCCGGGTGGTTTGTTGATCATCAGCGCATCGGTGGCGTCATCTTTCCACGGCGACCACATCGGCCCGAGCGCGCACCACAGGGCCATCACCGCAAGCAGGATTAAACACAGCATCGCCATTCGGTTGCGGCGCAGTTGGCGCCACGCCTGATGCCATGGAGAGGGAGTTATTTGCGCGAGCGCGGGGATTGTCGCCTGGCGCAGGCGGCGACGGTGGCCAAACAGGGAAGTTATCATCATTACCTCACTCGAATGCGCGGATCGGCCCACGCGTAGAGCACATCGGCCAGTAAATTACCGATGATCGTCAGCACCGCCAGAAACAGGGTAAACCCCATCAATACCGGATAGTCGCGAGCGGCCAGCGAATCGATATGAATGTGTCCGGCCCCCGGCCAGTTAAATACTTTTTCGGTAATGATGGCGCCAGAGAACAATCCCGGCAGTTCAAAGCCAAGCAGGGTGATGACCGGCAGTAGCGCATTGCGCAGCGCGTGTTTCATGATAACCGTGCGTTCTCGCAGCCCTTTAGCACGGGCGGTACGAATGAAATCCATCTTCACCACGTCGAGCATGCTGGCGCGAAAATAGCGCGTCAGGCTACCGGCCTGCAGCATCACCAGCGCCAGTACCGGCAGTACCAGATGGGCGGCGACCTGCAGCACATACTGCCAGCCGCTATCGTCGCTGCCGGTATTGGTCATCCCGCCTACCGGCAGCCAGTGAAGGTCGACGGCAAACCACTTAATTAGCAGCAGGCAGAGGAAAAAGGTGGGAAAGGACATCGCGGCGAACACCGCGATACTCACCAGATGATCAAACCAGGAATTAGGTCTGAGCGCGGAGACCACGCCAACCGTCAGGCCGATACCCCAGTAGAAAACCAGCGCCACGCTCGCCAGCAGGAAGGAGTTCCAGATGTACTGGTTCAGTAACTGGCTGACCGGAATTTGGTATTGCAGCGAGAAGCCTAAATCCCCGCGCAGCAGTTGCCCCAGCCAGTGAAGGTAGCGGGTGAAAAGTGGCTGGTCGAGGCCGTATATCGCCTTCAGTTCGGCGGCGCGGGCGGCCGTCAAGGTGATATTGCCATCGATAAAGTCGCCGGGGGTTTTGGCAAAGAGCATAAAAATGATAAAGGAGGCCAGCAGCAGCATCGGCAGCGTTTGCAATAAGCGCCTCAGGATGAAATTTTTCATAACATTCTCACATCAGCCGCCGGGGAGGCCGGCGGCTGGGGGATTTACTTCACGATTTTCACGTCCGGCAAACTGCCGGTGAGGCCGTTATAGATATCCGGCTTAAAGCCGGTCACGCGGGCGCTGCTGGCGGAAAGAATCTCCCGGTATCCAAGCAAGATAACCGGCGGATCCTCGGCCAGCACCTGGTACAGCTGGTGATAAATAGGCTTGCGTTGTTCGACATCCAGCACCGCGTTACCCGCATTGATAAGCTTATCGACTTCAGCATTGTGGTAGCCCGACTCTTTGGCTTCGCTGCTGTAGAAGTCCCACACGCCGTCATGCGGATCGTTGAGGGTGCTGGTGCTAAACGACGCCAGATCGTAATTACCTGCTTTGCGCTGCGCCATCAGCGCGTTGAAATCAACCACCTGCGGTTTCAGCAGCACGCCGATCTGCCGCCAGTTCTCTTTGGCAATCGGAATCAGCGCGTCGTTAATGACTTTTTTGCTCGCCAGCAGGGTCAGCTCCAGCCGTTTACCGTCTTTCACGCGGATGCCATCGGCGCCAGGCAGCCAGCCCGCTTCATCGAGCAGTTTTTTCGCCTGCGCCGGATCGTAATGATAGGGGTTGACGCCCTGCGCGTTGAAAGCCCAGGAAATAGGCGCGATCGGTTCAATGGCTACCTTGCCGTATCCCTGATACACCACGTCGATTAACTTCTGGCGGTCAAGCCCGTAAATCAGCGCCTGACGCACTTTTTTATCCTGCAGCGCCGGGCGATGGACGTTGAACTCCACCTGGCTGTAGTCGCTGGAACCGTAGAGGTTGATATTGGCAAAACCGAGCATCTTAAGCTGCTCAATATCATCCGGACGCGAGGTGAAGGCGTCGTAGTCGGTTTCGCCAGTCTGGAATAACTGGAAATTGGTGGACGGATTGGTCACGCGATAGATAAAGCGTGGCGTTGGCGGCGTACCGCGGTAAAAATGCGTGTTGGCGTGGAAGCGAATCTCCTGACCGGGAATATATTTATCGTAGACATACGGGCCGTTACCCAGCGGTTTTCCGTGCAGAGAACGCAGATAATCCAGATTTCCGCGTTGATACCCTTTGCCGTACCAGGCTTTCGATAATACCGGACCGCCGATTTTCGCCAGCGTCGTCGCGCCCGGCTGAGTGGTGGTAACCTGCAGGGTCAGCGGATCGATAACTTTCAGGCCACTCACGCTATCGGCTTTGCCGGCTTTATATTCTGCGCCGCCGGCGATATTGGCCAGAGTAATATCGGTGTCGCCGTCATATTTCGGGTCGAGCAGAACGGTCAGCGTAAAGGCGACATCCTCCGCGGTGAGTGGCGATCCGTCGCTGAAGGTCAGGTTAGGGCGTAATTTGATGGTATAGACTTTGTTATCCGCGCTCACCGTCCAGCTCTCAGCCAGCCCCGGCACCAGCTTACCCTGACTGTCCCAGTCAATCAGGCGCGAGAAAATAACGTTGGTGACGTTCTCATCCCAACCGTTGACGAAGAAGTAAGGGTTAAAGATCCCCTGCGGTTCAGAAATGCCGGCCACCACCGTGTCTTTACGCAGTTTGGCGCTTGCCGGGATCTGGCTGGCATCGGTTGCGGGAGTGATCCCTTCTTTAAGGATATCGTCGGCGTTGGCGACAGAAGAAAATGCCACCATGCTACCGAGTAGCGCCACTTTCAGCGCCAGCGCGAAGCGCGTTTGTCTGGTTTTTAATCCTTGCCGTAATCTGGACAAAAGTGCTACCTCATCAAATGATTGCGTTGTTATTTACAATTCATGACGAAGATAAGAGGCGCGCTGAATACTGTCTAACAACGAAACGCTATGGTTTATAGCCATTTCGCATTAGCAAAAAACCGGCAATATAATGCCGGTTTTCGGGGAAGTCATAGTGGATTGTTCTTTATGCCGCGGCAGCTAATCGCGGGCCTCAACCGGCAGCCACAGAGCCTGCGGATTGGCGAAATAATATTCAACTTCGGCATAAAAACGGCTGGCGTGCAGGCCATCCACAAAAGCGTGATTAAATCGGCCGGCAACCGGAATGATGCCATTTTTCAGTTTCCCCCACGTCAGGGCGGGCACCGCCGCGCCAACGTAGTATTCCGCATGGGTCATGGCGCTGAAGTGCAGCCACGGCAGGCAACTGGCGCAAAAGAAATTTTCTTCTTCCACAATAAGCGGTGAGGGATTGGTGCTTCTTGCGGCCTCAATGCGCGGCGTTGCGGCGGCGCTAAACGCGGGGAAATCAGCGGCGTTATCGCACCATACCTGCCGAAAACCTTCGCTGGTCGTCATGATCGGCGTCATCACCGAGATGGCGTCATATTCGATGATATCGTCGTTGCGCAGGCGCTGTCTTAGCTGCGGTACGGCGTTGGCCGCGCGCAACAGGCCGAATAATGCCAGTTGAAAGAAGGAGACGCCGTGGTCCTTCGCGCAGGTATACAACTGTTGCGCTTCGACCGGTACGCACAGATTGAAGCTGGGATTGGCAAAGGTACGGTAGAACGTAAAATGATCCAGGCGAGGCCAGCTCGCTTTATCAATGACGCGATAATGTGCCACGGTTGACTCCTTCATGTGGGTTTCCCTTACTATGCGACGATTTCCACCAGGTTACCATCCGGGTCTTTGATAACCGCCTCATAATAGCCATCACCGGTGGTGCGCGGGGCAGAGACTAAAATTCCCGCCATTTCAGCGCGTTTGGCTAACGCATTAACCTGTTCCGCGCCGCCGACGGCGATCGCCAGATGCGCCCACCCCGTATGGTTGTTATCGCGGGGCGAGTCCTGTAAGCCGGGTTTGGCCATTAACTCAATTGCCACGTCAGAGCCAATTTTTACAAAGTAGGATTCAAAACCAGGATTGGTCTTACTGTGGTACTTTTCGTTGATTTCACCGGCAAAAAACTCCACCCAAAAGCGTGCTTGTTGCTCAAGATGGCGGGTCCAGAGGGCGATGTGGGCGACTTTCATGATTTACCTCGTAAGGGTTCGGGTTGACAGCATGCGCATGAGTGAATGATTATGCTCTTTGCTGCTCGTTATGTTTATTTAAAGGAGTTATTGTGCTCGATTATGCTGCTTTCCCTCAGCAACGACAAGCGCTGATTTGTCAGATCCTGCAGGAGGACGGTAGGGTCGTCTGCGCCGATTTGGCTCAGCGCTTACAGGTCTCTGAACACACTATTCGCCGCGATCTTCATGAGTTGAGCAAAGAAGGATATTGTAAGAAAGTCTACGGCGGCGCGGTGATGACCCTGCCGGAATCCATGGAGTACAGCGAACGTAAAGAGAAAAACAGGGCAACAAAGAGCAGGATCGCACAGAAGTGCGCACAGCTAGTGAAACCGGGCGGCTGTATTTTTATTGATACCGGCACCACCAATCTGGCAATGGCGGAAGCGCTACCGGGCGAGCTGGCCTTAACCGTGGTCACCAATTCTCCGGAAATCGCGGCGGTTCTGCTTAAAAAACCGCTTTACGAGGTTGTGATGCTCGGAGGTCTGGTGCAACGCGCGGCTGGCGGTTGTGTCGGCGCATCGGCGGTGGCCCAGGTGCAGGGGATCCTCTTTGACCAGGGGTTTATTGGCGGCTGCGCGATGGCTCCGGAGTCAGGTTTAACCGGCTTTGATCACGCCGATTGTGAATTTAAGAAAGCGGTTATCAAACAGTGCAGTGAGATTATCGTTGGCTTAACCTCAGATAAAATCCCCGCCGTCGCGCGTTTTGTGGTAGCTGAAAGCAGCGCCATTGACGTGCTGGTGGTGGAGGAAAACATTAGCCGTAAATACCGGGATGCTTTCCGTGAACACGAGATCCGTATCTATACCGTCTAGTACAGGGGCAAATTATTAATTTGAGAAAACCGGGCTATCACTTTGATAAAAATGGCGGCGAAATGTTTCTGCCCTGCGGGCCGCGGCCTTAGTAGCGCTATTTTCTCCGCACTTTAGCCGTATTTTGCGCGGCGACTCACAAAAACGAAGCTTACGCAGCACCTCATTGATTTCTGGCACAAATCTTGGATTTGTTATCGGTGAAGTGGCTTTTCCCATGGGTTATGGATAGCGCGACGTTTAGCGAACCCGGGATTGCCCGCAACGGATAATCATTGAGGGGACTGTTATGTGTGCTTCACCTTCAGCGCCGCTACGGCGCGTGGATGGACTGGCGAAAGTCAAAGGAACGGCCGTTTATGGCGACGATATTACCTTACCGGGCATGCTGTATGGCGTTTGCCGCTTTGCGGATATACCCGCCGGGAAAATTGAGGCGATAGATCTTAGCGAGGCGCTGAATGTTGCAGGCGTGGTAAAAATCGCCACCTGGCAGGATATCCCCGGTACACCGGTCGTGGGGATCATCGTCAAAGATTATCTGCCTATCGTCAAAGACGAGGTGGTCTTCCACGGCGATGTCGTCGCCGTGGTGGCGGCAACCAGTTATGAAGCCGCCTGCGAAGCGGCGGATAAAATACATGTGCGCTATACGCCTTATGAGCCGCTAACGGACGTAGAAGCCGCGCTGGCGGCGGACGCCCGGCGAATTCACCCGGAGCGCAGCGATAATATCGCCGCCCATCACCACACCGTTAAGGGCGACATCGCCAAAGGCTTTGCCGAAGCCAGTCACGTGATTGAACGTGAATATGAAGTGGGCTTCCAGGAACACGCCTACATCGAACCGGAAGTCGTACTGACCTGGCTTGATCCTACCGATGGTAGCCTGATTATCTCCGGCTCCATTCAGAACCCGCACCGCGTACGCAGCTTCGTGGCTAAGTTTATGGGCTGTCCGCAAAGCCAGATTAACGTCAAACGCGCGGTGATGGGCGGCTCGTTCGGCGGGAAAGACGACATCATCGATCATCTGGCCTGCCGTTCCGCATTGATGACGCGGCTTACCGGTCGTCCGGTTAAATTTACCTACACCCGCGAGCAGTCCATTATCGAAAGCTGTAAGCGCCACCCTTATAAAATGAAGTATCGCGCCGGGGTGGACGACAACGGGCGTATTCTGTCGATCAAAATCGATATTCTTGCCGATAGCGGCGGTTATGCGGCGTCTTCCCCGTTCGTCACCTGGCGTTCTTCGGTGCAGGCGGCGGGGCCGTACAATATTGATAACGTCCATATCGACGTCAAAGCCGTCTATACCAACAACAGCTATACCTCGGCGATGCGTGGTTTCGGTTCACCACAGGTGGTTTACGCCAACGAATCCTTTATGGATGAAATTGCCGAAGTGCTCAATCTCTCGCCGGTGGCGGTGCGTGAAGTGAATGCGCTGCGTCAGGGAGATACCTCGGTCACCGGGCAGCGGTTTGATAAACACACCGTCTCGGCGACTGAAGTCCTGAGTAAGGCGGTGAATGCCTCGGAATTTGCGGCAAAACGCCAGCACTATCGTGAATTGAACCAAAAAGGCGGCGTTTATCGATATGGTATTGGCCTGGCGCTGAGCTATCGCGGCTGTTCCATTGGCGCGGAAGGGGTTGATACTTCGACGGCGCTTATCCAGGTCAATGAAGACGGTAGCGTCAATCTGGCGACATCGGTATCGGAAAACGGTCAGGGTCTGCAAACCGCGATGTCGCTAATCGCCGCGGAAGCCTTTGGTATTCCTCTTTCTGAACTGCATTTTATGGAGCCGCCGACCTCGGTTATCGGCGACGGCGGATCGACGGCGGCGACCCGCGGGACAATGGTCGGCGGCGGGGCGATTCTTGACGCCGCCGACAAGATAAAACGCCGTATTCTTAGCGTCGTCGGCGACAGCATCGGCACCCGCGAGTTGGAAGAAACCCTGTGGCAGGACGGCTTTATCATCAACGCCCAGGACAGTGAACGGCGTATTGACTTCAAAACCGCGGTTAATAAGACCAAATGGGCCAGCGTCAGCCTGACCGAGTACGGCTGGTTTGTGCCGCCGCCCATTCATTGGGATGAAGAAAAAGGCTGCGGCAGCCCGTACTTTACCTGGGTCTACGGCTGCCAGGTGGCGGAGGTACGGGTGAATACCAGCACCGGTAAAACCGATTTGCTGCATGTTACCGCCGCCCATGACGTGGGTCGGGTACTCAACCCGGTGGGTTTTGAAGGCCAGGTTTACGGTGGGGTGGCGCAGGGTTTCGGCTATGCGCTGCTGGAAGACTTCAACATTGAAAACGGCCGGGTCAAATCGGAAAACTTCGACAGCTACCTGCTACCGACGATGAAAGATATTCCGCCGATGACGATTATCGGCGTAGAAAACCCGGATATCGCCGGGCCTCTGGGGGCGAAGGGGATCGGCGAGCCGGCCACTGAACTCGCGGCGGCGGCTATCAACAACGCGGTAAGTTTCGCCCTCGAGACGCGGTTTAATAAATTACCGCTGACCCTTGAACAGGTGATCCTCGGCTACAACCTGAAAAAGCCGGTTCGCCAAAGCGAAATGATGCTGGAGGCGGAAAACAAGAAGCAGGTGCTGCGTCTCACTGACGTGGAAGTGACTCGCGCGAAAAGCCTGCAGGAGGCGTTAGCCCTGCTGGCGCAAGAGGGCGTGACGGCTATCGCCGGCGGTACCGATGTAATTGTGCAGGGGCGTCTGCAAACCCGCGCGATGCGGCTGGTTGATATTTCCCGTCTGCCGGAGTTGACGCAGGTGAGCGAAGATCCGGTCAGCCATGAGGTCATCATTGGCGGAGCGATGACCTTTAACCGTATTACCGATCATCCGCTGTTGCGCGAACGTTACCCGCTGCTGGTGCAGGCCTGTCATACCGTCGGTTCGCACCAGATCCGCAACCGCGCCACCATCGGCGGCAATATCGTCAACGCCGCGCCCTGCGGCGATTCCATTCCGCCTGCCATCCTCTATGACGCGCGCATCGAACTGCGCTCGCTAAATGGCGCACGCACCCTCGGTCTGGCCGAGTTCTTGCTGTCTGGCTACAAGACCCAGCGCCAGCCGGATGAACTGCTGACCAAAGTGATACTGCCGCCGCCGGCGCGCCCGCAGGCGAAAGGGTTTTATCACCAGTTAGGGCGGCGCAACGCCCTCAACATCACCCGTCAGAGCCTGAGCGCGTTACTGGACTTTGCTGATGATGGCACGGTGAGCTACTGCCGGCTGGTGGACGGCGCGCTGTTCAGTAAGCCGCAGCGGCTGCTCGATATTGAGCGCTGTCTGCTGGGGAAACCACTGAACAACGACACCATCGATAGCGCCTGCGAAGTGCTGGATAAGCTTATCTATGCGGCCATCGGCAAGCGCTGGTCGGCGGCATATAAGCAGCCGGTGTTCGTCAATATGTTCCGCGACATGATGGCCGAGGCGCAACGGGCCTCAGGGATTTAATGATTCAATCAGGGCGCCAGAGCGCCCTGTACAGGATAAAGCTATGAGCACAATTAAAGTGAAGGTAAACGGCAAGCTGGTGGAAGCAAAAGTAGAAGGCAATATGCGCCTATTGGATCTGGTGCGGGATACATTGCATCTTACCGCCACCAAAGAGGGATGTTCGATTGGCGAATGCGGCGCCTGCACGGTGCTGATGGACGGTAGCGCCGTTTGTTCTTGTCTGGTACTGGCCGAACAGTGTGATGAAGCGGAGATCGAGACCCTGGAAGGGTTAAACGATAATCCGATTACGCAAAAATTACAGGATGCGTTTATTGAGAAGGGCGGCGTGCAGTGCGGGTTCTGTACGCCGGGAGTATTGGTCAGCGCCACCGAGTTGTTAACCAAAGAGCCGCACCCGGACGAAGCGCAAATAAAGGATGTATTAGAAGGCAATATGTGCCGCTGTACCGGCTATCAGCCGATTATTGACTCCATTCAACACGCGATTAAATCGTGATCTTGTACCGGGGCTGCTGTTTTGTGCGATTTGGTGGCCGGATAAGGCGCCACCGGGGGAGAATTCCCGGATAGCGGCGCATGGCGCCTTATCCGGGTTACGGTTCGGTAGTCGTCGGTATCCCCGGTAAGCGTAAGCGCCACCGGGGAGGATTCCCGGATAGCGGCGCATAGCGCCTTATCCGGGCTACGGTTCGGTAGTCGGTTGGTAGCCCCGGTAAGCGTAAGCGCCACCGGGGAGGATTCCCAGATAG
>NZ_JAQIRI010000004.1:0-309374 GCF_050600755.1 Klebsiella sp. 141162 | reverse complement strand
AACAGCTGAGTAGCGGCGGGAATATCTTCGCTCTTTACCACCTTGCCGATCACATCGTCTTTTTTCTCGGAGATGTAAAACTGATACAGCCAGCCGATCACTTCGACCTGCTCCCAGTCTTCTTCAGGAATAATGTCCACCAGCCCGCGCAGAATGGAGTCGGTGCGAGTCAGGTTATCCGGCAGCACTAACTCAATTTCATCATTAACAGCTTCGAACAGGAAAGGCATCGCGCCATGAAGAGCATGGCACTGGGCAAGCAACAGTTCACGGTACAGCTCTTCGTCACGATCGCCCGCCAGCTTCATCTCCACCAGACGCGCTTTGTCCAGCCCAAGAGCATCAGCCACTTCCGGCACATGATCCAGAACCTCAAAACCCCCTTTCAGCGTCGGGTGAGACAGCATACGGAAACCGTGATCAAGATAGCCATGCAGCTCCATATAGCGAATAGCGCAGAAGCGGTTAAACCAGGTGTAAGCAATGTGTTCCACCAGCACGTCGTAGCCCTGCTTATCTGCTCGCTTGACCAGACGCTCACGGCGTGACGCCAGTTGCTTATCCAACGAGAACTGACCATAACGCACGCTGTCGCCAAGATCGGTTGCTTGCGCAATTTGCAGGTTGCCCTTTTTATCGGCCTCAATACCCAGCGTGGTCAGTCTTTGCATGACCGCATCGCGGAACTGTTTACGTGCCACCGGGGCGTATTTTTTGATATTTGACGTATTCATGTGAAGTCCTGAAAAGGGCAGACAACGTCTGCCCTGAAAGTGGGGAATATTACTGAAGCTGAACGCGTTCGCCTGCGTTAATGGCATCCATTAGCGTTTTACGGAGTTGCTCCAGGGCTTTGTCTACCTGTTCGGCGTTATCCAGCGTTGTCACACCCGCAGCTCGTTCCATCGTTTTACGCGTGTTCACGTAGATGGTCTTTTTCAGCTTGGGTTCAGGCTTAACTACTGGATCGATAATCCCTGGCTGAGGGACGGTTTTTGGTTCAGGCACTTTCTTACGCTGTTCTTCAACCCAGCCGTTCAGTCGTTCGTTTGCTTTGAATTGTAGCGCCCGAACCTCAGCCTGTTCTTCCATAATCTGTGGGATCAGACCGTTCTGCTCCACTTTCTTACGCGATTGCTGCATCGGATGTAAAAGCGAGTGCTGCAAGTCAGCAGGGACGTGCATCTCCTGCATGCTTTGCTTCAGCTCATTGATATGGTTATCTATCTGCTGCAGCGCATGGCTTCGGTATTCTTCCACCAGACGCTGGTTGATGGTTTCAACGGTTTCAATCAGCGGAATAATCCGGTGTAGCTCTCCGTAAGGTCGTGCCTTGCTGTAGATACCTTCCAACTCCTGCAAAGCCTTTTGGGCCGTTTCGTCTTTATCCAGCGCGTTACGGTTAGCTTTAAAACTTCCATTGAACGCCATACTCAAGCGCTGCCATGTGGCATATTGGTTTTTGTAGAAGCTGACCAAATCGTCCCAGTCTTCCGAGAAATCTTTAAGATCGTCAGCCGCTGCGGTGATTTTTTCAATGACCGCGTATTCCTCTTTCTCGTTGAGGATCCCGTTCAGCAATACCAGCCCTTCTTCTATCTCTTTACGGCCAGGGTTTTGTCCACCCTCTGCACGAGTTTTAAAAACGGTCAGTTCGCTCTTCCAGCGGCCAAAGAGTTCGCGAATATGAGAGACCAGCGGCTGCTCCTCACGCTCGTTAAACGGTTCTCCAGCAATATCAGCCATCAGCTGCGCAGCTTTAGTCAGCTGTGCTTCGTCATGGCGACGAACTTTATGCAGACGCAAATCGCTGTAACGACGTGAATTATTAAACGCATCCCACGCCTGCTTCAGTGCGATTTCACTGCCTTGTAGAGTGAAGCTGTATTTACCGCTGCGTGCCAGCCGAGCAACCAGCAATTTGACTTCATCTTCCGGCCAGCCAAATGGGCGACGGCCAAAAGTGGTGAGTATATCCCGCAGGTAAACTGGCTTATGAGTCTCAATACTCATACTGATCCAGTTATCCACTTCACGCATTGCCTCAGGATTGGATTCCTCCATTTCCCCGAGGTCGAGCTGGGTATCATTTTCTACTGTCAACAGCGCGTGAGTTTCACGATTTACGTCTCCGGTGCTAAGACGCAGCAATTTTAGTTTAGAGAAACTGTTCTCGATAACGTAACCGCAGGCTGCATCCACGATAGCTAACGGCGAAGAGGATTTCTTATCCAGCCGTTCGCCCAGCGCCCAGACATCAGCTTGAGCCAGCAAGCCTTCAATCTGCGCCTTCAGCGTTTTTTCGCGCATGCCATTTTCACGGCCTTTTTCTGCCAACAGAGTTGCCTGTTCCGGACGCTGTCCGCTTTGCTTGCTAAGGAAGGCTTTGGTCTGCGCGTACATGGTCAGGTCTTGCCAGGTACGAGCCTCATCAGGCAGACAAATTAAGATGCAGTCCTTACTGTCCGTCATCAGCAGACTATTAGAATGCGCACCCTTATAGCTCTCGTAGTTCGAGTCCAGTGGTGTGAGCACCTTAACCACCAGATCGTTAAGATTCGCACCATCCAACGGATGTCCGTTACAAAAACGACTGATATCAAAATCCTGCTTATTGGCCGGATAGCGAAATCTTTTGTTTTTCAGGATCTCTTCGAAAATGATCGTTGAGAGTTGCTTATTGATGGTGGTGAATTCCACGTCAATATTGCGAATTTCGTTTTCAATCTCTTTTTCTTCGTTAGTGAGAAAAACAAATTTGTCATCAATACGCGAGATCAGCATCTCAGCCTGCAGACGATTAAGACTGGCTTCAATCTGTCGACGGAGTTCCACTTTATCAGTATCAATACGCTCAATAGAGAGCGTGACGAGATTGTCGAGAGTACTTTTCAGCACATCAACGTAGCGGATCAGGAATAACGTTTTCAGCAGTTTGCCATCAAATTCCGTCAGTGACGGAGACTGGCAGGCCTGAATGATAGTGCGGCTAACTGCAGGTTCCAGGAAGCTTTCAATCGCAGAGTAGAAACGCCAGAACGGGACCAGACTATCCAGGCCATCTTCAGAAATCTGGACTGCTGCCGACTGGAAGGCATCCAGCAGAGAACGCTCCCCCATTGCTAACTGCTTACCAGCCGCCCCTTTGGTACGAATGGATTCAAAGACCTTTTGCAGAATCTGGTAATGCCACGGTACAAACGGATAGTTATCCACGAACTCGCGGCTGTTGGTATAGGCACGCAGCGTAGCCGTGGTTGTCGTGTCAAACGCCAACTGGTTACGCAGAATATCGCCTTTTTCTTGCCAGACAGCTTCCAGCGCCGGAATTGCGGCATCGGTTTTCACCAACAAACGTTTCTGGATAACTTCTGAGGTATTAGAACTTGAGAGCTGTAAGCGCGTTGAGAAACGTCCCTGAATCTTGGAGAAGTCACGGCCATCTCCGCTGCTCATACCGCCGATTGCAGCATTGATGTCTGCCTGGGAGGTCACAACTACCCATGCGCGGCCACCGCAAATAACGCCCAGATCTTCTGTGATGGTTTGCAGCTTCAGCATCATCTGCCCATCTTTGCCAATGAACTGACCTACTTCATCGACCATAAACAGGATGTTACGGTTGCCCTGGCTGTCGAGCCACTCTTTCACCCATGTGCAGAAATTTTTGATATCCAGAGGGAAGTT
Source organism: Klebsiella sp. 141162 (assembly GCF_050600755.1). NCBI lineage: Bacteria > Pseudomonadati > Pseudomonadota > Gammaproteobacteria > Enterobacterales > Enterobacteriaceae > Klebsiella > Klebsiella sp. 141162. The sequence continues at coordinate 305,687 of NZ_JAQIRI010000004.1, read as the reverse complement.
CTTATCCAGTTGCTCGATCCACTGGCGAGAAGACTCTTCACTCTGGCCTGTAGCAACACTCAGCGCCTGAGCCATCTGATCGTTTATCATCAGATAAACATCACGCTCATCTTCCCAGCGAGAGCCAGTGATGTCCGCGAAGGCAGCTTTAAAGGTATCAAACTGTCCACGCTTATCGAGCTCACGCTCCAGGTGTGCAATATGCGGGAAGTCCCCACAATAACCAGCCAGTTCGTTAAAGACTTTCAGAAAGACTTTGAGGATGGCATCAACGCCATCTTCAACATTCGCACGTGAGTCAATATTGAATAGTACGACATCAGTCGGATGCTGAACCGATTTCCGAATATCGGCCAATAGCAGTGCATCATCAATTTTCTCTTCAAAGAAGGAGAGCGCATTACGCGTGACGCCATTGTGGCTAACTTCGCGGTTCGCCAGCAGATAGGAAAGGATCTTAATGAAGTGTGATTTACCGGACCCAAAGAAGCCTGAAACCCAGACGCCCATTTTGTCGGCAAGCTGTAATCTGCCTGGTCCAGTAGCAGGGGCATAGACTTCAAAGAACTGACGCAGGTGACCATCGAGCTCCCGAGTAATGACGTACTCATCCAGTTCTATCCAGGCGCTTTCGTCGTCGGTCTGCTCGGCTTTAACCACGCCGTTAATATTACGTTTTAGCGGTTTCTCAAAAATTTGTTCAATATTCATTGCTGTCGTCTTTTAACGAGGAGTCAAAGTCGCCGCCGGTCCGGTTTCGGGTACCAGTCTGAAGGCGCGGTAATAGTTACGGGAGTGAATGCCATCGAGTGGTGAAAGATCATATCCGCTGTAGGTGCCTGGATAGAACATCAGCAGTGGTGTAAACCCCATCACGTCCTGAAGCGCGCTCATTAGCTCATGACCACGAACCAACGGCCAGGCGTTACCGAGGCCCGTCAGAATAACAAATTGCTGCGCCGGAAGATCGACAGTGCGCGCAATATATTCCGCGATTTTTTTCTGGCTCAGTGGGGCTGCCAGATGCTTTTTCAGTGTTTCTAGGCCAAGTTCAGGCTCTCGCTGGCAGATACGGTCAAAGAGCTTACGTTCCTCCAGCATCTCAACGATGACCTGGAAGATATTTAACGTTCTATAGGTGTACTTTTTATCCAGTTTTTTGAATAAAAAGTGAAGGTATTCGCGGACCTGAAGCTCTTGCTTTGCCGGATAGTCAAAAATCCAGAAGCCAATCTCATTGCCGGAACCTTGGTTTTTCAAAAAACGGTCGTCGCCGATACGTTCTTCTAACTGCTTTAATCGATATTCAAGGATCGGGTCATTCATGCGTTACCCTCCAGAATAGGGAGCAGTTCGGCTTTGTTTAAACGATGCAAGGCCGTTGCAACATCTGGTAGAAGGAAAACGTTTTGTAAATTGCGGCGGCGCGGGCTATCCAGGTAACCAGCTTCTGCCAGAGCCTTAATCAGATTGTTACCCATTTTTTGGATAGATGAATCAGAGAAAGCAGCCAGCTCCGGGTGCAATCGCAGATTCTCATCCACAAATTCACTCCAGCAGTTCATACCAAGTTTTTCTTTAAACTGTTGACGAGCCGGATTTACGACATCAGCAACAAACTCCGCAACTATTGGAGACTGGAGCATCAATGCAACCAATAGCATTTGTAGACGCTCGCTTTCACTGCCATCAGCAATCAGTTTCCAGCACTCCCGATCCAGGGTCATTAATCGCAGCCTTAAGGTTCGGGCATAACGATTTGCAGTGCTTGTGGAGGAAGCCTGAAGAATATTTTCATTGATTATTTGCTGCTGCCAGGTCGTTTCATCTGGTTCAGAAAGCAACAGTTCAGCAATGGTTCGGCTCTCTCGGACCATCAACGAACCGCCCAGCAGATCGCCAATCCAGCGTTTGTCATTTTTTATCATGGTGTTTGTCATCAAAAATCCGGAATGCTGCTCGCAAAAATCAAGTAATGATTGTAATCGGCATGCAGGTGATATGCCATGGTTAGGATCAGAACAAATGGGTGATTTATTGATGATGATTATCGAGTGATCCTGATCATAGATTTAGAGCGCAGTTTCCGATTTGATGCCTTCACGAAGGCCTCACACTGAGTGAGTTTAAGAAAAGTAACTGAAGGTAAGCTAGGATGTCGAAAGCCAATAATCCGGGATTTGTCTTATCACCTTACTCCCAGAAAAAAATCCTCAAAGCATTAGGAACTCACCAACAAAAGACCGACTCTACTGCTAAACGACATGGGAAACCGACTCGCTTTAATATTGCGACCAGTGATTACGATAATCTCGTTAGCGGCGAGCACGGTCCGCTGCTACTAAAAGTCCGGAGGGGAAAAATCGTCACCGAAAAACATTACTGTGCTGAATGTCACAGTTACATTAGCCCAATCCGGGCATATGCCGACAGTAACTATGGAAAAGTGCATCTTTGTACACCTTGCCATCTTGCAGCGTTCAACCGTAGCTTTGGACACGCGGATGCTATGCCGCTCAAGTTGGATCATGCTCATGCACATAAGGGGAAATGGTAACGATGCTCCTACCAAGTGGTTTTAAAAATGCCCCTACCAACACAAGTTAATATTATGTTTTCAAACAACATTATATATTTTATATGACGCATCGCAGCAGCAATAAAGTAATCCTCCTCCAATACCTGTAACTCATTACAGGAGTCGCACGTTAACCATTAACTGATCAGAGCAGCTATCTCCCAGATTATGTCTAAAAAGATCGTTAACTAAACTGATCAGGTTAGTTGTTTTAGCAAAAACATCTCACACCGGTTTTCACCATCAACAAGCACGACACGCAACCAACAACACAAAAAGGAAAACTCCATGCCCCCACACAAAATCCGCCAGGAGTGGCTGACGCTGGACGAGGCCGCAGAAGTCATCCGGCAGCACAACATCACGTTGCTGCCCGCCGACCTGATCCGCCATGCCCTGCACGGCGATCTGCCTCTCTCGGTCTACTTCCCTTCTCCCGTACTTCTGAGACCACTCAATCCTCCTTGCCGCTTTGCCTGCCGATTCAGCAAGCCACCCTTTCCACCTTCGCAATGCAACAAACCCGGCAACCGCAAAGTGATGGCGAATTCTCCGCCGTGCAGACGCGACCCGACTCTGCAACTGACCACCAGCCATCTGTGGAATTTGCCGTTAATCGGCCTTGAACGTCTGTTGCTCCACCAGCAACTGGCGAAAACGTTGAATCGCCCTTGCCCCAATGATACCCATTGCTGCAATCAGATTGGCATTGTGGTCTGCGATGAGAACGACAGATACTACCAGCTCTGTCGTCGCAAATCACTGAGGAAACTATTGATCGAACTTCTCGCCACGCAGAACAGCCTCCAGGAAGAACTGCACCAGTTGGTCGGCCAACTGTATGGCAATGGCCGCGATAACCTTAAATCCCGACTCACCCTTTCAGTCTGCTACTTGCAGGACACGCTGCCTCCTGACGCACTGTTCGTTATCCGCCGCACTCATCTCGAAGCTTTCCTGACCCGTCATCAGCCGGAATCAAAGGAGCGGATCACCTCCGCGCTTTCCCGCTTGCTGTGGCTGGCCTGCAAGCACAACCCACAGTTGGAGGATGAAATGCTGGAGCATCCCTACAAACTGCTGAACATTTTCGAATGCTGGGCGCGCGAGGACGGTATGCACCTGCCGCTGAGCCCCGAAACGTTGAAAGCCGCACTCCAGCGCGGCGCACCGCCGTAACGCGATCAACTAACCATTTCAACTAACAACTCTCACTACCCCGGATAAGGATTTTTACTGCCTGGCAGGGACGCTGCTGCTTTGATAACCACGCCCATCGTGCTGATGTGAACGAATCTGGACACAGGAGGAATGGTTATGAATAGCGACAGATTTTTACGCTTACGCCAGGTGGAAGACAAAATCGGCTTCGGTAAATCGTGGATTTACCGGCAAATACAGCTGCAACAGTTTCCGCCGTCCATTCGACTCAACAGCCGCCACGTCGCCTGGCTGGAAAGCGAGGTGGACGAGTGGATCCACCAGCGCATCCGACTTACCCGCGATGTCTAAATGCCGGAGGAAGATTATGTGCGCTTCACACCTGCTCAACCGCTGGCTTCACGGCGTCAGCAATACCGGAGAACAGGAGATGGTCCAGGTCAGTCTGGAGCAAATCCAGCCGTTCTCCCTCAATCCCCGCGTCACCCGCAACCCCGGCTATGACGTGCTGAAAGCGTCAATTCTTGCCCGTGGACTGGATAACCCGCCGGTGTTGACCCGTCGCCCCGGTGATGAAAAATATATGCTCGCCAGCGGCGGGAATACGCGCCTCGCCATCCTCAATGAACTGTGGCAGGAGACGCAGGATGAACGTTACCACCGAGTCTGCTGGCCGTTCAGACCGTGGCCGGAAACGCTGTCACCGCAGCAAGGCGAAGTCCAGTGCCTGATCGGCCATCTGGCGGAAAGCGACCTGCATAACGGATTGATGTTTATCGAACGCGCGGAAGGGATCCTGCACCTGCGCGATCTTTACCTCGAGGCAGGCATTGAATGCCCGACGCAGCTGGCGCTGGCGGAACAACTCACACGCGACGGCTATCCCGTCAGCCAGTCGCAAATCAGCCGGATGCTACAGACCGTCGACTGGCTGCTGCCCTGCATCCCTAACGCGCTATACGGCGGCCTGACCCGTAAGATTATCGATCGCCTGTTGGCGTTACGCAGCGCAGCGGAACAGGTCTGGGCAAAGCTGATGCCTCTGGAATGCCAGCCCGAATTTTCCGACCTGTTCAGCACCGCCCTAGCCACCTTCAACGGCGAGCCGGAAGCCGTGGTACCGCAACTGGTGCAGGACGAACTGCTCGGCGAGATGAGCTGTCGCAGCGGCATGAGCTGGAATACGTTGCTGGCGGAACTGACCGATGGCCAGAGCAAGCGGCAGGTGCTGCTGGGGCCTCCAGCCGAAAAGGTCCTCTGGCCGCCACCGCCGGAAGCGGAAAAAGCACCACTTCCAGAGCCTGAGCCACCGACTGAACCTGCCGCGCCCGGCGAGCCAAAGCCCTCACCGCTGGTGCATACGGCACGGTCGCTGTGTGCCTGCTGGGGACTGGATGCCTGTATCCAGCCGGACGACAGCGCGCTGGCCGGTTTCACCCTCGCGCCCTGCCACGATTTTCCCCACCCGGCGGCACAGCGCTGTTACCAGGTGCTGGCCGCCCTGAATGGCGACACCAGTACGCCGATGCCCGCCCTCGAATTGTTGCTGTCGCCGGACTACGACAACGCTCAGGTCCAGCAACTGATGCAGCTTATCAGCCTGTGCCGTCAGCGGCGGCTGTGGGAGGTTCGCCATGACGCCCTCAGTTAACCAGGCAGTGCTCACCCACATCGTCCAGGCGCTGAAGGAGGGGCAGATCCGCTACTGCGAATCGCTGGGCTTCAGCCCACAGGAGCTGTGCGAACTGACGCGTCTTACTGCTGACGACATCCTGTTTCTCAGCAACAGCGCGGTGCAGTTCATCACCACCCACATTGACCACGATATGCTGGGCCGGATGCTGGCGAGGATGGAGCAGGAGCGGCTGTTCCAGCAGCGTCTGGAGGAAGCGCTGTCGCTCGGCGCGTCCATCGAATTCATCAACCACTACTTTGGCCTTTCCACACCGGAGGTCTGCGCCCGGCGACGGCTGATTGGCCTGTTTGTCCGCCAGGGGCGCAACAATGCTCCGGATGAGCACATAAGCGAACGCTTCACCCAACCGTGATTTTTTCGACAGCGTGGCGCTTTTCTCTATCAGCCAGTCATGCAGGGATGTCAGCAGCGGCTTACTCCGGGATTGTCGCACTGCCAGCCGTTCTTTTACCGCAAGCCCACGTATTTCTTCCTCGATAGCGTACAGCTCACCGATCCGTTTCAGCGCTTCCTCTGCAGTCGCCGTTTGAGTGTAACGATGCGGTGACCCCATTTATAATGCGGTCATGATGTTTTTACAACATGGTCAAAGAGTTAGGTCGGGCATTTTTGGGTTGTCGCCAGTCCAGCTTGTCGAGAATCATGGCAAGCTGGGAGCGGGTGATGGCGACTTTGCCGCCACAGACAGCGGGCCAGATGAACCGGCCGTCCTCCAGCCGTTTGGTGAACAGGCACAGGCCATCCGCATCTGACCAGAGGAGCTTCACGGTATCACCACGACGGCCCCGGAAGATGAACAGATGACCGGTGAACGGGTTCTCATCCAGAATATGCTGTATCTGCTCGCCCAAGCCATTGAAGGATTTGCGCATGTCGGTGATACCGGCGACCAGCCAGATTCTGGCGCCTGACGGTAGCGATATCATTGTTTTAACTCCTGTATCAGCATTTTCAACAGCACGTCGCTGACGCTTCCGTTGAGGCGCAGCGTGCCATGCCTGAAGATGACCTTACATGAGAGATTCCGTTCCTCACTATCAGGCTGAAGTTCCCGGCTGGAAACGGCGTCGTCAATAACGACAGGAACAAGCGCTGACTGGAGTGGCTGGCGCTCATCAGGAGGACGAAGTTTTCCCTCGCGCCAGAACTGACGCCATTTGAACAGCAGATTGTCATTAATGCCATTCTCACGAGCCAGTTGCGCCACTGAGATGCCGGGCTGATAAGAGCGCTCAACCATATTGAGTTTAAATTCAAGGGGAAAATTTGGATGTCGGGGTTGCCTGACTGCGGGGGATGATTTCATGGATAGTGTCCACTAAATGATAGTGGACACTATACTGTCAGATATTTCAGAAGGGGAAAGACGGCTTTGGCTGGATGTTTACTCCACATTCATATGACGGGCAGATAATGGTTTTTTTATCCGGGCAAGTCCTCGCTTAACTGCCCGGGCCATAATACCGTCAACCGCATTCCAGCTGAGCTTAAGTTGTTTCCTAACATCATCAACGGTGTTGATTTTCAGCCATGAGAGAACGAACGACTCGAACAGTAACGTGTACCGGGTGCCAGGCCCTGCCCACAGAACAGGTAACGTCTGGCAGACATGCTCCGGACACATAATGCGGGGAACATCGGCTTCGACAATCGTGGTGAACTGGCAAGTATCAAGATGGCGCCATTTACGATGACGGTGATCGTGAACAGAACAGGATTTACCGCAGGTCGGCCAGGCTAACTGGGTGTTTTCAGCGATCCCAACACTGACGTTAACAGAACCGGCATTTTCATCGAGAGAAAGGGACTTTACCTGCCACGGAGCGGACGGGTTGAGAACATGAGCGTAGAGGGACTGTTCGTCCATTGCAGTGACCTCTGGCGATTAAATACACCATTATCATGCCTTCAGCCACCACAACAAGGGAAGACCCTTTTATATACAGTATTATTTGAAATGTCAGATATTTCAGGTCAGACATTCAATCAAGATTCCTCATAAGCAAATTGCTGATTTTCTTTACATACTATAAATTAGGCACTTACGGTTGTTAGCTCATAAATATGATACACAGCTTCCGGAAATGCAATGCATGATCGTTTTGTGGTATATGATAGTGGGAGTGTGAAATTATCCTTACTTAACAATTGGATAGCAAGATTGGTTTGCTCTATCGAAAATGAGATAACGAATATGAATAATAGTAAAATGATAGATGTCAGAGGAAAGTATGTCTTCATTCAAACAGCATTTTGAAGAAAACTCTGTAACCTTGTGCGCAACTTTTGTATTGGCCAGCTTTAGTGCTGGATTTGGCGCTTGCGGATACGTCTTGGATCCACCAAAGCGAATTCCCGTTTCTTTTTCAGTTGATGGGGCTATGAACATAGAACAAGGACATACCCAGCGAATGTCTGTGCTCCAAGCATCTCTAGTAGAGCTTGAGAAGAAGGTCAGTGACCAGTTTTGGATTAATTCTTACCAGGTTGAAGTACAAAGATTCTTCAGAAAGGATTAGGCAAGATATGGTCGTGAAACAAGCCTGTTACCAATCGGCAATCAACGCACTTTAAAAAAGTGTACTGATGCCTAAAAATTCATTCAAGTCGACGCTGGTTCGCGATATGGTTTAATTCAGAAATTACATGTCTAAAAGGAAAGCAAATAGATGAATAAGATAAGTGAAGGAAAGAAGAATAGTTTCTTTCTGGCTGGCGCTCTAATTCTAGGATTAATTATTGGTATGGTCTTATATATGACCTTAACAAAGATTGGTGACTATTCAAATATTGTCTCTGCTTTTGTTGGTGCCTTAGTCGCAGTCTTTGTTCCTATATGGCAAACCTATGTAGTCCAAAAATCCCGCTTGTCATTGGAAGTGAATGGAATTAGTCGAAAAGTTTCTGAGAAGGCTAAGATTTCACTTGATGAACATTCTGAACTAGTATTTCTTAGAAAAATAAAAGGACGAGAAAGTCGAGGGCCTCTTTTAATTGTCGATGGTGTTCCAAAAAGAACCCCACCTGATAGATCTATCTCACTTGAGGAATTGGAGGAATTACTAAACAAAGCAAAACAAGAATTGAAGGATGCGCCTGAGAAAATTTCCGAACGGAAAGCTGATTTGGAAAAAATAAATTCCTTTACGAAGGATAATTTTACTAAATATGAATGTAGCAAACTCAATCGGCCGCTTCACCCTGAGATTGAGTACAGTTCTGACAATGTTGAGTCAACTTTAGAAGAATTCAAAAAACACTTCGAAGAAAGCCTGAATGAATTAAAGGAAAAACATGATGAACTTCAGTCTTCTATTCCTGCAATTGAAAGAAAAGTCCATCAAATTAAAACAGAACTCATTGAAAATAGGTCGTTTTTCGAAATTTCCGCAACTCTAATCAATTCTGGCAGGCTCAATACCTCAATTAAAAGACCAGCTCTTTTTCGAGTCTACATAGGAAAAGAAAATTATATTGATTTGAAATTGACTCTTAATGATTTTGAAGTTAAATCGGAAATATCTCCAAACTCTACGGTTGTTTGTACTTTTTCTTCTACTGATATATCACAATTACCAGAAGAAGACAGGAAGCTTATTAATACCTATTGGGGGCAGAGTGTTCAGTGCAAACTGTTCGTAGAAGATGTTCATGGCGAGCCTTCTGGTTCGAATTCAATTGCATTTTCAGAAGGGTTATATCAGAAAATAATCTTTGATCGTTTGGCTGTCGTAGCTACAAGTAACAGCATTTAGAAAATGCCATAACATCATGACTGTAACATTGGACTCGCCACGAATTGTTAGCCTTTGTGGCGAGATATAGCATCACAAAGAACGGGATCTAGCATTGATGATAAAGCTAATTGGAAAAGGGCACATGCCACTTATCAAGTGACACAGGAGTCACTGTTTTCTCTTACTAATTGCATCTGGCGCTTTGCAACTTTTGGCTCTGTTAATGGAAAATGCATAACAAGGTTCAGTTCACTAGTTGCGCGGCTGGGACGATTTATCCTTCGCTTCAGCCGCTTCAAAGCTTAGTGCTAACGTCCGTTCCTCGCTCTTAGCTAACGGTCAAATTTAACTACCTACGGGGAGGGCTAAGCTAAACCACAGCCAATATTTTCAGTCTACGTAAATGCCGGGTTGCTTTGCTCCCGTTGCCTCCCCGACATAAACAGCCCTGCTCTAATAATAACTAAATGCCAGCATCACTCTCCCAACTCCACCTCATCCTGCGCCGCCATCAAAACCAACTCTGACTTTGACACCAGCAAATCTTTCGGCTTCCCACCTCGCAGCCTGCGGTTTGCCGAACCGAACCAGATAGCCAGCCCCCACGGTGTTTTACGCTCCTTAAACAGTGAGAGAATCAAACGGACAACCTTAAGAGGCCGCATTTTCTCATCCAGAACATAATCCGGGTACAAATCCTCCCCGTCGACCTTCAGCGAGAATATCTTCCCGGCGGCTTTCCAGCCTTTCGGGCCAGCATCAGGATCGGCGGAACGAAAACCCGCTTTTGCGGATAATTCAGACGCCGTCAGCCAATCCGAGTCAGCCAGTATTCTGGCTTTCAGCTCCTCCAGCTGCCGGTCATTGCGCTCCTGAAAGCTCATATGGTCGAGTGCGCCTCCCGACTGCTTTTTAAAGCCGTACGGCACCACATGCCTGAACCGGTTTGCATCCAGATAATCTGCCCACCACTGCATCATCTCCCGGCGCTCTTCCAGGTGCTGCGCCTTGTGGATATACGCCGCCCGCACGCGCTTGCGCTCCTGATGGCTCATCTGGCGCTCTACCGCGTCGCTTGACCACAGGCCCGACTCCACCAGCGCGCTACAGGCCATAGTGCGAAAACCGTGGCCGCAGACGTCTTTCTGGGTGTCGTAGCCCATCACCCGCAGCGCTTTGTTGATGGTGTTTTCGCTCATCGGTTTGCGGTAGTTATGATCGCCGGGGAATACCAGTTCAGTTCCCGGTCGGCAATGCTGCCGCACCTCGTGCAGCAGTTCGATGGCCTGACGTGACAATGGGACCAGGTGTGGGGAGTGCATCTTCGCCCCACGCGCTGAATATTTAACGCCGGGGATCGGCTCACGCTCGGCGGGGATTGTCCACATGGCGTTACGCAGGTCAATTTCATCCCAGCGGGCAAAGCGCAGTTCGCTGGAGCGGATAAACAGCAGCAGCGCCAGCTTTACCGCCAGTTGAGTCAGTTGACGGCCTTTGTAATCGTCGATTCTTTCCAGGAAATCAGGGATAAGATTCAAATCCAGCGCCGGGTGGTGACGTACTTTGGGCGTGGAGACCGCGCCGGTTAAATCCGATGCGGGGTTATGATCGATAATGCCGTTCTGGACGGCGTAGCGCATCACGCAGGCAGTGCGCTGCTGAAGCCGGGAAGCAACATCCAGCTTGCCCGCTTTCTCCACCTCTTTGATGGGTACCAGCAGGTCTTTAACCTTCATTTTGGTGATGTCACAGCTGCCGTTCGTGGGGAACACATAAAGCTCGAAGTAACGCAGCACCCGCTTCTTATGTTCCGCCGACCAGTTCACGTTACTGGTGACCCATTCGCGTGCCACAGACTCAAACGTATGTTCCGGCGTTATAGCAAGGCGTTCAGCCTTTCGGTGTGCGCTCGGATCGATGCCGGAAATCAGCAGTAATTGGGCCTCTTCACGCATGCGTCTTGCCTGTGCAAGCGTCAAAAGCGGATAAGGTCCTAAAGCGAGCTTTTTCTCTTTGTTTACAAAGCGGTACTTGATGTACCAGCGTTTTGAACCGTTAGGGTTAACCAGCAGGTAAAGTCCATGCGAGTCACTGAGCTTATACGGCTTGCCACAAGGCTTGGCGTGGACTATAGCGCGATCTGTTAGTGCCATTTGGGGGCCTCACTATTATCGAACTACGTCTAAGCCCCCAATTTGGCCCCCAAATCGTGTGGATGTCAATGGATGAAAAATGACCAACACGGAAAGACCACAAAATAAATATTGTTAGTGCCGAAAAATAAATTATCTTTGAATTACAGACGGATATGGACGAATTTGGACGAAAATGGACACAAAAAAAGCCACCCTTAGGTAGCTAATTATTGCATCACTTGGTGCCGAAGGCCGGACTCGAACCGGCACGTATTTCTACGGTTGATTTTGAATCAACTGCGTCTACCGATTTCGCCACTTCGGCACTGAAGGGATACGGAAAACGTTTTGGATTATACCTGTCGATAGCCGCCATGCAAGCGACAGCGTGCATCAGTAGTGCTAAGTGTTGAAAAAAACAGCGCAATCCCACAAACGAGCGGTGCGGCGTCACATTTTTCCCCCATCAATGTGCAGCAAACCGGCTCCCTGGCCTTCGCTTCCCTGCCCCTACGACTAACACATCACTAATCCCGCCTCAATTTTTCTCAAACTAATCTCACGCTACTCTCTTACCGCGCCAGCGTTTTATCGCCGCCAACCATAAGCATTTACGCTTCCTCGAGCACTCAATATAAGATTCCAGAATAATCAATGTAATTGATTTATATATTCCATAAAAAACTACCCTATCGCTTTTTCTTATTACCGCAATCCTTAAGGATTTATTAATTACGTCAATATTTTTTATAACTTTACATTAATGAAAAGTTTTGTTTTCGCTCTTTATTCCAGGATTTTCCTCAGGCGTGAAAGTTTCGGTAAATACTATTTTTACTAGTCGCTGTACGAGTCTCGATGGACATCTTCACTCGGTGAATTTACTCAGGAGAAAGACTGTGACTACCTTAAAACCTTTACTGGCGCGTAACCGCAGCTGGGCGCTGCAGAAGTGCCAGCATGACCCGGAATATTTTGAAAAACTGGTAGCCGGGCAGCGGCCGCATTCGCTGTGGATTGGCTGCTCCGATAGCCGCGTTCCCGCCGAAGTGCTCACCGGCAGCCATCCCGGCGAACTCTTCGTCCACCGTAATATCGCTAACATGATTGACCCTGCCGACGACAACTTTATGAGCGTACTGCAATATGCCCTCCACTATCTCGAGGTCGAACGGGTGGTGCTCTGCGGCCACTACGGCTGCGGCGGCGTGCAGGCGGCGCTGTCGTTGCCGGAGATGCCGCTGGCCCACGAGTCCTCGGCGCTGGCCCGCCGCATCGGCTCGCTGCGCGATACCCTGCAGGGTGATATCGCTGATCTGACACCCACTGATACTGACGCCGACGCGGCCAAAGCGCTCAATGCCCTGGTGGAGGCCAACGTTCGCGCCCAGTTCAGCCGCCTGCTTGACTGTGATCCCGTACAGACGCTGCTCGCCAGCGGACGGCCGCTCAGCCTGCACGGCTGCGTCTACGATCTGGCATCCGGCCATCTGACCACTCTCGTCGAACACCTCTCACCTCAGGAGCATGCCCCATGAATACTCTTCGTCAGGACTCTCTCGCAGGCATTGTCGTCTTCCTTGTCGCCCTGCCGCTGTGCCTCGGCATCGCCCAGGCCAGCGGCTTACCGCCCTTTGTCGGTCTGCTGACCGGTATCATCGGCGGCCTGGTCGTCACCGCCCTCAGCCCTTCCCGCTTCGCCGTCAGCGGCCCCGCCGCCGGACTGGTCACCATCGTCGTCGCCGCCATCGAATCCCTGGGTTCCTTCTCCATCTTCCTGATGGCGCTGGTGCTGGCCGGCGTGCTGCAGCTGCTGTTCGGCATTCTGCGGGCCGGGCGCTTTATTTCGCTGGTTCCCGCCAGCGTCATCAAAGGTATGCTTGCGGCGATCGGCATCCTGCTGATTATGCAGCAGATCCCCGTCGCGCTTGGCAGCGCAGAAGAGACCGGGCTCGCCGATATCGTACAGGGTAACGCCACCTTCTCCCTCAGCGCTATCGCCGTCGCCTTGGGCGGCCTGCTGGTGCTATGGCTGTGGGGTTCGCCGCTTATCCGCCGGGTGAAGAGCCTGCGCTGGATCCCCGGCCCGCTGATCGCGGTCCTGCTCGGTTGTGTCACCACCGTATTAATGACCCAGGCCGCGCCACAGCAGCTTGCCTCCCTGCCGCGCATTACCCTGCCAGAGTTCGGTAGCCTCGGCGATCTGCTGGGCGAGCTGGAGTCTCCTGCGTGGAGCGCGTGGCGTAATCCGTCGGTGTGGGTGGTGGCACTGACCCTCGCGCTGGTCGCCAGCCTCGAAACCTTGCTCAGCCAGGAGGCGCTGAAAAAACTGCGTCCGCAAAATCCGCCGCCTTCGCCGAACCGCGAAATGGTCGCCCAGGGCGTCGGCAACCTGCTCTCCGGCGTACTCGGGGCGATGCCGATCACCGCGGTCATCGTCCGCAGCTCGGTCAACGTCAGCAACGGCGCACAGAGCAAACTGTCGATCTTTATCCACGGCGTACTGCTACTGATCTGCGGACTGTGGTTTAGTGGCCTGCTGACGTTAATCCCTCTCGCCAGCCTCGCTGCCGTGCTGCTGTATACCGGCTATAAGCTGGCGACGCCGCGGCTGTTCATTGAACAGTTCCGCCAGGGCGCCGCACAGTACGTCCCCTTCCTTGCCACCATTGGCGGAATTATCGGCTTCGGCATGCTGGCGGGGATCGGCATTGGCCTCGCCACCCAGGTGGCGTTCAGCATCTGGCGTAGCCATCGCCATTCGCTGCAGCTGGCGCGCTACGACGATCACTACGTGCTGCGCATCCAGCAGAACCTGACCTTTTTACACAATCCGCATCTGCTGGCGCTGCTGGCGAAAATTCCGGAAAAGAGCGTGGTGATCGTCGAGCACGATAACGTCGGCTACCTTGACCCGGATGTGCAGGCGGTGCTGGATGATTTTGCCGAGAGCGCGCCGCAGCGCGGTATCCGCCTCAATCAGTGGCCGCTTGCCAGCCGCTGACCGTCTCCCGGGCGGCTGGTCCGCCCGGTTATCCACCCCTCCTAATGCCAAGCGACGCCTGTTGCCATGCTCTACACTTTCTTCGTTACTACGCCAACCCCAAGGAAACAAACATGAGCATCATTAAAAGTTACGCCGCCAAAGAAGCGGGCGCCGATCTGTCGCTGTGGGAGTACGATGCCGGCGAACTGTTGCCGGAAGATGTTGAAGTCGAAGTGGAGTACTGCGGGATTTGTCATTCGGACCTGTCGATGATCGATAACGAATGGGGCATGTCGAGCTACCCACTGGTCGCCGGTCACGAGGTTATTGGTCGGGTGGCGGCGCTGGGCAGCGCGGCACGGGATAAAGGGCTGAAGATTGGTCAGAAGGTCGGGATCGGCTGGACGGCGCGCAGTTGCGGCCACTGCGACGCCTGTATCAGCGGCAATCAGATCAACTGCCTGGAAGGCTCTGTACCGACCATTATGAACCGCGGCGGCTTCGCCGATAAGCTGCGCGCCGACTGGCAATGGGTGATCCCGCTGCCGGAGAGCATCGATCTGGCTTCCGCCGGCCCGATGCTGTGCGGCGGCATCACCGTCTTCAAACCGCTGCTGACCCACCACGTTACCGCTACCAGCCGCGTCGGCGTGATTGGTATCGGCGGCCTCGGCCATATCGCGATTAAACTGCTGCGGGCGATGGGGGCGGAAGTAACCGCTTTCAGTTCCAACCCGGCGAAAGAGCAGGAAGTGCTGGCAATGGGTGCCGACCGCGTGGTGAACAGCCGCGATCCGCAGGCGTTAACCGCGCTGGCCGGTCAGTTCGATCTGATCATCAACACCGTGGCGGTGGACCTTGACTGGCAGCCGTACTTCCAGGCGCTGGCTTACGGCGGCAACTTCCACACCGTCGGCGCGGTGATGAAGCCGTTCCCGGTACCGGCCTTTACCCTGATCGGCGGCGACCGCAGCATCTCCGGCTCGGCGACCGGTAACCCGTCCGAACTGCGTAAGCTGATGAAATTCGCCGGGCGTAGCAAAGTGGCGCCAACCACCGAACTGTTCCCGATGTCGCAAATTAACGAAGCGCTGAAACACGTGCGCGAAGGTAAAGCCCGCTATCGCGCGGTACTAAAAGCCGACTTCTGATTGGTATTTACCGCCGGGCGTCCCGTACGCCCGGCGCTTTTCTCCTTGCTTCATCAAACCGTCATCTCCCCGCCATTCCCCTGTAGTCATCGCTTCCCACAATCCGGGCTTCCATAAACGCCTGAACGAGACGCCCGTCACCATGAATAAGCGCTGGCTCCCCTGGCTGATACTGTCGCCTTCCCTGTTGTTTTTACTGCTGTTTACCTGGTTTCCACTTGGCCGTTCGGTCTATGACAGCCTGTTTGATACCCGCATGGCCAGCGATGGCGCGCAGTACGTCGGACTGGATAACTTCGCCCGCCTGTTTGCCGACGGCGTTTTCTGGCAATCGCTGGTCAATAATCTGCTCTATATTCTGCTGACGGTGGTACCCGGCGTGACGCTCGCTCTGCTGCTGGCGGTGGCGCTGAGCGAGAATCACCGCGTCAACCGCTGGCTGCGCACCGCCTTTTTCTTCCCGATGATTATCCCGATGGTCAGCGCCGCCGCGCTGTGGCTGTTTATCTTTATGCCCGGCCTCGGCCTGCTCGATCACTATCTGGCAAAGCTATTTGGTCCGCTGAACAACAACTGGCTGGGGCGCAGCAACAGCGCGCTGCTGGCGCTGGCGCTGATTGGCGTGTGGAAGTTCGCCGGTTATTACATGCTGTTTTTCCTCGCCGGGTTGCAGAGCATTCCGGCCTCGACGCGGGAAGCGGCGCTGATGGAAGGGGCCAGCCGCACCCAGGTGTTTTTTAAGGTCACGCTGCCGCTGCTGCGCCCGACGCTGAGCTTTGTTATCACCACCGCGCTGATTTACTCCATTACCCAGATTGATCACGTCGCGGTGATGACGCGCGGCGGGCCGGATAACGCCACGACCGTGCTGCTCTATTACATCCAGAATCTCGCCTGGGATACCCACGACCTCGGCAAAGCCTCCGCCGCCACCTTCCTGACGCTGGCCGGGCTGTTTGCCTTCTCGCTGATTAACCTGAAATTGCTGGAAAAAGGAGCCCACTATGAGCGCTGAAATCTCGCCGCTGATGGTCCGCTCGCCCGCCGCTTCGCGTCCGCTGTGGTTGCGCCTACGTCGCTCGCAGCCCTTTACCCTGACGGTAATTATGTGCTGCCTGGCGCTGCTATGGGTGAGCCCGTTTATCTGGATGCTGGCGACCTCGTTCAGCGCCACCACCTTCGGCGAAGATATGGCCTCATTGCTGCCCCGTCTGCCGCTGACCCTCGATAACTTCCGCGACGCCTGGGACAGCGCCGACTGGCTGAGCCTGTACACCAACACCCTTATCTTTACCTTCGGCACTTTCTTCGTGCAGCTACTCACCATCACCACCGCCGGCTACGTCTTCGCCTGCCACGAATTTCGCGGCAAGAAAACACTGTTTCTGCTGTTCCTCGTCCAGTTGATGATCATGCCGGTGGTGATGATGGTGCCGAACATGCTGACCCTGAAAACCTTCGGCCTGCTTAACACCCTGACCGGCGTAATGATGCCCTACTTCACCTCGGCGTTTGGCGTGTTTCTGATGCGCCAGGCGTTCCTCGCCATCCCGAAAGAGCTGGAAGAGGCGGCGCTGATGGAGGGCTGCCGCTGGTGGCAGGTGCTATTCCGCGTACTGCTGCCGATGTCCTGGCCGTCGGTGCTGGCCTTCGCCACCGTCAGCATTACCTACCACTGGAACGAGTACCTGTGGCCGCTGATGATGCTCAACGATCCCGATAAGCAGGTGCTGACGGTCGGGCTGGTCTCTTTCGCCATGGGCGCTGAATCCGGCGGCCAATGGGGCACCATCGGCGCCGGGACGCTGATGGTCTGCCTGCCGCTGATGCTGGCGTTCATCCTTTTCCAGAAACAGTTCCTGCGAAGCTTCGGCTTCTCCGGGATCAAATAAGGAGTTATTCATGCTGTTAGCGCACATTTCCGATACCCATTTCCGCAGCCGCGGCGAAAAGCTGTACGGTTTTATCGACGTCAATGCCGCCAATGCTGATATGGTTTCTCAACTTAACGCGCTGCGCGAACGCCCGGATGCGGTGGTGGTGAGCGGCGATATCGTCAACTGCGGCCGCCCGGAGGAGTATCAGGTCGCCCGCCAGATCCTCGGCAGCCTGAATTATCCGCTGTATCCGATCCCCGGCAACCACGATGATAAAGCACTGTTTCTGGAGTACCTGCAGCCGCTGTGCCCGCTGCTCGGCAACGATGCCAATAATATGCGCTATGCGGTTGACGACTTCGCTACCCGCCTGCTGTTTATCGACTCCAGCCGCGCCGGCACTTCAAAAGGCTGGCTGACTGACGAGACCATCAGCTGGCTGGAGGCGCAGCTATTCGAGGGCGGCGACAAACCGGCAACGGTGTTTATGCACCACCCGCCGCTGCCGCTGGGCAATGCGCAGATGGACCCGATTGCCTGTGAAAACGGCCACCGTCTGCTGGCGTTGGTAGAGCGTTTCCCGTCGCTGACGCGCATCTTTTGCGGTCATAACCATAGCCTAACCATGACCCAGTATCGCCAGACGCTGATCTCCACCCTCCCCGGCACCGTCCATCAGGTGCCTTACTGCCACGAAGACACTCGTCCGTATTACGATCTCTCGCCGGCTTCGTGCCTGATGCACCGCCAGGTCGGCGAGCAATGGGTGAGCTACCAGCACTCGCTGGCCCACTACGCCGGGCCGTGGCTGTACGACGAAAACATCAGTTGTCCAACGGAAGAGCGCTAACCGCCATGCTCAGTCTGCAAAACATCAGTAAACATTTCGACGGTAAACCGGCGCTCAGCGCGCTGTCGCTTGATATTCACGAAGGCGAATTTGTGGTGCTGGTCGGCCCGTCGGGCTGTGGTAAAAGCACCCTACTGCGCCTGCTTGCCGGGTTGGATCAGGTCAGCGAAGGCGAAATCTGGCTGCATGATGAGAATATCACCGACACCACGCCGCGCGAACGCAATTTTGCGATGATCTTCCAGAACTATGCGCTGTTTCCACATCTCTCTGTGCGCGACAACATCACCTTCGGCATGAAGGTACGCAAGGAAGAGAAAAGCGGCTGGCAGCCGCGGGTAGATAAAGTCGCGCAGATGCTGCAGCTGGAGGCGCTGCTCGATCGCAAACCGGCTAAGCTCTCCGGCGGCCAACGGCAGCGGGTAGCGATGGCGCGGGCGATCGTGCGTAATCCGCGGCTGTTCTTAATGGATGAACCGCTGTCCAACCTCGACGCCCGCCTGCGCAGCGAAGTCCGTGACAGCATTATGGACCTCCACCAGCAGTTGAAAACCAGTACCGTCTACGTCACCCACGATCAGACCGAGGCCATGTCGATGGCCGACCGCATCGTGGTGATGAACGGCGGCCACGTGCAGCAGGTAGGACGGCCAGAATATCTGTATGCCAACCCGGCCAATCTGTTCGTGGCCGGATTTATCGGTTCGCCAGCGATGAACCTGCTATCGCTCCCCTGCGTTGACGGCAACGTTCAGCTTGGCGAACTACGCCATCCGCTACCGCCGCGCCACCGCAGCCAGACCCGCGTCTGGCTGGGCATTCGCCCGGAACATATTACCGACCGCGTGGAGCAAGGCCATCTGCGCCTGCCGGGCACCGTCCTGCAACGAGAACTGATGGGAGCCGATTATCTGCTCCACGTCAGCACGCCGATCGGCACCCTGCGCTTTAGCCGCCGCCACCGCGGCACGGTACCTGAAAAAGGCGAATCGCTGATCCTCGGCTTCTCGCCTGCCGATGTGCATCTTTTTCATGCTGAGACCCAGCATAATTTACTGATGGAGACAGACCATGTTTAACCCCATCACCGCCCTGACGGTTGGGCTCAGCCTCGCCCTGAGCGGCGCGGCGCTGGCGAAAGAGAAAATAGACTTCATGTTCCCGGCCCCGGTCGACGGCAAGCTGACGATGGAGATGACACGCGTTATTAAAACGTTCAACGACTCGCAGCAGGATGTCGAAGTTCGCGGCATCTTCACCGGCAACTATGACACCACCAAGATCAAAGCCGAATCCGCACAGAAGGCCGGACAACCGCCGGCGCTGGTGATCATGTCCGCCAACTTCACTACCGATCTGGCGCTGAAGGATGAGATCCTGCCGATGGACGAACTGTTTAAATATGGCGATCAAAAGGCTGGCGATTTTCTGCAAAAGGAATTCTGGCCCGCGATGCATAAGAACGCCCAGGTGATGGGCACCACCTATGCGATCCCATTCCATAACTCGACGCCGATCCTCTACTACAACAAGACGCTGTTCGATCGGGCTGGAATCGCCCAACCACCGCAGACCTGGGCCGAGCTGCTGGCCGATGCAAAAAAGCTGACCGACGAGAGCAAAGGCCAGTGGGGGATCATGCTGCCGTCGACCAACGACGACTACGGCGGCTGGATCTTCTCGGCGCTTGTGCGGGCCAACGGCGGTAAATATTTCAATGAAGACTATCCGGGTGAGGTTTATTACAACTCGCCGACCGCTATCGGCGCTCTGCGCTTCTGGCAGGGTCTGATCTACAAAGACAAAGTGATGCCTTCCGGGGTACTGAATTCGAAGCAGATCAGCGCTTCATTCTTCTCCGGCAAGCTCGGAATGGCGATGCTCAGCACCGGCGCGCTGGGCTTTATGCGCGAGAACAGTAAAGATTTTGAACTCGGCGTCGCCATGCTACCAGCCAAGGAGCAGCGCGCGGTGCCGATCGGCGGCGCCAGCCTGGTAAGCTTTAAAGGCATCAACGACGCGCAGAAGAAAGCGGCCTACCAGTTCCTGACTTATCTGGTAAGCCCGCAGGTGAACGGGGCGTGGAGCCGCTTTACCGGCTACTTCTCGCCGCGCAAGGCTTCTTACGATACGCCGGAGATGAAAGCATATCTGCAGCAGGATCCGCGGGCGGCGATCGCCCTTGAACAGCTGAAGTACGCGCATCCGTGGTACTCCACCTGGGAGACCGTCGCCGTGCGTAAGGCGATGGAGAACCAGCTGGCGGCGGTGGTCAACGATGCCAAAGTAACGCCGGAAGCCGCGGTACAGGCGGCACAGAAGGAAGCTGACGCGCTAATGAAACCTTATGTTGATAAGACCGCGCTGGGAGAAGTGAAGTAGCACAGATCGGTTGCGGGGCGCCCGGCTTGCGCCGTAAACGCCCAGGCCGGGTGACCAACCGCCCCCAGCGCAGGATGCGCCGGGGAGATTTTGTGAAGCCTTAGATTTTATCCGCCTGCGACGAAGCCCAGGATTTACGCGCGTAGGCTTTTCCCGCCGGGCTGGTATCCAGCTTCTCGCGCAGATAGTGCTCGATCTGCTCAAGGCTGCGGTTGCGCGTTTCCGGCACGCATTTGATCACGAAGATCGCGCCGAAGATGCCGATTGCCGCAAAGATAAAGAAGGTTCCGGACAGGCCGACCCACGACAGCAGCATCGGGAAGAACAGCGAGATCAGGAAGTTGGCAATCCACATTGAGAACACCGCCCCGCCCATAAACATCCCGCGCATCCGGGTTGGGAAAATTTCCGATAACAGCAGCCAGGTCACCGGCGACAGTGCCCCCTGCTGGAAGCTCAGGAACAGCAGCATTCCCGCCAGTACCATATAGGCGCGCAGCGCATCCGGCTGACCATTGACCGTTTCCGGCAGCAGGTAGCTCACCGCGCCGATAAACACCAGGCAGGCGGTACAGCCGAACTGGCCGATCATGGTCATTGGGCGACGGCCTATCTTCCCCAGCATCCAGATGCCGACAAAGGTCATCAGTACCGAAACCACGCCGTTGGCGATGGTGGCGAACAGCGCGGCGTTATCGGTCATACCGACCGAGGTCAGCACCGTCGGCGCATAGTACATAATGGTATTGACGCCGGTAAGCTGCTGAATAACCGCCACGCCGATACCGATCATGAACAGCTTAAACAGCCACGGAGTCATGATTTCACGAATTTTTGGCTTACCGAGATTGCGCTGCTCGTCGAGAGTTTCCGTAATCTCCATTAGCTCCCATTCGACATCATCTTTACGCCGCGTACGCTCCAGCACCCGGCGCGCTTCCGCCAGTCGGCCTTTCATCGCGTACCAGCGCGGGGTATCCGGCATAAACATCATGCCAAACCACAGCAGCACGGCAGGCAGCGTCGCCACCGCCAGCATCCAGCGCCAGGTGCTCTCGCCGCCCCACAGCTCATGGAAGGTGGCGTTAGAGATATAGGCCAGCAGCTGGCCGGAGACGATCATCAGCTCCTGCAGCGTGACCAGTTGCCCGCGTTTGTTGGCGGGCGCCATCTCAGCGATATATACCGGCACCGTTGCCGCCGCGCCGCCAACCGCTACGCCGAGAACCAGGCGGAAGAAAATCATCCAGTTGACGTCCGGCGCAAGGGCGGTACCCACCGCGCCAATAGCGAAGATCACCGCCAGCCAGAGGATGATTTTCTTTCTGCCTGCGGCGCTGGCCAGATGGCCAGAAAGCAGTGCGCCGAATGCGGCGCCGAACAGCAGCGAGCTGGTCACCAGCCCGGTGGTAAACGGCGTGAGGTGCAGTTCCTTACCCATAAACAGTAGGGCGCCGGAAATCACCCCGGTGTCGTAGCCAAAGAGTAAACCGCCTAAGGTCGCAATCAACGCGACGATCTTAACAAACGGCGTTGCCGGGGCGTCGCTATTCGGCCCCGACGCTTTATTGAGTGTGAGATATTGTTCCTGTGACATAGAAGACTCCAGTAACCTACCTTGTAGGGGGAAGATATGCTCTTGTCTGAATACAGAGGCCTCCTGCCTCACGGACGTGTCGTTCTCGTGTGGTTCTTTTGAGGTTTAGAAAAAGCAGGCCACGCAGCTGTGTGGCCCGAAATGCATCAACGATCAGATTCCTGCCGTTTCGCGGATGTACTTACGCGCCTTTACGGCGTATTCGAAGGGGTTCGCCAGCGCAGGGTCTTGTTCGGCTTCCACTACCATCCAACCCTTGTAGTCGTAGTCATCCAGCAACTGGAAGACCGGGCGGAAATCTATTTCGCCGTCTCCCGGTACGGTAAAAGTGCCTTTCTTGACGCCGTCGAGGAATGAGAGCCCTTCGCGGCGCACCTGCTCAATCACCGCGGGGCGGACGTCTTTCAGATGCACGTGGTTGATGCGCGGCAGATATTTTTTCAGGATCGCCAGCATCGGCGCCTCGCCGCCCTCTGAATACCAGGCGTGACCGGTGTCATAGAGCAGGAAGACGCGTTCGTCCACCAGCGACATAAACTTGTCGATCTCCGCGGCAGTCTGAATGCCGGTGCCCATATGGTGATGCAGACAAACCTGCATCCCCTTCTCTGCCGCCAGTTTGCCAAGCGCCTTATAACCTTCGGCTACCCGCTGCCACTCTTCGTCGCTAAAGCACGGTTTTACATCGCCGAGGATCGGTTTATCGAGCCCCTGGATACTGCCGCTTTGTTCAGAGCAGCCAATCACCTTCGCGCCCATCGCATGGAGGAAATTCATGTGGTTAACGAATTCATCGATGGTTTTTTCTCTTTGGCCATTCGCGAAGAAGGTGCTGAACCAGGCGTTGCAAATTTGCATGCCGCGAATATCCAGCATCGGCTTCAGCACCGCCGGGTCGCGCGGATATTTGCTGCCGACTTCGCTGCCGGTAAACCCGGCCAGCGCCATTTCGCTGACCGTTTGCTGAAATGTGTTTTCGCTCCCCAGCTCAGGCATATCGTCGTTAGTCCAACCGATAGGGGCGATAGCCAGTTTGACGTTGTCTTTGTTCATTTTGATGCTCCTGCCGCCGCGCCTTACCGGCGCAGCAGTTCACGTTCGATAAGTTCACGCGTTTCCACGGCCTGGTATTTCATCTTTTCCGGGTAACCAAACAGCGAGGTGCAGACGATCGGTTCACCGCCAACTTTGAAGGTCTGTTCAGCGAAGCGCATATCGCGCAGAGTGCTAAACAGAGCATTGAAATCGACATCCCCCTCGCCGACGCCGACGTGCTGGTGTACGGCGGCGTCAACGCCCGGCGGATTAACGATATAGCGGCAGTGTTTGGTGTGGTTGCGGGTATCGGCAATCAACACGTGCGACAGGTCCTGCCCGGCATAGCGCAGCATCTTCTCGACTTCACCTTTACCTTTGTCGTAGAAGAAGGTGTGCGGTACGCTGTAGACATACTTCACGTTGTCGCTGCGGAAGGACTTCACGATATCCACCGTCTCGTTGTTTTCTTCGCAGAAGTCCCACGGATGGGCCTGGATTTCGACGCGGATCCCTTCACGTTCGAATATCGGCAGCAGTTCTTCCATCGAGCGGTAGAACATCTCTTCGCAAATTTCCGGCTGGTTAGGATCGCCAGAAAATTCGGTGTTGATAACCTGCACGCCCATCTCTACCGCTACTTCGATTAGCCGTTTCCAGTTCTTCACCGCCGCCTGACGGCGCAGCTCATCCGGGCCGGACCAGCGATAAACGCAGATGAACGAGGAGAGTTCAACGCCGTTGTCACGCAGCGCCTGCTTATACTCGGCCATGATCTCCCGGCTGGCGCGCGGATGTTTGTAGAATGGGTTAATCTGCGGGTGCGGCGACTGTTCAATGTATTTGTAGCCCCACTCCGCCACCTGCTGGACCATTCTGGTGATCCCGAGATCTCGAATCACATCGACATCAAAAGCAATTTTCATCGTCGTTACCTGTTTGAAACGTTACGTCGGTGAAGGATGATTTAGCGTTGGTAGAATGCCGGGCACTCAGGCAGCGACACTGCTACCGGTTCGTTACACTCTTGCGCCTTCAAACAGGCGTCGGCGGCAACCGATGCCGCATAGCCGTCCCAGGCGGAGGGGCCCTGCAGCTTGCCGGCTTTCACATCATTGATAAATGCCTGCAGTTCGACGTCGTAGGCTTTGATGAAACGGTCTTTCCAGTCGGTGAGGATGGCGGTAGACAGGCTGGCGGCTTTACGCATCTCCACCGCCGACGGTTCCGGCAGGCGCGCAATGCCCGTTTCGCCAACGACTTCGCACTGGATGTCATAGCCGTACTGGCAATTCACGAAGACTTCGACGTCGATCAGGGTGCCCTTTTTCGTTTCAAACGAGACGATCTGTGGGTCTTTCAGCCGCGCATGGGTATGGGAGGTCGAGCGCGGGAAGCGTACCTGTACGGAGCGGTAGTCGTCATTTAGCAGCCAGCGCAGCACGTCCAGCTCGTGGATCAGGGTGTTGGTAATCGCCATATCGGTGGTGTAGTTCTCGCCGACCGACTGGTTGCGGTGGGCGCAGCGCAGCATCAGCGGCGCGCCGATATCGCCGTCATCAATGACTTTCTTCAGCGCCAGATAGCCTTCATCGTACGGGCGCATAAAGCCGACCTGCACCAGGCGACGCCCGGCTTTCATTTCAGCATCAACGATGCGGCGACAGCCTTCCGCGCTCATCGCCAACGGCTTTTCGCAAAATACGGGCTTACCGGCCTCAATAGCCGCCAGGGTGTACTCTTCATGGGTTGGATCCCAGGAGGTCACCAGCACGGCGTCAACGTCGCTGGCTTTAATCACATCATGACCGTCGGCGTAGACTTCCGCCTGCACGCCCGGCAGCGCTACTGCCGCACGGGCGTTATCGGCGTTGATATCGGAAACGGCGACCACGGTCGCCCCCTGTAAGACCTGGGTGCAGCGACGGATATGTTCTTTACCGATGGCGCCTGCGCCGATGACACCTAATTTGAGTGACATGATGGTTCTCTCCGTAGTTCTGTAGGGTTCAGGGTTCGTGTTCTTTGTTAGTAATCCCGCGCCTGGGCGCGTTTTTCATTAATCATTTCAGCGACTTTACGGATGCGTTCCGACAGCGCCGTCTGCGCCACGCCGACGTTCCACCAGCTCCCGTATTTGTGGACCATGGTTTTCGGCAGCACTTTAATGTCGATAAGCGTGCTGACGGTTTCACGGCGAGCGGCATCCAGCGCGTGGCGAAGCTCATCGAGGGTGGTGACCCGCCAGGTCTTGCAGCCGTAGCCGGAAGCGATCGTGGCGAAATCCACCGGCACCAGCCCGCCCTGCAGCTGGCCGTTTTCCGCCGAGCGGTAGCGGAACTCGGTGCCAAAGCTATCCATACCGTGTTCCAGCTGCAGGTTGTTGATGCAGCCGTTCGCCATGTTGTCGAGCAGAATGACGTTGATCTTCGCCCGCTCCTGCAAGGAAGTGACCAGTTCAGAGTGCAGCATCATGAAGGAGCCATCGCCGACCAGCGAATAGACCTCGCTCTGCGGCTGCGCCAGCTTCACGCCGAGAGCGGCGTTGACTTCATAACCCATGCATGAGTAGCCGTACTCTACGTGATAGGTGTTCGGCGCCCGGTTGCGCCAGACGCGTTGTAAATCCCCCGGCAGGCTGCCCGCCGCCGCCACAATGACCGCATCCGCCGCCAGCGACTCGTTCAGCAAGCCAAGTACGCTGCTTTGCGTCAGGGTAGAATCCGTGATTTGACGGAATTCGCGATAAACCGATTCACGGTCAATATGGTCGTCAATTTCTGGTACGAAATCCTTTTCCTGCCAGACCGCCTGATAGACGCGCTGGGTCTCTTTCATCTGCCGGCTCTGCACGCTTGCAATCTGCGCGCCCCATCCTGCCTGCCAGGACTCGTTCTCCAGCGCAGCGCTGAGCGCGCTCAGCGCCTCGCGGGCGTCCGCCAGCATTGGGATGCCGTCCAGCTTCCAGGCATCAAAATTACTGACGTTCACGTTAAGGAAGCGCACGCCAGGGGATTGGAATATCCATTTCGAGGAGGTAGTGAAATCGCTAAAGCGTGTGCCGATACCGATGACCAAATCGGCCTCTTTCGCCAACAGGTTGGCAGCCAGACAGCCCGTTTCGCCAACGCCACCGACGTTCAGCGGATGCGATGAAACCACCGTGCCCTTACCGGCCTGCGTTTCCGCAAACGGAATGCCGTAACGTTCGGCGAAGCTCACCAGCGCATCGCCTGCCGCGGAATATTTCACGCCGCCGCCGCAGACGATGAGCGGTTTACGGCTGGCTTTTATTGCCGCTACCGCATCAGCCAGCTGCGCCGCGCTTGGCGGACGGCGATCCAGACGGTGGACGCGGCGGGCAAAAAAGGACTCGGGATAATCCCAGGCTTCACCCTGCACGTCCTGCGGCAGACACAAGGTAACGGCGCCGGTTTCCGCCGGATCCGTCAGCACGCGCATGGCATTAATGCAGGCGCTCATGAGCTGTTCCGGGCGGGTAATACGATCCCAGTACTTACTCACCGCGCGAAATGCGTCGTTAGTCGTGATACTCAGATCGTAGCTCTGTTCGATTTGCTGCAGTACCGGGTCCGGCTGGCGGGTGGCGAATACATCGCCCGGCAGTAATAACAGCGGGATACGGTTGGCCGTAGCCGTCGCCGCGGCGGTGATCATGTTGGCCGCCCCGGGGCCGATGGATGAAGTACAGGCTATAATCTGCCGACGCAGCGACTGGCGAGCAAAGCCGGTCGCCGCATGGGCCATTCCTTGTTCATTACGCCCCTGATAAACCCGCAGCTCGCCGCGGTTTTCTTCCAGCGCCTGGCCTAAGCCCAACACGTTGCCGTGACCAAAAATAGCGAAAATCCCTTTCACGAATTTCTGCGCTTCGCCGTCCACCTCCAGATACTGGTTATCAAGGAACTTCACCAGCGCCTGCGCCATTGTCAGTCTCAGTTTGCCCATGTTGCCTAATCCTTATCGTTCAGTATTTGTCGTGTGAGTTAGCGCTTTGCTCGCCAAAGAAGATGGCGTAGGTGCGGGAAAGCCGTTAACGTCCACTGGAATATTTTTGGATTATAGGCAAACATTTTTTTCATTAAACACAAATACAGAAGAAATGTTTCATTTTGCGAGAAGGATCAAACTCTCTACCCATTTCACACGTTTCACTTACATCTCCTTCGCGAGAAGGCTTCCAAACAAAAGAGGAAAAACAAAATTATCTACATGAAAATTATGGATAATATTGATATTAAAAAAAGGGGAACATGGGTAAACGGGACGCAGACAGCATGTATGAGCAGGCAGCTGCTCAGCCGCGCAGAGTGGTAGATCCTTCACACTTTTGGTTTTTTAATTTCGATTAGATTTGAAAATGAAATATTTATTTCTCAAACTAGAGATAACCAATAACCATCAGGCTGTTCACGGCAGACCGTCACTCGAGCGACCTTCTCCTGGCAGCAAATATGCAAAAGGAAACCCAAGCGATGAATGCAGCAGTTAAGCGGCTCGACGTCATCTGTATTGGCCGGGTGGCCGTCGATCTCTACGCCCAGCAGATAGGGGCAAGGTTGGAAGATGTGGCGAGTTTCGCCAAATATCTCGGCGGCTCCTCAGGCAACGTCGCCTTTGGCACCGCGATTCAGGGGTTGAAATCAGCGATGCTGGCCCGCGTTGGCGATGAACACAACGGTCGCTTCCTGCGTGAAACCCTCAGCCGCGCAGGGGTCGATACCGAATACCTGATCACTGATAAAGACCGGCTGACCGCATTGGTGATGCTGGGAATCAAGGATCAGGATACCTTCCCGCTCATTTTCTACCGTGACAACTGCGCCGATATGGCGCTGACGCCTGACGATATTAATGAACAGTACATCGCTTCTTCCCGCGCTCTGGCGGTGACCGGCACGCATCTTTCACATGCCAATACCCGCGAAGCGGTGCTGAAAGCGCTGGAATACGCCCGCCGCCACGGTCTGCGTACCGCACTGGATATCGACTATCGCCCGGTGCTGTGGGGGCTGACTTCACTTGGCGACGGTGAAACGCGTTTCATTGAATCCGGACCGGTGACCCGCCAGCTGCAGGAAGTTCTGCATCTGTTCGATTTAGTCGTGGGCACCGAAGAGGAGTTTCATATTGCCGGCGGCAGTACCGACACCCTCACCGCGCTGAAAAACGTGCGCCACGCCACTAACGCGACGCTGGTCTGCAAGCGCGGGCCGATGGGTTGCGTGGTGCTGGAAGGCGCGATCCCGGATAGCTGGGATCGCGTCCCGCTGCAGCAGGGCGTTCGCGTCGAGGTGCTTAACGTGCTCGGCGCCGGCGACGCCTTTATGTCCGGCCTGCTGCGCGGCTGGCTGAATGATGAAGGCTGGGAACAGGCCTGCCGCTACGCCAACGCCTGCGGCGCGCTGGTGGTTTCGCGCCACGGCTGCGCGCCGGCGATGCCGACGAAAGTCGAACTTGATGATTATCTATCGCGGGCAGATGCCGTTCCGCGCCCGGATATCGATGCGCGGCTCAATCACTTGCACCGGGTGACCAGCCGCCGCCAGCCGTGGCCAGAGCTATGTATCTTCGCCTTTGACCACCGCAAACAACTGGCGGACCTGGCGTTAGAAACCGGCCGCGATCCGGCCTGCATTCCCCGGCTCAAGCTGCTACTGTTGGCAGCCGCCGAAGCCGCAGCCGCTGAGGCCGGGCTTGAACAGCGTAGCGGTATCCTGGCCGACGGCACCTACGGCCAGCGTGCGCTTAACGCCATTACCGGTAAAGGCTGGTGGATCGGCCGGCCGATCGAGCTCCCCAGTTCACGTCCGCTGCGCCTTGAGCATGGCAATATTGGCTCGCAGCTGATCGACTGGCCGCTGGAGCACGTCGTCAAATGTCTGGTCTTTTACCATCCGGACGATCCGGCGGCGCTGCGCGCCGAGCAGGACGCGCTGCTGCTGGAAGTATGGCAGGCCTGTAATAAGTCCGGGCACGAACTGCTGGTGGAAGTGATCCTACCGGAGAACGGGCCAGACAAAGACGAACGCCACTACCACACCATGCTGGAGCACTTCTATCAGTTAGGCATCCAGCCAGACTGGTGGAAGCTGCCGCCGCTGGCCAGCGCGCAGTGGGAGCGGATCTCCGCGCTTATCGAGCGTGAAGACCCGTGGTGTCGCGGGATCCTGCTCCTGGGGCTGGATGCGCCATCGGATCGTCTGCGCGCCGGTTTTGCCGAAGCGGCCAGACACCCAATGATCAAAGGCTTCGCCGTCGGCCGCACCATCTTTGGCCAACCTTCGCGCCGCTGGATGCAGGGCGAACTGGATGATGCTGCGCTGATCGATGAAGTAAAGCGTAACTATCTGCGGCTCATTGGCTACTGGCGCGAAGCGCGCGGCTAACCTCCTTCAGGCCCGCCTCTTCCTTGAAAATGGCGGGCCTGCGGTTTCTTCGTGAAATGAATCGCGTATTTCATCGCAAAAAATGAAAAATTCGCTTCATTTGGTACACTGGAAGCCATATTCCTTCCATTTTCTCAGAGCGCAACTTATGGCTAATAATCCGACCCAACTGACCATCCTGCAGGATGAAATCAGACGGCGCTACGACACGCTCAGCAAACGTCTGAAGCAGGTGGCGCGCTATATACTGGATAACAGTAATAGCGTTGCTTTCGATACCGTAGCCTCCATTGCGCAACAGGCTGACGTTCCGCCCTCAACGCTGATTCGCTTCGCTAACGCCTTTGGCTTTAGCGGCTTTAACGAAATGAAGCAGATGTTCAGGCAGCATCTGATGGAAGAGACCGCCAACTACACCGAGCGCGCACGTCTGTTCCGCCAGACCACTAACGACGAAACGACGCCGCCGGAAACGCCGACGGAAATCCTCAACATGTTCAGCATGGTCAATACCCAGGCGCTGCAGCAACTGGCAATGCAGACCTCCGGCGAAGACCTCAACCGCGCGGTAGATTTACTGGCGGATGCGGAAAATATCTATGTCATCGGCCTGCGTCGCTCGTTCAGCGTCGCCTCTTACCTGACCTACGCGCTGCGCCATCTGGATCGCAAAGCCTTCCTGATCGACGGCCTCGGCGGGATGTTCACCGAGCAGCTCAGTCTGGTGGGGCCGAAGGATGTGGTTGTGGCGGTGAGTTTCTCGCCCTACGCCCGTGAAGTGGTGGAGCTGGTTGAGCTTGGCGCCCAGCGCAAGGCGCGACAAATCGCCATTACCGATAGCCAGGTAAGCCCGCTTGCCGCCTTCAGTGATGTGTGCTTTGTGGTGCGTGAAGCGCAGGTAGATGGTTTCCGTTCGCAGGTGGCCTCGCTGTGCCTGGCGCAGACGTTGGCGGTATCGCTGGCATTGAATAGCAGCAAAGAGCCGCAGCAGCACCGCGCCTGATTACCCGTTGCGCTACGCTGTAAACAACGGCAATCAACAGACAAAAAAGCCGGGACATCCCCGGCTTTTCTCGTTTATCGCGCACTATGAATAGCGATCGCTGTTGATCCAGGCGTGATCGTCTTCCCAGGTAAATAGCCACTTACGATCCGGCCCCGCCATTACGTTCAGATAGTAGCTGTTGTAACCGGCGATCGCCGCTACCGGATGATAGCCGCGCGGCACCATCACCACATCATGGTTATAGGGCGCCATACAGGCATCCAGGCTGCGGTCATCGGTGTACACTCGCTGAAAGGCAAAGCCTTGCGGCGGATCGAAGCGGTGGTAGTAGGTCTCTTCCAGCTGGGTTTCCTGCCCCGGCAGCGCGGTATCGTGCTTGTGCGATGGCCAGGAGCTGGTCGCCCCTTCTTCGGTGTAGACTTCCACCACCAGCAGGCAATCCGCCTGCGCATTATCCGGCAGAATATTGTGCACCAGGCGCTGGTTGCGCCCTTTACCGCGATGCTCTACGCCGACATCCTCAGGCCGTATCACTCGCGCCGGAAAGCTGCCTTTGCCCGGCGCGCTGCAAACCGCCAGCTCAAGATCGGAATCTGCAGTGACCTCGACCTTATCGTGCGGCGGCACATAGACCGACCACGGCGGCGTACGCTCGAATGGCGACATGCGTGTACCAAGGTCGGGAAAATCGGCTTGCTGAGTTTTGATCGAGGCCAGCCCGGAAACCAGTACCAGACATAGCTCACGCTCGCCGCTCTCCAGGGTCACGGTTTGCCCCTGTTTTAACATCCAGACATCAAAGCCAATATACTGCCACCCCGCGCTCTGCGGGGTGATGTGCTGGATATGTCCCTCTTTTTGCGCTTTAGCCAATAACGACATAGCGTTCTCCTTCGCCGATTAACCTAACGTCGGCATACTGAATTCAGATACGGTTTGCTGCCCCTGCGGCCAGCGCACGGTGGCAGTTTTCATACGGGTATAGAAGCGGACGCCGTCCGGCCCGTGGACGTTCAGCGCGCCAAATACCGAGCGCTTCCAGCCGCCGAAGCTATGGAAGGCCATCGGCACCGGCACCGGTACGTTGACACCAACCATGCCGGCCTGTACGTCATGGACGAACTCGCGGGCGGTATGGCCGTTGCTGGTAAAGACGGCGCTGCCGTTGCCAAATTCATGGCTGTTAACCAGCGCCAGCGCGCTTTGGTAATCAGCGACGCGAACGATCCCCAGCACCGGACCAAATATCTCTTCGCGCCAGATGGTCATTTCAGGAGTGACGTGGTCAAACAGCGTACCGCCAACGTAATATCCGTCCTCATGCCCGGCTACGCGCAGCCTGCGGCCATCCACCACCAACGACGCCCCTTCGCTGACGCCCTTATCAATATAGCCGAGTACTTTTTTCTGATGCGCTTCGGATACCACCGGCCCCATTTCGTTTTCGTCTTTGCCGCGCAGGCAGCCGGGACCGACTTTCAGCGACTCAACTAATGGTTTCAGGCGGGCGATTAACTTATCTGCGGTCTCGTCACCGACGGCCACCACTACCGGCAGGGCCATACAGCGCTCGCCAGCGGAACCATACGCGCCGCCCATAATGGCATTCACGGTCGCATCAAGATCGGCGTCCGGCATCACGATGGCATGGTTTTTCGCCGCGCCAAACGCCTGGACGCGTTTTCCGTGAGCGCTGGCGGTTTTATAGATATATTCCGCCACGCCGGAGGAGCCGACAAAGCTGACGGCGGCAATACGCGGGTCGGTATAAAGCTGCTCGGCATCTTCATTGCTGCAATGGATGACGTTAAAGACGCCATCCGGCAGACCGGCTTCTTTCAGTAACTCAGCCATGCGTACCGCCGCGGTTGGCGCCAGCGCCGGTGGTTTCAGCACGAAGCTGTTGCCGCAGGCCAGCGCGATGGGGAACATCCACATCGGCACCATCGCCGGGAAATTAAACGGCGTTATCCCCGCCACCACGCCCAGCGGCTGCATGAGCGAATAGCTGTCGACGCCGGTACCCACGTCGGAAGAAAACTCGCCTTTAATGAGATGCGGAATACCGCAGGCGAACTCAACCACTTCCATGCCGCGGGTCAGCTCGCCCAACGCATCGGACCACACTTTGCCGTGCTCGCTAACGATAATTCCCGCCAGTTCATCGACGTGCTGTTCGAGCAGCATTTTAAAATTGAACAGCACGCGGGCGCGGCGCAGCGGCGTGGTGCGGGACCAGCTGTCAAAAGCGTCGCGAGCGACCTGGATTGCGTCGGAAACCTCCTGCGCGGTGGAAAGCGTGACTTCGCGAACTACATCGCCAGTGGCCGGGTCGTACACCGGCATCGTTTCGCGGCTGCTGCTGGTTACCGTTTTCCCACCAATAAAGTTACCTGTGATAGTCATCTTCTCGCCTCATAGTGTAGAAGGCCGTTCAAGTTACGGCCCGTCGCTGATTGTGCTGTGCTATAACCGTAGTAAAATGAAATTTATATTTCAATAAACAGATAAAATGAAATTCCACTTTGGTGATAGCTGTCGCATTTTTCAGCAAGCCTCTCTCTATGTGATTTCATATCACAGCAGTATAGAAGGTGAGATTTTATGCGGTTAGCTTTGATGTAAACCATGAAATGGCGCAGCAACTATTTTGCGATCGTGCTCAAATAACCATCATTTCATCCATTGCTAATGATGAAATAAACATTTTAACTATCTGGCAATCGAACTAAACCAGTCAACATCTTGTCAGGAGTGTCAAATGGCCATTGCCCCGCAGCGTTTCTGTATCAATCGTAAAATTGCGCCGTCGCTCAGCATTGAGGCGTTTTTCCGTCTGGTGAGCGAACTCGGGCTGCATAAGGTCGAGCTGCGTAATGATTTACCCAGCGGTAAAGTCACCGACGCGCTTACCCACCAGCAGGTGCGCAGGCTGGCCGACCGATACCAGCTTGAAATTCTGACGATCAACGCCGTCTATCCCTTCAACCGCCGCAGCGCTGAAGTACGTCACCTGACGGAGTCGCTGCTAAAAGAGGCGCAGGCTATTGGCGCCAAATCGCTGGTGATGTGCCCGTTAAACGATGGCACCACCGTAGCGCCGCAAGAAACGCTTGCCGCTATGCGCGAGCTGGCGCCGCTGTTCGAACAATATGGCATTCAGGGTCTGGTCGAGCCGCTGGGCTTCCCACAAAGTTCGCTGCGCTCGGCGGCGCAGGCGCAGGCGCTTATTCGCGACGCCCAGGTACCGTTTAAGATATTAATTGATACTTTCCACCATCATCTTTATCCACAAGCTGAAGAGGAATTCAGCCAGCTGGACATTACTGATATAGGCCTGGTGCATCTCTCCGGCGTCGACGATCCCCGCCCGCGCGAACAGTTGACCGACGACGAGCGCATCATGCTGACACCACAAGATAGGCTGCTGACCTGCCAGCAGATAAAACATCTCGAAGCCCGCGGATATCGTGGCGATTACGCCTTCGAGCCTTTCGCCCCGCAGCTGGCGTCATGGCGTGAAGAGGATATTCGCCGCGAGATTGAACAGAGCATTGCGCTGATTCAACGCCACTGCGCGTGAGATTAAACGTTGAGAGTTATCGATTTCCTCCCTCTTTTTGCTGTCAGGTTGCCTATAATCGACGCAGGATAAATGGAGGAATCGATCATGAGCTCACCCCTGCTAATTGCACGCACGCTGGACAAACAGCTCCACCTGCTGCCGGCAATGGCCAACCGTCACGGCTTAATTACCGGCGCCACCGGCACCGGTAAAACCGTTACTCTGCAAAAGCTGGCGGAGTCGTTTTCTGAGATCGGCGTGCCGGTCTTTATGGCCGATGTGAAAGGCGACCTGACCGGTATCGCGGAGGCAGGCCAGAGCTCTGAGAAACTTCAGGCGCGTCTGGAAAAAATCGGCGTTACCGACTGGGAGCCGCACGCCAACCCGGTGGTTGTTTGGGATATCTTTGGTGAAAAGGGCCACCCGGTGCGCGCCACGGTGTCTGACCTCGGCCCCCTGCTGCTCGCCCGCTTGCTCAACCTGAATGAAGTACAAAGCGGCGTGCTGAACATTATTTTCCGTATCGCTGACGATCGCGGTCTGCTGCTGCTCGACTTTAAAGATCTTCGCGCCATTACCCAGTTTATTGGCGATAACGCCAAAGCTTTCCAGAATCAGTACGGCAACATCAGCAGCGCGTCGGTAGGCGCTATCCAACGTGGTCTGTTGACCCTGGAGCAGCAAGGCGCAGAGCACTTCTTCGGCGAACCAATGCTGGATATTCAGGACTGGATGCGTGTCGATGCCAGCGGTAAAGGGGTGATTAATATCCTCAGCGCCGAAAAGCTCTATCAGATGCCGAAGCTGTACGCCGCCAGCCTGCTGTGGATGCTCTCCGAACTCTACGAGCGCCTGCCGGAAGCCGGCGACCTCGAAAAACCGAAGCTGGTGTTCTTCTTCGACGAAGCCCACCTGCTGTTTAACGATGCGCCGCAGGTACTGCTGGATAAAATCGAGCAGGTGATTCGCCTTATCCGTTCTAAAGGAGTCGGCGTCTATTTTGTCTCGCAGAATCCGTCGGATATCCCGGATGCCGTGCTCGGGCAGTTGGGCAACCGCGTGCAGCATGCCCTGCGAGCCTTTACCCCGAAGGATCAAAAAGCGGTGAAGACCGCCGCCCAGACCATGCGCGCCAATCCGGCGTTCAGTACCGAGCAGGCCATTCAGGAACTCGGTACCGGCGAAGCGCTGATCTCCTTCCTCGACGAAAAAGGCAGTCCGTCGGTAGTTGAGCGTGCGATGGTCATCGCCCCATTTTCACGGATGGGGCCGGTCAGCGATGATGAGCGTAATGGCCTGATTAACCACTCGGCGCTATACGGCAAGTATGAAGAAGAGATTGATCGCGAGTCGGCCTTCGAAATGCTGCAAAAAGGGGTGCAGGTCGCCACAGAGCAGCAGTCGGCGCCGCCGGCAAAAGGCCAACAAACCGGCGATGACGACGGGCTGCTCGGCGGACTGAAAGATATTCTGTTCGGCACGACCGGCCCGCGCGGCGGTAAACGAGACGGTATCGTACAGACCGCGGCCAAAAGCGCCGTACGTCAGGTCACCAACCAGATTGTCCGCGGCATGCTGGGCAGCCTGCTTGGCGGAAGGCGCCGTTAACGTCAGTGTCGAGCCCCGGATTGCGGCGCGCTGCGTCCGATCCGGGCGACAACAATACAGGGCATTACATTGCGGATAGCCACTCAAACGGCAGGCACAAAAAACCCGGCGTTGCTTGCGCTTGGCCGGGTCATTTATCGAACTACGCTTTTCTCATCATCAGCCAAAGGCTTATCAGGAAGAAGCTTGCGCTTGGCAGCAGCGCGCCGATGATTGGCGGTATGCCGTAAACCAGCGTCAGTGGGCCAAATATCTGATCGAGGACGTAGAAGATAAAGCCGAAGCTAATCCCGGTAACGACCCTCACGCCCATCGCCACGCTCCGCAATGGACCAAAAATAAACGACAGCGCCATCAGCATCATCACGGCCACCGACAGCGGCTGGAAGATTTTGCTCCACATGTTGAGCTGGTAACGGCCCGGATCCTGACCGCTGGACTTCAGATAGGTCACGTAGTTATGCAGGCCGCTGATTGACAGCGCATCCGGATCCAGCGCAACCACGCCGAGTTTGTCCGGCGTTAGTTTGGTCTTCCAGGTACCGCTGACCATCTGGGTACCGGTTACCTGCTTCGGATCGGTCAGGTCGGACTCATCAACCTGCGACAGACGCCAAACCTTAGCTTCATTATCAAACTTAGCGGAAGCGGCGTAACGGACAGATTGCAGACGACGGTTATCGTTAAACTGGTAGATGCTCACCCCGCCCAGCTCATCGTTACCCTTTACTCGTTCAATGTAGACAAAATTATGCCCGTCTTTCGCCCACAAACCCTGCTGGGTCGACAGCAGCGAACCGCCGTACATCTGCTGCGCTCGGTAGTTACGCGCCATCTGTTCGCCCTGCGGCGCCACCCATTCACCCATCGCCATGGTCAACAACACCAGCGGGATCGCCGTTTTCATCACCGCCAGCGCCACCTGCATACGGGTAAAGCCGGAAGCCTGCATCACCACCAGTTCGCTACGCTGCGCCAGCATCCCCAGCCCCAGCAAAGCCCCAAGCAGGGCCGCCATTGGGAAGAAGATTTGCACATCTTTTGGCACGCTGAGAATGGTATAGAGTCCTGCTCCCAGCGCATCATAGCTGCCCTGCCCGGCTTTTTTCAGCTGGTCGACAAACTTAATAATGCCGGAGAGCGACACCAGCATGAACAGCGTCATCATGATGGTGTTAAAAATGGTTTTACCGATATAGCGGTCAAGTACGCCAAACGCCTGCATCACACCGCTCCTTTATTAAACCGGGCACGGAAACGACGCATCGGCACCGTATCCCACAGGTTAAGCAGCACCGCCAGCGCGAAGTAGAGCAGGTTCACGCCCCACATCCAGATGGCGGGGTCCATTTTGCCTTTACCCGCGTTCGATTTGATCGACGTTTGCAGCAGGAAGAACACCAGATACAGCAGCATCGCCGGCAGCATAGACAGCACGCGGCCCTGACGCGGGTTCACCACGCTGAGCGGGACAACCATCAGCGCCATCATGAACACCGCCGCCACCAGCGTGAAGCGCCAGTGCAGTTCGGCGCGGGCGCGATCGGTGTCGGTACGCCACAGGGTGCGCATATTCATCTGTTCGGTGTCGCTGGGATCGGCCGCTACCGCCTGATGGCCAATAACCGCCTGGTAATTTTTAAAGTCGGTAATACGGAAATCGCGCAGCATCGCCGTGCCTTCAAAACGCGTCCCCTGGGTCATGGTGACCACCTGGGAGCCGTCTTTTTTCTGCGACAGCTCGCCGGAATCCGCCACCACCACGGAAGGACGCGCGTTGCCTTTAGGCCGCAGTTGCGCCAGGAACACGTCGTTGAAGCGGTTGCCGTTGACGTTTTCGATAAACAGCACCGCGCTGCCGTCGCTGGCCTGCTGGAACTGGCCCTGAGCCAGCGCCGCCATTCCAGGGTTAGCTTTGGCTTCCGCCAGTACTTCGTCCTGATGGCGCGACGACCACGGCCCCGCCCACATCACGTTGACCGCCGCGACGGCGCCGGTAAACAGGGCGAGGATCATCGCCGCCTTAATCAATACAGCTTTACTTAAGCCGCAGGCGTGCATCACCGTAATTTCACTTTCGGTATACAGTTTGCCGAGCGTCATCAACAGCCCGAGGAAAAGACTCAGGGGCAGAATGAGCTGCGCCATTTCCGGTACGCCCAGCCCTAACAGCGAGAGCACCAGGTTGGTCGGGATATCGCCATCTACCGCGGCGCCGAGGATCCTGACGAGTTTCTGACAGAAGAAAATCAGCAACAGGATGAATAGGATCGCCAACTGGCTTTTCAGCGTCTCACGAACCAGATATCTTATGATTATCACTATAAATACGCCCGTAAAAACCCGTCTTATTGCAGGAAAATTGCTTGTTTCATGGCTTAAACGTCATTTATTCTCTTTTGTCGTCGAAAACATCGCTAAGATTAAATGACTCATCGGTTCTGCGTATCAGGATCTTTTCTGACGAACCAAAGCCGTAATAACGTTAAGATTAACACGAAGTCACCGCAACAGCGGACATGAGTTACGAAAGCTTGCAATTATATACTCAATGGATTTCGAGTTGTAGAAAGGCGGCAGGACTGTGAAGCCCCGGTGCGGCATCAGCCAGCGTCAGGGGTAAGCAGGCGTAGCCAACGCATCTGCAACTGGAAAGGCGACGAGTATAGCCGTAGCCACCACTGTTGTCTTTAAGATTCAGGAGCATAGTGCATGGAGTTCAGTGTAAAAAGCGGTAGCCCGGAGAAGCAGCGGAGTGCCTGTATCGTGGTCGGCGTCTTCGAACCACGTCGCCTCTCCCCCATCGCCGAACAACTCGATAAAATCAGCGACGGTTACATCAGCGCCCTGCTGCGTCGCGGCGAGCTCGAAGGCAAGCCTGGCCAGACCTTGTTACTGCACCATGTGCCGAACATCCTGTCTGAGCGCATTCTGCTCATCGGCTGTGGTAAAGAGCGCGAACTGGATGAACGTCAGTATAAACAAGTTATTCAGAAAACCATTAATACTCTGAATGACACTGGTTCGATGGAAGCCGTCTGCTTCCTGACCGAACTGCAC
This sequence comes from Klebsiella sp. 141162, assembly GCF_050600755.1. NCBI lineage: Bacteria > Pseudomonadati > Pseudomonadota > Gammaproteobacteria > Enterobacterales > Enterobacteriaceae > Klebsiella > Klebsiella sp. 141162. The sequence continues at coordinate 266,853 of NZ_JAQIRI010000004.1, read as the reverse complement.
GTTAAAGGTCGCAACAACTACTGGAAAGTTCGCCAGGCCGTTGAAACCGCCAAAGAGACGCTGTACAGCTTCGATCAGTTGAAGACCAACAAAAGCGAGCCGCGTCGTCCGCTGCGTAAAATGGTCTTCAACGTGCCGACTCGCCGCGAGCTCACCAGCGGCGAACGCGCCATTCAACATGGCCTGGCGATCGCAGCCGGTATCAAAGCGGCGAAAGACCTCGGCAACATGCCGCCGAATATCTGTAACGCGGCTTACCTTGCTTCCCAGGCGCGCCAGCTGGCCGACACTTACAGCAAGAATGTTATCACCCGCGTGATCGGCGAACAGCAGATGCGCGAGCTGGGCATGAACTCCTATCTCGCCGTCGGTAACGGTTCGCAGAACGAGTCGCTGATGTCGGTCATTGAGTATAAAGGCAACCCGTCTGAAGACGCGCGCCCTATCGTGCTGGTCGGTAAAGGCCTGACCTTCGACTCCGGCGGTATCTCCATCAAGCCTGCCGAAGGCATGGACGAGATGAAGTACGACATGTGCGGCGCGGCAGCGGTTTACGGCGTAATGCGAATGGTGGCCGAGCTGCAGCTGCCGCTCAACGTCATCGGCGTGCTGGCGGGCTGTGAAAACATGCCTGGCGGCCGCGCGTACCGCCCGGGCGACGTTCTGACCACCATGTCCGGACAGACCGTTGAAGTGCTGAATACCGATGCCGAAGGCCGTCTGGTGCTGTGCGACGTATTGACCTACGTTGAGCGCTTCGAACCGGAAGCGGTTATCGATGTCGCAACGCTGACCGGCGCCTGCGTGATTGCCCTCGGCCATCACATCACCGGCCTGATGTCGAACCATAACCCGCTGGCTCATGAGCTGATCGGCGCCTCCGAACTGGCCGGCGACCGCGCATGGCGTCTGCCGCTGGCCGACGAGTTCCAGGATCAGCTGGAGTCCAACTTTGCGGATATGGCCAACATCGGCGGCCGTCCTGGCGGCGCGATTACCGCTGGCTGCTTCCTGTCACGCTTCACCCGCAAGTACAACTGGGCACACCTCGACATCGCCGGTACCGCCTGGCGTTCCGGGAAGGCCAAAGGCGCAACCGGTCGTCCGGTGGCGCTGCTGTCTCAGTTCCTGCTCAATCGTGCGGGTTTTAACGGCGAAGAGTGATTGCCGTCTGATGCCCGGTGGCGCTACGCTTACCGGGCCTACGGAAAGATGCCGTTTGTAGGCCGGGTAAGCGTAGCGCCACCCGGCTTTGCATTTAAATCCACAACAAGAAGCCCCATATATGAAAAACGCAACGTTCTATCTTCTGGACAACGAAGACACCGTCGACGAGCTCAGCGCCGTCGAACAGCTGGTGTGTGAAATTGCCGCAGAACGTTGGCGCAACGGCAAGCGCGTATTGATCGCCTGTGAAGATGAACAGCAGGCTATTCGCCTCGATGAAGCGCTGTGGACGCGGCCGCCGGAGAGCTTTGTGCCGCATAACCTGGCGGGCGAAGGCCCGAGAGGCGGCGCGCCGGTAGAAATTGCCTGGCCGCAAAAGCGCAACAGCAGTCCGCGGGATATTCTTATCAGCCTGCGGCTAAACTTTGCAGATTTTGCCACCGCTTTCACAGAAGTGATAGACTTTGTCCCTTACGAAGATTCTCTGAAACAACTGGCGCGCGAACGCTATAAAGCGTACCGCATGGCTGGTTTCAACCTGAACACGGCAACCTGGAAATAATGGAAAAGACATACAACCCACAAGATATCGAACAGCCGCTTTACGAGCACTGGGAAAAGCAGGGCTATTTCAAACCGAATGGTGATGAAAGCCAGGAGAGCTTCTGCATCATGATCCCGCCGCCGAACGTCACCGGCAGTTTGCATATGGGTCATGCCTTCCAGCAAACCATCATGGATACCATGATTCGCTACCAGCGCATGCAGGGCAAAAACACCCTGTGGCAGGCGGGTACCGACCACGCGGGTATCGCCACCCAGATGGTGGTTGAGCGTAAGATTGCCGCTGAAGAAGGTAAAACCCGTCACGATTACGGTCGCGATGCCTTCATCGACAAAATCTGGCAGTGGAAAGCGGAATCCGGCGGCACCATTACCCGTCAGATGCGCCGCCTCGGTAACTCCGTCGACTGGGAGCGCGAGCGCTTCACTATGGACGAAGGCCTGTCCAACGCCGTGAAAGAAGTCTTCGTTCGTCTGTACAAAGAGGACCTGATTTACCGCGGCAAGCGTCTGGTCAACTGGGACCCGAAACTGCGCACCGCGATTTCCGACCTCGAAGTGGAAAACCGCGAATCGAAAGGTTCCATGTGGCACATCCGCTATCCGCTGGCCGATGGCGCGAAAACCGCTGATGGCAAAGATTACCTGGTGGTCGCCACCACTCGTCCGGAAACCCTGCTGGGCGATACCGGCGTGGCCGTTAACCCGGAAGACCCGCGCTACAAAGACCTGATTGGTAAATTCGTGGTGCTGCCGCTGGTTAACCGCCGCATTCCGATTGTTGGCGACGAACACGCCGATATGGAAAAAGGCACCGGCTGCGTGAAAATCACCCCGGCGCACGACTTTAACGACTACGAAGTTGGCCGCCGTCATCAGCTGCCGATGATTAATATTTTGACCTTTGATGGCGACATCCGCGAAAGCGCGGAAGTCTATGACACCAAAGGCAATGAATCCGACGTTTATTCCAACGAGATCCCGGCTGAATTCCAGAAGATGGAACGTTTTGCCGCGCGTAAAGCGATGGTTGCCGCCGTCGACGCGCTGGGCCTGCTGGAAGAAATCAAACCGCACGACCTGACCGTGCCTTACGGCGACCGCGGCGGCGTGGTTATCGAACCGATGCTGACCGACCAGTGGTACGTCCGTGCCGACGTGCTGGCCAAGCCGGCAGTTGAAGCCGTTGAGAATGGCGACATTCAGTTCGTGCCGAAGCAGTACGAAAACATGTACTTCTCCTGGATGCGCGATATTCAGGATTGGTGTATTTCCCGTCAGCTGTGGTGGGGTCACCGCATCCCGGCATGGTATGACAACGACGGCAACGTCTATGTTGGCCGTAGCGAAGACGAAGTGCGTCAGGAAAACAACCTGAGCGCCGACGTTGTCCTGCATCAGGACGAAGATGTTCTGGATACCTGGTTCTCTTCCGCGCTATGGACCTTCTCCACCCTCGGTTGGCCGGAAAACACCGACGCGCTGCGTCAGTTCCACCCGACCAGCGTGATGGTGTCCGGCTTCGACATCATCTTCTTCTGGATTGCCCGCATGATCATGATGACCATGCACTTCATCAAAGATGAAAACGGCAAGCCGCAGGTACCGTTTAAAACCGTCTACATGACCGGCCTTATCCGCGACGACGAAGGCCAGAAGATGTCCAAATCCAAGGGTAACGTCATTGACCCGCTGGATATGGTTGACGGCATCACCTTGCCGGAGCTGCTGGAGAAACGTACCGGCAACATGATGCAGCCGCAACTGGCGGAAAAAATCCGCAAGCGTACCGAGAAACAGTTCCCGAACGGCATCGAGCCGCACGGCACTGACGCCCTGCGCTTTACCCTGGCGGCGCTGGCCTCTACCGGCCGCGACATCAACTGGGATATGAAGCGTCTGGAAGGTTACCGTAACTTCTGCAACAAGCTGTGGAACGCCAGCCGCTTCGTGCTGATGAATACCGAAGATCAGGATTGCGGTTTCAACGGCGGCGAGATGGTGCTGTCCCTGGCCGACCGCTGGATCCTGGCTGAATTCAACCAGACCGTGAAAGCGTACCGCGAAGCGCTGGATAACTTCCGCTTCGATATCGCCGCGGGCATCCTGTATGAGTTTACCTGGAACCAGTTCTGCGACTGGTACCTCGAACTGACCAAGCCGGTCATGAACGGTGGCAGCGAAGCGGAACTGCGCGGCACTCGCCATACGCTGGTGACCGTGCTGGAAGGTCTGCTGCGCCTGGCGCATCCGATCATCCCGTTCATCACGGAAACCATCTGGCAGCGCGTGAAGGTCATTTGCGGTATTAACGCTGACACCATCATGCTGCAGCCGTTCCCGCAGTATGAGGCTTCTCAGGTTGATGAAGCGGCGCTGGCGGATACCGAATGGCTGAAGCAGGCGATCGTTGCCGTACGTAACATCCGGGCGGAAATGAACATTGCTCCGGGCAAGCCGCTGGAACTGCTGCTGCGCGGCTGCAGCAAAGATGCCGAGCGCCGTGTTAACGACAACCGTAGCTTCCTGCTGAACCTGGCGCGTCTGGAAAGCATCACCGTGCTGCCTGCCGATGATAAAGGTCCGGTTTCCGTGACTAAGATTATCGACGGCGCCGAGTTGCTGATCCCGATGGCGGGCCTTATCGACAAAGAAGCCGAGCTGGCGCGTCTGGCGAAAGAAGTGGCGAAAGTCGAAGCGGAAATCGGCCGTATCGAAAGCAAGCTGTCCAATGAAGGTTTTGTGGCCCGCGCGCCGGAAGCGGTTATCGCCAAAGAGCGTGAGAAGCTGGAAGGTTACGCGGAAGCGAAAGCGAAACTGATTGAACAGCAGGCGGTGATCGCCGCGCTGTAATAACTCGCCAAAGCATAAAAAGCCGGAGCTTGCTCCGGCTTTTTTACATTATAAGAACGGCAGGTTAGGTAAAAAACCGCTGAACAATTTGCCAGGTACTGGTGGTTTAAGGGCCTCATCTTGCTGCAGGTCGAGCGTTTCAACGTCACCCATTACCTCGGTGTTGGCGGCAATATAGCGCATCAAATTAATCTTTAACCAGGGGTACGCCAGACCCAATGTCAGCAGAGAAAGAAACGTCAGAGCCAATAAACGCGGGGCAAGACCAAAAAACGTCAGAGTAGAACGAAAATGAATGCTGTCGCCAAGCACCAAATTATTCCACGCGTGATTACGTAAAGCCACCTGGATATACGTCATGGCTAACACGATGCCGATGGTGAGAAATAAATTCCCTCCTGCCACCGTTCCAAGATGCCGTAATGCCATAAACAGAACCGTATTTTCATTACACAAGCCGAACATACATCCTGTAATCATTTGCATGAATGCGGAAACGAAAAACCCGAAAAACAGTATAATAAATGGCAATAGAATTACCATTGCCCATAAAAAAGCCACGACGCAACGCTTAGTGCTAATATAAATATTAAATTTATTTTTGCCTAAGCTTGCGCCTTTGCCGATCAGTTCAAGCCAGTGGCTGTAAACCACCCCGCTGGCGACGGCCATCACACACAGCGCCAGTAAAACCAGCACAACGAAACCCACTAGCATGCCATTTATGCCATAGCCTAACCAGAGACGACTTCCAGGAATGGAGAGGATAACCACCATTAGCACGCCAATCAGCAATGGTAACCCAAGCATAATCCACCATGCGCGCAGCAGATTACATTTAAACCCGAAACGAATATTAGCGAATGAGGTCATATTCGCGTGGTAGCTTAACCCCTTCATTACCATGACTGGCAGCAGGATAAGATATGCTAACGTCACCCATTCTTCGCTGCCGTGAGAGAAAATGGCAAGCGCCAGACTGAGTAAAACCAGCACGATAAACATTAGCAGCCAGCTAAGTAAAATCGTGAAACCCTTCCCGTGGTAAGCAAAACGGTTACCGTTAACCTCCATATTTTCACAAAGGTAACGGCGACTACGTACCCATGCCCAGGGAATGAATATCCCTAAAGTAATTACTGACAGTATAATATTGACCAAACAAATAAAGAAATAGGGGCGAGCCCGTCCGTGAAAGACAAAATAATGACTAGCACGCGGCTTCTTCCCTAAAGTAATATCCATAACCCCGTCATCCTTGTACTTTAAATTATATATATAAATAATAAGTCAGAATAACCATCATTAAATATGCAGAATATATTATTTTGAAATTACTCGGCAATATATTTATGCACGCCTTGCGTCGGTTAAAGAATAATGGTATTAAAACAATGTATGGTTATTTAAGCTAAAATTGAGTGATTCTATGAATCTTGCTGCGCCACAGACCTTTACTTTACGCCGCATTACGGCGGCAGATAATGCCGCCATCGCCCAAGTTATCCGCCAGGTCTCCGCGGAATACGGCCTGACCGCCGATAAAGGCTATACGGTCGCTGATCCCAACCTGGATGAACTCTATGAACTTTATAGCCAACCGGGCTCCGCCTATTGGGTTGTGGAGCAAAATGGCGAAGTGGTTGGCGGCGGCGGCGTGGCGCCGCTCTCGTGTAGCGAGTCCGATATCTGTGAGCTGCAGAAAATGTACTTTATGACCGCGGCGCGCGGCAAAGGGCTGGCGAAAAAGCTGGCGCTGATGGCGATGGATCACGCCCGCGAGCAGGGTTTTAAACGCTGCTATCTGGAGACCACCGCTTTTTTGAAAGAGGCGATTGCCCTTTATGAACATCTCGGATTTGAACATATCGACGGGCCGCTGGGCTGCACCGGCCACGTCGATTGTGAAGTGCGGATGTTGAAAACGCTGTAACGCCTCGATAGCGCAGTCGTCCCCGATAGCGCTACGCTTAGCGGGGCTACAGTTCGGTAGCCCGGCTAAGCGTAGCGCTAGCCGGGGGATGTCCCGGGCTCGCGGTGCCATTTTTTGTCGGGTGGCGGCTAACGCCTTACCCGACCTACGGCCCGTACCATTACGAGCTGAAGCTCTCAACGCTATCTCTCCCCATGACTACTGAAACTGCCAGTATTAGTGGCTACCGGGTCCGAAAATCGCTGACTACGGCGCCGTCGGTACGCCGCTGTGAAAGCGGAACTCGGGCTCCGGGCGGAGAATCAATGCCGCTTCCGCCTCGCCAAGCTGGCGCACCCGCTCGCTGATATCTTCCCCCGCTATCTTCTGCGCCAGGTCCAGGTAGTCCTGATAATGACGGGCCTCGGAGCGCAGCAACGACAGATAAAACTTCTGTAAATCATCATCCAGCCACGGCGCCAGCGCAGCAAAACGCTCGCAGGAACGCGCTTCGATATAAGCACCGCAAATCAGCTTATCGATCAGCATCACCGGCTCGTGCGATCGCACCTCCCGGCGCATACCGCGGGCATAGTTGCTGGCGGTGATTTTGACGTAAGGGATATCCCGCGCCTGCATGATCTCACGCACCTGCCAGAAGTGATGCAGCTCCTCTTTGATCAACAGAATCATGCTGTCGAGCAACTGGCTGCCCCACGGGTCGTTGGTTCGCGGCATAGCGCTTTTGTTGATCCGTTTATGCAGAGCGACAAAATCCGGCTCCGGCCCACGGCGATAGGTAAAGTCTTCGTACGGTTTCAGGCATTCCAGCAGCTCGTCGGCGCCGTCTTTATCGGCGACGTAGCGGCGTACCAGCAGCATGGCGTTTTGCGCCGCTTTCAGCTCGCATACCATATGGTCGGTCAGCAGCAGCGGCAGGTTTTCCGGTTTACGGGCTTCGTCAATCCACGCCTGCGGCGTAGGACAGTGAAGAAATGCTAAAATCGGGGAGAGTATTTGCGGGTAATCCATTGAAGCTCCAGGCTATACCCTAATCAGGACGGGTATATACGGCGGCAGACGCCGCCGTATCCGTTGACGACTTAGTGGCGTACGCCGTTGTCGTCTTCGTCAATTAAATCTTCGTCATCTTCGCCGTCATCGTCTTCGCCGTTCGGGTCTTCGTAGTAGGTACCCCAACCGTCGTACTCAACGTTGAATTTTTCCGCCAGGTTCATCAGCTGTTCAACCTGGGCGTCGATCAGATCGGCGTTAAGCGCGCTTTCGCTCAGGATATCGCAGCAGATCACCACTTCGCCTTCTTCGACTTCCAGCTCTTCCGGCTCGGTGACTTCATAACCCATCTTGAAGGCCTCTACCGCCACTTTTTCCAACGTTTCGAAATCATCGGCAGAGAGATGATGCTCAATGGTATACAGCGCGTCCGGATCGCTGCCATCTTCCAGCAGCTCTTCGATAATCAGACGCGTTTCCTCACGCTGTTCTTCCAGTAGTTCCGGGTTTGCCATGGCTCGTTCCTCATAATGTGCGGCAGATACTCCTATTGTCACATACCGCCGTGATTGCCTCCACCTTCTGTGTAAAAGATTTCTAACTCGGGGTTGCAAATGAATATTCATACATATAAAGTGAATTTTAATTCAATAGTGGCGTTTGCCAGGTGAGGGAATTATGTCCGCGTTATATCAGAAGCATTTCTTGAGATTACTGGATTTTACTGCTGCAGAAATTACCGGCCTTGTCGACCTGGCCGCGCAATTAAAAGTCGATAAGAAAAACGGCATCGAGGCCCAGAAACTGAAGGGCAAAAACATCGCGCTCATCTTCGAAAAAGACTCAACCCGCACACGATGCTCTTTCGAAGTTGCCGCTTACGACCAGGGCGCCCGCGTGACCTATCTCGGTTCCAGCGGAAGCCAAATTGGCCACAAAGAATCCATGAAAGATACCGCCCGCGTGCTGGGCCGCATGTATGACGGTATTCAGTATCGCGGCTACGGCCAGGAGCTGGTGGAAACCCTGGCGGAGTATGCCGGCGTGCCGGTGTGGAACGGCCTGACTGATGAATTCCACCCGACGCAGCTCCTGGCCGACCTGCTGACCATGCAAGAGCACCTGCCGGGTAAGGCATTTAATGAAATGACGCTGGTCTACGCTGGCGACGCGCGTAACAACATGGGTAACTCGATGCTGGAAGCCGCCGCGCTGACCGGACTGGATCTGCGTCTGGTGGCGCCGAAAGCCTGCTGGCCGGATGAAGGTTTAGTAGCGGAATGCACTGCGCTGGCGAAAAAGCACGGCGGCAATATTACCCTGACGGAAGATATCGCAGCGGGCGTAAAAGGCGCCGATTTCATTTATACCGACGTGTGGGTATCGATGGGCGAGGCGAAAGAGAAATGGGCGGAGCGCATCGCCCTGCTGCGCGGCTATCAGGTGAATAAAGCCATGCTGCAATTGACCGGCAACCCGCAGGTGAAATTCCTGCATTGTCTGCCCGCGTTCCACGATGACCAGACCATTCTCGGCAAACAGATGGCGGCGGAGTATGGACTGCACGGCGGCATGGAAGTGACCGATGAAGTCTTTGAATCGCCGGCGAGCATCGTCTTCGATCAGGCGGAAAACCGTATGCACACCATCAAAGCGGTGATGGTGGCGACGCTTGGGAAATAGCCATTAACCACGGTAGATTCCCGGATAGCGCGCTACGCGTATCCGGGCTACCCGTTTTAAGCCATCAATACCTTCACCACCGCTTTACGCACCTTCGCCGGCGCCCCGACCGCACAGAGCGGTTTATGCACTTCGCCTGGATAAAACACCACAAAATCCCCCTCGTTAAGGATAACGGTTTTCTCCTGCGCTCCCTCGGCGAGGAAGGCGATGTCTTTGTCCGCCAGCCAGTCAGTCTGCGGCTCGCCTGCCGGTAAGGTGCTGAAAGTCATCCCTTCCTGACCACGCAGCACAATCTGGATATCCAGATAGCTGGCGTGATACTCGGCGCGACGTTCGGCCTGCGGTTCGGTGCTGTCTTCAGAAATCAGATAGAACAGATTGTTGCCGTCGATATCGTGCTTGCCGAGCGGCGTCGCCTCGTTGACGTGAGCCTTAACATGCTCAATCGCCTGACGCAGCGCGTCCGGCAGCCAGGATTGCAGATGATGAATATTGCCGATAAGCATAAGAACCCTCAAATATAAAACAGCTTTTCATTTTGGTTTTATACGCCGCTTACCACTGCCAGACCACATTTTTATCGCGGTTTTTTGCGCTGGCGCAGCCTTCGCAGGCAAACGTTTCCCTGATTGTGGATTAATCGCTTGATTGCTCATCAAAGCTGCGTATAATGCCAGCCGTTTTGCCGGGAGGAAATATGGTCAATTGCGTACGACATTGCTGTGTCTTACCGCGTCTGAAAGCAGGCGCTGGCCTGGCGTTTTTCTTTCCGTTGCTCAATGAATTCTCGAAGCCCCTTATTTAAGGGGCTTTTTTTTTGCTCAGGCGTCAGGAGATAAGCATGGCTAACCCGCTATATCAAAAACATATCATTTCCATAAACGATCTCAGCCGCGAAGACCTCGAACTGGTGCTGGCGACGGCCGCAAAGCTGAAAGCCAATCCGCAACCCGAGCTGCTGAAGCATAAGGTTATCGCCAGCTGTTTCTTTGAAGCCTCCACCCGTACTCGCCTCTCTTTTGAAACCTCCATGCACCGCCTCGGCGCCAGCGTGGTCGGCTTCTCCGACAGCAGCAACACCTCGCTCGGTAAGAAAGGCGAAACCCTGGCCGACACCATTTCGGTTATCAGCACCTACGTCGATGCTATCGTGATGCGCCATCCGCAAGAAGGCGCCGCGCGTCTGGCAACCGAATTCTCCGGCGGCGTGCCGATTCTCAACGCCGGCGACGGCGCCAATCAGCATCCGACACAAACCCTGCTCGACCTGTTCACCATTCAGGAAACTCAGGGCCGCCTTGAGAATCTTAATGTCGCGATGGTCGGCGACCTGAAATATGGCCGTACCGTACACTCGCTGACCCAGGCGCTGGCCAAATTCAACGGCAACCGCTTTTACTTCATCGCCCCGGACGCGCTGGCGATGCCGCAATATATTCTCGATATGCTGGATGAAAAAGGCATCGCCTGGAGCCTGCATAGCGCCATCGACGAAGTGATGGCAGAGGTCGATATTCTGTATATGACTCGCGTGCAGAAAGAGCGTCTGGACCCGTCGGAATACGCCAACGTGAAGGCGCAGTTCATACTGCGCGCCGCGGATCTCGAAGGCGCACGCGCCAATATGAAAGTGCTGCACCCGCTGCCGCGCGTTGATGAAATCACCACCGATGTCGATAAAACGCCGCACGCCTGGTACTTCCAGCAGGCCGGCAACGGCATCTTCGCCCGCCAGGCGTTACTGGCACTGGTATTGAATAGCGAGCTGGCACAGTAAGGGGGAATGAGAGATGACACACGACAATAAACTGCAGGTAGAAGCCATTAAGCGCGGCACCGTGATCGACCATATCCCGGCCCAGGTCGGCTTCAAACTGTTGACCTTGTTCAAGCTGACCGAAACCGACCAGCGCATCACCATCGGCCTGAACCTGCCATCCGGTGAGATGGGCCGTAAAGATTTGATTAAAATCGAGAACACCTTTCTGACCGATGAGCAGGTCAATCAGCTGGCGCTGTATGCGCCGGACGCAACGGTTAACCGTATCGATGATTACGAAGTAGTGGGCAAATCCCGCCCGAGCCTGCCGGAGCGCATCAACAGTGTGCTGGTCTGCCCGAACAGCAACTGCATCAGTCACGCTGAGCCGGTTTCGTCGAGTTTCGCAGTGAAAAAACGCGCCGATGACATTGCACTCAAATGCAAATACTGTGAAAAAGAGTTTTCCCATTATGTGGTGCTGGCCAACTAATTGCGGTTGGTATTAATACCGGCCCTCCCTATAATGGCTACGACCTAATTACTGCAGTTCATCTGGAGATATTATGAGCAAAACTATTGCGACGGAAAAGGCACCAGCAGCTATCGGCCCATATGTACAAGGTGTTGATCTGGGTAGCATGATCATCACTTCCGGCCAGATCCCAGTAGACCCGAAAACCGGCAGCGTGCCGGAAGATGTCGCCGCGCAGGCGCGTCAGTCCCTGGACAACGTAAAAGCTATCGTTGAAGCCGCTGGCCTGAAAGTGGGCGATATCGTGAAAACCACCGTTTTCGTGAAAGATCTGAATGATTTCGCCACCGTGAATGCCGCGTATGAAGCGTTCTTCACCGAGCATAACGCCACTTTCCCGGCGCGTTCCTGCGTAGAAGTCGCGCGTCTGCCTAAAGATGTGAAGATTGAGATTGAAGCTATCGCGATCCGTCGCTAAGCGCTTCTCTGCCCTCACCCCAGGCGCTTGCGTCATCCACGGGGTGAGGGAAATACCCTATTTTATCTTCGTTGCCCGCAGCAGTTTCTCCAGCGGATAGACCGCCGCAATCACCAGCTCATCCTGGGTTTTCGCAGCCGTATCCAGCTGCGCCTGGATTGAGGCGTACTCTTTATCGTCCAGCGTTCCCTGCCGCGCCACCAGATCGGTCAAGCGCAGCCCGAGGCTCGCCAGCTTATCAACCTGCTGCACCACCGGTTTAATCGCCGCCAGCTGATAGTTATTGTCGGTCAGCGCCAGCACATCGCCGCTGTTGTTCTGCCAGCGGGTAAAGACGTGGCGCAGCGCATCGGCGCTCTCAGTGTCTTCGGCATCGCTGATTAGCCGCTCCGCCCACTGGTTCAGGCTGCGTACGGTGTCGCTCTCCGCCGGCAGCGCATCGGCCAGCCGGTTAAGCGGTTCAAATTGATGGTAATTGTTCGCCTGGAACTTGAGATGCTGACGCGTGTAGTAATGCGCCGGCTCCAGCGCCTCGGCGAGGATCTGCAACGCCAGCGTATGGCTGCTGTTCGCCAGGCGGGTGAACTGCTCCAACTGCTGAGCGTGCTGCTGCAGGCCGACGGAGACCGTTGACCAGCTGTCCATCGCCTGCAGGCGCTGATACATATTGTCGCTGTCTTTGACGTCCTCGGCCGACCACAACCGCTCCGCTACTGCAAAAGCCCGCGGCCACAGCTTGATATCGATGACCGGCGCGGCGACGTTTTCCGCCCACAGCGCCGCCTCGCCGCCGAGCAGATTCTTCTGTTGCTGCGCGTCGGGCAGCGTCGGCTGAATGCCCTGCGGTACGGCATCCAGCCGCTTGCCGTCAATGGGATAACGGGTGTTGCCAAGCAGGAAGTAACCTGCGAGCTTGTCATCGTTAATGGTCAGCACCGGGCGGGTTTCGCCCATCCAGGTATCGACGCGGAACGTAACCTGATTGTCGCCGAGCCATTCAATCTCCTGCACGGCACGCCGTGATTTCCCTTTAAAATCAATAAACCCTCGCCAGCCGCTATCGCCTTTTACCAGCGTAAAGCTGCCCTCAACCGCGCTGCCCTTCAGCCGCGGCATCGAAAACTGCCAGCTCTGGGCGCTGTCGCTATCGGTAATCGTATCCACGCCGTTAAGCCCCTGCGGGATAATTTCATTACGATAGTGATAGGCGGTGTACTGCGGCTGGTCGAGGTAAAAACCGGTGGAGAGAATACCGCGATAGCCGTGTTTGGCGACGTCGCCTAATGCGTCCTGCCCCTGCCAGGACTGGATGAGAATGCTCTTCGGTAAATCAGGGTGGTAGATCTCATCCCAGCCGACCATCTGCCGGTGATGTTTCTCGAGCAGCTTCTCCAGGCGCCGGTTGAAGTACGCCTGTAGCGCGTGGCTGTCCGCCAGCCCCTTCTCTTTGAGGAATTTCTGAATGGCCGGATTGGCGCGCCACTGGCTGTCATCGACTTCATCACCGCCGATATGCAGATACGGATCGGGGAAGATAGCCGCCAGTTCGCTGACCATCGCCTCGGCAAACGCGTAGGTGGCCTCTTTTGTTGGGTCGAGTACCGGTTTCAGCACGCCCCAGTGGCGCTCCATCGCGTAAGGCCCCGGCGCGCTCATCAGTTCCGGATAAGCCACGGCGATCGCCGAGGCGTGGCCCGGCATATCGATTTCCGGCACCACGCGAATACCGCGTTCAGCCGCGTAACGCACAATGTCTTTCATCTGCGCCTGGGTATAAAACAGGCCGTCGCTGGCCTGCTGCTGCAGCTTCGGATAGCGGCTGGAGGCGAAACGCCAGCCCTGATCGTCGGTCAGATGCCAGTGCAGTACGTTAAGCTTCGCCGCCGCCATACCGTCAATCTGCCGTTTGATCGCCGACAGCGGCATAAAGTGACGGGCGGAATCCAGCAGCAGTCCACGCCACGGGAAGCGCGGCGCATCGTCAATGGCGACATAAGGAATGGTGGTGCCGTCAGGACCGTTTTGTACCAGCTGTAGCAGCGTTTCCATGCCGCGCAGCGCGCCAAAACGCGTATTGGCTTTCAGGGTCGCGCCGTCTGCGTTAACGGTTAGCTGATAGCTTTCGTCGCTATCCGGCTGCGGCAGGAAAGGCACTTTTTTACTGACGATCACGTTAATGGTTAGGCTTTTCACCGGCGCCGTCTGCGGCTGGAGCGTCCAGCCGGTTTGCCGCGCAAGACGTTCGCGCCAGCGAGTTGCCGCCTCGCCAAGATCGTCGCCGCTGACGTTGATCGTCAGCTGATTATTTAGCGCCAACGCCCCCTGCGCCTGCGGGCGCTCCACATGGGCGGGCCACGGCATCAGCGGCAGATCGCCCGCCGGGGCGGCAAGCGCCATGCTGCTCAGTAATATTCCGCCGGTCAGCAGACTGTAACGTACGGTGTTAATCATCAATGTTCCTTTTTATGACGGGCCAAAAAAAGCAAAACATTGGGTTAACATGCGCACAAAATTGCGTCAATACATGGCGATGACGGGCTTCACAACTTGATGAGATTTAAGAGAAATACCGGTAAGCCCCTCTGCCCGGCGGCAAAGGGGCGAAACCTCTACTGCCAGCCGTAACGACGGCTGTAGAAGCCTTTAACGGTCTGGGTCAACACCATGTAACCCGCCAGAATCGCCACCAGCCATGGGAAATAGCTGAGCGGCAGCGCCTGCAGCTGCAGGTAGCCTGCCAGCGGCGAGAACGGCAGCGCGATACCCACCGCCATCACCAGCAGCGTCATCGCGAACAGCGGCCACGCGGCGCGGCTCTGGACGAACGGAATGCGGCGGGTACGGATCATATGCACAATCAGCGTCTGCGACAGCAGCCCTTCAATAAACCAGCCGGACTGAAACAGGGTCTGCATCTCGACGCTGTTGGCGTGGAACACCCACCACATCAGGCTGAAGGTGAGGATATCGAAAATCGAGCTGATCGGCCCGAAGAAGACCATAAAACGCCCGAGATCGGCCGGGTTCCAGCGCTGCGGTTTACGGATCTGCTCATCGTCGACGTTATCGAACGGAATCGCCACCTGGGAGACATCGTACAGCAGGTTCTGAATCAACAGGTGCAGCGGCAGCATCGGCAGGAACGGCAGGAAGGCGCTGGCCACCAGCACGCTGAAGACGTTGCCGAAGTTGGAGCTGGCGGTCATTTTGATGTACTTGAGCATGTTGGCGAAGGTGCGGCGGCCTTCGATAACCCCCTCTTCCAGTACCATCAGGCTTTTTTCCAGCAGAATGATATCCGCCGCCTCGCGGGCGATATCTACCGCGCCGTCAACGGAAATGCCAATATCCGCCGCGCGTAGCGCCGGGGCGTCGTTAATACCGTCACCCATAAAACCCACCACGTGACCTTCGCGTTTCAGCAGCGTCACGATGCGCTCTTTATGCAGCGGCGCCAGGCGCGCGAACAGCGTGGTGCGTTTCGCCAGCGCCGCCAGTTCGTCGTCGCTCATGGCTTCAATCTGGCTGCCAATCACCACTTCGCCCGCATCCAGACCCACTTCATGACACACTTTCGCCGCCACCAGTTCGCTGTCGCCGGTGAGGATTTTCACCGTAATGCCGCTGGCCTTCAGCGCTTTCAGCGCCGGGGCGGTAGTCTCTTTCGGCGGATCGAGAAAGGCGATGTAGCCTTCGAGGATCAGGTCGGATTCATCCGCACGCTGATAGTCGCCTTCCCGCGCCGGCAGGTATTTGGTCGCCACCGCCACCACTCGCAGCCCCTGACGGTTCAGGGTATCAGTCACCCGGCGAATACGGCGCAGCATGGTCTCGTCCAGTGGTACGATTTCGCCGTTGTAGCGCACCTGGGTCGAGACGTTGAGGATCTCCTGCAGCGCCCCTTTACAGATCAGCTGATGCGCGTCGTCCTGCTCTTTCACCACCACCGACATGCGGCGACGTTCAAAATCAAACGGGATCTCATCCACCTTCTGCCAGCGCTCCGCGAGACCGCGAGCGGCATCCAGCTCCACGCCTTCCAGCACCGCGGTGTCGAGCAGGTTTTTAAGCCCCGTCTGGTAATGGCTATTGAGCCAGGCGGTGTGCAGGACTCTCTCGCTGGATTTACCGGAAACATCGGTGTGGTTCTCCAGCACGATTTTGTCCTGGGTCAGGGTGCCGGTTTTATCGGTGCAGAGGATATCCATCGCGCCAAAGTTTTGAATGGCGTCGAGGTGTTTGACAATCACCTTTTGTTTTGACAGCTTCACCGCCCCGCGCGCCAGCGTCGAGGTGACGATCATCGGCAGCATCTCCGGCGTCAGGCCGACCGCCACCGACAGCGCGAACAGCGCCGCTTCCCACCAGTCGCCTTTGGTGTAGCCGTTGATCAACAGCACCACCGGCGCCATCACCAGCATAAAGCGGATCAGCAGCATGCTGACCCGGCTAATGCCTTTCTGAAAGGCGTTCGGCTCGCTTTCCTGCTCGCTGACGCGCCCGGCAAGCTGGCCGAACCAGGTGTTGCCGCCGGTGGCGTAGACGATGGCCTGCGCCGAGCCGCTCACCACGTTGGTCCCCATAAAGCACAGGGTGTCACATTCCAGCGGATTGGTTTGTAGCGGATCGCGGGTGCGCGCGACTTTTTCAACCGGCAGCGATTCGCCGGTCAGCGAGGCCTGAGCGACAAACAGGTCGCGCGCCACAATGATGCGCAGGTCCGCCGGGATCATATCTCCCGCCGACAGCCTGACGATATCGCCCGGCACCAGTTGGTCGATAGGCAGTTCGAGCCAGCGGCTCTCGCCCTGCTCGTTGATAACCCGCAGCACCGTGGCGGTATTGCTGACCATCGCCTTCAGCGCATCCGCCGCTTTGGTCGAGCGCGCTTCCTGGATGAAGTTAAGCAGCGTCGAAATGCCGACCATCAGCGCGATAACGCCCGCGGCGAACAAATCTTCAGTGGAATAGGAGACGATGCCGAGCACCGTCAACAGCAGGTTGAACGGGTTGCGATAGCAGGTCCACAGATGAACCCACCACGGCGACGGCTTCTGCGCCGGGATTTGGTTATCGCCGTGCAGGGCGATTTTCGCCGCCACTTCGACGTCGTTCAGCCCTTCAGGGTGGCTGTCGAACGCGCGCCAGATTTCATGCTCATCCATGGCCGCCACGTCCAGACAGCGCTTGCCGAGTGAATCCGGGATCGGCGCGCTGGCCAGGTTACGGGCGTCGGGCAGCGGATCGCGCTGGATCAAACGATGGGGTAAATGACGGCTAAGCTGCGCGAACAGCTGCCGGGTAAAATTTTTCAGCATAAACAGTCCCTCCGCGCTCGCGCGAGCGAACGCAGCGTTGCCAACAGGCGTGGCAAAGCCTTACCTGTCAGGCATTATTTTTATAGGGCAGGGACATCGTGGACGTCACTGCTTTACGCTTTCCGGTAAAGCAGTGCTAAACAGGCTTACCGGAAAGAAAGGTTGCTCCATCGAGGATGAGGAGTGGGATCGGGGTCCATAAAATTCTCCGGTAAGTAACTCAAGACGGCGCGGAGTATACCGCGACCAGGAAACTATTTGTGGCTATTATGGCTATCATACCGTCCGGCAACTAAACCGGACCTCAACCAGTCTTTGCTCATTGAGGATTCGTTGAGTAGCATTAGACTCACTCAAATCGGACGACGGCGAGAACCCCGTATGCAAAACCGGCTAACAATCAAAGATATCGCGCGTTTAAGCGGCGTCGGAAAATCGACGGTGTCGCGCGTGCTGAATAACGAAAGCGGCGTCAGCGAGCGCACCCGCGAACGGGTGGAAGCGGTGATGCAGCAGCACGGTTTCTCCCCTTCCCGCTCCGCCCGCGCCATGCGTGGTCAGAGCGATAAGGTGGTGGCGATTATCGTCACCCGTCTGGATTCGCTGTCGGAAAATTTAGCGGTGCAAACCATGCTGCCCGCCTTTTATCAGCAGGGCTACGATCCGATCATGATGGAGAGCCAGTTTTCTCCGGCGCTGGTGGAAGAACATCTGGGCATGCTCGCCCGGCGCAATATCGACGGCGTGGTACTGTTCGGCTTTACCGGTATTCGCGAGGAGATGCTCGCGCCGTGGCGCGAAACGCTGGTGCTGCTGGCGCGCGACGCTCCCGGTTTCGCTTCGGTGTGTTATGACGATCATGGCGCGATCAAGTTACTGATGCAGCGTCTCTATGAACGCGGACACCGGCATATAAGTTTCCTCGGCGTGCCGCACAGCGATGTTACCACCGGGGAACGCCGTCATCAGGCTTATCTCGATTTCTGCGCGCAAAAGAAGCTCACGCCGACCGCTGCCCTGCCGGGACTGGCGATGAAGCAGGGTTATGAAAGCGTTGCCAGCGTACTGACGCCCGAGACCCGCGCGCTGGTCTGCGCCACCGATACTCTCGCTCTCGGCGCCAGTAAATATCTACAGGAACAGCGTATCGACACGCTACAACTCGCCAGCGTCGGCAGCACGCCGCTGATGAAGTTTCTGCATCCGGAGATCCTCACCGTCGATCCCGGCTACGCCGAAGCCGGACGCCAGGCGGCGCAGCAGCTGATCGACCAGATCGCCGGCCACGCCGAACCCCGCCAAATCGTCATTCCCGCTGCCCTGAATTAATCTCGTTCGGGCGATTTATGTGATCTTCGCCGAGTTTCGGGAACGTTCCCATTTTGCATTCCCAACGGAACGGTTAGGATGCATGCAAGGTAAAAACGGCATCTCTCCCCTCTGTTTTTGAGGCTTCATCATGAGCAAAGTAAACCAGCAGGACATCGATAAACTGATCGAACTGGTGGGCGGGCGCGGCAACATTGCCACCGTCAGCCACTGTATTACCCGTTTGCGCTTTGTGCTGAACGATCCGGCCATCGCCAAACCGAAAGATATTGAGCAGTTGCGCATGGTGAAGGGATGCTTCACTAACGCCGGGCAGTTCCAGGTGGTCATCGGCACCGAAGTCGGCGATTACTATAAGGCGCTGCTGGCCACCACCGGCCAGGCGTCCGCCGACAAAGAGCAGGCCAAACAGGCCGCGCGGCAAAACATGAAGTGGCACGAACGGTTGATCTCGCACTTTGCCGAGATCTTTTTCCCGCTCCTGCCGGCGCTGATCAGCGGCGGTCTGATCCTCGGTTTCCGTAACGTCATCGGCGATCTGCCGATGAGCAACGGCCAGACGCTGGCGCAAATGCACCCGTCGTTGAAAACGATTTATGACTTCTTGTGGCTGATTGGCGAGGCTATCTTCTTCTATCTGCCGGTGGGGATCTGCTGGTCAGCGGTGAAGAAAATGGGCGGCACGCCGATCCTCGGGATCGTGCTTGGCGTCACGCTGGTCTCTCCGCAGTTGATGAACGCTTACCTGCTCGGCCAGCAGGTACCGGAAGTGTGGAACTTCGGCCTGTTTACCATTGCGAAAGTCGGCTATCAGGCGCAGGTGATCCCGGCTCTGCTGGCGGGGCTGGCGCTGGGCTTTATCGAAACGCGCCTCAAGCGTATCGTGCCTGACTACCTCTATCTGGTGGTGGTGCCGGTGTGCTCGTTGATTCTGGCGGTGTTCCTCGCTCACGCTTTTATCGGCCCGTTTGGTCGTCTGATTGGCGACGGCGTGGCCTTCGCGGTACGCCACTTGTTAACCGGCAGCTTCGCGCCGATCGGCGCTGCGCTGTTCGGCTTCCTGTATGCGCCGCTGGTGATAACCGGCGTACATCAGACCACCCTCGCTATCGATATGCAGATGATTCAAAGCATGGGCGGCACGCCGGTATGGCCGCTGATTGCGCTGTCGAATATTGCTCAGGCGTCGGCGGTGGTCGGCATTATTATTGCCAGCCGTAAACAGAATGAACGCGAAATCTCGGTACCCGCGGCGATCTCCGCCTATCTCGGGGTCACCGAACCGGCGATGTACGGCATCAACCTAAAGTACCGCTTCCCGATGCTGTGCGCGATGGTCGGATCCGGCCTTGCGGGCCTACTGTGCGGCCTGAACGGCGTGCTGGCGAATGGCATCGGCGTCGGCGGCCTGCCGGGCATCCTGTCGATTCAGCCAAGCTACTGGCAGGTCTACGCCACGGCGATGGCCATCGCCGTGGTAGTGCCGATTATCCTCACCACCGTGGTTTATCAACGCAAGTACCGTCAGGGCACCTTGCAGATTATCTAACGTCTTCTTTCGGGGCGCCGCTTGCGCCCCCTTTATTCGCAGGAACGTAATATGAATACCCTTCCCCGCTGGTGGCAAAACGGCGTTATTTATCAAATCTACCCGAAGAGTTTTCAGGACACCACCGGCAGCGGTACCGGCGATTTACGCGGCGTCACCGCCCGTCTCGACTACCTGCAAAAGCTCGGCGTCGACGCTATCTGGCTGACGCCGTTCTACGTCTCGCCGCAGGTGGATAACGGCTATGACGTGGCGAACTACACCGCTATCGATCCCTCTTACGGCACGCTGGAAGATTTCGACCAACTGGTCGCCGGAGCGAAAGCGCGCGGTATCCGCATCGTGCTGGATATGGTGTTTAACCATACCTCGACGGAACACGAATGGTTCATCCAGTCGTTAAATAAGGCGAGCCCGTATCGCCAGTTCTATATCTGGCGCGACGGCGAGCCGGGAACATTGCCGAATAACTGGCGTTCGAAATTCGGCGGTAACACCTGGCAGTGGCATGCGGAAAGCGAACAGTATTATTTGCATCTTTTCGCCACCGAGCAGGCGGATCTCAACTGGGAAAACCCGGCGGTACGCGCCGAGCTGAAAAAAGTCTGCGAGTTCTGGGCCGATCGCGGCGTTGATGGCCTGCGCCTTGATGTCATCAATCTTATCTCCAAGGAGCAGGACTTCCCGTCCGATACCGTTGGCGATGGACGTCGCTTCTACACCGATGGCCCGCGGGTTCACGAATTCCTGCGGGAAATGAGCCGCGATGTCTTTACCCCTCGTGGCCTGATGACCGTCGGCGAAATGTCTTCCACTTCGCTTGAGCACTGCCAGCAATACGCCGCGCTGGACGGACGCGAACTGTCGATGACGTTTAATTTTCATCACTTAAAAGTCGATTATCCCGGCGGCGAAAAATGGACCCTCGCCCGTCCGGACTACGTGGCGCTGAAAGCGCTATTCCGCCACTGGCAGCAAGGGATGCATAACCGGGCGTGGAATGCGCTGTTCTGGTGTAACCACGATCAGCCGCGCATCGTGTCGCGCTTCGGCGACGAGGGCGAGTACCGGGTGCCGGCGGCGAAGATGCTGGCGATGGTACTGCACGGCATGCAGGGCACGCCCTATATCTATCAGGGCGAAGAGATTGGCATGACCAACCCGCATTTCAGCAACATCAGCGATTATCGCGACGTGGAAAGCCATAACATGTTTATCGAGCGCGCGGCGCAGGGGCAAAGCCCGGATGAACTGCTGGCGATTCTGGCCAGCAAATCGCGTGATAATAGCCGCACACCGATGCCGTGGCACGACGGCGAGAACGGCGGCTTCAGCGATGGAGAACCCTGGATCGCGTTGGGGGATAACTATCGCGAGATTAACGTCGAGGCGGCGCTGGCGGATCCGGAATCGGTGTTTTACACCTATCAGCAGCTGATCGCGCTGCGAAAAACCACGCCGGTGCTGACCTGGGGTGATTATCAGGATCTGCTGCCGGACCATCCGTCGCTGTGGTGTTATCGCCGCCAGTGGCAGGGGCAGACGCTGGTGGTGGCCGCCAACCTGAGCCGTGAGTTCCAGCCGTGGCAGCCGCCGGAGATGTCCGGCGACTGGCGGGCGCTGATTGGCAACTATGCGGAAACGGCCAACCGTCCGGCGGCAATGACGCTGCGGCCGTTCGAAGCGGTATGGTGGGTGCAGGCGTAAAGCTTTTCCCCGGTGGCGCTACGCTCACCGGGGCTACCGGTTCGTGGCACTGGAGATTACGCGCGGTCAGCGTCAGGAAGGATAACGCTCTCCTGCGGCTGCGCTGAGGCATGCTCCTCTTTGGCCTTCAGCCGATCCCAGGCGCGGAAGAACGGATAGTAAACCACCAGCGAAATAGTTAAATTCACTACCTGCAGTACGGTGCCGGAAATATGGCCGCCGGTCGCCAGATAGCCGCTGATGAAAATCGGCGTGGTGAACGGCAGCGCGATTCCGGCCGGCGGCGCCACCAGCCCGGTCGCCATCGCGGTATAGGACACGATCACCAGCAGCACCGGCGTTAAAATAAACGGCAGGAAGAAGTAGGGGTTCATCACCAGCGGGATGCCAAACACCATCGGCTCGCTGATGTTAAACAACGCTCCCGGCGCGGCAATTTTCCCCAGCTGTTTCATCTGCTGACTACGGCTGCGCAGCAACATAAAAATCACCAGCCCCAGCAGCGCGCCGGTGCCGCCGGGCGCAATCCACAGGTCGTAAAATTGCTGGGTAATAATATGCGGGATCGGCTGGCCGTTCTGAAAGGCCGTCAGGTTCTCTGACATATTCGACAGCCACACCGGCTGGATAAATACCAGCACAATCGCGTCGCCGTGCAGGCCCAGCGTCCACAAAATACCGATCACAATCACCGAAATAATCATCCCCGGCAGCGTACCGCCGACGTGATGCATCGGAATACCGATCAAAGTGGCGATCATGCTGTTGATGTCGCCGAACGGCGAGGCCTCAACCGCCAGGCGCAGCGCCAGCACCACCGCCAGAACACAGAAGCCGGGGATTAGAGCGAGGAAAGATTTCGCCACTGCCGGCGGCACGCCGTCCGGCATGCGGATAACGAGATTGCGACTGGCGACCAAACGATAAATCTCCGTCGACAGCAGCGAAATAACAATAGCGACAAACAGCCCCTGGCTGCCGACCATGCTCACCGGGATCACTCCTTTAATCACCTCCGCCGCGCCGTGTACCGGGGTAAAGAGGGTGTTTTGCGGGATAGTCATCACAAAGGCCACCAGCGACATCGCCCCGGCGCTCAGCGGGTCGATAGTGCGGTACTTCTCAGCCAGCCGATAGGCGATGCCGAAGCTGGAAATCAGCGCCATAATGTCGTAGGTCGCTTTCACCGGGTACAGCATTTTATCGCGCCAGACCTCGCCAAACAGGCCGCTCATCATGTCGGCATACCCGGGGATCGGCAGGTAGGCGAAAATCAGGAAAAACGAGCCAATCAGCATAAACGGCATATTCAGAATGATGCCATCGCGTACCGACAGGACGTGCTTTTGCCCGGCGATTTTCAGCGCCGCCGGCATGACGTAACGTTCAATCCAGCTTGTATTCGACATGGTGTGCTCCCGAGGGAAATAGCGGTCAGTTAAATTGCGTCAGCCATTGACGGTTTATCGTTAACACTTCATCCAGCAGCGCCTGGGCATCGGTGACGTTACCGACCAGCGGGTTAGCCACCAGCGCCAGCAGCGCGCTCTCGCGGCAGCCGTGTACCGCGGCTTCAATCGTCAGCCGTTCAAAGGCTTTCACCTGCTGCGTCAGGCCGTTCATCGCCGGCGGCAGCGGGCCGAATGCCAGCGGCCGTGCCCCTTGCGCATCGATAATGCTGTTGGTTTCCACCACCGCATCATCATCCAGGCCGTGAATCGCGCCGTTGTTGCGGGTGTTTACCACCATCTCCGCGCCCAGGTTGTTGTGAATCGCGTTGATAAGCTCAACGGCCACTTCCGAGTAGTAAGCGCCGCCGCGAAAGCTCAGCTGCTCTGGTTTTTCTTCCAGCTGCGGGTCGGCGTACAGCGCAAACAGCTCCTGCTCGACCTTCATCACCTGCTCGGCGCGGGTACCTTTGGTTTTCGCTGCGGCAATCTCTTCCGCCAGCATCGCCGGCGTCAGCCAGAAATAGCGATGATAAGGGCACGGAATCGCCTTCAGCGCGCGGAGGAATTCCGCCGGCCACGGCAGTTCTTGAATGTTATTCATCGACAGCGCCTTACCGTCGCACAGCATATCGATCACTTTGCCGGTGACATCCTCGCGCCCCTGTAGCACCTTATGCACCCAGACCATATGGTTGAGCCCGGCAAAGCGCAGCTTCACTTCGGACTCCTGCGCGCCCAACATGCCGACGATCATGTGCTGCATGTTGATCGGTACGTTGCACAGGCCGATGATCTTCGCCTTGCTATAGCGGCTGACCGCCTCGGTGACGATCCCCGCCGGATTGGTAAAGTTAAGAATGAACGCTTCCGGCGCCAGCTGTTCCACTTTGCGCGCAACATCGAGGATCACCGGGATCGTCCGCAGCGCCTTGGCGAATCCGCCGACGCCGGTGGTCTCCTGGCCCAATAGATGATATTTGAGACCCAGCCGTTCATCGGCGGCGCGCGCCGCCAGTTGCCCGACGCGTAGCTGCGTCAGCACAAAGCTGGCGCCGCGGATCGCCTCGTCGAGCGTAAAGTGGACGCTGACCGCCACCTGCTCCAGCCCTTTATGTTTCAACATCCGCCGGGTCAGCGCGGCAATGATCTCAACCTTTTCCCTGCCGGATTCGACATCCACCAGCGCCAGCTCGGTGACCGGAAGCTGCTCATAACGAACGATAATCCCTTCAATAAGCTCCGGCGTATAGCTGCTGCCGCCGCCGATAACGGCGATTTTCAGTGCTTGCATAGTGACCTCTATTCGCATTTTTCGGCATGCAGATCGCCGCGCGCGATCGCCAGGACCGCACGTGAGGGTGATAAAAAACGGGATTAGTAAATTAGCGTTCGAGCAGGGCCAGCGCTTTATCCAGCACCGCGGCGCCGCGCATCATGCCGTAGTCGGCCATATCGATCACCGCTACCGCTTTGCCCTGCGGCGCCGCCAGCGCGGTTAGCCGTCCGGCTTCGTATTTGACCTGCGGTCCGAGGAGGATGACATCGGCGTTCGGCAGTTCACGTTCAAATTCCGCCACCGCCACCGCGTAGATTTCCAGCGCCAGCGCGCGCTGCTGGGCTTCCGCTTTCATTTTATTTACCAGCATGCTGGTCGACATGCCTGCGGCACAACAGAGTACGATTCGTGGCATTGCGCTTCCCCTTTGCATGTTTATCGCTTCAGCCTTCACGACCTGTGCGACTATATTGTTAATATTGTGTGATAGTGAAGGCTATATGAAAATAATTTTCACCGATGTGATCGAGGCTCAATTTTTGCGCATTATTTCCTCATGTCAATGCCAAACATCGACGCCAGATATAGGAAATCGCCTGCGCAGATGCTATAAAAACGGCTATTCACTAAGTGAAAAATATTTTCAATTCCGGGTACTGCCAAAGGGAACATCAGGATGGATATCGTAGGTCAGCTACAGGAAGGATTGATCCGCTTTAGCGCTCAGGAGTCGCGCGTCGCCGCCTTTATTCTGGAAAATCTTAGCTTTACCGCCAGCGCCTCCATTGACGAACTGGCCGCCAGCGCGGGGGTCAGCCCGGCCACCATCACCCGCTTCGCCCGTTCAGTGGGCTGTGATGATATTCGTGATTTACGTAAACAGCTGGCGCAGGCTAGTGAACGGCGCGCCAGCTGGCTCACGCCGGATAGCGCCGCCCTGCCCGTCGCCTGGCGCGACAAACTTAGCAGCCTCGGCGATACGCTAACCCGCCAGCTCGGGCACACCGCCGAAGCGGCGGTGGAAAAGTGCAAATCGCGCCTGCTGAGCGCTCGCGCGGTGCATTGCTTCGCCCTCGGCGCCCAGGACGTGGCGCTGGCGGCGCTGCTGCAGCACCAGCTGCTGCCATCCGGCATCGCGATTAATCTCTGTCAGGAGGCGGCGCTGATGCGAATGACCGCCAGTACCCTCAACGACGATCATCTACTGCTGGTGCTGGCCACCGCCGAAGCCAGTACGGTATTACAGAGCGCGACGCTGCAGGCGCGTACGCAGGGAGTGACGATTATCGCACTGACCCCGGAACAGCATGCGCTGGCCGATATGGCCAGCGCCGTGCTTCCGCTGCCCGCCAACCCGCAACATGCCCGCTACGCCCTGCTACTGCTGGTCGATCTGCTTAACGATACATTGATAGCCTGAATGTTTTGCCCGTTCCTTTAGCGTTCGGGCCCAATTTTTGCTTATATTTTAAGCGCCTAAATTTACATTTACGCCAGCGCCCATCATCCGTACTCTCACCTTTTTACCTTGTTCTGGGTCAATAAAATCGCAAACATCTTTGATGCAAATCACTACATATAGAACTTAAAATGCGCCCCGGCCCTACATATTGTATTAATCGTCTATTATGTCGCCATATCTTGTCGTTGTTGGGCGGTGATGAGATGTGGATAAAAAGGGCCGGATCCGAAGGCAAACGCCGCTAGTCGTAGCGTGGCGCGCTTTTGGGAGACCTTCCGCCTCTGTGGATAACCTGTTCTATATATGGAGTGATCATGACACCGCATGTGATGAAACGTGATGGCTGTAAAGTGCCGTTCAAGTCAGAGCGCATTAAAGAAGCAATTCTGCGTGCAGCTAAAGCAGCGGGAGTCGATGACGCAGACTATTGCGCCACCGTCGCAGAAGTCGTTAGCCAGCAAATGCAGGGCCGCGCGCAGGTCGATATCAACGATATCCAGACCGCCGTGGAAAACCAGTTGATGTCCGGCCCGTGGAAACAGCTGGCACGCGCCTATATCGAATATCGCCACGATCGCGATATCGAGCGTGAAAAGCGCGGCCGTCTGAACCAGGAAATTCGTGGTCTGGTCGAGCAAACCAACTCATCGCTGCTCAACGAGAACGCCAACAAAGACAGTAAAGTGATCCCGACCCAGCGCGATCTGCTGGCCGGTATCGTGGCCAAACACTATGCCCGTCAGCATCTGCTGCCGCGCGATGTCGTACAGGCGCACGAGCGCGGCGAGATCCACTACCACGATCTCGACTATTCGCCGTTCTTCCCGATGTTCAACTGCATGCTGATCGACCTGAAAGGCATGCTGACGCACGGCTTTAAAATGGGCAATGCCGAAATTGAGCCGCCGAAGTCTATCTCTACCGCCACCGCGGTCACGGCGCAGATTATCGCCCAGGTCGCCAGCCATATTTACGGCGGCACCACCATTAACCGTATCGATGAAGTGCTGGCGCCGTTCGTCACCGAGAGCTTCAAAAAGCATCGTAAAATTGCCGAAGAGTGGCAGATCCCGGATGCCGAAGGCTATGCCCGTACGCGGACCGAAAAAGAGTGCTACGACGCGTTCCAGTCGCTGGAGTATGAGGTCAACACGCTGCATACCGCCAACGGCCAGACGCCATTCGTCACCTTTGGTTTTGGCCTCGGCACCAGCTGGGAGTCGCGCCTGATCCAGCAGTCGATTCTGCGCAACCGCATCGCCGGTCTCGGCAAAAACCGCAAAACGGCGGTATTCCCGAAACTGGTCTTCGCCATTCGCGACGGCCTGAACCATAAATTCGGCGATGCGAACTATGACATCAAACAGCTGGCGTTAGAGTGCGCCAGCAAGCGCATGTACCCGGATATTCTCAACTACGATCAGGTAGTGAAAGTTACCGGGTCGTTTAAAACGCCGATGGGCTGCCGCAGTTTCCTCGGCGTGTGGGAAAACGAGAACGGCGAACAAGTACATGATGGGCGCAACAACCTCGGCGTTATCAGCCTGAACCTGCCGCGTATCGCGCTGGAAGCGAAAGGCGACGAAGCCGCCTTCTGGACGCTGCTGGACGAGCGCCTGCTGCTGGCGCGCAAAGCGCTGATGACCCGTATAGCTCGTCTGGAAGGGGTGAAAGCCCGCGTCGCGCCAATTCTGTATATGGAAGGCGCCTGCGGCGTACGTCTGAAAGCCGACGACGACGTCGCGGAAATTTTCAAAAACGGCCGCGCGTCTATCTCCCTGGGCTACATCGGGATTCACGAGACCATCAACGCGCTGTACAACAATCAGCATATGTACGATAGCGAAGCGCTGCGTGAAAAAGGCATCGCCATCGTGCAGCGTCTGCGCGACGCCGTTGAACAGTGGAAGAAAGAGACCGGCTACGGCTTCAGCCTGTACAGCACGCCAAGCGAAAACCTGTGCGATCGCTTCTGCCGCCTCGATACCGCCGAATTCGGCGTGGTACCGGGCGTGACCGAAAAAGGCTACTACACCAACAGCTTCCATCTCGACGTCGAGAAGAAGGTTAACCCGTACGACAAGATCGATTTTGAAGCGCCGTATCCGCCGCTGGCCAACGGCGGCTTCATTTGCTACGGCGAATATCCGAATATCCAGCATAACCTCAAGGCGCTGGAAGACGTATGGGATTACAGCTATCAGCACGTACCGTATTACGGTACCAATACGCCGATCGATGAATGCTACGAGTGCGGGTATACCGGCGAGTTCGAGTGCACCAGCAAGGGCTTTACCTGCCCGAAATGCGGCAACCACGACGCCGCCCGCGTATCGGTGACCCGCCGGGTATGCGGTTATCTCGGCAGCCCGGACGCGCGTCCGTTCAACGCCGGCAAGCAGGAAGAAGTGAAGCGCCGCGTGAAGCACCTGGGCAATGGGCAGATCGGTTAAGTTCTGCACAGGGTTCTCACCCTCACCCTAACCCTCTCCCTCAAGGGAGAGGGAACCGTTCGAACCCGGCATTAAGCCCGGCGCTGGTTTTCCCCCTCTCCCCGTGGGAGAGGGAACCGTTCGAGCACGGCGTTGAGCCCGGCGCTGGTTTTCCCCCTCTCCCCGTGGGAGAGGGAACCGTTCAAGCACGGCGCTGGTTTTCCCCCTCTCCCCTTGGGAGTGGGAACCGTTCAAGCCCGGCGCTGGTTTTCCCCCTCTCCCCTTGGGAGAGGGCCGGGGTGAGGGTATCAGCCCCTGGTAGCCCGGCCGAGCGCAGCGACGCCGGGAAATGGCCGCACGCCTGCGTTTTCGCAAAGCAATTAACGTCAGAGCAAGGCGGCAAACGAAGGAATCTCCAGGAGCGTACATTCAGTACGTGACTGGGGTGAGTGAGCGCAGCCAACGCCGCTATGACGTTAATTGAGAAGCGAAAATGAATTATCACCAATACTACCCCGTCGACATCGTCAACGGCCCCGGCACCCGCTGCACCCTGTTTGTCTCCGGCTGCGTCCACGAGTGCCCCGGCTGCTACAACAAAAGCACCTGGCGGGTGAATTCCGGCATGCCGTTCACGACCGGGATGGCCGACCGCATCATTGCCGACCTCAACGATACCCGCATCAAACGCCAGGGGCTTTCACTCTCCGGTGGCGATCCGCTGCATCCGCAAAACGTCGCGGAGATCCTCAAACTGGTGCAGCGCGTACGCGCCGAATGCCCCGGTAAAGATATCTGGGTCTGGACCGGCTATAAGATTGATGAACTGAACGCTGAGCAGATGGAAGTCGTGAACCTGATTAACGTGCTGGTCGACGGTAAGTTTGTGCAGGATTTAAAAGACCCGGCGCTTATCTGGCGCGGCAGCAGCAACCAGGTCGTGCATCATTTGCGATAGCGTTTAGAGCCGTTTATTCGCCTGATGATAAACGGCCGCTTTCTCTCTTTTGCCAATGGCAATAACGTAAACCACCACCACACTATCTCGTACTTGATACACCAGCCGATAACCTGACGCCTTAAGCTTGGTTTTGTAGCAATCCGGCAAATCGCTCAGCCTGGCCGACTCAATTCGCGGATTCTGCACAACCTGCTGGAGCTTATTTTTGAACTGTTTTTTGACCGTCTCGCCAAGCTTCTGCCATTCGCGCAAGGCTCGTGGATCAAACTCCAGTTCATAGGTCATCCAGACTCACCTTAACCCCCGGCCGTGGGTTTTCCAGCCGCTCACGAACGGTGCGTAACAACGCCGCTTCGCCATCGCTGATGGTCATACTTTTCACCGGCATGCGGCCATTTTCCGCAATGTATTGAAACAGCAAGCGTACCGCCTCCGTTGGCGTCACATCGAGTTTCTCCAGCACGGCATAAGCCTCTTTTTTGAGTTTATCGTCCAGTCGAACATTGAGCGTGGCCATTATGCCTCCAGAAAGGGGAATTTTGTAATGCAGTATAGCATTACATTTGAATTACATTCGAATCTGGAAAACACCTCTCAAAAGCGGCTGACGCACTCCATCGCCACCGTTTTAAACTCATCGAAGCTGCGGGTCGCGGCGAGGCGGCTCATGGCCCGCTCGCGCAGGAACGTCACGAAAATATCGTAGATCGCCATCGCCTCTTCATACTCGCTCTTGCTGATAGCGAGCAGGAAGATGATATGGGCGATTTCGTCGCCCCAGGCGATGCCCTGCGGAGCAATAACGGTATAGACCACCGTCTTTTTCGCTAACAGACCGAGGGCGTGCGGCAGCGCAATGCCATCGCCCAGCATGGTACTGACGATCGCTTCACGCTCGACCACCGAATCATGAAACTCCGCATCGACAAAACCCTCCTGCTGCAGCTGCTGACACAGCTCGGCGAACAGCGTTTGCTGATCTATCGGCTTATCGATCACCCGGAAGTGGGCGGCATCGAAGTACTTATTCAACATCCACGGACGGGTGCGATCCACCAGCACCAACTTGCCAATCTGATCTAACTGGTAATCGGTGGGGAACGGCGCAATGGTCACCACCGGTTTGTCTTTTTCGCCGATCCGCACCGTTGAGATAACAAAATCCTCATCGATCGCTTCTCGCTGTTCGTACTCGCGCTGGGAAATGGTGGCGGCGATCTCCAGTTGCGGATATTTACGCTGCAGGATCGCTTCGATCATCCGCACCATCGCATTGCTGGTATCGCACACCAGCAGCACGTGCGGCTGGCGCTGGTAGCCGATGTTGTAGTGGCGTTCCAGCCCGACGCCGATATGCAGCACCAGAAAGCCGATTTCGTTTTCGCTGATGGTATAAGGCGTGTATTTGCCCCAGCTCGATACCGCGGCGAGGGTCATATCCCATGCCATCGGATAGTGCTGTTTGATGTTATCGAGCAGCGGATTGGGGATCATTATCTGATAGCGCACGCGGGTGATCATGGTCTTAATGTGGGTCAGCAGATCGGCGTGCAGCTGGGCGTCTTCCAGCAGGTTATAGTTATATTGGCTGTTAATGTAACGCAGAATGTAATTTACCAGCGCTTCGTCATCGTCGGCGCTGATGGTTTCCGGATCGACATCCTGTACCTGGCGGGCGGCAATATGCACGCACAGCCACTCTTCCTCGGCGGGCGAGAAGGGTTTTCTGGCCAACCGCTGTAGCTCTCCCGCCAAGTCGCGCGCGGCGTCGCGGACGTTTTGCGCCACATCTTCAGCGCTAAAATCGGCCAGCGGATAGCCTTCACTAACGCGGCGTACCACGACCGCGCCGTACAGGCAGATAAAACGCTCGCCGACATCGGTGAGGCGAATATGATGCCGCGTGAGCGTCTCCTGCATCACCGGCTCCAGTTGCGCCGGGACATCCGCTTCCAGCGCCTCGGCGCTAATCAACGGATTAATGCCGCCCTGCAGCGTCAGCTCCCACAGTAGATCGGTCAGGCAGGCGCGAATCGATACCTCGCTGCCGAACAGCTTCATGCCGTGGCGCGGGCGGGTTTCGAGGGTAAGCTGATAGCGCTGGAAGCGCTCGCGCACCTCGACCATATCATTCTGCAGCGTGGCGCGGCTGATGAACCATTCATCGGCCAGATCTTCCAGCTTGATAGAGAATGCCGAGGTCAGGAAACGCACCAGCAAAAAGTGGATGCGCTCCTGGGCGGTACGCGGCACGTGTTGCGTCTTCGGCGCCGTCTCCTCCAGCGCCTGAAAACGCGATCGATCGTCAATCTTCAGCTGATAACCGCTACCGCGGTTGAGCGTAAACTGCGCGCCATACTGCGCCAGCAGCGCATTCAGCGCGGTAATATCGGCGCGCACGGTACGGGTAGAAACCGACAGCCGCTGCGCCAGTTCATCCTGCGGCAGCGTTTCATTTCGCAGCAGGGTGAAGAGTTGCGCTAAGCGTTGGTTGGGAAATCGCATGTCAGTTCCTTGTTGTTACGGCTCAGGGTTGGGCGGATATCACCATCTGCGATGGGCTACCGACCGGCGTGTAGTCTGAGGCAAAGGTTAATTTGCCATCCTTCGGCGCCACGCTAAAACGGGTAATATTATCGCTACGCTGGTTCATGACGTACAGCCACTGCCCCTGATTATCCAGGGTCAGCGTACGGGGGTAATCCCCGCGCGTCCAGATATCCTCCTGGTGGCTCAGGCTGCCGTCAGCCAGCACGCTAAAGTGGGCAATGCTGTTATGCAGGCGGTTGGCGACGTATAGCTGTTTGCCATCGTTGCTCAGCACAAGGCCGGCGGCAAAGCTGGTGCCCTTATACTCTTTTGGCAGCGCGGAGACGGTTTTGCCTTCGCGCAGCAGGCCGCTTTGCTTATCAAGATGATAGAAGGTTAGCGTCGACGCTTCTTCGTTAATCAGCCACAGGCCGTCGCCCTTTGGCGTAAAGACGAAGTGCCGCGGGCCGGCGCCCGGCGACGAGGCGGCGATAAACGGCGGATCGTTTGGCGTCAGTTTGCCGCTGGCGCTATCCAGACGGTACTGATAGATCCGATCCAGCCCCAGATCGGTGGAGTAAACAAACTTCCCGCTGGGATCGGCGGCGATCATATGGGCGTGCGGGCCATTGTGATCGCTAATGGCAAAGCTGCCCTCGACGGCCGCCGCCGGACGTTCGGCGCCGGCCGGACCTTCATCCTGATGCACATCCACCGCCTCGCCCAGGCTACCATCTTCTTTCACCGGTAGCACAGCGGTGCTGCCGCTAACGTAGTTGGCGACCAGCAGGTATTTACCATCCGGCGTCAGGGAGAGATACACCGGCCCGGCGCCGCCGGAGGCAACCTGGTTGAGTTCCGCCAGCTCGCCGTTCTTGTCAATTCGCCACGCCTGCACCACGCCTTTTTCGACTTCACTGGCGGCATACAGCGTTTTGCCATCGCGCGACACGGTCAGCTGCGCGACGTTCGGCAACGAGCTCACCAGCGCCTTATCGCGCAGGGCGCCGGTTTTGGCATCGACGGTAAAGCGATACAGACCTTCGCCATTAGGATTATAGGTGCCAATCCAGGCGTAGTGGGTTTGCGCGGCGGCGCCGGCGGCAAGCAAAGACAGTGAAGCAACAAGCAGGTGACGAGCGGTTGGCATGGTAACTCCTTGATGGTTCGGTGGGATAAGTTTCCCCTCACCCCGGCCCTCTCCCAAAGGGAGAGGGAGAAAACCGGACGGTCCCCTCTCCCTGAGGGAGAAAACCAGATGGTCCCCTTTCCCTGAGGGAGAAAACCAGATGGTCCCCTCTCCCTGAGGGAGAAAACCAGATGGTCCCCTCTCCCTGAGGGAGAAAACCAGACGGTCCCCTCTCCCAAAGGAGAGAGAAAACCCGATGGTCCCCTCTCCCTGAGGGAGAGGGAGAAAACCGGACGGTCCCCTCTCCCTTTGGGAGAGGGTTAGGGTGAGGGACAATGGCACTACTTCACTAACTGTTTGGTCATCTCCAGCAACTGGCGAACATCGGCCGGGCGGGTGTTGCCGCTGGCTTTATCGATAATCGAGCTGTAAATATGCGGGATGATTTTACTCACGCCGGCATCCAGCGCGATTTTCAGGATCTCGCTGTAGTTTTCCAGATCGATACCGCCGGTCGGCTCCAGCCAGAAATCGTGTTCAGCGCAGGCTTTGGCGACGGCTTCAAATTCGGCGCGGTGCTTCAGGCCGCCCATCGGGAAGTATTTGATAGAGCTGCCGCCCATATCTTTCAACAGCGCGATGGCGGTTTCCAGCGGAACAATCCCATCCGCCGCGCCGCTGCTCAGCGGGCCGGTTGAGATCTTCACCATTCCCGGCGTACCGGTCGGCGAGACCAGACCATTCACCACAGTCTCGTTCTGCCCGAGCAGCGCGCGGCTGGTAGCCACGCCGGTGAAGACCTGGTTGACGTGCTGCGGCTGCACCTGGCGAGAAATCTCGCTCACCATCGCCGACTGGTTTGGATCGCCTGCGCCCAGCCCGACGGAGAGCGCGTTATCAATCAGCTTCGCGTATTCACGCATATCGGCCACCGCGCTGGCGACGTCCGGATAGTTTTTGGAGAGCACGCCGACCAGTACATGACCTTCCGCCGCGTCGTAAATTTCACGGGCGTTGTCTTTGCTGCCCGCCAGTACGTTCAGGCACACGCGGTCACGGTAAAAATTTGGGGTCAGTTTCATGCTTGTTTCTCCTTATTCAGAACTTCTGCGATGCGGCGAGCGACCACCTCCAGCTGCTGCACGTTCACGCTGCGGACATCGGCTTCGATAATGCCTTCGTTAGCTTTATAGCCGCGGAAGTAAATGGCGTATTCGCCCTGCTTCAGCGCGTTAACCAGATCGCCGGTATTCACGCCAGTGGTCGCTTCATCAAATTTAATTTCGGCGCGGGCGATATCGCGGCCCGCGCTATCCCACACCACCCGCGCGGTCACGCCGTTGAGAGTGTTGAGCTGTTCGATAAACGGCGTCATCTTGTCCACCATCTGCTGACCGCTCTCTTTGGTCGCCGTCAGGTAGTGTTCAATGGCGCAGGTCAGGCCGAGAATGCCCTCTTTACCCACTTTCATCGCCCGGCCAATCCCCATCGACTGGCGCTTAACCCACTCGACGTACTGCGTTTTGCCGATGACCAGCCCGCTGGTCGGCCCTTCAATCGCTTTCGCGCCGCTGTAGATAACCAGGTCGGCGCCCATACGGTAGTAGCACTGCAAATCTTCTTCCGCCGCCGCATCGACGATCAGCGGCAAGTTATGCTGGCGCGCCACTTCCGCGGCCTGCGCGACGTTGAGCATGCTTTTCTGCACGCAGTGGTGGGATTTGATGTACAAAATCGCCGCGGTGCGCGGAGTGATCGCCGCCGCCAGCTGTTGGGCAGAACATTCGTTGGCGTAGCCCGCTTCCACCAGCTTACCGCCGCCCAACGCCACCATGGTGCCTACCGGCGCGCCAAAGTTGACGTTGTGGCCCTTCGGCAACACGATTTCGTTATTTTCAATCGGGGTAACGTGCAGGTTCTCCAGCAGCCAGTCGCTGTCTTTCACCAGCACCGCCGCTACCGACTGGGCAATCCCCGCCGACGCGCAGGAGACAACGGTCGCCCCTTCCACATCCAGCAGTTTGGCGATGTACTCGCCGGTTTTATTCACCAGGTCTTTCATTTCAAAGTACTGGTTCATACCGGCCATCGCGGCTTCAACCACTTCCGGGCGCGGCGTGGAGACGCCCAGCGCCGTCATCCGGCCTGAAGTATTAATAACTTGTTTTAAATGGTATTTCTCAAAAATCGAAGGCATGTTCCGCGCTCCCTTGTTCGGTCAGATAGCCCTTGCCCGCGCGAATCGCGGCCAGCGGCACCAGAATGTTGTCAGCCTGCAGGCTCTCTTTTTCAGCATCCACCAATAACGTGGGCTGATGCTGCAGGCTAAATAGCGTTAAATCGGCATCGAAGCCCGCTTCCAGGCGCCCTTTACGCGCCAGGCGCAGCCCCTCGGCGGCGCTGACGGTCACGCAGTCAATCACCTGCGGCAGGGTCATGCCGATGGCGAGGAATTTCGACATCACCAGCGCCAGCGAGCGTACCGGGCCGTCGATACGGTTACGGCAGTAAATATCGGAGCTGATGGTGTGCGGCAGAATGCCCATCGCAATCGCCCGCCGCGCCACTTCAAAGCTGAAACTGGCGGTACCGTGGCCGACATCGAGGCGCACGCCGCGCTGCAGAGCACGAGTAATGGAGCTGCGCAGCTCGCCGGCAGGATTAAGAATGCGGTTCGGCTTGCCGTTATAGCAGTGGGTAATGATGTCGCCGCTGCTCAGCAGATCGGCGATTTCATCGAGGTTCGGCGGGTTATTGCCGATGTGCACCATCAGCGGCAGATCGCCGTTTTCCTGCTGAATGGCCTTGGCGCGCGCCAGCGGCGTGATGCCGTTTTCGCCGACGACGCTGCTGCTCATCCGCGCCTTCAGGCCGACGATAAAGTCAGGATGACGCTGCACCGCCTGCTTCACCGCGGCGGCGTCGATATTGGCCATATTCGCCAGCTCATTCTGCGCAATCAGCCCGACTCGGGAGATGTTGAGCAACGCATAAACTTCCGTCGCCGCTTTACGGGTCAGTTGATAGAAGTCATCGACGTCGTCGGCGCCGGTGCTGCCGGCATCGATCACGGTAGTGACGCCGGTGGCGATGCCGACGCTATCCGGCTCATCATGATAAATCGGTGAATTCGGGTAGCAGTGAACGTGAGAGTCAATCCAGCCAGCGCTGACGTAAACCTTGCCGTTCAGTTCTATGGTCTTACGGGAGGGCGCGCTAATCTCGCCCAGCGCCGCGATTTTCCCGTCCTGGATGGCGATATCAGTCAGGGTATCGTCGACGAGGCGCGCACGGCGCAGGAGTAAATCAAACATAGCTATCTCCTGATGAAAGAGTGAATCTGTTGCCGGATGGCGGCGTACCGCCTTATCCGGCCTACAAATCGCGCTGACTTGTAGGCCCGATAAACGCAGCGCCATCGGGCGATTAGCTAATCGCAATCGGGAAGATGGAACCGAGGATCATCGCGCCGAGGATGGCGCCGCCGGTGATCGGTTTCTGCCAGATGTAGAACAGCAGTGCGCCAACCAAAGAACCAATCCCGATAGGAATAGACGCCGTCATCGCGCTGAGGATGATCAATGGACCGAGGAAGCGGCCGGAGGCATTACCGGCCCCCATCATCACGTCGGCGCCGTAGGTGGAGTCGCTCTGGTTGATGGTGAACTTACGCGCCAGAATGATGATGTAGCCGACCGCCAGGCCGAGGATCAGGCCGGTTGCCAGCGACGCGGCGAAGTTCGCCACCGGGAAGACAAAGCCCGCGCCGAGCAGTAGCGCCGGCACGCCGAGGCCGATACCGGTCTGGATGGCGCCGCCGATATCCAGAATCCCCACCAGCGAACCTTCGATGATGCGGGCGAACAGGAAGCTCGCGCCGAATGCCGCCACCGCGCCGTACGCGCCGGTATCAATCCCTGCCTTCAACATCGCCACGAAGGCCACTTCGTTAAATGCGCCG
The DNA here is from genome assembly GCF_050600755.1 of Klebsiella sp. 141162. Lineage (NCBI taxonomy): Bacteria > Pseudomonadati > Pseudomonadota > Gammaproteobacteria > Enterobacterales > Enterobacteriaceae > Klebsiella > Klebsiella sp. 141162. The sequence goes on along the minus strand of NZ_JAQIRI010000004.1, from coordinate 229,841 downwards.
ATGCCGTACAGGTAGTACATGTGCGTCCCGGCGAAGACGCCGGAGGAGAGCAGGCCAACAAAGATCGGGAACGACCAGTCGGCATACCAAAAACCTTTATTCTGTTCCATTATCAGGCTCCCGTTACTTGCCGCTGAGTGAGTTGTGGATCATGTCCAGCCAGTTCGGCACGGTCAGATGGAAGGATTCGAGCATCTTCATGTCGAAGCCGCGGAAGAAGCCGCTGAGGACGAACAGCGCGACAATGGCGATCATCATCACTTTGGTTACCCGGTTCCAGCCGCTCTCTTCTACGCCTTTACCGATCAGGATCCCCAGTACCAGACCCGGTACGGCGTTACCCATAATCAGCTGCGCCGCGCCGCCGAAAATCGTCGCCCAGAAGCCTGATTTCTTACCGGCATCGATAGCCGCCAGCCAGAAAATCACCGGCATCACGGTATTCACCAGCAGGTTTGCCGCCGGAACCAGTACCTTAACGGCGGTGACCTGCAGCGCTTCCGGCACGGAAGAGGCGGTCAGGTTAAGGAAGGCGACGACGATCATGCCGATGATGCCGCAGGCAATGGCCATTTTTTTCGGATCGTGTAGCGTTTCGCCAACGTTACGATTTTTCACCATCAACGCCGCCGCGCCCCAGTTCGGGATAATGCGGTGGTCAACGTCCTGGGTGAAGGAGCCTGCTGCAACGGAAGAGGCCCAGGCGTTAAAGAAGAAGCCGAGGCCAAAAGAGAAGTGAGAAGCCGGATCGCCTTCGCAGGAATTCAGCTCGCCCAAGGTACGAAACGCCCCCATCCCTTGCGTGGTGGGCGCGTGAAACATGCGTGCCGCTCCGGCGCCCACGCCGACGCCGACCAGGCCGCCGATGATGAGCGATTTTATTAAAATTATCAGGAACATAGTCTGACCCTTTGGTAACAATCAGGTTTGCGTGACGAAATCCACTTTATCGAGATCGATGGCGGTCACGTTGACGGTGACGTCCAGCTCCACGCTGTAGGTCCGTCGTTCACGGCGCAAAAAGATGAACAGAAACGCCTCTTTTCGTACCGCTTCGCGCGCATGAACAACCGTCACGTCCTGTGGCTCAATACGCAGTAGGATGCGCGATGATGATTTCATCACCGCAGCCTGCACATGGTTAAGGGCATCGGCGAAGGCCCGTGATTTGCTTTCGCCTTTGCCTGCAACCCTCACCGTGGTGGTGAATTGCTCTTTCATACTTATGCGCCGTATTTCTTTTTCCAGGCTTCAACCAGGCGCTCGCCCAGCTCTTCTTTATCCATGAAGCCGAAGCCCAGCACGTTGCAACCTTCGTTGATGGCGGTGACGCCCTCTTCAATAGAACGCATGCCGTATTTTGCTTTGTAGCCGTACTTGGTCTGCGCGGTGATAGCGCCTGCGCCGCCGCTGCCGCAGAAGGAGATGCCGAAAGAGGCGTTTTCCGCTTTCATCATGTCGCCAAGTTTCATATCTGCAGCAACGCCAGGGACGACCACTGCACGTGCGCCGGCTTTTTCTGCGCCTGCCGCGACTTTTTGTCCTTTACCCAGACGGTCGCCAATAACTACGGTGATTTGTTCCATGTTTTGCTCCTTACAGGTTTTCTTTTGCGACTTCGAAGTGGACGGAGAGCAACCAGGCCTCTTCATCAGGCAGGTTGCCGAACTGCGCGACCACTTCGCGGGCCAGCATCATTGAATCTTCAGAAATTTCTTCGAACAGACTGGCATCCACTTCCGGTAGCGGTTCGCCGCTGATTGACCGGTGGGCCATGGCCCGCACGTGGGAAGTCAGCATTTGCTCCTGAACGTCGTTAGGGACGATGTCGTGACGGCTTAACAGGGCGAATACCTGCTGTAACATCTTGTCAGCCAGGCGTTCGGTCTGCGCCGCCTGCTCCCCTACGTCGTTTATTACCGCTCCGTTATTCACTTGTGTTACCCCGCTGATGTCTCTGGAATCCAAAGTAGCGCCGGGGGTCAGGAGTTTGTAGCGAGTTGTTTTCCACTTCGAAGTGGAAAGGGAGAAGGCTTAGGTGATCGACTCCACATATTCACCGGATAAATGTAAAAACAGGTGATATGGCGTGATGCGCATCACAACAATGCGCAAGGTTTAGCGGAAAACGACGATGGAAAAACCGGAAAAAGAAAAGGGAAAAATGTGATGCGGGTAGGCTTTTAGGCGGGAGACATCGGCTGACGCCTCCCGAAAACGGCGATTAGCGATACTTCTTATGGTAGGTATTGCGGGTAGTTTTGAAGTCCTCTGCGGCGGCCTGCGCCTCTTTCAGCTTACCAGCGTCAGCTAACTTCAGCGCGCCGTCGATCTGGCCGACCAGCGTTTCCAGACCGTGGCGGAAATCTTTCATCTCCGGGCTATCGGCCGCTTTGCCTTCCAGTTTTGGCGGCGTCTCTTTCTGCGCGTCAACCGCAGCAGTACGCATCTTATTCAGCGCCGCTTTCAGCTCGCCAATGTCTGAGGTTTTCTGTACCACCTGCAGATTTTCCGCAAGGGTGTCCATGTCTTCGCCAAGGTCGGCAAACGCCGATGCCGAACCGAGCGCAAAAGCAGAGACGGCCAGCATCGCTAACAGTTTTTTACGCATTGCTCACTTCCTTTTTATTATGAAGATATCAAGCGGGCGCGGCAGGACGCGCCCGGCACACAGGTCATTGACCGGCGATTTTCATCTCCGGCAGCAGCACGGAACCACACTGAATATTGCTGCGCGTTTCGATATCGTCGCCGACGGTGACAATATTACGCCACATTTCTTTCAGATTTCCGGCGATGGTGATCTCACTAACCGGATACTGAATCTCGCCGTTTTCTACCCAGAAACCGGATGCGCCGCGCGAGTAGTCGCCGGTCACGCCACTGACACCCTGCCCCATCAATTCGGTGACCACAAGCCCGGTGCCCATCTCTTTAAGCATCTTTGCAAAACTCAGGCCGCGGCCGTTGATGCGCCAGTTATGGATGCCGCCGGCGTGGCCGGTGCTTTTCATACCCAGCTTGCGCGCGGAATAGTTGGTCAGTAGCCACTGGGTCAGCACGCCGTCTTTGATGATGTCGCGACGTTCGGTGCGTACGCCTTCGCTGTCGAACGGCGTGGAAGCCAGCCCCTTCAGCAGATGCGGATGTTCTTCGATGGTCAGCCACTCCGGCAGGATCTGTTTGCCGAGGGAGTCGAGCAGGAAGGTCGATTTACGGTAGACCGCGCCGCCGGCAATCGCCCCGACCAGATGGCCAAACAGCCCGGTCGCGACTTCGTTGGCGAAGATAACCGGCGCTTTCATCGTCGACAGCTTACGCGGCGCCAGGCGCGACAAGGTGCGGCGGGCGCATTCGTTGCCGACCCACTCCGGGGTCTGTAAATCGCCAAGGGCGCGGCCAATGGTGTAGGCGTAGTCGCGTTCCATATCGCCGTTTTCTTCGGCAATCACGCAGCTGGAGAGCGAGTGGCGAGTCGAACAGTAGCTCTGGAGCATGCCATAGCTGTTACCGAAAACTTTAATTCCATAGTGGCTGTTGAAGCTGCCGCCTTCGGTATTGGTAATGCGTTTGTCGGCCTGCAGGGCGGCCTGCTCGGCGCGGGCGGCCAGCTCGATGGCTTCGTCCGGGGAGACCTCCGCCGGATGGAACAGGTCCAGATCCGGGGCGTCAAAGGCCAGCAGTTCTTTATCCGCCACGCCGGCAAACGGGTCCGGCGAAGTGTAACGCGCGATATCCAGCGCCGCCTGCACGGTACGCGCGATAGCGTCCGGACTCAGGTCGGTCGAAGAGGCGCTGCCTTTACGATTTTGATGATAAACGGTGATGCCAAGCGCGCCGTCGCTATTGAATTCAACATTCTCCACCTCACCGTAGCGGGTGCTGACGCCGATGCCGGTGGTCTTGCTGACGGAGACTTCCGCACCGTCGGATTTGCCTGCCGCCAGTTCCAGTGCCGTACTAACGGCTTCTTCCAGCGTCTTACGCTGCTGTGCAACTTGAGAGATGACTTTCATTGCTAATGCCATAATGTAAGAAGGAGTTAACTGAAGTCTAACAGAGAACCGTTTTTCAGTGCGCGCCTTAACTGGTAACATTAGCCTCTTTTTTAAGGAGCCTGAGATGACAAAGCAGCCCGAAGACTGGCTCGACGACGTGCCCGGTGATGACGTTGAAGATGAAGATGATGAAATTATCTGGGTCAGCAAGAGTGAAATTAAGCGCGACGCGGAAGAATTGAAGCGTCTTGGCGCGGAAATGGTAGACCTCGGTAAGAACGCGCTGGATAAGCTGCCGCTCGATACCGACCTGCGCGACGCCATTGAACTCGCCCAGCGTATCAAAAAAGAAGGCCGCCGCCGCCAGCTGCAGCTGATTGGTAAAATGCTGCGTAACCGCGACGTCGATCCGATTCGCCAGGCGCTGGATAAGCTGAAGAACCGTCACAACCAGCAGGTGGCGCTGTTCCATAAGCTGGAACAAATCCGCGATCGCCTGATTGATAATGGCGATGATGCTGTCGTAGAGGTATTGAACCTGTGGCCAGACGCTGACCGTCAGCAGCTGCGCTCACTGATCCGCAATGCCAAGAAAGAGAAAGAAGGCAACAAGCCGCCGAAATCCGCGCGCCTGATCTTCCAGTATCTGCGCGAACTGGCCGAGAACGAAGGCTAATTCCCACGCTAACCGCCATCTCCCGGATGGCGGCGCGTTGCGCCTTATCCGGGCTACGAATCGGTATCCGGTGGCTAGCTCCGGTCAGCGCATCGCAAACCTTACCTCATGACCTCGTGCCCTAAATCCTCGGCAAACTGCTGATACCGCGCCACATCGATCGGCTGCGGATAGCTCAACACCAGCAGTTCATGATCGTCGATCCCTTGATGATAGGTTGGATGGCGGTGCGCCCAGGCATTGGCATGGAATCCCATCGACTGGTAAAAGCGCAGCCGTTTATGGGCGATTTCGCTGGTGAGCGGATCGATTTCCAGAATAGTCAGCGGCGCGCGCGTCAGGATCTGCGCCAGCAGCTGTTTGCCATAGCCGCGCGAACGCAGGGTGTCGTCAATCGCCAGATGTTCGATATAGCTATAACCGGCAAACTGCCAGCAGCCGCTCAGGCCAATAAATACCCCGTTATCAAACCACGCTTCCAGCGCATAGTGCGGGTTGCTCAACGCCTGAAGTTTGGCGTCGCTTTCACGCTGTTCGTGCCACGGAAAGGCACGGGCGTACAGCGCGTCAAGCGCGGCGAAATGGGGCGAGTCGGTAGAAATGACTTTTTCACAGGTCAGCATCACACAATCCCTGGTGGCGAAAACAAAACTGCCCTCACGCGGAGGGCAGTAACCGGAGGCGTTCGCGCTTACTCTGCCGCGGCCGCTTTTTGCGCCAGTTTATCCAGCAGCTTCTGATGAATACCGCCGAAACCGCCGTTGCTCATCACCAGAATATGGTCGCCCGGATGCGCGGTTTTCACGATCATATCCACCAGCGTATCAACGTCGGCGCTCCAGTGCGCCGGCTGTACGCAGGCTTCCGCCACTTCCGCCACCTGCCACGGGATATGCTGCGGCTGCAGCAGGAAGACTTCATCGGCGCGGCCGAGAGACGGCGCCAGATCGTCTTTACAGACGCCCATTTTCATGGTGTTGGAACGTGGCTCCAGCACCGCCAGAATACGCGCGGTGCCGCCGACTTTGCCGCGCAGCGCCTGCAGCGTCGCGAGAATGGCCGTCGGATGGTGGGCAAAATCGTCGTAGACGGTCACGCCGTTGGCTTCGCCGCGCAGCTCAAGGCGGCGACGGGCGTTGATAAAGCTGCCCAGCGCGTTAGCGGCATCCGCCGGCACCACGCCGACATGACGCGCCGCGGCAATCGCCATCAGGCCGTTGTGCATATTATGCTCGCCGACCAGCGCCCAGTTCACCTCGCCGACCTTTTCGCCGTCGAGCAGGACTTCCCACTGCGAGGCATCGGCGTTGAGTTTCTTCGCCTGCCAGTGCCCCTGCTCGCCCACCAGCTCCTGTTCGCTCCAGCAGCCCATCGCCATCACCTGCTTCAGGTTGATGTCGCTCTCCGGCAGAATAATCTTGCCTTTGCCCGGCACGATGCGCACCAGGTGGTGGAACTGTTTCTGAATCGCTTTCAGGTCGTCAAAGATATCCGCATGGTCAAACTCAAGGTTATTGAGGATCAGCGTGCGCGGGCAGTAGTGAACGAACTTAGAACGCTTGTCGAAGAAGGCGCAGTCATATTCGTCGGCTTCAATCACGAAGAACGGGCTGTCGCCCAGGCGTGCGGAAACATCGAAGTTCCCCGGTACGCCGCCGATAACGAAGCCCGGCTTATAGCCACAGGCTTCGAGGATCCACGTCGCCATGCCGGCGGTGGTGGTTTTACCGTGAGTACCGGCAACGGCCAGCACCCAGCGGTCGCGCAGGACGAAGTCGTGCAGCCACTGCGGGCCGGACATGTACGGAATGTTGTTTTCCAGCACCGCTTCGACGCACGGATTACCGCGGGTCATGGCGTTACCGATAATCACCAGATCCGGCTGCGGGTCCAGTTGGCTGGCGTCGTAGCCCTGAATCAGATCGATACCCTGATTTTCCAGCAGGGTGCTCATTGGCGGATAAACGTTAGCATCCGAGCCGGTTACTTGATGCCCGAGGGAACGTGCCAGCATTGCCAGCCCCCCCATAAACGTGCCACAGATTCCTAAAATATGAATGCGCATTCGTTACTTCCCTCATTAATCTGACCCGCATTTTACCCATATGTATGCCCCCTGAGAAATGCATTTCAGGCAAATCTGCATTTGCTGGCGCGATTCACCTGTGCGCAGTTTTTTTATTATTTGTTAAGATTGTTGCGTTCGTTTTACTCAACATAAAAATGCAGGGAACGAGTTATGAAAACGTTAGGTGAATTTATTGTCGAAAAGCAGCACGAGTTCTCCCACGCTACCGGTGAGCTGACTGCTTTGTTGTCGGCAATAAAACTGGGCGCCAAGATCATCCACCGCGATATCAATAAGGCCGGTCTGGTCGATATCCTGGGTGCCAGCGGTGCGGAAAACGTTCAGGGTGAAGTTCAGCAGAAGCTGGACCTGTTCGCGAATGAAAAATTAAAAGCTGCACTGCGCGCACGTGATATCGTCGCCGGTATCGCCTCGGAAGAAGAAGATGAAATCGTGGTCTTCGAAGGGTGCGAACACGCCAAATACGTTGTGCTGATGGATCCGCTGGATGGCTCCTCCAACATTGACGTTAACGTCTCCGTGGGGACTATCTTCTCTATCTACCGCCGCGTCACGCCGGTCGGTACGCCGGTCACCGAAGAAGACTTCCTGCAGCCGGGTAACAAACAGGTTGCCGCGGGTTATGTGGTTTACGGCTCCTCTACCATGCTGGTCTACACCACCGGCTGCGGCGTGCACGCCTTTACCTACGACCCGTCACTCGGCGTCTTCTGCCTGAGCCAGGAGCGGATGCGCTTCCCGGAGAAAGGCAAAACCTACTCCATCAACGAAGGTAACTACATCAAGTTCCCGATGGGCGTGAAGAAGTACATCAAGTACTGTCAGGAAGAAGATAAAGAGACCCAGCGCCCGTACACCTCGCGCTATATCGGTTCTCTGGTGGCCGACTTCCACCGTAACCTGCTGAAAGGCGGCATCTACCTGTATCCAAGCACCGCCAGCCACCCGCAAGGGAAACTGCGTTTACTGTACGAATGCAACCCGATGGCGATGTTGGCGGAACAGGCGGGCGGCAAAGCCAGCGATGGTAAAGAGCGTATTCTCGATATCATCCCGGAAAGCCTGCACCAGCGCCGTTCGTTCTTTGTCGGCAACGACCACATGGTAGAAGACGTCGAGAACTTCATTAAAGAGTTCCCGGACGCTTAATTTCTGCCTTCCCTTCCCGCCTTGCGGGAAGGGAGCTCCCTGTCAGCGATTCACCGCCCCACCCACGCGAGTCACCGCCGCATTCTGGCGATTTTCCCACAGCACCGTCAGCCCGCGCTGCAGCGCGATGAAGATAAATAGCAGGATGCCGATGGCAATCTTCGTCCACCATGAACTGAGCGTACCGTCAAAGTTGATGTAGGTCTGAATAAGCCCCTGAATCGCCACGCCGAACAGCGTCCCCAGCACCGTTCCGACGCCGCCGCTCAGCAGCGTGCCGCCTATCACCACCGAGGCGATAGCGTCCAGCTCCACGCCGACGCCCGCCAGCGCGTAGCCCGCCTGGGTGTAGATAGAGAAGACGATTCCGGCAAGCGTCGCCAGGCCGGTCGACAGCATATAGATGCGAATAGTGGTGCTACGCGTGGAAATGCCCATCAAATTGGCCGACGTGGCGTTGCCGCCGATGGCATAAACCTGATTGCCAAAGCGGGTACGATGGGCGAGGAAAATGCCCAGCACCACCACCAGCAGCATCAGCAGCCCCATCGCACTCAGGCGGCCGCCGCCGGGGATGGTCCACGCCAGCCCGGACAGAGTGTCATACAGCGGGTGGTTAATGGGAATCGACTCTTCCGAGACCAGATAGCTCACGCCGCGCAGGAAAAACATACCGGCGAGGGTGATGATAAATGCCGGGATCTTCAGCGCATCGATCAGCAATCCCATAAACGCGCCAAAGGCGCAGCCCATGGCCAGTACCAGCGGAAAGGCCAGCAGCGGCGAGATCCCCCAAAAGCCGATCGCTTTGGCGAGAAACACGCCGGTGAAGGCAATCACCGACCCGACCGACAGATCGATACCGCCGCTGAGGATCACGAAGGTCATGCCAACGGCGATAATGCCAAGGAAAGCGTTATCGGTCAGGATATTGCAAATCACCCGCGTCGAAGCAAACCCCGGAAACTGGGTCAGGCAGTAGAGATAGCCCAGCACGAATACCGCGAGGGTAATCATCAAAGGTAAATTACGTTTTATCACGGCCGCGTACCCCTTTCAGTAGACCGATAAAGCGCGGCGACTGAACGATCAGTACGCACAGCACCACCACCGCTTTCACCACCTGGTTGAGCTCCGGCGGGAAACCGGAGAGTAAAATCCCGGTGTTCATCCCCTGGATAATCAGCGCCCCCACCACCGACAGCAGCAGATTGAAGCGCCCGCCCATCAGCGAACCGCCGCCGATCACTACCGCCAGAATGGCGTCCAGCTCCAGCCATAATCCGGCGTTATTGGCGTCGGCGCCGCGGATATCCGCCGCCACGATAATGCCGGCAATCGCCGCGCAGATGCCGCTTAGTACATAGGCCAGCATCACCACGATGCGGGTGTTCACCCCGGCATTTTTCGCCGCGCGGATATTGATCCCCACCGCTTCAATAAACATGCCGAGCGCGGTCCGGCGGGTAAACAGCCAGAACAGCAGCAGCGTTGCGACGGCGATAATCACCGGCGTCGGCAGTAGCAACAGGGAGCCGCTGCCGAGCCAGGAAAGCGCCGGCGAATCAAAGGTGACTATCTGCCCGGAGGTAATCAGCTGCGCGACGCCGCGCCCGGCAACCATCAGGATCAGCGTGGCCACGAAAGGCTGGATCTTCAGCACCGCTACCAGAATGCCGTTCCACAGGCCGGCCAGCGCGCCTGCGCCTAACGCGGCGAGCAGCACCACCGGCAGGCTGTGCCCGGCGACGGTCATTGAGGCGGCGGTCGCCCCGGCGATGGCCATCACCGCGCCAACCGACAGATCGATGCCGCCGGTGGCGATGACCAGCGTCATACCAATCGCCAGCAGCGCCACCGGCGCCGCGCGGTTGAGAATGTCAATCGGGCTGCCGAACAGCCGCCCATCCTGCAGCAGAATCTGGAAGAAATGCGGCGCCACCAGGCTATCCACCGCCAGTACCAGCAATAGCGCGATAATTTGCGGCATTCCTTTCGGCCAGCTAAAGCGCCGTTTTGGCTGTCCGCTTTGTGAAACAGTTCTGGGCATCATGCTGGGCTCCTTATGCCGCAATCGCGTTCATGATCGCCGGGACCGATAGCTCGGCGAGCGGGATTTCCGCTACCTGCTGGCGATCGCGCATGATAATCACCCGGTCGGCGTAGCCAACCAGTTCTTCAAGCTCCGAGGAGATAACCAGTAGCGCCAGGCCATCGGCGCAGAGGGTTTCTATCAGACGAATAATCTCGGCGTGGGCGCCGACGTCGATACCGCGCGTCGGCTCATCGAGGATCAGGAACTGGGGTTTGGTCAGCAGCCAGCGCGACAGCAATACCTTCTGCTGGTTGCCGCCGGAGAGAAATTCGATTGGCTGTTCGGCGCTGGGCGTCCTGATACCTAACTGGCGAATAAAGCGTTCGGCAATCTCATGCTGTTCACGACGCGGGATCGGCCGCAGCCAGCCGCGCTGCGCCTGTAGCGCCAGCACAATATTTTCCCGCACCGAAGCAGCGGCGATGATGCCGTCGGTTTTGCGGTCTTCCGGGCAGAAGCCAATGCCGAGGCAGGAGGCCTGATGCGGCGAGCGCAGCGTTTGCGGCTTGCCCTTGATCCACGCTTTACCGCTGTCGGCGGGCTTGATGCCGAAGATGACCTCCGCCGTTTCAGTGCGACCGGATCCCAACAGCCCGGCCAGGCCGACGATCTCGCCCGGCCGCACCTGCAGAGTAAACGGCGCAATCGTGCCCTTCTTGCCAAAATCTTCAAACGCCGCCACCGGCTTATCGCTGAGCAGCGTGCGCCCGGCGCGCTGCAGCGCCTGATGGTCCAGCTCGCGCCCCAGCATCATTTTGACCAGTTCGATTTGCGGCAGCTCGCGGGTCTCCCGACAGCCGACGAAGCTGCCGTTGCGCAGCACGGTAATACGGTCGCTGACGGCATAGACCTGGTCAAGAAAATGGGTCACGAAAATCAGGCTGACGCCGTTATCGCGCAGCTGGCGCATCAGGGTGAACAGCATTTCCACTTCCTGAGTGTCGAGGCTGGCGGTCGGTTCATCGAGGATTAGTACTTTCGCCGACAGGTCGATGGCCCGGCAGATAGCGACGATTTGCTGCATCGCCACCGAAAAACGGTTCAGCGGTTCGCGCACGTCGAGCGAGAAGCCGTAAGAGGCCATCAGCGCGGTGGCGCGCTTTTCCATCTCTTTGCGCCGCAGCAGGCCAAAGCGCTTCGGCTCGCGACCAATAAACAAATTATCCGCCACCGACATATTCGGCAGCAGATTAACTTCCTGGTAGACGGTACCGATACCCAACTGCTGAGCGTGGGCGGTGTTTTTCGGCGAAATTTGCTGGCCTTCCAGCCAAATCGCTCCGCGTTCGGCATGGTACACGCCGGTGAGCGCTTTAATCAGCGTCGATTTTCCGGCGCCGTTTTCGCCCAGCAGGGCCATGATTTCGCCACGCCGCAGGCTGAAATTGACGTTATCCAGCGCCTTCACGCCGGGGAAGAATTTACTGAGTCCTTCGGTACGAAGGATCTCCTGGTGTTGGTCGCTGGTCATGGTTCCCCCTGCATCACGCCGGATGGCGCTGCGCTTATCCGGCCTACAAAAGAGCGAAATGTAGGCCGGGCAAGCGTAGCGCCCCCGGCATTTTCATGAAGGCTTAGTAACCCATATTTTTCTTCTTCTCTAACTCTTCTTTTGCCGTATCCGGCAGGTAGAGGGTCGATTTGGTAATGGTCAGCTTCTCAGGCAGGGTGCCGTCTTTTTTGTATTTTTCCAGCGCATCAAACGCCGGACCGGCCATATTCGGCGTCAGCTCGACGCTGGCATTCGCCTCGCCGGCGATCATGGCTTTATAGATATCCGGCACGCCGTCGATAGAGCCGGTGAGGATATCTTTGCCCGGCTTCAGCCCGGCCTCTTTAATGGCCTGGATCGCGCCAATGACCATGTCATCGTTATGGGCGTAGACCATGCAGATGTTCTTGCCGTTATTCTCCGCTTTGATAAAGCTCTCCATCACCTCTTTCCCCTTACTGCGGGTGAAGTCGCCGGACTGCGAGCGGATAATCTTGATGTTGGGGGCTTTGGCAATCGCCTCGGCGAAGCCTTTCTTACGATCGATAGCGACGCTGGCGCCCACGGTGCCCTGGAGCTCCACAACGTTACACGGCTTGCCATCGACGGTTTTCACCAACCAGTCGCCAATCAGTTGGCCTTCCAGCACGTTGTTGGCGGTGACCGTGGTCATATACAGCGACTTATCTTTAACGTCGATCGAACGGTCGAGGAGGAACACCGGGATATTGGCCTCTTTCGCTTCTTTCAGTACCGGCTCCCAACCGGTCGCCACCACCGGCGCGATAAAGATCGCGTCCACGCCCTGGGCAATGAACGAGCGCACGGCTTTAATCTGGTTTTCCTGTTTTTGCTGACCGTCGGCAATCTTCAGAGTGATGCCACGCTTCGCCGCTTCTTCCTTAGCAACATTCGTTTCGGCCGCGCGCCAGCCCGATTCAGAGCCGACCTGCGAAAATCCTACGGTCAGGTTGGCGGCCATCGCCATAGACGACATAGCTGCCGAAACCGCGGTGACAAGAAGTAAGCGCTTCCACATAAGATGATCCTCGTAGGGTTATTGTTGGTTAAATGCTCACCTGCGAACAAACTATAGACAATCCGTTATGTAACTGAATGCGTTACATCACACTTCGAAAAAGTAAATAAAATGTTAATTAATGCGATTTATCTGAGCTGAGCGGCGATAAGGCTTCCCGCCCAACGGCATGGCCTGCGCCAATGGCGAAAATTTGTCTTCTGGATAACCGCCGTTCGCGATAATGAAAGCGTTTACACAATTTTATTCAGAATGTAGCTATCTTTATGGATTTTAGGGTTATCTGATGAGGAGAAATTCAGACGCTTCCCCCTGCATCAGGGCAAAAAGAAGCGAAGACATTCGATGTGAGTTGGCTATAATACCGGGCACTTGTTTGCCAAACATTTTTAAAGGAAACAGACATGAGCTTACTCAACGTACCTGCGGGCAAAGAGCTGCCGGAAGACATCTACGTCGTTATCGAAATCCCAGCTAACGCAGACCCAATCAAATACGAAGTTGACAAAGAGAGCGGCGCGCTGTTTGTTGACCGTTTCATGTCCACTGCGATGTTCTATCCGTGCAACTACGGCTACATCAACCACACTCTGTCTCTGGACGGCGACCCGGTTGACGTGCTGGTCCCGACCCCGTACCCGCTGCAGCCAGGCTCAGTTATCCGCTGCCGTCCGGTTGGCGTACTGAAAATGACCGACGAATCCGGTGAAGATGCCAAGCTGGTTGCGGTACCGCACACCAAGCTGAGCAAAGAATACGATCACATCAAAGATGTGAACGACCTGCCGGAACTGCTGAAAGCCCAGATCACTCACTTCTTCGAGCACTACAAAGATCTGGAAAAAGGCAAGTGGGTTAAAGTCGACGGTTGGGACAACGCTGAAGCGGCGAAAGCTGAAATCGTTGCTTCCTTCGAGCGCGCTAAACAGAAGTAATTCTGTCTCAGGCAGGGTCATCCCCTGCCTGACTGCGGCACGGATTGCCGCAATATCACCATGGAGGGTACCCCGTGAAAAGCACTCGCTATTTCACCCTGAACTATTCCGGTTTCACCACAGCAGCCTCTGAAGGGCAAACCTATTTGCGCCTCATTGCTGGCGAGCATGTCTTTTATACCAATAAACGCCATTTTAGCGATCCCACGCTTTTTGACCGCCTGCAGCTTAACTACCCCCTGCACATCGGCGCCCGCCGCTTGCGTAACGGTTGCTACTGGATCCACTGGTTGAGCGACGGCGCAACGCTACTTGAACCTGACCAATTAGCAAAGCCATGGGCCCGGCCGCTGCTGTTGGTTAGCCTACTGGTCCTCATCGCAACGCTCATCCCTGTCATTTACATCGATTCAGAATGGGGAAAGATGGGCTTCGGCATTATCGCGGTACTGGCGTTAATCGCGCTGCTGTCTGGCCTCTGCGAGCTACTGTTTCGCCCGGCGTTAAAACGCCTCCCCGATATGCGCGATCTGCTGGCGAAGATGAATTTGGCGCGCCGCGGCGACTTCTCATTTTGTCAGGCGATACAGGCAACGCCGCCGGTCGTTCGTCAGGCGGCGCTGGCTTTTACCGAAACGCTTCCGCAACGCTATGCCGTCAGGACGGGAAAAATTAGCAATATCATTTTTAAGAAGTGGTTCACGGGAACCCCAACGCGGGAATACCACGGCGTTGGGATGCAATGCGATGCTGCGCCGCTGGCTTTCTTCTGGCAGATCGGTTTCGCCAATTTCGGCCTGCATCCCCTTTTTTACCGCCGTCAACCGCCCTTTCTCGCTATCGGCGATCGGATAGTCGCCGTTTACCAACGGGAAAATAACGACATCCATGCGTTATACAACGTCAGCGACGGGGGCGCTTTTCTGAAAAATCATTCCTGTTATCCCGGCGACCGGCAAATGTCACTACTCTATAACCTGTTCTATGGCATCGCGCTGGTGCTGTACTTACTCGTACTTGGCATGGAGTTAAATAACCCCTACAAGTCAGGCAGGGATTTTTGGTGGTTGCTTCGCGATTCACTGGACATGTTGTCTCTCTTACTACTTTGCTTCAGCGGAACGCTGGCAATCCTGGAGCTTATCGGCCCAGTTGCCCGCTGTTTGTCACAAAGCGTACGTGACTGGCTGGCGCTGCGAACGGCATTAAGAGGTTACCTCACGCGAGTCGCCGCCAACACCCCATTACAGGAGATAGCATAATGTTCAGCACCCTAACACGGCGGTTGTCGTTTCTCGCACTCACCACGCTGGCGGCCCTTCTGTTGCTTGGCAAGAGTCATTTTCATTTGTGGTAATGGTATAGCGATTAAACGAGGAATATACGCTGACAGCTGATGGCCACAAGGTAAAAAAACAACGCCACCCGAAGGTGGCGTTGCCGTTTTCAATTACTGGTCTCTGTCCAACCAGTTTCCGCTCTCAATCTGCGCAAACCCCTCGACGGAGCGCTGGTAGACATACATCCACGCGCTGCCGTAAGGCGTTTGGATCAGATGGCGCGCGTATTCACCGCCCTTGGTGCGCAGCGCATCCAGCTCGGCCAGCGTCGATGCGTCGATACGATACACTTCACCATGTACTGTGCCCTCGCCCGGCACCGCGCCTGGATAGTGGCCCAGGCTGTACAGCTGATAATCGTCGACACTATGAGCGCCCAGCAACTGGGCGTTGGTCATCCAGTGGCTGTTGCCTTGTTTGCGTCGTAAACTGCCGTAAACAAATATTCGCATTGCTAAAACTCAAACTGATAGAGCAAATCGAGAGCCTGGTCTACGCCAGACACCGCTTCCATATATAGCTTAGGCATCAGGCGATAACGCAGGGTAAGCGTCGCCAAAGAGTCGAAGATGCCGACGCCGTATTTTACCTGAAGACCCGGCAGCACATAGCCGCTGACCACCACCTGGGAGGAGTCGCCTACCCCCTGGGTATCCAGCGCCAAATTGCTTACGCCAAACGTCTCGCCGATTTTACCCACAACCTGACCACTTTGTGCAACCCCCATTCCAATAAGCATTGAGGTCATCGCCGCACTATCGCTCTGTTCGCTGCCTAAACCCTGGCCGCGCAGCAGATATGAAAGCGCTTCCTGCTGGGACATTGCCGGGTCGGAGAAGATCTCGGCCTTCGGCTGATCGGCAGAACCGGTGACGCGAACGCCGGCGATCACGTCGTCTTCTGTGGCTTCCGGGTTACGAATCGCTTCGATATTAAGCAGCGGCTGATCCGGCGGCCCGGAGAACAGCAGCTCGCCTTTACGCACGATCAGGTCCTGACCGTAAGCGTGGAAACGGCCTTCCGGAATATTAATCTGGCCGTTGAGCCCCAGCCCCTGCTTATCCTGCGCCACTTTCAGATCGCCGGTCAGACGCGCTTTCAGGCCGAAAGCGTCCAGACGCACGTTGTTGCCGACGTGAATCGTCAGGTTGCTGTTGATCGGAATACCGGCGCTCTGCGGCTTGATCGGTTTCAGATCTTTATCCAGCATCACTTCATCGGAAGAGACGCCCACCGCGCTCTCCGGCACCTCGTTCACCACAATACGCGCCCACGGTACGTCAACGCGGCCATCGAGGTTAAACAGGCTTGGCGTAGCGGTAAACACCACATCCGGAGAAACATCCAGGCGGACCATCGGCGGCACGGTAATGCGCACCCGGCTGCCCTTCGCCGCAATCTGCGCGCGCCAGTTATCGATTTGCGTCCAGTCGGCGTTGCCGCTCAGCGCAATCTGTCCCTGTTTGGTATTCACCGTCCCCTGCAGGGTCGAGCGAGTCCCGTTGAAGTTCATCGCCAGCTGGCTCGGCTGCATATCAAACGGCATAAAGTTGCCGTCGATATCGACGCCGCTCAACTGCATCTGGCCAAACAGCTGCGGGCTCTGCAAGTTGCCGCCCAGACGCAGACGGGCATTAAGCTTGCCTTCCGCTTTCTCGCCGCGAGCGAAGATCGGGTTAATCATCGCCAGCGAGAAGTTGCTGATGTTGACGTTGCCGCCAAGGTTACGCCGCCCCTGCGGGTCGGTCACTTCCACCTGGCCATCAAGCTGGCCGTTATTGGTCAGGCGTATCAGCCAGCCCAACTGCGCCCGGTTGTTATGCAGGTCGGCGCTGAGGTTAAGCGTATCGAACGCCACCGGCAGCGGCGCGTCGTTGACCGTCTGGGTAACTTTGACGTTGCGCCCGCTGAGGGTGACTTTGCCCTGAGGCAGTCCCTCTTTGGTGGTGTCCCAACTGACATCGGCGTTACCGCTAAACACGCCGCTTGCCTGGGTCGCGTCCGGCATAAACGGCTTCAGCATCGCCAGATCGAAACGGTTGAGATTGACCACCGCGCGCCCGCTGGCGCCGGCATCAATGGTTTGCGGTACGCACAGCTCGGCGTTCGGGTTGCTCCAGCAGTGCGGCCCGATGCTGATTTTCTGCTCCTGATTACGATAATCCAGCGCGATGTTGCGCGTCAGCGCTACCGGCCCGACCGGTGTCTGGAAACGGGTATTACTCAGGGTGCCCTTCCAGCGCTCCTCTTTACGATCGAAGCTGCCCGCCAGCGTCAGCTGGCCCGACACCGGCTCACCCTGTACGCGCAGCTGTAAATCATGCTGCTTCTCGGTACCTTTGGCATTCAGCTGCACCAGGCTGATGTTGACGCCCGGCTGGCTGATGCGATCGACGCGTACATCAAGATTACCGCCAATCTGATCGCTGGACTTCACGTCGCCTTTGACGTTGACCTGGGCTACCGTCAGTTCCTGCCAGCGTAAGGCGCGAGCGGTGATATCCGCCAGCAGCTGCGGCGCGTCGATGGTGCCGCGCACCTTCAGCAGACCTTTCGCCGTGCCGCCAAGCCCCGGCAGCGCGTTGTCGAGATGCGGCGCGTCGATGGTGGCGTCAAGGTTGAGGTCTTTCACTCCCAGCTCGCCTTTTACGTCGGCGCTGTTTGGGCCAAGCGCCAGATGCAGTCCCGGCACTTTCCACTGCATATAGCTGTTACCCTGCAGCGAACCGTGGACATCCACTTTATTCTGTTTCACGTTGCCGGTAATTTTCAGCTCGGGAACCGCCATCTGCCAGCTGCTGCCATACAGGCTACCCTGGGTTTTGATAATCCCGTTCAGCTTCGACGGCCAGTCCGGCACCTCTTTGGCGGTATTAATGCCATCGAGCGTCAATTCACCGCGCCAGCTGATCGCCTGCTGCCAGTCGAGCAACGCTTTCAGTTCGGTTTTCCCCTCCAGCGCCGCCACGGTCAGCTTATCGATATTTACCTGCTGTTCGTTGCCTTTAGCATTAAGGGTAATTTTAGCCGGCGGCAGCGACTGCCCTTTGACCGCGGTACTGAACGCCATGGTGTAGTCGGTCATTTTGCCGCTGAATTTCAGCTGCAGATCATCCGCCTGGAACTGTTTCTCGCCGGTAAACGGCCAGTACAGCTGTTTACTTTTCACTTCCATATTCAGCGGCAGACCGGCTTCCGCCAGCTGCGCTTCGGCGCGCAGGGTCATGGCCACCGAGCCGGCTAAATCCACGCCGACCTGCAGTTTTTTACGCAGCTCGCCGCCTACTTTCAGCTTCACCTTCTCGCCTTTCAGCGGGTCGATGTTCAGCGTGCTGTCGAGGGTGATATCAACCGGCCAGTTATCCTGCAGTTGCGCGGTGCCGGAAGCGGTAACCTTGCCCTGGTCGGAATCGACGTCCAGCGCATCGAGCTTCATCTGCCCGTCGATGCTGCTGACCTTCAGCAGCAGGCTGTAGACGGTCATATCGGTGTCGCCAGTCAGGCGCAGCTGTTCGCCGCGGAACTCCTGAATATTAAGATTCAGCGGCAGATGCACATCGACCATTTCCGGCAGCACCGGCTGCGAGAACAGATCTTTCATCGTCTCGCCGAGCGGTTTCTCTTCCGGTTTCGGATGGTCAATTTTCGGCTCCACCACCTGCTCCTGCGCCACTTTCGCCACCTTCGGCAGGGCGATGAGCAAGCCCTGGAGCGAAGTCGGCGTCAGGGTCAGGTTTTTCTCCTGCCAGTTCAGGCCGGTGGAGAAATCGCGCAGCGAAACGGCGGTGTCGTCGATTTTGACATTGACGTTATGCAGCGCCACGCGGCTGAGGGTAATAGGATATGGCGTCGACAGGTTCAGCGGGCCGGAATCTTCTTCCTCTACCGGCGTCGAAGGCGGCATCTTTTTGGTATCGATAGCGACGTAGATATCGCGCAGCGAGATATCATTAACGCACAGGCTGCTATCCCACAGACAGCGCAACTTGACGCCGAGATGGAACTGGCCGGCCGTCACCGCCACGCCCGGCTGTTCGAAGCGTACGTTCTGTAAGGTCAGGTCGCGCCAGCCGCCGGTGACCTTGCCAATCTCCAGTCCCGGCACCCAGCGGTCCGCCGCTTTCAGTACCAGATGCAAACCGGTAGTGGTGCCGACTAAAAAGCCGACCGCGCCAATCAGCAGCACTAAAAAGAGTAATACGCCGAGGCTTATCTTCTTCCATAAACTCATAATTCAGGCCCCAGACCGATGTAAAACTGTAAACCGTGTTCTTCTTTGTCGCCGATGGGTCGGGCGATATCCAGCTTGATCGGCCCAACCGGCGACTGCCAGCGCACGCCGACGCCCGCGCCGGTTTTAAAATCGCTTTTACGGATATCGCTCACCGCTTCGCCGCTGTCGATAAACGCCGCGCCCCACCATTTCCCGGTGACGTTGTATTGATACTCCAGCGAACCTGTCGCCAGCTTTGACGCACCGATCAGCTTGCCGTCGTCATCTTTCGGCGAGATCGACTTGTATTTATAACCACGAATGCTGCGGTCGCCACCGGCGAAGAAACGCAGATCCGGCGGGACTTTGCTGAAGTCATCGGCTTCAATCCAGCCGAGGTTGCCGCGCACCACGAAGCGGTGGCGGTCATAGAGGGTGCGGATCCACACGTCCTGCGCCTGCATGACGATAAAGTTAATGTCCGAGCCCCACATGGTGTTGGAGTAGTCCACCGAATAGCGCTGGGAATCGCCCCAGGTCGGCATCAGCCCGCCGCGGGAGCGGGTGCGGTTCACCGAGACGCCGGGATAAAGCAGCATGGTGGTATTGGTGACGTTGGCCTGGGTAAAGTGGTCCAGACTCCAGCGCAGGTTAATCGCGCGCTGCCAGCCGCTCGACATCTCCCAATAGCGCGACAGCGCCAGGGTGGTGGAGTCGGCCTTGGTATCGTTAAGGTCGGTACGCTTAAAACCGCCCTGCATCAGGTAATACTGCTCAAGCGGGCTTTTTAGCAGCGGGACTTTGTAGCTAAAATCGAGTTGCTGTTCCGGCGCGGAGAGGCTGACGCTGGAGGTCAGGCTGTGGCCGTAGGAGTTCATCCACGGCTTTTTCCACGTTGCTTTCACTCGCGGTCCGACGTCTGTCGAATAACCGATCCCGGTTTCCACGGTGTTCTCTTTGCGTGGCGAAACGACGCCCTGCAGAGGCAGCACCTTGGTTTTACGTGATTTATCAAACTGCGGCGCGACGACCACCGAGTTAAACCAGCCGGTCGCCGCCAGGCGGCGGTTCAGCTCCGCCAAATCCTGTGAGGTGTAATAATCACCCTGTTTAAAGGGCACCAGGTTTTGCAGGTACTCTTCGCGGATCTGCGAACCGGTAAAACTTACCGGGCCAAAGCGGTAACGCTCGCCGCTGTTGTAATCGATGTCCCAGAAAGCCTGATGGCGATCGAGCGATACGCCAAGCTGGCTTTTATTGAACTCGCTATCGAAATAGCCTTTGCGCAGCGCCACCTTGGTGAGCGAGCTCTTGAAGCCGTCATAGTCGCTGTGATTGAGCACCGTGCCAATTGCCGGACGCGTTTTCAGCAGATCCAGGTAATCGTGGTCGGTGCGCGCGCCGCCGCGCAGGATCACCTCGGTACCGCCAATGCGCACCGGCTCGCCGGGAGTTACTTTGGCAATCAGTACCTGGCGCCCTTTCTTGGGCGGCGGACGTAGATCGAAATCGATGGTGGGTTCATAGTAACCCAGCGCTTTCAGCCCCTCGCGGATGGCGTCATCGACGCGCGCGCGAAAACGACGGTCCGGCGTGACTTCATCGCTCTGGATCGTGGATAGTTGGGCGCGGACGTTTTTTTCCAGTTCCCCGGATAACCCCTCAACCTGCAAACGCACATTCGCTGCGCTGGCGACCCCGCTGACCAGCAAAAGGCTGGTAACGCATATCTGGCGGATTTGTTGCACGTGTTCTCCTGAATATCCTTGTTTCCCCCCGAAGGAAACGCAAGTGCCGCTCCACGGCTTAACAAAACCCTAACAACTAAGGGTTGAAAAAGTGACGGTAACCCAAATAATTCTTATGTTTAAATTTAGACGTATTGAGCGTGTTTATTGTCTAAAAAGATACGCGACGTTACAACCTTAACCACAAATTGCGAGGCCAACCGTGAGTCTATTTGATAAAACGCATCTTGTCGCCCAGGCGGATGCGCTGCCGGGGCGCAACACGCCGATGCCGGTAGCAACGCTCCACGCCGTTAACGGCCACTCAATGACCAACGTTCCTGAAGGAATGGAGGTAGCGCTGTTCGCGATGGGCTGCTTCTGGGGCGTCGAGCGTCTGTTCTGGCAATTGCCGGGGGTCTACAGCACCGCGGCGGGCTATACCGGCGGTTACACGCCAAACCCGACCTATCGTGAAGTGTGCAGCGGCGAGACCGGGCACGCGGAAGCGGTGCGCGTGGTATATGACCCGCAGGTCATCAGCTATGAGCAGCTGCTGCAGGTTTTCTGGGAGAATCACGACCCGGCGCAAGGGATGCAGCAGGGTAACGACCACGGCACGCAGTACCGTTCGGCTATCTACCCGCTGACGCCGGAGCAGCTTGAAGCGGCGCAGGCCAGCCTGGCGCGCTTCCAGAAGGCGATGCGCGACGCCAACGATACCCGCGAGATCACCACCGAGATCGCCACGGCAAAACCGTTCTACTACGCCGAGGACGATCATCAGCAGTACCTGCACAAAAACCCGTACGGCTACTGCGGTATCGGCGGGATTGGCGTTTGCCTCCCCCCGCAGGCGTAATCCTGAAGAATAAGGCCGCTGGCGCGAATAATTATCGCTCTGGTGGCTTTACAGACATTTACGCTATACTACGCTGTGTCATAGCCGGTCCAGCGCCTTCGGACCGGTTTTTTATGTATTCCACATTAAAAGAGTTATCCACTTCCCTTCCGAGGATCTGGCCTCAACGGTCAGAAAAGATATGTTAAACAGTATTTTAGTAATACTTTTCCTTATTGCCGTCAGTGCGTTTTTTTCGATCTCTGAAATCTCACTGGCCGCATCGCGTAAAATCAAACTCAAATTGCTGGCTGATGAAGGCAATGTGAACGCGCAGCGCGTTCTCAAAATGCAGGAAAACCCCGGCACCTTCTTCACCGTCGTGCAGATCGGCCTCAACGCCGTGGCCATTCTGGGTGGTATCGTCGGCGACGCCGCCTTTTCCCCTGCTTTCCACAGCGTGCTGAGCCGCTACATGTCGCCGGAGCTTTCCGAGCAGCTGAGCTTTATTTTCTCCTTCACCCTGGTCACCAGCTTGTTCATCCTGTTTGCTGACCTGACGCCGAAACGCATCGGTATGATTGCGCCAGAAGCCGTGGCTTTGCGCATCATCAACCCGATGCGCTTCTGTTTACTGGTCTTCCGCCCGCTGGTGTGGCTGTTTAACGGCATGGCGAACAACATCTTCCGTCTGTTTAAAATCCCGATGGTGCGTAAAGACGACATCACCTCCGATGATATCTACGCGGTGGTGGAGGCCGGAGCGCTGGCCGGGGTGCTGCGTAAACAAGAACACGAATTAATTGAAAACGTCTTTGAGCTGGAATCCCGTACCGTTCCCTCTTCAATGACGCCGCGCGAAAACGTGATCTGGTTCGATCTGCACGAAGACGAGCAGAGCCTGAAGAATAAAGTGGCGGAGCATCCGCACTCCAAGTTCCTGGTGTGTAACGAAGATATCGATCACATCATCGGCTACGTCGATTCCAAAGACCTGCTGAACCGCGTGCTGGCAAACCAGAGCCTGGTGTTAACCGGCGGCGTGCAGATCCGCAATACGCTGATCGTGCCGGATACCCTGACGCTCTCTGAAGCGCTGGAAAGCTTTAAAACCGCCGGCGAAGACTTCGCGGTGATCATGAACGAATACGCGCTGGTGGTAGGGATCATCACCCTCAACGACGTCATGACCACCCTGATGGGCGACCTGGTCGGCCAGGGGCTGGAAGAACAAATTGTCGCCCGCGATGAGAACTCATGGCTGATTGACGGCGGTACGCCAATCGATGACGTAATGCGCGTGCTCGATATCGATGAGTTCCCGCAGTCCGATAATTACGAGACTATCGGCGGCTTTATGATGTTTATGCTGCGCAAGATCCCGAAACGCACCGATGCGGTGAAGTTCTCCGGCTACAAGTTTGAAGTGGTGGATATCGATAACTACCGTATCGACCAGCTGCTGGTCACCCGTATCGATAACAAACCAACGGTGCTGGTACCGAAACTGCCTGATGTCGAAGACGCGGCGAAAAAAGAGAAAGGTGCGGCGTAAGCGGCCCTGAAAACATCAACGGCTCCCATCGGGAGCCGTTTTTTTTCGTGCCGTCATACCACGTTATGCGGTCTCTGTTTGCAGACGCATAACCTGACGATTGACCTCGGACATCACTGAGAAGTGCAGCTTGTCCTTAACCTTCGGGATAAGGATTTTGCCCTTATCAAATTCAAAAGCGCCAACGTCCTTGATGTACAACCGTCCACGAAACAGGATCTTCACGTACTTCGCCACTTGCAGCGGATTGTAGCGTTGGAAAATTTTCATTGTTGTCTCCTGCCAGGGTTACGCTCCTGCGGTGCCACAGTTAGCCCGCGTATCGGGAGCGCAAATTTTAATGCCCTAAAACTATAGTCCAGATTTCCGAAGTCACCCAGTCTGTAGAAGTTTTTTTACCCTTTGATGACAATAATTCAGAATTTTCGTTTCAGGCATACGTAGTTGTTAGTATAAGTTTCCGTTTTTTATTGAATGTGTGCGTTGGCACGCAAACTGGCATCACGCTTGCGGGTAATGGCGACAATTCGCACTTATCATTAAACAAGACCAAGTGGTCGGATCACCTGCATATAAAAAAGGATATCTCATGACCCTACGTAAGTTGCTGGCGGTTTCCGCCCTCCTGTTGCCATTAATGGCTTCGGCACATAATTTTGTCGACGGTCAACGCGTCGCGCCGGTAGGCATCGCCGACCGCGGAGAACTGGTACTGAGTAACGATAAGTTTAGCTACAAAAACTGGAATAGCTCGCAGCTGGCGGGAAAAGTGCGCGTCATCCAGCATATTGCCGGGCGCACCTCGGCAAAAGAGAAAAATGCCAATCTGATTGAGGCGATTAAGGCGGCTGGCCTGCCGCACGACCGCTACCAGACCACCACCATCGTCAATACCGATGACGCGATCCCCGGTTCCGGAATGTTCGTGCGCAGCAGCATTGAGAGCAATAAACAGCTCTATCCGTGGTCGCAGTTTATCGTCGACAGCAACGGTCTCGCACGCAAAGCCTGGCAGCTCGATGAAGGCAGTTCGGCGATTGTGGTGTTAGACAAAGACGGACGCGTTCAGTGGGCAAAAGACGGCGCGCTGACCCAGCAAGAGGTACAGCAGGTCGTCGACCTGCTGCATAAGCTGCTTAATAAATAGAGACGCGGAAGCCGGGGTTGAGGAAGGATTCACGCGGCGTGTAGTCGAGGGTTTTACCCTGCCAGTCGTGAACGTGCGCCCCGGCGGCTACCGCGACCGCATGACCAGCGGCGGTGTCCCAGGTGCTGGTCGGCCCGAAGCGCGGATAGAGCTGCGCCTGACCTTCCGCCACCAGGCAGAACTTCAGCGACGAACCGATTGAGGTGGTCTGGTGCTCGCCCAGTTGCTCCAGATACTCCTGCAGCTCCGGGTCATTACCGTGGGAGCGGCTAATCACCACCAGCGGCGGGCGAGCATCGCGAACCTGAATCTGCTTGCGCACGCCGCACTCTTCTTTCCACGCCTTGCCATTTTGCGCGCTGTACATCACTTTCATCACCGGCGCGTACACCACGCCCAGCGTCGGTTTGCCGTTTTCAATCAGCGCGATATTGACGGTGAATTCGCCGTTGCGCTTGATAAATTCTTTGGTGCCGTCCAGCGGATCCACCAGCCAGTAGCGCTGCCAGTGCTGCCGCACTTCCCACGCCGGCGGATCCTCTTCCGACAGGATGGGGATTGCTGCATCCAGCGCCTGCAGGCCGCTGACAATGACTTTATGCGCGGCGATATCCGCCGCGGTAACGGGAGAATCATCCTTTTTGCTGCTCACATCCATCGGCTGGTTCCCATCGTAGACATCCATGATGGCATCGCCCGCGGTCCGTGCAAGCTGACATACTTGTTCTAACATTCTCCACCTCTTCTGGTTACAGTGGCGTTAACTCGTTGTTTTATTTATATCGCATCATCACCAGTTCCGCTATCTGTGATAACACTAGCGGTTTCCATTCACGCTTTTCTGGCAGAATTCACAATTCTGTAAGCAACAGAATGTAAATACATTCTCTTTTGTGCCATTGCTCATAAAAAAGGACGCCTCTGATGATTAAGTTTAGCGCAACGCTGCTGGCCACGCTGGTGGCGGCCAGCGTCAACGCGGCGACGGTCGACCTGCGGATCATGGAAACCACCGATCTGCACAGCAATATGATGGATTTCGATTACTACAAAGATGCCGCGACGGAAAAATTCGGCCTGGTCAGAACCGCCAGCCTGATTGAAAAAGCCCGCGCGGAAGCGAAAAACAGCGTGCTGGTGGATAACGGCGATGTTATTCAGGGTAGCCCACTGGGCGACTATATGGCGGCAAAAGGACTCAAAGAGGGGGATGTGCACCCGGTTTATAAGGCGATGAACACCCTGAATTACGCCGTCGGCAACCTGGGCAACCATGAATTCAACTACGGTCTCGACTTCCTGCACAAGGCGCTGGCCGGAGCGAAATTCCCCTACGTTAACGCCAACATTATCGATCTCAAAACCGGCAAACCAATGTTTACGCCCTACCTGATTCAGGATACCCAGGTTCAGGATAGCGATGGTCAATCCCATACACTGCGCATCGGCTATATCGGTTTTGTGCCGCCGCAGATCATGACCTGGGATAAAGCCAACCTCAACGGCAAGGTGAAGGTCAACGACATCACTGAAACCGCGCGTAAGTACGTGCCGGAGATGCGCGCGAAAGGCGCTGATGTGGTGGTCGTGGTTGCGCATTCCGGCCTCTCCGCCGACCCCTATCAGGCGATGGCGGAAAACTCGGTCTACTACTTAAGCCAGGTGCCGGGCGTTGACGCCATTATGTTCGGCCACGCCCACGCGGTGTTCCCCGGTGAAGACTTCGCCAGTATTAAAGGCGCGGATATCGCCAAAGGTACGCTAAACGGTATTCCGGCGGTGATGCCGGGAATGTGGGGCGATCATCTCGGGGTGGTCGATTTGGTGCTGAATAACGACAGCGGCAAATGGCAAGTAACGCAGGCCAAAGCCGAAGCGCGGCCTATTTACGACCCGGTGGCGAAAAAGTCGCTGGCGGCGGAAGATAGTAAAATGGTGGCGGTGCTGAAAGCCGATCACGACGCTACTCGCGAATTCGTCAGCAAACCTATCGGCAAGTCCGCCGACAACATGTACAGCTACCTGGCGCTGGTGCAGGACGACCCAACGGTGCAGGTGGTCAACATGGCGCAAAAGGCCTATGTCGAACACTACATCCAGGGCGATCCGGATCTGGCGAAGCTGCCGGTGCTTTCCGCCGCCGCGCCGTTTAAAGTCGGCGGACGTAAAAACGATCCGGCAAGCTTTGTCGAAGTGGAAAAAGGCCAGCTCACCTTCCGTAACGCCGCCGACCTCTATCTCTACCCGAACACGCTGGTGGTGATGAAGGTAAGCGGTAAAGAGGTCAAGGAGTGGCTCGAATGCTCCGCCGGGCAGTTTAATCAGATTGACACCGCCAGCAGCAAACCACAGTCGCTGATTAACTGGGACGGGTTCCGCACCTATAACTTCGACGTGATTGACGGCGTAAACTATCAGATCGACGTGAGTCAACCGGCGCGCTACGACGGCGAGTGCCAGATGATTCACCCGCAGTCAGAGCGCATCAAAGACCTGACCTTTAACGGTAAGCCTATCGATCCGCAGGCCACCTTCCTGGTCGCCACCAATAACTATCGCGCCTACGGCGGCAAATTCGCCGGTACCGGCGACAGCCATATCGCTTTTGCCTCCCCGGACGAAAACCGTTCGGTGCTGGCGGCGTGGATTGGCGCGCAGTCGAAGAAAGATGGCGCGATCCATCCGGCGGCGGATAACAACTGGCGGCTGGCGCCGATCCACAGCAAAACGCCGCTGGATATTCGCTTTGAGACCTCGCCAGGCGACAAAGCCGCGGCGTTTATCAAAGAGAAAGCGCAGTATCCGATGCGGCAGGTAGCGACCGATGATATCGGCTTCGCTATTTATCAGCTGGATTTGAGTCAGTAATGCCTGTTCCCCGGTGGCGCGGCGCTTACCGGGGCTACAAAGCGAAGCTGGCTGGTAGCCCGGATAAGGCGCAAGCCGCTATCCGGGTATAGCCCGTACGGCCTGCCGTTAATTTATTCACCATGCTGGCTGAAACTGCCGGTGTTGGTGGCCTCAAAATCGCTGAGACGTTCCCGGAAGGCCGGGGCAGCCCGCATGGATGCGGGCTGAGGGCCGTGATTTGCAGGGACGCTGCCTCGGCCCGACCCGGAGCCTGCCGGGATAAGTCGAAGGCACCACGAAGTGGCGATTTTGGCGGCCAGAGCCCGGGAGTACAGAGGGCGGCGGCGACTGGCCGCCCTCTGTGCGCTCCCCGCGCCATGAGAAACATAACGCAGGAGACAGTTCGGGAGCGCAATGTGCTCTGAATGAATACAAAACAACGGTTTTTCCCGGACCAAAACAGTTGCAAACCGATAACACCTGGTACCCCGGTGGCGCTGTGCTTACCAGGGCTACAAAGCGGAGCTGACTGGTAGCCCGGATAAGGCGCCAGCCGCTATCCGGGTACAGCTCCCCGGTGACGCTGCGCTTACCGGGGCTACAAAGCGAAGCTGGCTGGTAGCCCGGGATACATTTTCACTCCCCGTGGTTAGCCAGCACCGCGGGGAGATTCAGCTCGATCCAGTCCGCCAGCGCCGCCACCTTCTCGCTCACCTGCAGGCCGAGCGGCGTCAGGCTATATTCAACATGCGGCGGCACCACCGGATATGAAACACGGTCGATAAAGCCATCCTGTTCCAGCGCCTGTAAGGACTGCGCCAGCATTTTTTCACTGACGCCGCCCATTTTGCGTCGCAGATCGCTAAAGCGGTGGGTTCCCTCGCGTAGCGCCACCAGAATCAACACGCCCCAGCGGCTGGTCACGTGTTTTAGCACATCACGCGACGGGCACTGTTCAGCAAACAGATTCCCGTTGCGCAGTTTGTCGCTCAGCGTCGGTTCGGCCATTTTATACTTACCTTTTTGTACGTACTTACTAAAAGTTAGTTAAGGTGTTAGCTTACCACAACTGCCAATGAACACGAAGGAGAAGACCTATGATCGCGATTACCGGCGCTACCGGCCAGCTTGGCCAGCACGTACTGCATGATCTGTTAAAAACCGTTCCCGCCAGCCAGATTGTGGCGATTGTCCGCAACCCGGCAAAGGCGCAAGCGCTCAGCCAGCAGGGCGTCGTCGTGCGCCAGGCCGAGTACGGCGATGAAGCCGCGCTTACCGCCGCGCTGCAAGGGGTTGATAAACTGTTATTAATCTCTTCAAGCGAAGTCGGCCAGCGCGCCGTTCAGCACCGTAACGTCATTAACGCCGCTAAAGCCGCTGGGGTGAAATTTATCGCCTATACCAGCCTGCTGCATGCCGATACCTCACCGCTGGGCCTGGCCGGTGAACATATCGAAACCGAACAAATGCTGGCTGATTCCGGCATTCCTTACGCGCTGCTGCGCAACGGCTGGTATACCGAAAACTATCTGGCCAGCGCGCCGCCGGCGCTGGAACACGGCGTGTTTATCGGCGCCGCCGGCGAGGGTAAAATCGCCTCCGCCACCCGTGCCGATTATGCCGCCGCCGCCGCCCACGTTATCGCCGGTGAGGGCCATGCCGGGAAAGTTTACGAACTGGCGGGAGATAACGCCTGGACCCTGAGCGAACTGGCAGCCGAGCTGAGCAAGCAAAGCGGGAAAAATGTGGTTTATCAAAACCTCAGCGAAGCCGATTTCGCCGCCGCGCTGAAAAACGTCGGCCTGCCGGCCGGGCTTGCCGATATGCTGGCGGATTCCGATACCGGCGCGTCGAAAGGCGGACTATTTGACGACAGCCGCACCCTGAGCAAACTGATTGGCCGCCCGACCACGTCGTTTGCCGATAGCGTGAAAGGCATCATCTAATCGCTCCCTGTCAGTTTTTGCGGTTGCTTCCCGGCGCTTCATCTCTAATATTGAAGGGATGAATCGTCGGGAGACACGGCATGCAGGGCGTACCACCACAATTTAGCGATGAAAAAGACCACGCGCGCTTTCGCCATCTCGAACAACTCCCCGGCGTTGAGCTCTATCACGCCCATATTTCCCGCTATGCCTTTGAACCGCATACCCACGAAGCCTTCGGCATCGGCGTGATTGAACAAGGCGCCGAACGCTTTCGCTATCGCGGTAGTCAGCACGTCGCCTCAGCCAATTCCATCGTCACCATGAATCCGGATGAGCTCCATACCGGCGAGGCGGAAACCGCCGAAGGCTGGCGCTACCGGATGATTTATCTGGAGCCGGATCGGCTGGAGGCCTTCACCGGCGTTCGCCACTGGTGGTTCAGCGAGGTCGTGCGCCAGGAGCCGCAGCGCGCCCGGCAAATCGGCCAACTGATTTACGGCCTGTGGCACGCAGACGATCCGCTGGCGCAGCAGGGGATACTGCTCGACCTGGTTGATACCTTCCGCCCGCTGGCTCACCATTCGCCAATGGCGCCGGAAGCGGCGCATCGCTTCGATCGGGTACGCGACTACCTGCACGATAACTATATGCGTGCCGTCAGCCTTGATGAACTGGCGCAGGTCGCGGCGCTCAGCCCCTATCACTTCCAGCGCCAGTTTAAAGCCCACTTTCACGTTACCCCGCACCAGATGCTGATGGCGATTCGCCTGTGGCGCGCCAAGGCGTTTTTGACCCACGGCATGCCCGCCGCCGAAGTGGCCATCGCCGCCGGGTTAACCGACCAATCGCACTTAACCCGCGCCTTCACCCGCCGCTACGGCATTACGCCGGTGCGTTATCAAAAGCAGGTCGCCGGGCGCTAAAGCGCAATCTCATACAATATTCTTTCCCCCACACCCTTCTACACTTGGCGCAAGCAAACTGAAGATGGATGTCATCATGATTAGCGGCGTGTTGTATGCCCTGCTGGCGGGGTTAATGTGGGGGCTGATTTTCGTTGGCCCGTTGCTGGTGCCGGAATACCCGGCGGTGCTGCAGTCGATGGGGCGCTATCTGGCGCTGGGACTTATCGCCCTGCCGCTGGCGTGGCTCGGCCGCGCGCGTCTACGCCAGCTGAAGGGTAAGGACTGGTGGACCGCGCTGGCGCTGACAATGATGGGGAACCTGATCTATTACTTCTGTCTGGCCAGCGCCATTCAGCGCACCGGCGCGCCGGTATCGACGATGATTATCGGCACCCTGCCGGTGGTACTGCCGGTGTGCGCCAACCTGCTTTATAGCCAGCGCGATGGCAAGCTGCCGTGGCGGCGGCTATTTCCGGCGCTAATCTGTATTGCGCTGGGGCTGGTATGCGTCAACGTGGCGGAGCTGCAGCACGGGCTTCCTGATTTCAGCCCGTGGCGCTATGGTTCGGGCATTCTTCTCGCGCTGATCTCCGTCGTCTGCTGGGCGTGGTATGCCCTGCGCAACGCTCGTTGGCTGCGTGAAAACCCGGATAAGCCGCCAATGATGTGGGCTACCGCGCAGGCGTTGGTCACCCTTCCGGTCTCGCTGGTCGGTTATATCGCCGCCTGTGGGTGGCTGCAGAACCAGCATATCGACTTCCCGCTCCCCTTCGGCCCGCGCCCGGCGGTGTTCATCGTCCTGATGCTGGCGATCGCCGTACTCTGTTCGTGGGTCGGCGCACTGTGCTGGAATATTGCCAGCCAGCGCCTGCCGACGGTGATCCTCGGGCCGCTGATCGTCTTCGAGACGCTGGCCGGTCTGCTGTACACCTTCCTGCTCCGCCAGAGCCTGCCGCCGCTGCTGACGCTCAGCGGGATCCTGCTGCTGGTGCTCGGCGTGGTGTCGGCGGTTCGCGCCCGCCCGGATAAACCGGTCCTGCAGGAACTACGCGTTGAGCCAAAAAAATAGCCTGGTATCCCAAAGGGGTATTCCCATCTATATAAGATGCATTTAATATGCATCTTATATTTTTGATGACGAGGTAATTGCTATGGCTTTCCGTGACCAACCTTTGGGCGAGCTGGCGCTGAGCATCCCGCGCGCCTCCGCGCTGTTCCGTCAATACGATATGGATTACTGCTGCGGCGGCAAACAAACCCTGGAGCGCGCGGCGACGCGCAAAGCGCTGGATGTTGCGGCGATTGAAGCCGAGCTGGCGAAACTGGCCGAGCAGCCGGTCGAGCGCGACTGGCGCGCCGCGCCGTTCGCCGACATCATCGACCACATCATCGTTCGCTATCATGATCGCCACCGCGAACAGCTGCCGGAACTGATCCTGCAGGCAACCAAGGTTGAACGCGTCCACGCCGATAAACCGAACGTGCCAAAAGGGCTAACCAAATATCTGACCATGCTGAACCAGGAACTCTCCAGCCACATGATGAAAGAGGAGCAGATCCTGTTCCCGATGATCAAGCAGGGCATGGGCGCTCAGGCCGGCGGTCCTATCAGCGTAATGGAAAGCGAGCATGACGAAGCGGGCGAACTGCTGGAAGTGATCAAGCACATCACCCATAACGTGACGCCGCCGCCGGAAGCCTGTACTACCTGGAAAGCGATGTACAAC
Source organism: Klebsiella sp. 141162 (assembly GCF_050600755.1). Taxonomy (NCBI): domain Bacteria; kingdom Pseudomonadati; phylum Pseudomonadota; class Gammaproteobacteria; order Enterobacterales; family Enterobacteriaceae; genus Klebsiella; species Klebsiella sp. 141162. The sequence goes on along the minus strand of NZ_JAQIRI010000004.1, from coordinate 198,135 downwards.
GGCATTAACGAGATGATTGACGACCTGATGGAGCACATCAGTCTGGAAAATAACGTGCTGTTCCCGCGTGCCCTCGCCGGAAAATCATAAAAAAAGGCGCCCGCAGGCGCCCTCTCGACATTATCAGTTTATTGGCCACTCCGGGTGGCCTTTTTTATTTCGCTAGACGTTTTTTACCGGCAAACAGCCAGCCCGCGCCCAGCAGAACAAACCACAACGGGGTGACCATCAGCGCTTCGCGGGTATCATCTTCCAGCGTCAACAGCACCAGTACGAAGACGAAGAAAGCCATGCACACCCAGCACATCACTTTACCCAGCGGCATCTTATAGATGGACTTCTCGTGCAGCTGCGGACGCTTTTTACGATAGACCAGATAAGAGCAGAGGATAATAGTCCAGACGAACATGAACAGAATCGCCGACACCGTGGTGATCATGGTGAAGGCGGCAATCACGCTCGGGTTGACCATCAGCATTACCACGCCGCCCAGCAGACACATGCAGGAGAAGGTTAAGCCCTTCGCCGGCACCGCGCGCTTCGACAGCTTGGCGAACATTTTCGGCGCCTGACCTTCCTGCGCCAGACCGAATAGCATACGGCTAGTGGAGAACACTCCGCTGTTAGCGGAAGAGGCGGCGGAAGTCAGTACCACGAAGTTGATCAGGCTGGCGGCAGCCGGCAGACCAACCAGAACAAACAGTTCAACGAACGGACTCTTGCTCGGCACGACGGAGCTCCACGGCGTCACCGACATAATCACAATCAGCGCGAAGACGTAGAACATAATGATACGCAGCGGGATGGAGTTGATCGCCCGCGGCAGCGATTTTTCCGGGTCCTTGGTTTCCGCCGCGGTGGTACCAACCAGCTCAATACCCACGAAGGCGAATACCGCTATCTGGAAGCCGGCAAAGAAACCGCTGAGGCCTTTCGGGAACCAGCCGCCGTCATTCCACAGATGCGCGAATGAGGCTTCGACGCCGGTCGGCGATTTAAAGTGCATCATCACCATCACCAGGCCGACCACAATCAGCGCCACGATGGCGACGATTTTGATCATCGCGAACCAGAACTCCATTTCGCCAAACATCTTCACGGTTGCGAGGTTCAGGCCCAGCAGCAGCAGGATAACCGCTAACGAAGCGACCCAGTCAGAAAGTCCGGGGAACCAGAACTGCGCGTAGGCGGTGATGGCGACAACGTCCGCCATCCCGGTGACCACCCAGCAGAACCAGTAGGTCCAGCCGGTAAAATACCCCGCCCACGGCCCTAACAGGTCGGAGGCGAAGTCACTGAATGATTTATATTCGAGGTTCGACAGCAGTAATTCACCCATCGCACGCATGACGAAGAACAGCATAAAACCGATGATCATATAAACAAAAATAATGGATGGCCCGGCGAGACTGATGGTCTTGCCTGACCCCATAAACAGCCCGGTGCCGATCGCCCCGCCGATAGCAATAAGCTGAATATGCCGGTTAGTGAGATTTCGCCGTAGCGATTGTTCAGTCGTCTCCTGCTCGTCGGCAACGACTTTGACCTGATCTACCATGTGATTTTCTTCCTGTTGTACCTGTCTGTGTTGTTCAGGCTCTGTTGGCCTGTCATTTGTCGCAACCCTGGCAAGAGGGTTTATCGATATTAGGTAAGAATCGGAGGGATGAATACTATGATTTAGATATAATGTTAATTTTATGTTTAAAGTGAGTGTTATATCACCAATGTAACGCGAAACAGCTCACAAAAATACACTCAACAAACTTATATGCAATATAAAATTCCAATAAATTTATAACTTAAGGATTTTGCACTATTTTTATTGGCTCCCTCCCCTCTGCGGGAGAGGAAGCCCCTGGTGCTTAAATAATGTCCAGCAGCTCAACTTCAAAGATAAGAGTGCTGAATGGCGGGATAGAAGCGCCCGCGCCGCGCTCGCCGTAAGCCAGGTTGTGCGGAATGGTCAGTTCCCATTTGGAACCTACCGGCATCAGGGTCAGCGCTTCGATCCAGCCGCCGATCACGCCGGTCACCGGGAATTCAGCCGGTTCGCCGCGGGCTACGGAGCTATCGAACACGGTACCGTCGATAAGCTTACCGGTGTAGTGAACGCGTACGCGGTCGGTGCGCGCCGGGATCGGGCCTTCGCCCTGCGTCAGTACGCGGAACTGCAGACCGGATTCAGTGCTGTTCACGCCTTCTTTTTCACGGTTTTCATCGAGGTATTTCTGGCCATCGGCGGCCATCGCCTGGAAGCGCTCGCGACGCACGGCGTCAGCGCGTTCATGGATTTCACGCAGCGCGCGGTGTACGGCTTCAACCGGCACCTGCGGCTGGTTGCCTTCCAGCGCATCGGCAATGCCGGCAACCAGCGCTTCCGGCAGCAGCCCCTGCAGGCCGGATTCGCTCAGTTGTTGTCCAACCTGCAAGCCGATACCGTAACTTGCCTGCGCTTCGATAGTGTCAAAAGTCGGGGTTGCCATCTTTGTTCCTTTTTTGGGTGATAAACATCTTGAGAAAAGCGTTCGAAAGCATAACAGCCATAGAGGAATGGGTAAAACTTTGTCGGCGGATGATGACAAATCTCAGCGAAACAGAAACAATAGGCGATATCAGGTTAACCTCTACCTTCAGGACGTTAGCCGTCTATACTCATAAGCAGGATAAAAATATGCGGAGCAGGAGGAAAGCCATGCCCGGGCGCTTTGAACTGACATCTACCCTGGCGAAGATCTGGCACGCCCCGGATCAACTTCGTCTCATGGATCCGCTACCGCCCATGCATCGCCGCGGCATCATCGCCGGCTTCCTGCTGGTGATTATTGGTTTCCTGCTCCCCTCCGGCGATAACAGCACGCCGACCCAGGCAAGCCGTGAAGCCAGTCTCGATTTGCAGTCCCAGTCTCAGCCGCAAGGTTCGGGTAATCAGGCCGTGCCGCTTCCGCCAATCACCAATACGCCGACGGTCAGCGATGCCGATCAGGTTGCGCCTGTGGCGCCTGAAGCCATTCAGGATGAACAGCCTGACCAGCCGCAAACGTCTTCCTCTTCTCAGCCGTATCAACAACCGGCGCAGCAGCAGTCTGCGCCGGGTATTGAACAGCAGTGGCGCACCTACCGGATTGAATCGGGCAAAACGCTGGCGCAACTGTTCCGCGACCACGGTCTGCCAGCCACTGACGTCTACGCCATGGCGCAGGTCGAAGGCGCCGGCAAACCATTAAGCACCTTGCAGAGTGGACAGACGGTGCAAATTCGCCAGAACGCCAACGGCGTCGTCACCGGCCTCACTATTGATACCGGCAACGGCCAGCAGGTGCTGTTCACCCGCCAGTCGAACGGCAGCTTCGTGCGTGCGCGATAAACGCTTCGCTTAGGCCGGGTTGTACGCCCGGCCTAACGCGCCTGGCTTTTGTTCACCCAGCGGATCCCTACACACACCAGGACCAGCGCGATCGCGTACTTCCACTCAAAGATATTCTCGCCAAGAAAGATCGCTGACAGCACCGTCCCGGCCACCGGGATAACAAAGTTAAACGGCGCAATCATACTGACGCGATTGTGCTTGAGCAGCACGCTCCATAGCGCAAAAGCTATCGACGACAGCAGAGTTAAATAGCCAAGGATCATCGCTGCGGTCAGGCTGTGCATCCGTAGCTCCCCGCCGGTCAGATACCCGCCCGCCACCAGCACCAGACCGCCGAAGGCCAGCTGCCAGCCGGTCATCACCGTCGGGTCGACGGTTTGCGAGATGCGTTTGCCGTAGAGCGTCGCCGCCGAGAGGATGAACGCCGCCAGCACGACAAAGCCATCACCCTGCCAGACAAAATTAAAATCGCCCAATGAGGCGTTGAAGTTCACCAACATCACGCCGACGAAGCCAAGCACGCAGCCGATAGTTTTGTTGTAGCTGAGCCGGTCATTCTGATAGATAAAATGCGCCAGCAGAACGCTGAAAAACGTCCCGGTGGCATTCATGATCGATCCCTTCACTCCAGTGGTGAACGCCAGGCCGACGTAGAAGAAGGCGTACTGGATAGCGGTCTGCGTTAGCCCCAGCATCGCCAGCTGCCCGCACTGGCGGCCATTGAGCCGGGCGATGGGTTTGCGCTGTGCCAGCGCAAACAGCAGCAACAATAAGCCCGCAAACAGAAAGCGATATCCGGCAAAAACAATTTTTGAGGGAACATCATCGGTGGCGATGTGCAGAAGCTCATAGCCGTTTTTTATCGCGGGATAAGAACTGCCCCACAGCAGACAGCATAGCGTCGCGCAGACATAAGCTACTTTTTTATTGGCAAAAATCGAAGGGGTCGGAGAGGAAGCGTCCATTAACTTTACCGGAAATAAAATCGTGTTTTATTTTATTATCCAGAAAGCGGCGAGAATAGCTACCATACCAGATAAAAATCAGGCAGGCGCTAAAAAGCAAAACGCCGGCACAAGGCCGGCGCATCGACGTGAGTTGAGTAAAAAATTACTCAGCTACAACGTTAACAACCAGTTTAGCGAAGACTTCGCTGTGAACCTGGAAGTCTACTTCGTGCTCACCGGTGGTGCGCAGAACGCCGTTCGGCAGGCGAACTTCGCTCTTCGCAACGGCAACGCCAGCTGCAGAAACAGCGTCAGCGATGTCGCGAGTACCGATGGAACCGAACAGTTTACCTTCGTCGCCAGATTTGGACGCGATGGTAACGGTGCCCAGTGCGTTGATTGCTTCAGCACGTGCGTTAGCAGCGGCCAGAACGTCAGCCAGTTTGGCTTCCAGTTCAGCGCGGCGCGCTTCGAAGAACTCAACGTTTTTCTTGGTAGCTGGAACAGCTTTACCCTGTGGTACCAGGAAGTTACGAGCATAGCCCGCTTTAACGTTTACCTGATCACCCAGGCTACCCAGGTTTGCTACTTTATCAAGCAGAATAACTTGCATTACCTTATCCTCTCAAAGTCGTATTAATGGACCGTGACCGATTACTGATGACGATCAGTGTACGGCAGCAGGGACAGGTAGCGTGCGCGTTTGATAGCGCGAGCCAGCTGACGCTGATATTTTGCACGGGTACCGGTGATACGGCTTGGGACAATCTTACCGCTTTCGGTGATGTAGTTTTTCAGCGTAGCGATATCTTTATAGTCGATCTCTTGAACGCCTTCCGCGGTGAAACGGCAGAACTTGCGACGACGGAAATAACGTGCCATATGGCTAGTCTCCAGAATCTATCAATTCAATCTGCTCGGCATGCAGAACCATTTTACTCAAGCCGTTCTTTGCCTTATGGCAACTAATGAACCCTTGAACGGTGACTGCGCTACCGACCGTTATACTGTGAGTAATGGCCTGGTTCTCGTGTCCGCTAATAATAACGGGCATTTGGCACCACGCCTGCCGGTGAAAACCGGCTTCCTCCTGCACAGAACGATGCTCAAGCACGAACTGGCAATGAGGAATTCCTGACGGGCTGACCTTTCGAAGGGGCATCCTGCACACGGTGCCGGACAACACCAGACGGTTGGTCATCAGGATTACTCTTCAGAATCCCCAGCTTCAGAATCATCTGCGGTTTCGTTAGCGAAATCTTCACGACGCTCACGGCGCTCGTCTTTCGCTTTAACCATCGGAGATGCTTCGGTAACAGCGTGCTTAGTACGCATTACCATGCTGCGGATAACGGCGTCGTTGAAGCGGAAGTTAGTTTCCAGCTCATCGATCGCTTCCTGCGGCGCTTCAACGTTCAGCAGAACGTAGTGAGCTTTGTGCAGTTTGTTGATCGGATAAGCCAGCTGACGGCGGCCCCAGTCTTCCAGACGGTGGATCGTACCTTCTGCTGCAGTGATTGCACCAGTGTAACGTTCGATCATGCCCGGAACCTGTTCGCTCTGGTCAGGATGGACCATAAAAACGATTTCGTAATGACGCATCGAATTGCTCCTTACGGATTATTCAGCCTCCTGTCTGGGTCAGCCGCGGCCCATGGAGGCAAGGAACGTGTTAAAGGGCGGCTGAAAAATTGACGCGTCATTCTAATTGCGCCCCCCCAGGAACACAAGCGCATTTGCACAAATAATTCGCACTAAGCGCCAAGCTGGGCTAAGTGGGTGATTTAAAATTAACCAATAAGGAACGCGGCATTTTTTTGAACAACTGCATCAGAAAAGGTCGCTATCAGGCGGCACGCCAGCGATTACAATTTAATCAATAGCCAGACACCAGCAAGAGGAGTCCAGCGTTTTACCCGTACTGTCAGTAAGGAGCGTTCTATGAAAAGCATTATCATCGCCGTAATGGCTGCGCTACTCCTTAGCGCCAACGCGCTGGCAGCCATCAAAATCGATGGGCGTCAGGCTCGCAACATGGACGATGTGCAGAGTCTGGGCGTAATTTATATCAATCATAATATGGCTAGCGAACAAGAAGCCGAACAGGCCCTGAACCAGGAAAGCGATGCCCTGGGAGCGAAGTACTTCCAGCCAATCCTGATTCACGAACCGCAGAGCAATGGCCTTATTCATGCCAGCGCCGCTATTTACCGCTAGCCCAGGTCGATGCTTCGCCTCTCCTCACGAGGGGCGAAGCGAATAACCGATGTAAACGCAATTGAGAATTATTTTCCCAACTGACTTACCAGCGTCATCGCAACCTGATTTAATCATCAATTCACCGTTTGATAATCAGGAGTGATTGATGGTCCCGCGTTTCGCGACCTTAGGTCGTATCCCGAAAGGAGTTTGGGTGCTCGGCGGCGTCAGCCTGCTAATGGATGTCTCGTCAGAGATGATCCACAGCCTGCTCCCGTTGTTTATGGCCACTACGCTCGGCGCCAGCGTCATTATTATCGGTCTTATCGAAGGGCTGGCCGAAGCCACCGCCTTAATCCTCAAAGTCTTCTCCGGCGTCATTAGCGACTACGTTGGCAAACGCAAAGGGCTGGCGCTGCTTGGCTACGGGCTGGGGGCGCTGAGTAAACCGCTGTTTGCCCTCGCGCCGAGCGCCGGGGTGGTATTTAGCGCCCGCATGATCGACCGCGTCGGAAAAGGTATCCGCGGAGCGCCGCGCGATGCGCTGGTCGCCGACGTAACGCCGCCGGAGATCCGTGGCGCGGCCTACGGGCTACGCCAGGCGCTGGATACCGTCGGCGCCTTCCTCGGCCCGCTGCTGGCGGTGCTGCTGATGTTTATATGGCATAACGATTTTCACGCTATCTTCTGGGTGGCGGTCATTCCCGCCGTACTATCCATTGCTCTACTGGGCTTTGGCCTGCAGGAGCCGAAATCCGCCATCGCGCACAAACGTAGCAATCCGCTGAAGCGCGAAAACCTGAAAAAGCTCTCCGCCGCCTACTGGTGGGTGGTCGCGATTGGCAGCATTTTCACCCTCGCCCGCTTCAGCGAAGCCTTTTTGGTACTGCGCGCCCAGCAGATGGAGATCCCGCTGTTTACTATTCCGCTGGTGATGGTCGCGATGAACCTGGTCTACAGCCTCACGGCTTACCCGTTCGGTAAGCTCTCTGACAGCATGAGCCACAGCAAACTGCTGCAATGGGGGCTGCTGGTGCTGATCCTCGCCGATATCGTGCTGGCGGTCAGCGGCCACTGGAGCACGCTGCTGATCGGCGTCGCGCTGTGGGGGATTCATATGGGGATGACGCAGGGGCTACTGGCGGCGATGGTTGCGCATACCGCGCCGCCGGAACTACGCGGTACGGCATTCGGCATGTTTAACCTGATGAGCGGCCTGGCGCTGCTGCTGGCCAGTACCGGCGCAGGAGTACTGTGGGAAACCTTCGGCGCTGCCTCGACGTTTTACGCCGGCGCGATGATTTGCGTGGTCACGCTCATCGGCATGCGCTGTATGCCATCGGCTTATCGTCAGGGTTAAAACGGCTCCGGGGCCAGACCAGTTGCTTCACCCTGAGGTGAAAGCCCCGGAGCGCGTAACTTACTTCTGCCCGTAGTAGGCGTCAGGCCCGTGTTTACGCAGAAAATGTTTCTCCATTAGCCAACTGTCGATGGGCTGTAGCTGCGGATTAATGCCGCGGGCGATCCACGCCATTCGCGCCACTTCTTCCATCACTACCGCATTGTGCACCGCCTCATGGGCATCTTTCCCCCAGGAGAACGGCCCATGCTGATAGACCACAATCCCTGGCGTATGTAACGGGTTGGCCTCGCCCAGCGTTTCGATAATCACCTTTCCGGTGTTCAGCTCATAGGCCTCTTCCACCTCCTGTGCGCTGAGCGCCCGGGTACAGGGGATATCGCCGAAGAAGTAGTCCGCGTGGGTGGTGCCGAGCGCCGGGATTGCCAGCCCCGCCTGCGCCCAGGCGGTAGCGTGCGTCGAGTGGGTATGCACCACCCCGCCGAGGCCGGAATAGCGACGATAGAGCGCAAGATGGGTCGCGGTATCAGAAGAGGGACGCCAGCGCCCTTCCACCACGTTGCCCTGCAAATCGACCACCACCATATCATCGACGGTCATTGACTCGTAGGCTACGCCGCTGGGCTTGATCACCACCAGCCCACGCTGCCGGTCGATTGCGCTGACGTTGCCCCAGGTAAAGGTCACCAGCCCGTAGCGCGGCAGATCCATATTAGCTGCAAATACCTGCTGTTTAAGTTGCTGCATTATGCCGCCTCCGTCAGGCCCGCGCGCGCCATCCGCGCTTTCACCCAGTCGCGAGCCTTTGCGACTTCCGCCGCCGGGTCATCGGTGGTTTCACTCCACATCTCAATCAGATACGGGCCGCAGTAGCCCGTCTGCTTGAGCGTTTCGAAGCAACGTTCAAAATCGACGACGCCTTCACCGAACGGTACGTTTTTAAAGACGCCGGGCTTCGTATCTTTGACGTGCACCGCCACGATATGCCCCATACCGGCCTGCAGCTCCATCTGTACGTCGTTATCCCACGCCGACAAATTGCCAATGTCCGGATAAAGCTGAAACCATGGATTATTCAGGTAGTGGGCATAACCCAGCGCCTTGCTGATCGAGTTCATCAGCGGATAGTCCATGATCTCCATCGCCAGCGTCACCTGGGCCCGGCTGGCCATCTCGACGCTCTCTTTCAGGCCTTCGCGAAAACGGCGGCGCGTTTCATCGTTCGCCTGCTGATAATAAACGTCGTAGCCCGCCAGCTGGATCACCCGAATCCCCACATCCTGCGCCAGCTGGATGGCTTTACGCATAATTTCCAGCCCCTGATTACGCACCGCGTCATCTTCGCTGCCGAGCGGAAAACGACGATGGGCGCTGAGGCACATCGATGGCACCCGGACGCCGGTTTCGGCTACCGCCTTGACCAGCGCCAGGCGCTGCTCCTGGCTCCAGTCCAGCCGCGCAAGGCGGGCATCGGTTTCATCAAGCGACATTTCAACAAAATCAAAACCCAGCGTTTTCGCCAGCTGTAACCGCTCCAGCCAGCACTCCCCGGCGGGGAGCGCTTTTTCATAGATACCGAGCGGAATGTGTTTCGACAACATAGCCGCTCCTTATCCCCACAGCTGGGCGATAGAGCGTTTAAACTGGCGAGCCGCTTCCACCGGCGAGGCGGCATCGCGGATGCTGCGACCGGCAATAAAGACGTGAATAGGAATACCGGCGAACAGCGGCAGGTCTTCCAGCGCCAATCCGCCGGTCACGGTGACTTTGAAGCCCATATCGGAAAGACGCTTAATCGCACTGATATCCGCCTCGCTCCACGCCACGCCCGCGGCCTGCGCGTCGCGGCTGCGGTGATAGACCACCTGCTGAATGCCCGCATCGCGCCACGCCTGCGCCTGCTCCCAGGTCCAGAAGCCGGTCAGTTCAATTTGTACGTCGCCATTGAACTCTTTGGCGACATCCAGCGCCCCCTTGGCGGTGTTGATATCGGCGCAGCAGATCACGGTCACCCAGTCGGCGTTGGCTTCAAAGCACATCCGCGACAGGATTTTTCCGGCATCGGCGATTTTGGCATCCGCCAGTACGATTTTATGCGGGTACAGCGCTTTCAGATCGCGCACCGCGCGCACCCCTTCGCCGACGCAGAGAATCGTGCCCACTTCAATGATATCCACCTCTTCGGCGATCAGGCGGGTGGTCTCATAGGCGTGAGACAGGGTTTGGTTATCCAGCGCAACCTGCAACATTGGTAACTGAGACATCGTATCAACTCCCTCTTAAACAGCCGCCGCAGTGGCGTTTTCAATTAAATCCAGCACTTCCTGCTCGGTGCGGCAGGCGCGTAAACGGTCGAAATTGGCTTCATCATCAAACAGGTTAACGATCTGCATGATGCCCACCTCCTGGTGGGTGGTGGCGTCAACTGCCGCCATGGTGATCAGAATGTCGACCGGGTCGTTATCTTCGTGATTGAAAATCAGCGGTTTTTTTAGCGTCACCAGCGCGAAGCCGGTTTTCTTAACGCCCTCTTCCGGACGCCCATGAGGCATCGCCAGGCCCGGCGCGATAACAAAATAGGGACCATGCTGCGCGACGCCATCGAGGATCGCCTGGTAGTAACGCGGTTCCACTACGTCGGCGGCCACCAGCAGATCGACGCCGATTTTCACCGCCGCCTGCCAGCTTTCCGCCTCCGCCTGCAGGCGTATGGAGTGGTTCTGCGCCAGAGAATCATGAAGTTTCATGGCGGCTCCTTATTTCACATCCTGCGGGAAGTGGGCTTTGATCACTTCAAGCAGTTTTGGGCCGAAATCCGCAGGGGACAGCATATTGCGCACGCCAACCACGTATTTATTGCCAGTGACGGTGATTTCGCCGGCGATGTGGGTCGAGGCAATAATGATATCCGCGCCGTTTAGCTCGCTTTTATACTCACCTACCGCGCAGCTGTTCACCGTGTGGTCGATGTTTGATTGCGTCAGGAACTGGTCCACCTTCATTTTCATGATCATGGAACTACCTTGCCCGTTGCCACACACAGCCAGAATACGTACGGTCATAATCAGAACTCCTTATTGAGCAGAGGCTTCTGCCAGTTGTTTTTCCGCGTCTTCCTCGGCGCGCAGCGCGCGGCCGGCGAAGAACATATAAGCCAGTGAAATCAGAATAATGACGGCCATAAACGCCAGCCCTATCGAGGCGAAACCCTGCATCATCGGCGGCGCCAGGATTGACCAATCCGCCATGCCCATCCAGGCGCTCATTCCGGTCAACTTCACCGCCCACACGCAGCCGAAGATTTCAATCATGCCCATCACCAGACAGATCTTGAGCGCCGCGCGCCAGCCGCCGAAGTGATTAGCAAAGACGCCAATCGTCGCGTTAGAGAAGAACATTGGGATAAAGCCCGGGATGATCAGAATGGAGGAGCCAACGCCGACGAGAATACCAACGGCAATCAGTTGGCCGATGGTGCCCCACATAAAGCCCCAGACCACGGCATTCGGCGCGAAGCTATAGATAGCGGCGCAGTCGATCGCCAGCACGGCGCCGGGGATCAGGCGCTGTGAGATACCGTTGAAGGCTTCGGACAGCTCGGCGACGAACATACGCACGCCCTGGGTAATGATGAAAATGGCCACGGCGAAGGAGAAACCGGTCTGCAGGATATAGACCGTCCAGTGGGTTTTGCCCGCCATCGCCTGTACAACATCGATGCCAAAGGAGAGCAGAATGGCGCCAAAGAAAATGGTCATCACAATCGCGGTAGAGACGATGTTGTCGTGGAAAATATTGAGCCAGCCCGGCAGCTTGAGGTCTTCGACGCTCTCCTCTTTTTTCCCCAGATACGGCGCCACTTTATAGGCAATCCACGAGGCAAACTGCTGTTGGTGACCGATAGAGAAGCCGCAGCCGTCGGTAACCAGTTGAGTCGGCTTAAACATCATGTTGGAGGTGATACCCCAGTACAGGGAGACCAGCACCGCGGTGCAGATAATGGTCGTCCACATGGAGTAGCCGAAGATGAAGAAAGAGACCGCAATCAGCCCCGCCTGCTGAAACATGATATGGCCAGTCAGCATGATAGTGCGGATGCCGGTAATGCGGCGCAGCAGGACGTAACAGATATTTAGCGCCAGGGCCAACAGCACCGCATACCCCACCCAGCTATAGGCCTCGCCCATCCGGTCGATGGTCGCCATCATTGAGGCGTAGGTATCGGAAATCGCGCCATTGATGCCATAGACCTCTGACATTTTCGCCACCACCGGCTTAAAGGTGCTGGTAAGAATGCCGGAGCCGGCTTGTAACAGCATGAAACCAATGATGGTTTTGATCGTGCCTTTGATAATCACGCTGACGCTTTTACGCAACAAGATATAGCCAAGGCAGGTCACGATACCCAGCAGCAGCGGGGCATTAGTCATTACCTGATTAAAGAAGACGGTAAAGATGTTGTAGAGGATCTCCATAACACACTCCAGAAGAGGAAGGCTTTGAACGCGCATGACGCTCAGCAGTTGTCGTCTCCCTCACTCTAATAATCAAAAACAATCACAACAAGATTGAATTTGATTAAATGTGACGCATCACGCAAATAATCATATTTTTTGTGCGTGTATTTTCCACTACGTCACGACATAACCAAACAAACCACTAATATCAACAATATACATACATGCTTGATATTAAATTCAGGGTTTATCAGCGCGTTAGCGCAACGCTCTCACCGCTTTTTCTTGAAAATAGTCGATTGCATTCCTGAAAAAACAGTGCCAGTATCAATCAAAACAAATCACCAATTGATTACTTTTGAAATAAAAGAGGAAGAGATCGATGAGTAAAGTGCAAACCATCACCCGTGAATCCTGGATTTTGAGCACTTTCCCGGAATGGGGTAGCTGGCTGAATGAAGAGATCGAACAAGAGCAGGTTGCGCCGGGCACCTTTGCCATGTGGTGGCTGGGATGCACCGGCATTTGGCTAAAATCGGAAGGCGGCGCTAATATTTGCGTCGATTTTTGGTGCGGTACCGGTAAGCAGAGCCACGGTAATCCGCTGATGAAAACCGGCCACCAGATGCAGCGCATGGCCGGGGTGAAAAAACTACAGCCGAACCTGCGCACTACGCCATTCGTGCTCGATCCTTTCGCCATCCGCCAAATTGACGCCGTGCTGGCGACGCACGATCACAACGATCATATCGACGTTAACGTCGCCGCCGCGGTGATGCAAAACTGCGCCGCCGATGTGCCGTTTATCGGACCAAAAACCTGCGTTGATCTGTGGATTGGCTGGGGCGTGCCGGCAGAACGCTGCATCGTCATGAAGCCGGGCGATGTGGTGAAGATCAAAGACATTGAGATCCACGCGCTCGACGCATTCGATCGTACTGCGCTCATTACCCTGCCAGCCGATCAAAAAGCCGCCGGCGTGCTGCCGGACGGCATGGACCAGCGCGCGGTCAACTATCTGTTCAAAACGCCGGGCGGCAACCTGTACCACAGCGGCGACTCACACTATTCCAACTACTATGCAAAGCACGGTAACGAGCATCAGATTGACGTCGCCCTCGGTTCCTATGGGGAAAACCCGCGCGGTATCACCGACAAAATGACCAGCGCCGATATCCTGCGCATGGCGGAATCGCTAAATGCCAAAGTGGTCATTCCGTTCCACCATGATATCTGGTCCAACTTCCAGGCCGACCCACAGGAGATCCGCGTACTGTGGGAGATGAAAAAGGATCGTCTGAAATACGGCTTCAAGCCGTTTATCTGGCAGGTCGGCGGTAAATTTACCTGGCCGCTGGATAAAGACAATTTCGAATACCACTACCCACGCGGATTCGATGACTGCTTTACCATTGAGCCAGACCTGCCGTTCAAATCCTTTTTGTAATCCTATTCCGGCGGGCGCGCCCGCCGGAATTCCCTTTCCACATTAGTATTTAGCGTTAATTTCAAATATCATCTTTGCTTGTCACTTTTAATCGGATTCGCTCATGACTGAAGCGCAAAGACATCAAATTTTACTGGATTTGCTGGCGCAAACGGGATTTGTCACCGTTGAACAGGTAATCTCCCGCCTCGGCATCTCTCCGGCGACGGCAAGACGCGATATCAATAAGCTGGATGAAAACGGCAAGCTGAAAAAGGTCCGTAATGGCGCGGAAGCCATCAGCGAACAGCGCCCACGTTGGTCGCCAATGAACATTCATCAGGCGCAAAACCACGATGAGAAAGTGCGGATTGCCCGCGCCGCCTCGCAACTGGTTTCTCCGGGCGAAAGCATCGTTATCAACTGCGGCTCCACCGCCTTCCTGCTTGGCCGTGAATTATGCGGCAAACCGGTGCAGATCATTACCAACTACCTGCCGCTGGCCAACTATCTGATTGACCAGGAGCATGACAGCGTGATCATTATGGGGGGGCAATATAACCACAGCCACTTCATCACCCTCAGCCCGCAGGGTAGCGAAAACAGCCTGTATGCCGGGCACTGGATGTTCACCAGCGGCAAAGGGTTAACCGCCGAGGGATTGTATAAAACCGATATGTTGACCGCGATGGCCGAGCAGAAAATGCTTAACGTCGTTGGCAAACTGGCGGTACTGGTCGATAGCAGCAAAGTCGGCGAACGCGCCGGGATGCTGTTCAGCCAGGCCAGCCAAATCGACCTGGTTATCACCGGCAAGCAGGCCGATGAAACGATCCTCAAGCAGCTTGAGGATCAGGGCGTGCAGGTTATCCGCGTTTAAAGATGCTGCCGGAAAAAGGCGGTGGTCGCGTCCAGCGCTTCCGGGGTAATGCGGTGGCGTACGCCCTTTTGCCACTGGCAGGTCAGGTTAGTTGCCAGGCCGCTCTGCGTTAACGCCTGCTGCAGGCGAAATGTGTCGCCGGGCGGAACCACGTCGTCTGCGTCGCCGTGCCACAGCAGCAGCGGCTTGTCGGCTAGCGCCGCTAACTGATGAGTCACGTCCCACTCCGCCAGGCTTGCCGTATCGAATCCGGGCGACGGAAACAGCGTCTGCGCGAGGCTGCTGAAATAGCCTGAGCCCATCAGGCAGGCCACGCATTTTAGCTCCGGATGATGGGTCATGATACCGAGCGCAGTCATGCCGCCCATTGATGCGCCGGCCACCGCCAGCCGTTCATCTTCAAGCCATCCCTCTGCGATAATCGCGTCTCGCAGGGCGGGAAATTCAAGAAAATTCTGTCGCAGGATCGGCCAAAAACGCTGCATTCGCCCCTCCTCGTCGCCGCGAAAACGCGCGCCATGTTCGGCGGCATCCGGCATAATCACCCGGAACCCGGCTTCGGCCAGCGCGACGGCGAAGTAGCTGTAGACCAGCCTGGAAGAGGTAAAACCGTGATAGAAGACGATAACCGGCAGAGGCTTATCCGCCATCCCAGCCGGACAGGCATGGATCGCTTCACCGCCTGCCAGATTGCGCATTTCGAGTGTAATCAACTATCGTCTCCTTCTTTATAGTGGCACGGCGTCTCGCACCAAAACATTCGTCAAAGCTTTGCGTTGAGCACGATTTATAATGTTGAGAGCTCGGTTACGCTTTCATAACATTTTCATTCGAAAATCGCGCGATAGATAACAATTCGGGAACATTCCCCAGAAATGATGTTCAGGCTACCACTACACTATCACTATCAGGAAACGAGATATGGTCATGCGTAGGTTTACACCGTGGTTACTGGCTCTCGCCTTAAGCGGATGTAGCGTCCTGCAGGGTACGCCGGAGGCGCCGCCGCCGGCAAGCGATCATCCGCAGGAAATTCGTCGCAATCAGACTGAGGGCCTGCAAAAGATAGGTACCGTCAGCGTGCTGATGTACGGTTCGCCGATGGATGTCGAGACCGCGTTGAAAGCCAAAGCAGAAGCCGCAAAAGCGGATTACTACGTCATCGTTATGATCGATGACACCATGGTTCCCGGCCAGTGGTATTCGCAAGCGATTCTGTATCAAAAATAGCGGTGTGATGCGTTTTTAACCAGCTTTACACTGCTTTGCGTCCATTCACGTTCTCCTGCGCATAATAACGTTCGGCCAGCCTTTTTGGCAGAACGTTAGCAAACGGACTGCCCTCGGGATTACGTGAAATGGAGCTGACGATGAAACGATCACTGACCTTACCCAGCCTGTTGCTGACTACCGCGACGGCCAATACTTCCGCTCAGTCAGCCGAATTCGCCAGTGCGGATTGCGTCACTGGCCTGAACGAAATTGGTCTGATTTCCGTCAATAATATCTCCGGCAGTCAGCAGGATGTCGAGCATGCCATTGCCGTAAAAGCCGATGAGCAGGGCGCTTCCTGGTATCGTATCGTTCAGATGTATGAAGAGCCGCAGCCGGATAGCTGGCGAGTGCAGGCCATTCTCTACGCCTGAGACGGCTGTCGTCCGCGCCCCATCGCCCGTAGCAGCGCATCGTCCAGCAGTTGAGCGTCCAGGCGGATACCTCCTCGCGGATCCAGCATCATCCGGCACCACGCCTGGGCCAGCGGCGGCGATGCAAAGCGCAGCATCTGCGCCCCCGCCCCCAGGCAATACACCAGACGCGCTATTTCTCGTCCCTGCGCCTCAACCGGCCGCCGCAAGAGTTGCTGAAGCTGTCGCCACGCGCGGTCATAATGCCGGTTCTGCCCCTTGACCTCAGCGCACTCCGCCGCCAGCATTTCTAACGCCGCCGGCTGCTTGCCAAGCACCCGCATTACGTCGAGGCACATAATATTGCCGGAACCTTCCCAGATACTATTCACCGGCATCTCACGGTATAAGCGCGGGAGTTCGCTCTCTTCGCAATAACCGATACCGCCCAGCACTTCCATCGCCTCGGCGACAAACGGTATACCGGCGCGACAGATAGCAAACTTGGCGGCCGGGGTAAATAAACGAGCCCATAGCACTTCATGCGCATCGTCGCGCCGATCCCAGGCGCGAGCCAGACGGAACAGAAAAGCGGTTTGTCCTTCAAGACGCAGCGCCATCTGGCCCAGCACCTGACGCATCATCGGCTGATCGGCCAGATTCTTGCCGAACGCCTGACGCTGCAGCGCATGGTACAGCGCCACCGAGTATGCGCGGCGCATCAGGGCATGGCTGCCGGCCGCGCAGTCGAAGCGGGTCAGCGCGCCCATCTTGAGAATTTGCCGCACGCCGTCGCCCTCTTCGCCTATCAGCCACCCGCAGGCGTCAAAGAATTCGGCTTCGCTACTGGCGTTAGAGCGGTTACCTAATTTATCTTTCAACCTCTCCAGGCGCACGCCATTGCGTTGGCCATCGGGTAAAAAGCGCGGCACAAAGAAGCAGGAGAGCCCGCCCGGCGTCTGGCCTAATACCAGATGCGCATCGCTCTGCGGCACCGAGAAGAACCATTTATGGCCCACCAGCCGATAGAATCCTTCCGCCGTTTTTTCCGCTCGGGTGGTATTGCTGAGCACATCCGAACCGCCCTGTTTTTCGGTCATTCCCATGCCAATCAGCAATCCACGTTTCTGATCGCCCGGTGCGAGATGCGGGTCATAGCGATCGCTGAGTAATGGCGGCAACCAATCGCTGAACACCGCAGGTAACGCGCGCTGCAGCAGCGGCGTTGCGGCGAAGGTCATGGTTATCGGGCATAACGTTCCCGCCTCCACCTGGGCATGCAGCATAAAGCGGGCGGTACGGGCAACAAATGAACCCGCGCGGGCGTCTTCCTGCCAGGCGAGATTATGCACCCGGTTGGCGCACAGTCCCTGCATCAGCAAATGCCAGGCGGGATGAAACCGCACGTCATCCAGCCGGGCGCCGGTGGCGTCATAGCGTAATAGTTCTGGCGGGTTGCTATTCGCCAGTCGCCCCAGCTCCAGCGATTCCGCCGTGCCCAACTGTTGGCCGATGCTGGCGAGCAGATCGCCATCCCAACCGGCGCCTTCACGCACTACCGCCTCACAAAGCGCGGTATCGGACAAAAACAGATTGCTGTTACACAGCGGCGTCGGTTGATTGAATACGGTATGCGTTTGCCAGTGCATGATGTCTCCCTCCGTCAATGGCTCTGACAGTAAGTATGGTCGCCCGCATAGACGGTCACAAAAAAACCGCTACGCCTTCGTGAAGCCCATCACAGGCATAAGAATTTAAAATTTCCTCAGGAAAAATGTATGGAATAATTTATTCATTCGTTACTGTTTTGTATCAGTCGGGGCTTCCTATGCACACCGCCAGCACAACATCAGCGGCGCAAAAACGCGCGCTGATCGCCGGTTCTATCGGTAACTTTATTGAATGGTACGAGTTTGCGGTCTATGGCTTTCTGGCGACCGTAATTGCAAAAAACTTCTTCCAGTTGAACGGGGAAGCGCCGCTGACCGGGCTGATTCTGACTTACGCCTCTTTCGCGATTGCGTTCTTCTTTCGCCCGCTGGGCGCCATCGTTTTTGGCCGTCTCGGCGATCGTATTGGCCGCAAGCCGACGCTGATTATCGTGTTGGTACTGATGACGCTCGCCACCACGGCAATCGGGCTGGTACCGGTTTACGCCAGCATCGGTATTGCGGCGCCACTCCTTCTGACCGGATTACGTATTCTGCAGGGGTTGTTTGCCGGCGGCGAGTATGGAGGAGCGGTATCGCTGATGACCGAGTTCGCCCCTAAAGGTAAACGCGGTCTGTATGGCGCATGGCAATCTTTTACCGTGGCATTAGGGTTGCTGGCAGGCGCAGGCGTGGTCGCGCTGATTTCCGCCGTACTGAGCCCCGAAGCGCTGCATGACTGGGGCTGGCGAATTCCCTTTTTCCTCGCCATACCGATGGGCATCGTTGCGCTATGGCTACGCGTTAAAATGGAAGAGACGCCGGGCTTTTTACGCCAGCAGCAGACTACGCCGCCTGCGGAAACCCGCGCCAGTTGGCGCCAGACGCTCAAAGCGATTTTCACCGGCATTGGCCGGCTGATGGTATGGTCGGCGGCGGGTTATACCTACCTGGTGATCATGCCCTCGTACCTCCAGTCCGCGCTGCACACCGGTTTTAATCAGGCGCTGCTGATTGCGGTGATCTCCAACATTGGCTTCGCCATCACCATCTTGCCTGCCGGGATGCTCAGCGATCAGTGGGGACGTCGGCGGGTGATGGTCGCGGCTGCGGTATTGCTGCTGGTACTGGCGCTGCCGCTGCTGAAAATATTGCAGGCGGAAAGCAGCACGCTGCTGGTGAAAGGTATCGTGGTGCTGATTGCGGGTGGACTGGTGGGGATTCTGGCCGGGCCTGGGCCGGCGATGCTGGCGGAGATGTTCCCTACCAGGGTGCGTTATACCGGGCTGGGGTTAGCCTATTCGCTATCAAATGCCGTGTTTTCCGGCTGCGCCGGATTGATTATTACCGGCCTGATTAAACAGACCGGTAATCTGGACATTCCGGCGTACTACGTGATGGCGACGGCCGTCGTCAGTATTGCCGCGCTAATGACGCTCAATAAGAACGACCATCTGCGCGCGCTGGACGACTAACCCGCCGCGCCAGCGGCGGCTTAGCTGCGCTGGCGCACCGCTTCAAACAGGCAGATACCGGTGGCGACAGAGACGTTCAGCGAAGAGACGCTACCCGCCATCGGGATGCTGATCAGTTCATCACAATGCTCGCGGGTCAAACGACGCATACCTTCACCTTCCGCGCCCATCACCAGCGCCATCGGGCCGGTCATTTTGCTCTGGTACAGCGTATGGTCGGCTTCGCCGGCGGTACCGACAATCCACACGTTTTCTTCCTGCAGCAGACGCATAGTACGCGCCAGATTGGTGACGCGGATCAGCGGCACGCTTTCCGCCGCGCCGCAGGCGACTTTTTTCGCCGTAGCGTTGAGCTGAGCGGAACGATCGCGCGGCACGATCACCGCATGCACGCCTGCGGCGTCGGCGCTACGCAGGCAGGCGCCGAGGTTGTGCGGATCGGTGACGCCGTCGAGGATCAGCAGGAACGGTTGATCGAACTGCGCCAGCAGATCCGGCAGATCGTTTTCCTGATACTGACGTCCCGGCTTCACGCGGGCAATGATGCCCTGATGCACCGCGCCTTCGCTTTTCTCATCGAGGAACTGGCGGCTGGCAACCTGAATCACCACGCCCTGCGCTTCAAGGGCATGGATCAGCGGCAGCAGACGCTTATCCTCACGGCCTTTCAGAATAAAAACTTCCTGAAAACGCTCAGGGGCGCGTTCCAGCAGTGCCTGCACCGCATGGATGCCGTAAATCATTTCACTCATTGATGTACTCGTTTTAGGTTCTGTTATCCGTTCCCTTCACCCCGCTCTGCGCCAGCAGACTTCAGGGCGAAGGGACGTCAATCACTCGGCGATCTTCTTTTTCGCCGCGCGCTTGGCTTTGGTTGCCGCGGCGATTTTCTGCGTTTTCGCCGACGGTTTTTTCGCTTTCTTTTCGCCTTTCGGTTTGGCTTTAGCTTTCTCTTTTTCCTTACGGAAGGCGCTATCCGGCTCGAAGTTTACCTGCTTGCCTACCTGACGACGACGGCCGCCGCCGTTTTTACCCGGCGCGCCCTTCTTCGCTTTTTCGCGTGCGGTTTTGCCAACATTACGCGGACCGCGTTCGCTGGAAATCAGGCTGAAATCAATCTTACGCTCATCCATATTGACCGCTTCGACGCGCACTTCCACGCGGTCGCCCAGGCGGTAAGTCTGGCCGCCGGACTCGCCGATCAGCCGCTGCCCGACCTGGTCGAAGCGATAGTAGTCATTATCCAATGAGGAGACATGTACCAGACCATCGATAAACAGATCGTTCAGGCGGACGAAGAAGCCAAAGCCGGTGACGCTTGCGATCACGCCGGAGAAGGTGTTGCCCACCTGATCCTGCATGAAGTCGCACTTCAGCCAGTCTGACACTTCGCGCGTCGCTTCATCGGCGCGGCGCTCGGTCATCGAGCAGTGCTCGCCCAGCTGCAGCATCTCTTCCATGCTGTAGTGCCAACCGCCGGTCTCGGTGCTATTGCCTTTATGTCCCTGCTCTTTCGCCAGTAAATACTTAATAGCGCGATGCAGCGACAGGTCAGGATAACGACGGATCGGCGAGGTGAAGTGCGCGTATGACTGCAGCGCCAGGCCGAAGTGGCCGCGGTTTTCCGGATCGTAGACCGCCTGCTTCATGGAACGCAGCAGCATCGTCTGCAGCATTTCCGCATCCGGGCGATCGGCGATGGAAGTCAGCAGCTCGGCGTAATCGCGCGGCTCCGGTTTGTTGCCGCCCGGCAGCTCCAGCCCCAGCTCCGCCAGCACGGTGCGGAAGGCGGTAATCGCTTCGGTGCTTGGCTTATCGTGAATACGGAACAGCGCTGGCTCCTGCGCTTTCTCAACGAAACGCGCCGCGGAGATGTTCGCCAGAATCATGCACTCTTCGATCAGCTTGTGCGCATCGTTACGCTGAGTCTGTTCGATACGCTCGATACGACGCTCGGCGTTGAAGATGAATTTAGCTTCTTCACTTTCAAATGAGATACCGCCGCGCTCTTCACGGGCGCCATCCAGCACCTTATAGAGGTTATGCAGCTCTTCAATATGCTTCACCAGCGGCGCGTAGTGTTCGCGCAGCTCTTGATCGCCCTGCAGCATATGCCAAACCTTGGTGTAGGTCAGACGGGCGTGAGAGCTCATCACCGCTTCATAGAATTTAAAGCCGGTCAGGCGACCTTTTGACGAGATCGTCATTTCGCAGACCATACACAGGCGATCGACCTGCGGATTCAGCGAGCACAGGCCGTTGGACAGCACTTCCGGCAGCATCGGTACGACCTGCGAAGGGAAGTAGACTGACGTCCCGCGGCTGCGCGCTTCGCCGTCCAGCGGCGTACCGGGGCGCACGTAATAGCTCACGTCGGCGATAGCCACCCATAGACGCCAGCCGCCGCCGCGTTTTTTCTCGCAGTACACCGCGTCATCAAAGTCGCGGGCATCTTCGCCGTCAATAGTAACCAGCGGTAGAGAGCGCAAATCAACGCGCCCGGCTTTCGCCTCTTCCGGCACCTGCTCTTTGAGGCCGGAGACCTGTTTTTCCACCGCCGGCGGCCAAACGTAAGGGATCTCATGGGTACGCAGCGCCATATCAACGGCCATGCCGGTGCCCATATTGTCGCCCAGCACTTCAACTATTTTGCCGACCGCCTTGGTACGACGGGTTGGACGCTGGGTCAGTTCGACCACCACCACGTAACCCATGCGGGCGCCCATGATCTCTTCAGGAGGGATCAGGATATCGAAGCTTAGACGGCTGTCGTCCGGCACCACGAAGCCCACGCCGGCATCGGTGAAGTAACGGCCGACGATCTGGCTGGTTTTCGGCACCAGCACGCGAACGATGCGCGCTTCGCGACGGCCCTTACGGTCCGCGCCCAGCGGCTGGGCCAGCACCTGATCGCCATGAATACACATTTTCATCTGCTCAGATGAAAGATACAGGTCGTCTTTGCGCCCTTCGACGCGTAAAAAGCCGTAGCCGTCGCGGTGGCCAATAACGACGCCTTTGACTAAATCGAGACGTTCCGGCAGCGCATAACACTGACGGCGAGTAAAGACCAGCTGGCCATCGCGTTCCATTGCCCGCAGGCGGCGACGCAGCGCTTCAGTTTGTTCTTCGCCCTCAATATTTAACTCAATCGCCAGCTCGTCGCGGCTGGCCGGTTTTTCACGTTTGGTTAAATGTTCGAGGATAAATTCCCGGCTCGGGATGGGATTCGCGTACTTCTCAGCTTCGCGTTCCTGGAATGGGTCTTGTGACATATCGGTTCCTCCGTTGTCATCTCCGATGAAAGTCTGACTGCGTTTTACGCCGCCGCTTTGTGGGTTCTCTTTACGCTGCGGCGCAAATCATTCAGCGCTTTTCTTCCACCAGTAATAATTTATATAGCGGTTGATTCTTTTCAACCAAATCGGCCAGCGTGTAGTTATCCAGTTCCTTCAGGAAACTTTGCGCGGCTTCGGCAAGTGCCTGTTTCAGGCGGCAAGCGGGAGTAATGTGGCAAAATTCGCTGCTGCAATTCACCAGCGATAGCGGCTCAAGATCGCGCACAACATCACCCACGCGAATCATTTTAGCCGGCTTGCCAAGGCGAATCCCCCCATTCTTTCCCCGCACGGCCGTCACATAGCCAACACGGCTTAACTGATTGATTATTTTGACCATATGATTACGGGAAACGCCATAGACATCCGTCACCTCGGAAATACTGGTCATTCGGTCATCCGGCAACGACGCCATGTAAATCAGCGCGCGTAATCCGTAATCGGTGAAACTCGTTAACTGCACATCAACCTCAGGGTAAGGGGAAAGCGGTGAATCCGCGGGTATTAACTCTATTGATGATAAACCAGCCAGCGCTCAGGCCGCTAATTTATTTGAAATGGGGCGGGCGAACTGCAAAAACAAGGGCGCCCGAACGGCGCCCCTGGATGATGATTACGCGTCGAACGGATCGCGCAGAATCATAGTCTCAGTACGGTCAGGACCGGTAGAGATGATATCAACCGGCACGCCGGTCAGCTCTTCAATACGCGCGATGTAGTTCAGCGCTGCCTGCGGCAGGCCGCTACGCTCTTTCACGCCGAAGGTAGTTTCGGACCAGCCCGGCATGGTTTCGTAGATAGGCTCGATACCTTCCCAGTTGTCGGCAGCCAGCGGAGTGGTGGTCACTTCACGGCCGTCCGGCATACGGTAACCGACGCAGATTTTAACTTCTTTCAGGCCGTCAAGGACGTCCAGTTTGGTCAGGCAGAAGCCGGACAGGGAGTTAATCTGCACCGCACGGCGTACCGCGACAGCGTCCAGCCAGCCGGTACGACGACGACGGCCGGTAGTGGCGCCGAATTCGTTACCCTGCTTGCACAGGAACTCGCCGGTTTCATCAAACAGCTCGGTCGGGAACGGGCCCGCGCCTACGCGAGTCGAGTAAGCTTTGATGATACCCAGAACGTAATCCACATAACGCGGGCCCAGGCCGGAACCGGTCGCCACGCCACCCGCGGTGGTGTTGGAGGAAGTTACGTACGGATAGGTACCGTGGTCGATATCCAGCAGCGTGCCCTGCGCGCCTTCGAACATTACGAAGTCGCCGCGCTGACGCGCCTGATCGAGCAGATCGGAAACGTCAACGACCATGCTGGTGAGGATGTCGGCAATCGCCATCACATCGTCCAGCACTTTCTGGTAGTCAACCGCTTCTGCTTTATAGAAGTTCACCAACTGGAAGTTGTGATATTCCATCACTTCTTTCAGTTTGTCAGCGAAGGTGGCTTTATCAAACAGGTCGCCAACGCGCAGGCCGCGACGGGCGACTTTATCTTCGTAAGCCGGGCCGATACCGCGACCGGTCGTACCGATAGCTTTCGCGCCACGCGCTTTTTCACGCGCTACGTCCAGCGCGACGTGATAATCGAGAATAAGCGGGCAGGCTTCAGAGAGCAGCAGACGCTCACGAACAGGGATACCACGGTCTTCCAGACCTTTCATCTCTTTCATCAGCGCAGCCGGAGACAGCACAACACCGTTTCCGATGATGCTGGTTACATTCTCACGGAGAATACCTGATGGAATAAGATGGAGGACGGTTTTTTCACCGTTGATTACGAGAGTATGGCCTGCGTTATGGCCACCCTGGTAGCGCACAACATATTTAGCCCGTTCTGTCAGGAGATCGACGATCTTCCCTTTACCTTCGTCACCCCATTGGGTGCCCAGTACGACGACGTTGTTACCCATTTTTTCAAAATCACCGTTTGCTTAAAAATGGATTCTACCATCGCTTTTTCAGAGTTACAGCACTTTTTGCACTCAAAATGAGGTTAATCCGATTATTTTTTGATCAGCCAATCGATTTCCTCAACATGTAGTAGATGACAATGCCAGCCACCACAAGACCGCCGCCAAAGCGACGCAATAAATTATCCGGCAGTTGGCTCATTGTCGCTACCATCTTGCGCCAGGCGCGGGGATAAAGCAGTGGGCCAAGACCTTCGAGAACTAAAACCAGCGCCAGTGCCAGCCAAATTGTTGCATTCATTATTGATGACCCTTATAGAAAAACAAAACCGCCGCCAGTTGGCGCCGGTGAGTATTACCGCAAACCCTTTTTCTTTCTTCACATTCTCCGGCATTTCACAGGCAATATGAAACCACTAGCTGAGAGAAAAATCACAATCTATGGCATAAAAAAAGGCGCCTCTTGCAAGGCGCCTTCTGATTTCACACTGGCCCGGCTTATTTACGCACGGAATCCGGTGACTTCATGTAACGGAAGAAATCGCTATCCGGGCTGAGGACCATCACGTCCTGGTTGCTCTGGAAACTCTTCTCATAGGCGCGCAGGCTACGGATAAAGGCATAGAAGCCCGGATCCTGACTGAATGCATCGGCAAACAGTTTTGCCGACTCGGCATCGCCTTCACCGCGCAGAATACGCCCTTGACGCTCGGCTTCCGCCAGGGTCTTGGTCACTTCATAGTCCGCGGTAGCGCGCAGTTTTTCCGCTTCTTCCTGACCTTGTGAACGATGGCGACGAGCAACCGCTTCACGCTCGGCGCGCATACGGTTGTAGATCGCTTCAGACACTTCAGCCGGCAGGTTGATCTGCTTGATACGTACGTCAACGACTTCAATACCCAGCGCCGCCATACTGTTCGGGTTGATCACCTGTACCTTACCGTTAGTTTCAGCTTCTACACGCTCTGCCGCTTTAGCGATAGCGTCATCGGCTGCCGGCGTCGAGACTTCATCTTCTGTACCAGCAGAACCGGAGTTCAGCGCATCACGCACCTCCAGGGTCAAACGACCGCGGGAATCAGTCACGATGTCTTTCACGTCCAGACGACCAATCTCAGAGCGCAGACGGTCAGAGAACTTACGCTTCAGCAGAACTTCGGCCTGGGAGACGTCGCCGCCGCCGGTCGCCAGATAGTAACGACTGAAGTCACTGATGCGCCACTTGATATAGGAGTCGACGATCAGATCTTTCTTCTCTTTGGTAACAAAGCGGTCAGCCTGGTTGTCCATGGTCTGGATACGCGCATCCAGCATTTTCACGGACTCAATAAACGGGATCTTGAAGTGCAGACCCGGCGCATACACCAGCGGCTTGTTCTCATCGTCGCGCAGAACTTTGCCGAAGCGCAGCGTAATGCCACGCTCGCCTTCTTTCACCACGAAGACAGACATGTAGAGCACTACCAGCACGACGACAATGATCGCGATAACAGATTTACGCATCGTTATTCCCCCTGACGCTGGTAGTCGTTACGCTGCGCGTTGGCGCGGCGTTGGTCCATAATGGTACCCCCGGTTGAACTCGAGGTTGATGAGGTGCTGGCGCTGCTTGAGCTGGACGCAGGCGGCAGGCGCAGCAGATCGCTTGCGCCACTGCTATCGCTCTTTGCCGGCGCGCCGGTGGCGCCTTTCAGCATCTGATCCAATGGCAGAACCATCAGGTTGCCGCCCTTGCTGTCATTAACCAGCACTTTGCGGGTATGGCTCAGCACTTTTTCCATGGTTTCGATATACAGACGCTCGCGGGTAATTTCCGGCGCGGCTTTATATTCCGGCAGGATCTTCGCAAAGCGAGCGACTTCACCCTGCGCTTCCAGTACGGTCTGGGTTTTATACGCACGCGCCTCTTCGAGGATACGCTGCGCCTGACCGTTAGCACGCGGCTGAACTTCGTTGGTATAGGCTTCCGCTTCGCGGATGTACTGCTGCTCGTTCTCACGCGCGGCAATGGCATCATCAAACGCGGCCTTCACCTCTTCCGGCGGACGCGCCGTCTGGAAGTTGACGTCCAGCAGGGTGATACCCATGTTGTACGGACGAATGGTCTCTTCCAGCTCGCGCTGGGTATCGCTACGGATAACGGTACGACCTTCGGTCAGGATACGATCCATGGTGTACTTACCAATGACGCCGCGCAGAGCGCTGTCGGTGGCCTGACGCAGACTATCGTCGGCGCTGGTCACGCTAAACAGGTAGCGCTCCGGATCGGTCACACGGTACTGTACGTTCATCTCAACGCGCACGACGTTCTCATCGGAAGTCAGCATGACGCCGGACGCTGCCAGTTCGCGAACCGACTCGACGTTCACCGCTTGCACATTATCGACAAAGGTTGGCTTCCAGTTCAGACCTGGCTCAACCAGATGACTGAACTTGCCAAAGCGTGTCACCACACCACGTTCCGCTTCCTTGATGGTATAGAAACCGCTGGCTGCCCAGATAATCACCGCCGCTGCAGCAACGATGCCGACAATGCGCCCACCCATCGGACCGCGCGGGCCCTGAGTCACATTACCGCCACCCTGGCCGCCTTTACCGCCGCCGAGACCGCCAAGTTTTTTGCTTAACTTGCGGAAGATATCATCCAGATCGGGCGGCCCCTGCTCGCGACCGCCTTTGTTGCCATTTCCCTCAGAGTTGCCGCCATTTTTGCTGCTTCCCCACGGGTCGCGGTCCTGTCCGTTATTACCGGGCTGATTCCACGCCATGTATATGCTCCATATTTGTTTTTGATATCCCCACAGGGGTTAATATCTTCAGGCCAGGTCAAACCACGTAGTCGACCAACGCAGGCTCTTGTTTGCAGAGGCGACGCCAGTCCACGATGGGCATGCGCACTTGCAGGCTTACGCTGCCGTCATCCTCCATCCACTCTTTTTCTATCGCCTGAAGCTGATAGAAACGGCTTCTCAGGCGACCTTCCTGCGGCGGTAAGCGCAGCGTATGCTGCGCCACTTCGCCGGAAAGACGCTCTGTTAACGCCTGGAAAAGCAGTGGTACGCCAATCCCGGTCTGGGCGGAGAGCCAGACCCGAATCGGTTTATTCTCTTCATCCCGATCGATGCGCGGTTCAAAATCGTCAAGCACATCGATTTTGTTCATCACCAGCAATGACGGAATTTCATCGGCCTCGATTTCCGCAAGGACCGTATTTACTGCATCAATATTTTCCTGCACGCGGACATCCGCGGCATCAATGACGTGCAGCAGCAGCGTCGCCTGACGCGTCTCCTGCAGCGTCGCTTTAAACGCCGCCACCAGGTCGTGCGGCAGATGACGAATAAAGCCTACGGTGTCTGCCAGTACCGTTTCGCCGACGTCGGTGACGTTAATACGGCGCAGCGTCGGGTCCAGGGTGGCGAACAGTTGGTCCGCGGCATAGACTTCCGCTTCGGTTATCTGGTTGAACAGCGTTGATTTTCCGGCGTTGGTATATCCCACCAGCGAGACGGTAGGGATATCGGCCTTGGCGCGTGACCGCCGACCTTGCTCGCGCTGTTTTTCTACTTTTTCCAGTCGCGACAGGATCTGCATAATACGGTTACGCAGCAATCGACGGTCGGTTTCGAGCTGGGTTTCACCCGGTCCGCGCAAACCAATCCCGCCCTTCTGCCTTTCAAGGTGGGTCCAGCCGCGTACCAGACGCGTGGCCAGATGGCGCAGCTGCGCCAGCTCAACCTGCAGTTTCCCTTCGTGGGTACGCGCTCGCTGGGCAAAAATATCTAAAATCAGACCGGTGCGATCGATAACCCGGCATTCGCATAGCTGCTCCAGGTTACGTTCCTGGGCCGGACTCAAGGCATGATCGAACAGCACGACCGAGGCGCCGGTCGCTTTTACGGCTTCCGCAATTTCAACAGCCTTACCTTCACCTACAAAATACTTCGGGTGCGGTGCTTTACGGCTACCGGTAATCACCTGCATTGCTTCGACACCGGCGGAAGAGACCAGGGATTCAAACTCCTGGAGATCCTCCATATCTTTGTCTTGCGAAAAATAGATGTGTACCAGTACCGCCTGCTCACCGGCATCATAACGGTCAAACAAGCGTAAACCCCTTATAAAATACCAGCGGGGAACGCAGAAAACCTGGCTCCCCGACGTGGAAAAACAGCATTAGCCTTATTCGGCGTCGTCGCTGTCTTGCTGCGGCGCAGAAGAACCTTGCGCGCTACCACCGTGGTGATAGTTGCTTGCACCGCCGCCAGCATTATTGCTGTGGTGAGACACCGGGCGGGACGGGACAACAGTAGAAATTGCGTGCTTATAGACCATCTGACTGACCGTGTTCTTCAACAGGATCACGAACTGATCGAAAGACTCAATTTGCCCTTGCAGCTTAATACCATTCACCAAATAAATAGAAACCGGAACACGTTCCCGACGCAAAGCGTTCAGGAACGGATCTTGTAAAGATTGCCCCTTAGCCATTCTCTCTTTTCCTTATATGTATGCTTGTTTTGTACTCAGAACCTTACGATTCTTAAAAAAAATTACGCACGATACCGTTCAATTGTACACGTTCAGTTCTGGCTAGCACCAACAACCTGTAATACTTTGTTGAGCGCTTGTTCAGGTTGCTCACTGTCTAACCAGTGAACATCTTCCCAACCGCGCAGCCAGGTGACCTGACGTTTAGCTAACTGTCTCGTCGCGCAAACACCTCGATAAACCATTTCATCATACGGGACCTCGCCTTCAAGGTATGACCACATCTGGCGGTATCCGACACAACGAATGGAAGGCATATCCGTATGCAAATCTCCACGGGCAAATAGCGCCCGCACTTCTGCTTCAAAACCTGAAGCCAACATCTGATGAAAACGCTGCTCAATGCGTTGATGTAGCAGTTCACGGCTCGCCGGGGCGATGGCGAACTGATGCACCTGATACGGCAGAGCCTCTCCTGACGTTTGCGTCAGTTCAGTTAAAGTTTTACCCGAAATGAAAAAAACTTCCAGTGCTCGGGAAAGTCTTTGCGGATCATTTGGATGAATACGCGCGGCGGCCACGGGATCGATCTCCTGTAACTGCCGGTGCAATGCGTGCCACCCCTGCTCTGCCGCTTGTTGCTCAATTCTGGCCCTGACTGCGGGATCCGCCGAAGGCAGCGGCGATAACCCTTCCAACAACGCTTTGAAGTACAACATCGTCCCGCCGACCAACAGCGGGATGCGTCCGGCGGCGACGATATCCGCCATTTCCGCCAACGCATCGCGACGAAAATCCGCCGCCGAATACGACTCTGCCGGATCAAGAATATCCAGCAACCGATGCGGCGCAGCGCTAAGCTCCGCGGCATCGGGTTTGGCCGTGCCGATATCCATTCCTCGATAGATGAGGGCGGAATCGACGCTAATCAACTCTACGGGCAAAACTTTACGCAAGGCGATAGCTAATGCGGTTTTACCGGAGGCCGTCGGCCCCATTAAAAAAATTGCCTTAGGCAGGCTCGCCTCAGTTACATCACTCATCTTTCAGGGCTGTCATTGCCGAATGTAAATCAACAGGTTGTAACAGACCACCCGGCGGCGCTTTAATCAGCTGCGGACATAAACGCTCAACGTCCGCCAGAACCGAAATCGCCTGCGCCATGCTCCACTGCGCGTGCTCGCTCGCCAGATTACGCGCTGTCCATTGGGCGATGTCGCCGACGTCGAATGCCGTTAGCTGCGCCAGGTAGCCTATCAGTTCAGGAATCAAGATTTGTAAATTTTGTTGTCTTAAGGGTAAAGGCACCGCGCGGACCGTCACGTGCTGGGAATCTGCTTGTAAATCGATACCCAATTCCGCCAGCGCCGGCTGCGCCTTTTCCAACGCTTTGCGTTCTGCTTCACTCACTTTAAGACGCAGCGGGATAAGCAGCGGCTGCGCGCAAACCGCTTCCGCGCCCGGCGTTAGCTGCGCCTGACGCAGCCAGCGTTCCGCCACCGGCAGCGCCAGCAACGCCAATGCGCCGCCGCGCTCAAGCAGCGCGCAATCGCCGCCGATAATAGTTAGCACCCGGCCAAAGCTTTGGCTGTGGGCTGCCAGGCTTTCCGCAGGCGTCGGCGCAGGTTGTTTTTTTTCCGACGCCGGGGTTTGCAGCAGTTGACGATAAAGCGCCCCTTGCTGTTTCTGATAGCCAGGCTGGGCGTGCGGCCAGCTGGCGCCGCCTGAGCTATAGCCGCCGCCGGCGGCGGCAGGTTCCCGCGGCGCGCGAGTATCATAACCAGGCGCCGCCGGTTCCCGGGCAGGCGATGGGCGAGCGAAATGGTTCGCGCCCGCCGCTACGCGGTTCTCCGGCACCTGCCGCGGCGCGGGCGCTTCGTCTTCTTCCGCCAGCGGCGCATCAAGCTGCTGCTGAAGCACGCTCAGTACGCCCTGATAGATAAAGTCATGAACCAGCCGTGATTGATGGAAACGCACTTCGTGCTTCGCCGGATGCACGTTGACATCAACCTGATGCGGGTCAATCTCCAGATACAGCACAAACGCCGGCTGCTGGTCAGCGCCCAGTTTATCTTCACAGGCCTGGCGAATAGCATGGTTGATCAGCCGGTCGCGCATCATACGCCCGTTAACGTAACAGTACTGGATTTCCGCTAACGCCGGATTAGTATGCAACGGGTCGGCAACCCAGCCGCGCAGCGTCAGATCGCCATGCTGCCACTCAATGGCCAACGCGTGCTCCAGAAACGCCGCGCCGCAAATCGAGCCGAGGCGGCGCTCGCGCGGGCCGCCTTCCGCCACGGCACGATACTGGCGCATCATTTTGCCGTTATGGCTGAGATTAATCGTCACATCAAAACGCGCCAGCGCGATGCGGCGGACGATTTCATCAATATGATTAAACTCGGTTTTTTCGGTGCGCATGAACTTACGCCGCGCGGGGGTGTTGTAAAACAGATCCAGCACTTCCAGCGTTGTGCCAATCGGATGCGCCGCCGGTTTCACCGTTACCGCCTGGTCTCGACCTTCAGCATAGGCCTGCCAGGCTTCCTGCTGCTCCGCGGTACGCGACGTCAGCGTCAGGCGAGCGACGGAACTGATACTGGCCAGCGCTTCGCCGCGAAAGCCAAGACTGATGATCGCCTCAAGGTCATCCAGCGAAGCGATTTTACTGGTGGCGTGACGAGCCAGCGCCAGCGCCAGTTCGTCTTTTTTAATCCCGCAGCCGTTATCGCGAATACGGATAAGCTTCGCGCCGCCGCGTTCAATATCAATGTCGATACGGGTCGCGCCGGCATCAAGGCTGTTTTCGACCAGCTCTTTCACTACCGACGCCGGACGTTCCACCACCTCGCCAGCGGCAATCTGGTTGGCGAGTTGCGGCGGCAGGACCTGAATCGGCATGACCTTCTCCTTAGTTAATCAACGACCCGCCAGGCGAACTGGCGCTGGCGGTTTGCGCAGCCGTGCCGCGCGGCGCTGATTGCAGCGGGTGCTGCATATAATAGTTACGCAGCCCTTTATAAATCGCCTCTGCAATCTGCTGTTGGTAATCATCGCTACCCAGCAGGCGCTCTTCGCCGTTATTACTGATAAAGCCGGTTTCGACAAGGATCGACGGAATATCCGGCGAGCGCAGAACGCCAAGGCTGGCGTGCTCCGGACGGCGTTTATGCAGATTGCCGATCCGCTGCAGCTGGCTCAGTACATCGGTTGCCACATCATAACCGACGCGCTGGGAATGGCCGAACTGTAAATCCAGTACCGCCTGGCTCAGATAAGGATCCGACTGGCTATTCGCCAGCACGTCGCCCGCGCCGCCCAGGAGTTCCGATTGTTTCTCATGCTGTTCAAGCCAGCCGGCCATTTCGCTGTTAGCGCGGCGGTTAGAGAGCACCCACACCGATGCGCCGGTCGCGTCGCGATTCGGAGCCGCATCGGCATGGATAGAGACCAGGAAATTAGCGTTTTGTTTCCGCGCCACGTCCGAACGCCCCATGACCGAGATGAAGTAGTCGCCATTACGGGTCAACACCGGTTTAAACTGCGGATCGTCGTTAAGCAACGCTCGCAGTTTATGAGCGATAGCAATCGTGACGTTTTTCTCTTTGGTGCCGCCAGGCCCGATAGCGCCAGGATCCTGGCCGCCGTGCCCGGCATCAATAGCGATAATAATCTTATCGTCAGAAGAGACGGTACGCGCCGCCGGACGGGTAATAGTCTGGTTGTTGGTCATCGCCGGCTGACTGTTGGTCACCACCGTGGTTCTGTCGCTGCCTGAGCTTTTAAACGGATTGCGCGGCGGCTCGCTCGGACGCGGCGACACTACTGGCGCTTCGACCCGCTTCGCTACCACTGGCGGCGGCGGAGGTGGCGGCGGCACATCGGCATTAATGGTAAAGACGACGGTATAGTTGGCGCCGTTTTGCTGCTTCACCGCCCGCGTTTTACCATCTTCCGTCAGATCGACCAACAGACGCAGAGATTGCGTATCCTGAGGCGAGCCGGAGCGAATGCTTTTGACCAGATTATTACCGCTAAACTGCAGCGGCAGCCCCTGAAGCACCCCGGTTTGTTTGATATCCAACGCCACCACGCGCTTACCTTGCGGGGTGAAGGAATATTCGGGATCGCCGACAAAACTTAGCGTTATGCGGGCCTGCCGATCGCCGTTTGAGACCTGGATATCGGATAAACTTGCCGCGGATGCCTGAGTGCCGAACAGCATCAGAGCGGCGGCCAGCCAACTGGTTATACGATACTTCATCCCGTCATCCTTTAGGCTAAATGGCTAAACGCGCCAATAAAGACTCACCCAATGAAGAGACCGCCGTTACGCGCGCCTCACGCCCTTGCGCCTGGTAATCCAGGTGAATTTCGACATCCGGGTCAGGCAGTACACCCGCGCCTTGTTGCGGCCATTCCACCAGGCAGATGGCATCGTTAGCGAAGTAATCGCGGATCCCCATAAATTCGAGCTCCTCAGGATCCGCCAGGCGGTACAGGTCGAAGTGATACACCATCAGATTTTCGAGGGTGTAAGGCTCCACCAGCGTATACGTTGGGCTTTTGACATTGCCGCGGTGGCCAAGGGCCTGTAGAAAACCGCGGCTGAAGGTGGTTTTACCCGCGCCTAAATCGCCATACAGATAGATAACCGTCGCGCCGCTACAGGCCTGCGCTACGCGGTTGCCAAGGTCTAATGTCGCCTGCTCGTCGGGTAAAGGAATCACACGGTTAATCATGGTCTAGGTCAATCACATCCGGGTTAACAACACGCCTTAGCGTGCAAAAAAGATCGGTCGCCAGCATCCCGCGGGCACCATCTCTGGCGGCCAGCCGGTCTGCGGCTTCGCCGTGCGCCACGCAGCCTGCGCAAGCGGCATCATACTGGGTCAGCCCCTGTCCCAACAGCGCGGCGATAATGCCGGTGAGCACATCGCCCATCCCGCCGCTGGCCATTCCGGGATTACCGGCATCAATGATACCGATTTCGCCCGCGTCATTCGCCACTACGGTTCCTGCGCCTTTTAGCACCACCACGCCGCCATACCGTTTTACCAGACGCTGTACAGAATGTAAGCGATCGCTTTCAACTTCTGCCACGCTGATATTCAATAAACGGGCGGCTTCGCCAGGATGAGGGGTTAACACGCGATTGTGACGTTTATCGGGATTGATTGCCAGCAGGTTCAACGCGTCGGCATCCCAGACCATCGGTTTGCGAAAATTCTCTACCTGTCGCAGCGCCGCTTTACCCCACTCGCTTAGCCCAAGACCGGGACCAATCGCTACGACATCCGCCCACTCCAGGCTTTCGCTAAGAGAGTCACCGTTCAGCTCATGGACCATCAATTCCGGCCTGGCAGTCACAATGCCCGCGATATTTTCCGCCCTGGTCAGCACGCGTACTAAACCCGCGCCGGCACGTAGAGCGGCCTCACCCGCCATACGAATGGCGCCAGCGGTACCGCGATCGCCGCCAATAATCACCAGCCGACCATGCGAACCTTTATGCGACGTCGGACGACGCGGCGGCAGCCAGCCTGCCAGCTGCGCCGCGGAAAAACGGCGAATAGCGGTGTTTTGCCCGGCAAGCCAGCGCTCCAGGCCGAGCGCATGATGATGTAAGCGCCCGACAACGTCGCGGGCATTACCGGTCAGCAGACCGGGTTTTAGCGCGATAAACGTCAGGGTATGGGCGGCGTGGATCGCCGCGCCAGGCGTCGCGCCGGTTTGCGCGTTCAGCCCGGAGGGAATATCAAGCGCAATAACCGGCGCGGGATAGGCGTTCGCCAGTTCAATCAGCCCGGCGACATTAGCGCGCGGCGCGCTATGCAGGCCGGTGCCGAGCAGCCCGTCAATAATCAATGAGATATCATTCGGCCAGGCGCTATCGGCGGCGTGGATGACGCCGCCGGCATTGAGCCACTCTTCCCGTGCGGCCTGCGCCTCTTCCGGCAGCGGCTTATCGCTTTCCAACGCCAGTAGCGTTACCGCGATGCCCTGCGCCTGCGCCAGCCGCGCGACCACGTAGCCGTCGCCGCCGTTATTGCCGTGGCCGCAGAGGATTAACCAGCGCTGGCTGGCGGGATAAAGGCTGCGGGCCAGCTGGAACGCCGCCTCGCCGGCGCGGCGCATCAGTTCAAAAAGCGTCAGCCCGAGACTATCCGCCGCCTCTCTTTCCGCCTGGCGCAGCGTCTCCGCTGGCCACACGATGTGTGGTATACTGTCAGGGTTTTTCGTCATTGTATGGTCCATCATGTCACAGCCCCTCGATCTCAATCAGTTAGCGCAACAAATCAAACAATGGGGCACCGAGCTTGGCTTCCAGCAGGTTGGTATTACCGATACCGATCTCAGCGCCAGCGAACCTAAGTTACAGGCATGGCTGGATAAACAATACCATGGCGAAATGGAATGGATGGCTCGCCACGGCATGATGCGCGCCCGGCCGCATGAACTGCTGCCCGGTACGCTACGCGTGATTAGCGTGCGTATGAACTATCTGCCCGCCAATGCTGCCTTCGCCAGCACCCTGAAAGATCCCACGCTGGGTTACGTTAGCCGTTATGCCCTGGGGCGTGATTATCATAAGCTGCTACGTAACCGCCTGAAAAAACTTGGCGAGATGATTCAGGAACAGTGTGCTTCGCTCAATTTTAGACCGTTTGTCGATTCCGCGCCTATCCTGGAGCGGCCCATCGCTGAAAAAGCGGGGCTTGGCTGGACAGGTAAGCACTCACTTATCTTAAGCCGCGACGCCGGATCGTTTTTCTTCCTCGGCGAATTGCTCATCGATCTTCCGCTGCCGGTAGACCAGCCGGTTGCCGAAGAGTGCGGGCGCTGTGTCGCCTGTATGACTATCTGCCCGACCGGCGCCATCGTCGAGCCCTATACCGTCGACGCGCGGCGCTGCATCTCTTATCTGACCATCGAGCTGGAAGGCGCCATCCCGGAAGAATTTCGTCCGCTGATCGGCAACCGTATTTACGGCTGCGATGATTGCCAGTTGATTTGTCCGTGGAACCGTTTTTCGCAGCTTACCGATGAAGAGGACTTCAGCCCGCGTAAAGCGCTACATGCGCCGCAGCTGATTGAGCTGTTCGCCTGGAGCGAAGCCTGGTTCCTGAAAGTCACCGAGGGGTCGGCGATACGCCGTATCGGCCACTTACGCTGGCTACGCAATATCGCCGTCGCGATCGGTAATGCCCCGTGGAATGAAGCCAATCTGGCGGCGCTGGAAAGTCGCCGAGGTGAGCACCCACTTCTCGATGAACACATTGAATGGGCGGTTGCGCAGCAGATCGAAAAGCGAAATGCCAACGTTGTCGAAGTGCAGTTGCCGCAGAAACTACGCCTGGTCCGGGTGGTCGAGAAAGGATTGCCGCGCGACGCCTGATTCATTCACAGGCTGTGAATAAAAACAAAAACACATTGCGTTTCAACGGGCAGACGTACGTCAAGTGATCGAATTAACAGTTTGAAATGAAATTTAAATGTTAAATTTCAATCAGATACGAAAATACTATTTACAAAGTGAAGCATTTGTCGCGCAGTCAGCCAAACGACAGCCTGTGGATAACTCTGTTTACAGTATTTTGCGATAGGCAATGAAAATCATCCCCGGCGCGATTTCGCACTGTGGATAAATTGGATAAAGGAAGAAATTTGGAGCGGGAAACGAGACTCGAACTCGCGACCCCGACCTTGGCAAGGTCGTGCTCTACCAACTGAGCTATTCCCGCTTACATCGGTTTCCAATTTACCTGCTGGTAACCTGAAAACTATGCTTTGGTATGGTGTGTCTTTCAAATTTTGGAGCGGGAAACGAGACTCGAACTCGCGACCCCGACCTTGGCAAGGTCGTGCTCTACCAACTGAGCTATTCCCGCGTTACTGCTTTTTTGCCATATTTCGATGGCGTCGTAATTTGCATTTCTGCGTCGTTACGGGAGGCGCATTATACGAGAATTCGATTCACCTGCAACCCCCTGGCGAGCACTTTTTTTCGTTTTTTGTTTGAATGGACATTTTCTCGCCACACAGCCCACTGAATTGTATAAATAACCGCCATAATTAGCAAAATATCTTTTTCCCCCCGCGCGAATGGCGCAAAATCGCCCGCATGACACCGCGGTGGCTATCCGCGAAAAGGTCCACCATGACGACTATCAGGGATTCAGAATGAAAAAAGCGCTTTCCGTCCTGCTGCTGACCACATCGATTATCGGAACGGCTTCCGCCGAGACGCTCCATTTTGGCACCACAACCGCCAATCCGCCGTTTGAGACCGTCAAAGGCAAAGGTCAACCTACGGGTTTTGACATTGATTTGGCCAATGCGCTGTGTAAACAGATGCAGGCGGAATGCAAATTCACGCCGCAGCGCTTTGATACCCTCATCCCGGCGCTACGCTTTAAAAAGTTCGACGCTATTATTGCCGGCGTTGAAGTATTGCCGATGCGTGAAAAGCAGGTTGCCTTCAGCCAACCTTATCGCCAGGAGCTCTCCGGAGTGGTAGTCACGGCAAAAGACGCCGCCCACGGGTTTGCCGACCTGCAGGGTAAAAAGCTCGCCGTCGTCAAAGGTAGCGTCCACCAGCGTTATCTACGCGATAAACAAAAAGGCATTCAAACCGTCGCCTTTGGCAACGATAGCGACGCGCTGGCGGCGTTGAAAAGCGGCGAAGTCGACGGCGCGATCGGCGATTTAGCGACGATGGACCAGTGGCTGGCGGATAATCCTGATTACGCCGAGATGAAAGAGCGCGCCACCGACCCGGCCTACTACGGCAAACAATATGCGATCGCGGTACGCAAAGACGACCCGGAATTGCTTAAGCAGATTAACGACGCGCTGGAGGCCGTGAAGGCGTCGCCGGAGTTCCGGCAGATGGAACAGAAATGGTTTAAGTAAGGCAGCAAAAAGAACGGGGCCATGTCGGCCCCGTTTACGCTTCAGAGCTTAATAAAATGCTCGCGATAGTAAGCCAGTTCGGCGACGGATTCGCGGATATCGTCCATCGCCTGGTGAGTGCCCTGCTTTTTAAAGCCATCGAGGATTTCCGGCTTCCAACGGCGCGCCAGCTCTTTCAGGGTGCTGACGTCGAGATAGCGATAATGGAAGTAAGCTTCCAGTTCCGGCATATATTTGAACAGGAAGCGGCGGTCCTGACCGATGCTGTTGCCGCAAATTGGCGATTTTCCCGCCGGCACCCACTGCTTGAGAAACTCAATAGTGGCCAGTTCCGCTTCGCGGTCGCCCACGGTACTGGCCTTCACGCGATCGACCAGCCCGCTGCCGGTATGAGTGCGCACGTTCCATTCGTCCATTAGCGCCAGCTGAGCATCAGACTGGTGCACGGCAATGGTCGGGCCTTCTGCCAGAATATTAAGATTCGCGTCGGTGACCAGGGTGGCGATTTCGATAATGCGATCGCGCTCGGGATCCAGCCCCGTCATCTCAAGATCGATCCAAATCAGGTTGTTTTCATCTGCACTCATGCTATTTTCCACCCTTCTTGCGTGACTATATTCATCTAAAATAGCGTGTATCATAGAGGTTTTGCCCCATCAGGGCGACCAGGAGCCAGTTCGATTGAGTAAAAATAAGCTCTCCAAAGGCCAGCAGCGCCGCGTCAAGGCCAACCACCAGCGCCGCCTGAAAACGACTTCGGAGAAGGCCGACTACGATGACAACCTGTTTGGCGAGCCTTCTGAAGGTATCGTCATCAGCCGTTTTGGTATGCATGCCGATGTCGAATCCGCGGATGGCACGACCCACCGCTGCAACATTCGCCGGACCATTCGTTCCCTGGTGACCGGCGACCGCGTGGTCTGGCGGCCAGGTAAAGACGCCGCCGACGGGGTCAACGTCAAAGGTATCGTCGAAGCGGTACATGAACGCGCCTCGGTGTTAACGCGCCCGGACTTTTACGACGGCGTGAAGCCTATCGCGGCAAATATCGACCAAATCGTCGTGGTTTCGGCCATTTTACCCGAACTGTCGCTCAATATTATCGATCGCTATCTGGTGGCCTGCGAAGCGCAGAATATCGAACCGTTACTGGTACTGAATAAGATAGACCTGCTGGACGATGACGGCATGGCCTTCGTCAACGAGCAGATGGATATCTATCGCCAGATCGGTTATCCGGTATTGATGGTATCCAGCCATACTCAGGACGGCCTGAAGCCGCTTGAAGAGGCGCTGACCGGGCGCATCAGCATCTTTGCCGGCCAGTCCGGGGTGGGTAAATCCAGCCTGCTGAACACGCTGCTGGGACTGCGGGATGAGCAAATCCTGACGAACGACGTCTCCGATGTGTCAGGGCTCGGCCAGCACACCACCACCGCCGCGCGTCTTTATCACTTCCCGCACGGCGGCGATGTGATCGACTCCCCGGGCGTGCGCGAGTTCGGGCTGTGGCATCTTGACGCGGAACAAATCACCAACGGCTTTGTCGAATTCCATGATTATTTAGGCCATTGCAAGTATCGCGACTGCAAGCACGACACCGACCCAGGTTGCGCCATTCGCGAAGCGGTAGAAAAAGGCGCTATCGCCGAAAGCCGTTTCGCCAACTATCACCGCATCCTGGAAAGTATGGAACAGGTGCAGGTAAAAACGCGTAAAAGCTTTTCATCAACCGACGACTGACATTTAAGCTGTCGTCGCTATACGTACTCGCTTTGCCAGCAAGACGGCGCGGATACAATTCGCTGAAGTTTACGTATAGAATCGTCCCCCTTTTCAGTACCCCGCGCCAAAGCGGGGTCAGGAACGACAATTAACGGCCTGGAGGCTACCTTGTTAAACTCGTTTAAACTCTCACTGCAATACATTCTGCCTAAACTGTGGCTCACCCGCCTCGCAGGCTGGGGGGCAAGTAAACGAGCAGGCTGGCTGACTAAACTGGTTATCGATCTGTTCGTCAAATACTACAAGGTCGATATGAAAGAGGCGCAGAAGCCGGATACCGCCGCTTACCGCACCTTCAACGACTTCTTCGTCCGCCCGCTGCGTGATGACGTTCGCCCGCTCAACACCGATCCCAACGTACTGGTGATGCCGGCTGACGGCGTTATCAGCCAGCTTGGCGCTATCGAAGATGACAAAATTCTGCAGGCCAAAGGCCACAATTACACCCTGGAGGCCCTGCTGGCAGGTAACTACCAGATGGCCGACCTGTTCCGTAACGGTAGCTTCGCCACCACCTACCTGTCACCGCGCGATTATCACCGCGTGCATATGCCGTGCAACGGCATCCTGCGCGAGATGATCTACGTTCCGGGCGATCTGTTCTCGGTCAACCACCTGACGGCGCAAAACGTACCGAACCTGTTTGCCCGCAACGAGCGCGTCATCTGCCTGTTCGATACTGAATTCGGTCCAATGGCGCAGATTCTGGTGGGCGCAACGATTGTTGGCAGCATCGAGACCGTCTGGTCCGGCACCGTGACGCCGCCGCGCGAAGGCATTATCAAGCGCTGGACCTGGCCTGCGGGCGAAAGCGAAGGCTCCGTTGCGCTGTTGAAGGGTCAGGAGATGGGGCGCTTTAAGCTGGGCTCAACGGTAATTAACCTGTT
The DNA here is from genome assembly GCF_050600755.1 of Klebsiella sp. 141162. Classification (NCBI taxonomy): domain Bacteria; kingdom Pseudomonadati; phylum Pseudomonadota; class Gammaproteobacteria; order Enterobacterales; family Enterobacteriaceae; genus Klebsiella; species Klebsiella sp. 141162. The sequence goes on along the minus strand of NZ_JAQIRI010000004.1, from coordinate 157,415 downwards.
TGCGCCAGGCCAGGTGAAGCTGGTTGAACAGCTGCAAAGCCTGTCAGTCACCAAAATCGGCGAACCGCTGGCGGCGGCCGTAGAAGCGGACATATCCGCGGAACCTGCGCCGTTGCCGGAAGAAGAGATCCGCGCCGAACATCGCGCCAGCCCGCTGGTTGACGACAAACAAGACGAAGGTTAATTCCTGACGACAAAGGGTTACGCCGTGCGCCTGATATACACTTTTCTGTTGGCCTTGAGCCTCAGCTTCGGGGCGTACGCAGCGACGGCCCCGGACGTCAAACAAATCACCCAGGAACTGGAACAGGCGAAGGCGGCGAAACCCGCCCAGCCTGAAACCGTTGAGGTCCTGCAAGCCGCGTTGAATGCGCTGGAAGAGCGCAATGCCTCCGTTGAGCGTGCTCGCCAGTACCAGGATGTCATCGATAATTTCCCCAAACTGTTTCAAACTCTCCGCACCCAGTTAGCGAATGTCAGCGAAACGCCGCACCAGGTACCTACCGCCCTCACCGCCGACGCGCTGAATCAGGAGATCCTGCAGGTCAGCAGCCAGCTTCTGGAAGCCAGCCGCCAGGCGCAGCAGGAGCAGGATCGGGCGCGGGAAATTGCCGACTCTCTCAACCAATTGCCTCAACAGCAAACCGACGCCCGCCGCAAGCTTAACGAAATTGAACGCCGCGTCGGCGCGCAGCCCGGCAATACGCCGCTGGCGCAGGCGCAAAATCTCGGCCTGCAGGCGGAATCCGCGCGTCTGAAAGCGCTGGTCGACGAGCTGGATCTGGCCCAACTCTCCGCTAACAACCGCCAGGAGCTGTCGCGCATCCGCTCTGAGCTGGCGCAGAAACAGAGCGAACAACTCGATGCCTACCTGCAGGCGCTGCGCAATCAGCAGAACAGCCAGCGCCAACGCGAAGCGGAAAAGGCGCTGGAGAGTACCGAGCTGTTGGCGGAAAACAGCGAAAACCTGCCGCCGGGGATCATCGACCAGTTCAAAATTAACCGCGAGCTATCGCAGGCGCTCAACCAGCAGGTCCAGCGCCTTGATCTGGTGGCCTCGCAGCAGCGGCAGGCAACCAATCAAACGCTCCAGGTGCGCCAGGCGCTGAACACCCTACGCGAACAGTCGCAGTGGCTGGGATCATCGAATCTACTCGGCGAAGCGCTTCGCGCCCAGGTCGCCCGTCTGCCGGAGCGCCCGCGCCCGCAGCAACTGGATACTGAAACGGCCCAGTTGCGCGTGCAGCGCTTGCATTACGAAGACCTGCTCAGCAAGCAGGCGCAGCTACGGCTGATTCGCCAGGCCGACGGCGAACCGCTTACCGCGGAACAAAACCGCATCCTGCAGGCGCAGCTGCGTACCCAGAGCGAGCTGCTTAACTCGCTGCTGCGCGGCGGCGATACCCTGCTGCTCGAACTGACGAAACTGAAGGTCGCCAACGGCCAGTTAGAAGACGCGCTGAAAGAGATTAATGAAGCAACCCACCGCTATCTGTTCTGGACCTCGGACGTCAGCCCGATTGGCTTCTCCTGGCCGCTGGAAGTGGTGCAGGATCTGCGTCGTCTGATCTCGCTTGATACCATCAACCAGCTCGGCAAGGCCAGCGTCATGATGCTGACCAGCAAAGAGACGCTGTTCCCGCTGTTTGGCGCGCTGGTGCTGGTGGGCTTCAGTATCTATTCGCGCCGCCACTTTACCCGCTTCCTTGAGCGCTCCAGCGCGCGGATTGGAAAGGTGACTCAGGATCACTTCTGGCTGACGCTGCGCACCGTGTTCTGGTCAATTCTGGTGGCATCTCCGCTGCCGGTATTGTGGATGACGCTCGGCTATGGATTGCAGGCGGCCTGGCCCTTCCCGCTGGCGGTCGCCATTGGCGACGGCGTGACCGCCACCGTGCCGCTACTATGGGTGGTGATGATTTGCGCCACCTTCGCCCGGCCGAATGGATTGTTCATCGCCCACTTCGGCTGGCCGCGCAACCGCGTCGCCAAAGCCATGCGTTACTACCTGATGAGCATCGGGTTGATCGTACCGCTGATTATGGCGCTGATCATGTTCGATAATCTCAACGACCGTGAATTCTCGGCCTCTCTGGGCCGCCTGTGCTTCATGCTGATATGCGGCGCGCTGGCGCTGGTTACCTTGAGCCTGAAGCACGCCGGGATCCCGCTGTATCTTGATAAAGCGGGCGACGGCGAGAACATGGTGAACCGTCTGCTGTGGAACCTGCTGCTCGGCGCGCCGCTGATCGCGATGCTGGCGGCGGCAGTGGGCTATCTTGCTACCTCGCAGGCGCTACTGGCGCGACTGGAAACCTCGGTTGCCATCTGGTTCCTGCTGTTGGTGGTCTACCATATCATCCGCCGTTGGATGCTGATTCAGCGTCGGCGTCTGGCCTTCGATCGCGCCAAACACCGCCGGGCGGAAATCCTCGCCCAGCGCGCCCGCGGCGAAGAAGATACCGCCCACTCCACCAGCACCGAAGGCTCGGTCGAAGCGGAAGTCAGCGAAGTCGACCTCGACGCCATCAGTACCCAGTCCCTGCGCCTGGTCCGTTCGCTGCTGATGCTGATAGCCCTGCTGTCGGTGATTATCCTGTGGTCGGAAATTCACTCGGCATTCGGCTTCCTCGAAAATATCTCGCTGTGGGACGTGACCTCCACGGTACAGGGCGTCGAAAGTCTTGAGCCCATTACCCTCGGCGCGGTATTGATCGCCATTCTGGTGCTGATTATCACCACCCAGCTGGTGCGCAATCTCCCGGCGCTGCTGGAACTGGCGATTCTGCAACATCTGGATTTGACGCCGGGTACCGGCTACGCCATCACCACCATCACCAAATATCTGTTGATGCTGATCGGCGGACTGGTTGGCTTCTCGATGATTGGTATTGAGTGGTCGAAACTGCAGTGGCTGGTGGCGGCGCTCAGCGTCGGTCTAGGTTTTGGTCTACAGGAAATCTTCGCCAACTTTATCTCCGGCCTGATTATCCTGTTTGAGAAACCGATCCGTATCGGCGATACGGTCACTATCCGTAGCCTGACCGGTAGCGTGACGAAAATAAATACCCGCGCCACCACCATCAGCGACTGGGACCGTAAAGAAATCATCGTGCCGAACAAAGCGTTCATCACCGAACAGTTCATCAACTGGTCGCTGTCGGATTCGGTCACCCGTGTGGTGTTGACTATCCCGGCGCCCGCGGAGGCCAATACGGAAGAGGTCACACAGATTCTGTTGACCGCCGCTCATCGCTGCTCGCTGGTGATTGATACCCCGGCGCCGGAAGCGTTTCTCGTTGACCTGCAGCAGGGGATTCAGATTTTCGAGCTGCGTATTTACGCCGCCGAGATGGGCCACCGTATGCCGCTGCGTCATGAGCTGCATCAACTGATTCTTGCCGGTTACCGCGCGCACGGCATCGACATGCCGTTCCCACCGTTCCAGATGCGTCTGGAAAGCCTGGATGGTCTGCGCAGCAGTCAGCCGCTGAACTCAGCGGGTAAAAGCAGCCGTACCCCAGGAAGTTTGTAAGCACTAACTAGCCCGGTGAGCGATTCACCGGGCATTCTCTTTCTTAACCCTCCGCCAGGGCTACCTGTACCGCCGTTCTCTGACGATAGTTCTCGTAGATCCCTAATGCCAACAGCGAGAAGAAAATCGGCCCGCCGACCATCCATAGCGTACTGTTCCAGTCACCGGAATCCATCACCGGCTGAATAACGGTGAAGATATTGGCGAACGCTACCACCAGCACCACAACCATCGTTGCCAGCAGCGTACTCACCCGGCTTTTAAACATCACAAAGGGGCGATCGAGGCCAGCTTTGGCCTTAAAGAACGGAAACGCGATTGCCAGGAACAGATACGGCAAGGTCATCGAGACGTTAGCCATCAGCGTAAGCTTGTTATAAAACGCCGAGGCGGTATCGCCGCCGAAAGAGACCAGCAGAATAAACAGACTCACCAGCAGGCATTGCAGCCACATGGCGTTAGCCGGCATACCATTGGCGTTGACTTTGGTCATCATCGTCGGCCACAGCGCTTTCGGCGTCCCCTGAATAATCGCCTTCAGCGGTGAATAGCTCAGGGTGAAGAATGCGCCGGTATAGGCGAGGAACATCGACAACCCGGTAATGCGCGCAAACCATACGCCGGTCAGCGCCGCCGCCTGCGGCGACAGATGCAGCGCTTGTCCAAGCGTTGCGCCAAGGCTGGTCATCAACACATAGGTGATATTGCCGAGGTTGGTACTGTGGTTGCTCAATACCTGCTGCCAGTTGGCGCTGACGCCCCACAGCACGATGGCCAGCGAGTAGCCGATCGAAATCACCAGCGCGGCGATAATAATGCCTTTGGCAAAGTTCTTTTCCGGCTTCTCGGTTTTATCCACCAGCCCGCCGACCGCTTCAATCCCACCATAGGCGAAAATGGCGAACACCACGAAAGACAGCATCGCCAGACCCGATTGATATCCTGGATTCGGCGACGCGGTGAAATCCAGCGGCTGGGCGAAATGGCCGCCGTTCAGTAGCAGAATCGCCCCGCTCACCAGCAGCAGTACCAGATTCAGGCACATCACCGCGATGCCGCCGACGGCGGTAATTTTGGCAATCTTATTTATCCCTTTCGCCGCCACCAGCGTCACCAGCACCATCCAGCAGGCGGCCAGCACGCCGACGGTTTGCGTCGAGGTTAAGCCGGCAAAAGCCCAGCTCTGAGTTTTATCCGCGCCGAACAGAAAAGTCGAAAACGGGACCCAAATTTTCGCCGCGGTGCTGACCATCCACACCACATAGGATGAAAACCACATAAAGGTGCCAATAAATGCAAAGCGCGGCCCGACGCTACGATTCATCCACGAATAGATCCCGCCCTCTTCCTTACGATAGGCCGAGCCCATCTCCGCCATCATTAAGGCGAAAGGAATAAAGAAAAACAGCGCTGAGAAAAGATAAAACGGCATCGCGCTATAACCCATCAGATAAAACGCCGAAGGGCTATTGGCAAAGCCAAACACCGAAGTGAAGATCATTAATATCAGCCCAATCAGGCTCATCTTCTTGATTTGTTGAGGCATAAACCGATCCAAACGTGAGCGTCGCCGAACGACGTCGCCAGGTAAGCAGAAATAGAACGCGGATCCTAGCAATATTCCAGTTTGAAATTGTGGTTATTAGGGCTAATGCAGTCGGGAGAACTGTAAAAATCTTTGAATGAAGGGGATAACGCTAACGGCGGGAAACGGCTTCCCTCTCCTCATGAAAGGGAAGCGCAGTTAATCAGGCGCGATCGACGGTGAACGAGATCACTTCGCCGATGGTCTCTACCCCCAGTGCCAGCATCACTAGGCGGTCTACGCCCAGCGCGACGCCGGAACAATCCGGCAGGCCGGCTTCCAGCGCGGCCAACAGGTTATAGTCGATGGGCTGCTCCGGCAGGCCGCGGGCCGCACGTTTGCGGTTGTCCTGCTCAAAACGCTGCTGTTGTTCGCGCGCGTCGGTTAGTTCATGGAAACCGTTCGCCAGCTCCATCCCCTTGTAGTAGACCTCAAAGCGTTCGGCGACGCGGTGATCTTCGGTGCTGATCTGCGCCAACGAAGCCTGGCTTGCCGGGAAGTGATAGACGAAAGTCGGACGTTCTTTACCGATGTGCGGCTCTACGCCCATGGTGAACAGCAGCTGCAGCAACGTATCGCGATCTTCTTCCGTATCAGCGATATTACTGAGATCGAGTTTTGCCGCCACTTCACGCAGCTGGGTTTTGTCCGCCGACAGCGGATCGATCTCCAGATAGCGCTGGAAGGCCTGTTGATAAGAGAGGCTTTCCGCGGGTTGGCACTCGAGCACCTGCTGCAGTAAATCGTCAACTTCGTTAATCAGACGGTACATGTCGTAGCACGGACGGTACCACTCCAGCATGGTGAACTCTGGATTGTGGTGGCGGCCCATCTCTTCATTGCGAAAGCTTCGGCACAGCTGAAATACCGGCCCGCACCCGGCGGCCAGCAGCCGCTTCATGTGGTATTCCGGGCTGGTCATCAGATACAGATTCAGACCCTGAGAGTGGCCGGGGCCGACGAAACGGGTTTCAAACGGGAACATGTGGATATCGGTCACCGTTGCCTGACTCATACAAGGCGTTTCCACCTCCAGCACGCCGCGGTCGGTAAAGAAACGGCGAATTTCCGCCATTACAGCCGCACGTTTTAACAGATTTGGAATGGATGCGCTCGGCTGCCAGGTTGCCGTCTCGCTCATGGTACTTTTCTCCGATTTCATACAAGGGCACGAAGTCTACTCGCAACCGTCGAGTGAAACAAATTTTGTGCAATCCGGCGGCGATATTACATCCTGATAATTTATTGCTAACTTAATTGCATAAATAAAATTGATAAATCAGCGCACGGATTGATAAAAAAATCGAACGCGTCAATTTTCCCCAACATCCCTATGGCTATACTCATTTACCTATAAAGGAGCAGTGATACTTTTTCGCCAGCCCGGCGGCGAAATACACAAAAACTGGAGGAATGTCGTGCAAACTTTTCAAGCCGATCTTGTCGTCATTGGCGCAGGCGGAGCAGGTCTTCGCGCAGCCATCGCCGCTGCGCAGGCTAATCCAAAAGCCAAAATCGCACTGATTTCAAAAGTCTATCCAATGCGTAGCCATACCGTCGCCGCTGAAGGCGGTTCTGCGGCGGTCGCGCAGGATCACGATAGCTTTGAATACCATTTTCACGACACCGTCGCCGGCGGCGACTGGCTCTGTGAACAGGATGTCGTAGACTATTTCGTACACCACTGCCCCACGGAAATGACCCAGCTTGAGCTGTGGGGCTGCCCGTGGAGCCGCCGCCCGGACGGCAGCGTCAACGTTCGCCGCTTCGGCGGGATGAAAATCGAACGTACATGGTTCGCCGCCGATAAAACCGGCTTCCATATGCTGCATACCCTCTTCCAGACCTCCCTCCAGTTCCCGCAAATTCAACGTTTCGACGAGCACTTCGTGCTGGATATTCTGGTCGATGACGGCCAGGCCCGCGGCCTGGTGGCAATGAATATGATGGAAGGCACGCTGGTGCAAATTCGCGCCAATGCGGTCGTCATGGCTACCGGCGGCGCTGGCCGCGTCTATCGCTATAACACCAACGGCGGCATCGTCACCGGCGATGGCATGGGCATGGCGCTGGGCCACGGCGTCCCGCTGCGCGACATGGAGTTCGTCCAGTATCACCCAACCGGCCTGCCGGGCTCGGGGATCCTGATGACCGAAGGCTGCCGCGGCGAAGGCGGTATTCTGGTGAATAAGAACGGCTATCGCTACCTGCAGGATTACGGCATGGGGCCGGAAACGCCGCTCGGCGAGCCGAAAAACAAATACATGGAACTCGGCCCGCGCGATAAAGTTTCTCAAGCCTTCTGGCACGAGTGGCGCAAAGGCAACACCATTCCGACGCCGCGCGGCGACGTGGTTTATCTCGACCTGCGTCATCTCGGCGAGAAGAAACTGCTTGAACGCCTACCGTTCATCTGCGAACTGGCGAAAGCCTATGTTGGCGTCGATCCGGTGAAAGAGCCCATTCCGGTGCGCCCGACCGCCCACTACACGATGGGAGGCATCGAAACTGACCAACAGTGCGAAACCCGCATCAAGGGCCTGTTCGCCGTCGGAGAATGTTCCTCCGTCGGTCTCCATGGCGCCAACCGTCTGGGATCCAACTCGCTCGCCGAGCTGGTGGTCTTTGGCCGCCTTGCCGGTGAGCAAGCCATGCAGCGCGCAATGGCCGCGGGCGAAGCCAACAACGCGGCGCTGGATGCGCAGGTCAACGACGTTGAAAACCGTCTTAAAGATCTCGTTAACCAGCAGGGCAATGAAAACTGGGCCAAAATCCGCGATGAAATGGGTATGTCGATGGAAGAAGGCTGCGGTATCTATCGCACGCCGGAGCTGATGCAGAAAACCATCGATAAGCTGGCCGAGCTGCAGGAGCGCTTTAAGCGCGTGCGTATCACCGACACCTCCAGCGTGTTTAATACCGACCTGCTCTACACCATTGAGCTGGGCCATGGTCTCAACGTCGCCGAATGTATGGCGCACTCCGCTATCGCGCGTAAAGAGTCACGCGGCGCCCACCAGCGCCTCGATGAAGGCTGCACTGAACGCGACGACGTCAATTTCCTCAAGCATACGCTCGCCTTCCGTGAGGCCGACGGCAGCACGCGCCTGGAGTATGGCGATGTGAAGATTACCACTCTGCCGCCTGCTAAACGCGTCTATGGCGCCGAAGCGGAAGCCGCTGAGAAGAAGGAGACGACCCATGGCTGAGATGAACAAACTGAAAGTTGAAGTGGTGCGCTACAACCCGGAAGTCGACACCGCGCCGCACAGCGCTTTCTATGAAGTCCCCTACGACGAACAAACCTCGCTGCTCGACGCGCTGGGCTATATCAAAGATAACCTTGCGCCGGATTTAAGCTACCGCTGGTCGTGCCGCATGGCGATCTGCGGCTCCTGCGGCATGATGGTCAACAAGGTGCCCAAACTGGCCTGTAAAACCTTCCTGCGCGATTATACCAAAGGGTTGAAGGTCGAAGCGCTGGCCAACTTCCCGATTGAGCGCGATCTGGTGGTCGATATGACCCACTTTATCGAAAGCCTGGAAGCGATTAAGCCGTATATCATCGGAAATAACCGCACGCCGGATCAGGGGCCAAATAAACAAACTCCGGCGCAGATGGCGAAATACCATCAGTTCTCCGGCTGCATCAACTGCGGTCTGTGCTATGCCGCCTGTCCGCAGTTTGGTCTGAATCCGGAGTTCATTGGCCCGGCGGCGATCACCCTCGCCCATCGTTACAACGAAGACAGCCGCGACCACGGCAAAAAGGAACGTATGGCGCAGCTCAACGGCCAGAACGGCGTGTGGAGCTGTACTTTCGTTGGCTTCTGCTCCGAAGTTTGTCCGAAGCATGTCGACCCGGCGGCCGCCATTCAGCAGGGTAAGGTAGAAAGTTCGAAAGACTTCCTGATCGCCACCCTGAAACCACGCTAAGGAGTGCACTATGACGACTAAACGCAAACCCTACGTGCGGCCCATGACCTCCACCTGGTGGAAGAAGCTGCCGTTTTATCGCTTCTATATGCTGCGTGAAGGGACGGCGGTGCCGACGGTCTGGTTCAGCATCGTGCTAATTTACGGCTTGTTCGCCCTCAAGCACGGCGCCGAAAGCTGGGATGGCTATGTGGCCTTCCTGCAAAACCCGATTGTGGTGATCCTCAACCTGATCACCCTCGCAGCCGCGCTGCTGCACACCAAAACCTGGTTTGAGCTGGCGCCGAAAGCCGCCAACATCATTGTTAAAGGCGAGAAAATGGGGCCTGAGCCGCTGATTAAAGGGCTGTGGGCGGTTACGGCGCTGGTCAGCATCGTGATCCTGTTTGTCGCGTTGTTCTGGTAAGGAGGCTGATATGATTAATCCCAATCCAAAACGTTCCGATGAACCGGTGTTCTGGGGGCTATTTGGCGCAGGCGGTATGTGGGGGGCGATTATCGCGCCGGTGATGGTGCTGCTGGTCGGCATTCTACTGCCGCTGGGGCTCGCGCCTGGCGATGCTTTCAGCTACGAACGCGTTTACGCCTTCGCCCATAGCTTCATCGGTCGCCTCTTTATCTTCCTGATGATTGTTCTGCCGCTGTGGTGCGGCCTGCACCGTATCCACCATGCGATGCATGACCTGAAAATCCACGTGCCGAACGGCAAATGGGTCTTCTATGGCCTGGCGGCGATTTTAACCGTCGTCACCCTGGTCGGCGTGTTATTTATCTGATGCAACATCTCGCCCGGTAGCAATCTGTTACCGGGCTCGCTTATCGACAAAATCACCCTACTTTTTTCCTGCCGCTATCTACACTTAGAGAAAAAGCGGTAAGGAAAATACCTATGCGTCTGCTGCCAGTGTTAACCGTGGTTATCGCGTCATTGCTGAGCGTTGCGTGCAGCAATCCCGTTCCTCCCGCTGGCGTGACCGTCGTCAGCCCATTTGAAAGCCAACGCTTCCTCGGCACCTGGTATGAAATCGCCCGCTTCGATCATCATTTCGAAAGCGGGCTGGAAAAGGTTACGGCGACTTACAGCCTGCGCGGCGATGGCGGCATTGATGTGGTCAATAAAGGTTATAACCCTGACCGCGGCATCTGGCAGAAAACAGACGGCGTTGCCTGGTTCACCGGCGATCCCAACCGCGCGGCGCTGAAGGTCTCTTTCTTCGGCCCCTTCTATGGCGGCTACAACGTCATTGCGCTGGATAAAGAGTACCGCCATGCGCTGGTTTGCGGGCCGGATCGTGATTACCTGTGGCTACTGGCGCGCACGCCGAAGATTTCGCCGCAGGTGAAACAGCAGATGCTGGATATCGCCACCCGACAGGGCTTCGACGTAAGCAAACTGATTTGGGTTAATCAGCGCTATTAATGCGCGCTCATTTTCAGCCCGATAATGCCGATCACAATACAGGCCAGGCTCGCGATACGCATCGGGCTTGCGGATTCGCCCAGCAGCACAATGCCGGTTATCGCTGCGCCAACGGCGCCGATCCCGGTCCACACCGCATAAGCGGTACCCACCGGCAGTGATTTCATCGCCCACGATAGCAGCGCCATACTGACGACCATAGCAGCAATAGTAATCACGCTTGGCAGCAGACGGCTAAATCCATGGGTATATTTGAGGCCGACGGCCCACACGACTTCCAGCAAACCGGCGATAAAGAGAATGATCCAGGACATAAGGCTCCAGTAATGGGGCCGTCCCCGAATGAGATACGCTCACGGGTCGTCCCGCAAGGTGGTTGAAAACGCCGGGATTATAAACAACGGCGCCGTGAATGTGAAGACCGGTACGGCGCAAGGCCGTACCGGTAATGTTTAATTCTGAGCTTTGGTCGCCGCGCCAGAGATAGCGCTGCCGCCGTCAGAGATGTCTTCACCGATACCACGCGTGGTGTTACATGCGGTGAGCACAGAGGAAAGGACCAAAACAGTAAAGAACGCCGCAATCGTTTTTTTCACCATAATATCATCCTTATAAACAGTTTTTGTTTTCTTGCCCTATAAGCATAGCCAAACTGATTCAGAATGAAGGGATAGTCGCGTTTTTTAAGAGAAAAAGAGGTTCAGGGTGAACTGAGCAAAATGAATTGCAGGGAAGGCAGATGAAATGAGACTAGCTAACGGCGTGAGAAATCGCGTGCCCCAGCCCCTGGATATCCTCGCCAATACCGCGGGCGGTATTGCATCCAGTAAGCAGCGCGCCGCTGAGCAGCAGCAAGGCAAGAAGTTTGAGCATCTGGTTCATGTTAGTTCTGGCGCGAAACTGAAGGCGCAGCAGCAAGGCTGCGCCCACCGTCTCAAAGCATGAATTACTTCACGCGAGATACGTATTCGCCGGAGCGGGTATCTACTTTGATGACTTCGCCAATCTGAACGAACAGCGGAACTTTAACCACAGCGCCAGTGGACAGAGTCGCCGGCTTGCCGCCAGTACCTGCGGTGTCGCCTTTCAGACCCGGATCGGTTTCAACGATTTCCAGTTCAACGAAGTTAGGCGGGGTCACAGCGATAGGCTGACCGTTCCACAGGGTTACGATGCACTCAGCCTGATCCAGCAGCCATTTAGCATTGTCGCCGATAGCTTTAGCATCAGCAGACAGCTGTTCGAAGGTTTCGTTGTTCATGAAGTGCCAGAACTCACCGTCGTTGTACAGGTAAGTCAGGTTCATATCGACAACGTCCGCGCCTTCTGCAGAGTCGGTGGACTTGAAAGTTTTTTCTACACGGGTGCCGGTCAGCAGGCGACGCAGCTTAACGCGTGCGAATGCCTGACCTTTACCTGGTTTAACGAATTCGCTGGCTTCAACCGCATACGGTTCGCCATCCATCATGATTTTAAGACCAGCACGAAAATCGTTGCTATAGTAAGTCGCCATAAGGCCCTCTGAAATTGTTTAACTTGGTAGCTAAGCCACAAAATGGCGCATATTGTAACCCTAAATACCCCATCCAGAGAAGATTGGATCACGCAACTTGCCGATGTTGTGACCAGTCCCGATGAACTATTGCATCTTTTAGATCTGGAAACAGATGCAAACCTATTGGCGGGACGTGATGCGAAGCGTCTCTTCGCGCTGCGCGTGCCGCGCGCGTTTATTGCACGAATGGAGAAAGGAAATCCCCACGATCCTCTTCTTCGTCAGGTACTTACCGCGCAAGAAGAGTTTATTGCCGCTCCTGGTTTTTCCACCGATCCGCTGGAAGAGCAACACAGCGTGGTGCCCGGCCTACTGCATAAATATAGCAACCGGGCGCTATTGCTGGTGAAAGGCGGCTGCGCGGTCAACTGCCGCTACTGCTTCCGCCGTCACTTCCCCTATGCCGAGAACCAGGGTAATAAACGCAACTGGCAGGCGGCGCTGGAGTACATTGCCGCCAATCCGCAATTAGATGAGATTATTTTCTCCGGCGGCGATCCGTTGATGGCGAAAGACCACGAACTGGAGTGGCTGCTGACGCAACTGGAAGCTATCCCGCATATTAAACGGTTACGCATCCATAGCCGCTTGCCGATTGTCATTCCGGCGCGGATCACCGAAGGGCTGACGGCTCGCTTTAGCGCCTCCTCGCTGCAGATATTGTTAGTTAACCATATCAATCATGCCAACGAGATCGGCCCGGAATTCCGGGCGGCAATGGCGCTGCTACGGCAAGCGCGCGTGACGCTGCTCAACCAAAGCGTCCTGCTGCGCGGTGTTAACGACAATGCACAAACCCTGGCGAATCTCAGTAATGCGCTGTTCGATGCCGGGGTAATGCCCTACTACCTGCACGTGCTCGATAAAGTCCAGGGCGCGGCTCATTTCATGGTAGAAGACGAGGAAGCTCGTGCCATCATGCGTGAGCTATTAACGCTGGTATCCGGATATATGGTGCCAAGATTGGCACGTGAAATAGGCGGCGAACCGAGTAAAACGCCGCTGGATTTAGGTTTAAAGCAACAAAACTAAGTTTTTCTGCCGGCCCTGTCCGGCAGATACCTAAATGACAAATGCGTTTTCCTGGCAAATAATAGATATAAAATTTTTCACCAGCGTTATCCAGAAGGCAGTGTTTGCTTAACATTTATAATTATATATACGCGTATCTATTAAATGATGCGCTAATAAGACATCTAAAAAAGCAGTGAAAGTATATTGGTTGCAACCATAACAATAAACATCACCACAATCCATCTGGGTAATTTAAATGCTGTCCCTCTGCGACTTTCGATTCGATTATCACTTACAGTATCTATAACTTCGTACCTTTCACTCTCCTCGCACTCTCTATCACTTACAGGATCCTCTACATTCGCCGATGGACTCGCTTTCACCTCTTCCGCTTTGGTCACTGGTGTGATCACTGCATCCGTAGCAAGGATAAATCCGCGTTGTCTGACGGTAATAATGATATCCTGAGATAATCCAGCCTTTACCAGTGATTTTCTGAGCAATGATATATTTTGGTAAAAGGTGTTTTGCGCAACTATTACACCCCTTGTTTTCCAGACTGTTTCCAGAAATTCCTCACGTGAAATGATCCTTCCATTACTTTCTATTAGCAACAATAAACAACGAGCGGTCGGCCCATTTAAGTTAACGGTAGTGCCATTTTCATTAACAGTTCGCAACTCACTCATATTCACATCAAAAATAACTTCATCGTTAATGATGAATTCACTAAATGCCATAATGTCTTCCCTTTTTCATTAGCTATGTGAAATAAACATGAAATTAATGAAATTCCATCTTTAATGTTGAGCGAATAGCCTTGAACAGGCCTGCTATTAGATGGCTTCACATATCAATCATTGAGTCTCGATTTTGCATCCAGGATAAGACTAACATGATATTTAAACTGAATGGAAGCCAGAGACACCGCACAACATTCATCGAATCAACGCTATCACTTATAGTTCAAATAAAAATGTGAATCGTTCCTTTGAACATTAAAAAATTTATTCAATTAAAATTCACATGCATTTTCCCTAACGGCGAATTAGATTCCTCAGTGCTCCCGTCTTAGGCTAAATGCAGGCCACCATCTGCTTATTAGCCTAAGGGACAACAAGGAGTACAGAGATGGGATAGTGTAGTTCTTGGGCAATTATCGGATAATTAGACAAACCAATAATTAGCAATTAGAGCGATATCTATTTCAAGGATTACGTATTTATACATGGACAAATAAATGAAAAAAACAATCGTAGCTGTTATGGTTGCTGCATCTGCAGTTCTGAGCGCTCAGGCAATGGCAGCTAACACTGCTGAAGTGACCGTTCTGGGTGAAGTCAATGACTCCTCCTCTTCTTGCGTAGTCACCCCGACAGGTACTCTGAACAACGGCATCGTTCGTCTGACTTCTGTTACCACCAGCGAAGCGAACGCGCAGGCTGCAAACACCCTTTTCAAAAGCCAGAAGTTTGGTTTTGATGTTTCTGATTGCGCCAAAGGCAGCAGCGATCCGGCAACTGGCCTGACTGTTGCTGTTACTGGTACAACCAGCAGCGATGCGGCCATTCTGGACAACACCGCTGACGACGGCGCAGCTGGTATCGGTATCGGTATCGCGAAAGTAAGCGACGGTTCTCGTGTTAAGTTCGATGGTTCCAGCACCATGTCTGAAACCTACACTGATGGTTCCGTCACTTCCCTGAACTACTATGCTGGTTATGTGAAAGTAAATGCCACAACTGCTGTAACCGAAGGTCCAGTTAAAGGCGTTGCAACCTTTACTATCGATTACACCATCTAATTCTATTTTAAAGGGCTCGCCGTCTGGCGAGCCCTTTTTTCCGTTTAGAGAAATGCTATGTTAAGCACCGTATTTAAACTTTTCATTCCCTTTTTTTTATTGATTAGCGGTTTTGCACATGCTGGCATCGTCATCGAGTCAACTCGCTATCTCTACAAAGAGGGTGCCCGCGAAATCACCGCCCAGATAGAGAACAAAGACGGTATTCCTTACTTAATTAAGTCCTGGATTGAGACCCCAAAAGGGCAAACACCATCTTTCACGGCTACTCCGCCGCTATTCCGACTTGAAGCAAAACAGCAAAATACCGTGCGTTTGTTTTCAACCAATAATGTCACAGCGCCAACCGATCGTGAATCTGTATTTTATTTCAACGTTATGGCTATCCCGCCCGCTGATGAGACCAACGCCAAAAACAATACGATTCAGCTGGCTGTTCGCCACCGTATGCGTCTGGTGTATCGGCCAAAATCGCTGTTTGATATGAAACCGAATGAGGAAGCGGCAAAACTCCAATGGAGTAAATCAGGCAATAAATTGTTCATTAAAAACCCGACACCTTTCTTCTATTACTTCAACACAATAAAAATTGGCAGTGCCGAAATAAAAAATGAAGTAAACACGGTCCCACCGATGGAAACAAAAGAAGTAACGTTAAAGGGAAATATAAACGCATCAAGCGTGACATGGAAAATAGTTAATGATTATGGTGGGGCTGGATCGCTCTATTCATCACCGTTGTAATTGGGAACTTTTATTAACGTTATAGGGATGTGTTTATGCAAAATAAAAATAAAGAGCTATTCAAACTATCAACGCTCTGCATCACTTTGTTGCCAGCGTTTTTTTGTGGTTTGGATAACAAAGCGCAAGCACGTGATTTCTTCGATCCCTCATTCATCAATTCATTGAATGGTAGCGATCCTTCAAACGCCCCAGATTTATCTATTTTTGAAGCCAGGAACGCTCAGGCACCCGGGGATTATCGGGTGGATATTGTCTTCAATGGCCAATATCTGGATACCCGTACCATCAAGTTTGTTATTGATAGTCATACTACCGACAAGAGTGATGATATCAAATTAGCCCCCTGTTTCACTCTTAAAGACCTGGCGGAATATGGTGTCAGAGTGAAATCCTTCCCAGCGCTGAAAGAAGATGCCAATAACTGCGTTAATCTAACAGCAATACCGGATACAAAAGCGGATTTCGATTTTACTGCACAACGGTTAAATATCTCTATACCACAGGCAGCATTATCCACCGTCGTGCAAGGCTTTATTCCGGAAGATCAATTTGATGAAGGTATTAACGCGCTGTTAATGAATTACCAGTTCAGCGGCTCGAATGATTTCGAATCAGAAGATGAATACTATAGCCTTAACCTCCAGTCCGGTTTAAATCTTGGTCCATGGCGTATCCGAAATTTGAGCACATGGAATAAAACGAAAGGTGAATCCAGCAACTGGGAATCAGCTTACCTGTACATGCAGCGCAGCATTCGCCCTCTTAATAGTAATCTGGTAATGGGTGAAAGCTCCTCGCTTTCCAGTATCTTTGATAGCGTGCCGTTTACCGGGATTCAAATGGCAACGGATACTTCCATGCTGCCGGAGAGCCTTCGCGGCTATGCGCCAATTATCCGTGGGATTGCAAAAACCAACGCCAGGGTGATCGTTAAACAGAATGGCTACCAGGTATATCAGACCTACGTCGCGCCCGGCGCCTTTGAAATCACCGATATGTACCCAAGCGGCGGTAGCGGCGATCTATACGTTACGGTAGAAGAATCGGATGGCTCAAAGCAAGAATTCATCGTGCCGTTCGCCACGCTGCCGGTGATGGTACGCGAAGGCCAGCTGCAATATGAAATCACTTCAGGTAAATATCGTCCATATGATGACGGTGTCCATGAAACGCCATTCACCCAAGCAACGATAAGCTACGGTGTATCCAGTAGCCTGACGGCCTACGGCGGGATGCAAATGGCCTCACATTATCAGGCATTGTCATCCGGTCTCGGCTATAACCTCGGCGATTTCGGCGCCGCGTCAGCGGATGTCACCCAGGCCTGGTCAAAAATGCAGGATCGGGAAAAGACTTCGGGACAGTCCTGGCGAATCCGCTACGGTAAAAACATCCTTGATACCGGAACCAACATTACCATCGCTGGCTACCGGTACTCTACTGAGGGATTTAACACTTTATCCGAGGTGCTGGATAGCTATGCTAATGACGGTAGCTATACCACCCGTTCATTACGCAATCGAACCAACCTGACACTCAACCAAAGCCTGGGTAAAGGGCTCGGAAGCCTCTCTATTAGTGGTCTGGTAGAGGATTATTGGGATGATAAACGCACCAATAAATCTATCAGCGTTGGCTATAACGGTGGGTTTAAAAACGTGAACTTCTACCTGGGTTATAGCTATAGCCGCTACACCTGGGGCGGCAATAGCTCTAATAAAGATGCCCAGGACGATCAGCGTATAACCCTGACCGTTACCCTACCGATCAGCAACTGGCTTCCTGGCACCTATACCAGCTACCAGCTCACAAATAGCAATCCAGGCTCAACGGATCAATCGGTTGCAATCGGCGGCGTCGGACTGGAAAACGATAGTCTGGACTGGAGTATTCAGCAAGGATACAGCAACCGCGAATATTACAGCGGCGACATGCGCGCCACTTATAACAGTTCTCAAGGAAGTGTTAACGCCGGTTATAGCTACGATCGCAATAGCCAACGTATTGATTATGGTGCCAACGGCAGTATTGTCGCGCACGCCGACGGCATCACTTTAGGTCAGGACATTACCGATGCAGCCGTACTGGTTAAGGCTCCAGGGCTGGATGACGTCAAACTGAGCACCGATAACACCATTTCAACCGACTATCGCGGCTATGCCATTGTGCCTTATGTTACCCCTTATCGTCGCACCGATATCACACTCGACACCGCCACGCTTGGCGATGATATGGAACTACCGGAAACAACGCAAACCGTGGTGCCGACTCGCGGCGCTATCGTGCGGGCCAACTACGACGGCAAGATTGGGCAGCGCGCCTTTATTCACCTGAAAACTGTCAGCGGCAATGATGTTCCTTATGGCGCTATGGTCTTACTGGCTGGTGATACGAAAAGCCAGGCCAGTATCGTCAGCGATGCCGGGATGGTCTATATGTCCGGGCTGCAACCAACCGGAACGCTCAACGTGCAGTGGGGAAAAAGTTCTAACCAACAATGTAACGCTCCATTCACGCTGCCACCGCGGGAAGGCAAAACCGCTGGTTTAAGTCAGGTTGAAGCGGTTTGCCGCTAATCATCATTTAAGGACAGATATTGATGAAAAGAATATTTTTTCTCTTCGCGCTTCTATTAATTTGCAGCGAGGCGGCTGCAAAATGTACCTATACAGGGAGTATTCGTCGACAAGCTTTTACCATCAACGCGAAGATCCCTACCGATGACTCAATTCCCGTAGGGAGCGTGTTATATTCAACAAAGTATGGTACTCAAACTTATAAAAATTTTTCATGCAATCAGAATACTAACGATCAATACATCACCGAAATTAGTACACCTGTCGTTTCTGGAGTCACGGGAATACAGGGAAAACCGGTTTATGAGACAGGTATCGATGGTATAGGCTTTCAGGTTTCCGATCTGCTGGAAAGTAGAAATGGCGCATTAGTTCCTGCCGTGGCAGGCTCAGTTCTGGTACCGTTTGAGAATACTTCAGATAATTACTATAAATTCATCACCGTGTGGTTTATCAAAACCAAACAGGTCATCGACACTTCAGGTTCGGATTCAAATCCGTCAATCAGTTTTTCTGTCGGCAACCCCACAACTAACCCCGGAACTACCGAAAAACTCTTATATACGACGAATATAAAACTCAAAAGCACCAAATACCAGGTGACCTCTTGTGACATATCGCCATCCAGTTCACAAATAACATTGAACAGGATAAAGAAAAGCACCTTAATGTCTGTCTCCCGCGGTGGAGTCACCCCCGAGCAGAAAAACATTTTATTAACGATTAGCTGCCCAGCGGGTTCCATCGGTAATACATTAATGTACTGGTTTAACCCGGTAGGAACGGCCAGCACATCTGGCGATGGTATCATTGATAATATGATAACCGATAGCTCTGGCGCTAAAAATGTCGGCATCATATTCAAACAGACAGGAACTCCGCTGGTATTTTATGATATGGATAGCTATAGTTTCAATAGCGCTGCCGCATCACAAATAATCAACCTGACCGCTGATTATTATCGTCAGAGCAATAGCGTCGATAGTATCACAAACGGTAAAGTTAAAGCGATGTTAGAAGTAGTAATCCAGGAACAATAAACACAGCGCGACACGCGCAGGAAAATAAAACTTTACTATGCGTGCCGCTTACATATAAAAACAACGAATATGAAATAATAATTCATAAAATAATCACAATGCATCACATTGAAATAGTCGAACAGTTATTTTTATATTCTTGCTGCTAATCAGAACCGTTCGAGTATCAATGGACTCATAATACAACAAAAAGGATATATAAATGAAACAACTAACTATCTTTGAAATGGAGAGTATTTCCGGTGGTTACTCATGGGATTTTTCCTCATTTCAATCCAGTATTACCAGTATAGTTTGTAATGGCGTTGAGGCTGTCGCTTCAGCCGTTTTACTGGGGACTGGCATGGCGGCAATGGGAACGCTTATTGGCGGTACCCAATCTGGAGCAAATGGCGGCATTCTCGGTTTTGGTTTGCTAGGCAATGCCGTCGGGATGGTATGGGGATTAATCGTGGGTGGAGTCACCGGGGCAGTTAATGGTGCTGTTATGGGATGGGATGCCTCTGTCGCTCTGGTTGAAGAGGGTATTCAAGGCCTGCTGGCTGGCACCTTCATGCCCTGGAAAAGCTAATTATTGATATGCAAGATGCATTTAACAGCCTGCAATAATATTTTTAATCAAAGGAAATGATTTGTGAAAGAACTTACAGTTTTCGAAATGGAAGCGGTATCCGGGGGCTATAGCTGGGACTTTTCTTCTATACAGTCAAGCATCACTAGCCTGGTAAGCAATGGCGCTGAGGCTGTCGCCTCAGCAGTTCTTGGCGCTGTTACCTGGGGAGCGTTTGGGACTTTATTAGGCGGCACCCAATCCGGGAATAATGGGGGCATCCTTGGCCTCGGTCTGATCGGCAACGCTGTAGGGATGGTCTGGGGATTAATTGTCGGCGCCGTAGGTGGCGCAGTAACTTACGCCGCTCTGGGATGGGAAAAATCTGTAGAATACTCAAATGCAGCATTCGAGGCGGTAGTTAAGGGTACTTTTATTCCGTGGGGCCAGTCCTAATAGTCTATTTAACCTTAGACGAGGTAAGACCTAAAGGCTCAAAATTACTGAGCCTTTTTATTTCACTTATCACTAATATGAAAAATCATGGCTAATAGTCTATATCGCAAGGAAGCGATCGAATACAAAAGAAATCACTGGAAAGGGAAAGCCTTGTTGCTCGCCGGTTTACCTGCCTGGTTAATCACTTTGTTATCGGCATTATTTCTTATCGCACTTATTTGCGCATTGATATTTTGCAAATTTACTCAACGTGTCGATGTTCAGGGCGAAGTCATTACCCTTCCTCACTCTATAAATGTTTTTGCGCCTCAGCAAGGCTTTATCGTTAAACAACATGTTAAAATAGGCGATATTGTTAAAAAAAACCAACCTCTTTACGAAATTGATATTTCACGCAGCACCACCAGCGGCAATGTCAGTGCAGCGCAAATTGAAGTCATCAATGAAAAGATTGCTAACTCTGATGACATCATTAAAAAACTAGAAGATAACAAAAATCAGACATTAAATGCGTTAAATGCGCAGTTAAAAACCACCACAGCCTCTCTGAAGGAGACCAACCGTATGCTGGTCAATACCCAGGTAGGTCTGAAAAAAATGCACGACAATCTTTCCAGCTATGATAAATACCTTAACAATGGCCTGATAACTAAAGACCAATATAACTATCAGCACTCTCTATATTTCCAGCAACAGAGCGCCTATCAGTCGCTGGTGAGTCAAAAGATGCAACTGGAATCGCAAATCACGCAGCTGAACAGTGATAAAATCACTAAAGCAGCCGACTTTGACAACCAAATATCCAGTCAATACAACCAGTCCAATGATTTTAAAAATCAACTCGTTGAATCCAATGCCAACGGCAATATTATTATCAAATCGACCAGTGATGGCAGAATTGAATCGCTCTCAGCGACACTGGGTCAGACGGTTGATAACGGTAGCAGCCTGGCTCAGATCAAGCCGACTGGTAATGTTGAGTATTATCTTGTGCTATGGCTGCCAAATAATACCATCCCGTATTTAAAACCCGGGGATACTATTAATATTCGCTATGATGCGTTCCCATCGGATAAGTTTGGTCAGTTCCCAGGAAAAATAATATCAATATCTTCTATGCCGGCATCACGACAGGAAATGTCTGAGTATACCAACGTCAATAATGGAACACCTCAGCAGCAAGAACTGGCATTGTATAAAGCGATTGTCAAAATTAAAGATAAACAGTTCGAATATGACGGAAAAACGCTAAGTCTGTCCAACGGGCTTAAAGCACAGGCAGTCGTCTTCCTTGAAGAACGCCCTCTCTACATGTGGATGTTTACTCCGGTTTATAAGATTACTCAAAGCGTGAGCGGCCCGATTCATGACTAATGAACTGTTTGAAAAAATTACGGCGAAAGTTAATTTTTCAATCTTGAAAAAGACGCCGGTAATATTGCAATCTGAAGCCGCCGAGTGCGGCATTGCCTGCCTGGCGATGATTTGCGGCCATTATGGTCTCGATATCGATCTCTTCAATTTCCGCCAGCGCTTTGGCAGCCCCTCTCAGGGGGTCACGCTGATGTCATTAAGCAAAACGGCAGAGCATGCAGGTTTAAAGAGCCGGGCGCTATCGCTCGATCTGGATGAGATCAGACAATTAAAGCTGCCCTGTGTTATCCACTGGGGAATGAACCACTATGTCGTTTTGACCAAAGTGCGTAAATCCAGCTTTATCGTCCACGATCCAGCCCTGGGTAAACGTATTATCGGCATCCAGGAAATGTCGAATAATTTTACCGGCATCGCGTTAGAGCTATGGCCCGATCAGAACTTCCAGCAGGAAAAAGCCAAATCTCGCCTGCGTTTGTTAGACCTGATGCGCAATATCGTTGGCTTAAAATCTGCGCTGCTGAAGATTTTCGCTTTTTCCGTCGTCGTTGAAGCCATCGGCTTACTGCTGCCGATAGGCACACAGTTAGTCACTGACCACGTGATCATGGCCCACGATCAGAGCCTGCTCTCGGTGATCTGTATTGGCCTGGTTTTCTTTACCCTCTTTCGCACCTTTATCAGCATGCTGCGCGCATGGACCTCACTGACGCTCAACACGTTGACCAACATTCAGTGGAAAACCACTCTCTTCGATCATTTGGCCAGCCTGCCGCTGGCATTTTTCGAAAAGCGTCATCTGGGGGATATTCAGTCCCGTTTCTCATCGCTGGATACCATTCGCTCCACGTTCACTAATAGCATCGTCAGCGGCATTATCGACTCGATCATGACGATCGGCCTTCTGATTATGCTCACCCTGTACGGCGGTTGGCTAACATGGGTCGTCGTCGGCTTTACCTTATGTTACGCCCTTATGCGTCTGGGAACTTATCGCTTCTATCGCCGCGTTGCTGAAGAACAGGTAATCAAAGGCGCGCGCTCCAGTTCACATTTTATGGAGTCGCTGTACGGTATTTCGACCATCAAAGCGCTGAACCTGAAAGAACGCCGCTCTCAGCACTGGCTGAATATCAACATCGACGCCTGTAATGCGGGGATCAAACAGACCCGTTTCGACATGATGTTTAGCGGTATCAATACCTTCATTACCGCTATCGATCAGGTAGCGGTACTGTGGCTGGGCGCCATTATGGTCATTGATAATGAAATGACCCTCGGTATGTTTATGGCCTTTAACGCCTACCGAGGCCAGTTCTCCCAGCGCGCATCCAGCCTGGTTGACCTGACCATGCAGCTGCGCATGCTCTCGCTGCATAACGAACGTCTTTCTGAAATCGTCTTCAGCGAACCCGAGCAAGAGTTGCCATCACGGGACGTCTTTTCGAAAGATGCCGGCGCCAGGCTTGAAGTCAAAAATCTTAGCTATCAGTACGATCCATTTTCACAGCCGATTTTCTCAAACCTGAACATCACCGTTGAGCCCGGTGAATCCGTCGCGCTGGTCGGCCCGTCCGGCGTCGGTAAGACCACGCTATTGAAAGTGATGTGCGGGCTGCTCTCCCCCACCAGCGGCGATGTGTTTGCCGATAATCTCGATATCCAGAAAATAGGTTTAAATAACTATCGCCAGGGAACCGCCTGCGTATTGCAGGAGGACAGGCTCTTTTCCGGTTCGCTTATTGATAATATCAGCGGCTTTGAAGACAACGCCGATCTGGATTTTGTCGTCGAATGCGCCAAACGCTGCAACATCCATGACGAAATCATGAAAATGCCGATGGGCTATGAAACCATCGTCGGTGAGCTAGGTTTAGGGATTTCCGGGGGCCAAAAGCAACGTATTTTGATTGCCCGCGCGCTTTATCGTAAGCCGAGCATTCTATTTATGGATGAGGCCACCAGCCATCTCGATTTAAGAAATGAGTCTGTTATCAACCAATCGATTTCAGGGCTCAGTATTACCCGCGTCATCGTTGCCCACCGCCCGTCAACCATCGCCTCTGCCGATCGGGTTATTGATTTGTCGCAATCAAAAATACCAATGCCAGCGTAAGGAGAAGAACATGCAAGGAACGTTTATTGGTTTTAACACCGCCGGAATTACCTATGAAGACCATTTCATGGCGCTGCTGCTGAAAGTACAAAACCAGAATGGCCTGTGTCGGACATTCTATTTACAGGCGCCGGCGCTGGCTGACCTGCTTATGGTCCTGACAACTCGAATGTCTGTTTTCTTACAACGCTTGCAGCAAAGCGACGACACGCTGAAAGAGGAACTTATTGCCTACAATAATGAGCTCATCGCCAATACCCCAGCAGTCGATATGGCAGAGGTACAAAACCCGAATCCGGAGCTGCGGATCATGTCGATCACGTTGAAGCCGGGGGTAAATGAGTCAACGCTGATCCTGATGCTGCAGAACGAGCAAATCGCGACATTACGCATTGAAGACCGACAGGTAGAGGCATTGATTCTGGGTATCAATCAATCTCTAAAAATGGTTGCTGATACGAAATTAAATGAGTATCTGGCGCTGGCTCTGGATTATGTGCTGCTGTATACCGTCGATTTAACGACCCAACCAAACATTGAGTACCAGCAATATGCTCAGGAAGAGTGGAAGCTGAATTTGTTTAGCCACCATCTGGCCGTGTTATACAGCTACGAGCAGGAAGAAGGTAAAAAAGTACTCTCTGGCGCGGTGATTAAAACCAGCGCCGCGCATCAGTCAGATTTTGAAAAAAGTATCGTGCTGCGTCTGCTTGAAAAGAGTCAAAAGCTAAAACAGGTCCACAGCCAGCATACGCCGTATCAAATCTTCAGTAAGGTGATTCCATCCGCCCCGGGACAAATGCTAACCAGAGATGAATGTATGCTTTCGCTGCGTGAATTCTACGTGGCGACCAGAGCATCGCTTGAGGCATAAATTGTTAAGCACTCTCTGCGCAGGCAGAGAGTGCTTAACGCATCAGTTCGGGCACTTATAAACCTGGCCGTTCATCTGGCTATCGGTCGGGACAAAGCTCGACAGCAGGTTCTGCGTCGGGCTGCTCACGCCATAAATGACGTTACCGCCCATAGCCGCCGCCTGGTTACGTAGAGCATTCGCCGCGCCGCGCATCGAGCCGCCTTCATCGCCATTCTGGCCTGACAGCCAGTTGCTTTGCGTGCCGGTAGCCGTCCCTAACAGCTGACATTCCGTTCCTGGTTTATCTTCAACAAAACGCACGCTCTGGCCGCCTGCGGTTAATTCGTTGCTGGAACTGCAACCCGCTAACAATAATGCTGCGCCGACAATCCCTGCTAAATATTTTACCTGCATGTTATTCCCCAATGAGCTGGACGCACTGGCCCGGATGTAAACCTTATACTAAAAAGCCAGCAAAAAGAAAAACCCCCAGCCATTTCTGACCGGGGGTTTCTGCGTTTTTATGCCGTATAGCGCACGATTACATCATGCCGCCCATACCGCCCATGCCGCCCATACCACCAGCAGCACCTAAGTCAGGCGCATCGCCTTTCGGCAGGTCGGTCACCATGCACTCGGTGGTGATCATCAGACCAGCAACGGATGCCGCGTACTGCAGCGCAGAACGGGTGACTTTAGTTGGGTCAAGGATACCGAAGTCGATCATATTGCCGTACTCTTCGGTTGCCGCGTTGTAACCGTAGTTACCGTCACCAGCTTTCACGTTGTTAGCAACAACAGACGGCTCTTCGCCAGCGTTGGAAACGATCTGACGCAGCGGCGCTTCCATTGCGCGCAGCGCAACTTTGATACCGACGTTCTGATCTTCGTTCTGACCGGTCAGGCCAGCGATTTTCGCCGCAACGCGAACCAGCGCTACACCGCCGCCAGCTACCACGCCTTCTTCAACCGCAGCACGGGTCGCGTGCAGGGCATCGTCAACGCGCGCTTTTTTCTCTTTCATTTCAACTTCGGTAGCAGCACCGACTTTGATTACCGCAACGCCGCCGGCCAGTTTAGCCACGCGCTCCTGCAGTTTTTCACGGTCGTAATCAGAGGTCGCTTCTTCGATCTGCTTACGGATCTGAGCAACGCGGCCCTGAATCGCCGCTTCTTCGCCAACGCCATCGATGATGGTGGTGGTGTCTTTGTTGATAACAACGCGTTTCGCCTGACCCAGGTCTTCCAGAGTCGCTTTTTCCAGCTCCATACCGATCTCTTCAGAGATAACGGTACCGCCAGTCAGAGTTGCGATGTCCTGCAGCATAGCTTTACGACGGTCGCCGAAGCCCGGCGCTTTAACCGCAGCAACTTTCACGATGCCGCGCATGGTGTTAACCACCAGGGTCGCCAGCGCTTCGCCTTCAACGTCTTCAGCGATGATAACCAGCGGTTTGCCAGCTTTCGCTACGGCTTCCAGAACCGGCAGCATTTCGCGGATGTTGGAGATTTTTTTGTCAGCCAGCAGGATGAACGGGCTTTCCAGTTCAACGGCGCCGGTGTCCGGCTTGTTGATGAAGTATGGGGACAGGTAGCCGCGGTCGAACTGCATACCTTCAACCACGTCCAGTTCGTCTTCCAGACCGGTACCGTCTTCAACGGTGATAACGCCTTCTTTACCGACTTTATCCATCGCTTCAGCGATCAGTTTACCTACGGTTTCGTCGGAGTTAGCGGAGATAGTACCAACCTGAGCAATCGCTTTAGAGTCGGAGCACGGTACGGACAGCGCTTTCAGTTCTTCAACAGCGGCAACGACAGCTTTGTCGATACCACGTTTCAGATCCATCGGGTTCATGCCCGCAGCAACGGCTTTCAGGCCTTCGTTAACGATAGCCTGAGCCAGTACGGTTGCGGTGGTGGTACCGTCGCCTGCAGCGTCGTTCGCTTTAGAGGCAACTTCTTTCACCATCTGCGCGCCCATGTTTTCGAATTTGTCTTCCAGTTCGATTTCACGAGCAACGGATACGCCATCTTTAGTGATGGTCGGCGCGCCGAAGGATTTGTCCAGAACAACGTTACGGCCTTTCGGGCCCAGGGTCACTTTAACTGCATCTGCCAGTACGTTTACGCCGCGCAGCATTTTTACACGAGCGTCGTTACCGAATTTTACGTCTTTTGCTGCCATTTCTTTTATTCCTCAAATTCGTTCAGGGTCGTGCGAATTACGCTTCAACAATTGCCAGAATGTCGCTTTCGGACATGATCAGCACTTCTTCGTTGTCGATCTTCTCAGACTTCACGCCGTAACCATCGTTGAAAATCACGATGTCACCAACTTTAACGTCCAGCGGCTGCACAGTTCCGTTTTCCAGGATGCGGCCTTTACCGACAGCGATGATTTCGCCACGAGTTGATTTAGCTGCCGCAGAACCGGTCAGAACGATGCCGCCTGCAGATTTGGTTTCAACTTCTTTACGTTTGACGATCACACGATCATGTAACGGACGAATACTCATTGATAGCTCTCCTTCGAGAAAGTCATTATCAGTTATGGATGGCGCCGGGCCGTAAACGGTTTCCGACTAGTGCAGAGAGAGATGGGGATGGCCATTTACCGCTTCAAGGGGAAAATTAAAAAAAAATTTCCGCCTGTGCGCTGACGCGCAAAAATATTCGCGTGTCGGCCGCGCTTTCTGGCGCAAGGGGTTGTGATAACATCGTTTTTTTGCCGCGCGCAGGATTGAGTCATGAGTGGTTTAAAACAGGAGCTGGGGTTAGGTCAGGGAGTCGGGTTACTTTCAACATCACTACTGGGAACCGGCGTATTCGCCGTACCGGCGCTGGCGGCGCTGGTCGCAGGCGATAATAGCCTGTGGGCGTGGCCGGCGCTGATTCTGCTGGTTTTTCCCATCGCTATCGTGTTTGCCGTGCTTGGGCGCCACTTTCCCAGCGCTGGCGGCGTGGCTCATTTTGTGGATATGGCGTTCGGCCCGCGTCTGGCGCGGGTAACCGGTTGGCTGTTTTTATCGGTGATCCCGGTGGGCTTACCCGCCGCCCTGCATATCGCCACCGGTTTTGGCCAGGCGCTGTTCGGCTGGCACGATACTCAACTGCTGCTTGCCGAGCTCGGCACGCTGGCGATCGTCTGGTGGGTGGGTTCACGCGGCGCCAGTTCCAGCGCCAATCTACAGACGCTGGTTGCGGTAATGATTGTCGCGCTGATCGTCGCCATCTGGTGGCGCGGCGGCATAAACCCGGCGCAGATCCCTTTCCCGCAGCCTAAAGATGTCGACACGTCGCAGCTGTTTGCGGCCCTATCGGTGATGTTCTGGTGCTTCGTCGGCCTGGAAGCCTTTGCTCATCTGGCATCAGAGTTTAAACGTCCGGAGCGGGACTTCCCCCGAGCGCTGATGATTGGCCTGTTGCTGGCTGGCACCGTTTATTGGGGCTGTACGGTGGTCGTTCTACATTTTCGCGCCTTCGGTGAGGAAATGGCGGCGGCGGCTTCGCTGCCAAACATCGTAGTGCGACTGTTCGGCGTGCAGGCGCTGTGGGTTGCCTGCGTAATCGGCTACCTCGCCTGCTTCGCCAGCCTTAATATCTATATCCAAAGTTTTGCCCGCCTGGTCTGGTCGCAGGCGCAGTTCAAACCGGAGAGCTATCTGGCCCGCCTGTCGCCGCGCCAGGTACCGCGCAACGCGCTGAATGCGGTCTTAGGCTGCTGCGTACTCAGTACGCTGTGCATTTACTGGCTGAACATTAATCTCGATGCGCTTATCGTCTATGCCAACGGCATTTTCATCATGATTTATCTGCTGTGCATGCTGGCGGGATGCCGACTCCTGCACGGTAAATACCGTGTGCTGGCCACGGTGGGAAGCGTGCTATGCCTGCTGCTGTTGGCCATGGTCGGCTGGAAGAGTTTGTACGCCATCATCATGTTGGCGGTGCTGTGGTTCGCCTTGCCAGCACGCTCACCTTCAGCAAACAGATAACAAAAAACCGGCGCAGGCCGGTTTTGTCGTTTTAGCGGTCGTCTTTGTGATCCAGACGGTCGCGTTCGTCGTCTTTGCGCTGGAACTCCCCTTCGAAGGTGTCTCCGTTGCCGGCGCCGGCGCTAAAACCGCCGCCCGGCATCCGGCTAAAGCGCAGATACGGCATCAGTTTTAAGGTCATCAGCTTTTGCACCGGCGGCAACAGCAGCAGCAGGCCGAGGAAGTCGGTAAAGAAGCCTGGGATCAGCAGCAGAAGCCCGGCGATAATCAGCGACACGCTTTTAATCATTTCTGCGGCAGGGCTTTCGCCAGCCGCCATTTTCTGCTGCATCAGCATCAGGTTTTTGAAGCCCTGGTTGCGCACCAGCGACATTCCCACCACCGAGCTAAAGATAACCAGGATCAGCGTCAGCAGCACGCCGAGCACGTGCGCGACCTGGATAAAGATCGAGATCTCGACGTAAACGTATAAGAAAAAGGCAATAAATGGGATCCAACGCACCGGCGTCTCCTTCAATCGGCCGTCGTCGCAGACGCCCGTAGTGATAAATTTGCTATTCGCGTCATAGGAATGTGGGGTTGGCGCGCCATTTTTCAATCAACGGCAACGGCATTTTTTTCAAAAATAGTAAAGCGGTGACTCATTTCACAGATTAATAATTCTTATCCGCCGCGCTATATAATAAGTGATCAAGGTTACTGAACTTCGCTATCATCAGCATATGATCGTGGGCACCGGGCCGGTTAAGGAAATAATCTTCGGTCTGAAAATACGCTAAATCCTATAAATTCTGTGTATTTGGTGAATTCATTGGCAGCTTGAAAAAGAAGGTTCACATGTTAAACAACATTCGTATCGAAGAAGATCTGTTGGGCACCAGGGAAGTTCCAGCTGACGCATACTATGGCGTTCATACTCTGAGAGCGATTGAAAACTTCTACATCAGCAACAACAAGATTAGCGACATCCCTGAGTTTGTTCGGGGCATGGTGATGGTGAAGAAGGCCGCCGCGCTGGCTAACAAGGAACTGCAAACCATTCCTAAAAGCGTAGCGAACACCATTGTCGCCGCATGCGATGAGGTGCTGAACAACGGTAAATGCATGGACCAGTTCCCGGTTGATGTGTTCCAGGGCGGCGCGGGCACCTCCGTCAACATGAACACCAACGAAGTGCTGGCGAATATCGGTCTGGAACTGATGGGCCACCAGAAAGGTGAATACCAGTTCCTCAACCCTAATGATCACGTCAACAAATGCCAGTCCACTAACGACGCCTACCCAACCGGTTTCCGCATCGCGGTCTATGCTTCGATTCTCAAACTGATCGACGCCATCAAACAGCTGGGCGAAGGTTTCCAGGCAAAAGCCGTCGAGTTTCAGGATGTCCTGAAAATGGGCCGCACGCAGTTGCAGGATGCGGTGCCGATGACCCTCGGCCAGGAATTCCACGCTTTTAACGTTCTGCTGAACGAAGAAACCAAAAGTATTCTGCGTACCGCAGAACTGCTGTTGGAAGTGAACCTCGGCGCGACCGCTATCGGGACTCGCCTGAACACCCCTGACGGCTACCAGCAGCTGGCGGTACAGAAACTGGCGGAAGTCAGCAACCTGCCGGTCGTTCCGGCGGAAGACCTGATTGAAGCGACTTCTGACTGCGGCGCGTATGTGATGGTTCACAGTTCGCTGAAACGCCTGGCGGTCAAACTGTCCAAGATTTGTAACGACCTGCGCCTGCTCTCTTCCGGCCCGCGCGCTGGGCTGAATGAAATCAACCTGCCAGAACTGCAGGCCGGTTCCTCTATCATGCCGGCAAAAGTTAACCCGGTGGTGCCAGAAGTGGTTAACCAGGTGTGCTTCAAAGTTATCGGCAACGATACCACCGTAACCATGGCCTCCGAAGCCGGTCAGCTGCAGTTGAACGTTATGGAGCCGGTGATTGGCCAGGCGATGTTTGAATCTATCCACATCCTGACCAACGCCTGCTACAACCTGCTGGAAAAATGCGTGAACGGCATTACCGCCAACAAAGCGGTATGCGAAAGCTACGTCTACAACTCCATCGGTATCGTGACCTACCTCAACCCGTTCATCGGCCACCACAATGGCGATATCGTCGGCAAGATCTGCGCCGAAACCGGTAAGAGCGTACGTGAAGTGGTACTGGAGCGCGGGCTGCTGACCGAAGCCGAGCTGGACGACATTTTCTCTCCGCAAAACCTGATGCATCCGGCTTATAAAGCAAAACGGTATACCGATGAAAGCGAACAGTAAGCTTTCAGGGTAAACTAACCAAAGGCATGTCAGTGATGACATGCCTTTTTGCTTTTTTGGGTTTACGAAACGACAACAATTCAATATCAACTTGTTAAAAAACAAGGAAGGCATATATGTTTGGTGCAGAGCTCGTGGTTGTCTTGCTGGCAATCTATTTGGGGGCCCGTCTGGGAGGCATTGGTATCGGCTTTGCCGGTGGCCTCGGCGTCCTCGTCTTAACCTTAATTTTTCAAATTCCACCCGGGGCAATCCCCTTTGACGTCATTGAAATTATCATGGCGGTTATCGCCGCTATCGCCGCGATGCAGGTCGCCGGAGGGATGGACTATCTGGTCAGCCTCGCCGAACGTATGCTACGCCGCCATCCCAAGTACATTACCTTCCTTGCGCCGCTGGTCACCTGGTTTATGACCGTGCTGGCAGGCACCGGTCATACCGCGTTCTCTACCCTGCCAGTGATTACCGAAGTGGCGAAAGAGCAGGGTATTCGCCCTTCCCGCCCGCTCTCCATCGCCGTTGTCGCTTCGCAGATTGCGATTACCGCCTCGCCGATCTCCGCGGCAGTGGTCTTCTTTGCCGGTATTCTCGAACCGCTTGGCGTCAGCTACCTGACGCTGCTGGCGATCTGCCTGCCGGTTACCCTGATTGCCGTCATGCTGACCGCCGTCGTCTGTAACTTCCTCGGCTGCGAGCTGAAAGACGACCCGGTATACCAGGAGCGACTGGCAAAAGGGGAAGTGAGCCTGCGCGGCAGTCAGGTCTTCGAGCTGAAGCCGCATGCTAAACGCTCCGTTCTGCTGTTCCTGGTGGGCATTGTCGCGGTCATGTTCTACGCTACCGCCATCAGCGACACCGTCGGCCTGATCCAGAACCCGGTACTGCCGCGTAACGAAGCGATCGTGGTCTTCATGCTGACCATCGCCACGCTGATTAGCATCACCTGTAAGATCGATACCGGCGAAGTGCTGAACGCCAGCACCTTCAAGTCCGGGATGAGCGCCTGCGTCTGCGTGCTCGGCGTCGCCTGGCTTGGGGATACCTTCGTCAAAGCACATATTGCCGATATCCAGACGGTGGCGGGCGATCTGCTGCACAACTATCCGTGGCTGCTGGCGGTGGTGCTGTTCTTCGCGGCTACGCTGCTCTATTCACAGGCCGCCACGACCAAGGCGTTAATGCCCGCCGCACTGCTGCTCGGCGTCACCCCGCTGACGGCAATTGCCTCATTCGCCGCGGTCTCAGCGCTGTTCGTGCTGCCAACCTATCCGACCCTGCTGGCCGCGGTCGAAATGGACGACACCGGCTCCACGCGTATCGGCAAATATGTCTTTAACCACGCCTTCCTGATCCCGGGCGTCATCGCCATTACGCTTTGCGTGATCCTCGGATTCATCTTCGGCGGCCTCATGCTGTAAGATCGTTAAAAAGGGGCCAGTAAAGTAACTGGCCCCTTTGGTTAATCTCTCCGCATCATGCATGCTATAGTGCCTCTTTTCGCTGATACGAGGTTCACGATGACTACGCCTGATGCTGTTGTTGTACTCTGTACCGCGCCGGATGAAGCAACCGCCCAGGATCTGGCGGCCAAAGCGCTCGGGGAAAAACTCGCCGCCTGCGCCACCATCCTGCCGGGAGCGACGTCGCTCTACTACTGGGAAGGGAAGCTTGAGCAGGAGTATGAAGTCCAGATGCTGCTCAAAACCAATCAGACCCATCAGCAGGCGTTACTGGACTGCCTGAAGTCCCATCACCCGTATCAAACCCCCGAACTACTGGTCCTGCCGGTTACTCACGGAGACAACGATTACCTCTCATGGCTCAACGCATCATTACGCTGATCCTGCTACTGTGCAGCGCATCGGCCAGCGCCGGGTTGTTTGACGCCCCCGGGCGCTCAAACTTCGTGCCTGCCGATCGGGCTTTCGCCTTTGACTTTCAGCAGAATCAACACGACCTCAACCTGAGCTGGCGCATCAAGGATGGTTACTACCTCTACCGTAAGCAGATCACGCTGACGGCAAAAGATGCGGCGATCGTCGAACCTTCGCTACCGCCTGGCGAATGGCATGAAGACGAGTTTTACGGCAAAAGCGAAATTTATCGTCAGCGCCTGACCTTGCCGATTACCCTTGCGGAAGCCAGCAAAGCAGCCACGCTGACCGTCACCTATCAGGGCTGTGCCGACGCCGGGTTCTGCTATCCGCCGGAGACCAAAGTCGTGCCGCTCAGCGCGGTACTCGCCGATTCCGACAAGGCGCAAGCGGCCAAACCATCAGCGCCCGCCGCGCTCCCGGCCAGCGGCAGCCAAACCGGCGCGGAGCCCGCGTCGCTGCCATTTTCGGCGTTATGGGCGCTGCTGATTGGTATCGGTATCGCCTTTACACCTTGTGTCTTGCCAATGTATCCACTGATTTCCGGGATTGTCCTCGGCGGTAAGCAGCGCTTATCAACGGCACGCGCCCTGCTGTTGGCCTTTATTTATGTCCAGGGGATGGCGGTTACCTATACCGCGCTGGGGTTGGTCGTGGCCGCCGCCGGTCTGCAGTTTCAGGCCGCGCTGCAGCACCCTTACGTATTAATTGGGCTGTCAGTGGTATTTATCGCGCTGGCGCTGTCGATGTTCGGCCTGTTTACGCTGCAGCTGCCTTCATCGCTGCAAACCCGACTGACGCTAATGAGCAACAAGCGCCAGGGGGGCTCGCCTGCCGGCGTGTTTGCAATGGGCGCCATCGCCGGGCTTATCTGTTCCCCTTGCACTACGGCCCCGCTTAGCGCCATTCTGTTGTATATCGCTCAAAGCGGTAATCTGTGGCTTGGCGGCGGCACGCTGTATTTATACGCGCTGGGAATGGGGCTGCCGCTGATCCTGGTGACCGTGTTCGGTAACCGTCTGCTACCGAAGAGCGGGCCGTGGATGGCTCACGTCAAGACCGCGTTTGGCTTCGTGATCCTCGCGCTGCCGGTCTTTTTACTGGAGCGCGTGATCGGCGAAGCCTGGGGTTTACGCCTGTGGTCTCTGCTTGGCGTCGCCTTCTTCAGCTGGGCGTTTATCACCTCGCTTGGCGCGAGCAAACCGTGGCTACGGCTGGTGCAAATCGTCATGCTGGGCGCCGCGCTGGTTAGCGCGCGTCCGCTGCAGGATTGGGCCTTTGGCGCACCGGCCGTCCAGCAGCAGGCGCATCTGGAGTTTACCCGCGTCAGCACCGTGGATGAACTCAACCAGGCGTTAGCGCAGGCCAAAGGGAAACCGGTCATGCTCGATCTGTATGCTGACTGGTGCGTGGCCTGTAAAGAGTTCGAAAAATATACCTTTAGCGCTCCTGAAGTGCGACAGGCCCTAAAAGAGACCGTTCTGTTGCAAGTGGATGTCACTAAGAACAGCGCGCAAGACGCGGCCCTGCTGAAACATTTACAGGTGCTCGGCTTACCGACGATTCTGTTCTTCAACGCGCAGGGAGAAGAGCAGCCCGCGCAGCGCGTCACCGGGTTTATGGATGCTGCGGCATTCAGCGCCCATTTGCGCGATTGGCAACCGTGAACGACACTTGAGGAGGATAAATGGAGGAGACTACCGTGCAACGTGAAGATGTCCTGGGTGAAGCCATACAAATTCTCGAAATCGAGGGTATCGCCAACACCACGCTGGAAATGGTCGCCGACCGCGTCGCATATCCGCTTGATGACCTCAAGCGCTTTTGGCCCGATCGCGAAGCGTTGCTCTATGACGCCCTGCGTTATTTAAGCCAGCAGGTAGACGCCTGGCGTCGCCAACTGTTGCTGGATGAGACGCTGAGCGCAGAACAAAAGCTGCTGGCGCGCTATAGCGCGCTGACCAAATGCGTCAGCAACCACCGCTATCCGGGCTGCCTGTTTATCGCCGCCTGTACTTTCTATCCGGATGCTCAGCATCCGATCCACCAGTTAGCGGAACAGCAGAAGCAGGCGTCACTGGCCTACACGCACGAGCTGCTGACCCTGCTTGAGGTGGATGATCCGGAAATGGTCGCCAAGCAGATGGAATTAATCGTCGAAGGCTGCCTGAGCCGCATGCTGATCAAGCGCAGCCAGGCCGACGTCGATACCGCCCAGCGTCTGGCGGAAGATATTCTGCGCTTTGCCCGCTGCCGAATGGGCGGCGCGCTCACGTAATTCGGATTTCCGAACCCCTGCAAGGCGCATATAATTCCCTGACACGTTCTGTGGCAGGGATTTCTATGCGTCCACTTCTCTGGGCCGCCGTACTGGGGCTCTGTTCGACCTCGCTGATGGCCGCCCCTCCTCGCGGTTTCTCTTTCGCCTACAAAGACTGGGAAATCGCCTGCGATAATACCGGCACCTGCCGGGCTGCGGGCTATGGCGCGACAATGGGCGAGGTCAGCGTTCTGCTGACCCGCA
This sequence comes from Klebsiella sp. 141162, assembly GCF_050600755.1. Lineage (NCBI taxonomy): Bacteria > Pseudomonadati > Pseudomonadota > Gammaproteobacteria > Enterobacterales > Enterobacteriaceae > Klebsiella > Klebsiella sp. 141162. The sequence continues at coordinate 122,178 of NZ_JAQIRI010000004.1, read as the reverse complement.
GTGCAGGCGCAGGGCGGCAGGCAACTGCGCAGGTCACGTTTGCGCAGACCGAGCACGATATTCCGCCAGATGCCAGCGTAAATCTGTTTATCAACGATAGCGATCGCGGGACGCTTGAGGCTATCGACGATAACCATTTTCACTTTGACAGTACGCAAACCAGCGCGCTTATTACCGCCCTGGAGCAAAACGCGAAAATCGAACTGGCGCTCAATGGCCAGCGCAAACGCCTATCTAACGCGGGCAGCAGCGCGGTATTCCTTAAGGTCGATGAATTCCAGCAGCGGATTGGCACCGCCGATGCCCTGTTACGTAAAGGCGACAGCGATGAGAGTGCCGTCCTGCACGCCATTCCCGCGCCGGAGATCCTTAGCGCGCCGTTTATTCACAACGCCCAGCCCGTTGCGTTAACAGCTAAACAACAGCAGAAATGGCTGCCGCAATTGGAAAGCGCGCTCAACAGCCGTTGTGATGACTGGCAAAACGCCGATATTCCGGCCAGCGAACGGCAGATCACCGTCACCCCGCTGGATAAAAATCACTCGCTGCTGCAGACTCTGTGCTGGCGCGCCGCCTATAACGACGGCTACGCGATGTGGGTTGTCGATAACACACAGGCCGCCAGGCCACAGCTGATAACCACTGATGCCTCCAGCTATAACGATGGCGTAATGACCTTCTTCAACAAAGGGCGCAGCGTCGCCGACTGCGTTAATGGGGAAGAACGTGTGTGGGATGGCAAAACCTTTGTGCAAAGCCTCAAGTACAGCACCGGCATGTGTCGGGAAATCACCCCTGGCGGAACCTGGCAGCTTCCCACCTTCGTCAGCAAGGTTATTCCCCGCAAGCAACGAGAGGCCGATATACTCGCGCTGAAGACGTTGCACGACGCGCTCCTAAAAGAGCAAAAACGCAATCCGGAACTCGCATTAGAGAACATTGCGGAACAGTTTCCGCTCAGCGGACACATCAGCCACTTTACCCTCACCTATGCCGACGACGCGCCGGTCTCAACCACCAAGCCAGCGGCGGATATCAGCGACGATGAGTGGCAGGCGTTTTTACATTCCGATATCAGCGCCGATTCGGAAAACGGCAAAGTCAGCTTCACGCTTATCGACCTCGACGGCGACGGCAAACGCGACCTCATCATCGATAGCTATGTTGGCGGTACCGGCCTGTTCAGCTATACCGGCGTGCTGAAACGCGGCGATAGCGCCTTTGAATCGGTGAACGATGCCGACAGCAATGACGACGATAACTTCGATGCCGGCGTGCCCGGCGCCCTTTACTCTATTAACGATCGCGGAGCGAACCAGTGGGGCCGCTGGGTCAGAATCAACGGCCAGGTTTACGCCCTGTGGTTTAACGGCGTGTTTGGGGAAGATAACCTCTATCTGCTGCGTCCGTTTAACCAGAGCGACCTGACGCCGGCCATCACCATCCGCTACCGTTATAACCTCAATATCATTAGCGCTGCGGAAAACGGGCAGTCACCCACCCCAGCCTTAAACGATAAAGATAAAGCGGGCTTATTGAAGTCATTGGACGTCATGCAAGGTAGCCTGCTAAAGGATAAACCTGCTGACGATAACGATGAGCCGATTTGTCCTGTTCCCCCCGGTACCGCTAAAGATGATGCGGACAGCTACTATGGCGGCGTTGCGGGGCACTACACCGTTGAAACGGTGGCGTGGATCCCGGTGTGGCTCAACGATAAATGCTTTATCGGCACGATCTTCAGCCATCATGGCGCCTATCGCCACGGAGTGGATGCCATCCTAACCATCAGTTCGCCACGAGATGATGAAGAGATCGTTGGCGATTACGACATCTCCGGAAAACGCCATGCCATCGCCATCACCAGCGGCTGGAAAGTTCGCGAAGGCGATAATGGAGTGATGTGATTTTAAGCAAAACGCGCCTTTTGGCGCAGAATTGCCGCAAAGATAAGCAATCAAACAATAAATAGAGAAATTTCATTGACGCAGTGGGCGGATTACGGTTTAATGCGCCCCGTTGCCCGGATAGCTCAGTCGGTAGAGCAGGGGATTGAAAATCCCCGTGTCCTTGGTTCGATTCCGAGTCCGGGCACCACTTATTCAGAGAACCCAGCCTATGGCTGGGTTTTTGCTTTTCTACGGCCTACCGCGAACCGTATGCCTGATAAGCACAGCGCCATTAGGCATTCAATGCCCATCGTTTTTACCTTTAACTTCAGCCATCGGTTATTCATCACTAACGCAGGCCTTCAGTTCGGATGTGACATACTGCATTGAGTCACATAAAAACGTTAAGATGAATCTTCGTTTCAGCCGCCCCTCTTTATAAGCCACTTACGCAAAATAATAGTGCCAATTTATCTTCAACCCACTCTAATCAGAACGTATCTGAGAAAAATAAGAGCAATAGCAGCTTATCCGGTAATAAAAATTCATGCTAATGACTGTTATGATAGTGTCGAATATTTAATCACAACAGGAAGTCTGTGATATGCAAGAGAATAACGGAATAAGAATGGCTCTTTCTCCCGTACAACTTGCCGCCGTTCTGGCCGATAAATCCGTCAGTGAGGGGGAAACACTTAGTAATCGCCTCTGGGGGGTCTAGGATTGGCCAACGGTCTGGTTGAAATGTTTGGTGCCGGAGTCATGTGCATAGCCCCCGAACCAACAATGATCACTAAAATCGGGTGTGTCATCGTGGGAACCCACAGCCTGGATGCGATACAGGCTTCCTTTCGTCAGGTATGGACCGGTAGGCAGGTCAGTACCGATACATACAATTCTGTAGTATCTCTGGCCGAAAGTCTGGGTTCCGATCACCAAACTGCCGTGAACGTTGGAATGACTCTGGATCTTGCGATTCCTATGGGATTTGCGCTGACAATGGGTGCTATCCGCGTTGCTTCTATACATGGAGGACGGATAAAACTGGCTGAACATGAATTTTTGAGGAGTCGCTCATCAGGTGGCCATACTCTCCAAAATCATGTTAGCAAAACGCCAGAAGGGCTGAGAATGAGACTGGATACTACTCCCCGATTAAAGTCTGTCAGTAGTTTCAAAAGTACCAGTGAAGCTGAGCGCTTAGTATCAGCCGTTATTCAGGACAATAAAACTCAGATAGAGATGTGGGTAAGACATCTACCACCTCGGATGAATGCAAAAATGCAGTTGGATCGCATATTTGCGAACCAGACGGGAATATTATTATTCAAAGGTGCGAAAGAAGTAACTACTTGCTACAAAGTTCGGGTGGTCATCGAGTTTGCGCACTGGCATGGAAAACCCTATTTTGTATTGACAGCCTTTCCTCTACCCTGAACACGGTTTGTACATGACAAAAATGAACCTGAATGAACTTAACGGCTTTATCACGGTTTACTTCGGGCAGGATTATGACCTTATCGATGATAGTGATGAGATCGACCCCAAAATTGACGCATTTATCGCCGATAGTCATCTCGCCATGAAGCATGGTCTTATCGCAGACATTGACCTTCTGCTGAAGGAAACAGATAACCCGGAAGAGGAATTCAGGATGCGCTATGGTTCAGACTTTGATCCTCACCTGTGGGAAACAGATGCCCTTAGCTTCCTGAAACGGGTAAGAGATAGAATTATTCATTCCCTGAATGAGGCGGAGCCGACAGGCCATCAGTAACCCGCGACTTCCTCACCACACTATCGGTTTGGCCTGATTCAGCGAGATGTCGCTGAAAACGCTAGCGCCGCGTCGCTTTCTTTTTAGCGGGAAGGCGGAACACTTCGCCATTCGGCTTGGCAATCCCCATACGGTACTGCGTCTCTCTGGCAGCCTTATGGATATCAGCAAACTCCTCTTTACGCGCCGGCGGCAGCTTCGCTTTTTTCAGGCATTTATTGCGGTGCATCCTTATCCATTCGCGATCGTTGTCATCGACGCACGTCTGCATCACATCCACCCAGCGCGAAGCAGCCCGGCGATACAATCCGCGAGCTTCCAGAGATTCGGCGATACTGTCCTTGATCATTCGATAATTTCTCTCACATATGCTAGCTAATTTGCGTATATAAATATAACCACGCCATTCGAAGAAATAATGAAAGAAAACCCCGGTAATTTGATCCACGATAAATCTATGCCAACTCAATATTGAGAGCATTTATAATATTAATTGCTGTGTGCATTAAAACTGCCGAAGCAGTAAGTACTTCCAAAGAGCATTTTTATCATATACCGCGGGTTATCATCTGAGTCATTCCTGAACTACGGTTATACCTATCAATGATTGATTAAATTAAAATAATACCGTTGTTTAGTGGCTTGTATGTAGATAGCTTACTCTGCATTCATTTCCCTTTTTATCGCTTCGGCGCGGGACACTCGAGCAGTCTATTTTTAAAAATAAACAGACAGGCTTCATTAAAGTTAGCCAGCCCCAGACGTTCATAAAGCTCAATGCGCTTGCGATACAGGCTTTTCACCGAAGTATTAAGTACCCCAGCTATTTGCTCCATGGTCATCCCCGCTCTGAGTAAAGTCAACGTCATATGTTCCTGCGGTTTCAGGCTGAAATTCTTGAGCCATTCTCGGGTCAATCGCTTACTCTTCACGTCAAGAAACAGGCTAAATAAATTAGCCATATCCGTCGGCGTCAAAGACATGTTGAGAAACCACTTTAAGCTCAGCAAATGCTCTTCCCGATGGCGCATATCAAGCATAATACAGCAGATACGTTTACCCGCTTCCGCTGCGCCAGGAATAAGATAATCGTAAAAACAAAGCGGCGCCCGACTATCCACCAGCACCGAAAACTCCTCGGCATCACTCTCAAAAAGCTTACGCTCTATCGAATGTAACTGGATGATATCTGGAAAGAAAATCCTCACCCCTTCAAAGAGATAGTGATCCTGAGTTACTAAAAACATTGTCGTTGCCACAAATCATCCCTTTAACAATAAAGCAACAAAACCCCTCCAGGGAGAATATGCACAGCGCCTGGTAGCGTGCTGACTATGGCGAGCCAAATAAAGCATGTGATTGTCTTTTAGTAATCCCCCAATCTCTCCATCTATAGTGAACGATCCACTCCACTATCCTTACGTCATTTCTTAATTATCTGTGCTCAGGCTAATTATAAATAAAAAACTCGCACAAAAAAGAAGCTTTTCTACTATTGAGAATTTTTGTCAAAAATCGTCTTAAATATCTACAGCAACCGCCTGACATTATGCATGAAAAAGCCAACCAAAAACATTAAAACAGAATTTCGGACACCATTTAACTTTTTTCAATTCAGTAAGTTATGCGTAACATAAGACAATTAATTAATTCATTAAAGGTCAATTTCCAGATTTATCTTAAAACTACAGGCCTATTATTTGGCATATTTTCAGGCAAACATATCAGGTGTACATTAATCGCCACCCCGTTATCGCGAGGAGATATTTTATTACCTTAAATAAGTAATCGCAGTCGCGTACCGTCAGGTAAAAACTCATTACCCCATCCTTTTGCATTCAGCTAAAAGGCCGACGTGTTGTGCAATGGATTCTTGATGGACATATGGTAAATAGTTATGGGAAGATCAACTCGTTTCAATAAGTTATTCTTTTATCGCCGCACGACATTCTCGCTTTCAATTAGTTTATTGTTGTTAACGCCTATTCTGGCTCAGGGGGCTGAGTCGATATATGATCGGCATGTGCTACAGGCGCGTGAAGGTAATTACTCCCCTTTTCTCGATTATCTTCAGCAATATCAACAACAACATGCTTTGACGCCTGAGCAAGTCGCCGACTGGCTTCAAATTGCCTCCTGGGCTGGACGTGATGAGGAAGTAATCCAGGTCTGGCAGCGTTATCAGGTTTATATGGCGCTACCGGCACGCGGTACGGCGGCAGCGGCACAGGCTTTCCGTAATCAAAAACGGTGGTCTTCAGCGCTGGCGCTCTGGGATCAGGCAATTGGCCAGCAGCCGATGAACGACGATTATCTTATTGGTCGGATTAAAACGCTGGCCGATGCGCGCCATGACGGGCAGGCGCTAAGTGAAGCCCGCCGCTTGGTCGCCACCACCCCCAGCGCCGCTCACCTGCAGACGCTCTCCTACGTCTATTTACGTCAGGGAAAAAGCTGGGACCAGCTGCTCACCGATATGCGCGCGCAGGAACTCGCGCCGCAAAACAGAGAAACGCTCAATAGCCTGATTGATAGCCTGAGCAGCAATCGCATCAATTCGCCTGCGCTGCAATGGTCAGCGAAAACCACCTTAACGCCCGCGCAGCAGCGAAAGCTGGAAATGGACGCGGCGGCGGAGTGGGTACGGCTGGCGCACACCCCGGCCCGCGGTGAACAGGAGCGCTTTCGCCTCGCGCAAACGGCGCTCAACCGCTACGACGCGCTGTTCGCCCGTTGGCGTCAGGATCCGCAGGCCGCAGAGGATCTTGCCCGCGCGCGTATTGACCGCCTCGGCGCGCTATACACCCGCGGCTATTACGCCCAGGTCATTAAGGAATATCAGTCGCTGACCGCCGCTCAACAGCCCGTCCCTGACTGGGCCATCGGCTGGGTTATCTCCTCTTATCTTGCACAACAAAACGTCGAGGCCGCGCTGGCGATCGCCCGCCAACATCCACTTTACCGGCCGGACCCGCAAGATGATCAGCATGAATTATTTTATGCGCTGCTGGATAGCGGCCAGTATCAGGCCGCCCGCGAGTATCTCGCTAAAGTGACGAATGGCGTTCCCTACACCCGCCGCCTTTACGGCTCGCCGACGCCGCAGCCAAACGACCCGTGGCTGAACGCTCAATCGCTGAAGGTACAGTATCTACTGAGTACTAACGCGCTGCCGGAAGCCGAACGGCTCTCCGACCGACTGGCCACCACCGCGCCCGGTAATCAGGGGCTGCGCATTGACTACGCGGCGATACTACAGGCGCGTGGTTTACCCCGCGCCGCCGAACGGGAACTGAAAGCGGCGGAAGCGTTGGAGCCTTCGAACATCCCCCTCGAACGTCAGCAGGCCTACGTGGCGATGGATCTTCAGGAGTGGCGGCAGATGGAGCTATTAACCGATGACCTGCTGGCGCGCAGCCCCGAAGACCTGAGCACGCAAAAATTAGCTCGCGCTCGCGAGGTGCACCATATGTCGGAACTGCGCCTTAACAGCACGCAAGGGATCCACTCGGATAACCCGGTCAGCGGTAGCCACGACTTTAGCTGGGATGCGGCGATTTACGGCCCGCCAATTGCCGATAACTGGCGACTTTTCGCCGGTAATCGCTTCGCCAAAGGGAATTTTGATGAAGGAAAAGGCTCCAGCCGCCAGCTATTTGGCGGCATCGAATGGCGCCCGCGCGATGCCTGGGCTGAACTGGAAATCTCCAACAACAATTTCGCCGGCGACAACAAACCCGGCGCCCGACTTTCCGCCTGGCAAAGCTTCAACGACAACTGGCAAATTGGCGGCGAGGTCGAACGTCTGTCGCGGCAGACGCCGCTGCGCGCGCTGCGTAACGGTATCAGCGCCAACCGCGGCGAGGGCTGGGTTCGCTGGTATCAAAACGAACGACGCGAATATCGCTTCAGCGCCGCCGCCACCCGCTTCTCCGACCACAACCGTCGTCAGGAATATACAATCTCCGGCAAAGAGCGGCTCTGGCAATCGCCAACCATCACGCTCGATCTGGAACCTGGGCTCTCCGCCAGCGTCAACAGCCGGGCGGATACCCTGTACTACAACCCGAAACGCGACTTCGCCGCCACCTCGGCGCTGGTCGCCGATCACGTCATGTATCAGCACTACGATACCGTCTGGAGCCAGCAGCTTGCGGCAGGCGGCGGCGCCTACTGGCAAAAAGCGTATTCGACCGGCGCTATCGCCATGCTCGGCTACGGCCAGCGTATTCGCTGGAACAACGTGATCGACACCGGCGTGATGCTGAACTGGGACAAGCGTCCCTACGACGGCAAACGCGAAAGCAATCTCTCCATTGCCCTTGATGCGAATTTACGGTTTTAAGGATAAACATGGTCAACAAAAGTATCCGCATCAGCCTGATGGTTATCGGCTGGCTCCTGATGACCTGCGCGCTTCGCGCAGAAACGATTCCTTTTCTGCCGCCGGACGCGCGGCCGCAGCCTGAGGCGAATAAGCCCTGGCCACAGAATAAGTTTCTGGTATTGGCCTATCACGATGTAGAAGACGATGCCGCCGATCAGCGTTATCTGGCGGTGCGTACCAGCGCGCTCAACGATCAAATCGGCTGGCTGCTGCACAATGGTTATAAGGCCGTCAGCGTGCAAAATATTCTCGACGCCAACGCGGGGTTAATCACGCTGCCGCCAAAGGCATTTCTGCTGAGTTTCGATGATGGCTACAGCAGTTTTTACACCCGGGTCTGGCCGCTGTTAAAAGCCTGGAACGTCCCGGCACTATGGGCGCCGGTAGGCAGTTGGGTCGATACGCCGGAGCAGAAAAAAGTCGATTTCGGCGGTCTGATGACTCCGCGCGAGCGTTTCGCCACCTGGGAGATGGTGCGCGAGCTCGCGCAATCGCCGCTGGTTGAAATCGGCGCGCATACCTGGGCTTCGCACTACGGTATTCAGGCCAATCCGCAGGGTAGCCGCGAACCGGCGGTTGCCAACCGTTTTTATGATAAGGCCAGCGGACGCTACGAAAGCGACCAGCAGTTTCACCAGCGCATCGATACCGACGTGCGCAAAGTGAGCGACAAAATCGCCGACGTCACCGGCAAAGCGCCGCGCGCCTGGGTATGGCCCTACGGCGCCGCGAACGGCACATCGCTGGCTATCGCGAAAAGCCGCGGCTATCAACTGGCGTTTACCCTCGGCGATGGTCTGGGCGATGTGCGGGATTTGGATAACATTCCCCGTCTGCTTATCTCCGGCAATCCGTCGATCAAGGCCTTCGCCAGCCAGGTGACGCAAATCCAGGAGCGTGAGCCGGTTCGGGTGATGCACGTCGATCTCGATTATGTCTACGATAAAGACCCGGTTCAGCAGCGCAAAAATATCGATAAGCTGATCCAGCGTGTCTACGACATGAAAATCACTCACGTTTTCCTGCAGGCCTTTTCCGATCCGCTCGGCGACGGCACGGTGAAAGCGCTCTACTTCCCCAACCGCCGCCTGCCGATGCGCGCCGATCTCTTCAACTTCGTCGCCTGGCAATTACAAACGCGCGGCGGCGCCAAAGTGTATGCGTGGATGCCGGTGCTGGCGTTCGATCTGAACGGTTCGCTACCGCGCGTACAGCGCTGGGATGCGCAGAGCAACACGCTGCGCCAGGCCACTCGCCCCTATGTACGGCTATCGCCATGGAATAGCCAGGTGCGCGATCAGATCCGCGATATTTATCAAGACCTTGCCCGCTACGCGACCTTTGACGGCGTGCTGTTCCACGACGACGCGGTGCTGACGGATTATGAAGATGCCGGCGCCGGGGCGATGGCCGCCTGGCGGGCGGCGGGCCATTGGGAGGATATCGCGCAGATCCGCCAAAATCCCGCCACGCTGCATGCCTGGACGCGGTTTAAAAGCCAGGCGCTTATCGACTTCACCCGCACGCTCAGCCAGAGCGTAAAAGAGATCCGCGGCCCGCAGGTGAGAACCGCGCGCAATATCTTTGCCCTGCCGATCCTGCAGCCGGAAAGCGAGGCCTGGTTCGCGCAGAATCTCGATGATTTTCTGACGGCCTACGACTGGACGGTGCCGATGGCGATGCCGCTGATGGAATCGGTTCCGGTTGCGGAAAGCGATGCGTGGCTGGCGCGTCTGGTGCGCGCCGTCAGCGCCAGACCGGGCGCATTGAAGAAAACCATTTTTGAGCTGCAGGCTAAAGACTGGACTCTCCCGCAGCAGAACGCCATCCCTGACCAACAGCTGGTTGACTGGATGCGGACGTTACAGCTCAACGGCGTCAACAATTACGGCTACTACCCCGACGATTTTCTTAATAATCAGCCTGATATCTCAAAAATCAGGCCCCTGTTTTCATCGTACTGGTATCCCAACAATGACTGATCGCATTATCGCATTTTCGATTTTATGCCTGGTTTTCGGGCTACCGCTGGGCGTGGCCGCCGTTTTCACCGGCGAGTTGATACTGGATTTCGTCTTCTTCTGGCCGCTGTTTATGTCGGTGCTGTGGATAACCGGCGGGCTCTACTTCTGGTTTCAACTGGAGCGCCACTGGCCATGGGGTAAAGAGACGCCGCCGCCGGAGCTTGCGGGCGATCCGTTGATCTCCATTTTGATTCCCTGTTTTAACGAGGAGAAAAATGCCCGCGAGACCATCGAAGCCGCGCTGGCGCAGCGCTATCGCAACATTGAGGTGATCGCCATCAACGACGGTTCCTCCGACGATACCGCCAGGGTGCTTAATCAACTGGCGGAAGAGTACGCTCTGCTGCGGGTGATTCACCTGGCTGAAAATCAGGGGAAAGCGGTAGCGCTGAAAGCCGGCGCTGCCGCCGCGCGCGGGGACTTACTGGTGTGTATCGACGGCGATGCCCTGCTCGACCGCGATACCGCCGCCTACCTCGTGGCGCCGCTGATCCAATACCCCCACGTCGGCGCGGTGACCGGTAATCCGCGTATTCGTACCCGCTCGACGCTGATTGGCCGCATTCAGGTCGGCGAGTTCTCTTCGATAATCGGGCTGATCAAGCGCACCCAGCGTATTTATGGCCGGGTGTTTACCGTCTCCGGGGTGATTGCCGCTTTTCGTCGCCAGGCGCTGGCGGACGTCGGCTACTGGAGCCCGGATATGATCACCGAAGATATCGATATCAGCTGGAAGCTGCAGCTACGTCATTGGGCGATTTTCTTCGAGCCGCGGGCGCTGTGCTGGATCCTGATGCCGGAAACGCTGAAGGGACTGTGGAAACAGCGTTTACGCTGGGCGCAGGGCGGCGCCGAGGTTTTCCTGGTCAATCTGCGCCGCGTGTTTCGCTGGGAACACCACCGAATGTGGCCGCTGTTCCTCGAATATGCGCTCTCCACGCTGTGGGCCTTCGCCTATGCGGTCACCATTTTTCTGTTCATCGCCAGCCATTTTGCCCCGCTGCCGGAGAACCTGACCGTCCGCAGCCTTTTTCCGCCGGAATTTACCGGGCTACTGCTGGGGGTGATGTGTCTGCTGCAGTTTATCGCCAGCCTGTACATCGAAAGGCGCTATGAACGCGGCGTCGCCGGCTCGCTGTTCTGGGTGATCTGGTTTCCGATGGTGTACTGGATGATCGGCCTGTTAACCACCATCGTCGCCTTCCCCAAAGTCATGTTGAAACGTAAACGCGCCAGGGCTCGCTGGGTCAGCCCTGATAGAGGTAAAGGAAGAATGTCATGAACGAACAAACTCTGATATTAACCGAGCATCGCATGTTGCCGCGGATCTTTGACGGCGTGTTAACTGCCATCGCGTGGGCCGGCTTCGCCTTTTTTATGTATGCCAACCTGCTGATGCAGTTTACCGAGCGCGGTAACGACAGCTGGGACGCAATTATGGCGTCGTTTAATACCGTGCTGGTCTATTTATTGGTGGCGGCAATTAACGGCTGGCTGCTGATTTTGTGGTATCAGTACAATCTGCGCCGTTATAACGCCCGGCGGCACGGCAGCATGGCCTCGCTGCGCCATGAAGAGCTGGCGGAGAGCTTTAATATCGCGCCGCAGATCATTTCCGAGATGAGCCAATATAACCTGCTGACGGTATACCATGATCAGATTGGCAGAATTATTGATTTGAAAATCAATCAGAACGAGGAGGTCGAACGGTAACGGCCCCCCAAAAAGGCCGCATCACGCGCGGCCTTTCCTCTTTCAGCCCGGTGAGATTACTGACCGCCGGCTTTCTTAATCGCCGCATCCAGCGAGGCTTTGTCGGCCAGTCCCGGGAAGACGGTAATGGTCGCTTCGGTCGCGCCGGTAGTCGGCATGACAATCACGCCAGGCGTACCGCTTAAGCCAATCTCCTGCGCCAGCTGGTTAATGTTTTCCAGCGCCGGTTCAACATCCGCCGCTTTTTTGGCGTCAAAGTTCACCTTTTTCGCCTGCTGCTGGATGTCCGCCGCCGTCAGTTTGCCTTCGTTATGCCCGGTAGCGTAAACGCCGTTGTGGTAAGTCAGATAGGCCTCAGCCCCTTTCTGTTGATAAATCTGCAGGCCGGTTTTCGCCGCGTCCAGCGAGGTTGCCCAGCGGCTGCCGAAAATCGGCCACTCTTTAAAGGCAAAACGGGTTTGCGGATGATCTTTAATCACCTGCTCCATAACCGGTGCAAGGCGGCTACAGTAGATGCATTGATAATCGAAGAACTCGATAACGGTGACTTTACCGTTAGCCGGGCCGTAGGTTGGCGTGGCCTTATCCTGCGTCAGCTTGTCGGCATTCTTGATTACCGCCTGAGTAGCGGCGCTGGCCTGCTGCTCCGCCTGAATTTGCTGCAGCTTTTGGCTGGCCTGCAATAGCACTTCCGGATGGGCGACCAGGTAGTCAGCGGCGATTTTGCCGATGCGCGCTTCCTGCTCCGCGGTGAAAGTCGCGGCCGGCGCGTCAGCGGCGCTGGCCAGCGCCGGCAGCAGGGAAGCGCCCGCCAGGGCGAGAATAAGTAAATTCTTGATGCCAGACATATTGAAAAGTCCTTACGAAAAAGTAGACGGCAGGTGAGCCTAATCGGACAAAATATCATCCTTTGGCGGCGAATCATTGTCAGTCTATGCATTGATTCGTAACTTTATTTGTCAGACGCCACTATTCTCCCTACGGCTTGAAGGGTGGTCAGGGGCGAAGAACGAGAGTACCCTGCGCCCATCTTTTTTTGATCGACATTATTTGCAATACGAGCCAGGCATGAACGAAATATTGAGTCAGTGGGACTTCGCCGTTATTTTGCTACAAATCATCGCCATCGATTTGTTATTAGGCGGCGATAACGCGGTGGTCATCGCCATGGCCTGCCGCAAGCTGCCGGCGCATCTGCGCACCAAAGCCATTGTTATCGGGACTCTCGGCGCGATTATCGCACGGGTCGTGCTGCTGGCGGTGGCGATTTATTTGTTGTCGTTGCCGTGGCTAAAAATTGTCGGCGCGTTACTGCTACTGTGGATTGGCGTTAAGCTGGTCGCCAACGAAGAAGAAGAGAGCGATATCAGCAGCTCAAGCAGCCTGTGGCGCACCGCCGTCACCATCACCGTCGCCGATGTCATCATGTCGCTGGATAACGTACTGGCCGTGGCCGCCGCCGGTAAAGGCCATCTGTTACTGGTGGCGCTGGGGGTATTAATCAGCATTCCGATTATTGTCGCCGGTAGTAAGCTGGTGTTGGCAATCCTGACTCGCTTTCCCTCGGTCGTATTACTGGGCGGCGCGCTGATTGGCTGGATTGCCGGTTCAATGATGATAACCGATCCGACCCTGGTTCAGCTGTTCCCCAATTCCCCGAATTATCTACATTTTGTTGCCGGGGCCATTGGCGCGGCGTTGGTGCTGCTGGAAGGATGGCGCCGCAACTACCGCTCCGGCACCCCGGAATAATCACTGGACGCCGTCACCCCCGACGGCGTCAAGTTTTCGCCACTTTTCTCCGCCACCCTTTCTCATTTGCCCTACTCTTAATAGAGCCGCCTGATCCAGGGATTCTGTGACCAGATTTTTGAGCATAAATGAGATAACACCATGGAATTAAAGGATTATTATACCATTCTAGGGGTTAAGCCAACGGACGATCTGAAAACCATCAAGACCGCCTATCGCCGTTTGGCGCGTAAATATCACCCCGACGTCAGCAAAGAACCCGATGCCGAAGCAAAATTCAAAGATCTCGCCGAAGCATGGGAAGTCCTCAAAGACGATCAGCGTCGCGCCGAATATGACCAACTTTGGCAGCACCGCAACGATCCGCAGTTCAACCGCCAGCAGCACGCCCACGAACAAAGCTACAGCCAGCAGGACTTCGACGATATCTTCTCCTCGATGTTCGGCCAGCAGGCGCATCACGCCCGCCGCCAGCGCGCCGAGCGCGGCCACGATGTCGAAATCGAAGTGGCGGTGTTCCTCGAAGAAACCCTCACCGAACAGACCCGTACCATCAGCTACAAGCTGCCGGTCTATAACGTCTTCGGCATGGTTGAGAGTGAAACGCCGAAAACGCTGAATGTGAAAATTCCGGCCGGGGTCAGCGATGGCCAGCGTATTCGCCTGAAAGGCCAGGGGACACCGGGCGAAAACGGCGGCCCAAATGGCGATCTGTGGCTGGTGATTCACATCGCGCCGCATCCGCTGTTCGACATCAACGGTCATAACCTGGAGATCGTACTGCCGCTGGCGCCGTGGGAAGCCGCGCTGGGGACGAAAGTCACCGTACCGACGCTAAAAGAGAGCATTCTGCTGACAATACCGGCGGGCAGCCAGGCAGGGCAACGGCTACGCATCAAGGGCAAAGGGTTGGTGAGCAAAACCCACACCGGCGATTTGTTCGCCGTCATCAAAATTGTCATGCCGCCAAAACCAGATGAAAAAGCGCGTGAGCTCTGGCAGCAGCTCGCCGAAAGCGAAGCCAGCTTCGATCCGCGTAAGACATGGGGGAAAGCCTGATGGCTAAAGTAACAGTGACGTTTACCATCACCGAGTTGTGCCTGCGCACCGGGGTGTCGGAAGAGGAACTGACGGAGATCGTCGGCTTAGGGATGATTGAGCCACACCAGCCGCAGGCTGAAACCTGGCTGTTTGACGACAGCGCGGTAACGATTGTGCATCGCGCGGTGCGCCTGCGTAACGAGCTGGAGCTGGACTGGCCGGGGATTGCGGTGGCGCTGACGCTGCTGGATGAAAATGCGCGCCTAACCCGCGAGAATCGCCTGCTGCAGCAGCGACTGGCCCGCTTTTTGACCCACAGCTAAGCGGAGTTCCCGGGTCGCGGCGTTCCGCCTTACCCGGGCTACAGCTCGCTCACGGCGCAAACCGTAGCCCGGCTGAGCGTAGCGAAAGCCGGGATAAGCGCTTAATCCGGCAGCGAGCCGGCGAGATTACGCGCGGAGACGCTCTCGCTCACCGGGGCTGGCGGCTCGGGCGCCTTAACCGGCGCAGCCGCTGGCGCGGATGCCGGAGCGGAAGACGCTGGCTGAATCTCAAGAAACGAGGCCAGCATTCTACGCAACGTCTCCGGCGGCGTATCTTCCGCCAGCAGCGCCGCCAGCATTGACGGCAGCCGGCTATCAACTTCACCCAATGCTAACCCCGCCAACAGCGCCGTACGCGACATATCCCCGCGATCGCCGCGATGATGGGCCTCAATTTTCGCGTCCGCAAAGCGCTCGCTGGCGCTGATATCCGGGCGCAGGTAAATCAGAACCTTTCTGCGGTCCAGAGTCATAGACGCTCCTTAACCAATAATTTTCAGACCACGCACGAGGGCGAACTGCGGCTCGTCGGCCACCACAAAGCGATCTTCGCGCAGACCCATGCGTTCGCGAATCGCATCGGCAACCAGCGGCGCGCCGCCGCCAATCACGATGGCGTGCGAATAGCCTTTAAAACTATCAATCGCCGTCAGAACGCGAGTCGTCAGGCGTTCGATGCTATTAGAGATAACCTTTTTCACCTCCGATACCGCATCCGGATCGTTGATGTTATCGGTCAAATACTCTTCGTCGTGGCGGTTGATGATTATCTGGTCAACGTTATAGCTCGAGGTATCGGTATTCGCCCGGGCCAGCGCCAGCTTAACGGCGTCGGTCACCAGCGACACGCCCAGCTTCGGGTCGCCGTAAATGCGCGAAACCGAGGTCATCTGCCCGGCCACCATCGAAATATCCAGCGTGGTGCCGCCGAGGTCGACAATCAGCACCGAATGAGATGGTTTAAGCTCATCGCACAGGCTAATACCCGCCGGAATGGATTCCGGACGCACGGTGACTTTGGTGATATTGAACACCACGCCTTTATTCAGTTTAACTTCGCGCAGCAGGCTCTTTTTCTTACGCTCAATGTTATCAAGACGATATTGCGCATCTTCATCATAAAATTCGGTCAGCGGCAGGGTGACCACAATCTCGACATCCTGCGGTTCCAGACCACTGGTCAGCAGCGCATGATGGACAGCGATGGAGTTCAATGGGCTGTATTGCCAATCAATATTGTTGGTGGGTAACGCATCGGGGGTGATCAGGTCGAAAGAGTACTTTTCATCATCCACGGTGTAGTTAAATGGCTTCCCGGCGCCGAAAGTGGCAGACCAGCCGCGCTTGAAACTATTGGGGCTGATATGGGTGAAAGTTTCGCCATCTTGCTCCCACAGCATTTTGATATTGGTTGAACCATCATCGATAAAAATGCGCATCGCATTGCTCCATCACTGAGACAAATAAGAGAAAATGTAAGACCCAAAAAGAGTAGCAAGAGTTAAAAAGCAGCGCAAGAGCACGAAAAAGAGACAATTCTGAGTTTTATTTGAGAAACAATGGATATTTCAATTAACCCATTGAGCTCAAAGAGAGAACTATAAGAGACAAATCAGAGAACTTAAGATTTTCATTTCTGTCTGTTTTAAACGCTATTTTTGCGCAAAAAGAGAGCATCCCTCCCCTCTTTCGCCAGCGGTTTTCGCACGCTTTTTACACCTGATTGGGTACCACAATCGGCCGTTCCGGCTCGACGACATTTTCCGGTACCCGACGATATTTATCCAGCAGGTGAATCTGAATACGTCGCAACATATCGCCATTCAGCTTGTAATAACGGAAATAAAGAAACAGCGTCAGGGCAAAAAAGAGCGTCGGCAGCGCAATCATAATCGCCTGCATCCCCAGCAGCGTGTGAGGCGATTGCGCCGTATTCGGCACGTAGCCAATGATACCGAGCACGATGGCGATAAACCAGGCCGCAAACGCCGAACCGGCTTTGACCACCAGCGTCTGCACCGAGTAGGCGATGCTTTCGCAGCGGATATTCATCGTATATTCGCCGTAATCAACGGTATCGGCCACCATAATGACCTGTAGCACCCAGAACAGCGCGGTGCCGATATTCAACAGCACCCCGGCCAGCGAAATCAGCGCGATGTTGTAAACGCCGCTCAGCGCCATCAGCAACAGCACGCCGCAGCCCAGCACCGGCATGATAGATGCTCCCGCCCACAGAATGCGCCGCGACAGCCCTTTCACCAGCCGTGGGAACAGGATCAGCGTCAGCAAATTCGCCGCCCCCGCGTAGGACATGTAATACGGGAACATCTCCGCGCTGCCGATAACGTAGGTAAAGTAATAAATCGCGAAGCCGGCGATAATATTCGCCGCCGTGTTATAGGCCAGCGCCATGCCCAACAGGCAGGCCAGCTGATCGTTTTTATAGATGAGCGCCACCATCTGGCGCAGTGAAAGATGGCTGGAATCCTCGCTCACGCCGCTATCCGACGAGTAAACCTCATGGACGTTGCGTAAGGTAACGAGGGTGGAGACCACGAAGAAGGCAATCAGCACCAGGGTAAACATCTGGAAACCGAAGCCGCGATCGGCGCCGCCGACGGCGCTGACAAACGGCAGCGTGACGCCGGCGGTCACAAACCCGGCAAGGCTGGCGAAAAAGCGCGGGTAAGGCACCAGTTGTTCACGTTCGCGTTTATCAAGGGTAATGGTCGGCACCAGCGACCAGAACGGCACATCCATGATGGTATAGGTGAAGCCCCACAGCAGGTAGGTCAGCCACACCCACGCCAGTAGCGCTCCGCCGCTGAAGTGATGGGCGCTGAACAGCATATACAGCACCACCGAGTTGGTGATAGTCCCGATCAGGATCCACGGCTTGAACTTCCCCCATCGCGATCGCGTGCAGTTGACGATCCATCCCATGATCGGATCGGCTATCGCATCGAGGATCCTCGCCACCAGGAACAAGGTGCCAACCACCCCAACCGATAAGCCAACAATATCGGTGTAGTAATACATCAGATACATGTAAACGATACCGATAGCGAAATCTTTACCAAAGGCACCAAATCCGTAGCTGAGCTTTGTTGTCATTGAAATACTCATAGGGTACAGGTCGCTGTCGCCAGCGCCTCCTTTAGCGTTTGATAGAGCATGGCAGGCGCCGCCGGGCCAGATCCCCCGGCGGCATGAGAAAATTAACGGTGCAGCCAGGCCGGCAGCCAGTCGCCGTGGCTGGCGATCAGATCGTCCACCAGCGCGTAGATCTCTTCGATCCCCAGCACCGCGGCGGTGTGCGGATCCATCATCGTGGCGTAATAAACGTAATCGCGATTTTCCGTCAGGATGGCCTCCGTTAGCAGCGTCTGCACGTTGATGTTGGTCTGCATCAGCGCCGCCAGATGCGCCGGTAGCACGCCGATTTTCGTCGGCTGGATACCGTTAGCGTCCACCAGACAAGGGACTTCGACGCAACAGCCCTGCGGCAGATTGTCGATGAGATCATCGTTACGTACGTTGCCATACACGACGCTTGGCTCGCCGGTCCAGATAGCGTTCATGATGGTGCTGGCATACTCGCGTGAAGGTTTAACCTCGATCCGCTCGCCGCTCTTATAGCTCTCCAGCTCTTTATGCCAGTTGGCCAGCTGCTCGACGCAGCGTTTAGGGTACTCATCCAGCGGCACTTTATAGCGGGCGATAAGATCGTCGCGCCCCGGCTTGATAAACCATGGCGTGTATTCGGCGAAATGCTCCGACGATTCGGTGACAAAGTAGCCCAGCTTTTTGAAC
Source organism: Klebsiella sp. 141162 (assembly GCF_050600755.1). Lineage (NCBI taxonomy): Bacteria > Pseudomonadati > Pseudomonadota > Gammaproteobacteria > Enterobacterales > Enterobacteriaceae > Klebsiella > Klebsiella sp. 141162. The sequence goes on along the minus strand of NZ_JAQIRI010000004.1, from coordinate 103,456 downwards.
ATCTCATAGCGGACAATGTTTTCGCAGCGCGGATTGCCATGCAGGTTCGGCTTCGGCGCCAGTCCTTCGGCGTAGGCCTGCAGCAGGTCGGGGTAGATACTGACGTAGCTGCCGTCCGCGAGCTTTTTCTCCAGCGACAGATAGAACGCCATATGGTTAATGCCCGCGCAGCGGTAACGTAAATCCGCCGGGTCGAGGTTAAGGTCGCGCGCCAGCTCTTCCGCTGTGCCTTGCACCGAATGGCACAGACCCACCTGCTTGATATGCGGGTAGCGGGCGTACATCGCCCAGGTGTTCATCGCCATCGGATTAACGTAGTTAAGCATGGTGGCGTCCGGGCAGACCTCGCTCATATCGTCGCAGATAGCCCACAGGTGCGGGATGGTGCGCAGCGCGCGCATAATGCCTCCCGGCCCCAGCGTATCGGCAATGGTCTGCTCAAGCCCGTGGCGTTTACACACTGCAAAATCGGTGACGGTACAGGGCTCATAGCCGCCAATCTGGAAGGCGACGACGACAAAATCGGCGTCCCGCAAGGCGGTTTTACGATCGCGATGGCAGCTAATTTCGCCATTCGCGCCGACGGAATCCATCAGCTTTCGCACCACGGTATGCGACTCTTCCAGCCGGGTTTCATCGATATCCATCAGCGCGATATGCGCCGATTTCAGCGCCGGGCGCTGGAACACATCACCGAGTATATTTTTAACAAACACCGTCGAACCGGCGCCGATAAAGGTAATTTTGGGGGCAGACATCGCGCTCTCTCCATCAGGTCATTGAACACTTTCAGAGTGGCATGCCGCTCTCCGCTGCGCTGCCCCGTTCCCGCCGGAGCATTCCCGGAAACTCAGATCGGCCATTGAACGCCACAAAATCTGAGTTTTTGGGAATAGATCGGCTTAAAAGGAGAGAAAACGGGCCGATGATTCCGCTAAGCTGTAATCAGTTCAGGCTAAAAACGCAGCCACTCTGACGATCCAGGAATCCGCCCATGATGGAACACCGCTTCACTTCCCTGCCCCCCGACCCGCACATGTGCAGCAGCGATGAAAAGCAGAGCCGCAGCCCGCTGGCGCTCTATTCCGAGTATCAGCGCATGGATATCGAACTGCGCCCGCCGCACGCCATGGCCACCAGCCACTGGCACGGCCAGGTAGAGGTCAACGTGCCGTTCGACGGCGACGTGGAGTATTTGATTAACAATGAAGTGGTGCGCATTGAGAAAGGCTATATCACCCTGTTTTGGGCCTGTACGCCGCATCAACTGACCCGCCCGGGCGACTGCCAGCAGATGGCGATATTCAACCTGCCGATGCATCTGTTTCTGTCGTGGCCGCTGGATCGCGAACTGATAAATCACGTCACCCACGGGATGGTGATTAAATCTCTCGCCGCCCAGCAGTTAAGCGCTTTTGAAGTACGGCGTTGGCAGCAGGAGTTGAATCACGAGAATGAACAGATTCGCCAGTTGGCGATCGATGAAATCGCCCTGATGCTCAAGCGGCTGAGCCTCGCCGGCTGGCAGCCGATTCTGGTCAACAAAACCTCGCGCACCCACAAGAACAGCGTCTCGCGCCACGCGCAATTTTACGTTAGCCAGATGCTGGAATTTATCGCCGCCCATTATGACCAGGCGCTGACCGTCGATGCCGTCGCCGAGCACGTTAAACTTAACCCAAACTACGCGATGGGCGTTTTTCAGCGGGTGATGCAGCAGACCATGAAGCAGTACATTACCGCCATGCGCATCAATCACGTGCGCGCGCTGCTAAGCGATACCGATAAGACCATCCTTGATATCGCCCTCACCGCCGGGTTCCGGTCCAGCAGCCGCTTCTACAGCACCTTTACCCGCTACGTCGGCATGCCGCCGCAGCAGTACCGTAAATTGAGCCAACAGCGCCGCCACAGCCTTGCGTCGCCGCAGCCATAAAAAATGCCGCCGGGGTCTCCCCAGGCGGCATCGTGAACAGTGAAAAACGGTTAGTCGTTGATACGCGGATGCTGCTGTACCAGACGGGCGCGTTTTTCCTGCAGGTCGGCGATTTCCTGATCGATATCTTCGATTTTATGCTCGATGTTATCGTAGTGCTCGCCCAGAATTTCTTTCGCTTCCTGGATATCGGACGCCGCCGGTGTCGCCCCTTTCAGCGGACGGTTAGCGGTCTCTTTCATCGACAGGCCGGTAATCAGGCCGATCACCGCAATCACCATCAGATAGTAAGCCGGCATCATCAGGTTCTGAGTGGTTTCCACCAGCCATGCCGCCAGCGTCGGCGTCAGACCGGCGATCAGCACCGAGATATTAAAGGCGCTGGCCAGAGCGCTGAAGCGGATATGGGTCGGGAACATCGCCGGCAGCGATGAGGCCATCACGCCGATAAAGCAGTTCAGCACCACCGCCAGCAGCAGCAGACCGGCGAAGATCAGGCCAATCACGTTACTGTTAATCATGATAAAGGCCGGGATAGACAGCGTGAACAGCGCGACGCTACCCACCAGGATAAACGGACGGCGGCCAAAACGGTCGCTCAGCATGCCGATAACCGGCTGGACAAACAGCATGCCGACCATGATGGCGATAATAATCAGTACGCCGTGATCTTCCGAGTAGTGCAGGTTATGCGACAGGTAGCTCGGCATGTAGGTCAACAGCATGTAATAGGTCACGTTGGTGGAAATCACCAGACCAATACAGGTCAGCAGGCTGCGCCAGTGTTTGGTGGCAATCTCTTTAAAGGAGACCTTAGGACCTTCCTGCAGACCTTCGCGGTCGCCCTGTTCAAGGGTATCCACGTGCTGCTGGAACGCCGGCGTCTCTTCCAGCGCGTGACGCAGGTACAAGCCGATAATCCCTAGCGGCAGCGCCAGGAAGAACGGGATACGCCAGCCCCAGTCGAGGAAGTTATCTTCACCCACGACGCTGGAAATCAGTACCACCACGCCTGCGCCCATTACGAAGCCGGCAATCGAACCGAAGTCCAGCCAGCTGCCCATAAACCCGCGTTTACGGTCAGGCGAGTATTCGGCTACGAAGATCGACGCCCCGGTATATTCGCCGCCCACCGAGAAGCCCTGCGCCATTTTACACAGCAGCAGCAGAATCGGCGCCCAGATACCAATGGTGGCATACGACGGAATAAGACCGATACAGAATGTACTTATCGACATAATAACGATGGTGATCGCTAAGATTTTTTGTCGACCGTATTTATCGCCGAGCATCCCGAAGAACAGGCCGCCGAGCGGACGAATCAAGAAGGGAACCGAGAAAGTACCGAGCGCGGCAATCATCTGCACGCTGGGATCGGCATCGGGGAAGAAGACTTTACCAAGGGCATAAGCCACAAAACCATACACACCGAAATCGAACCACTCCATCGCATTACCGAGCGAGGCCGCGGTGATGGCTTTTCGCAACTTACCATCATCGATGATGGTGACATCCCTAAGCGTAATCGGCTTTATTTTTTTCCTTTTAAGCATACTTTTCCTCTGTGCTATCGCCTTGAGCGCACGACTCCTCGCCAAATGACGAGGTCATTCGCGACGTACGTTGGGAGCGGCGAAGTGCTGTGCTCCACATTTCAAGCGTAGCAGGTTTGCCTGCACTGTCTTTCTGACAGAGTGTACAACCGAACCTGTTGACGCCTGCTCTGGCCTTAAATTAATAATTCACTTACCAAATAAGCAGTGACGAATTTACTTACATCCCTTTTTACCCTACCAGCGTTTAAATTTGGGATCAACTTCACGAAAAATTCGCCCAGCTTAATTACAGAGCCAAATAAAATGAATAAGTTCAATCTCTGTTTCGCCGCCGATGTTTATTTATGGACTTTATTAACGTCTGTTTTTCAGCATATTCTCCGTAAAGCCAAAATAATTACCCTGCGTTATTTCCTGGAAAAAATACCCGACAAAAGTGCGGGATTGCGCTATAATCAGCCGCACTTTCGGCTCACAGCCGCTGTTTAACGGACCAACGTCCTGTTTTTCCCAGTAATCACGAGGAACGCCATGCAACTTCCACACTGCCCAAAATGCCATTCTGAATACACATATGAAGATAACGGCATGTACATCTGCCCGGAATGCGCCCACGAGTGGAACAATGCCGAGCCGGCCGATGACGCCGACGCGCTGATCGTAAAAGACGCTAACGGCAACTTACTTGCCGATGGCGACAGCGTGACCGTGGTGAAAGATCTGAAGGTAAAAGGCAGCTCTTCCATGCTGAAAATCGGCACCAAAGTGAAGAATATCCGTCTGGTCGAAGGCGATCACAACATCGACTGCAAAATTGACGGTTTTGGCCCGATGAAGCTGAAATCTGAATTCGTCAAAAAGAACTAATTAAATTTTTTCACGCCAGCGCCATTATTTTTCCGGCGCTGGCGGCAACCTCGCCGGCGCGTCCGAATATCAGCGGCGGAACATCGCGAAATTATATCGCTCATTTCACCAAAATTATTCCCGAAATCTCCAGGCCGAACCGCGCGATCAATTCTCATTTCATCTCTGCTTTGCCGGCGCGCTGCGACGCATTTTCAGAAAAATTCACCCCGCTTTGCCGCCTGGCTTCTTTTGCCCGTCACCAACTACGCTTTATGGGTCACTGGTTATCTGAGGTCATGGTTATGTCCCTGAGTCCTTACATTGCTTTTAGCGGCAACTGCGCTGCCGCCATCGCCTTCTATCAGCAGGCGCTGGGGGCGCAGCTTATCCACCAAATCACCTACGGCGAAATGCCGCAGAGCGCCCAGGATGCCGACGATGGCTGCGCCTCCGGGCAGCATCTTGCCGCCGACTGCATCGCCCACGCCAGCCTGCAGGTCGCCGACAGTATTCTGATGCTGAGCGATAGCCCCAGTAGCGACATGGAACATTACGCGGGATTCGTCCTCGTGCTGGAGCCGAAAGATATTGCTGAAGGCAAACACTGGTTTGAAGCGCTGGCCGATGGCGGGCGCATCGAAATGGCGTGGCAGGAGACCTTCTGGGCCCACGGTTTCGGCAAAGTCGTCGATCGCTTCGGCGTGCCGTGGATGGTTAACGTCGTCAAACAACCCTAATCTTCTCTCCAGGGCGGCTTCTCCGCCCTGTCATCTCACCAGCATTAACTCTTCATCCTGCGGTCATCGTGACTTAACAGGAATGTAACAAAAACGCGTCAGTATCGGCCCACGCTCAACGGGGATCCCCAAGGTGCTTAGTGAGGCTCGATAACCATGTACTTATCCAGACATCCGACCAGTTACCCCACCCGGTATCAGGAAATTGCCGCCAGGCTTGAACAGGAGCTGCGCCATCACTATCGCTGCGGCGATTATTTGCCAGCGGAACAGCAGTTGGCGGCGCGCTTTGAAGTCAACCGCCACACCCTACGCCGGGCTATCGATCAACTGGTGGAACGCGGCTGGGTCCAGCGCCGCCAGGGCGTCGGCGTGCTGGTATTGATGCGCCCCATCGACTACCCGCTCAACGCCCAGGCACGCTTCAGCCAGAACCTGCTGGAACAAGGCAGCCACCCGACCAGCGAGAAACTGCTGTCGGTGCTGCGCCCGGCCAGCAGCCATGTCGCCGAAGCCTTTGGCATTGCCGAAGGCGAAACCGTCATTCATCTGCGCACCCTGCGCCGGGTCAACGGCGTGGCGTTGTGTTTGATTGACCACTACTTCGCCGACCTGCGCTTCTGGCCGGTGCTGCAAACCTTCACCCACGGCTCGCTACACGACCTGCTGCGCGACCAGCTCGCCATCGAACTGACCCGCGTACGCACCAAAATCAGCGCCCGCCGCGCGCAGGCGAAAGAGAGCAAGCTGCTGGAAATCCCCAATATGGCGCCACTGCTGTGCGTACGCACGCTCAATAGCCGCGAGGGCGAGACAGTCACGACGGAGTACTCCGTCAGCCTGACCCGCGCCGACATGATTGAATTCACCATGGAGCACTGAATGCACTTCGATACCGCCACCCGCCAGCGCTGGATGTCCGTGCTGGCCCACAGTGACCCGCAGGACCTTCTGGCGCGCATGCAATCGCTGCGGCTGGCGCCGGAGTATGAATTAATTCGCGCCCCGGAAACCGGGCTGGTACAGCTCCAGGCGCGTATGGGCGGCATCGGCGAGCGTTTCTTTGCCGGTGACGCCACCCTGACCCGCGCCGCCGTGCGCCTGGCCGATGGCACCCTCGGCTACAGCTGGATTTTAGGCCGCAATCGCCCACACGCCGAGCGCTGCGCGGCGATCGACGGCCTGCTGCAATCGCCTCACTATTTTCACACCTTAATGGAAACCCTCATTACCCCGCTGGAAGCACAACGCAGCGCGCGCCTCGATGCTCGTCGCGCCGAAGTCAACGCCAGCCGGGTCGACTTCTTTACTCTGGTTCGCGGAGATAACGCATGACATTACAAACCGCCTTTACCCTACCGGTGCAGGATGCCCAACACAGTTTCCGCCGCCTGCTGAAAGCAATGAGCGAGCCGGGAGTGATTGTCTCTCTGCAGCAGCTTCAGCACGGCTGGCAGCCATTGAATATCGCCTCCACCAGTCTGTTATTGACCCTGGCCGATCACGACACCCCGGTATGGATGGCCGCCGCGCTGCATAACGATCTGGTCAGCCAAAATCTGCGCTTCCATACCGGCGCGACGCTGGTGGAACAGCCGCAGCAGGCGGTATTTGCCGTCGCCTGCGACACCATCAGCGCCGAACAGCTTAATGTCCTTTCCGCCGGTACCGTGGCGGCGCCGGAAACCGGCGTCACGCTGATTGTTCAACTAGCCAGCCTGAGCGGCGGACGCATGCTGCGCCTGACCGGCGCGGGCATTGCCGAGGAGCGAATGATCGCCCCACAGCTGCCGGACTGCATCATCGACGAATTAACCGAACGCCCGCACCCGTTCCCGCTGGGCATTGACCTGATCCTGACCTGCGGCGAGCGCCTGCTGGCTATCCCGCGTACCACCCACGTGGAGGTGTGCTAAATGTATGTTGCCGTCAAAGGCGGCGAGAAGGCGATTAGCGCCGCTCACGCCTTGCAAGAGCAGAAACGACGGGGCGATGGACGGCTTCCCGAACTGAGCGTTGACCAGATAAGCGAACAGCTCAGCCTGGCGGTGGACCGGGTGATGACCGAAGGCGGTATTGCCGACCGCGAACTGGCGGCGCTGGCGCTGAAGCAGGCCAGCGGCGATAACGTCGAAGCCATTTTCCTGCTGCGCGCCTACCGCACCACCCTGCCGCGGCTGGCGGTCAGCGAACCGGTTGATACCGCTGGAATGCGCCTCGAGCGCCGCATCTCCGCGGTGTACAAAGATATCCCAGGCGGCCAGCTGCTGGGCCCCACTTACGACTATACCCACCGCCTGCTCGATTTTACCCTGCTGGCCAACGGCGAACCGCCGTCGGTGCAGAAAGCCGGTAGCGAAACGTCGCCGACGCCGCACGTCTTCAACCTGCTGGCGCAACAGGGGCTGGCCAAAGCGGAAGCGGACTGCGGCGCGCCGCCTGACGATATCACCCGCACCCCGCCGGTCTATCCCTGCTCGCGCTCCTCGCGGCTGCAGCAGCTGGTACGCGGCGATGAAGGCTATCTGCTGGCTCTGGCCTACTCGACCCAGCGCGGCTATGGCCGCAACCACCCGTTTGCCGGCGAGATCCGCAGCGGCTACGTGCAGGTGGAAATCGTGCCGGAAGAGCTGGGTTTTAGCGTCAATATTGGCGAGCTGCTGCTGACCGAATGCGAAATGGTCAACGGCTTTGTCGATCCTGAGGATGAGCCGCCACACTTCACCCGCGGCTACGGCCTGACGTTTGGCATGAGCGAGCGTAAAGCGATGGCCATGGCGCTGGTCGACCGTGCCCTTCAGGCGCCGGAATACGGCGAAGAGATAAGCGGACCGGCCCAGGACGAAGAGTTCGTGCTGGCGCACGCCGATAACGTTGAAGCCGCCGGTTTCGTCTCGCATCTGAAACTGCCGCACTATGTCGATTTCCAGGCCGAACTGGCGCTGTTGAAACGCCTGCAACGGGAGAACGAACGTGGCTAACCCACTGACTGGCTATAACTTTGCTTATCTTGATGAGCAAACCAAGCGCATGATCCGCCGGGCGATACTGAAAGCGGTGGCCATTCCCGGCTATCAGGTGCCCTTCGGCGGCCGCGAAATGCCGATGCCCTACGGTTGGGGTACCGGCGGGATCCAACTGACCGCCAGCGTTATCGGCGAGAACGACGTACTGAAGGTCATCGATCAGGGCGCCGATGACACCACCAACGCGGTGTCGATCCGCCAGTTCTTTAAACGCGTAACCGGCGTCGCCACCACCGAACGCACCGAAGACGCCACCCTGATCCAGACCCGCCACCGGATCCCGGAAACGCCGCTGGTGGAAGATCAGATCCTGATCTATCAGGTGCCGATCCCGGAGCCGCTGCGCTTTATCGAACCGCGTGAAACCGAAACCCGCACCATGCACGCGCTGGAAGAGTACGGCGTAATGCAGGTGAAGCTGTATGAGGATATCGCCCGCTTCGGCCACATCGCCACCACCTACGCCTATCCGGTGAAGGTGAACGGCCGCTACGTGATGGACCCTTCGCCGATCCCGAAATTCGATAACCCCAAAATGCACATGATGCCGGCGCTGCAGCTGTTCGGCGCCGGGCGCGAAAAGCGTATCTACGCGGTGCCGCCCTATACCGCAGTCGAAAGCCTCGATTTCGACGATCATCCGTTTAGCGTGCAGGAGTGGGATGAACCCTGCGCCATTTGCGGTTCGCGTCACAGCTATCTTGACGAAGTGGTGCTGGATGACAGCGGCCAGCGGATGTTTGTCTGCTCCGATACCGATTATTGCCGCCAACAGAGCGAGGCGCAGAAAAAATGAGCCAGCCGTTACTTGCAGTCAATCACCTGACCCATCTCTATGCGCCGGGCAAAGGTTTTAGCGATGTCTCTTTCGAGCTGTGGCCGGGCGAAGTGCTCGGTATCGTCGGCGAATCCGGCTCCGGTAAAACCACGCTGCTGAAAGCGATTTCCGCTCGTCTGGCGCCGCAACAGGGTGAAGTGCGGTATCAACAGCGCTCGCTGTACGCCATGAGCGAAGCCGAACGCCGCCGCCTGCTACGCACCGAATGGGGCGTTGTGCATCAGCACCCGATGGACGGCCTGCGTCGCCAGGTCTCGGCGGGCGGCAACATCGGCGAACGGCTGATGGCGACCGGCGCCCGCCACTACGGCGACATTCGCGCCACCGCCGAACGCTGGCTGCAGGAGGTGGAGATCCCGCCTTCCCGCATCGACGACCTGCCGACCACCTTTTCCGGCGGTATGCAGCAGCGCTTGCAAATCGCCCGCAATCTCGTGACGCAGCCGAAACTGGTGTTTATGGATGAACCCACCGGCGGGCTGGACGTCTCGGTACAGGCGCGCCTGCTCGATCTCCTGCGCGGGCTGGTGGTGGAGCTGGGTCTGGCGGTGGTGATCGTCACCCACGATCTCGGCGTCGCTCGCCTGCTGGCGAACCGTCTGCTGGTGATGAAACAAGGACAGGTGGTGGAAAGTGGCTTAACCGACCGGGTGCTCGACGATCCGCACCATCCTTACACCCAGCTGCTGGTGTCGTCGGTGTTGCAGAATTGATGCTGTTTTGCCGGATGGCGGCTGCGCCTTATCCGGCCTACAGGTGCGTTATTCGTAGGCCGGGTAAGCGAAGCGCCACCCGGCACTCCAACCCCGAGAGGGCTAAAATGATCCGCGTTGAAAACATCCATAAAACCTTTGTTCTGCACCAACAGCACGGCGTACGTCTGCCGGTGCTCGCCGACGCTTCGCTCTCCGTTAACGCCGGGGAGTGCGTGGTGCTGCACGGCCATTCCGGCAGCGGCAAATCGACGCTGCTGCGCTCGCTGTACGCTAACTATCTGCCGGACAGCGGTCATATTCATATCCGCCACGGCGACGAATGGGTGGATCTGGTGACCGCCACGCCGCGCAAGGTGCTGGAAGTGCGTAAAACCACCATCGGTTGGGTCAGCCAGTTTCTGCGGGTGATCCCGCGGATATCCGCGCTGGAAGTCGTCATGCAGCCGCTGCTTGAGCTCGGGACGCCGCGCGAAGAGAGCGCCGCTAAAGCCGCCCGTCTGCTGAGCCATCTCAACGTGCCGGAGCGTTTGTGGCATCTGGCGCCATCCACCTTTTCCGGCGGCGAACAGCAGCGGGTCAACATCGCCCGCGGTTTTGCGGTCGACTATCCGATTTTACTCCTTGATGAACCCACCGCCTCGCTGGATGCCAACAACAGCGCCGCGGTGGTGGAGCTGATCCAGCAGGCTAAAGCCCGCGGCGCGGCCATCGTCGGTATTTTCCATGATGAAACGGTACGCGGCCAGGTCGCCGACCGCCTGCACCCAATGGGTATCACAGTATGATAATCAATAACGTAAAGCTGGTACTGGAAGACGAAACCATCGACGGTTCGCTGGAAGTGCAGGAGGGGCGGATTTACGCCTTTGCCGAAAGCCAGAGCCGGCTGCCCGGCGCCCTCGATGGCGAAGGCGGCTGGCTGCTGCCGGGGCTTATCGAACTCCATACTGATAACCTGGATAAATTCTTCACCCCGCGGCCAAAGGTTGACTGGCCTGCACACTCGGCGATGAGCAGCCACGATGCTTTAATGGTCGCCAGCGGCATCACCACCGTACTCGACGCCGTGGCGATTGGCGACGTGCGCGACGGCGGCGACCGCCTTGAGAATCTGGAAAAGATGATCAACGCGGTGGAAGAGACGCAAAAACGCGGGCTTAACCGCGCCGAGCACCGCCTGCATCTGCGCTGTGAACTGCCGCACCACACCACTCTGCCGCTGTTTGAAAAGCTGGTCGACCGCGAGCCGGTCACTCTGGTGTCGCTGATGGACCATTCGCCGGGTCAACGCCAGTTCGCCAACCGCGAAAAATATCGCGAATATTATCAGGGCAAATATCAGCTCAGCGGCGAGCAGATGGAACGCTTCGAAGAGGAGCAAATGGCGCTGGCGGCGGCCTGGTCGCAGCCTAATCGCCAGGCTATCGCCGCGATGTGCCGGGAACGCCAAATCGCTCTCGCCAGCCACGACGACGCCACTCATGAACATGTCGCCGAATCCCACCAGCTTGGCAGCGTGATCGCCGAATTTCCTACCACGTTGGCCGCCGCGCAGGCTTCGCGCCAGCATGGAATGAATGTGTTGATGGGGGCGCCGAATATCGTGCGCGGCGGCTCGCATTCCGGCAATGTCGCCGCGCATCAACTAGCCGCCAGCGGCCTGTTAGATATTCTCTCTTCCGATTACTACCCCGCCAGCCTGCTTGATGCCGCTTTCCGTATCGCCGATAGCGACGACAACGCTTTCACGCTGGCGCAGGCTATCCGTCTGGTCAGCAAACATCCGGCGCAGGCGCTGGGTCTGCATGACCGCGGCGTCATCGCCGAAGGCAAACGCGCCGATCTGGTACTGGCGCACCGCCGCGGCGAGCACGTCCATATCGATCACGTCTGGCGTCAGGGAAAGAGGGTCTTTTAATGCCTGGAAAACTGATTTGGCTGGTCGGCCCTTCCGGGTCGGGAAAAGATAGTCTGCTGGCCGCGCTGCGCCAGCGTGAGCATCCACAACTGCTGGTCGCGCATCGCTACATCACCCGCCCGCACCAGGCGGGCTGCGAGAACCATATTGCGCTGAGCGAGCATGAGTTTTTCACCCGCGCCGAGCGTAATCTTTTCGCCCTCAGCTGGCATGCCAACAATAATTACTATGGCGTCGGCGTGGAGATCGACCTCTGGCTGCATGCCGGTTTTGATGTCGTCGCCAACGGCTCGCGCGCGCATCTGGCGCAGGCGCGGGAACGTTACGATGACGTACTGGTACCGATTTGTCTCGAAGTCTCACCACAGGTGTTGCGCCAGCGGCTTGAACAGCGCGGCCGGGAAAATGCCGTGGAAATCGACCAGCGACTGCAACGCGCCGCGCGCTATAAACCGGCCGATTGCCTGACGTTGAATAACGACGGCAGCCTCGGGCAATCGGTAGAGCGTTTCTTCCAGCTGTTGTGCCAGCACGCCGGGCGTGAAGAGAATCAGCATGCCTGAGGGTAAAGTAATACGATGAGCCTGACAATCCGCCTGACCGGCACCGGCGGCGCCCAGCAGGTGCCGGTCTTCGGCTGCGACTGCGCCGCCTGCCAGCGCGCCCGCGGCGATGCGCGCTATCGCCGCCGCCCCTGCAGCGCGGTGGTGCGCTTTAACCATGCGGTCACGCTGCTCGACGCCGGACTGGCAGACCTGGCGGAACGCCAGCCCACGGGCAGCTTCCAGCAGATTTTATTGACGCATTACCATATGGACCACGTACAGGGGCTGTTCCCCCTGCGCTGGGGCGTGGGCGATCCGATTGCGGTATACGGCCCGCCGGATGACATCGGCTGCGACGATCTGTTTAAGCATCCCGGCATCCTCGATTTTAGCCACACCGTTACCCCCTTCACGGTATTTGAACTACAGGGGCTACAGGTCACGCCGCTGCCGTTAATCCACTCAAAGCTGACCTACGGCTATCTGCTGGAGTCGGCGCACAGCCGGGTGGCCTGGCTTGCGGATACCGCCGGACTGCCGGAGAAGACGCTGAAGTTTTTACTTAATAATCAGCCGCAGGTGATTGTCATCGATTGCAGCTACGAGCCCAGAGCACAGGCGCCGCGCAACCACAGCGACCTGAATACCGTGCGCGCGCTGAACCAGGTACTTGGCTGCCCGCGGGTGATCCTCACTCATATCAGCCATCAGTTCGACCAGTGGATGATGGATAACCCGCTGCCGAAAGGTTTCGAGGCGGGATACGACGGCATGGAGATCGTGCTCGATTAGCCGGCAGCGTGACCGGGAAAATCAATAATCGTTGTCGAGGCGGCGCTGATCGCTTTCCAGCTGGCGGCGATCGCTATCGAGCTGGCGCTGGCGCTCATCCAGCTGGCGACGGCGGTCGTCAAGCTGCCGCTGGCGATCGTTATATTGCTGCTGATTATCCCTACGCTGCTGGCGGCTGCCCTGATAGCTGCCGTCATCGTAGCGTCCGTCGTCATAGCGCCCGTCATCGTCGTCGGAACGGCTGCTGCCCGGATTGTAGGCATCGTTGATGGCTTGCTGAATATTGCCAATAGCGTCATCAATAATATCGGCGTGGGCCAATTGGCTGCTCAGCGCCAGCGTGCAAAAAAACAGAGCGGTTGCGTAACGTTTCATCGGAGCCGGTCTCATCAGGGTACTGGCGATACCTTAATCAACCCTATTTGCCGCGTGTAGCGGAGGAATCTCAAATCCGCGCCATCGCCGCACGCAACGCCTGCGCCAGCTGCGTACGGGTAAAAGGCTTGCGCAGCCGTTCCACCTCCGGCAACGCCGGGTTATGCGCCGGGCGCAAATCCTGGCCGCTAATCAATAGCAGCGCCACCGCCGGGAAACGGCGTTGCGCTTCGTGAATAACCTCGGCGCCGCTCAGCCCGCCGGGGAGCATTAAATCGCTAATCAACAACGCGATATCCCCGGAGGCCGCCAGCATCTGCAGCGCCTGCTCGCCGCTTTGCGCCTCCAGCGTCAGCCAGCCCAGCTGATGCAGCTGCTCGCATAACGTCTGGCGCACATCGGCTTCATCCTCCAGCACCAGCGCTAGCCGCTCGCCGGTCGCCATCGGTTCGCTATCCAACGGCGGTCGCTCCTCCTGCACCGCTGACGTGGCTCGCGGTAGCTGTAAACGTACGGTGGTGCCCTGCCCCGGCGCGCTTTCAATCGCTACGCGCCCGCCCGACTGGCGCACAAAACCGTACACCATCGACAGCCCAAGCCCGCTGCCGCTGCCGGTCTGTTTGGTAGTAAAAAAGGGCTCGAAGACCTGCGCTTTAATTTCCTGCGACATGCCGCTGCCGTGGTCAATCACCTCCAGCGCCACCATATCCTGACGTCGTCCATCGCTACGGGTGACCCGCTGGTTCCAGGTGCGTAGCGCGATAATGCCTGACCGCCCATCCATGGCGTCGCGGGCGTTCATCACCAGGTTGATGATGGCGTTTTCCAGTTGTCCGACATCGATCCATGCCGGCCAGGCAGGCGACTGTGCTTCAATTTCGAGACGCAAAGAGGCAGGCAGCGAATGGCGCATCAGCTCGCAGACGTTCTCCAGCAATGGCTGTAGCGCCACCGCCTGCGGGTTCAGCGCCTGTTTACGCGAAAAGGCCAGCAGCCGCTGAGTGAGTAAGGCGCCGCGTTCGGCAGCCTTCAGCGCCCGCGATATCCGCGGCGCATCGCGCTCATCCGGCTGTACCAGTTCGAGGCTGCCGATAATAACCGCCAGCAGGTTGTTAAAATCGTGCGCCAGGCCGCCGGTAAGCTGGCCGACGGCTTTCATTTTTTGGCTATGCAGCAGCGCCTCCTCCAGCCCCTGTCGCTCAAGGCGGTCAATCTCCATCTGGGTGGTTTTCTCCCGCAGCAGACGGGTAGTGTGTTCAAGGGAAGCGGTATTGCGGGCGAAAACGTTAAAGGCGCGCGCCAGTTCGCCAAGCTCATCGCGCCGCTGCAGAGCCGGCACCGTCACATTCTGCTCGCCGTGCGCCAGCCGCGACATCGCGCCGGATATCGCGTTCAGATTAAGGCCGAGATTACGATAGATATACCAGCCCGCACAGCCGGTAATCGCCAGCGCCAGCAGCGCGGCCAGCAGGATAAACGCGCTGATGGAGCGCAACTGCTGGTGGCTTTGCGCCGCTCGCGCCTCAGATGCCTGGGCAACTCTGGCAACATACTGATTAATATCATCATTAAGCAGCGCAACCAGCGCTTTAATATGAAACATATACCAGCCGATCGCCAGATCGCTCTCTTCAAGCTGCGCCGATAGCGGCGCCAGCCGCGCCAGCTCGGCGTTGAAATCCGGCAGGATAAACGCCCGCTCAGAATCGCTATCATTACGCGGTAAAAAGCGTCTGATGTCATCGAGCTGCAGAACGATCGAGCGCGGCGTGGCGGTGTGTATCGCGGCGACGATCAGCCGGTCCATTTCGTTTAAACGCTGAGGATCGATCGCCGGTTTACCCTCGCGATCGTTGAGATCCTGCAAATGGCGCAAATAGCTCTGGTTTTGATACAGCGCGCTCAGCAGTTCATTACGCTGCAGATGGCGGCGTTGCCCGCGCTCCAGCATGCCGGCGACGCTCTGCTGCAGCTCGTTGCTGCGGCGGATAATGCTCGCCACCAGCGTCTGTTCCTGCCGCGCCAGCGGCGCCGAAGCCAGTTGGCTCAGCGAATGCTTCAGCGACTGTTGGGTTTCCAGCAGACGTTCCGCTTCGCTTTTATACTCCAGCGCGCCTACTACCTGCGACAGTCGCACCGCCGCGGTAGCGACGTTCGCGGTATCGCGCGCCAGATTCATACTGCCGCTCATGTCGCTAAGCGTTTGCTGCTGTACCTGCTCCTGCAACTGGCTGGCATGGCGAAAACCAAATATCGCCACCCCGGCGACCATTAACGTCACCGCCACCATCAACAAGTTAAATGACAGCAGGCGACCGCGGGCGCTAACAAAAAAATGCGGGTGATGGGAAGACATAGCGGCTCCGGTCAGGCGTTTTCTCCCATCATTCCCGGACCGTCGCCGAAGGTGAAGAAAATTTCTCGGCGTAATTGTGATCTGCATTAACTATTCAAAAATATGACAATTATGAATGGCCGATGACATCACTCATTTACGTTGCGGTGATGAAGTGCCGATATCGACAACGCAGCCAGGAGAGCAGGCATGCAGGGAACACCGGTGCTATCCATGCGCAACATCGCCAAAGTTTTCGGCAAGTTTTATGCGCTGAAAGGGGTGGATCTGACGGTCTGGCCCGGCGAGATCCACGCGCTGATGGGCGAAAACGGCGCGGGAAAAAGCACGTTGATGAAGATCCTCGCCGGCGCCTATACCGCCTCCAGCGGCGAGATCCTGATCGACGGACAACCGCAGACGATCAGAGGCCCGAAAGATGCGCTGGCGGCGGGGATCACCTTGATCTATCAGGAGATGCAGCTGGCGCCGAACCTCACCGTCGCGGAAAACATTTTCCTCGGCAGCGAGCTTTCCCGCGGCGGTCTGGTACAACGCAAAGAGATGGAGTCCCAGGCGCAGGCGGTTATCGACCGGCTCGGCGCGCAGTTCAAAGCCAGCGACCGGGTGATGAAGCTGACTATCGCTGAACAGCAGCAGGTGGAAATCGCCCGCGCGCTGCATCGCAACAGCCGCATTCTGGTGATGGATGAACCTACCGCCGCCCTCTCCTCGCGAGAAACGCAGCGCCTGTTTGAGCTGATTTTGCGCCTGCGTGATGAAGGGATGGCAATCATCTATATCAGCCACCGCATGGCCGAAGTGTATGAACTCTCCGACCGGGTCAGCGTGCTGCGCGATGGCCAGTATGTCGGCAGCCTCACCCGCGACCACCTTAGCGCCCCCGAATTAGTGCGCATGATGGTTGGCCGTCCGCTTAGCGATCTGTTCAATAAAGAGCGCGATATCCCTCGCGGCCAGCCGCGCCTGCGGGTGCAGGATCTCAGCGACGGCGGCAAAGTGCATCCCAGCAGCCTGGTGGTGCACGCCGGGGAAATCGTTGGCCTCGCCGGGCTGGTCGGCGCCGGACGTTCCGAACTGGCGCAGCTGATTTTCGGCGTCCGCAAAGCCACCGCCGGGGTGATTGAAATCGACGGCGAACCGGTGGTTATTCACTCGCCGCGCGAAGCTATCGACCTCGGGATCGGCTTTCTGACCGAAAACCGTAAGGAACAGGGGCTGTTTCTCGAACTGGCGGCGCAGGAGAACATCACCATGGCGACGCTTGAGCGCGACGCCAATTGGGGAATGCTAGACCGTAAGAAAGCGCAAACTATCTCCGATGACGCCATCCAGTTGCTGAACATCCGCGTCCCGCATGCTCAGGTGCGCGCCGGCGGGCTTTCCGGAGGCAATCAGCAAAAGCTGCTGATTTCACGCTGGGTGGCGATCGGCCCGCGCATTCTCATCCTGGATGAACCGACCCGCGGCGTTGACGTCGGCGCCAAAAGCGAGATTTACCGCATCATGAATCAGATGGCCCGCCAGGGCGTCGCCATTTTAATGATCTCCAGCGAATTGCCGGAAATCGTAGGCATGAGCGACCGGGTATACGTGATGCGCGAAGGCGCTATCGCCGGCGAGTTGCAGGTTGGCGAGATTAGTCAGGAAAGCATTATGACGCTGGCGACCGGCGTGAACGATTCTCACCTTAAGGCAGGACAAGCATGAGCATACCGAAAGAGACCTCCGCGCCGGCGGCGAAATCCGCCTCGGCAAAAAAAATGCTGATGGGCGACCTGATGCAAACCGTCGGCATCCTGCCGATTTTAATCCTGATCGTCGCGGTGTTCGGCTTCGTCGCGCCGAATTTCTTTACCGAAAGCAACCTGCTGAATATTACCCGCCAGTCCTCCATCAACATCGTACTGGCGGCGGGGATGACCTTTATTATTCTTACCGGCGGTATCGATCTGTCGGTGGGGTCAATTCTCGGCACCACCGCGGTTGCGGCGATGGTGGTATCGCTCATCCCGCAATTCGCGATGCTGTCGATTCCGGCGGCCCTGATGCTTGGTCTGCTGCTCGGGCTGTTCAACGGCGCGCTGGTGGCCTTCGCCGGGCTACCGCCGTTTATTGTCACCCTTGGCACTTACACCGCGCTGCGCGGCGCCGCCTATCTGCTGGCCGACGGCACCACGGTGATTAACTCCGATATTAGCTTTGAGTGGATCGGCAATAACTATCTCGGCCCGGTGCCGTGGCTGGTGGTGATTGCGCTGGCGGTCGTGGCGGTATGCTGGTTTATCCTGCGCCGCACCACCCTCGGTATTCATATCTACGCCGTCGGCGGCAATATGCAGGCGGCGCGGCTGACGGGGATTAAAGTCTGGCTGGTGCTGCTGTTCGTCTACGGCATGAGCGGGCTGCTTTCCGGGCTCGGCGGGGTGATGAGCGCCTCGCGGCTATACAGCGCCAACGGCAACCTCGGCGTCGGCTATGAGCTGGACGCCATTGCCGCGGTGATCCTCGGCGGCACCAGTTTCGTCGGCGGTATCGGCACCATCACCGGTACGCTGGTAGGAGCGCTGATTATCGCCACTCTTAACAATGGTATGACGCTGATGGGCGTCTCCTACTTCTGGCAATTGGTGATCAAAGGGGCGGTGATCATCATAGCGGTGCTGATCGACAAATACCGTACCCGACACCATCAAAGTGCATAACAACATCTTACCTGCGAGGAAAAGCGAATGCGTTTAAAACCGATAGTGACCGCGCTATGTGCCGGCGCGCTGCTGGCCGCCTCCCCTTTTGCGTCGGCCAAAGATCTACAAGCGATAGGCGTGACGGTGGGCGACCTCGCCAACCCGTTTTTCGTGCAAATCACCAAGGGGGCCGAGCTGGAAGCGCGCAAGCTGGCGGGGGACAAAGTGAAGGTCACGCTGGTGTCCAGCGGCTACGACCTGGGACAGCAGGTAGCGCAGATCGATAATTTTATCGCCGCCAAAGTCGATATGATCATCCTCAACGCCGCTGATTCAAAAGGTATCGGCCCGGCGGTGAAGCGGGCGAAAGAGGCCGGGATCGTGGTGGTGGCGGTTGACGTCGCCGCCGAAGGCGCCGATGCCACCATCACCTCCGATAACACCCAGGCGGGCGCGATGGCCTGTAAATATATTAGCGATCGCCTGAACAACAAAGGCAACGTGGTGATTATTAACGGACCGCCGGTTTCCGCGGTGCAGAACCGCGTCGAAGGCTGCGAAACCGAATTCAAAAAACATCCGGATATCAAAATCCTCTCCGCCAACCAGAACGCTAAAGGCAGCCGCGAAGGCGGGCTGGAAGTGATGACGTCGCTGCTGGCGGCGAATCCGAAGATTGACGGCGTGTTCGCGATTAACGATCCAACGGCGATTGGCGCCGATCTGGCGGCGAAACAGGCGCAACGTAATGAGTTCTTTATCGTGGGCGTCGACGGCAGCCCGGACGGCGAAGAGGCGCTGAAGCGTAAGAATTCGCTGTTCGTCGCCACGCCGGCGCAGGACCCGCAGGTCATGGCGGCGAAGGCGGTGGAAATCGGTTATGACATTCTGCAGGGCAAGCCCGCGCCAGCCGCGCCGGTGCTGATCCCGGTGAAGATGATCGATAAAAATAACGTCAGCAGCTACAAGGGCTGGACGGTGAAATAACGCAGCAAAGCGGCTGACGGGTCTCTTTTCGCCCTACGCCGCTTTGTCGTTATGGATAACGTCAGCGGCGAAAACGTAGCCCAGCCCGCGCAGGGTTTTAATCAACGTGGGCTGATGCGGATTGACCTCAACTTTACGCCGCAGGCGCATGATCAGCACATCGATCGTGCGGTCGAATACCTCCATGCTCTCATTATGGGTCAGCGCCAGCAGCTGTTCACGGTTCAGAACCCGGCGGGCGTTTTGCGCCAGCGCCAGCAACAATCCATATTCCCCCTGGGTTAACGCCACGCTCTGCTGCTGGGGATTAAACAGCTCACAGCGGCGGGTATCCAGTCGCCAGCCGTTAAACAACAGCCCATGCTCCCCGCCCGGCACGAGGCTTTCCGCGCCGATCGCCCCGCTGCGCCGCAGCACCGCCTTTACGCGCGCCACCACTACCCGGGCATTAAACGGTTTGGCGATGTAATCGTCGGCGCCCATTTCCAGCCCGACCACTACATCCGATTCGCTGCCCAGGCCGGAAAGCATGATCACCGGTAGCTCAGGCCGCGTGCGCTGCAGCTGTTGTAACACCAGCAAACCATTGGTATCCGGCAGGATCATATCCAGCAGCACCAGCGCGATATCTGCGCGCCGGGCGACCATCGCCAGCGCTTCGCCGCCGTTCTGGCAGGCCACCACCTCGAACGCGTGGGCGCCGAGCACGTCGCCCAGCAGCTCACAGATCGCGGTGTCATCATCAATCACTAAAATGACCGGTTTCATGGTTTACCTCTGCCTGGCGGGAATAGTGTCAGTCTGGTCGATTGTGCAACCGGGCGACGACAAATCCATTTTTCGCTGCCGTTTTTATAATCGGCGTCACATCTCCGGGCTTTTCGTCACGTCAAAACTGACGATGACCTGTTTTTCGTCAGCATTTCGCCCAAAAAAGCCGCGTACTATCCGTTAATACCCACAATGAAAACATGGCATAGAAGATGCATAGTGACGGTCGATTGCGCGTCAGCGCTAATTGATTAACTGGAGCAAAACCGATGAAAAAAGTCGTCACGGTTTGCCCGTATTGCGCATCAGGTTGCAAAATCAACCTGGTGGTCGATAACGGCAAAATCGTCCGGGCTGAGGCGGCGCAGGGGAAAACCAATCAGGGAACCCTGTGTCTGAAAGGCTATTATGGCTGGGACTTCATTAACGATACCCAGATCCTGACCCCGCGTCTCAAAACCCCCATGATCCGTCGCCAGCGTGGCGGCAAACTGGAAGCCGTCTCCTGGGACGAGGCGCTCGATTACGTCGCCACCCGCCTTGGCGCCATTAAAGAAAAATATGGCCCGGACGCGATCCAGACCACCGGCTCCTCCCGCGGGACCGGTAATGAAACCAACTACGTGATGCAAAAATTCGCGCGCGCCGTTATTGGTACCAATAACGTCGACTGCTGCGCTCGCGTCTGACACGGCCCTTCGGTTGCAGGTCTGCACCAGTCGGTCGGTAACGGCGCCATGAGTAATGCCATCACGGAGATTGATAACACCGATTTGGTGTTTATCTTCGGTTACAACCCGGCGGATTCCCACCCTATCGTGGCGAATCACGTCATTAACGCCAAACGCAACGGGGCGAAAATCATCGTCTGCGACCCGCGCAAGATTGAAACCGCGCGCATCGCCGACATGCACATCGCGCTGAAGAACGGCTCGAATATCGCGCTGCTCAACGCCATTGGCCACGTTATTATTGAAGAGGATCTGTACGATAAATCCTTCGTCGCCAGCCGTTCCGAGGGCTTCGAGGAGTATCGCAAAATCGTCGAAGGCTACACGCCGGAGTCGGTGGAAGAGATAACCGGCGTCAGCGCTCAGGAGATCCGCGCCTGCGCCCGGATGTACGCCAGCGCCAAATCCGCCGCCATCCTGTGGGGCATGGGCGTCACCCAGTTCTACCAGGGCGTGGAGACCGTGCGGTCACTGACCAGCCTCGCGATCCTCACCGGCAACCTCGGCAAGCCGAGCGTCGGCGTCAACCCGGTGCGCGGGCAGAACAACGTCCAGGGCGCCTGCGATATGGGCGCGCTGCCGGATACCTATCCGGGCTACCAGTACGTTAAGTTCCCGGAAAACCGCGAGAAGTTCGCTAAAGCCTGGGGCGTCGACAGCCTGCCGGAACATACCGGCTACCGCATCAGCGAGCTGCCGCACCGCGCCGAACACGGCGAAGTCCGCGCCGCCTATATTATGGGCGAGGATCCGCTGCAGACCGATGCCGAGCTTTCCGCGGTGCGCAAGGCGTTTGAACAGCTGGAACTGGTTATCGTCCAGGATATTTTCATGACCAAAACCGCCGCCGCGGCCGACGTCATCCTGCCGTCCACCTCGTGGGGCGAGCACGAAGGCGTGTATACCGCAGCGGACCGCGGCTTCCAGCGCTTCTTTAAAGCGGTGGAGCCGAAGTGGGACCTGAAAACCGACTGGCAGATCATCAGCGAAATCGCCACCAGGATGGGCTATCCGATGCACTACAACAATACCCAGGAGATCTGGGATGAGTTGCGGCATCTGTGCCCGGACTTCTACGGCGCCACCTATGAAAAAATGGGCGAGCTCGGCTACGTCATGTGGCCATGCCGCGATGAGTCCGACGCTGACCAGGGGACGTCGTATCTGTTTAAAGAGAAGTTCGATACCCCGAACGGGCTGGCGCAGTTCTTCACCTGCGACTGGGTCGCGCCGATCGATAAGCTCACCGACGAGTACCCGATGGTGCTCTCAACGGTGCGCGAGGTCGGTCACTACTCCTGCCGTTCGATGACCGGCAACTGTGCGGCGCTGGCGGCGCTGGCGGATGAACCGGGCTATGCGCAAATCAACACCGCCGACGCCGAACGGTTAGGCATCGAGGATGAAGCGCTGGTGTGGGTCAATTCGCGTAAGGGGCGCATCATCACCCGCGCGCAGGTCAGCGATCGGCCGAATAAAGGCGCGGTATACATGACCTACCAGTGGTGGATTGGCGCCTGTAACGAGCTGGTGTCGGAGAACCTGAGCCCGATAACCAAAACGCCGGAGTACAAGTACTGCGCGGTTAACGTTGAGCGGATTGCCGATCAGCGCGCGGCGGAGCAGTACGTGATCGATGAGTACAACAAGCTGAAAGCCCGCCTGCGCGAAAGCGCGATGGGTTAAGGTTCGACGGCCATACCAACCCTCCCCGGTGGCGCTTACGCTTACCGGGGCTACCAACCGACTACCGAACCGTAGCCCGGATAAGGCGCCATGTGCCACTATCCGGGAATCCTCCGCCGGTAGCGCTTACGCTTACCGGGGCTACCAACCGACTACCGAACCGTAGCCCGGATAAGACGCTGTGCGCCGCCATCCGGGAACCCTCCCCGGTAGCGCTTACGCTTACCGGGGCTACCAACCGAATACCGAACCGTAGCCCGGATAAGGCGCCATGCGCCGCTATCCGGGAACCCTCCCCGGTGGCGCTTACGCTTACCGGAGCTACCAACCGAATACCGAATCGTAGCCCGGATAAGGCGCTATGCGCCGCTATCCGGGTATTCACCCCGCTAATTCCCGCCATTTTCTTCTTTTCCGCCGCCCTTTATACTGCGGGGGTCTTCCTTACTGATAATAAAAAAATGAAATACCTCTATTTACTGCTGGCGCTGACAAGCTTCGCCGCAGACGCTGCGGATCCGGGCAGCCAATACCAACAGCAGGCCGAAGCCGGCGACCCGCGCGCGCAGTTTTATCTGGCGGATACCTGGGTTAGCTCCGGCAACTATCAACAGGCCGAATACTGGGCGCAGAAAGCGGCGGCGCAGGGCGATGGCGACGCAATGGCGCTGCTGGCTCAGCTTAAAATCCGTAACCCGCAGCAGGCCGACTATCAACAGGCGCGACAGCTAGCGGAAAAATCCGTGCAGGCCGGCAGCAAGGCCGGCGAGATTATCCTCGCCCGGGTGCTGGTCAATCAGCAGGCCGGACCCACCGATTATGCGCACGCCATCAGGCTGCTGCAGGATGCGGCCAAAGATGAAGAGAGCGACTCCGCCGTCGATGCGCAGATGCTGCTGGGGCTTATCTACGCTAGCGGCGTGCTGCCGCCGGAAGATGACCTCAAGGCCGCGCAGTACTTCAAAGGCAGCTCGGCGCTTTCACGCACCGGCTATGCCGAATACTGGGCAGGGATGATGTTTCAGCAGGGAGAGAAAGGTTTTATCGAACCAAACCCGCAAAAAGCGCTGCACTGGCTTAACGTCAGCTGTCAGGAGGGGTTTGATACCGGATGTGAAGAGTTCGACAGGATAACCAAAGGCTAAAAAAAGCCCGGCGCGAATGGCCGGGCTCTGACATCTTATTGGGCGGTTTTATCAAACTTGCCCAGCACTTCGCGTTCATACGCCAGCGCTTTCTTACGGTCAAACTTGTGTTCCCACTTGGCGATAACCAGCACCGCCAGCGCGTTGCCGACCACGTTCAGCGCGGTACGCGCCATATCGAGGATACGGTCGACGCCGGCAATAAACGCCAGCCCTTCCAGCGGGATCCCCACGCTACCCAGGGTCGCCAGCAGCACCACGAAGGAGACGCCCGGTACGCCCGCGATGCCTTTTGAGGTCACCATCAGCGTCAACACGAGAGTGATTTCCTGCCACAGGGAGAGTTCGATACCGTACAGCTGGGCGATGAAGATCGCCGCGATGCTTTGATATAGCGTCGAACCATCGAGGTTAAAGGAGTAGCCGGTCGGCACCACAAAGCTGGTGATTGAGGCCGGCGCGCCGTAGGCTTCCATTTTCTCAATGATACGCGGCAGTACGCTCTCGGAGCTCGCGGTGGAGTAAGCCAGAATCAGCTCGTCTTTGAGGATACGAATCAGGATCCAGATGCTCAGCCCACATACCCGCGCCACGATACCCAGCACCACCAGCGCGAAGAACAGAATCGCGAAGTAAACCAGGATAACCAGCTTAGCCAGCGGCCACAGCGAAGCGAAGCCGAAGGTGGCGACGGTCACCGAGATCAGGGCAAAGACCCCGACCGGCGCATAGCGCATTACCATGTGCGTCACTTTAAACATGGTTTCGGAGATAGAGCGGAACACGGTCACCAGCGGCTCGCGGTGAGTAGACGGCAGGGAAGAAAGCCCCAGGCCGAACAGCACCGAGAAGAAGATAATCGGCAACATATCGCCTTTCGCCATCGAGGCGACGATGTTGGTCGGCACCAGCGACAGGATGGTTCCCATCAGGCCATGCGCGTGACTCTGCACTTCCGCGGTGGTGTTCTGATATTTCGAGATATCGACCGCCGCCAGCTGCGACATATCAATGCCGCTGCCCGGCTGGAAGACGTTCGCCAGGGTGATCCCCAGTACAATCGCCACCGTGGTGATCACTTCAAAATAGATGATGGTCTTGGCGCCGATGCGGCCCAGTTGCTTGGCGTCGCCTACGCCCGCAATGCCCACCACCAGCGTCGAGATGACAATCGGGACGACAATCATTTTAATCAGGTGGATAAAGATATCGCCCGCCGGGGTCAGGAGGTTTGAGATTAACCAATCACGGCTTTCGGCGTGGTAATGCAGGTAGCTGCCCAGAAGTATGCCAAGCACCAGGGCTAGCAAAATCTGCCAGGCCAGGCTGACTTTTGTTTTTTTCATCACTACTGACTTCCTCAATGAAAGGCACCATTCCGGGAGGTAATGGCACCCACTGAAAGGGGTATGAATTGTGTTGCGTTGCTTTATGGGGTTATTTAACGCGCAATATCAGTATCATTTGCACGGCATGCTGCGCAAGCCTTTAAGAACAGCGCTTTCCTCTGGTTTTCTGCATAAATCCGCCCATTTCAGCGCATTACATTGCATAAGTATTTGTTATAAAAAATATTTAACACATTCAGTTTCTATAAATACAGCAAATGAATTATTTCATTTCAAAGTTTCATTTGATTGAATTTCATTCAGTTTAATCAATGCGTGATCTGCCCCCCAAATAGTAAACAAAGCTCATAAAGCCCCTATTATTAACGGTTATTTGACATATATTTAACAAGTTAAAGGAGAAAAAAAGCCATGAGCCAAATACATAAACACCCTATTCCCGCAGAGATTGCGGAACATTGCCTGATGAATCCGCAACAGTACCAGGTGAACTACCAACAATCCATCACCAACCCAGATGCCTTCTGGGGCGAGCAGGGCAAAATCCTCGACTGGATTAAGCCCTATACGCAGGTAAAAAATACCTCTTTCGCGCCGGGAAACATCTCCATCAAATGGTATGAAGATGGCACCCTGAACCTCGCGGCCAACTGTCTCGACCGCCACCTGCATGAGCGCGGCGACCAGACCGCGATCATCTGGGAAGGCGACGACGCCAGCCAGAGTAAAAACATCACTTATCGCCAGCTCCATCGCGATGTTTGCCGTTTTGCCAACGTATTGCTCGATCTGGGCATTAAAAAAGGCGATGTCGTTGCTATCTATATGCCGATGGTGCCGGAAGCCGCCGTGGCCATGCTGGCCTGCGCGCGCATCGGCGCCATCCACTCGGTAATCTTCGGCGGCTTTTCGCCGGAAGCGGTTGCCGGACGCATTATCGACTCCAGCGCTCGCCTGGTGATCACCTCTGACGAAGGGTTACGCGCCGGTCGCGCCATCCCGCTGAAGAAAAACGTCGACGATGCGCTGAAAAATCCGCACGTCACCAGCATCGAGCATGTGGTGGTCCTCAAGCGCACCGGCGGCAAAATCGACTGGCAGGAAGGTCGCGATCTGTGGTGGAGCGATCTGATTGAAAAAGCGGATGACCTGCATGAAGCGGTGGAAATGAACGCCGAAGACCCGCTCTTTATCCTCTATACCTCCGGCTCGACCGGCAAGCCAAAAGGCGTACTGCACACCACCGGCGGCTATCTGGTATATGCCGCAACCACCTTCAAATACGTCTTTGATTATCATCCGGGCGATATCTACTGGTGCACCGCCGATGTGGGCTGGGTCACCGGTCACAGCTACCTGCTGTACGGCCCGCTGGCCTGCGGCGCCACCACGCTAATGTTCGAAGGCGTACCAAACTGGCCGACCCCGGCGCGCATGTGCCAGGTGGTGGACAAACATCAGGTCAATATTCTGTACACCGCGCCGACGGCGATCCGCGCGCTGATGGCGGAAGGCGACAAAGCTATCGAAGGTACCGATCGTTCCTCACTGCGCATTCTCGGCTCGGTCGGCGAGCCGATTAACCCGGAAGCCTGGGAGTGGTACTGGAAGAAGATCGGCAACGAGAAGTGCCCGGTGATGGACACCTGGTGGCAGACAGAAACCGGCGGCTTCATGATTACCCCGCTGCCGGGCGCCACCGAACTGAAAGCCGGTTCCGCCACGCGTCCATTCTTTGGCGTCCAGCCGGTACTGGTGGACAACGAAGGGACGCCGCTGGAAGGCGCGACCGAGGGCAATCTGGCGATCGCCGACTCCTGGCCTGGCCAGGCGCGTACCCTGTTTGGCGATCATGAGCGCTTCGAGCAGACCTATTTCTCAACCTTTAAAAATATGTACTTTAGCGGCGACGGCGCCCGTCGCGACGAAGATGGTTACTACTGGATCACCGGTCGCGTCGATGACGTGCTGAACGTCTCCGGCCACCGTCTGGGCACCGCGGAAATTGAATCCGCGCTGGTCTCGCATCCGAAAATCGCCGAAGCGGCGGTGGTTGGTATTCCGCATAACATCAAAGGCCAGGCCATCTACGCTTACGTGACGCTGAATCACGGCGAAGAGCCGACGCCGGAGCTGTATGCCGAAGTGCGTAACTGGGTGCGCAAAGAGATTGGCCCGCTGGCGACGCCGGATGTACTGCACTGGACCGACTCGTTGCCGAAAACCCGCTCCGGCAAAATCATGCGCCGTATTCTGCGTAAGATTGCCGCTGGCGATACCAGTAATCTCGGGGATACCTCGACGCTGGCCGATCCGGGCGTAGTGGACAAACTGCTCGAAGAGAAGCAGGCCATTGCGATGCCTTCTTAACACGATACCTACCCCCCTCTCCCTCTCTGGAGGGAGAGGTTAAAAACATAAACTCCCCCCAAGGATTCTGTTCAGCAGGAAAGCGGTAAACCAGCGGCTACTCGACGTAATAACGTCGGGCGGGTCACTGTTGCCGACGGATAGCCGATGGATGACATAAGGGTTACCTCTGGAGACGCTAAGATGAATGAACAAATTTGTCAGCGGATAGAAAATAGTGCGCATTTCAGGGAGTTAGTTGCATCACGGCAACGGTTTGCCGCCATTCTGTCAGTCATTATGTTGGTCATTTACGTAGGCTTTATTTTGCTTATCGCCTTCGCGCCCGGCTGGCTTGGGACGCCGCTGCATGAAGGCACCAGCGTTACCCGCGGCATCCCTATTGGTATCGGCGTCATTATCATCTCCTTCGTTCTGACCGGCATTTACGTCTGGCGGGCAAACGGCGAATACGACAAGTTGACCAAAAGCGTGATTAGCGAGGTGCAAGCATCATGAAAAAAGTCCTGACGGCGCTTGCCGCCACGCTCCCTTTCGCGGCCAACGCCGCCGATGCCATTACCGGCGCGGTGCAGCGGCAGCCGACCAACTGGCAGGCGATTATCATGTTCGTGATTTTCGTCGCCCTGACGCTGTATATCACTTACTGGGCGTCAAAACGCGTGCGTTCGCGCAGCGATTACTACACCGCGGGCGGCAATATCACCGGTTTCCAGAACGGTCTGGCGATCGCCGGCGACTTTATGTCCGCGGCCTCGTTCCTCGGCATTTCCGCGCTGGTATACACTTCCGGCTACGACGGTTTGATCTACTCGCTCGGCTTCCTCGTCGGCTGGCCGATTATCCTGTTCCTGATCGCCGAACGCCTGCGTAACCTCGGTCGCTACACCTTTGCCGACGTAGCGTCTTATCGCCTGAAGCAGGGGCCGATTCGCACTCTCTCCGCCTGCGGTTCGCTGGTGGTGGTGGCGCTGTATCTGATTGCGCAGATGGTTGGCGCCGGCAAACTCATCCAGTTGCTGTTCGGCCTCAACTACCACGTTGCGGTGGTGCTGGTCGGCGTGCTGATGGTGTTGTACGTGCTATTTGGCGGCATGCTCGCCACCACCTGGGTGCAGATTATCAAAGCGGTTCTGCTGTTGTTCGGCGCCAGCTTTATGGCCTTTATGGTGATGAAGCACGTCGGTTTCAGCTTCAATAATCTGTTCACTGAAGCGATGGCGGTGCACCCGAAAGGAGCGGCGATCATGAGCCCCGGCGGGCTGGTGAAAGACCCGATATCGGCGCTATCGCTCGGTCTCGGCTTGATGTTCGGTACCGCGGGCCTGCCGCACATCCTGATGCGTTTCTTCACCGTCAGCGACGCCAAAGAAGCGCGTAAGAGCGTGTTCTACGCTACCGGTTTTATGGGTTACTTCTATATCCTGACCTTTATCATCGGCTTCGGGGCGATCATGCTGGTGGGGGCGAATCCGGCGTTTAAAGATGCGGCCGGACAGCTCATCGGCGGCAACAACATGGCGGCGGTGCATCTGGCGGATGCCGTGGGCGGTAACCTGTTCCTCGGCTTTATCTCGGCCGTAGCTTTCGCCACAATTCTGGCGGTGGTCGCCGGACTGACGCTGGCGGGGGCATCGGCGGTCTCTCACGATCTTTACGCTAACGTGTTCCGCAAAGGCGCGACCGAACGTCAGGAGCTGAAGGTATCGAAAATTACCGTGCTGATCCTCGGCGTGGTAGCGATTCTGCTGGGGATTTTGTTCGAAAACCAGAATATTGCCTTCATGGTCGGCCTGGCGTTCTCTATCGCCGCCAGCTGTAACTTCCCGATTATCCTGCTGTCGATGTACTGGTCGAAGCTGACCACCCGCGGCGCGATGATCGGCGGCTGGCTCGGCCTGCTGACCGCGGTGATTTTAATGATCCTTGGCCCGACCATTTGGGTACAGATCCTCGGTCACGAGAAAGCCGTCTTCCCGTATGAATACCCGGCGCTGTTCTCCATCGCCATCGCGTTCATCGGCATCTGGCTATTCTCGATTACCGATAACTCCGCAGAAGGGATGCGCGAGCGCGAGCAGTTCCGCGCCCAGTTTATCCGTTCACAAACCGGTATCGGTATCGAACGCGGCCAGGCGCACTAATGGTATCGGCCTCTTCCTCGCGCTGAGGAAGAGGCTATATTTTAGTTATAGGTAAAGGTTATCACCCCGCTCGCATTTGCCGATCCCGCCGTCACCGTCTCCGCTGTTTTGTAATAATTGGTGGTAAACATGAGCGACTGCATAGCATATGCGCCGCCGGGGAAATCAGGATTGGTAAAAATGGTATAGCCGGCATCCGCGCCGTTATTGGTCACCGTCGTGCGGCTTGAATAATATAAGCTGATATCCGTATTCAGCGGCAGCGCATTGTCCTTCAGATTAAGCTGTACGCCAACGCCGGTGGCAGCATTACCATCCGCTGTTAAGGCCATCACCGTATGGTTCGGGTTATCGCCGCTCGCTTCCGCAGCCGTCACCCGCATTACAACGTTAGTCCCCGGCTCACAGGAGAGCGTCACCGATTGAGTTGCAGAGCCAGCTTTCCCCGCGGAATTGAATGCCGAAGCGCTTATCGTCCCCATCGCGAAATTCAATCCTGAGCTACTGACCATGCAACCCATCGGGGTGAGCTGAATAGTCGTGGTGCCGCTAATATGCAGCTGGGAAATTACGATAGTACCTGAACTGTCTTTCGCAGAGACCGTCGCCACCGGATCGTTCAACGACAATTTACTATTTGTCGCTATTGGGCCGCCGGTCGCCACCAGCTGTAGCTGGTAAGCCGGTGAGTAATTGGTTGAAGCATAATAATCCAGTACGCCGGAAGGTTTGCCAAGGTAGTAATTAACATCACCAATAAAATGCTGCTGATAATCGCTATTGAAATCGCCGCTATCGCCATTATATTCGCCGGTAACGTTTAACCAAACTTTGACTCTCAACCCTACGCCTTGTAACGAGGTGGTATAGATATTATCGCCGATTAAATTTTCTGTGTTATTTGATGCCCACTGAAAGTTAGCATATATATCACCTTGACAGTTGAGTAGCGCGGCCTGCGAACGAGTTATCTTACCTGAGTCATATAATACTGTTCCGGCCGAGTAATTCCCGGCACTAAGTAAAATCTTCTCAGGCAAATTAGTCATCGATACATCGCCAGAATTCACCCCCTCACAAGCCCAACTCAACACAGGGAAAATCAGCAGTAACATTAATATATATTTACTCATACCATTCCTTGTACATCGAATTATTTATAGATGACATCAAAGGTTGCGGTAAATCCCACAATGCCAGCGCTAATTTTTCCGTAAGGTGAATACATTCTGGCAATCATATTAAATGTATGAATATCAGTGCCGGCATCAAATGTATAAACATATCGGTCATTAGGGCCTAATGGCTGATTATCCGCCTGGCTAAATAACTGCATTCCGACGCCGCTGGCCCCGGCGCTGCCGGTTTGATAATTTTTATAAATTGAAGTATGGGTATCATCAAAATAGGAGCCACTGAAGGATAAGGTGACCGTAGAGGTTCCCGCGGAGCAGTTGCTAAACTCAAGCTTGACCGGCGTGCTTTCCCCACTGGATCCTGCTTTACCGGTTAGCGTTTGATACGACACTGTGCCTAAATCAATGGTGGCAGAGGGTTTTATTGCAACGTCACAGGATGGTTCCTCAATATTGCCAGAAACGTTAAAATTGATCGTGCTTGAATCCTCATAGGCCAATGCTGGCGTCGAAATAACAAAAAGCGCACAGATTAAATAGCCAAATAAACAGATTAAGATACCGCCGATACATTTAACATCACCCATATTCAAACCTCATTCCTTTGAGCAACCATCTAAGTTAATGACACAGTGCTTGATAGAAAATAATCTCCTGATTTTTTTCCTTCACGGTCAAATCATAATCTGCACGGCATTGTTCATTTCGCCCCTCGCCCCATTTCGCCAGCATAGTTCCTTTTTGCTGAAGACCCGTCATATAAACCTGCCCGTCATCGCCAACGATATTGCTGCGAATATCCTGGCGCCGTTGTGGTTGTTTTTCTAAAGTCACAATAGCGCCAAATGGCGCGACGCCGGTCGCCGTCTTTAACGTGACCATGGCCTTTGCTCCAATATAGGTATCGTATTGCACTCTGACTATCGCGTTACGCGTCGGTACCACGTTTCTCACCACATTATCAACCTCCGCACCCGCAATCTGTTGTTCATCCAATGACAGGCTATTGACATGATATGGCCGAATATATGGCACGATAGCGTAACCTGAGGAATCGGTTGTGACATTGGTTTGTCCGCGGACCGCCACATCGCTCACACCGGGTGTTTCAATCAGGGCGGAACTCTCACCGAGGAATCGGGAAAAGGTGAGTCCGCCCGCATGGGCGATCATGCCTCCGCGTAATGAATAGTTATAGTGATTGCTATAATGGTCATAGCCGTAGCCGGCGGAAATATCCCCTTTGGAACTCTGATAATCCACACCAATATTTCCGGAAGTACTTTTATTACTGGCGTTATAACCTTGCTGAACATTCCAGTTAAGCGATCGATCCGCCAGCATCATGCCGTTCAATCCTACGCTGTGGGTGGTGTCGCTTGCACGGCCAGAACTCATGCTGTAATTAGACGAGAGCCTTTCGCCTATCGGTATAGACAGCGTTAACGACACAATAGTATCGCTGCCAGGTTTCGTCTCTCCATGACTTTCACTACTTTGTACGTTACGGTTATATGAATAGTTAATGAAATAAGAAACTTTTCCCAGCGAACCGCTATAGCCAATGCCCAATGAATCCATTCGCGAACTATCCCAGTAAGTTTCATTCACTAAGGAAAGCGACAGAGAACCATACCCAAACAGCGATTGCGATATTGAGGCATCAAAGCGCCCTTTTTTCCGACCAGTTAATGTACAACAATCCTGGTCATCTGAGGTCTTATCGATAAAATCCTGAAAGGAATAATATCCCGCAGTAGAATAGCGATAACCAGCCACCGAAAAATTAGTTCCCGTCTGCAAAAAGCTTTTACTAAAACGCAGGCGTAAGGATTGTCCCTTTTTTTGCGATAACGTAGAGCGGGCTTCGTTTTGCTTAATATTGGCCAATGATTGAGAAGCATCAAACGACAACGCACCAATGCTTCCTAAGTTAAAACCAGAACCCATTAATATATTAGTATATTTATCTTCAGCCTGCTGTAGTCCCGCATATAACGTAATATTACTTGAAACGCCGTATGCCACCGTCGACTGGACAAAATTATATTCTTTATCACCGGAACTGGAGGCACGCGCTTTTCCGCTACTAAAAGCATAGTCCAACTGCCCCTCGCGTTGCAAAATAGCCAACGAGGCATAAGGCACGACAAAATTTTGCTCGCTACCGTCGGACTCTTTAATATTAACGTTGAGATCGCCGGCGCTCCCGGTTGAATAAAGATCCTTAATCTCGAAAGCCCCGGGAGCAACCGTTGTTTTATAGATACTGTAGCCATTCTGATAAACGGTGACCTCGGCGGTGGTGCGCGCGATACCTTTAATCGTTGGCGCGAAGCCGTGAAGACTGTCCGGCAGCATTTCCTCATCCGAGCTCAACTGCAGGCCAGTAAAATTTATGCTGTCATAAATACCCGACGAGGTATAGGTATTACCCAGAATGAATTGGCTTTTCAGGATATGGATATCGCGCGCCAGATAGCTATACACCGATTGCCAGTGACTACCGTCATCGCCGTGATCAAACGTACTATAGTTGCGAAGACGCCACGGTCCCAGATTTATACCAGGCTGCAAACTCGCAAACTGGCTTTCGGTAGCGCTACCGCCATGCCGCGGCGTATTCCATTGCCCCGACAAACTATAGTTAAGCAACCCCGCGTTGATTCCTTGTTGCCACTGCTCCTCCGGAACATAGTCTCCAGGGCGATTGAGCAGCGCCGCCTGGGGCACGGAAAGTACCAGGCGCTGCTGCGACAACGACACTGAGTATTCAAGACCAGGGATCGCTGACAGAGAGGCGCACTGCGTTGCCATATCCGCAAGCTGCGGATAGCGCGCGGTATTAATTGACCATGATTTTAGCAGTCCAACGCCAATGCAGGGTTGAACCCTGGTCTCTTGTTTATCCGTGTTTTCTTTAAATTCAATCACCTCGGTAGATATATATTTATCATTAATATAAATATCCAGATTATAGCTACCGGGTGGAATCGTATCCTGAGATAACCAGGATAAGTCCACGGCGGTAGCGCTACTTTCAGTCACTTCCAGTAAATGCGGGTTGAAGTATTCTCCGGCCTGCGCGCCAGAACTTAGGGTAGTGGCGTATAGCAAGAATGCTGCTCCGATATACCCTGGAGTATGAAATAGAGTAACGCTACTGTATGATTGCGGAATATTTTTTCCCTGCCGTACCATAATCATTAATCACGCTCCATGTGATTTCTTTGTTCCTCGCAGAGGATAAAACATCTTTTGCCGGTATCTTTAACGTAGAAAATGGTGCCGCGAACCATATTCCAGATACATTCTTACCGTTAATCTTTATTTGTGAAAAATTCATATATAACGGTGAATTATTTGTTACGCTATAAAAGTTGCTATCGTGACTCCATTGTAATTTAGCAGCATAATTTTCTGGGATTTGTCCCTGCAGCTCTTTGGGACGATAAATAAGTTTAATTTTAGAATTAATAGCGAACTGCACCGTGTTCTTATCTGGCACATTATCCATTGCGGGTATGCCTTTAACATTTAGCCAAAGCATGGACTCCCGACTGGTTGGTAATGGCTTCCCTGAACGCACTATCCGGACAAAACCTTTCTCACCAGAATTTAAACGAAATAGCGGTGGTGTTATAATAAATGAGTCTTTTTCAGGTGATGAAGTATCAACGACAGAAAGCCAGGACTGGACAATATTAGTGGTATTATCTTTATTATCAACAGCCACTACCGTACTCTCTTTGGCACCATCAAATATCACCCGAGTCGCGCCGACCACTACACTCGCTTGCGCATTCGAAAGGGTTAGCAATAAGCTAATAAAAAATAAACGATATCTCATATACCCATAATAAAGGGGAATCTACATACCGCTCCCCTTTCTCCATATAAAATTAATTAATAGTAAGTCACGTTATAAGTCACGGTCGTTTTTACTGCCCCTTTCGTTGGATCAGAAGCGCCTGACTTGACCATTTTCACGGTAAATGGAATAGTCGCAGCCCCTGATGAAATATCCACATCGGCGCCTTCTTCATTATTTTTCAGCAAATTACCTGCGTTATCAAAGATGGCGACCGCTACGCCAGAAGCTGCAGAAGTTGAGGCCTGGTTTTTGAAGTAATCACTGTTCGCAGCATCTGCCTCGCCACCGAAGGTAACGCGGGCGATAGCGTTGCCCCCCTCTTCAGTGCCAGGACAGTTAGCCAGGGAAAATGAAAAATTCTTCGCAGCACCATAGGTATTCGCTTTCAAATCCGCCACTGAAGTAGTACCCATTTCGATAGACGTCACCCCACCATCAATTGTTGCGGTACAGGTGGTGTCAGAAACGGTGCCAGTAAAAGTGATAGCATTTGATGCAGCTTGCGCATAGGTCGACAGCATGCAGGAAGCAGAAATTGCCAGCGCGCTGAACACATATTTCTTACTGATTTTCATATGAATTCCCATATCCATTGTAAACGACAATCAATCCGTCAATTGCTTGATGCAGGTATATTAAAGAATGGAATTCAAAATTAGCGCCGTCAGATTTTTATAAAAACAACATGCAATATTTTATAAATAATTTAAAATTGACCAGGTAATCGCTTATTGAATCCATTCAATAATAGCATCCCACATAAAAATAATATCTTGAGAAAAATATTTTTCAATAAGTATTGCTAACATCATCCATTAGAATGAATTAATCACCTATTATAAAAACAAACCAAATACACATATTATCAGCATGTTATGCATTCATATAATTCACAGCGCAAATTAGTAATTGTTTAATCATTATTAAATTCATTAAATAACCCATCATTTAGAAATATCTTTTTACAAATTAAATGACATAAGATCTTTCCAAACAGCATTCAACAAAAACATCCCACAATGAAATTAAGAATATAACCTAAACACATTTCATACTAATTAAGATAAATAGCCTATGGATACGTAATATTTTACCGGGGTGAACTCAGCAGTCTTACCCGTTGTCCTTTGAGGTAAGACTGCGGAATCTTAAAATATCGCCCAACGAACTAGCGGCGCCGCCAGCACCATGACTACGCCGGAAAGCATCATCACCAGGCTGGCGACCACGCCCTCCTGCTGGCCCAGTTCATAGGAGCGGGCTGTTCCGGCGCCGTGCGACGCCGCGCCGAACCCCGCCCCTTTAGCCATACCGGCGCGGATTGACAGGCGTAAGAACAGCACATCGCCAATCGCCATACCAAATACCCCGGTGACCACCACAAAAAGCGCTACCAGGTCAGGCTGGCCACCGAGCGGTTTCGCCGCCGCCAGCGCAAACGGCGTGGTCACCGAGCGTACCGCCAGGCTACGCTGAATTTCGTCAGGCAGAGTGAAGAGACGCGCCAGCCAAACGGAAGTGGTAACGGCGACCACCGACGCCGTCACCACTCCCGCGGTCAACGACATCCAGTGACGCTTAATAATCGCCAGGTTGTCATAGACCGGTACGGCGAAGGCGATGGTGGCCGGCCCCAATAACCACAATAGCCAGTGCGACTCGCCCATATAGCTCTGATAGGAGATATGACCAAAGACGAGGATCAGCACCAACAGTACCGGCGTCAGCACCAGCGGCATCAACGGCAGTTTATGGAAGCGGCGATAGAGACGCTTATTGGCGAAATAGAGCCCGAGGGTGACCGCCAGGCACAGCATGCTCAGGGTAAAATCACTCATTTTTCAGCCTGCTCACTTCGTAGCGATACACCTTATCCACTACCCACGCCGTGGCGCCCAGTACCATAGTGGTGCTTAACGCGATGACGAGGAAGATGCGCCAGCCGTCCACCATCAGCAGTTGCGCATAGTTAACGACGGCAACCACCGCCGGGACGAAAAACAGCAGCATTTCCGCCAGTAGCCAGCGCGCGCCTGCGCGCACCCAGTTGAGCGGTATCACCCGGCAGACGATAAGCATCAGCAGCATCAACATGCCGACAAGATTGGCAGGAAGCGGGAGATGTAGCCAATTCACCAGATATTCAGCGCAGACAAACAACCCGGCATAGAGCAGTACCTGAACCGGTACCTGAAGACGTTGCATCACGAAAGGCGCAACACGTGCTGGCGCGAAGGCCATGAGCGGAATTCCCTAAAAATAAGTCAGGGGTGCAGTATAGAGAGCCGCCCTTGCGGACAGAAATGAATTAAAATCATCACAGGTATAGTCTCAGGGAATAATCATGGATATACGTACGTTGCGGTATTTTGTCGAAGTCGTCCGCCAGCAAAGCTTTACCCGCGCGGCGGAGAAGCTCTTCGTCACGCAACCCACCATCAGCAAGATGCTCAAAAATCTGGAAGATGAGCTCAACTGCACCCTGCTTATCCGTGATGGCCGCAAGCTGTTATTAACCGATACCGGCCGGGTAGTCTTCGAACGCGGGCAGGCGATACTCGGCGAATTCAGCCAGTTAAAAGCCGAACTCAGCGATATTAACCATCTGAATAAAGGCGTACTGCGCCTGGGGATCCCGCCGATGGTCGGCATGTTGATGGCTGAGCCCATCAGCCGCTTTCGCCTACGTTATCCCGGCGTGGAGCTGAAAATTTCCGAGTTCGGCGGGTTGACGGTGCAGCAGGCGGTTAGCAACGGCGAACTCGACCTGGCGATGACCGCGCTACCGGTCGATGAGTCCAGCGGCCTGACCACGCTGTCGCTCTTTAGCCATCCGCTCTGTGTCCTCGTGCCGAAGACAGCGCAGTGGCAGGATATCACCTCGATCTCGCCGCAAAAGCTGGCGCAGCATCCATTGGTTATCTACAACGAAGATTTCGCCCTCAGCCAACAGCTGATGCGCCTGTTTGCCGAGCGTGATGTCAAGCCGCGTATCGCCGTGCGCAGCGGTCAGTGGGATTTTCTGGCGGCAATGGTGCAGGCGGGCATTGGCGTGGCGATTTTGCCGGAGCCGATTTGCCAGCGTCTTGATGCCGAGGATTTTTATTGGATCCCGCTGGAGAGCGAATTACGTTGGGAATTAGGGATGATCTGGCGGGAAGGGGTGTATATGTCGCGCAGCGCCGAGGCGTGGCTGGAATGCAGTAAAGCGTTCTGGCTGGAGTAACTCCCCGGTCGCGCTAACGCTTACCGGGGCTACATATAGACTGTCGATACTGTTATCGGTTGGCAACTTTTTAAGGGTTTTCCCGGAGGCGGCGCGTTGCGCCTTCTCCGGGCTACCAAATCGCGCAGTGCTGTAGCCCCGGTAAGCGTTAGCGCCACCGGGGGATTTTGAGATCGCCAGCACCAGTAGTGTCAGCCAGCATAGTGAATAAATTAAAGGCAGGCCGCACGGACCGTAGGTCGGGTAAGGCGTTAGCCGCCACCCGACAAAAAACGGCGCCGCGAGTAGTCCCGATAAACGTCGCGCTTACCGGGACTTAAGGTTACTGATCTTCGATTAACAACGCTTCTAACAGGTCGAGATCGTGCAGCAGCTTCTGCAACGTCTCGTTGCTGATTTGCCGCGTCGCGCGCAGGTGGTACAGCTCACCGCGTTCCGAACGTAGCGCCGCCAGACGGAAACGGCGCTCAAGGCTCTCTTCCAGCATCGAGGTTTCGACATCGTTACGCCCATCCACACGGCGACGCAGGTTACCGATGACGCGCGAACTCACCTCGGTCAGCAGCTGGTTGTCGATATTCTCTTTGGTATCCGCCGCCAGGCGTTCTTCCATTTTCTGAATCGCGACAATCGCCACATCCGCCGTCGCGGCGCGCGCCAGACGCTCTTCTTTGCGCTGCTGTACGTGGTCGGTGGACTCAATACGCCGCAACAGAATCGGCAACGCGATCACCCCGACGAACAGGGAGAAAAGAATCACCCCGGCGGCCAGGAAGATAAGCTCGTAACGCGCCGGGAAGACGTTGCCGTCCGGTAAGAGTAGCGGAATCGACAGCACACCGGCGAGAGTAATCGCCCCGCGCACCCCGGCGACGGAGGAGATCAGCAGCTCGCGGGTGGTCCAGGAGCCAAACTCCATCGGTTTCTTCTTCAGGAAGCGTTGGCTGAGCTTACGCATCGTCCACAGCCAGCCGAAACGCACCAGCATCAGCGCGGCGTAAATCAGCACGATATCGGTGAACAGCATCCAGGTTTCAACGTTCGGATCGGCTTCCGCCGCCACCAGCGAGCTCGACAGGATATCCGGCAGCTGCAGCCCCAACAGCAGGAACACCATGCCGTTAAACACGAACTCCAGCATAGCCCAGGTACTGTTGGCGCGCAGGCGCATAGCCAGCGGCGCGGTACGCATCACCCCGGAACGGGTGATGGTCATCCCTGCGGCCACCGCCGCCAGGATCCCCGAGAAACCGATATGTTCGGCAATCAGGTAGGAAGCGAACGGCAGCAGGAACAGCAGCACAATTTGCGTTGCCGGTTCATCGCCGCCCCAGCGGCTGAGGAAACGCATTGAGCGGCCATACAGCCAGCTGACCACGAAACCGGCCAGGATGCCGCCAATCGCCACCTTCAGGAACTCAACGGTGGCGCCGCCAATGGTGAACACCATCGTGCCCATCGCCACGGCAACGGCAAATTTTAACGACACCAGGCCCGAAGCGTCATTCATCAGCGCTTCACCCTGCAGGATGCCCATGATTTTCTTCGGTATCCGCCCTTCGCCGACAATACCGGACAGCGCCACGGCATCGGTCGGCGACAGCACCGCCGCAAGGGCGAATGCCGGAACCAGCGGGATCCCCGGCACAATCCAGTAAATCAGGAAGCCGATACCGACCACGGTGACCACCACCAGCGCCAGCGCCAGGCCGAAGATTTCCCGGCCGTGCTCGATAAACTCGCGGGTCGGCGTTTTCCAGCCATCGGCAAACAGCAGCGGCGGGATAAACAGAACGAGGAAGAGTTCAGGGTCGAACTCAACGTGCAAACCAAAGGTCGGCCAGGCCAACAGCGCGCCGATGGCGATTTGCATTAACGGTAGTGGGACCTGAAAGGGCAGTACACGTGTAACCACCCCTGAGAGAGAGACCACGAGGGTCATGATGAGTATGGTGAAGAATATTTCCATGTGTTCCCTGTTTGCTGCGTTTTCTTTTTTTACATCTGAGGCGTCATGTCTCGAAATGATACGCTACTCAGATTAACGCAAAAGGAAACAGGATGTGGCTTAAAAATTAAACGGGCGGCCAAAGCCGCCCGTCGTTAGCAGGAAAAGTTAAATCGCCCATCCGCCGGCGTAGAAGATGACCAGCGCCGCCGCGATGATCACGGTGCCCGCATTGAGCTTGCGCCATTCGCCGGATACCACGCGGCCAATCACCAGCGATGCAAAACCGATCATGATGCCGGTCACGATGTTGCAGGTCAGCACGATGAACACCGCGGTAATCAGCCCCGCCATCGCATCAACGAAGTCATTGAAGTCGATTTTCGCCACGTTGCTCAGCATCAGCAGGCCAACGTACATTAGCGCTGGCGCGGTCGCGTAGGCCGGTACCAGATAGGAGAGCGGAGAAAGGAACAGGATCAGCAGGAACAGCACGCCAACGGTGACTGCCGTCAGACCAGTTTTACCGCCCGCCGCCGTACCGGCTGCCGATTCGATATACACCGCCGCAGGGGCTGCGCCCACCACGCCGGAGAACACGCTGCTCAGGGAGTCGGTAGTCAGCGCTTTGCCGCCGTTGATGATCTGCCCGTCTTTATCCAGCAGGTTAGCCTGGCCGGCCACCGCGCGAATGGTACCGGTGGCGTCGAATACCGCAGTCATGACCAGCGCCAGCACGCTTGGCAGCACCACCGGGTTCAGCGCGCCGATGATATCAAGGCTGCCAATCAGCGAATTGCCTTTGTCGTCGCTCAGCGACGGCATGGCGAAAATCCCGGAGAAATGGACGTTCGGATCGAAAATCAGTCCGATAATGGAAATACCGATGATGGTCAGCAGAATGCCGCCAGGCACTTTCAGTTTTTCCAGACCGATAATGACCGCCAGGCCAATCAGCGACATCATCACCGGGAAGCTATCGAAATTGCCCAACGCAACCGGCAGGCCGTCCAGCGGGTTTTTAATTACCAGACCGACGCCGTTGGCGGCGATCAGCAGCAGGAACAGGCCGATACCGATGCCGGTGCCGTGCGCCACGCCCTGCGGCAGGTTGCGCAGGATCCAGCTACGAATACCGGTAGCGGAGATAATGGTGAACAAAACCCCCATCAGGAACACGGCGCCTAATGCCACCGGAATACTAATGTGCTGCCCCAGCACCAGGCTAAAAGCGGTAAAGGCGGTCAGCGAAATCGCGCAGCCGATAGCCAGCGGCAGGTTAGCCCACAGGCCCATCACTAATGAACCGACGCCCGCTACCAGGCAGGTCGAGACGAACACCGCCGCAGGCGGAAAGCCAGCTTTACCTAACATTCCCGGCACCACGATGACGGAGTACACCATCGCCAGGAAGGTCGTTAATCCGGCAACAATTTCCTGACGTACGGAGCTGCCGCGAGCTGAAATTTTAAACCAGGCGTCTAATGAACCACCGGTACGCGCTGAAGGCGTAGACATAGAAAACTTCCCCTGAAAATTTTGATCGTTCGCTTGCATGCGTGATGGACCGTCCACTGCCAGTTAAACGCCATCTCCTTGTGCTGTTTCCCGGCGCCAGGAGGGAGGCTGAGAAAAAGCAAACGTTTAACTCCGCGCATACAATGCGGTATATGGAATGTCTTTGCTCCCCCTGTCGGCAGGGGAAAAAACGAGCAAAGTAAAAAGGCAAACGATTATCCTGTCTTTAGCTGGCCCTTTTCAACTGAAGTTTGACGTATTTTGCCAAATTTCGCCGCCAAAGCTCAGGAAATAGACAAACGATGCGCAAACGTTATCGTCAGTGCGCAATGCATTAACATTTTTATATGTTTTAATCCTCTTTCTGGCGTATTAACCGCCAGGCAGGGTAAATGGCCCACCGCGCTCAATAGCGTTAATCCACCCCGGACGTGACTCCACCTGCTGCTGCCAACGCCGGGTGTGCGGCAGGTGTTGAATGCCGCCGCGCGCCAGTAAGGCCATCACCGGGAAGCTCATCTGAATATCCGCCATGCTCAGCGTGCCGCCGGCAAACCACGGCTGACGAGCCAGATGCTGTTCAATATATGCCGCATGGGTCGCCAACTGCCTGTCCAGCCACGCTTTTTGTACCCCTTTGCCCAACGCCCCGCCCAAGGTGCGCATACCAAGCGGCACCGGCGGCTTGCCGAGGCTGGCGAAGATAAGTTTCATCAACAGCAAGGGCATTAACGATCCCTCGGCATAATGGAGCCAGAAGCGATATTGCAGTTTATCTTCCCTCCCCTGCGGCCTCAGCTGCTGGGCGCTATCGTAGGTTTCCTGCAGATATTCCAGAATCGCGCCGGACTCTGCCAGCACCATCCCCTGATCCTCAAGCACCGGCGATTTACCCAACGGGTGAATTTTTTTCAGTTCCGCTGGCGCCTGCATGTTTTTTTCACGCTGATAGCAGACGACCTGATAAGACAATTGCAGTTCTTCCAACGCCCACAGCACGCGCTGCGAGCGGGATTGGTTGAGGTGATGGACCGTCAACATGGCGCTCTCCTGTTGTTCGTTCAAATTAACTATAGAAACAGGCGACCAATGACGGAAAAATTTCGGCAACGCCAACAGGCAAAATCATCAGGCTGTGCCAAAATTACATTGTCGACGCAATCCGGAACCTCCTTCAACACATTGCGCAATACCTGAGGGGAGTCGACGTCGGGGGAAACCCTCCCGTGAGCCAGCGGGATAATGCGAAAGACAAAGACCGGAAAACAACTAAAGCGCCCTGTTGTGGCGCTTTAGTTTTTTGCAGGTATCACGATTAATCCTCTTCCAGCAGGCGTGCGCCGGTTCCCTCTTCACCCAACTTATCCCCAGGGTTGCGTAATGGACAATCGCGGCGCGATAAACAGCCGCAGCCGATGCAGCCGTCGAGCTGGTCACGTAGCGCGGTCAGTGTGTGGATACGCCGGTCCAACTCCTCCCGCCATTGCGACGACAGTTGTTTCCACTCTTTGGCGCTCAGATTATGCCCTTCCGGCAAGACGCCGAATGCCTCGCCGATGGTCGCCAGCGGAATACCAATACGTTGCGCAATCTTGATGATCGCCACTGCTCGCAGCACATCACGGCGATATCGCCGCTGATTGCCCGCGTTGCGCTGGCTGCGGATAAGCCCTTTGCTTTCATAAAAGTGTAGCGCCGAGACGGCGACGCCGGTTCGTTTCGCCACCTCCCCAGGGGAGAGCAGCATTTTGATGCGTGCTGGTTTATTTTCCATAAAGCTCTTTACCTCAAGTTAACTTGAGGAATTATACTCGCCGACAGACAAAACGACGAATCGAGAATTGAGAGAGGCCGCTTTATGTCCCATCAGGATATTATCCAAACGCTTATTGAATGGATTGATGAACATATCGATCAACCACTTAACATTGATGTAGTCGCTAAAAAATCGGGATACTCGAAATGGTATCTGCAGCGAATGTTCCGTACCG
This sequence comes from Klebsiella sp. 141162, assembly GCF_050600755.1. Classification (NCBI taxonomy): domain Bacteria; kingdom Pseudomonadati; phylum Pseudomonadota; class Gammaproteobacteria; order Enterobacterales; family Enterobacteriaceae; genus Klebsiella; species Klebsiella sp. 141162. The sequence goes on along the minus strand of NZ_JAQIRI010000004.1, from coordinate 60,249 downwards.
TTACCCACCAGACGCTGGGTGATTACATTCGCCAGCGCCGGCTACTGCTCGCCGCTGAAGCGCTGAGAACCACGCAACGTCCTATTTTTGATATTGCGATGGATTTGGGATACGTCTCGCAGCAGACGTTCTCGCGGGTATTCCGCCGGGAGTTCGATCGCACTCCCAGCGATTACCGTCATCAGATTTCCGCCTGACGACCGTCGTGCGGCGTACGCAGTAAGATTGGGGACTTGGCGAGCCACTGCATAAACTCCTGTGGCGGCATAGCCCTGGCAAAATGCCATCCCTGACAAAACTGCACGCCGCGCTTAAGCAACCAATCCACCTGATCCAGCGTTTCTACCCCTTCGGCGATGGTTTTTAAACGCAGGCTACGCGCCATATCAATGATATGCTCGGCAATCAGATGGCTGGTACTGTTGGTGGTCAGCGTATCGATAAAGGATTTATCAATCTTCAGAATATCGACATTGAGCGAATAGAGGTTATGCAGGTTGGAATAACCGGTACCGAAATCATCAATGGCTATTTCGTAGCCCGCTTCGCGGAAGGCCTGAATCACCGGTGTGGTTTTCGGCACATCGATAAATCCTCTTTCGGTGACTTCAATTTTAATTTGCTTCACGCAAACCGCATAGCTGCGGGCCTTCTCAGTGATCTGCGCAATTAATCGCGCGGAGTGGAAGTCCGATGCCGAAAGATTAATCGCGATATAGAGCTGTGGATGTCTGGCCAGATATTCGCCAAGATCGTTGAACAACTCGTCGACCACATAATCCGTCACCTGAGCAATCATGCCTGAGTTTTCCGCCAACGGAATAAACTCCGCCGGGCTCATCACCGGACCGTCAAACCCCGGCCAGCGTAACAGCGCCTCGGCGCCGACGCAGCGGTTATTCTTGATGTCGATAATAGGTTGGTAATGCAGGCACAGCTGCCGGTGGCTTAACGCTCGCTGCAGTTTATTGCGCGGTGAATGATACTGCTGACGGCTTCGCGACCAGACCATCAGAATCAAAATGCTGCAAATAATGCCTAACGGCAGGGTCAAGGTAATCTGGTCGTAGAGGCTGGCATAATAGCTGGCGCGCGAGGTGGACATGATGACCGCAATCGGCCGAATCGACGAATGGGCGACGGTATAAACCCGGCCATCCTGGTTGAAAAAAGCGTCTTCGTGGCGAATAAGACGATGTAATTCCCTGGCATCAACGTTTTTACTCACGGAGAAAAACATGTTCGTTTTGGTGTCGAAGACGCCGTAAGCTAAATCTTTATCGCTGGAAATAACCGAACTATAAGAGAGAGGGTTAACCACCACGGCATAATGCCCGCGCTGCATATAATTCATATCATAGCCGGGATAAAACGGCGTATCACGATAGTAGTAAATGGAGACGTCGGGCTTTCGAGTATAATTCGCGGCAGCTATTCTCCAGCCCTCTTCGGGATGGACCGCGGTGGAACAGAGGAAAGTGTTACCGCTCGCATAAATCAGGTCATCAACATACAGTAGCCCGCGCACGATATTTAACATGTACTGCTGATGCTGCGGGGAACACATTGCCCCGGTAAAGTGCATGGCTTTTTCGCGCGCCTGCTCGGATTCATGAATGACCATTTCCGTTTTTTGCAGCGCCAGCTGCGAAAACGATTGCAGTCTATCTGAGATTTCTTCCCGGGCTCTGATTTGCGCAAACCACAACGCCAACACCACCGGCAGCACAACCACCAGTATGATGAAGAATATTCTTAACGCCTTATGCGGCGCGTTACGACTCATTTCCGCTTTTTATCCATGCGATACGCCTCAATCACGGTATAAGGACAAAAACCAGGCATTACCGACTGTTATAAAAAACAGCGAATTTCAGCAACGAACACGTTTATGTAAAAACCTCACACCTAATAATGATGAATCATACTTACTTATAGATGGATCGAGAAACATTCTCGTAATAATTAAGACACTAGCCACTTACTAATTCGGTTTCTCCGTACAATTACTCGTAATAAGTAACAAAACCCGTTGAACAATTATCGGCAGTCCAGGCCCAGTCCTTAACGGTGTCGAAAAACAGACACCAGACATGCTGGCGCGCATTCCGCCGCCATTAACCCTATTAATAACGTGGTTTAAAATGTCAAAAAAGGTCATTTTTTGTCTGGCGAATAAATCAGCAAATGTGATATAGTTCACACAAGTTGATGAAACAAAATCGTCGTTTCATCACTCCCTGAAGTGCCCGCCGATAGCCAGAGCGTCTCATTATTGATAATCGCGCCAGGTTGTCTAAGGCTCCCGACTTTCTTTGAGAGATAGGATAAGTTAATGGCTTCCATTACTACCAGTGTCGTACTTTTGCGCTGGCCCCTGGTGAGCGCGGTATTGATGTTCCTGGCCAGTTCGCTGAATATTCAATTACGTAAAAGCGACTATGCCGGCTTAGCGATTATTTGTAGCTGCCTGGGCCTGGCTGCCGCCTGTTGGTTTGCTACCGGCTTGTTAGGCATCACCATGGTGGATGTTGCTAAAATCTGGGGCAACATTAAAGATGTCATGGTTGAAGTCATGAGCCAGACGCCGCCAGAATGGCCAATGATGATGACCTGATAAAAAAGCTTCCTGCGGGAAGCTTTTTTATTTTCAGCAACAGCGATGTTCTTCCCGGCTCCTGCTAATATTGTTCGCATAACATCGGTCGTAGACGCTCGTTTGGGCAGCGCTTAACCGCACAATACGATTGATAAAGACAAGATTCCTGCTCCGCGACCTCGAAATTGTACGGGCAGGTTGGCCGCTCTCTTAAGGTTTCCCACTGTTTATCGTCGTAACGCGTGATGTTATAAATTTTTAATGAATGATATCGATCATTAATTAAAACTTTAGATGAATAAAGTTTCATGGTTTCGCCGGGAATTAATAAAAGCTCAGCCTCATACCAGATAATAAACTTGAGAAACCGCAGCCCAGATATTGACGAAAAGGCAACGCCAGTATGCGGGCAGATAAGGGTGTTAAGAATCGTCCATTTCATCTTCCATCCTTGTAAGTAAAATCTGAGAGAGAATTTAGTGATAGCACTCCAGGCCGTTATCTGCAAGGCAGGTTATTAATAGTGTGATATAGACCAACCCTGACACACATCGGCCATACCACTCTTGAAGTAAGCTAATCCGGGCATTCTACGAATTATGTATTAATACTAAAAAAACATAACCATGCAAAGGTTATAAATAACCTTACAATATATTTTAAATAGCAGACAAAAATATCATTTTGATATTCACCTGGATGGGATAAGCAATTAGCGATCGCAAAGCGAAAATATTCTATGGTAGGAGAAGCATCTCTTTCTTTTGTATTCTCGCAATCAGGACAATACCACCTACGTCGCGCTGAACCCGGGAGAGGTAAGTAGAAAAAGGCACAGGGGCGCGTTTGCATTGACTAAAATATAACCATCTCCCTGCAGAGTGCCGCATCATGAACATCTTCGGTTTTCAACGTCACCTGGCGATGGTTTCCGGCTGCCTTCTGGCCATCATGTTTGCCTTCTCCGCTTCAGCGGCTTCGACGAATAAATCGCCGCCGGCCCAAAAGGACAAAGCGGAGCTGGCCATCAATATGGATCACATCATGCAGCCGCAAAAAGGCGATCTTCCCGATATGATCAACCGGCGGGCGATCCGGGTATTAACGACCTACAGCAAGACCTTCTTTTTTATCGATAAGGGTACCCAGCGCGGCGCCACCCACGATCTTTTCATCGCTTTAGAAAAAGATCTCAATAGCAGACTGGCAAAAGAGAAGAAGCTGAAGCAGAAACACCTCAAAATGCGGATCGTTTTCATCCCGGTGACGCGGGATAACCTGTTCAAGGCGTTGAATGAAGGTAAGGGGGATATCGCCGCCGCCAATCTCACCATCACTTCATCGCGTCAGGAGCAGGTCGCCTTTACCACCCCGCTCTATAGCGATGTCAAAGAGCTATTAGTTTCTGGGCCATCATCGCCCAACGTGAAAAGCCTGGAGCAGCTTTCCGGTAAAACCGTGTTTGTTCGACGCTCCTCCAGCTATTACGAAAGTTTGCAGGCGCTTAACGCCCGCTTTGCCAAAGCGTCGCTGCCGCCGGTCATTCTGCAGGAGGCGCCGGAGGCGCTCGAAGATGAGGATCTTCTCGAAATGCTTAATGCCGGCCTGATTCCTCTGATCGTGGTGGATCGCCATAAAGCGATTTTCTGGAAACAGGTGTTTCCCAAAATTCAGGTGCATGAAGACATTGTGTTACGAGATGGCGGTAGCATCGCCTGGGCGGTCCGCAAAGATAACCCACAGCTTCTCGCGGTGCTGAATACCTTCGTGAAGAATAATCGTCAAGGCAGCACCCTGGGAAACACGATTCTGCTGCGCTACCTGAAAAGCGCGACCTACGTTAAAAATGCCGCAGCCAACAGAGAACGAGCTAAATTTTTGCAGATGGTCGACATCTTTAGAAAATATGGCGAACGCTATGATGTCGACTGGCTGCTGATGGCAGCCCAGGGATATCAGGAGTCGCGGCTCAATCAATCGGTACGTAGCCACGTCGGCGCAATCGGCGTAATGCAGGTCATGCCCGCCACCGGCAAGGAGCTGAAAGTTGGCGATATTAAGAAAATCGATCCCAACATTCATGCCGGCGTGAAGTATATGCGCTGGATGATTGATCATTACTATGGCGATCAGCCAATGACGCCGCTGAATAAAGCGCTATTTTCGTTCGCGTCCTACAATGCGGGCCCGGCGCGCATCGCGCGTCTACGTACGGAAACCCAAAAACGCGGTTTTGATCCGAACATCTGGTTTGGCAACGTTGAGAATCTCGCCGCGGAAAAAATCGGCGCTGAGACGGTAACCTACGTCAGCAATATCTATAAATACTATATTGCCTATCGGCTGATAATGGATGATATCGCCCGTAAACAAAAAGCGACTGCCGCGCCGCTACCCGAGCCAGGAACGGGCAAGCCGCAGCCCGACGCGGCTACGCCCACAGCGCCTCAAATTCCGACGCCGGCGGCCTGAGAACCTGAAATGAAAAAGCCCCGAACAATCGGGGCTTTTTGTTGGCTTACCGCACAGGCAGCACGTAATCAGGAAAACCTTAGAACGGGATATCGTCGTCGAAGTCCATCGGCGGTTCGTTAGATGGCGCTGCCGGAGCCTGCTGCTGCGGACGAGACTGCGCGCCGCCGCTGAACTGGTTGCCGCCCTGCGGCTGCTGAGGCTGACCCCAACCGCCCTGCTGCTGGCCGCCGCCTGCCGGTGCGCCGCCGCCCTGACGGCCGCCCAGCATCTGCATGGTGCCGCCGACGTTTACCACGATTTCAGTGGTGTACTTGTCCTGACCGGACTGATCGGTCCATTTGCGGGTACGCAGCTGACCTTCGATATAAACCTGAGAACCTTTACGCAGGTATTCGCCAGCGACTTCCGCCAGTTTGCCGAACAGCACAACGCGGTGCCATTCAGTCTGCTCTTTCATTTCGCCGGTTTGCTTATCGCGCCAGGATTCGGAAGTTGCCAGCGTGAAGTTGGCGACAGCGCCGCCACTTGGCATGTAGCGTACTTCCGGGTCCTGCCCCAGATTACCGACGAGAATCACCTTGTTTACGCCTCTGCTGGCCATGATCGAATCTCCTGAATAATACGTTTTGTATAAGTGTAAACCGGGAATTCTAACATCACAAAGGGGCAATTTGATAGCTGCGAAGCCAATTCCAGAAAACATCCCGCCGCTATGCAATTTTTCACTCTCTTACTGCAGCGCCATTCCAATACTGTATATCCAGACAGGTCAAGTTGTGTCATAATTAGCCGTTTCTGCCGTTTGTCCTTCAAACAAACCAGGCAATCCGTGTATCTACCTACCGGGAAAGGTGAATGGATAAGATCGAAGTTCGGGGCGCCCGCACCCATAATCTCAAAAACATCAACCTCGTCATCCCGCGCGACAAACTCATTGTCGTCACCGGGCTTTCTGGGTCTGGCAAATCCTCACTCGCTTTCGACACCCTGTACGCCGAAGGCCAGCGTCGCTACGTCGAATCGCTCTCCGCCTATGCGCGACAGTTCCTGTCGCTGATGGAGAAACCAGACGTCGATCATATCGAAGGGCTGTCGCCGGCGATTTCTATCGAGCAGAAATCGACCTCCCACAACCCGCGTTCGACGGTAGGTACGATTACTGAAATCCACGACTATCTGCGCCTACTGTACGCCCGCGTCGGCGAACCGCGCTGTCCGGATCACGACGTGCCGCTGGCCGCACAGACCGTCAGCCAGATGGTCGATAACGTGCTCTCTCAGCCGGAAGGTCAGCGCCTGATGCTGCTGGCGCCCATCATTAAAGAGCGTAAGGGCGAGCACACCAAAACGCTGGAGAACCTTGCCAGTCAGGGCTATATCCGCGCGCGGATCGATGGCGAAGTCTGCGATCTTTCGGATCCGCCGAAATTAGAGCTGCAAAAGAAACACACGATCGAAGTGGTTATCGACCGCTTTAAAGTGCGCGACGATCTGGCGCAGCGTCTGGCGGAGTCTTTCGAAACCGCGCTGGAGCTCTCAGGCGGCACCGCCATTGTTTCCAATATGGATGACAGTAAGGCGGAAGAGCTGCTGTTCTCGGCAAACTTCGCTTGCCCGATTTGTGGCTATAGCATGCGCGAGCTGGAGCCGCGCCTGTTCTCCTTCAACAACCCGGCAGGCGCTTGCCCAACCTGCGACGGCCTTGGCGTTCAACAGTATTTCGATCCCGATCGGGTAATTCAGAATCCTGAGCTATCGCTGGCTGGCGGCGCCATCCGCGGTTGGGATCGCCGCAACTTCTACTACTTCCAGATGCTCAAGTCGCTGGCGGATCACTATAAGTTTGATGTCGAAGCGCCATGGGGCACCCTCAGCGCTAATGTGCATAAAGTCGTGCTGTACGGTTCAGGTAAAGAGAATATTGAATTCAAATACATGAACGACCGCGGCGACACATCAGTACGCCGCCATCCGTTCGAAGGCGTGCTGCACAACATGGAGCGCCGTTACAAAGAGACGGAATCCAGCGCGGTGCGCGAAGAGCTGGCGAAATTCATCAGCAACCGTCCGTGCGCCAGCTGTGAAGGCACGCGTCTGCGTCGCGAAGCGCGCCACGTGTTTGTGGAAAACACGCCGCTACCGACCATTTCCGACATGAGCATCGGTCATGCGATGGACTTCTTCAACAACCTGAAGCTGTCCGGACAGCGGGCGCAAATCGCCGAGAAAGTGCTGAAAGAGATTGGCGATCGTCTGAAGTTCCTCGTCAACGTCGGCCTGAACTATCTAACGCTCTCTCGTTCGGCGGAGACCCTCTCCGGCGGTGAAGCGCAGCGTATTCGTCTGGCGAGCCAGATTGGCGCGGGGCTGGTTGGCGTGATGTACGTGCTGGATGAGCCCTCTATCGGCCTGCACCAGCGTGATAACGAACGCCTGCTCGGTACGCTCATCCACCTGCGTAACCTGGGTAACACGGTCATTGTCGTTGAACATGACGAAGACGCCATTCGCGCCGCCGACCACGTGATCGATATCGGCCCCGGCGCTGGCGTTCACGGCGGCCAGGTGGTGGCCGAAGGGCCGCTGGACGCCATTATGGCGGTACCAGAATCCCTGACCGGGCAGTACATGAGCGGCAAACGCAAAATCGAAGTGCCGAAACAGCGCGTCGCCGCCGATCCGGAAAAAGTGCTGAAACTGACCGGCGCGCGCGGCAACAACCTCAAGGATGTGACGCTGACGCTGCCCGTCGGCCTGTTTACCTGCATTACCGGCGTTTCCGGTTCCGGCAAATCAACGCTGATTAACGATACCCTGTTTCCCATCGCCCAGCGTCAGTTGAACGGCGCGACGATTGCCGAACCGGCGCCGTACCGCGATGTCCAGGGGCTGGAACACTTCGATAAAGTCATTGATATCGACCAGAGCCCGATTGGCCGCACGCCGCGCTCAAACCCGGCAACCTATACCGGCGTGTTCACGCCGGTGCGCGAACTGTTCGCCGGAGTACCGGAATCACGTTCACGCGGCTATACGCCGGGCCGCTTCAGCTTTAACGTGCGCGGCGGTCGCTGCGAAGCCTGTCAGGGCGACGGGGTGATCAAGGTTGAGATGCACTTCCTGCCGGACATCTACGTACCGTGCGACCAGTGCAAAGGCAAACGCTATAACCGCGAAACGCTGGAGATTAAGTACAAGGGCAAAACCATCCACGAAGTGCTGGATATGACCATCGAAGAAGCGCGCGAATTCTTTGATGCCGTGCCGGCGCTGGCGCGTAAGCTGCAAACCCTGATGGATGTCGGCCTGACCTATATTCGTCTCGGCCAGTCGGCAACCACGCTCTCCGGCGGTGAAGCCCAGCGCGTGAAGCTGGCGCGCGAACTTTCCAAGCGCGGTACCGGCCAGACGCTGTATATCCTTGATGAACCGACCACCGGTCTGCATTTCGCCGATATTCAGCAGCTGCTGGACGTGCTGCATCAGCTACGCGATCAGGGTAATACCATCGTGGTCATTGAGCACAACCTCGACGTGATTAAAACCGCTGACTGGATTGTCGACCTCGGCCCGGAAGGCGGTAGCGGCGGCGGGGAGATTCTCGTTTCCGGCACGCCGGAAACCGTTGCCGAATGTGAAGCCTCGCACACGGCGCGCTTCCTGAAGCCCCTGCTGAAGTAACCTCTCAGGCCTCTTCCTTCGCGGAAGAGGCCTCATTTCATCTCATTTCATCTCATTTTTTTACGCTGATACTTCGTGATTTGCCCGGTGCGCACACTCTGGCGTCTGATAGTCGCTATCGCCCACCGATGTCGGGAAAACTATGCGAGTACCACGCCTCATTCCGTTATTTGTTATCGCCGCCGCGCTATGTGCGGTAAGCGCCTGCTCATGGGTTGGCCGCTACAGCGATACGGCCTATCAGCAATTGCTCACACTCAAGCAATTGCATTTGCAGTTCATCACCACCGCAGCGACGGAGGACGATCAACAACTGAACGCAGAAGATGAACAGATTCGCCAGCAGTTCGCGCAGGCGATGGATCACAGCGATGCGTTGCGCCAGGAAAATTTCAGGATACTTGAAGGTAACTATCTGCGCGTTTACGCCCATCGCCAGATGCTGGGCGCGCCCTTTACTCCTGCCGAAGCGCAATATTTATCGCGGCAGACCCTTTATCTTTATCAACAGGCTATCGCTGGCGAATGTCAGCGAACAGGGAGGGAATAATGCCGACAACCATGGAGATTCGCGCGCTGTTGTCCGCTTGCGCGATTGATAGCGCCGAATGGATGCCATTACTGAATAAAGTACTTGGCGATGAGTACCGTGAAGTACGCGATAGCGGACTCTTTTTACTGCAGGCATTGCAGCAAAAAGCCCAGGGCTGGCTGACCGAAGACGATCTACGGCTACTGCTGGAAGGTCAGCGCGATATTGCCCGCATTCGCGCTAACAACCAGAGTATCGCACGCCAGGCGCAGCTGCAGTCGACATTATTACGTCTGTTCGATATCACGTTGCTGGCGCTGGCAGGGGGGTTATAAGCTAGGCTAACTGCCGCCGCTTATCCTCCGACAGCAGGTCGACCGCCTGCTGGTAGGAGGCATCCACGAGGTAGTAAATCTGCGAGTCTGGCAAGGAGCCATCAAGGAAGACCGTGCTCCAGTGAGCTTTATTCAGGTGCCTGCTGGGGCGTACATCGCGATGTTGTTCCCGCAGCAGCTCGGCAAGCTCCGGGCTGGTCTTTAACGCAACGGCCGGCCGCTTATCCTCCACTTCTTTTACCATGGCGAATAGCACGTCCGCGACCTTGATTTGCGTTGCTTTCCAGTCGCTATGAACGCTTTGTTCCGCGCCCGGCTTCGCCATGCAGTACTGCAGTAGATCCGATATAGTCATTTTTTATTCTCCCGTGAGCGTGGCGACGATATGCCGCGAGCCGCCGTGAATGCGATGCTCCCCCAGCCAGATCCCCTGCCAGGTCCCCAACATGACGTTGCCGTTCTGCACCGGCAGCATCAGTGAAACGCCCAGCAGCGAGGATTTAATGTGCGAGGGCATATCATCAGGACCTTCATAATCGTGTTCATACGGCGCGTTGTCTGGTACGGCGTTGAGAAAATGCTGTTCCATATCAAAACGAACCGTGGGATCGCAGTTCTCATTCAACGTCAGGGAAGCGGAAGTATGCTGGAGTAACAGATGCAGCAGGCCAACCTTGATATGCGACAGTTCGCGGATTTGACCAATAATTTCGTTAGTCACCAGATGGAAACCACGAGATTTCGGCCCTAATGTCAGGGTTTGCTGATGCCACATAAACGACTCCTGTAATGTGTGAATCCTTCTAAGTTTGCAGCAAGAAGCGAAAAGGTAAAACCTCAAACGCTGAAATTCGTATAAAAAAAAGACAGCCTGCGGCTGCCTTCTCATGTTCAGATGCGTCGAGTTTCGCGCGCCTTAATATTCTGAATTCACAATCACCTCTTCCCCTTGCGATCCGGCCATCGGCAGCGGTTTGTAGGAGGAGTTTGCCGCGCGCAGCACGCGAATTCCGCGCGCATCGGCATCGCGAGCCGCCGAGATGTCGTTGTCCGAGTCACCGTAGAAGACTTTGATATTCTTCTCCCGTAACCACTGAGTTTTCGTGTTCTGGCCTGGCTTATCGCCGGCAAAAATCACCGGGTTCATATTGGCGCCGGGGATCAGGAAATCATCCTGCAGGGTTTTGGAGACGGTCTCAGTTTTGGTCTGGCTGCGGCCGGTCACGAAGTAGATGCTGTCGCCGCGCTTTATATGCATCGCAATCAGCTGGCGGCCCACTTCTTTCGGCATGCTGAACTCGTCCCAGCCGTTATTCATCTTTTCCCAAAACTCCGGGTTCTTTAGATAGGCTTCGCTGCCGGGAGAATAGGTTTTTTGCCCGCGCCAGAAACCGGGGCTGGAAAACAACACGGTGTCATCGATATCGAAACCCACCGCCATCGGCGCGCGGCCCAGCAGGCTATTTTCGATTTGCGCTACCGATACCCAATGGATCGGCGCCTGTTCGGCGAGTATCGCAACATTCGTCCCCTCCCAAATGGGCTGCGGAGTAGAAGCGCGAGCGACAACGGAGCTATTCAGAGCGAACAACAGACAGGTGGCGCTAATGGCCAAAGTTAACTTACGCATATTTATCCCTATGCCCCTCATGCGCCAGGCCGCTTAGCGTCAACCTGAGTTATTTTGGGTCTAAATAATCGATTCGTTATTATTTTTAATAATGAGTGAGCTCATTAATGTAGCAAGACCTTAACGCCTGACCACACAGATAGAAAGGATTTTCTGCTCAGATATCATATAAAAAGAGCATGATCACACTTCGGGGGTAATATTACCCTCGCCTTAACGCTGACGAGGGTAAATTAGTAAGTGAGCACTTACATTACAGCAGCAAACGCCTGAGCGACGCGCTGGACGTTACGCGAGTTAAGTCCTGCTACGCACATCCGGCCGCTGGCAATCAGGTAAACGCCAAACTCTTCGCGTAGGCGATCCACCTGTGCCGCGCTCAATCCGGTGTAGCTAAACATGCCGCGCTGCTTCAGCAGGTAGTCAAAGTTCTTGCCGGGAACGGCCTCTTTCAGCGCATCAACCAGCGTCTGACGCATCGCCAGAATGCGGGTACGCATCGCTTCCACTTCCGCCAGCCATGAGGCTTTCAGCGCCGCGTCGTTCAGCACCGCCGCGACCACCTGCGCGCCAAAATTCGGCGGGCTTGAGTAGTTGCGGCGCACCGTCGCTTTCAACTGACCCAGCACGCGGCCTGCGGTTTCCGCATCATCGCAGACAATCGACAACCCACCGACGCGTTCGCCGTACAGTGAGAAGATTTTGGAAAATGAGTTGCTGACCAGCATCGGCAGGCCGGCGCTGGCAATCGCACGAATAGCGTAGGCATCGTCTTCCATACCGGCGCCAAAGCCCTGATAGGCGATATCGAGGAAAGGAATTAAATTGCGTGCTTTCAAGACCTTAACGACTTCATCCCACTGCGAGTTGCTCAGATCGGCGCCCGTCGGGTTGTGGCAACACGGATGCAGCAGCACGATATCGCGCTCAGGGAGCGTCTGTAGTTTGGCGAGGAAGGCTTCAAAACGCACGCCGTTGGTCTCATCATCGAACCAGGGGTAAGTACTTACTTCGAATCCAGCCCCTTCAAATATGGCGATGTGGTTTTCCCAGGTCGGGTCGCTAACCCATACGCGCGACTGCGGGAAGTAGCGCTTGAGGAAATCGGCGCCAACCTTCAGCGCGCCGGAGCCACCCAGGGTTTGAATTGACGCTACGCGGTTTTGTTTCAGCACCGGATGGCCAGCGCCAAATAACAGCGGCGCAATGGCGTGGCGGTAGCTATTGAGCCCTTCCATCGGTAAATACAGCGAAGCGCCATGCGGCTGGGCATTGAGGCGCGCTTCGGCTTCCGCCACCGCCTGTAGTTGCGGAATAATGCCGTCTTCGTTGTAGTAAAGACCAATGCTGAGGTTCACTTTGTCACTACGCGGATCGTCTTTGAAACGCTCCATCAAGGAGAGAATGGGGTCGCCGGCGTAGGCGTCAACTTTTTGAAACACGAGATGTATCTCCAGGTTTACGAAAGCAGGTATTTACACAATAAACCGGAAGTTGGGGAAGGTCGAGGGGATGTTGGTAAGTTATCGACAAAGATCGCTGCAAACCTGGGCGACGCCGCGCGCCGCCCCTGCTCATTACCCCGATAAGCGTAGCGTAATCGGGGAAATATGCCACTGACAGTCGTTAGTCGAGGTAGCGGATAGCCAGCCTGGAAGTCAGTCGGGTAATAAGTTCGTAAGCACTCACTTTCGTTATTTCCGCGATGCGCTCAACGGGGAGCCCTTCTCCCCATAACACAACCGGATCGCCGGCTTTATCCTGCGCTTCAGGACCGAGGTCGACGCAAATCATATCCATCGCCACGCGACCGACAATCGGCACTTCGCGGTCGTTGACCAGCACCGGCGTGCCGGAGGGCGCGGCGCGCGGATAACCGTCGCCATAACCCATCGCCACTACCCCGAGGCGAGTATCGCGCTCACTAATCCAGGTGCCGCCATAGCCCACCGGCTCTCCGGCTTTATGTTCGCGCACCGCAATCAGGCTGGAGGTCAGCGACATCACCGGCAGGCAACCAAAATCCTCTCCGGTAGAGTGATTTTCCAGCGGCGAAACGCCGTAGAGAATGATGCCCGGCCGCGCCCAGTCGAAATGCGACTGCGGCCACAGCAGGATCCCGCCCGAGGCGGCAATAGAACGCAGCCCCGGTTTCCCTTCGGTAAAGGTGGTGAAAATATCCAGCTGACGCTCGGTCGCGCCGCATTCCGGCTCATCGGCACGGGCGAAATGGCTGACGATATTCACCGGCTGGCGAACATTTTTGCACCGGCTTAGCCGCTGATAGAATGCTTCTGCCTGTTCCGGCAGTACACCAAGGCGATGCATACCGGTATCCAGCTTCATCCAGACGGTAACCGGTTCGGTCAGTTCCGCTTGTTCGAGCGCCGCCAGCTGTTCCGGGCTATGTACCACGGTATGCAGTTGCTGCGCGGAAATCAGCGCCAGATCCGCCGCTTCAAAGAAGCCTTCCAGCAGCAATATCGGTTGGGTAATGCCCCCTTCACGCAGGCGCAGCGCCTCTTCCAGGCGGGCGACGCCGAAGGCATCGGCGTCGGTCAGCGTTCGCGCGGTCTCAAGGAGGCCGTGTCCGTAGGCGTTCGCTTTCACCACCGCAACCAGTTTGCTGGCAGGAGCCAGTTCACGCAGGCGTTGCAGGTTGTGTCGCAGAGCGCGGCGGTTGATAACTACAGTTGCCGCTTGCATTTGAATTCCTTAAAAAAAGACAGACGGAGGTTTACTCATCGTCATACTGAGGACCGGCATAATTATCGAAACGCGACCACTGGCCGTTAAAGGTCAGTCGTACCGTACCGATCGGGCCGTTACGTTGTTTACCAATGATAATTTCAGCAATACCTTTTAAATCACTGTTCTCGTGATAAACCTCATCACGGTAGATGAACATGATTAAGTCGGCATCCTGTTCAATAGAGCCGGATTCACGCAGGTCGGAGTTGACCGGACGTTTATCGGCGCGCTGTTCCAGAGAGCGGTTCAACTGCGACAGCGCCACCACCGGCACCTGCAACTCTTTTGCCAGCGCCTTCAGCGAGCGGGAGATTTCGGCGATCTCCAGAGTACGGTTGTCGGAGAGCGACGGTACGCGCATCAGCTGCAGGTAGTCGATCATGATAAGGCCAATACCGCCGTGCTCGCGGGCGATACGCCGGGCGCGCGAACGCACTTCCGTCGGCGTCAGGCCGGAGGAGTCATCAATATAGATGTTACGTTTTTCCAGCAAAATACCCATCGTGCCGGAGATCCGCGCCCAGTCTTCATCGTCCAGTTGGCCGGTACGGATACGGGTCTGATCGACGCGCGATAGCGAGGCCAGAGAACGCATCATGATCTGCTCGGATGGCATCTCCAGACTGAAGATCAATACCGGCTTATCCTGCAGCATCGCCGCGTTTTCCACGAGGTTCATCGCAAATGTCGTCTTACCCATCGATGGACGCGCGGCGACGATAATCAGATCCGAAGGCTGTAGCCCGGCGGTCTTTTTGTTGAGGTCGTCATAGCCGGTATTCACCCCAGTGACGCCATCATGCGGCTGTTGGAACAGCTGTTCAATACGGGCGACGGTGGCATCGAGCACATCGGCGATGTTCTTCGGCCCTTCGTCTTTATTGGCCCGGCTTTCGGCAATTTTAAATACCCGGGATTCCGCCAGATCCAGCAGGTCCTCGCTGGTGCGCCCCTGGGGGTCGAAACCGGCTTCGGCGATCTCGTTGGCCACCGAAATCATTTCACGCACTACCGCGCGTTCGCGCACGATGTCGGCATACGCGCTGATGTTCGCCGCGCTTGGCGTATTTTTGGAGAGTTCGGCCAGGTAGGCGAAGCCGCCGACGCTATCCAGTTGCCCCTGACGCTCCAGCGATTCGGCGAGGGTGATCAGATCAATCGGGCTGCCTGACTCTTGCAGGCGCGCCATCTCGGTAAAGATATGACGATGCGGACGGGTATAGAAATCTTCCGACACCACCCTTTCGGCGACGTCGTCCCAGCGCTCGTTATCCAGCATTAAACCGCCCAACACCGACTGTTCCGCTTCAATCGAGTGCGGCGGGACTTTCAACCCTGCGAGCTGCGGATCGCGTTCGCGAGGTTCTGTCTGTGGTTTGTTGAAGGGTTTATTTCCTGCCATAGTGAATGGAGTTACCTGTAAATGAGAGACACAAAATTATAAAGGAGTTCACATGGCAACACGAATTGAATTTCCCGCGCATGGAGGCCCCGAGGTTCTGCATGCGGTTGAGTTTACCCCCAACGATCCTGCCGAACACGAAATCCAGGTAGAAAACAAAGCTATCGGTATCAACTATATCGACACCTACATCCGCAGCGGCCTGTATCCACCGCCCTCGCTGCCGAGCGGACTGGGAACCGAAGCCGCCGGTATCGTGAGTAAAATCGGCAACGGCGTAAAACATATCAACGTTGGCGACCGCGTGGTGTACGCCCAGTCCGCGCTTGGCGCTTATAGTTCGGTGCATAACGTGCTTGCTGACAAAGCGGCAATTTTGCCGGATGCGATTTCCTTTGAGCAGGCCGCCGCCTCGTTTCTTAAAGGGCTGACCGTCTGGTATCTGCTGCGCAAAACCTATGAAATACAAGCCAATGAAACCTTCTTGTTCCACGCGGCGGCGGGCGGCGTGGGGCTGATTGCCTGCCAGTGGGCGAAAGCGCTGGGGGCGAAACTTATCGGTACCGTCGGAAGCGAGCAAAAAGCGCAGCGCGCCCGGCAGGCCGGCGCCTGGGAAACCATTAACTATCGCGAAGAGAATATTGCCGAGCGCGTCAAGGCGCTAACCGGCGGCAAAAAAGTCGCCGTGGTTTACGATTCCGTAGGTAAAGATACCTGGGAGGCCTCGCTCGATTGTCTTCAGCGGCGTGGGCTGATGGTCAGCTTCGGCAATTCATCTGGCCCGGTAACCGGCGTGAATTTGGGTATCCTCAATCAGAAAGGCTCACTGTATGTGACCCGCCCTTCTCTGCAAGGCTACATCACCAACCGGGAAGAGCTGACGGAAGCCAGCAACGAGCTATTTTCGCTGATCGCCAGCGGCGTGATCAAAGTCGATGTGGCGGATAATCAGAAATACGCCCTGCGTGACGCCAGACGCGCGCATGAGATCCTGGAAAGCCGGGTGACCGAAGGCTCGAGCCTGCTGTTACCGTAACCGGATGAGATCGCCAGAAAAGTTTAGGGCCTCCTGACGGAGGCCCTGACTTTTTTTGTTCGGCTGTATGTAGGGTACAGCACGATGAATTCGTTATCGCGCTAATAGTGACAGATTTAATACGCAATGCCTACGCTGTTTTATGCAAAATTACTCAGGTTGTGACACACCGCTCAATCCCCAAAATGATGGCTTAGTAGCGCCAGCGATCTTCGCGGCGATAGCGGGTTGTGGTCGGCGATTTTATCGCCCGAATAACCCATACGACGGCCACCGCCAGCAGCAACCAGGGTAGCAGCTTAAACATTAATGCGAACAGGCCGCCGAAGAACATCAGCGCGGTGGCGACGACCAGCGCGGCAATAATGCCAAGCAGCGAGATGCCGGTGACCAGCAACATGACAAAAAAGCCAATAACAAATAAGAGTTCCAGCATGGTCTTCTCCCGAAATAAATAACCAGATAGCTGATTGGCTATTTCAAGAATCATGCCAGGTATAACTCATTGAATTAAAACAAAACGCCCCGCAGCAGTGCTGTAGGGCGTGGCGAAATAGACCAGTTTTTAGCGAAAAGTTTAACGCTTATCGGCAACCAGCTTCAGCGCGTGTTCCAGCACGTTGATATCGGCGCCCGCTTTGTGGGCGTTTTCACTCAGATAGCGACGCCACTGACGCGCGCCGGGGATCCCCTGGAACAATCCCAGCATATGGCGGGTGATATGGCCAAGATAGGTACCGTTGCTGAGCTCTCGCTCGATATAGGGGTACATTGCGCGCACCACCGCCACCGGATCGGCATCCGCGCCGTCGACGCCGAAAATCTCGCGATCCACAGAAGCCAGAATACCCGGGTTTTGATAGGCTTCACGCCCCACCATCACGCCGTCCATATGCTCAAGCTGCTGTTTAGCCTCTGCCAGAGATTTAATTCCGCCATTAATCGCCATCGTCAGATGCGGAAAATCACGTTTCAGTTGCCAGACGCGCGGATAATCCAGCGGCGGAATTTCGCGGTTCTCTTTCGGACTCAGGCCGGAAAGCCAGGCTTTACGAGCGTGAATGATGAACATTTCACACTCCCCTTTGCCGGAGACGGTCTCAATGAAATCACACAGGAATTCATAGCTATCCCGATCGTCAATGCCAATACGGGTTTTTACCGTTACCGGGATCGACACCACGTCGCGCATCGCTTTGATGCAGTCCGCCACCAGCGCGGCGTTGCCCATCAGACAGGCGCCAAACATCCCGTTCTGCACGCGGTCAGAGGGGCAGCCGACGTTGAGGTTAATCTCGTCGTAGCCGCGCGCCTCGGCGAGCTTCGCGCAGTGCGCCAACGCCGCAGGATCGCTACCGCCCAACTGCAGCGCTACCGGATGTTCTTCTTCGCTATAGGCCAGGTAGTCGCCTTTACCGTGAATTATCGCGCCGGTGGTGACCATTTCGGTGTACAGCAGAGTATGGCGCGACAGCAGACGCAGGAAGTAGCGGCAATGTCTGTCGGTCCAATCGAGCATGGGCGCGATAGAAAAACGGTGGGCGGCAAAAGCGGTAGATGTGGATTCTGGCATCATGGCGAATAAATAAGCATCCGGGTAAAAAGGGGCGCTACTATAGCACAAACACCAACCACGGCGCATAACGTCGAACGCTACGCGCCATGGTCAAAATGCGGCCTATATTTTACGCGGTTTGCCGTCGTGCGGGCCAAAGAACTGCGGAGGGTGATCCACCCAGCGGTCCTGGCGAGTCGCGGCATAGCCCGGGTTCAACGGATAGTAGATGCGGTTGTGTTTTTTATTCGCCTCGCCAACGACCAGCAGCCGCACCTCCTGCTCGGTGTTATTCAGGAAGGTATGACACACACCAGTCCCCGCCGGAAAGCCGACGCTATCGCCCGGCTCCAGCTTCCATAGGTAGCCATTGATCCAGACTTCCGGAAAGCCTTCCAGCACGTAGATGAACTCTTCTTCATCGCTTTCCGCATGTGGATAAGAGGTTCTGCGTCCCGGCGGTAAGCGTTCATGATGGATGCCCAGCCGATTTAGCCGCAGGCCGCGGGCAAGAGGCGCGCCAATAGAAAACAGCTCGTGACTATCGGGGTAGGTGGAATCATCCGCACCTTCCAGTTCGCGCCAATGTCGAATGCAATCAGGTCGTTTCATCGTTTTCTCCCGAAAATGAGATACATCAGGTATAGCAAAGCTTGCAGGATCTCGGCGTTTTACCTGGTTCGTGATAAAGTAACAGTTTCAACATCACGCAACCAGAGGATGCTCATGGATAACACCACTTCGCAAGAAATGTTAGCGCAGGCTGAAAAGCTTTGCGTGCAACGTGGCGTACGCCTGACCCCACAGCGTCTGGAAGTGTTGCGTCTGATGAGCCTGCAGCAAGGGGCGATTAGCGCCTACGATCTGCTGGATCTGCTGCGAGAAAAAGAGCCGCAGGCGAAGCCGCCCACGGTCTATCGCGCGCTGGAGTTTCTGCTGGAGCAAGGTTTTGTGCACAAAGTGGAATCGACCAACAGCTATGTACTGTGCCACCTTTTCGATCAGCCGACCCACAGTTCGGCGATGTTTATCTGCGATCGCTGCGGCGTGGTCAAAGAAGAGTGTGCAGAAGGCGTAGAAGATATTATGCATACGCTGGCGGCCAGAATGGGCTTCGCTCTACGGCATAATGTGATTGAAGCGCACGGCCTGTGCGCGGCCTGCGTGGAAGTCGAAGCGTGCAGCGCCCGCGAA
Organism: Klebsiella sp. 141162; assembly: GCF_050600755.1. Classification (NCBI taxonomy): domain Bacteria; kingdom Pseudomonadati; phylum Pseudomonadota; class Gammaproteobacteria; order Enterobacterales; family Enterobacteriaceae; genus Klebsiella; species Klebsiella sp. 141162. The sequence goes on along the minus strand of NZ_JAQIRI010000004.1, from coordinate 41,059 downwards.
CACTGTCATCACGATCATACCATCCAGATTAAAAAGAAAGCCCGCTGAGTCGGGCGACATCAGCGGGAAGCTACGGCATATCGCTATGCCGTTAGACAGGCATAAACAGGGGGTCAAAACCGCGTTCGCTACCAGCGCGTATCGTTCTTACGCTCCCAGTCGGACACCTCTTTTTCGGCCTGATCTTTCGCGTAGCCGTAACGCTCCTGAATTTTACCGACCAGCTGATCGCGCTTCCCTTCAATGACCGTCATATCGTCATCGGTCAGTTTACCCCACTGTTCCTTGGCTTTACCTTTTAACTGTTTCCAGTTACCGCTGATTTCGTCTTTATTCATCATTACGTCCTCATGATTCGGTGGGTTAACAGCCCGTTTTGTTCCGGACATGGTAATAACTATAGATGACAATGCTGACACCGATTCGTTATTCGGAATTTTTAACCATCAGGCCAATTGAACACGCAGGGAGAATTTTCCCGGCTCGCGCTGCGCTCGGCCGGGCTATTTGCATTCAGGAGGGTGAATTAAACCAGGTGCCACGCTGCCAGTGGCGGCGCCAGATGAGCGCCAGCGAAAGCCCACGCAAAGCCAGGAACACGGCCAGCGCCAACCACAGGCCGTGGTTGCCGAGCACGGGCACAGAGAGCAGCGTCACCGCAAATCCCGCGGCGGCCACCGCCATGCTATTACGCATCTCCGCGCCGCGCGTCGCGCCGATAAACATGCCATCCAGCAGATAACACCAGACGCCAATCACCGGCAGGATCATCTGCCAGAACAGATAGCGGTCGGCCAGCTGCTGCAATGATGGGATAGAGGTCAATAGCGCGATGATATGCTCACCGGCCACGCTGTAGATTAACGCGAACGCCAGCGCGACCATTCCCGACTGCCGACAGGCCGCGCGCCAGACTTCCAGCAGTTGGCTACCGTCACGCGCGCCGTAAGCCTGTCCGGAATGGGCTTCGACGGCATAGGCAAAACCGTCCAGCGCGTAAGCGGTAAAGGTCAGCATGGTCATCAGTACCGCATTGACCGCCACCACGTCGCTGCCAAGACGGGCGCCGAAGACGGTGATGGCGCCAAAACAGAGCTGCAGTAGCAGCGAACGCAGCATGATGTCGCGATTAAGCGCCAGCAGGCGCCGCATATTGCCGCGCCAGGCTTCCTTCAACATGGCAAGCGTCACGCCGCGCAGCGCCAGCACCCGTTTCGCCATCAGCAGGCCGATGATAAAGGTAGCGTATTCCGACAGCGCCGTCGCCAGTGCCGCCCCCTGCACGTTCATATGCAGCCCCATCACCAGCCACAGATCGAGCACGATATTCAGCAAGTTGCCGACCACCAGCAGGATCACCGGGGCGCGAGCGTACTGGACGCCAAGCAGCCACCCTAACAGCACCAGGTTAGCTAACGACGCCGGGGCGCTAAGCCAGCGGATTTCGAGGAACCGTCTGGCCTGCTCCAGTACCGCCTCGCTGCCGCCGACAATATGTAGCGCGAGGTCAATGAGCGGCATGCGGAACAGAACAATGAGCAGCCCGGCGGCCAGCGCCAGGATCAGCGGTTGCACCAGAGCGCGCGCCAGCCGCTGCGGATCTTTGGCGCCGTAGGCCTGAGCGGTTAAGCCAGTGGTGCTCATTCGCAGGAACAACAGCAGCATAAACAGGAAACTAGTGGCCGTCGCGCCGACGGCAACGCCGCCAAGGTATACGGGGCTATCAAGATGGCCGACAACGGCGGTATCGACCAGCCCCAACAGCGGAACGGTAATGTTCGAGAAAATCATCGGTAGCGCGAGGCGCCACAGTGCTTTATCGGCGGCGTTGAGCAGCATGAAGAGGGACCAGACAGAGGAGGAACATCGCAGCGTCATGCATCATGATGACGCTGCGTTAGGACGGGAGTTACAGCCACTCACCGTTACGGATCACGCCGACGGCCAGACCTTCAATGGTGAAGCTCTGCTGGCGCAGATCGACGACGATCGGGGAAAACTCGCTGTTTTCCGGCAGCAGTTCAACGACGTTGCCCTGCTTTTTCAGACGTTTTACGGTGACTTCTTCATCGATACGCGCGACGACGACCTGGCCGTTACGCACGTCCTGAGTTTTATGTACTGCCAGCAGATCGCCGTCGAGGATACCGATGTCTTTCATCGACATCCCGCTAACGCGCAGCAGGAAGTCGGCATTTGGTTTAAACATCGCCGGGTCAACCTGGTAGTGACCTTCAATATGCTGCTGCGCCAGCAGCGGTTCGCCTGCGGCGACGCGGCCGATCAGCGGCAGTCCGTGTTCTTCTTCCGTCAGCAGACGAATGCCGCGTGAAGCGCCGGAGACGATTTCAATCGCGCCTTTACGCGCCAGCGCTTTGAGGTGTTCTTCTGCCGCGTTTGGGGAACGGAACCCCAAGCGCTGAGCAATTTCCGCACGCGTTGGCGGCATGCCCGTTTGGCTGATGTGATCCCGGATGAGATCAAACACCTCTTGCTGCCTGGTCGTTAACGCTTTCATTCCGCCCCCTGGGTGTATATACAGTTATGCTGTGAGTATATACAGCTAATGGTGATTTTGGAACCACATATCATATAAAAATCAGGAGATTCTTTGCGTTTTGCGAGCGTTGCCGACAAGACTTAGCGGTAATGCGACCACAACAGCATAGTCCAGGTGATCAACGCGATGATTATCGCCAGCAGTACCGCCGCCGAGCCCATATCCTTGGCGCGCCCGGAAAGCTCATGATGCTCAGGCCCGATACGGTCAACCACCGCTTCAATCGCGCTGTTAAGAATTTCGACTATCATCACTAACAGGACCGAGCCAATGAGCAGGACTCGCGTAATGATATCGACATCCAGCCAGCAGGCTATCGCCACGGCCACAATGGCGGCGACGCCTTCCTGGCGGAAAGCGGCTTCGTTCACCCACGCCGCGCGGAAACCTTTCCAGGAATAACCTGCTGCTTTAATGATTCTGGTTAACCCAGTGGTATTATTGGCCATCAAAAAGAACCTTTTAATGTAAATGACGTCGCTGAGTGTACGTGTTTGCCGTGTGACAACGGAAATTTTGTACGCTTTCTGTTATTCTTGCCGCGCATTTGCATGATTAACCAGAGGCTTCACATCGTTTATGTCCGGCTGGCAACGAATTTACTATAAATTACTGAATTTACCATTACGGGTGCTGGTAAAAAGCAAGTCTATTCCGGCAGAACCTGCTCAGGAATTAGGGCTCGATACCTCGCGTCCGATAATGTACGTCTTGCCTTATAACTCCAAGGCGGACCTGCTGACCCTGCGCGCCCAGTGCCTGGCGCATGACTTACCCGACCCTTTTGAACCGCTGGAAATCGACGGCACCCTGCTGCCGCGCTACGTTTTCATCCACGGCGGCCCGCGCGTGTTTACCTACTACACGCCGAAAGAGGAGTCCATTAAGCTGTTCCACGACTACCTGGATCTGCACCGTAATCATCCCGACCTTGACGTGCAAATGGTGCCGGTCTCGGTGATGTTCGGCCGCGCCCCAGGTCGCGAAAAAGGCGAAGAGAATCCGCCGCTACGCATGCTTAACGGTATTCAGAAATTCTTCGCCGTCTCCTGGCTTGGCCGCGATAGCTTCGTGCGTTTCTCGCCTTCTGTCTCTCTGCGCCGCATGGCGGATGAGCACGGTACCGATAAAATCATCGCCCAGAAGCTGGCCCGCGTGGCGCGTATGCACTTCGCCCGTCAACGTCTGGCCGCCGTCGGCCCGCGTCTCCCTGCCCGCCAGGATCTGTTCAATAAGCTGCTGGCATCGAAAGCTATCGCCCGCGCGGTAGAAGATGAAGCACGCAGCAAGAAGATTTCTCACGAGAAGGCCCAGCAGAACGCCATCGCGCTGATGGAAGAGATTGCCGCTAACTTCTCTTATGAAATGATCCGCCTGACTGACCGTATTCTCGGCTTCACCTGGAACCGTCTGTATCAGGGGATTAACGTGCATAACGCCGAGCGCGTACGCCAGCTGGCGCATGACGGCCATGAGATTGTCTATGTGCCCTGTCACCGTAGCCACATGGACTACCTGCTGCTCTCTTATGTGCTTTATCATCAGGGGCTGGTGCCGCCGCATATCGCCGCCGGCATAAACCTCAACTTCTGGCCGGCCGGGCCGATTTTCCGCCGTCTGGGCGCTTTCTTTATTCGCCGTACCTTTAAGGGCAACAAGCTCTACTCCACGGTATTCCGCGAATATCTTGGCGAGCTGTTCAGCCGTGGCTATTCGGTGGAATACTTCGTCGAAGGCGGACGTTCCCGTACCGGCCGTCTGCTGGATCCGAAAACCGGCACCCTGTCGATGACTATTCAGGCAATGCTGCGCGGCGGTAGCCGCCCCATCACCCTGGTGCCGATTTATATCGGCTACGAGCACGTGATGGAAGTCGGTACCTACGCCAAAGAGCTGCGCGGCGCGACAAAAGAAAAAGAGAGCCTGCCGCAGATGGTGCGCGGCCTCAGCAAACTGCGTAATCTCGGCCAGGGCTACGTTAACTTCGGCGAACCGCTGCCGCTGATGACCTACCTCAATCAGCACGTGCCGGAATGGCGCGAAGCCATCGATCCTATCGAAGCTGTCCGCCCTTCCTGGCTGACGCCGACGGTGAATAATATCGCCGCCGATCTGATGGTGCGCATCAACAATGCCGGGGCGGCCAACGCCATGAACCTGTGCTGTACGGCGCTTCTGGCGTCTCGTCAGCGTTCTTTGACCCGTGAGCAACTGACCCAGCAGTTAGATTGCTACCTCGACCTGCTGCGTAACGTGCCGTACTCCACCGATTCGACCGCGCCGACGGCTTCCGCCGGCGAGCTTATCGACCACGCGCTGCAGATGAACAAGTTCGAAGTCGAGAAAGACACCATCGGCGATATCATCATCCTGCCGCGCGAGCAGGCGGTGCTGATGACCTACTATCGCAACAACATCGCCCATATGCTGGTGATGCCGTCGCTGCTGGCCGCTATCGTGACCCAACATCGCCGCATCACCCGTAGCGAAGTGCTGCGTCATGTCGAGATGTTCTATCCGTTCCTGAAAGCCGAGCTGTTCCTGCGCTGGGAAAAAGAGGAGCTGGCGGGCGTTATCGATGCGCTGATGGCAGAGATGCAGCGTCAGGGCCTGGTGGTGCTGAATGGCGATGAGATGAGCGTCAACCCGGCGCACTCTCGTTCCCTGCAGCTGTTGGCCGCCGGCGCGCGCGAGACGTTACAGCGCTACGCGATCACCTTCTGGTTGTTGAGCGCCAACCCGTCCATCAACCGCAGTACGCTTGAGAAAGAAAGCCGCACCATGGCGCAGCGTCTGTCGGTACTGCACGGTATCAACGCGCCGGAGTTCTTCGATAAGGCGGTGTTCAGTACCCTGGTGCTGACCCTGCGTGACGAAGGCTACATCAGCGATACCGGCGATGCCGAGCCGGCAGAGACCCTGAAGGTCTACCAGATGCTGGCGGATTTGATTACGTCGGATGTACGTTTGACGATTGAAAGCGCCGCTCAGGACGACGCATAACGTTGCGGCTTCTGTTCCCCGGCTCGCGGCGCGAGTCGGGGAAAGAAGGATTTACTGCAGATAACTCATCGCCAGACCGAGAAACAGCACCAGCCCAACGTAGTTATTATTCATAAACGCTTTGAAGCAGTTATCGCGTTCGCGCTTGAAGATAAGCTTCTGCTGCCAGACAAACAATCCCGCCGCGATAAACAGCGACCAGTAGAATTCCCAGTTCAGCCCATTCAGCCAGCCCACCGCGCCCATCAATACCAGCACGGCAACCTGCAGAATACCGATAATCAAACGATCGTTTTCACCGAACAGGATCGCCGTCGACTTAATGCCAATTTTGACATCATCGTCGCGATCGACCATCGCATACTGGGTATCGTAGGCTACCGCCCACAAAATATTGGCGAGGAACATCAGCCAGCAGCTGAGCGGCAGCGCTTCACTTACCGCCGAGAAAGCCATCGGGATCGACCAGCCAAAGGCCGCGCCCAGCACTACCTGCGGCAGATGGGTATAGCGCTTCATAAAGGGGTAGACCCAGGCTAGCGCCAGCGCCGCAACCGACAGCAGGATGGTCATGGTATTGAGCGTCAACACCAGCAAGAAGGAGAGCCCCACCAGTACCGCGAACAATATGCGCGCTTCTTTTTCGGTGACCTCGCCGCTTGGTAGCGGGCGACGAGCCGTACGCTTAACGTGACCATCAAATTTACGGTCGGCATAGTCATTCACCACGCAGCCGGCGGCGCGCATCAACCAGACGCCAGCGACAAATACCGCCAGTATCCACAGCGGTGGCACCCCGGGTGATGCCACCCATAGCGCCCACAGCGTCGGCCACAGCAGCAATAGCGCGCCGATTGGTTTGTCAGTACGCATCAGGCGGTGAAACGCCAACAGCTTATTCTGCGTCAGACTCCACTCCATTTTCTCTTCCTCTTAATACAATGGCGATGCAGGCAGAAAAAGCTCTGTCAGCAGCAGCGGTTTGCCGCTCAGCCGGAGACGGGAACGTCGCCCCCACAGCTGTGCACTACGGCCAATCTCAATAAAATCACGGGTTAACGTCGACGACGTAAACAGATACCGGCCCAGCGGCGTCTGCCCCAGCTGCTGCAGGGCTAATTCCGGGCCGCATAGCGTCGATTCCGGCACGAGGGTACGACCGGCAAGCCAGGGTTCGCCATCGGCGCAAAGAATGATTTCCCGCAGCCAATAACGCGCTTCTTCCGGCAATAGGGCTTCTTCGCCCGCCAGCGCGTCGCGTCCGACGAAACCTTCGTTAATCATGGTCACGGTGACCTTTTTCCCTTGTTGCTCAAAGCGCTTGGTCATTGAGTCTTCCAGCAACAGCCAGTCGCGCAGCGGCGCGTCCAGCTCGGGTATGGCGGCAAAATAGCGCAGCGCACGCAGTTGCGTAAGCGCAGGATGTGGCATGCCTGATTCTCCGGTACAAAACGTGCAGGCATTGTATCGCAGAATAGCGTTTTGAGGGCGGGCAAACGTCAATATACGATCATCCGCGCAACAGGCATGCAACAGTTGCCGCTGCGCGAGAAAAAAAAGTGCGTCCAGGCGGACGCACCTAAAGGCTGTGCCTAAACATCAGCATTGTGGGGAGACGGTCACCCCTTGCCTTTTACACTGCTGATAAAGGTGGAACGAGCAGATTTCGAGCCGAGACGTTCAGCTTCGTTCATCAATTTAAGGGCTTTATCGATATCGCCTTGTTTAACCGCTTTCTTGATACCGTTGTTGAAGTAGGTTTCGGTATCGTCAAGCATCGGTTCGCTTTTCGCCGCTGGAGCGGCAGCGACCGGCGCGACAACAGGCGCAGCGGCCGGGGCGTTATAGACCGGCGCCGCGGTATTGCCGACGGTCACCGGGCCCGGGCCGGAAGACCCAAACAGCGGGCCCACCAGCACGCTGGAACTCGAAGACGTTTTCACCTTCAGGCTCAAGGTGCCGTCAGTGGTATGTTTAGCGATCGGATCCGGAATGTCCGGCACCGCGTTACCGGTGCCTTTCGCGTAGGCTTTCGCCGGGTCGATTAATTTGGTGGTCTGCTGCAGATCCTGCGGAGTGGTAAACACCAGCACATAAATTTTCTGCTGTCCCAGCGCCGGCGTCAGGCGCATTACCCCTTCCAGGCGGTCGGCGCTCATCACGCCCGGCTCCAGATAAGTGAAATAGCTGCTCGGGAAGAAGGCGGACGGCGTCATGCTCTGATCGAGGATCAGCACGTTTGGCGCATAGACGCTGGTCTGTTTGTCGACTTCGCTGGTCAGCGTCAGGGTTAACTCGCCGATATTGGCCGGTACGCTATAGGCCACCACCGGCCCGGCGATACCGGGAACATTCAACGTTTGACCGGCGATCGCCACTTTAGAGGTTTGGGTTTTCGATTGATCGACCGGCGTCCAGGTCAACTGCTGCAGCGAGGAGGCCGGGATGGACGGCGCGGCAGAGGTATTCTGCGGCACGAAATTGACATCAGCAAAACTGACTGCGGGTACGCTGGCCAGCAGGCCGGCGGACAGGCAGAGGGCAACGAGACTTTTCTTCATATTCATTGTTATCACCTCAATTCCTATGGCCGAGCGTTAGCCAGGCAATAGCGCGCTGGGCCGAAAATAGAGGGGCTGATGCCCCTCTTTTACTCATCATGATGCGGATAGCATTACCACCAGATTTCCATCTGGGCGCCGAAGGTCCACTCATCGTCGTCGCCGCGGCTGGAAGTGTTGATACCGGTACCAGAGGTATCGCGCATGGCGACGCCGCTATCGGTGTAACCCCACTTCTCATCCCACTTCGCGTAGGTGGCGAACAGACGAATTGCCGGACGGGACCAGATGCTGTCGCCCGCCTGCCACTGTTGCGCCAGGGTGATTTTGTACTGGTTGTTGCTGTCGCCGGTTTTCTGCGATTTGACGTTGTCGTAGCCGACTTCCAGCAGGGTGCTCATGATCGGCGTCCATTTGTACATAGGACGTACGCCGACGGTCCACCATTTGGTACCGTTGTTGTTGTCCAGGTTGACGTCCTGGTACATGGCGACGTACATCATGTCCCAATCGTCCGCCAGAGAGACCGCGCCGTGGTCAAGCACACGCCACATGGAACCATCGTTATTAATGCTGCCGCCCTGCGGTACGCCTTTACCGTTGGAGGTCATGGCATCGGTCGCGTACTGCAGAACAAATTTGTTGTAGCCTTTCAGGATGCTCTGGGTATGTTCAGCGGTGAACATCCAGCCATCTTTCGATGCATCCGGCTGCAGGTAGTAGTCATCCGGCACGTTGGTGTGACCATAGTCCACGCCCAGCTCCAGCGTACCGCCCGGGTTGGTTTCCATCTGCGCTAAACGCACGTCGAAGACGTCGTTCGGTACCAGATGATCATAAACGCGTTCGCCAGTCAGCGGATCGCGGTCAGCATAGGTTGCCGAGCCGCCGGATTCAGAAGAACGAGTGGCGGCCAGAGAGAGTTTACCGAAGCCCAGATCGATGTTTTCGATACCGGCGCCAGGACCGGAAATATCCCAGTAGTAGAAGTCGATCATGTGAACGTCATGACGCTGATAGAAGCGCTTACCAGCCCACAGGGTTGAACCCGGCAGCCAGTCGATCAGGTTTTTACCCTGTACGTTAACTTCACGGAAGGCCGGGCTGGTAGATTCCCAGTCGTTCTGCTGCGATACCGAGTAGGCAACGTTGGTATCGAAGTAGAAGCTCTTATCGCCCTCTTTCCACACTTCCTGGCCCAGTTTCAGTTCAGCGTAAGTTTCACATTCGTTACCGAGACGGTATTTACTTTGAGCGCCGGTGGCCTGGAAGCACTGCTGTTCGCCGCCGCTGCCGGTCCAGCCAATACCGGAACGAGCGTAACCATGGAAATCGACAGCCAGCGCCTGGGCAGACATCACGCCCGCCGCAACGGCTACCGCCAGTGGAAGTTTGCGCAGAGTAATCATCATTCTATCTCCTGAGATCATTGCTTTTCTTTGAACACTTCCCCGTCGGCCGCCGCATGGTTGGCTGCGCGCTGGGTTCGCGTCTTCTTTTAATGGGGAACCTTATACGCCCGGCTCTTTATGCAACCGACGACAAGCGGTGCCATCCTCACGGAATAAATGGCAGCGCTCCGGCGGCAAACCGATGGCGAATGTGGCTCCCTCTTCTACCAACACCACGTCATTCTGGCGGTACACCAGGTTCTGACGGATGGCGGGGATCTGGATATGAATTTGCGTTTCGTGACCAAGCTGTTCGACCACCTGCACTTCGCCCTCAAGGGTGACATCGGCGATGTCGCTCGGCAGCAGGTGTTCCGGGCGGATGCCCAAAGACATATTGGCGCCGACCTGAACGTGAGCGCTGTCTACCGGCAGCCAGACCTGCTGGCGGTTCGGTAGTTCGACTTGTACCTGTTCGATGGCGGTCGCGGTGACTTTGACCGGTAGGAAGTTCATCTTCGGCGAACCGATAAAGCCCGCGACAAAGCGGTCTGCCGGATAGTGATAAAGTTCCAGCGGTTTTCCGACCTGCGCGACGCGGCCGGCGTCCAGCACCACGATTTTGTCGGCCAGGGTCATGGCTTCCACCTGATCGTGGGTGACGTAAATCATCGTGCGACCGAGGCGCTTATGCAGACGGGAGATTTCGATACGCATCTGCACGCGCAGCGCGGCATCGAGGTTGGACAGGGGTTCATCAAGCAGGAAAACCCGCGGCTCGGCGACCAGGGTACGGCCGATGGCCACGCGCTGACGCTGGCCGCCGGAGAGCGCTTTCGGCTTACGCTCCAGCAGGTGCGCCAGCTGTAAGACCTCAGCGACTTGAGTTACGCGCTGGTTAATCACCTCTTTTTTCGCCCCGGCCAGCTTCAGGCCAAAAGACATATTTTCGGCAACGGAAAGGTGGGGATAGAGCGCATATGACTGGAATACCATGCCGATGCCGCGCTCGGCGGGCGGCACGTCGTTCATTCGGGTATCGCCAATAAACAGATCGCCGCTGGTGACCGTTTCCAGTCCGGCGATCATACGCAGCAGGGTGGATTTGCCGCAGCCCGACGGTCCTACAAACACGACGAACTCCCCATCCTGGATCTCGAGATTGATATCTTTAGATACCACCACGTCGCCCCAGGCTTTCGTTACATTTCGTAGCTGTACGCTCGCCATGCCCTTCTCCCTTCGTTACAACCTGTCACTTAAAGACACATTCAAGATGGGCTGACTATGCGGCATTCATTACGTTGGCAAATCCTCCACCCCCCGGGTTTTTGATGGGGGAGGAGACGGGAGGATGAGAAACCGCCTCTCGCCGCCGGAAGTTCCCGGCACAACGTCATTTCGTGATCGAAGCGACAAAAACGGTGGCTTTTTTATGTGCTCCAGGGCCCATTACCGGCATTTCTGCAATGCGGATCACATAAACGGCGGGCGGGGCGTAGACATAGGGAGGATGGAAAGAGGTTGTTAAAAAAGGAAACTCATCAGCGTTAAACCACTCAAGTGTATCCACGAGCACATCACCAAATAGGACGGGTATATGAAAATCAAAACTGGCGCTCGCATCCTCGCGCTGTCTGCATTGACGACGATGATGTTTTCCGCCTCTGCCCTCGCAAAAATTGAAGAAGGTAAGCTGGTTATCTGGATTAACGGCGATAAAGGCTATAACGGCCTCGCTGAAGTGGGTAAAAAGTTCGAAAAAGATACCGGCATTAAAGTTTCCGTAGAACATCCGGATAAGCTGGAAGAGAAGTTCCCGCAGGTTGCTGCCACCGGCGACGGCCCGGATATCATTTTCTGGGCGCATGACCGTTTTGGCGGCTACGCGCAGTCCGGCCTGCTGGCGGAAATCACCCCGGATAAGGCCTTCCAGGACAAACTCTATCCCTTCACCTGGGACGCCGTACGCTACAACGGCAAGCTGATCGCATACCCGGTAGCGGTTGAAGCCCTGTCGCTGATTTATAACAAAGACCTGGTCCCGAACCCGCCGAAAACCTGGGAAGAGATTCCGGCGCTGGATAAAGAGCTGAAGGCGAAGGGTAAGAGCGCGCTGATGTTCAACCTGCAAGAACCGTACTTCACCTGGCCGCTGATTGCCGCCGATGGCGGATACGCGTTTAAGTTTGAAAACGGCAAATACGACGTGAAAAACGTCGGCGTCGATAGCGCCGGAGCAAAAGCGGGCCTGACCTTCCTGGTCGACCTTATCAAAAATAAACACATGAACGCCGATACCGACTACTCCATCGCGGAAGCGGCGTTCAACAAAGGCGAAACCGCGATGACCATCAACGGTCCGTGGGCGTGGTCGAACATCGACAAAGGTAAGGTTAACTACGGCGTCACTCTGCTGCCAACCTTCAAAGGCAAACCGTCTAAACCGTTCGTTGGCGTCCTGAGCGCCGGGATTAACGCCGCCAGCCCGAATAAAGAACTGGCGAAAGAGTTCCTCGAAAACTACCTGATGACCGATCAGGGCCTGGAAGCGGTGAACAACGATAAACCGCTGGGCGCCGTGGCGCTGAAATCCTTCCAGGAGAAGCTGGAGAAAGACCCGCGTATCGCCGCCACCATGGCTAACGCCCAGAAAGGCGAAATCATGCCGAACATTCCGCAGATGTCCGCATTCTGGTATGCCGTCCGTACCGCGGTTATTAACGCCGCAAGCGGCCGTCAAACCGTCGATGCCGCGCTGAAGGATGCACAGGGCCGTATCACCAAGTAATACCGTCGCACACGTGCCGGATGGCGGCATAAATGCCTTATCCGGCCTACACGCCTTGTAGGCCGGATAAGTGCAGCGCCATCAGGCACTTTTGTCGACAGATATTTAACGTTGTAGAGGATGATCCCCATGGATGCCGTTAAAAAGAAACACTGGTGGCAAAGCCCGCAACTCACATGGTCTGTGATTGGTTTGCTGTGCCTGCTGGTGGGTTACCTTGTTGTTTTAATGTACGCCCAGGGGGAGTACCTGTTCGCCATCATGACGCTGATTTTAAGCTCGGTTGGCCTGTATATCTTTTCCAATCGCAAGGCCTATGCCTGGCGCTATGTTTATCCGGGTCTCGCCGGGATGGGGCTGTTTGTTCTGTTCCCGCTGATCTGTACTATTGCCATCGCCTTCACCAACTACAGCAGCACCAACCAGCTCACCTTCGAACGTGCCCAGCAGGTGCTGATGGACCGTTCTTTCGAGGCCGGCAAAGCCTATAACTTCTCACTCTACCCGGCGGGTGACGAGTGGCAGCTGGCGCTGACGGACGGTGAAAGCGGTAAAAATTATCTCTCCGAAGCCTTTAAATTCGGCGGCGAGCAGAAGCTGACGTTAAAAGAAGCCGATGTCCTGCCGCAAGGCGAACGCGCGAATTTACGCGTAATCACCCAGAACCGCGCCGCGCTGAACCAACTGACCGCCGTGCTGCCGGATGAAAGCAAAGTGATTATGAGTTCGCTGCGTCAGTTCTCCGGTACCCAGCCGCTGTACGCGCTGGCCAACGACGGCACGCTCACTAACAACCAAAGCGGCGTGAAATATCGCCCCAACGACAACATCGGCTTTTATCAATCCATCAATGCCGACGGCAGCTGGGGCAATGAAAAGCTGAGCCCGGGTTATACCGTCACCATCGGCTGGGATAACTTCACCCGCGTTTTCCAGGACGAAGGGATCCAGAAACCGTTCTTCGCCATTTTCGTCTGGACCGTGGTGTTCTCGGTGCTGACGGTGATTTTGACCGTCGCCGTGGGAATGGTGCTGGCCTGTCTGGTGCAGTGGGAAGCGTTGAAGGGCAAAGCGATTTACCGCGTGCTGTTGATTCTGCCGTATGCGGTGCCGTCATTTATCTCAATCCTGATTTTCAAAGGGCTGTTTAACCAGAGCTTTGGTGAAATCAACATGATGCTGAGCGCGCTGTTCGGCATTAAACCGGCCTGGTTTAGCGACCCAACCACCGCGCGCACGATGATCATCATCGTCAACACCTGGCTGGGCTATCCGTACATGATGATCCTGTGCATGGGGCTGCTGAAGGCGATTCCGGACGATCTGTACGAGGCGTCGGCGATGGATGGCGCGGGTCCGTTCCAGAACTTCTTTAAAATTACGCTACCGCTGCTGATCAAGCCGCTCACGCCGCTGATGATTGCCAGCTTCGCCTTTAACTTTAACAACTTCGTGCTGATTCAACTGTTGACCAACGGTGGCCCGGACCGTCTCGGCACCACCACCCCGGCCGGTTATACCGACCTGCTGGTGAGCTACACCTATCGCATCGCCTTTGAAGGCGGTGGCGGTCAGGACTTCGGCCTGGCGGCGGCTATCGCCACGCTTATCTTCCTGCTGGTTGGGGCGTTAGCGATTGTGAATCTAAAAGCCACGCGCATGAAGTTTGATTAAGGGAGATAACGATAATGGCTATGGTCCAACCTAAATCTCAAAAACTGCGTCTCTTCACTACGCATCTTCTGTTACTGATTTTTATCGCCGCGATTATGTTCCCGCTGCTGATGGTTATCGCTATCTCACTGCGCGAAGGCAATTTCGCGACCGGCAGCCTGATCCCGGATACCATCTCCTGGGAGCACTGGCGTCTGGCATTAGGCTTCAGCGTCGAACACGCCGATGGCCGGGTAACGCCGCCGCCGTTCCCGGTGCTGCTGTGGCTGTGGAACTCAATTAAGGTCGCCGGGATTACCGCGATCGGCATCGTCGCCCTCTCCACCACCTGCGCTTATGCTTTCGCCCGTATGCGCTTCCCGGGCAAAGCGACGCTGCTCAAAGGGATGCTGATTTTCCAGATGTTCCCGGCGGTACTGTCGTTGGTGGCGCTGTATGCGTTGTTCGACCGCCTCGGTCAGTATCTGCCTTTCGTCGGCCTCAACACTCACGGCGGGGTGATCTTCGCCTATATGGGCGGTATCGCGCTGCACGTCTGGACGATTAAGGGCTACTTCGAAACTATCGATGGTTCACTGGAAGAAGCGGCCGCACTGGATGGCGCCACTCCGTGGCAGGCCTTCCGCCTGGTGCTGCTGCCGCTGTCGGTGCCGATTCTGGCGGTCGTGTTTATTCTGTCGTTCATCGCCGCGATTACCGAAGTGCCGGTGGCCTCGTTGCTGCTGCGCGATGTGAACAGCTATACCCTGGCGGTCGGGATGCAGCAGTATCTCAATCCGCAGAACTACCTGTGGGGCGACTTCGCCGCGGCGGCGGTACTGTCGGCGATTCCGATTACCGTCGTCTTCCTGCTGGCTCAGCGTTGGTTGGTTAACGGCCTGACGGCGGGCGGGGTGAAAGGTTAAGTTTCATCATGTTAGACCCTTGTTTTACCGCCCCAAATTTCAGCGAGGGTGGGATGTGGTACCCGACCCCAACCGGGTACGGCAGCCCACCTCTCCCTGAAAAAGTAGGGCAAATGCCACTGCAATCCTCTACTGGACCCTACATAAATTTCATTTGTGATTGTCGGTCAAGCGGCCCTGGAGGCCGCTTTTTTTATTCCCGTTTCAGGCGGTTGGAATTACACAACCACAGGGTAATCACCAGGATAAGGATCGCCGCAGAGTAAATCAGCACCGCCATCGGCGACTCATGGTCGACGATAATAAGCCGCACAATCGCCGTAATACCGATATAGACGAAATAACGCAGCGGGAAGTGAAAACCGGACTCAAAGTATTTCACAATCAACGCGATAAACTCGAAGTAGAGAAAATAGACCACCAGCCCTTCGACCAGCTTGTACTTACTCACCGGCTCCGGCGTAAACAGCACGTGCGCCAGATGCAGGGTCTCCTTTCCCAGGAACACCACCAGAATAATTCCCAGGCACAATAGCGCCAGGTTCAATACGGCCTGCATGGCCTTCGCAACAAAATTAACCAGCGGACGATATACCGACGGCATAGTGACACCTCAAATGCATGAACGTTATTGATCTGTATAGCGCAAAAGTGTGATCCAGATCTACTTCGCTTTGCGAGCAGCATCGGTCCTTCAAAGCGGTAAATGCAACTAAGAGAAAATTTTACTTCCTGCAATGCTGTGAGCAAGTTAACCAAATCATCCGTTACGCTTAAAACAAAACCAACCAACTTATTGAAAATTAAAACATTTACCATTTGAAACAGTTATATCTTAAAAATTCTCACAAGATAAAATTTTTCTAAAATCCGCATTATTTATATGGTTATTAGGGTAAGATTTTTCTTATCCATTGTCTTAGCATTATCGCAGTTGAATAAAATTTAATTTTGGACATTAAATCATTATGAAAACCGATAACGCATCCCTGTATATCAAATGGCTCAAACAAGAAGTTGCCCCAGCGTTAGGTTGTACTGAACCCGTCGCTATTTCCTTCGCTGCCGCCTACGCCGCACAATATCTGGATCAGCCTTGCACCAGAATTAGCGGTTTTATTTCCGCCAATCTCTATAAAAACGCGATGGGTGTTACTATTCCCGGCACCACCGTTTGCGGTGTAGCGCTGGCCGCCGCAATTGGCGCATTTGGCGGCGATCCGCAAAAGGGATTAAAAACGCTGGAAGATATCACCCCGCTACACGTCGAAATGGCACAGAAGCTGATCGCCAATCATGCCGTTGATATTACCGTCAAAGAGACCCCGGACTTTATTCATCTGGATCTAACTCTCTCTGATGGCGAAAACACCTGTCGTGTCGTAGTAAAAGGAACCCACACTAACGTGGTCGAACTTTATATTAATGACCAGCCGCAGCCACTAAGCGAAAAACAGAATGCAAGCGCCCGGCACGAAACGCTGTCCAATTTTTCGCTACAACAGGCTTACGGCTTTATTAATAGCGTCGACTTTAATGATATTCGCTTTATTCTCGAAGCCGCGCGCTTAAACTCCGCGCTGGCGGCAGAAGGCAAAACCAAAAAATATGGCCTGAACATTAACGGTACCTTTTCTGACGCAGTGAAAAACGGCCTGATGAGCAACGATCTGTTAAGCAAGGTGATCATCAACACCGTCGCCGCTTCAGATGCCCGCATGGGCGGCGCGCCGGTGGTCGCAATGTCTAACTTCGGCTCAGGCAATCAGGGCATTACGGCAACCATGCCGGTAGTGGTGGTTGCTGAGCATCTCGGCGCCGATGAAGAGACCCTGGCGCGCGCTTTGTCTCTATCTCATCTCACCGCCATCTCAATTCATTCTCGTTATACGCGCTTATCTGCGCTATGCGCGGCCTCAACCGCCGCCATGGGCGCCGCCGCCGGGATGGCCTGGCTATTTACTCGCGACATCAACACCATTAATACCGCGATTATTAATATGGTCAGCGATATTACCGGCATGATTTGTGATGGCGCCTCTAATAGCTGTGCGATGAAAGTCTCATCTGTGGTATCCAGCGCCTTTAAGGCGGTACTGATGGCAATGCAAAATAGCTGCGCTGGCGCCAATGACGGTATTGTCTGCGCTGATGTCGAGCAGACTATTAATAATCTGTGCCGCCTGGTGATTAAACCAATGACCCTCACAGATAAAGAAATTATCAGTATCATGGTCGCTAAATAACAATATTTAACGGGCCTGAACATTCAGGCCCCGATTAACCTACCCTACCCACACTATTATTTATAAATTAGCAGGTATAGCAGATGAATAAAAAAGTCATCTTACGCGGCGCCAGCGCTATTATGCCGCTGTGCATCGGCGACTTTCCATTTTCATTTATTGTCGGCGCATTAAGCGTTAGCGCGGGCATGAGCGTCTGGCAGAGCACGGCGTGGTCGGCGATTGTTATTGCCGGTTCGGCGCAAATGCTGGCATTAAATATGCTTAAAACCGGCGCCACGCTCGGGGTTATTATATTCACCACATTAATAATTAATCTACGTCATGTACTGTACAGCGCCTCTATTTCCGGTACCGTCCGTGAAGCATCATTCTTTAAAAAATGCTTTATGTCCTACGCGCTGACCGACGAAGTGTACGCCACCACCGTCAAAGAGATGGAAGGCAATAAGCAGGATAAGTATCTGTTTTATGGTTCGGCGATGATCACCTTCTGGGCAATTTGGGTACTGGCGGATTTCCTCGGCGCGCTGGTCGGCGCTTCCTTCCCGAACATTGAAAAGTACGGTCTGGATTTCGCCATGGTCGCCGCTTTTATCGCTATCGTGGTGCCGCAAATAAAAAGCCAGGCCTGCACCGTCGCCGCCGTGGTGGCCGCCGTCTCCGGCGTGCTGTTGGTCATCCTGCCCTACTCGCTGGGCATTGTCGTCGCGTCAGTGCTTGGCGTGCTCGCCGGACTGTGCGTCGACCTGGCTGAAGAACGTAAACAGGCAGCAATTGCCAAATCCGGAATGCCGCTCGTGGAGGCGCTGGAACATGAATAATAGCTACTTTATCGCCCTGACTTTGGGGATGGCCGCCGTGACCTTTCTGATCCGATTTTCGTTTATCGGCCTGGCCGGAAAAATCCAGATGTCCGAGCGGGTGACCAAAACGCTGCGCTTTGTCCCGGTCACCGTCCTGCCGGCCATTATCACCATTCAGATCCTGAGCGTGAATTCCAGTATGGAGTTTGACTTAAAGAATCCGAAGGTGATCGCCGCCATTATCTGCACGCTCGCCAGCTTCCGTTTAGGCCTGGTATGGGTGGTAGTGAGCGGCGTCGGCTCGCTGGTGTTGTTAAATTATTTTATGTAACCGTTTGAAGGATAAACCATATGATTATTACCACCGCTGACGCGCCTGCCGCTATCGGCCCGTACGTGCAGGGCGTCAATCTCGGCGCGATGACCATCACCTCCGGTCAGCTGCCGATTAATCCGCTGGACGGCACCATGCCAGGCGATATCGCCGAACAGGCGCGGCAATCGCTGGAAAATGTGAAAGCCATCGTTGAAGCTGCCGGACTCACGGTCGGGCAGATCGTTAAAACCACGGTGTTTGTCAAAGACCTGCAGGATTTTGCCGCCATCAACGCCGCCTATGAGGCCTTCTTTACCGAACATCAGGCCGCTTTTCCGGCGCGTTCCTGCGTAGAGGTCGCCAGACTGCCGAAAGACGCCGGCATCGAAATCGAAGCCATCGCCTTCGCTCGTTAATCACCCGGCTGGGGGGAAACCTCCAGCCTCCTTCCCCACCGTTTTTCGCCGTTCCTCCTTGCTCATTTTACAGGCACTATACGATGAGATCTGAATGAGGAACGCAGTATGTTAACTATCCGTAAGGCTGTACCAGAAGATGCGCCGCAGCTCAGTAATATGGGCTATGCCAGCTATCGCCACCACTTCGCCCACCTTTGGCGCAACGCCGATGAGCTGGCATTATTTCTCCAGCAGGAGTATTCCGTGGAATCGCTGCGTCAAAGTCTTGCCGCGGCGGAACAGCATTGGCTCATCGCCGAATCCGCGCACCCCGTTGGCTTTGCTAAATACAGCTGCCAGCAGAGAATTGATGGCGATGGACGTATCGGCACATTGCTGCATAAGCTCTATCTCATGCCTGACGAAACCGGACACCGCTACGGCGAGCGGCTGTTTAGCGCCATAGAGGCTCTGGCACAAGAAAATGGTGAAGCGTGGCTGTGGCTTGAGGTCCTTGCCGATAATCCTGGCGCGCGTCGTTTTTACGAACGCCAGGGAATGCAGCATGTAAAAGACACCATTTTCCATTCCGCCAGCCAACAAAGCACCTTACATATTCTGGCCAAACCGATATGAGAGAAATTATGCCTGAGCTTCGCGATACCGGCGTTCACAACGTCATCTGCGGCGAAAACGTGGTCATATACCAGCCCGCCAACCTCTATGGTTGCCAGCTCGGCGATAACGTCTTCGTCGGGCCGTTCGTCGAGATTCAGGGGCACACGCGCATCGGCGCGGACAGCAAAATCCAGTCCCACAGTTTTATCTGCGAGTACGTCACCATCGGCCAACGTTGTTTTATCGGCCACGGCGTGATGTTCGCCAACGACATGTTCCGCGATGGCAAACCGAATGCCGACCGCGACAGTTGGGGGCGCATTGAAATCGGCAATGACGTGTCTATCGGCAGCGGCGCCACCATTCTGGCGGTGAGTATCTGCGATGGCGTGGTCATCGGCGCCGGGAGCGTGGTGACAAAATCCATCACCGAGAAAGGCGTTTGGGCGGGCAATCCCGCGAGGCTGCTGCGGCGGCTATAAATAAAAATGCCGACCCGAGGGTCGGCATTCAGGCTTAATTGCGCAACACTTACGCGCGCCAGGCTTTATAACGGTTAATCAGGCCGTTGGTAGAGCTGTCGTGGCTGCTAACGTCTGCGCCATCTTTCAGTTCCGGCAGGATACGGTTAGCCAGCTGTTTACCCAGCTCAACGCCCCACTGATCGAAGGTGAAGATATTGAGGATCGCGCCCTGGGTGAAGATTTTGTGCTCATACAGCGCAATCAATGCGCCCAGGCTGAACGGGGTGATCTCACGCAGCAGGATGGAGTTGGTCGGACGGTTGCCTTCGAACACTTTGAACGGCACCACGTGCTCAAGCTGAGCCGGGTCTTTACCCTGGTCGCGATATTCCTGCTCAACCACTTCGCGGGATTTACCAAAGGCCAGCGCTTCAGTCTGGGCGAAGAAGTTAGACAGCAGTTTCTGATGGTGGTCAGACAGCGGGTTATGGGTGATAGCCGGCGCGATGAAATCGCACGGTACCATTTTGGTGCCCTGGTGGATCAGCTGATAGAACGCGTGCTGACCGTTAGTCCCCGGCTCACCCCAGATGATTGGGCCAGTCTGGTAATCCACGACGTTGCCGTTACGGTCAACGTACTTACCGTTGGATTCCATGTTGCCCTGCTGGAAGTAAGCGGCAAAGCGGTGCATGTATTGATCGTACGGCAGAATCGCTTCGGTTTCGGCGCCGAAGAAATTGTTGTACCAGATACCGATCAGCGCCAGCAGTACCGGCAGGTTTTTCTCAGCCGGGGTGGTGGAGAAGTGTTTGTCCATGGCGTGGGCGCCGGACAGCAGCTGGACAAAGTTATCGAAGCCAACGGACAGAATGATAGACAGGCCGATGGCGGACCACAGGGAGTAACGACCGCCAACCCAGTCCCAGAATTCAAACATGTTAGCCGTATCGATACCGAACTCGCCAACCGCTTTACCGTTGGTGGAGAGCGCCGCGAAGTGTTTCGCCACGTGTTTCTCATCGCCCGCGGTCGCCAGGAACCAGTCACGCGCGCTGTGGGCGTTGGTCATGGTTTCCTGAGTAGTGAAGGTTTTGGAAGCCACCAGGAACAGCGTGGTTTCCGGATTCACCGCTTTCAACACTTCGGCGATATGGGTGCCGTCTACGTTGGAAACGAAGTGCATGTTGAGATGGTTTTTATACGGGCGCAGCGCTTCGGTCACCATGAACGGGCCGAGGTCTGAACCGCCGATACCGATGTTCACCACGTCGGTGATCGGTTTGCCGGTGTAGCCTTTCCAGCTACCGGAGATAATTGCTTCAGAGAAGGCTTTCATCTTCTCCAGCACCGCGTTGACTTCCGGCATCACATCTTTGCCATCAACCACAATCGGCGTATTGCTGCGGTTACGCAGCGCAACGTGCAGTACCGCGCGGTCCTCGGTACGGTTAATTTTTTCGCCGGAGAACATCGACTTGATAGCACCGGCCAGATCGGTCTCTTTCGCCAGATCCTGCAGCTTAGACAGTGTCTCTTCAGTGATGCGGTTCTTGGAGAAATCCACCAGCATCAGATCGTCAAAAGTGGCGGAGAATTTAGAGAAACGATCGCTATCTTTGGCGAAAAGCTCGCTGATAGTGACGTCTTTCATTTCATCGAAGTGTTTCTGTAATGCCTGCCATGCAGCGGTCTGCGTTGGGTTGATATTTTTCATTAGCAATACTCTTCTGATTTGAAAAATGTGACTTCGGTCGATTGTAGCCTCAGCGGCGGAAAATTGTGATGATTTTTGTGTTATGCCGTTGACGGGGGTCAGAAATAGGGTAAAGAGCCCCCATATTATAGCGATCATTAGGCATTTTTCTGTTATCCGCCGATGCATGAAAAATCCGCATAACCCTGTCGTTGACATACCCGTCCGGAAGCCTTTATATAGCTGAACTGCCTACGGAACCGTAGGTATGTATTGCTCGCGCATTTCACGCTACAGCGAAGAGTATCGTTGGGGGGTATAATGACCAGTCTCTCCCCAGGCATAGTGAAAGACGTCAGTAATTGCCAGAAGAGGTGCGTTGCCCAGGTAACCGTATTGGAGGAACCAGTCCGGGGAAAATACGTGAGGGGGAGCAACGCCGAGGCGCACAGGCATCTGGTTAAGTCTGTCGCCGGCCACAGGGGCTGAATCCCCTGGGTTGTCACCAGAAGCGTTCGCAGTCGGGCGTTTCATACTCGCGAACCGATGCGCGTCATCGGCGAACGGGTCTACAAGGTGGAGCACTTCTGGGTGACATCGTAGTTTGTTTATCGCTCTGCGCCCACCCTACTTTTCGCTCTTCCCTTGTGCCATGGCTGAGTTAATTTGGCCTGGCTTATTAAGACATTTTGTAGCGCTCCGGTTATTTCCAGCCCGAACCAGGAGCGGTTGTTCAGGAATCGTTTTAATAAGTCAGGCCCCCTGACACGAGGTTGTTATGACAGATTTAGTTGTTGCTAAGTTCGGCGGCACCAGCGTGGCCGATTTCGACGCGATGAACCGTAGCGTCGACGTCGCGCTGCTGGATGCGAATACCCGCGTAGTGGTGTTATCCGCATCGGCTGGCGTTACCAATATCTTAGTTGCTTTAGCGGCAGGGCTGGAACCCACCGAACGCTTCGCTAAGCTCGATGAAATGCGCCAAATCCAGTTCAATATTCTGGAGCGTTTACGTTATCCCAACGTTATTCGCGAAGAGATCGAGCGTCTGCTGGAAAACATTACTACCCTGGCGGAAGCCGCCTCGCTGGCCAGCTCGGAAGCCTTGACCGATGAACTGGTGAGCCACGGCGAACTGATGTCCACCTTACTGTTCGTTGAGATCCTGCGCGAACGCGGTATCGCGGCGCAGTGGTTCGACGTACGCAAAGTGATGCGTACCAACGATCGTTTCGGCCGCGCCGAACCGGATATCGCCGCGCTGGCGGAACTGACGCAACAACAACTGGCGCCACGCCTGGAAGAAGGCCTGGTGATTACCCAGGGCTTTATCGGCAGCGAAGCCAAAGGCCGTACCACCACCCTTGGCCGCGGCGGCAGCGATTACACCGCAGCGCTACTCGGCGAGGCCTTAAACGCCAGTCGTGTCGATATCTGGACCGATGTCCCTGGCATCTACACAACCGACCCGCGCGTCGCGCCAGCGGCGAAGCGCATCGATGTGATCGCTTTCGCTGAAGCCGCGGAGATGGCCACGTTCGGGGCCAAGGTATTACATCCGGCCACCCTGCTGCCGGCCGTACGCAGCGATATCCCGGTATTCGTCGGCTCCAGCAAAGAACCTAAAGCCGGCGGCACGATGGTCTGTCATAAAACCGAAAATCCACCGCTGTTCCGCGCGCTGGCGCTGCGTCGTCGTCAAACGCTGCTGACCCTGCACAGCCTGCATATGCTGCACTCCCGCGGCTTCCTGGCTGAAGTGTTCGGTATTCTGGCGCGGCATAATATTTCCGTCGATCTGATCACCACTTCGGAAGTGAGCATTGCGCTGACCATGGACACCACCGGTTCAACCTCCGCTGGCGATACCCTGCTGACCCAGGCGCTGCTGACCGAGCTCTCTTCGCTGTGCCGCGTCGAAGTGGAAGAAAACCTGGCGCTGGTCGCCCTGATCGGCAATGAATTATCGAAAGCCTGCGGCGTCGGTAAAGAGGTATTCGGCGTACTGGAACCGTTCAATATCCGCATGATTTGCTACGGCGCCTCCAGCCACAACCTGTGCTTCCTGGTGCCTGGCGACGACGCGGAGAAAGTGGTGCAGAAGCTGCATCATAATTTGTTTGAATAATATTCTTTTGCGCGATAAAAAATACCTATAGCCGGGCTCGAACCCGGCTTTTTTATAACAACATCAACACAACAAACACTGTCGCAAGGAATACACTATGCTCGCCACGCTTACGCGGCTGTTCCCGTTATGGGCGCTGCTGCTCTCCGTATTGGCTTATTACACGCCAACCACTTTTACCCCTATCGGCCCGTGGGTCACCACGCTGCTGATGCTGATTATGTTTGGTATGGGCGTCCATTTGAAGCTGGACGATTTCAAGCGCGTGCTGTCACGACCTGCGCCGGTCGCAGCGGGAATTTTTCTGCATTACCTGGTGATGCCGCTCGCCGCCTGGGTACTGGCGCTGCTATTCCACATGCCGCCAGAGCTCTCCGCCGGAATGGTGCTGGTCGGCAGCGTCGCCAGCGGAACCGCTTCCAACGTCATGATCTATCTGGCGAAAGGCGATGTCGCACTGTCGGTAACCATCTCTTCCGTTTCGACACTGGTTGGCGTGGTCGCCACGCCGCTGCTGACGCGCCTGTACGTTGATGCGCACATTCAGGTCGATGTGATGGGCATGCTGCTGAGCATCCTGCAAATCGTGGTGATCCCAATCGGCCTCGGTCTGATTGTTCATCACCTGTTGCCAAAAGTGGTAAAGGCGGTGGAACCCTTCCTTCCCGCCTTCTCCATGCTGTGCATCCTGGCAATTATCAGCGCCGTGGTCGCCGGTTCCGCATCGCATATCGCTTCGGTGGGGCTGGTGGTTATCGTGGCGGTGATCCTGCATAACGCTATTGGCCTGCTCGGCGGCTACTGGGGCGGGCGCCTGTTCGGTTTTGATGAATCCACCTGCCGCACCCTGGCGATCGAAGTGGGTATGCAGAACTCTGGCCTCGCCGCGGCCCTCGGGAAAATCTACTTCGGCCCGCTGGCCGCCCTGCCCGGCGCGCTGTTCTCGGTATGGCATAACCTTTCCGGCTCGCTGCTGGCAGGTTACTGGTCCGGTAAGCCGACGACCAAAAAAGGCAACCAGCGCTAATCGGTATACGTCCGGGCCATATGCCCGGACGTTTGGTTTATCCCACCAGTAAACTCACCGGCTTGCCTAACTTCATTAACATCATGACCAATGCATCAAGGGTAAACTTACTGGTTTTCTGGTTTACCACATCTGAAATACGCGGGCGTGAAATATTCAACTTCGCTGCGGCATCCGCTTGCTTCAATTGATTTTCATCTATCCACTCAGCAATTTCCTGCATGAGTTGCCGCTTCAGGAGCATCAGTTGTTCGACTTCTTGTTCCGCTTGCGTCCTTAACCGCTCCGCTTCACAGTCATCAAAGCCGAGTTCACTGAAAATATTCGTCTCTGCTGTCGTCACGTGACGGATGCCATCCACTGTCTTACGATTCATTTACGACTCCTGTGTTCCTGCGGTATAAGCTGCAAACGGCTTCTGACAATTTGTTTTTCATGTTCGGCGGTACGTCGAGTTTTTTTGTTAAAACAGTGCAGGACATAAACCTCTGCCTCAAAACGAGCCAGGTAAATCACCCGATAAGCGCCAGAATAATGGCGTAACCGTATTTCCTCCACGCCTCTCCCCAACTGAGGCATGCTTTCCAATCAGCAGCTTCTAACCCCGCCTGTAAACGGTAAAGCTAAAAACCGGCATCCCGGCGGACCTCCTCAGGAAATTGGCGCAAATCATCAAAGGAAGACCCCATCCAGACAATACGTCGTAAACTTTGCCCCTGATTCAACATACCACATCCTTGTATAAAATTTTATACACAAATCGCGCAAAAATAAGTTTGCGGATGACCACATAAACCATGCTGCTACGCTAATCCAGACAACATCATCGGTCACCCACTCAGCAAATATTCTGCGAGGCATTTTCCGGATTAGTTCTATTTTGCGCCGATTGCCGTACACTGGACTCTCTGGTCTGATTGAGGGCACCACCATGGCACTCCCCCGCATTACACAAAAAGAGATGACCGAGCGCGAACAGCGCGAATTGAAGACGCTGCTGGACCGCGCGCGTATCGCGCACGGCCGCCCGCTGAGCAATGCGGAAACGAACAGCGTGAAAAAGGAATATATCGATAAGCTGATGGCGCTGCGCGAAGCGGAAGCGAAGAAAGCCCGCCAGGTGAAAAAGCAGCAGGCTTACAAAGTAGACAAAGAAGCGACATTTTCGTGGTCGGCGAATACGCCGACCCGCGGCAGGCGTTAGCGGCCTTTCTTTTTACGTCCCGGCTGAGCGAAACGTTTACCGTTCGAAGCCGGGCGGCCTTTCTCGTTGGTTTTTTCCATCTTCACCACCGGGCGCTTGATGCCGGCGGTCGCCGCTTTGGCCTTCGGTTTAGCTTTTGGCTTCGCTTCGGAAGAGGAGTTTTCAATCAGCTTGAAAAGATCGATCAGCTCATCATCGGTTAAATCGCGCCACTCGCCCAGCGGAATGCCCGTCAGGCTAACGTTCATAATGCGTGTCCGCTCCAGCTTCATGACTTCATAGCCGAAATGCTCGCACATGCGGCGGATCTGGCGGTTTAACCCCTGAACCAGCGTGATGCGGAACACGAACGGCGCTTCTTTCTTGACCTTACATTTCTTGGTCACGGTACCGAGAATTGGCACTCCCGCGCCCATTCCACGAATAAACTCATCGGTAACCGGCTTATCGACGGTGACCAGATACTCTTTTTCATGATCGTTGCCGGCGCGCAGGATTTTGTTCACCAGATCGCCATGGTTGGTCAGGAAAATTAACCCCTGAGAGTCTTTATCGAGACGGCCAATCGGGAACACGCGTTTACTGTGGTTCACGAAGTCGACGATATTATCGCGCTCGCCATCTTCGGTAGTGCTGACGATACCCACCGGCTTATTCAGCGCAATCAACACCAAATCATCGGCTTCTCGCGGCTCAATCAGCTGACCGTTGACTTTCACCACATCGCCCGGCTTCACCTGATCGCCAATGGCGGCGCGCTTACCGTTGATAAAGACGTTGCCTTGTTCAATAAAGCGGTCCGCTTCGCGACGCGAGCAAATCCCGCTTTCGCTGATGTATTTATTTAATCGAGTAGATGAGTCGGTCAGCATAGTTTCTCCTTTGACAGCGAAATATACCTCACCTTACTGGCGATAAAAAACAGGGATGACGTTATTCATTACCCCATTGATTGAGGAAATTGGCGATATCGTCGATACGCTGTTCGGCAATGCCTGCTTCACGGGCCATCTCCTGCTGCGCTTCCTCGCTGATCTCCTCATTATTCATTAAGCGCGTAATCAGCAGTTGGAAGTAATGCGCCAGACAATCGCGCTCGGACTCTTTTACCGCTTCCGCGCACTCCGTCGAGTACTCATCCACGATGTCATAATATTTCAGCGGTATTTCATTGTTCATAGGTCGTCTCCGGGGTGGTTAGCATCTGCGCTTTCGGCCCCGATAATAACATTCAGCTTGCCTGCACCGTGAGCCATATCAGCGCCTCAAGGCCGGGCCAATGATAGAATCTGCGTCAAATGACATGCTTACACAGGATGAAAAGATGGAACTGCTGTTACTGAGTAACTCAACGCTACCGGGCAAAGCCTGGATGGAACATGCGCTGCCGCTGATTGCCGGCCAGGTCAAAGGCCGCCGCTCGGCGGTATTTATTCCCTTCGCCGGGGTGACGCAAAGCTGGGATGATTACACCGCCAAAGCCGCCGCAGTCATGGCGCCGATGGGCGTCAGCGTGACCGGTATTCACAGCGTCGCCGATCCTATCGCCGCCATTGAAAACACCGAGATGGTCATCGTCGGCGGCGGGAACACCTTCCAGCTTCTGAAAGAGTGTCGCAGCCGCGGGCTGCTGGCGCCGATTGTCGATGTCGTCAAACGCGGGGCGTTGTATATCGGCTGGAGCGCGGGTTCTAACCTCGCCTGCCCGACCATTCGTACCACCAACGATATGCCGATTGTCGATCCTCAGGGGTTTGACGCGTTAGGGCTGTTCCCGCTGCAGATTAACCCGCACTTCACTAACGCGCTGCCGACCGGGCATCAGGGTGAGACCCGTGAGCAACGTATTCGCGAATTGCTGGTCGTGGCGCCGGAATTAACGGTGATTGGCCTGCCGGAGGGGAACTGGATTCAGGTCAGCGACGGACACGCCACGCTCGGCGGCCCGAACCCGACGCTGTTGTTCAAAGCGGGAGAAGAAGCGGTAACCCTGGCCGCGGGCCACCGTTTCTAGACTAGTTTGACGAACATTACCCGGATAGCGGCGCGTTGCGCCTTATCCGGGCTATCCAGCGTAAATCCTGCTAATAATCATCCCGCTCGTCGTCTTCATCCGGCTGCTCCATCACGCTATAGGCAACAGCACAGAACAACGAGTTCAGACGCTTCATATCGCCCAACAGCGCCAGATGCAACGTACTGGTTTCGATACTCTGCACGTTTTGCTGATGCAGGCGGTCAACATGCGCATGCGAGTAACGGCGATTAAGAATACGAAAACGGTGCTTACTGCGGCGCAACCGACGGGCGCTCGGCACGTCGCCAGAAAAGAAGACCGACATTGCCAGCTGCAGGTTACTGAGCAGCAGCTCGTATAACGCATCCAGCTCTTTTAGCCCCTCGACGGAAAATGCGCGCCGCGCCGCCAGTGATTTATCGGCGATCTCGCTGCCCATTCGCTCGACGATGTCAGACGCCTGCTCCAGGTTGAGCGACATCTCGATAATTTCCGCCCAGCGGCGAGACTCCTCTTCCGCCAGCTCGTCCTTCGGCATCCGCGCCAGGTAGAGCTTGATAGCCGTATACAGCACGTTGATATCGTCCGCCATCCGCCGCAGCTCTTTCTCTTCGCGCGGCTCGCCGTGCATCACCTTGCGCAGGCTTTCCAGCATCTGCTCCATGGCGTCGCCGATACGCAAGGTCTCACGGGCGGCATTGGCCAACGCCAGCGCCGGCGTATCCAGCGCCGAGGGATCCAGATGCTTCGGCTTGAGATGGTTATCCAGCTCCGGCTCATCGCGGATCAGGCGCTTACACAGGTTCGCCATCGGCCCGGCGAACGGCACCATCGCCACGCAGCGGATCAGGTTGTAGAAGACGTGGAAGTAGATAACCAGCTCCGACTCTTCCAGCGGCAATTTGTGCATGACATCAGCCAGTACGTGCACAAATGGCAAAATTATCAAGCTCCCCACCAGCTTGAACAGCAGGCTGCCGAGCGCCACGCGCCGCGCCGCCGCATTGGCGCCGCTGTTGTTGAGCATCGCCAGCAGGCCTGAGCCGAGGTTAGCGCCGATGACCAGGCATAGCGCCACCGGGAAAGAGATCACCCCGGTGCCGGTTAACGTTGCGGTCAGCAGCACGGCCGCCAGGCTGGAGTAACTGATAATGGCGAACACGGCGCCAATCAGCGCATCCAGCATGATATCGCCGGTCAGCGAGGCGAAAATCACCTGTACACCGTTGGCCTGGGTAATCGGATGCACCGCCTGGACGATGAGCTCCAGCGCCAGCAGGATAAGTCCAAGGCCGATACCGACCCGCCCAAGCTGACCCGCGCGGGTCTGTTTACGGCCGAGGAAGAAAATAACGCCGATAAATATCAGCAGCGGCGATAGCCAGGAGAGGTCGAAGGTCAGTACCCTCGCCATCAGCGCCGTCCCCACATCCGCACCCAGCACCATAACCAGCGCTGGCGCCAGCGCGACCAGATCCTGGGCTACAAACGACGTCACCAGCATGGTGGTGGCATTGCTGCTCTGCACCAGCGCGGTGACGCCAATCCCCGCGCAGAAGGCGAGCGGTTTTTTCTCCACGCTGCTGCTGAGCACGGTACGCAGGCGCGCGCCAAAGACTCGCATCACGCCGGTGCGCACAATATGGGTACCCCACACCAGTAGGGCTACGGCGGAAAGTAGGTGTAACAGCGTTAACACAGAATCAGCTTCTCCTTATCGTTATAAGTGTTCCTGAGGTTTAAACCTCCCTTCAGTATAAGGGGTTAACTTCAATAAAGAGACAAGGCGCTCAAAGAGCGCCCTGTTTGTTGTAACGAAACATATTTCGTTAGTCAGCATCATAGCCGAGGTTAGGGGCGAGCCAACGCTCAACTTCGGCCGCCGTCATCCCCTTACGCAGGGCGTAATCTTCCACCTGGTCGCGCTGGATCTGCGCCACGGCGAAGTACTTACTGTCCGGATGACTGAAGTACCAGCCGGAAACCGATGCGCCAGGCCACATGGCGAAGGACTCGGTGAGCTTCATACCG
Source organism: Klebsiella sp. 141162 (assembly GCF_050600755.1). Lineage (NCBI taxonomy): Bacteria > Pseudomonadati > Pseudomonadota > Gammaproteobacteria > Enterobacterales > Enterobacteriaceae > Klebsiella > Klebsiella sp. 141162. The sequence continues at coordinate 11,223 of NZ_JAQIRI010000004.1, read as the reverse complement.
GTATGCGCTTCCACATCCAACAGTTCCCAGATGGTCGCTTTCTCGGTGTGTTCCGGGCAGGCCGGATAACCGGGCGCCGGGCGGATCCCCTGGTAATTTTCGCGGATCAGCTCTTCATTGCTGAGGTTCTCATTGGCCGCATAGCCCCAGTAAACCTTACGCACTTTCTCATGCAGATACTCGGCGAAGGCTTCCGCCAGACGGTCGGCGATGGCCTTAACCATGATCTTGTTATAGTCGTCGTGCTGCGCTTCATAGGCTTCCGCCAGCGCGTCTTCTTCCAGCCCGCCGGTTACCGCGAAAGCCCCGATGTAGTCCGCTTTACCGCTCAGCTTCGGCGCGACAAAATCGGCGAGGCAGTAGTTCGCGAAGCCAACCTTTTCGGTTTGCTGGCGCAGGTGATGGCTGACCGTTAGCACGTGGGTACGGGTTTCATCACGATAGATTTCCACATCGTCGCCAACGCGGTTAGCCGGGAACAGCCCGACCACGCCGCGCGGGTTCAGCGTTTTTTCGGCGCTGAGTTTATCCAACAAATCGTTGGCGTCTTTAAACAGGCGCTGTGCCTCTTCACCCACCACTTCATCTTCCAGGATACGCGGATATTTGCCCGCCAGCGACCAGGTCATAAAGAACGGCGTCCAGTCGATGTAGTTACGCAGCGTTTCGATGCTGGCTTCCACCTCCTGCACGCCCAGACGATGGGCCACCGGAGGAGTGTAGCTCTCCCAGTCAAACGCCAGATCGTTTTCCCGCGCCGCCTGCAGAGTCACCGGCGGCGTGCGCGGCTTTTTACGCCCGTGCTGGATTCGCACGGTTTCATACTCTTTACGGGTACGGGCGACAAAATCATCGCGCTGGGTTGCCGACAGCAGGGCTGAAACCACTCCTACGGTACGCGAGGCGTTCTGCACGTAAACCGTCGGGCCACTGTAGTTCTGCTCGATTTTCACCGCGGTATGGGCTTTCGAGGTCGTCGCTCCGCCAATTAGCAGCGGGATAGTGAAGCCCTGACGCTCCATCTCTTTAGCCACGTTGACCATTTCGTCCAGCGACGGCGTGATAAGCCCTGAGAGGCCAATCAGATCGGCGTTTTCTTCGCGCGCGGTACGCAGGATTTTCTCTGCCGGCACCATCACGCCGAGATCGATAATTTCGTAGTTGTTGCACTGCAGCACTACACCGACGATGTTTTTACCAATATCGTGCACATCGCCTTTCACGGTGGCGATCACCATCTTACCGTTGCTGGAGCCCTGTTCTTTGCTGGCTTCGATGTAAGGTTCGAGGTAGGCCACCGCCTGTTTCATCACCCGTGCGGATTTTACCACCTGCGGCAGGAACATTTTGCCTTCACCGAACAGGTCGCCGACGACGTTCATGCCATCCATCAGCGGCCCTTCAATCACCTCAATCGGCCGTTCGGCCTGCTGGCGCGCCTCTTCCGTATCTTGCTCGATAAATTCGGTAATCCCTTTGACCAGCGAGTATTCAAGACGCTTTTTCACCTCCCAGCTGCGCCATTCCGCCTGCTGAGCGTTCGCGCTATCGTCCGCTTTGCTGCCGCGATATTTTTCCGCCAGCTCAAGCAATCTTTCGGTACTGTCATCGCGGCGGTTAAGGATCACATCTTCAACCGCGTCGCGCAGCTCGCCAGGCAGATCGTCGTATATCGCCAGCTGGCCGGCATTGACGATGCCCATATCCATACCGTTGCGGATTGCGTAGTAGAGGAAGACGGCGTGGATCGCTTCACGTACCGGATCGTTACCGCGGAACGAGAACGACACGTTGGAGACGCCGCCGGAAATCAGCGCATGCGGCAGCTCGCGTTTGATGTCTTCACAGGCGCCGATAAAGTCCTGAGCGTAGTTATTGTGCTCTTCAATACCGGTGGCGACGGCAAAAATGTTGGGGTCGAAGATGATATCTTCCGGCGGGAAGCCGACCTCTTCGGTGAGGATTTTGTAGGCGCGACGGCAAATTTCGATTTTGCGCTCACGGGTATCGGCCTGGCCCACTTCATCAAAGGCCATGACGACCATTGCCGCGCCGTAGCGGCGAACCAGCTTAGCGTGATGAATAAAGGGTTCGACGCCCTCTTTCATCGAGATCGAGTTAACGATGCCCTTGCCCTGAATGCACTTGAGCCCTTTTTCGATGACTTCCCACTTGGAGGAGTCGATCATAATCGGCACGCGGGCAATATCCGGTTCACCCGCTATCAGGTTGAGGAAACGCACCATCGCCGCTTCGGCATCGAGCATCCCCTCATCCATGTTGATATCGATAATCTGCGCGCCGCTTTCTACCTGCTGGCGCGCCACGTCCAGCGCTTCACTGTATTTCTCTTCTTTGATTAAGCGCTTAAATTTAGCGGAGCCGGTAACGTTGGTACGCTCGCCCACGTTGACGAACAGGCTATCGTCGCCGATGTTCAGCGGCTCCAGGCCAGACAGACGGCAGGCGACCGGCAGTTCCGGCAGCTGGCGAGGCGGCAAGCCCTCTACCGCCCGGCTCATGGCGGCGATATGCTCGGGGGTGGTGCCGCAGCAGCCGCCGACGATATTAAGGAAACCGGCCTGCGCCCATTCGCGAATTTGCGCCGCCATGGTATCGGCATCCAGATCGTATTCGCCGAAGGCGTTCGGCAGGCCGGCGTTCGGGTGCGCGGTAACGTAACACTCGGCGATCCGCGAAAGCTCCTGCACGTACTGGCGCAGCTCATCCGGCCCCAGCGCGCAGTTTAAGCCGAAGGTCAGGGCATCGGCGTGGCGCAGCGAATTATAGAACGCTTCGGTCGTCTGCCCGGACAGTGTACGTCCGGAGGCATCGGTGATAGTGCCGGAAATCATAATCGGCAGCTCGACGCCGAGCGCCTCAAATTCTTCTTTTACCGCGAAAATCGCCGCTTTGGCGTTCAGGGTGTCAAAGACCGTTTCAATCAGAATCAGGTCCGAGCCGCCTTCCACCAGCGCTTTGGTGGATTCACGATAGGCGGCCACCAGCTGATCGAACGTGATATTCCGAAAGGCCGGATCGTTGACGTCCGGAGAAATAGAAGCGGTGCGGTTGGTCGGACCAAGCACCCCCGCCACATAGCGCGGTTTTTCCGGCGTACGCGCGGTCCACGCGTCGGCGCTGGCGCGGGCCAGCTTTGCGGCGGCAAAGTTGATTTCCGCCGACAGGGATTCCATCTGGTAATCCGCCATCGCGATGGTTGTCGAGTTGAAGGTGTTGGTCTCGATAATGTCCGCGCCGGCGGCGAAATAGGCGTCGTGGATCTCGCGGATGACCTCAGGCTTGCTGAGGACCAGCAGGTCGTTATTGCCTTTCAGGTCGCACGGCCAATCGGCAAAGCGTTCGCCGCGGAAATCCTGCTCACTCAGACGATAGCCCTGGATCATGGTGCCCATGCCCCCGTCCAGAACCAGAATGCGTTCTTTTAACTGCTGATGTAATTGTTCTACTTTGTTACTCACACAGACTCCCGACAGCGCTCAACTCAGACCAAAAAGCCAACAAACCATACTGGCATAAACCACCCTGCTGGAAAAGGAAACCTGCAGCAACATGAGACAAGTTCAACTTCACTCCTCCGATCAGTCTGGTTGTGATTGCATTATCGCCAAATAAAACGAAAATCATTTCCACGATACAGAAAAAAGGAGTTCATCATGGCTACCCCGGTTCCCGCCAAACGCGGCAGAAAACCCGCTGCTGCCGCCCCTGCCGCGCAGGCTGGCGGGCAAGTTCAGTCGCTTACCCGCGGTCTGAAACTGCTTGAATGGATTTCTGAATCGCATAGCAGCGTCGCGCTCACCGAACTGGCGCAGCAGGCGGGGCTACCTAACTCCACGACCCATCGTCTGCTCACCACCATGCAGCAGCTCGGTTTTGTGCGCCAGGTCGGCGAGCTGGGGCACTGGGCGATCGGCGCGCATGCGTTTGTCGTCGGCAGCAGCTTCCTGCAAAGCCGCAATCTGCTGGCCATTGTCCATCCTATCCTGCGCCAGCTGATGGAAGATTCCGGCGAAACGGTCAACCTGGCGGTGCTGGATAAAAGCGATCATCAGGCGATTATTATCGACCAGGTGCAATGTACGCAGCTGATGCGCATGTCGGCGCCGATTGGCGGCAAATTGCCGATGCACGCGTCAGGCGCCGGAAAAGCGTTTCTGGCGCAGTTGAGTGAAGAAGAAGTCACCACGCTGCTACATCGGAAAGGGCTGCATGCTTACACTCACGCCACCCTGGTTTCTCCGGTACATTTGAAAGAGGATTTGGCCCAGACGCGTAAACGCGGCTATTCATTTGATGATGAAGAACATGCGCTGGGGCTGCGCTGTATCGCCTCCTGTATTTACGACGAACACCGCGAGCCGTTCGCCGCTATCTCCATCTCCGGGCCAATTTCACGCATGACCGACGATCGGGTGACCGAGCTTGGCGCATTGGTTATTAAGGCTGCAAAAGAAGTCACGCTGGCGTACGGCGGGGTTAAATAATAAAAATGCCCCAAAGGGGCATTTTGAGTAAGCCTGATAAGCGTAGCGCCATCAGGCAGATCGGCGCACCTTGCCGGATGGCGGCGTAAACGCCTTATCCGCCCTACTGTCGGCGCCATAGCGCACGCTAAAACGCTGCTTACGCCGGTAAGCGTACACATCTTCCACGTGCCCGTTTTTAATGCGCGTCTGCAGTTCACGCCAGTAATCGGCACGCAGTAAATCGGCGTGCATCTCCTCCAGTAGCGGTCCGATCCGCGGATCGGCGCACAGCCAGTGGCGGAACTCTTCCGGGAAGACATCGCCCGGGGACACGCTATACCAGGGTTCACTGGCCAACTCATCTTCCGGATAGCGCGGCGGCGGAATATCGCGGAAATTCACCTCGGTCATGTAGCAAATTTCATCATAATCGTAGAATACCACCCGCCCGTGGCGCGTGACGCCGAAGTTTTTAAACAGCATGTCGCCGGGGAAGATATTGGCGGCCGCCAGTTGGCGAATAGCATTCCCGTACTCTTCTACCGCGTCGCGTAGCGCCTGGCCTTCCACCTGCTCCAGCCAGATATTAAGCGGCACCATCCTTCGTTCAATATAAAGATGGCTGATGGCAATGCGATCGCCGAGGTCGGTCAACTTATTCCCCGCTTCCGCCTGCAACAGCGCCATCAGCTCGGGCGCGATTTGCCGCTTATCGAGCACGAAGTTTTCAAACTCCTGGGTATCCGCCATCCGCCCGACGCGGTCGTGTTCTTTGACCAGCTGATAGCAGGCGCGGACGTGGGCGGCGGTCATCTCTTTTTGCGGCGCAAAGCGGTCTTTAATCACCTTAAATACCCGGTCGAATCCCGGCAGGGTAAATACCAACATCACCATCCCACGGATGCCCGGCGCTTCGATAAACTGCTCATCGCTGCGGGTAACATAGTGCAGGTACTCGCGATAACTTTCCGTTTTAGCATGCTTCTGACAGCCAATCGCCATATACAGCTCGGCGGTAGTTTTTCCCGGCAGAATCTCGCGCAGCCATTCAACCAGCGCCGCGGGCAGCGGCGCGTAGACCATGAAATAGGAGCGGGCGAAACCAAAGACGATACTCGCCTCGGCGTGGGTCGTCAGGCAGGTATCAACAAATAGCTCTCCGTCATCGCTACGATGTATCGGCAGCAGGAACGGCAGCGTCGCCATCGGTGTAACCAGTTTACCTACCAGCCAGGCGGCTTTATTACGATAAAACAGCTCATTCGCCACCTGCAGATGCGACTGCGACAACAGTTCTCCACCGAGAGCTTCACGTAAATGGCTGACGATATAACCGATATCACGCCCTTTGTTTTGCCACGGCAGGCGCAGCGGCAAATCGGCAAGCAGGTTATGCATCAGGTATTCCCAGCCGCGTTCGGGATAAAAATCCTTCGCCAGCGGTCGCGAAATCGTGCGAAAACGACGTTCCGGCTGGGAGCTAAAAATAAAGAGCCGCTCGGGGGTCAGCGAGCGGTGGTCAAACAGTCTGCAGTAGACCGAGTTGAAAAAGCTCTCCGCAATTTCAAAGCGAGGGTAATCCGGCAAAAGTTGGGTGTACTGCTGTTTCACCCGCAGAAGAAAATCGACGTCGGTACTTTTCCCTTCGGTAATACAGCGCAGCTGTTCTACCACCAGACCCACGTGGTGATCGTAGAGGTGGATACGCTGCTTCATCGCCTGCTGCACGGCGTGCCAGTCCGCTTGTTCGAAGCGCTGCTGTGCGCCGGAAGTGACTTCCAGAAAACGCCCGTACTGGGCGTCGAATCCCTGTAAAATGGTTTGGGCAATCAGTAGTTCCAGGCCACGCGTCATCGCTTTCCCCCATCCGGCACAACATCATGCCGGATGGCGCGTTAGCTTATCCGGCCTACACCTTTGTAGGCCCGGTAAGCGCAGCGCCACCGGGCATTGCTTAAAACTGCGATTCTTCGGTCGAGCCGGTCAGCGCCGTTACCGACGAGGTCCCCCCCTGGATAATGGTGGTCACTTTGTCGAAGTACCCGGTGCCCACCTCCTGCTGATGCGAGACGAAGGTGTAGCCTTCCGGCCCGGCGGCAAACTCCGGCTGCTGTACCTTTTCGACGTAGTGACGCATGCCTTCGCCCTGCGCGTAGGCGTGAGCCAGGTCGAACATGTTGAACCACATGCTGTGGATACCCGCCAGGGTAATGAACTGGAATTTATAGCCCATATCCGACAGCTGCTGCTGGAAGCTGGCGATGGTTTTATCGTCGAGATTTTTCTTCCAGTTAAAGGATGGCGAGCAGTTATAGGCCAGCAGCTTGCCCGGGAAGCGGGCGTGGATCGCCTCGGCGAAACGGCGTGCCTGTTCAATGTCCGGTTTAGAGGTTTCACACCATACCAGATCGGCATAAGGCGCGTAGGCAAGGCCGCGGCTGATTGCCTGTTCGATTCCGGCATGGGTGCGATAGAAACCTTCGCTGGTGCGATCGCCGGAGATAAACTCGCGATCGTATGGATCGCAATCCGAGGTAATCAGGTCAGCGGCATCGGCGTCGGTACGAGCGATAAGCAGCGTCGGTACCCCCATCACATCCGCCGCCAGGCGCGCGGCGACCAGCTTCTGAATCGCCTCTTGCGTCGGCACCAGCACCTTGCCGCCCATATGTCCGCACTTCTTCACCGACGCCAGCTGGTCTTCGAAATGCACGGCCGCTGCACCGGCCGCAATCATCGATTTCATCAGCTCAAAGGCGTTCAGCACGCCGCCAAAACCGGCTTCCGCATCGGCGACGATCGGCAGGAAATAGTCGATAAAACGCGGATCGTTCGGCTCAATCCCCGCCGCCCACTGGATCTGATCGGCGCGACGGAAGGTGTTGTTGATCCGATCAACTACCGATGGCACCGAGTTAGCCGGGTATAACGATTGATCCGGGTACATACTGGAGGCCAGGTTGGCGTCGGCGGCGACCTGCCAGCCAGACAAGTAGATGGCTTCAATGCCCGCCTTCGCCTGCTGCAGCGCCTGGCCGCCGGTTAACGCGCCAAGGCTGTTGATATAACCCTTTTTCGCTTCACCATGCAGCAGACGCCACATTTTCGCCGCGCCAAGCTGCGCCAGCGTGCATTCCGGGTTCACCGAGCCGCGTAACTTCACCACCTCTTCCGCGCTGTATGGGCGGGTAATGCCTTCCCAGCGCGGGTTCGTCCACTCTTTGTTTAATTCTTCGATTTGTTGGGTACGGGTTTTCATGTGCAGATGCTCCATATAGTGATGGGGTGAATTACGCCAGCAGGCGGTAACCTGGCAGAGTCAGGAAGTCGATCAGTTCGTCGGAAGTGGTGATTTGCTCCATCAGTCGCGCCGCATCGTCAAAGCGACCGTGGCTGAAGCGGTGTTCTCCCAACTCTTCCTGAATCACCATCAGCTCTTCAGCCAGCCACTGGCGGAACAGCGCCTTGGTAACCGGTGTGCCGTCGTTCAGGGTTTTCTGGTGATGGATCCACTGCCAGATAGAGGTACGCGAAATCTCAGCCGTCGCCGCATCTTCCATCAGGCCGTAAATCGGTACGCAGCCGTTGCCGGAGATCCAGGCCTCGATGTACTGCACCGCCACGCGGATATTAGCGCGCATGCCGGCTTCGGTGCGCTCGCCCTCGCAGGGAGCCAGCAGCTGCTCGGCGGTAATCGGCGCGTCGTCATTGCGGGTAACAAACAGCTGGTTAGGATGTTCGCCCAGTACGCGGTTAAAGACGCCCATCGCCGTATCCGCCAGTCCCGGATGCGCAATCCAGGTGCCATCGTGGCCATTGTTGGCCTCCAGCTCTTTATCGGCGGTGACTTTATTCAGCACCTGACGATTGCGCTCGGCGTCTTTGCTCGGGATAAAGGCCGCCATACCGCCCATCGCGAAGGCGCCGCGTTTATGGCAGGTCTTAATCAGCAGGCGTGAATAGGCGCTGAGGAAGGGCTTATCCATCGTCACCACCTGGCGATCCGGCAGGACGCGGTCTGGGTGGTTTTTCAGCGTCTTGATATAGCTGAAGATATAGTCCCAGCGCCCGCAGTTCAGGCCAACAATGTGGTCGCGCAGCGCATGCAGGATTTCATCCATCTGGAACACCGCTGGCAGCGTTTCAATCAGCAGCGTGGCCTTAATGGTGCCGCGCGGCAGTTCAAAGCGATCCTCGGTAAAGCTGAAGACTTTGCTCCACCATGCCGCTTCCTGCCAGGCCTGGGTCTTCGGCAGATAGAAATAGGGGCCGCTCCCTTTCGCTAGCAGCGCCTGGTAGTTGTGGAAGAAATAGAGCGCAAAATCGAACAGACTGCCGGGTATCGCCTCACCCTGCCAGGTGACGTGCTTTTCCGGCAGATGCAGGCCGCGAACGCGGCAGACCAGTACCGCCGGGTCGGGCTGTAGCTGATAAATTTTCCCTGCTTCGTTGGTGTAGCTGATGGTGCCGTTGACCGCATCGCGCAGGTTGATTTGGCCATCAATCACTTTGTGCCAATCCGGCGCCAGCGAGTCTTCGAAATCGGCCATAAAGACTTTGACGTTAGCATTCAGGGCATTAATCACCATCTTGCGTTCAACAGGACCGGTGATTTCAACGCGGCGATCCTGTAAATCGGTCGGAATACCGCGTATTTTCCAGTCGCCATTACGAATGGAAGCTGTTTCCGAAATAAAATCAGGAAGCTTGCCGCCATCAATGGCCTGCTGTTGCTGGACGCGTGCTGCCAACAGTTGATTACGCTCAGGCGTAAAACGGCTCACTAGTTCCGTCAGGAACTCCACCGCTTCCGCAGTCAGAATTTGCTTCTCCTGCTCGCCATAAGGCTGGCTGAATGCCAGTTCATCGGTCATTGTCGCCTGTTGCGTCATTGTGCAGCTCCTCTTGGTTGATCCTGATAGCGCGAGCGAAAGATCGTTGTTTGCTTTTCGCTCAGCACAATTAAGACTACTCAAGAATTTTTCAAAATCAAAAACAATTTCCATTTTTAATTTAATATTGCATCAACATACTGATAACAAAAGAATTAAAGTTAAAATAGAAGGGGAAGTTGTTTTCGGAAATAAAAAAGGCACCCGAAGGTGCCTGAGGCGAGATGCTGAAACGCTTTAGGATCGTACGCGCTGGTAGATTAATCCAGCGTTGGATTCATATGACGCAGATCGTATGGTGTGATTTGGTAGACGTAATAGTTAAGCCAGTTAGCAAACAGGAGATTGCCATGGCTGCGCCAGGTCGCCCGCGGTTTATTGTTTGGATCATTATTCGGGAAGTAGTTGTCCGGAAGCTGTGGCGCTAAACCTGCCTCCAGATCGCGGAAGTATTCACTTGCCAGGGTATGCGGATCGTATTCAGGATGACCGGTAACAAAAGCGATGCGCTTATCTTTGCTGGCGAACAGATAGGCATCGCCATCTTCGGTTTCGGCGAGAATATCGAGGTCGGTGTAGTCCCGAATCAGCCCGGCCGGGAAGTCGGCATAGCGCGAATGAGGCGCAAGGAAGGTGTCATCAAACCCGCGAGTCAGCAGCGCATGCGGGTGCAAAATATGGTGTTCATAAACGCCAGAGATCTTTTCGGTACGAGTTTGCTTGGGGATGCCATACAGAATATTTAACGCGGCCTGTACCGCCCAACAGACAAATAACGTTGACGTGACGTGATCCTTTGCCCACTCCAGTACCTGTTTAATCTGCGGCCAGTAGGCAACATCGTTAAACTCGACCAGCCCTAACGGCGCGCCGGTAACAATCAAACCATCGAAATTCTGTTCGCGAATATCGTCGAAGTTGCAGTAAAAGTTATTCAGGTGCTCCGTCGGCGTATTACGTGATTCACGCGCATCGATGCGTAGCAGCTGGATATCAACCTGCAACGGCGAGTTCGACAGCAACCGCAGAAACTGATTCTCCGTCTCGATCTTCTTTGGCATCAGATTGAGAATTAACACCTTCAGCGGGCGGATTTCCTGAGTTGTAGCACGCGATGTGGTCATCACGAAGACGTTTTCATCGCGCAAGAAATTGACGGCCGGTAGCTCGTCCTGCACCCGAATTGGCATAGCTGTATCACCTCATTACATACGTATAAACGTTTAGACATCCAGATAGCTGACAATAACCAGGAATAAGCAAAATGTCGAGTCTGCAAGCGTAAGGTGAGAAAGTTTCAAGGAGGATTTAAGAGGTGGGATTTCCCCGCAGGCGGTGTAGCCCGGGGAAGGAGCCGTAGCCCCGGTAAGCGCAGCGCCACCGGGGGAGATGGCGGCGCGTCTGGCCGCAAAACACAAAAACAAAAGGCCCGGTCTTCCGACTGAGCCTTTCGTTTACGTTGCTATGGCAGCGGCTTTCCCCGGAGGCGGTGCTGCGCACCTTTTCCGGGCTACAGGGTCTGTAGCCCCGGTAAGAGCAGCGCCACCGGGGGAGACGGCGGCGCGTCTGGCCGCAAAACACCAAAACAAAAGGCCCGGTCTTCCGACTGAGCCTTTCGTTTACGTTGCTATGGCAGCAGCTTTCCCCGGAGGCGGTGCTGCGCACCTTTTCCGGGCTACAGGACTGTAGCCCCGGTAAGCGCAGCGCCACCGGGGGAGACGGCGGCGCGTCTGGCCGCAAAACACAAAAACAAAAGGCCCAGTCTTCCGACTGAGCCTTTCGTTTTATTTGATGCCTGGCAGTTCCCTACTCTCACATGGGGAGACCCCACACTACCATCG
>NZ_JAQIRI010000003.1:0-523974 GCF_050600755.1 Klebsiella sp. 141162 | reverse complement strand
TGTCTGATAAATTGTTAAAGAGCAGTTGCAACGCGGCTTTCAGCTCACCGTTGCGAGGTCCCGTATATTACGTTTTCCTCATTCAGAGTCAAGCGTTTATTTTCACTTTTCTCTGTCGGTTTTCAGCGTCGTATTTTACTGCTGAAACCCTGCTGACCCGGCGGCTTGCTTGCCGTTGTTCCGTGTCAGTGGAGGCGCATTATAGGGAGTTCTGAGACGTTGACAAGCCCTGTTTTCAAAAAACTTTTCAACCGTCTCTTTTTTCGCCAAAGCGGATGTTGAAATCGTAAAAAATGGCCCTTTTGCTGTTTTAACCACCGAAATAAGCCGTCAGGTGGCATACTGATGAAGTAGAAAAGAGAAAGGAACGGCATTCATGTCTATAAGCGCACAGCAGCTGGCGGCACAAAAAAACATCTCCTGGGTCATCGCGGAGAAGATCGCCCAAAAAATCCTCACTGGCGAATATCCGCCAGAGAGCATCCTTCCCGGTGAAATGGAGCTGGGCGAACAGTTTGGCGTCAGCCGGACGGCAGTACGAGAAGCGGTAAAAACGCTGGCGGCTAAAGGCATGCTGCTTCCGCGTCCGCGTATCGGTACTCGCGTTCTGGCGCGCAGCAGCTGGAACTTTCTGGATAAAGAACTACTCGCCTGGTGGCTGACGGAAGATAATTTCGAAGAAGTGGTTAGCCATTTCCTGGTGATGCGTAGCAGCCTGGAGCCTCAGGCCTGTTTTCTGGCGGCGATTGCCGGTACCTCCGAGCAAAAAGCGCAGCTCAATACGTTAATGGAAGAAATGATCGAGCTGAAAAGACATTTTATCCGCGAACGCTGGATTGAAGTCGATATGGCCTGGCATGAACATATTTATGCGATGAGCGGCAACCCGTTTCTCACCTCTTTCGCGTCGTTATTCCATTCGGTCTATCAGACCTATTTCACCTCGATTACGCAAAATGAAGTCGTTAAACTGGATCTGCACCAGGCTATTGTTGACGCCATTCAGGAAAGCGATGGTCCGCGCGCGCAGCTTGCCTGCCAGACATTGTTGAATACCCCAAACCACACAGGTAAATAAAGAAGGAAAAGGCATGACCGGGAAGAAAGGGCGGAGTATGGCCGGACTGCCGTGGATTGCGGCCATGGCTTTCTTTATGCAGGCGCTGGACGCCACTATTCTTAATACCGCGCTTCCCGATATTGCGCATAGCCTTGGTCACTCCCCGCTGGCGATGCAATCCGCCATTATCAGCTACACCCTGACGGTAGCGATGCTGATACCGGTGAGCGGCTGGTTGGCCGACCGCTTCGGCACCCGCAAAGTCTTTATCATTGCCGTCAGCCTGTTTACCTTAGGTTCCCTTGCCTGCGCGCTTTCCACTTCGCTACCCGAACTGGTTGTCTTCCGCGTCATCCAGGGGATCGGCGGCGCAATGATGATGCCGGTTGCGCGTCTGGCGCTGTTACGCGCCTATCCGCGTAGCGAACTGCTGCCGGTACTCAACTTCGTTACCATGCCTGGCCTGGTCGGCCCCATTCTCGGTCCTGTACTCGGCGGCGTGTTAGTCACCTGGGCCAGCTGGCACTGGATTTTCTTGATTAACATCCCGATTGGTATCATCGGCATTCTCTACGCCCGCAAATATATGCCGGACTTCACCACGCCCCGCCGTCGTTTCGATACCAGCGGCTTTGTTCTTTTTGGGTTAAGTCTGGTGCTGTTCTCCAGCGGTATTGAACTCTTTGGCGAGAAAATCGTTGCCAGCTGGATGGCGCTGTCCGTCATCGCCCTGAGCGTCGTGCTCATGCTGGCCTATATTCGCCATGCTCGTCGCCATCCCACGCCGCTGATTTCACTCTCCTTATTTAAGACCCATACCTTCTCTGTCGGGATCGCCGGCAACCTGGCCACACGGTTAGGAACCGGCTGCGTACCGTTCCTGATGCCTCTGATGCTACAGGTCGGTTTCGGCTACCCGGCCATTATCGCCGGCTGCATGATTGCGCCGACGGCCATTGGCTCGATTATCGCCAAGTCGACCGTCACACAGATACTACGCTGGTTTGGTTATCGCAAAACGTTGGTGGGGGTCACTATCTTTATTGGTTTGATGATCGCGCAGTTTGCGTTGCAGTCGCCAGGAATGCCGCTGTGGCTGCTACTACTGCCGCTATTTGTGCTGGGGATGGCGATGTCCACGCAGTTCACCTCGATGAACACCATTACGCTTGCTGATTTAACCGATGACAATGCCAGTAGCGGCAACAGCCTACTCGCGGTAACCCAGCAGCTGTCCATTAGCCTTGGCGTGGCCATCAGCGCGGCAGTCCTGCGTTTTTATGAAGGATTTGATAACGCCAGCACCATCGAACAATTCCACTATACCTTTATCACGATGGGTGCGATCACCGTGGTATCAGCGCTGATGTTTATGCTGCTCAGAGCTAAAGATGGCCGCAACCTGATAACGGAGCGGCACAAGCACTAAGCTGAACCGCGAACCACCAGTTCGGGGGTAAGCTGCACGCGCTGCTGTTTTTGCCCGGGATCCGCCATGCGGTGAATCAGCACATCGATAGCCAGCTCTCCCAGTTCATCTTTGGGTTGATGAATAGTGGTGAGCGGCGGGGTCATATAGCGCGCCAGTTCAATATCGTCATACCCCACCAGCGCCATATCCTGCGGAATACGCAACCCGGCCTGATACAGCGCCTGATACGCGCCGACCGCCATCGCATCATTACCGACAAATACCGCCTGCGGCCGTGGCGTTAACGCCAGCAGTTGCTGCATCGCGGTAAAACCGCCGCCAAATTCAAAATCGCTGGTAATGACATAACCTTCGGCGACATCCAGCCCGGCGCGCGCCATCGCCGCATGGTAGCCTTCCAGGCGCAGTCGCGACGGCGTCTTATCCAGCGGCCCGGCAATGCAGGCAATACGGGTATGACCGCGATCGATTAAATACTGGGTCGCCATATCGCCACCGAGCAACGAATTATCCTGAATGAGATCGCTGTCGCCGTCGAACGGCGCCCAGTCCATCATCACCGTCGGCACCGACGGATAACGCTGCATGATCTCCTGGGAAGGTTGATGCGTTTCGGTGCACAGCAGCAGCAGACCATCGACGCGTTTTTGCATCAGCGTTTCCAGATTGCGATTCATCCGCTGCTCATCGCCTTCGGTATTACATAAAACCAGGCTGTAGCCGCGCTCGAAACAGCTGCGTTCCACGCCGCGCACCAGCTCCGAATAAAACGGGTTAGTACTGGCGGTGATCAACATGCCGATGGTTCGCGTCTGATTTAACTTGAGGCTACGCGCCAGCGCCGAAGGTGCGTAGTTAAGACTTTTGATCGCCGCATCAACTTTGGCGGTAATCGCCTCGCTGACAAAGCGGTCTTTATTAATGACGTGAGAAACGGTCGAGGTGGAAACGCCCGCGACGCGGGCCACATCCTTCATGGTAGCCAAGCATTACCCCTGTTGACGCAAGAATTCGTCGATCTCTTTGCGCCACGGCACAGACGGTTGCGCTCCCTTACGGGTGACGGCAATCGCGGCGGCGGCATGGGCAAAACGGATGGCGTCTGCCACTTCACGGCCTTCCAGCAGCGCGGTGACAAATGCGCCATTAAAAGTGTCGCCAGCGGCGATCGTATCGATGGCCTGAACTTTAAATCCGGGGACCCGGCGGCTTTCGCCCTCGCAGCTTAACCACACGCCGCGGCTGCCGAGAGTAATCATCACCGTACCAATCCCTTTCGCATGAAGCGCACTGGCGGCTTTCGCGGCATCGTCGTCGCTTTCAACGCGAATACCGGTCAGCTTTTCCGCTTCGGTTTCATTCGGCGTAATGACATCCACCAGCGCCAATAGTTCATCTGAAAGTTCGCGCGCCGGGGCAGGGTTAAGCACCACGGTAGTCTGATGCTGATGAGCGATTTTCGCAGCGGCCATCACGCTCTCCAGCGGCGACTCCAGCTGCATTAACAATGCCTGCGCGCTGGCAATTCGTTCTTTTTCCGCCTCAACCTGAGAAACAGAAAGCGCAGCATTTGCGCCGGCATGAATACCGATGACATTCTCGCCTTCCGCGTTAACGAAAATTAACGCGACGCCGGTTGATTCGCCAGCAACGGCACGCACCGGCGCCACGTCGATGTTATCGCTCGCCAGCTGGCGGCGAACGCGTTCGCCGATATCGTCATCGCCAGTACAAGCAATGAAGGCAATATCCGCGCCGCTACGCCCGGCAGCGACAGCCTGATTGGCGCCTTTACCGCCGAAAGCCACTTGATAGTGGTTTCCGGTAACGGTTTCACCTGGAGTAGGGAAGGATTCAAGGTTAAGAATGTGATCGGCATTGATGCTGCCAAGGACGACAAGTTTGCCTGCGGTTTTCATCATCTTTGTTCCCGGGAAAGCGCGCCACCGGACTCCGGTGGCGCATGCCCTGCTTTTCTTTTTTATGTTGTCCCTCGGACCGTTGCCGGCCCGAATCGCATTTTACTGCTTAATGACCAGTTTCAGCTCAACCGGATAGCTGGCATCCACTTTTTCACCCTTCAGCACTTTATCAGCGGTTTCGACGCCTTTAACGCCGATCTGCTCCGGCAACTGGGCGATGGTCGCTGCCAGTTTGCCACTATTTACTGCTTTTTCGCCATCCGGAGTGCCGTCAAATCCAACCACCATCACATCAGATTTTCCAGCAGTCTGCAGCGCACGCAGCGCGCCCAGCGCCATTTCGTCGTTCTGCGCAAACACCGCCTGCACGTCCGGATGCGCCGTCAGCAGGTTCTGCATCACGTTCAGACCTTTGGTACGGTCGAAGTCAGCGGGTTGGCTGGCCAGTACGTTGAACTTATGCGCCGCCACGGCCTGTTTGAAACCTTCGCCGCGCTCGCGCGCCGCAGAGGTACCGGCAATGCCTTGCAGCTCAATGACTTTCGCATTTTCCCCGACTTTCTTCGCGATATAGTCGCCGGCCATTTTACCGCCCAGCACGTTATCGGAAGCAATATGACTCACCACATCGCCTTTTGAAGCCTGGCGGTCCAGGGTAATAACCGGGATTTTAGCCTGGTTCGCCATCTTCACCGCATTGCCGACAGCATCGGAGTCGGTTGGGTTAATCAGCAGCAGTTTGGCGCCGCGAACCGTTAAGTCCTGTACGTTCGCCAGCTCTTTCGCCGGGTTATTCTGGGAATCCAGCACCACCAGGTTGTAGCCCAGCTTATCGGCTTCTTTCTGCGCGCCGTCTTTCAGAGAAACGAAGAAGGGGTTATTCAGGGTAGAGATAACCAGTGCGATGGTATCTTTCGCCATCGCGTTTGCGCTAACGGTCGCGCTTAGAGCAACAGCAGAGACCAGGGTCGCCAGTTTTTTCATATTCATAGTTAAGATGTCCTGTAGAGTTCTCAGTTACTGCTTTTTGTTATCTACCAGTACCGCCAGCAAAATCACCACCGCTTTGACGATCATCTGGTAATAGGAAGAAACGCCTAAAAGGTTCAGACCATTGTTCAGGAAGCCAAGAATCAACGCGCCAATCAGCGTGCCGACGATACGACCTTTACCACCTGCCAGGCTGGTGCCGCCAAGTACGACCGCTGCGATCGCGTCTAATTCATAGCCCGTCCCCGCCGTCGGCTGCGCAGAGGAAAGACGCGCCACTTCGATGATCCCGGCCAGTGAAGCCAACATTCCGCACAGCGCATAGACGATGATTTTCACTCTATTCACGCTGATGCCGGAAAGCCGCGTCGCCGCTTCGTTACCGCCCAGGGCATAAATATAACGGCCCAGGCGAGTATGGTGCAGCATGTACCAGGCCGCCAGGAAGACAATCGCCATAATCCATACCGGCGTCGGGATCCCCAGCGGGCGTCCGATACCGAACCAGCCAAACAGATCGGCGTTATCGCTAAAGCCGGTGTTGATCGGGCTACCGTTGGTATAAACCATCGTCACGCCGCGCAGCAGCAGCATCATCACCAGGGTGGCGATAAACGCCTGCACGCGACCTTTCGCGACAATTACCCCGGTCACCGCGCCAATAGCCGCACCGAGCGCCAGCGCGGCGGCAACGGCCACCAGCGCATTTACTTCGATACCGACGATAGACGCCGCGACGGCGCCGGTCAATGCCAGCAGAGAACCGACGGACAGGTCGATCCCCGATGTCAGAATGACCAGCGTCATCCCGACCGCCATAATGGCGTTAACGGAAGTCTGCTGCAGAATATTGAACAGGTTATTAACGGTAAAAAAGTTAGGGCTCATGGTCGAAACGATCGCGATCAGCACCAGCAGGGCGATCAGCGATTTTTGCTCCATCAGCCACGCTTTAGTGAAATAGCGGCGACCAGTAACAGCCTGGGTAGTCATCTTTTTTACTCCTGATTCACACGGTTAAGCTTGCCCACAGCGGCAGCCATCAATACTTCCTGGGTGGCCTGCTCGCGTGTGAATTCACCGCCGAGATGCCCTTCATGCATCACAATGATGCGATCGCTCATGCCCAGCACTTCCGGCATCTCAGAAGAGACAAGGATGATGCTCAGGCCATCGGCTTTAAACTGGTTAATCAGCTGGTAGATCTCTTTCTTCGCCCCGACGTCGACGCCACGGGTTGGTTCGTCGAGGATCAGCACTTTTGGCCGGGTCATCAGCCCGCGAGCGATAGCGACTTTTTGCTGGTTACCGCCGGAAAGCAGGCCGATTGCCTGCTCCATTGAAGGCGTCTTCACATTAAACAGCCGAATGAAATCGCTGACCGCCTGCTGTTCATCTTTATGCTTAAGGCTACCCCCCGCCCTGCTGAAGTAGCGCAGCGCGGTTAATGACATGTTTTCTTTGACCGACATCCCGAGCACCAGGCCATCACGCTTACGGTCTTCGGAGATATAGACAATGCCGTTCGCCAGGCCATCCTGCGGCGAACGGGTGACGACTTCATGGCCGTCCAGCGTCACGGAACCGCTGCTGCGCGGCAGCGCGCCGTACAGCACCTTCATCAGTTCAGTACGCCCGGCGCCCATCAGCCCGGCAACGCCGAGGATTTCGCCCTGACGCAGGGTAAACGTCACGTTTTCCACCCCGGATCCGCAGAGATTATCGACCTTCAGACGTACCGCGCCGGGCGCCTTATCGAGATGCGGATATTGATCTTCCAGCTTACGGCCAACCATCATCTCGATCAGTCGGTCTTCATCCAGCGAAGCCACTTCACGCTCGGCAATAAATTGCCCGTCGCGAAATACGGTGACGTCATCGCAGATTTCGAAGATCTCTTTCATGCGGTGGGAAATATAGACAATGCCGCGCCCCTGCGATTTCAATTCGCGGATGACGCGGAACAGCGATTCGGTCTCGGTATCGGTCAGGGCATCGGTGGGCTCATCCATAATGATGACCTTCGATTCAAAACTCAGCACTTTGGCGATTTCCACCATTTGCTGATCGCCAATCGACAGATCGCCCACCAGCTTCTGGCTGTTAAAACGTAAATTCAGCTTCGCCAGCAGCTTGTCCGCTTCGGCATACATCTTTTTCCAGTCGATTTTGCCAAAGCGGTTAACGAACTCGCGGCCAAGGAAGATGTTCTCGGCAATCGTTAATTGCGGGATCAGGTTGAGTTCCTGGTGAATGATGCCGATACCGGCTTCCTGTGAGGATTTTGGGCCGTTAAAGGTCGTTTCTTTACCTAACCACAGCAAAGAACCGGCATCACGAGTATAGATACCGGTGAGTACCTTCATCATTGTCGATTTACCGGCGCCATTTTCCCCTACCAGCGCCATTACCCGGCCAGCATAGACATTCAGCGCCGCGCCGGAGAGCGCTTTGACGCCAGGGAACGCTTTATCGATCCCTTTCAGCTGTAATAAAGCTTCCATGGCGGCGACCTCAGAAAGTGACGCCGGCACAGAGAATAATATTCGCATACGGGGAACACTCCCCGCTGCGAATTACCGCCTGACTATCTGCGGTTTGTTTTTTGAACTGCTCATGACTGGTGTAACGAATTTCAATCGTATTTCCCTGGTGCTGCTGCAGCTGCTCAAGATGATTGAGCAACGTCGCGTGGAGTTGCGGATTATGGGTTTTAATCTCTTCCGCGATGACCGCCGCCTCAACCTGCATTTCCGTCGTTACGACCTCCAGAACCTGCATAAATGAAGGTACGCCCTGAGTAAGCGCCATATCGATTCGCGCGCTGCTGCGGGGAACCGGCAATCCGGCGTCGCAAACAACCAGCATATCGGTATGACCGAGGCGGGAGATAACGGAAGAAATATCAGCGTTAAGTACGGTGCCTTTTTTCATTTTTTCTCTTTTGCTCCACTAGCGAAACGTTTCGCTAACATTAGTATTGTAAATGCAGGAGCAAAAAACCATCATCAAAAGAGATAAATGTGATCGCCATCGAAACGTTTCGCAAGGCGTGGGCAGGAAATTGCATTGAGATGTGAGAGACAAAAAAGCCCTTCATTATTGAAGGGCTTTTTGACATCAGATTTCTACCTGAGTACCGAGTTCGATAACCCGGTTCGGCGGGATTTCAAACTGATCCGGCGCGCGCAGAGCGTTACGCTGCAACAGCAGATATAGTTTGCCGCGCAGGCGCAGATACCATGGCCGTTTGCCGATAATCAGCGACTCGTGGGACATAAAGAACGACGTTTCCATCATTCGGCAGCTCAGCCCTTCCAGGCCGCAGCGATGGAACACCTCTTCGACGTTCGGCGTTTCACGCCAGCCATAGCTTGCTACAACGCGCCAGAACGACGGCGACAGTTGCTCAATCTGCACGCGGCGCACGTTATGCACATACGGGGCATCTTCGGTGCGCAGGGTCAGCAGGATCACGCGTTCATGCAGCACCTTGTTGTGTTTCAGGTTATGCAGCAGCGCAAAAGGGATCACGTTCAGGGCGCGAGACATATAGACCGCGGTACCCGGCACGCGCACCGGCGGTGATTTCTCCAGCGAGGAGATCATCGCTTCCAGCGAGTTGCCATGTTCATGCATCCGGCGCAGCAGGCGGAAACGCTCGCTCTTCCAGGTGGTCATCACCGTAAACATCACCAGGCCCAGTGATAACGGCAACCAACCGCCGGAGACGATTTTATCGAGGTTCGCCGAGAACAGCGGAATATCGATACACAGGAAGGCCACCAGCATCAGGCCGACAAACAGCTTATTCCAGTGCCAGTTTTTGCGCGCCACGGTCGCCGACAGAATGGAGGTCAACACCATGGTGCCCGTTACCGCAATACCGTACGCCGCCGCCAGATTAGAAGAGTGCTCGAAGCTGACAATGACGATGACCACAGAAACGTACAGCAGCCAGTTAATGAACGGGATGTAAATCTGCCCGGACTCCATTTCCGAAGTATGGATAATGCGCATTGGCGACAGATAGCCCAGACGCACGGCCTGACGAGTCAGCGAGAAGACCCCGGAAATCACCGCCTGCGAGGCGATAACCGTCGCCAGGGTCGCGATAATCAGCATCGGGATCAGCGCCCATTCCGGCGCCAACAGGAAGAACGGGTTTTTAATGGCTTCCGGGTGCTTCAACAGCAGCGCGCCCTGGCCAAAATAGTTAAGCACCAGTGATGGCAGTACTACCGAGAACCACGCTACGCGAATCGGTAGTTTGCCGAAGTGACCCATATCGGCATACAGCGCTTCCACACCGGTAATCGACAGCACCACCGCGCCGAGCGCAATAAAGGATACCGTTTTGTACTGCAGGAAGAAGTTCACTGCCCAGTAAGGGTTCAGCGCCTGCAGAACTTCCGGGTTATCGAGGATACTGCGCGCGCCAAGCACCGCCAGCAACAGGAACCAGATCAGCATAATTGGCGCGAACAGCTTGCCGACCATCCCGGTTCCGTGTTTTTGAATAGCAAAAAGCAGGGTCAGCACAATAATGGAGATGGGGACAATCCAGGTATCCAGCTGTGGGGCGATAATTTCCAACCCCTCTATCGCCGACATCACCGATATTGCCGGGGTTATCACCACTTCACCATAGAAGAAGCTACCGCCAATCAGGCCGAGGATCACCAATACGGAGGTCATCTTTGCCGAGGTGTTGCGCCCCGCCAGCGACATCAGCGTCAAGATCCCGCCCTCGCCGGCGTTATCCGCCCGCATCACGAAGGTGATGTATTTTATTGATACGGTAAAGATCAACAGCCAGAAAATCAGCGACAGAAAGCCAAAAACCGCATCGCGTTCAACGCCAAAGCCAAACTGGCCTGACAGACATTCGCGAAGGGTATACAGTGGACTGGTACCGATATCGCCGTAAACCACGCCGATTGCCGCCAGCGTTATTGCCGGCAGCGATTGTTTATTATCAGTGCTCATAGACTAGTCTTTTCGTTTATAAAACAAATGTGTGCCTAGTCCCTTGGCCCACAAAAAGCGCACAGTATGCACGATTATTTGCTGAATCGTACCCCTAACTGACACCATATTAACTTAGCTCAAAGAAAATAAATCGATTCTTCAGGCTATTACCACCCCTAATCAAACATCTATACTCGACGCAATAACGACACACGACAAAGCACGCAACTCTATTATGGCTCAATCACATTTACTGGCAGAAAGAATTTCCCGACTTAGCGCCGCCCTGGAAAAAGGGCTCTTTGAACGCAGCCACGCAATACGCCTGTGCCTGTTGGCCGCGCTTAGCGGCGAGAGCGTGTTCCTGCTGGGGCCGCCCGGCATCGCGAAAAGCCTGATCGCCCGCCGCCTTAAGTTCGCTTTCAGGCAGGCGCGCGCTTTTGAATATCTGATGACCCGCTTCTCCACGCCGGAAGAAGTTTTCGGCCCGCTGTCGATTCAGGCGCTCAAAGATGAAGGGCGCTATGAGCGTTTAACGGCAGGCTATCTGCCAGAGGCGGAAATCGTCTTCCTGGATGAAATCTGGAAAGCCGGCCCAGCTATCCTAAATACCCTGCTGACGGCCATCAACGAACGCCACTTCCGCAACGGCGCCCATGAAGAGAAAATCCCAATGCGCCTGCTGGTCGCGGCGTCGAACGAACTGCCCGAAGCGGACAACAGCCTCGAAGCCTTATATGACCGCATGCTGATCCGCCTGTGGCTGGATAAAGTGCAGGATAAAACAAACTTCCGCTCGATGCTGGTGAGCCAACAGGATGAAAACAGCAATCCGGTTCCCGAAAACCTGCAAATCAGCACCGAAGAGTTCACCCAGTGGCAGCATGACATTGGTACCGTGAAGTTGCCGGACAATGTCTTCGAGCTGGTTTTCCAGCTGCGCCAACAATTAGATGCCTTGCCTAATGCGCCTTACGTTTCCGATCGTCGCTGGAAAAAAGCCATCCGTCTGCTGCAGGCCAGCGCCTTCTTTAGCGGCCGCGACGCCATCGCGCCTATCGACCTGATCCTGCTGAAAGATTGCCTGTGGCATAACATCGAAAGCATGAATCTGATGTCGCAGCAGTTGGAGTCACTGATGACCAGCCATGCCTGGGGTCAGCAGGCGATGCTGACTAAACTGGGCGCCATCATCCAACGCCGTATTCAAATCCAGCAGCAGCACAGCGATAAAACCGCGCTTAAAGTCACGCGCGTTGGCGGTATGTTCAGCCGTAAGCCGCATTACGAACTGCCAGACGGTGTTGAGGGCGAGACGTTGACGCTGCTTCTCCAGCAACCGCTGAAACTGCACGATCTCGAAGTTATCCATATCGCCTTTGAACGCCAGGCGCTGATCAACTGGCTGGAGAAAGGCGGCGAGATCCGCGGCAAGCTCAACGGTATCGGTTTTGCCCAGCCATTAACGATGGATGTCGATGCCAGCCAACACCTGGTGGTGCGCGACGTCAGCCTGCAAGGCTCGCGCCTGTCGCTGCCCGGCAGCGAATCTCAGGAAAATATGCCTGCCGAGATCCGCCAGCAGCTGGAAGCGCTGGATGACGAGTGGCACCAGCAACATAACCGCTTTAGCGAACAGCAAAAATGCCTGTTTATTCCCGGCGACTGGCTGGGGCGTATCGAAGCCAGCCTGCAGGACGTCGGCGCGCAAATTAAACAGGCGCGCCAGCCATGACGCTCGACATGCTGAATGTCATGCTGGCGGTCAGCGAAGAAGGGATGATCGAGGAGATGCTGCTGGCGCTGCTGGCCTCGCCTCAACTGGCGGTGTTCTTTGAAAAATTTCCGCGGCTGAAAAATATCATCGCCGCCGATATTCCGCGCTGGCGAGAAGCGGTTCGCGCCCGTCTCAAAGAGACGCAGATCCCTCCCGAGCTGGACGCCGAAGTGCAGATCTATCAGCAGGCCCAGCTGCTTTCAACTTCGCAATTTATCGTGCAGCTGCCGCAGATCCTCGGCAAGCTGCATAAGCTCCAGTCGCCCTTTGCCGCCCAGGCGCAGCAGCTGGTGGACGATAACGCAACCTTCACCCCAGCGCTACATACTCTGTTCTTACAACGCTGGCGCTTAAGTCTGGTGGTACAGACCACCACCCTCAACCAGCACTTATTAGACGATGAGCGCGATCAGCTGCTCAGCGAGGTGCAGGAACGAATGACGCTGAGCGGGCAGCTAGAGCCGGTGCTGGTGGAAAACGACAACGCCGCCGGCCGCCTGTGGGATATGAGCGCCGGCGAGCTTAAACGCGGCGATTACCAGCTGATCGTGCGCTATGGCGATTTTCTCAGCCAACAGCCGGAACTGATGCAGCTGGCTGAGCAGTTGGGCAGATCGCGGGAAGCCAAACTGGTGCCGAAGAAGGATGCGCCGATGGAGGCCTTCCGCGCGATGGTTCGTGAACCGGCAACGGTACCAGAGCAGGTCGATGGCCTGCAGCAAAGCGACGATATTCTACGTCTGTTGCCGCCAGAGCTGGCAACGCTCGGCATCACCGAACTGGAGTTCGAGTTCTACCGTAAGCTGGTGGAAAAACAGCTATTAACTTATCGCCTGCATGGCGACGCCTGGCGGGAGAAAATCACCGAACGCCCGGTAACCCGGCAGGATTTTGATGAGCAGCCGCGCGGGCCATTTATTGTCTGCGTAGATACCTCAGGTTCGATGGGCGGTTTTAACGAACAATGCGCCAAAGCCTTTTGTCTGGCGCTGATGCGCGTCGCGCTGGCGGATAACCGCCGCTGCTACATCATGCTGTTCTCCAGCGAAGTGGTGCACTACGAGCTAACCGGCCCGCAGGGGCTGGAGCAGGCGATCCGTTTTTTAAGCCAGCGCTTTCGCGGCGGCACCGATCTGGCCAGCTGTTTTCGCGCGATCGTTGAACGTTTGCAAAGCCCGCAGTGGGTCGATGCCGATGCGGTGGTGATTTCCGATTTTATCGCCCAGCGGTTGCCGGATGAGGTGGTCAACAAGGTGGGGGAGCTGCAGCATAAACATCAGCATCGTTTTCACGCGGTGGCGATGTCGGTACACGGCAAACCCGGCATCATGCGCATCTTCGATCATATCTGGCGCTTTGATACCGGATTGCGTAGCCGCCTGCTGCGTCGCTGGCGGCGTTAATCTTTACAGCAGAGCGGCGACGCTTTCCCGCACCTGCGCGGGCCATACGCCGCACTGTACCTGGCCGATATGGTCAAGCTGCAGCAACAGCATGGTTAAACGCG
Source organism: Klebsiella sp. 141162 (assembly GCF_050600755.1). NCBI lineage: Bacteria > Pseudomonadati > Pseudomonadota > Gammaproteobacteria > Enterobacterales > Enterobacteriaceae > Klebsiella > Klebsiella sp. 141162. The sequence continues at coordinate 510,315 of NZ_JAQIRI010000003.1, read as the reverse complement.
ACTGGCCAATACCGCCGCCAATGGTCTGCGGCATCTCGCCGCGCAGCAGCGCCTGGTGCCATTCAAGCTGCAGACGGTCTTCATCGCCGGTCACCGCCAACTGGCGCTTCAGCGCCTCGGCGTCAACGCGGATCCCCATAGAGGAAAGCTCAAAAGCGTCTTCCAGCACCGGGTTCCACACCAGGATATCGCCGTTCAGGCCGGCAAAACCTTCCGCCGATGGCGAGCTCCAGTCATCATAATCCGGCGCGCGAACATCGTGGCGCTTACCGTCAGACAGTTTACCGCCGATACCGATTAAGAAGACGGCGCCAAGCTCTTTAGCGATCGCCCGCTCGCGGCCTTTGGCATCCAGATCCGGATAACGGCTCAACAGTTCCTGACTGTGAATAAAGTGGATCTGTTCCGGCAGGAATGGCGTCAGACCAAATTCCTGACTTACCGCCAGCTCGGTGGCTTTGATCCCAGCGTAAATCGCCTCAACCGTCGCTTTCAGCGTGCCGGTATGGCGTTCGCCGTCGCCCATGACGCGTTCCCAGTCCCACTGGTCAACATAAACGGAATGAATTGGGGTGAGGCGGTCTTCATCGGGGCGAAGGGCCTTCATGTGCGTGTATAGCCCTTCGCCCGCGCTGAAGTCGTGTTGTCCCAGGGTTTGACGCTTCCACTTCGCCAGTGAATGAACCACTTCGAATTGGGCGTCTGGCAGTGTTTTCACTTTTACCTGAACCGCTTTCTCGCAGCCGGACAAGTTGTCCTGCGTCCCATCTCCTACGCGGCTTAAGATCGGCGCCTGCACTTCAATCAGGCCAAGCTTCTCTTCCAGCTGACGGGAAAAATGGGATTTAACGAAACTAATCTGGCGTTGTTTTGCGATGTATGCGGTTTTCATTTTTTATCACTCCTGCGTCCTGTTGATATTGATTAAGCAACAGAAATGGCACTGAATTCAATAATCAATCAATAAAAAGACGTCCTGAGTTTTTATTCATTAAATTAACAAGCTAAAATAGTAAGAATCATCAAACATCATAAGAAAAAACAATGGAAAATTATCAGATCGACAATCTGGACCGCGGCATTCTTGATGCCTTAATGGCGAATGCGCGCACCGCCTACGCCGAACTGGCCAAACAGTTCGGCGTTAGCCCAGGTACGATTCACGTACGCGTAGAGAAAATGAAACAGGCGGGCATTATTACGGGGGCAAGAATCGACGTCAGCCCGAAACAGCTCGGTTATGACGTCGGCTGTTTCATCGGCATTATTCTTAAGAGCGCCAAAGACTATCCTTCCGCTCTCGCCCGGCTGGAGAGCCTGGAAGAGGTGACCGAGGCTTACTACACCACCGGCCACTACAGCATCTTTATTAAGGTAATGTGTAAATCTATCGATGCCCTGCAGCAGGTACTTATCAACAAGATCCAAACAATCGATGAAATTCAGTCCACTGAAACCCTGATCGTGCTGCAGAACCCGATCATGCGCACCATCAAGCCCTGATCGTTTTTTTTAATCCCACATTTTTCCACAGGTAGATCCCAGCTCGCTCACAGCGTACAATACGCCACTCAGAATAGTTGAGCGAGCGATCGGCGATCATGGCAGACATTACACTTATCAGCGGCAGCACCCTGGGCAGTGCGGAATATGTAGCAGAACATCTGGCGGAAAAGCTGGAAGAAGCGGGCTACAGCACTGATATCCAGCACGGTCCGCTGGTTGACGATCTGCAGGCTGAAGGGATCTGGTTAGTTATCTCTTCTACCCATGGCGCCGGCGATATTCCGGACAACCTGGTCCCTTTCTATGAAGCGTTGCTGGAGAAGCAGGCCGATCTTTCTGCCGTTCGCTTTGGCGCGGTGGGTATCGGTAGCCGCGAATATGACACTTTTTGCGGCGCAATCGACAAACTGGAAGCGGCATTAAAGGCCAACGGGGCAAAACAGATCGGCGAAACGCTGAAAATTAATGTCCTCGAACACGAGATTCCTGAAGATCCAGCCGAGGTTTGGGTGGGATCCTGGAAAAATTTACTCTGAGTTTTGTAAAGATCCGCAGCTTCTTCTGTGGATAACCCTGCTCAAAAGCTTGGATCAACCGGTAGTTATCCAAAGAATAACCGGAGTATGCTTTTTGAGCTGTGCATAACCCTTCATTCTAATCCCAGCTTATACGGAACAGGATCACCGATCATTCACAGATTGTGATCCTTCTTAAGCGTTTGATCTTAAATAGTGGATCCGACTTATCCACAAAGAGAGTCGATCCTAATAAGAGATCACAATAGAACAGATCTCTAAATAAAAGATCTTCTTTTTAATACTCAGGATCCCGGCCCCTTTCTCGAAAGAGCAAAGTTGAGTAGAATCCACGGCCCGGGCTTCAATCCATTTTCAAACCGCGTTATGCGAGGCAGATCACCATGTTTTATCAGGATCCTTTTGACGTCATCATCATTGGCGGGGGTCATGCAGGCACTGAGGCCGCGATGGCAGCAGCGCGAATGGGCCAACAAACCCTGCTTTTGACACACAATATCGATACGCTGGGGCAGATGAGCTGCAACCCGGCGATTGGCGGTATTGGGAAGGGACACCTGGTAAAAGAAGTGGATGCGCTCGGTGGTCTGATGGCGAAGGCGATCGATCAGGCAGGCATTCAGTTTAGGATACTAAACGGTAGCAAAGGCCCGGCTGTCCGTGCGACTCGCGCCCAGGCCGACCGGGTGTTGTATCGTCAGGCGGTACGCACCGCGCTGGAGAACCAGCCAAACCTGATGATCTTCCAGCAGGCAGTAGAAGATCTGATTGTCGAAAACGATCGCGTCGTCGGCGCCGTGACCCAAATGGGCCTCAAGTTCCGGGCTAAGTCGGTGGTGCTGACCGTCGGCACCTTCCTGGATGGCAAAATCCACATCGGTCTGGACAACTACAGCGGCGGCCGTGCCGGCGATCCGCCGTCAATCCCGCTGTCTCGCCGTCTGCGTGAACTGCCGCTGCGCGTAAGCCGCCTGAAAACCGGTACTCCGCCGCGAATTGACGCGCGCACCATCGATTTTAGCGTGCTGGCGCAACAGCACGGCGATAACCCGATGCCGGTCTTCTCATTTATGGGATCCGCGGATCAACATCCGCGCCAGGTACCGTGCTATATCACTCACACCAACGAGAAAACCCATGATGTGATCCGCAGCAACCTCGATCGCAGCCCAATGTACGCCGGGGTGATTGAAGGTATCGGCCCACGTTACTGCCCGTCGATCGAAGACAAAGTCATGCGCTTTGCCGATCGCAACCAGCATCAGATCTTCCTTGAACCGGAAGGGCTGACTTCAAACGAAATTTATCCAAACGGTATCTCCACCAGCCTGCCGTTTGATGTGCAAATGCAAATCGTCCGCTCAATGCAGGGGATGGAAAACGCGAAGATCGTTCGCCCTGGCTACGCCATTGAGTACGATTTCTTTGACCCGCGTGACCTGAAGCCGACGCTGGAAAGCAAATACATTCAGGGTCTGTTCTTCGCCGGCCAGATCAACGGTACTACCGGCTATGAAGAAGCCGCCGCGCAGGGTCTGCTTGCCGGTCTTAATGCCGCCCGCTTCTCAGCGGAAAAAGAGGGGTGGGCGCCGCGTCGCGATCAGGCCTATCTTGGCGTTCTGGTGGACGATCTGTGCACCCTCGGCACCAAAGAACCGTACCGTATGTTTACCTCCCGTGCTGAATATCGCCTGATGCTGCGTGAAGACAACGCCGATCTGCGCCTGACCGAACAGGGACGAGAGCTGGGGCTGGTGGACGATGAGCGCTGGGCGCGTTTCAACGAGAAACTGGAAAGCATTGAGCGTGAACGCCAACGCCTGAAAACCAGCTGGGTTAACCCGCTGGCGGAAAGCGCAGCCGAAGTGAACGCTCATCTGACCGCGCCGTTATCGCGTGAAGCCAGCGGCGAAGATCTGCTGCGTCGCCCGGAAATGACCTACGAACAGCTGGTTCAGCTTTCTCCGTTCGCGCCGGGCCTGCAGGATCAACAGGCGGCCGAGCAGGTTGAGATTCAGGTTAAGTACGAAGGCTATATCGCTCGTCAGCAGGACGAGATCGAAAAACAGCAACGCAACGAGAATACTTTGCTGCCGGCAACGCTCGATTACCGTCAGGTATCCGGCTTGTCCAACGAGGTTATTGCCAAGCTAAACGACCATAAACCATCATCTATCGGTCAGGCATCGCGTATTTCCGGGATTACTCCGGCGGCAATTTCTATTTTGCTGGTGTGGCTGAAAAAGCAGGGGATGCTGCGCCGCAGCGCCTGATAGCCGTCAGAGCGCGTTAATTTGGCGGATGCAAAATCAGCGATCGCCTTTATAATTCACAGCCCGGTAAGCGTTAGCGCCTCCGGGCTCATTATTTTTAGAAGGTACTCACCGTGCTCAACAAACTTTCTCGTCTGCTGGACGAAGCGGGTATTTCGCTCACCGATCACCAGAAAAATCAGCTGGTGGCGTATGTCGGGATGCTGGATAAGTGGAACAAAGCCTATAACCTGACCTCTGTTCGCGATCCTAACGAGATGCTGGTTCGCCATATCCTCGATAGCATTATCGTTGCGCCGTATCTACAGGGCTCCCGCTTTATCGATGTGGGAACAGGCCCAGGCCTGCCGGGGATTCCGCTGGCTATCGTGCGCCCGGAATCTCATTTCACATTACTGGATAGCCTTGGCAAGCGTGTACGCTTCCTGCGCCAGGTCCAGCATGAGCTAAAACTGGATAACATCACCCCAGTGCAGAGCCGTGTGGAAGAATTTCCCGCAGAGCCGCCGTTTGATGGCGTCATTAGCCGTGCTTTTGCCTCGCTGAACGATATGGTGAGCTGGTGCCACCACCTGCCGGCGCCACACGGACATTTCTACGCGTTGAAAGGACAGGCGCAGGAAAGTGAAATGGCAAACCTGCCAGAAGGTTACCAGGTTTGTGACGTGATTGAACTGCATGTCCCCCAGCTGGAAGGGGAGAGACATTTGGTGGTCATTAAGCCAAACACCTTATAATTTTTATCAAAAAATGTGGAAAAAATGTGGCCTGCGCATGTTACAAAAATCAAAGTTACCTGCGGGTATTATCTGGCCACTTTTAACCTTGTTTTTACTATGGCTTTTCTAGCGTTTAACTTTAGCGTGGTGGTTTACTGGCAGAATAGTCAACTTTGAAAATATCAGGGTGCTAAAAATCGATGAACTGTCAGTTCATATTGATGTTAAATTTTTATTATAAATGTCAATAAAAGGTTTTTATTGTATGTGGGGTTGTTTTGCAAAAAGACCTCACTTTTTATCTTGAATATCAAAAAGATGAAAACTTACTGATTCTGTACAGATTTAATTCGATTGCACCGAAAATGTTTATTATGTGATCTAATGCACGCTTTAATGGCCGCGTTTTCTCATTATTTGCACTTCTGGTTGATCCCTCACTGATTGACGAAATGCATGAAAAATTGCCGCTCAGAAAATAATTAAACATTTATTCACTATTTTGCTACTTAATGTTTGAAATCACGTGTTGTCACCGTATAATTTGTCCGCTTTTTGACGCTTGACTCTTGGTCTTAAAGAACGTTTTATACGACACGCGGCATACCTCGAAGGGAGCAGGAGTAAAAACGTGATGTCTATGTCGCTCGTGAGTCGAAACGTTGCTCGAAAGCTTCTGTTTATTCAGTTACTGGCAGTAATAGCAAGCGGACTGCTGTTCAGCCTCAAAGACCCCTTCTGGGGCATCTCCGCCATATGCGGAGGTTTGGCGGTCGTTTTGCCAAACGCGTTGTTTATGATTTTTGCCTGGCGCCATCAGGCGCATACACCAGCACAAGGCCGAGTGGCCTGGACCTTCGCTTTCGGTGAAGCATTCAAGGTGTTGCTGACCTTCGCCCTACTGGCGATGGCGCTGGCGGTTTTTGAAGTGGTATTTTTGCCGCTGATAGTGACGTGGGTTTTGGTGCTGGTGGTACAAATTCTGGCTCCAGCTGTAATTAACAACAAAGGGTAAAAGGCATCATGGCTTCAGAAAATATGACGCCGCAGGATTACATAGGACACCATCTGAACAACCTTCAGTTGGACCTACGTACATTCTCGCTGGTGGATCCGCACAACCCCCCAGCCACCTTCTGGACGCTCAATATTGACTCCATGTTTTTCTCGGTGGTTCTCGGTCTGCTGTTCCTTGCCATGTTCCGTAGCGTTGCTAAGAGAGCGACCAGCGGCGTACCAGGGAAATTCCAAACCTTCATCGAAATGATCATCGGCTTCGTCCATGGCAGCGTCAAAGACATGTACCATGGCAAGAGCAAGGTCATCGCGCCGCTGGCGCTTACCGTGTTCGTCTGGGTATTCCTGATGAACCTGATGGACCTGCTGCCAATCGACCTGATTCCTTATATCGGCGAACACATTTTCGGCCTGCCTGCACTGCGCGTGGTTCCGTCTGCGGACGTGAACATCACCCTGTCGATGGCGCTTGGCGTGTTCATCCTGATTATTTTCTACAGCATCAAAATGAAAGGCGTTGGTGGGTTCGTTAAAGAACTGACCATGCAGCCGTTCAATCACTGGGCGTTCATTCCTGTCAACTTAATCCTTGAAGGGGTAAGCCTGCTGTCCAAACCGGTTTCTCTCGGTCTGCGACTGTTCGGCAACATGTATGCCGGTGAGCTGATTTTCATTCTGATTGCTGGTCTGTTGCCGTGGTGGTCACAGTGGATTCTGAATGTGCCTTGGGCCATTTTCCACATCCTGATTATTACGCTGCAAGCCTTCATCTTCATGGTTCTGACGATTGTCTATCTGTCGATGGCATCCGAAGAGCATTGATTTTTACCAACACTACTACGTTTTAACTGAAACAAACTGGAGACTGTCATGGAAAACCTGAATATGGATCTGCTGTACATGGCTGCCGCTGTGATGATGGGTCTGGCGGCAATCGGTGCTGCGATCGGTATCGGCATCCTCGGGGGTAAATTCCTGGAAGGCGCAGCGCGTCAACCGGATCTGATTCCTCTGCTGCGTACTCAGTTCTTTATCGTTATGGGTCTGGTGGATGCTATCCCGATGATCGCTGTAGGTCTGGGTCTGTACGTGATGTTTGCTGTCGCGTAGTAAGTTGTTCGAAAGAAACCTAAGCCACAGAGTTAATTTAAGAGGTATTGTGCTGTGAACATGAACGCAACAATCCTCGGCCAGGCCATCGCGTTTGTTATCTTCGTATGGTTCTGCATGAAGTACGTATGGCCGCCGTTAATGGCTGCCATCGAAAAGCGCCAGAAAGAAATTTCTGACGGTTTAGCTTCTGCAGAACGCGCTAAGAAAGATTTGGACCTTGCACAGGCCAACGCGACCGACCAGCTGAAAAAAGCGAAAGCGGAAGCCCAGGTAATCATCGAGCAAGCGAACAAGCGTCGCTCTCAGATTCTGGACGAAGCTAAAGCTGAAGCAGAACAGGAACGCACTAAAATCGTCGCACAGGCGCAGGCTGAAATCGATGCCGAACGTAAACGTGCTCGCGAAGAACTGCGTAAGCAGGTTGCTATCCTGGCTGTTGCTGGCGCCGAGAAGATCATCGAACGTTCCGTGGATGAAGCTGCTAACAGCGACATCGTGGATAAACTTGTCGCTGAACTGTAAGGAGGGAGGGGCTGATGTCTGAATTTGTAACGGTAGCTCGCCCCTACGCCAAAGCAGCTTTTGACTTTGCCGTCGAACACAAAAGTGTTGAGCGCTGGCAGGATATGCTGGCGTTTGCCGCTGAAGTGACTAAAAACGAACAAATGGCAGAGCTTCTCTCCGGTGCCCTGGCGCCGGAAACGCTCTCAGATGCGTTTATCGCTATCTGCGGCGAGCAACTCGACGAAAATGGTCAGAACCTGATTCGGGTGATGGCTGAAAATGGTCGTCTGAAGGTGCTCCCGGATGTTCTTGAGCAGTTCATTCACCTGCGTGCGGCCAGCGAGGCCATCGCAGAGGTAGATGTTATTTCTGCCAACCAACTGAGTGAAGAACAGCTTGCGAAGATCTCCGGCGCGATGGAAAAGCGTCTGTCACGCAAAGTTAAGCTGAATTGCAAAATCGATAAGTCTGTTATGGCAGGAGTTATCATCCGCTCGGGTGATATGGTCATTGATGGTAGCGTACGCGGCCGTCTTGATCGCCTGGCAGACGTCTTGCAGTCTTAAGGGGACTGGAGCATGCAACTGAATTCCACCGAAATCAGCGAACTGATCAAGCAGCGCATTGCTCAGTTCAATGTTGTGAGTGAAGCTCACAACGAAGGTACTATTGTTTCTGTAAGTGACGGTGTTATCCGCATCCACGGCCTGGCCGATTGTATGCAGGGTGAAATGATTTCCCTGCCGGGTAACCGTTACGCTATCGCACTGAACCTGGAGCGCGACTCCGTTGGTGCGGTTGTGATGGGTCCGTATGCTGACCTCGCCGAAGGCATGAAGGTTAAGTGTACAGGCCGTATTCTGGAAGTTCCGGTCGGTCGTGGTCTGTTAGGCCGCGTGGTGAACACCCTGGGTGCGCCGATTGACGGTAAAGGTCCTGTTGAGCACGATGGCTTCTCGCCAATCGAAGTTATCGCTCCGGGCGTTATCGATCGTCAATCCGTAGACCAGCCGGTGCAGACCGGTTACAAATCTGTTGATGCCATGATTCCAATCGGCCGTGGCCAGCGTGAGCTGATCATCGGTGACCGTCAGACCGGTAAAACCGCGATGGCAATCGATGCGATCATCAACCAGCGTGATTCCGGCATCAAATGCGTATACGTAGCTATCGGCCAGAAAGCGTCCACCATCTCTAACGTGGTGCGTAAACTGGAAGAGCACGGCGCGCTGTCCAACACTATCGTTGTTGTGGCGACCGCTTCTGAATCTGCTGCGCTGCAATACCTGGCGCCGTATGCCGGTTGCGCAATGGGCGAATACTTCCGCGACCGCGGTGAAGATGCGCTGATCGTTTACGATGACCTGTCTAAACAGGCTGTTGCTTACCGTCAGGTTTCCCTGCTGCTCCGTCGTCCGCCAGGACGTGAAGCATTCCCGGGCGACGTGTTCTACCTCCACTCCCGTCTGCTGGAGCGCGCATCCCGCGTTAACGCGGAATACGTTGAGAAATTCACCAATGGTGAAGTTAAAGGTAAAACCGGCTCCCTGACTGCGCTGCCGATTATCGAGACGCAAGCGGGTGACGTTTCCGCATTCGTTCCGACCAACGTAATTTCCATTACCGATGGTCAGATCTTCCTGGAAACCAACCTGTTCAACTCCGGTATTCGTCCGGCGGTTAACCCGGGTATCTCCGTATCCCGTGTTGGTGGTGCTGCTCAGACCAAGATCATCAAGAAACTGTCCGGTGGTATCCGTACCGCGCTGGCGCAGTATCGTGAACTGGCTGCGTTCTCTCAGTTCGCATCCGATCTGGACGAAGCGACTCGTAAGCAGCTGAGCCACGGTCAGAAAGTGACCGAACTGCTGAAACAGAAACAGTATGCACCTATGTCTGTAGCACAGCAGGGCCTGGTACTGTTCGCTGCTGAACGCGGTTACCTCGAAGATGTGGAACTGGCGAAAATCGGTAGCTTCGAAGCCGCTCTGCTGGCTTACGTTGACCGTGACCACGCTCCGCTGATGCAAGAGATTAACCAGACCGGTGGCTATAACGACGAGATCGAAGGCAAGCTGAAAGGCATCCTCGACTCCTTCAAAGCAACCCAGTCCTGGTAAAGTCTGGCGGCTTGCCTTAGGGCAGGCCGCAAGGCATTGAGGAGAAGCTCATGGCCGGCGCAAAAGAGATACGTAGTAAGATCGCAAGCGTCCAGAACACGCAAAAGATCACCAAAGCGATGGAGATGGTCGCCGCCTCCAAAATGCGTAAAACGCAGGATCGCATGGCGGCCAGCCGTCCATATGCAGATACTATGCGCAAAGTGATTGGTCACCTTGCGAACGGTAATCTGGAATATAAGCACCCGTACCTGGAAGAACGCGACGTTAAACGCGTGGGCTACCTGGTGGTGTCGACCGACCGTGGTCTGTGCGGTGGCTTGAACATTAACCTGTTCAAAAAACTGCTGGCGGATATGAAAGCATGGTCCGATAAAGGCGTTCAGTGCGACCTCGCAATGATCGGCTCTAAAGGCGTGTCTTTCTTTAACTCCGTGGGCGGCAATATTGTGGCCCAGGTGACCGGTATGGGTGATAACCCGTCCCTGTCCGAACTGATCGGCCCGGTAAAAGTGATGTTGCAGGCCTACGATGAAGGCCGTCTGGACAAGCTTTACGTTGTCAGCAACAAATTTATTAACACCATGTCTCAGGCTCCGACCATCACTCAGCTGCTGCCATTACCGGCTTCAGAAGATGATGATCTGAAACGTAAGTCCTGGGATTACCTGTATGAGCCCGATCCGAAAGCGCTGCTGGATACCCTCCTGCGTCGTTATGTGGAATCTCAGGTTTATCAGGGCGTGGTAGAAAACCTGGCCAGCGAGCAGGCCGCCCGTATGGTGGCGATGAAAGCCGCGACCGATAATGGCGGCAGCCTGATTAAAGAGCTGCAGTTGGTATACAACAAAGCTCGTCAGGCCAGCATTACTCAGGAACTCACCGAGATCGTCTCGGGGGCCGCCGCGGTTTAACCAGGTTATTTCGTAGAGGATTTAAGATGGCTACTGGAAAGATTGTCCAGGTAATCGGCGCCGTGGTCGACGTCGAGTTCCCTCAGGATGCCGTACCACGCGTGTACGATGCCCTTGAGGTACAGAATGGTAATGAGAGCCTGGTGCTGGAAGTTCAGCAGCAGCTCGGCGGTGGCGTAGTTCGTGCTATCGCCATGGGTTCTTCCGACGGTCTGCGTCGTGGTCTGGAAGTTAAAGACCTCGAGCATCCGATCGAAGTCCCGGTAGGTAAAGCGACTCTGGGCCGTATCATGAACGTCCTGGGTCAGCCGATCGACATGAAAGGCGACATCGGCGAAGAAGAGCGTTGGGCTATCCACCGCGCGGCGCCTTCCTATGAAGAGCTGTCCAGCTCTCAGGAACTGCTGGAAACCGGCATCAAAGTTATCGACCTGATGTGTCCGTTCGCTAAGGGCGGTAAAGTTGGTCTGTTCGGTGGTGCGGGTGTAGGTAAAACCGTAAACATGATGGAGCTGATCCGTAACATCGCGATCGAGCACTCCGGTTACTCCGTGTTTGCGGGCGTCGGTGAGCGTACTCGTGAGGGTAACGACTTCTACCACGAAATGACCGACTCTAACGTTCTGGATAAAGTATCCCTGGTTTACGGCCAGATGAACGAGCCGCCGGGAAACCGTCTGCGCGTTGCGCTGACCGGCCTGACCATGGCTGAGAAATTCCGTGACGAAGGTCGTGACGTTCTGCTGTTCGTCGATAACATCTATCGTTACACCCTGGCCGGTACTGAAGTATCTGCACTGCTGGGTCGTATGCCTTCAGCGGTAGGTTATCAGCCGACTCTGGCGGAAGAGATGGGCGTTCTGCAGGAACGTATCACCTCCACCAAAACCGGTTCTATCACCTCCGTTCAGGCGGTATACGTACCTGCGGATGACTTGACTGACCCGTCCCCAGCAACCACCTTTGCGCACCTTGACGCAACCGTGGTACTGAGCCGTCAGATCGCGTCTCTGGGTATCTACCCGGCCGTTGACCCGCTGGATTCCACCAGCCGTCAGCTGGATCCGCTGGTTGTTGGTCAGGAACACTACGACACCGCGCGTGGCGTACAGTCCCTGCTGCAGCGTTATCAGGAACTGAAAGACATCATCGCCATCCTGGGTATGGATGAACTGTCTGAAGAAGATAAACTGGTGGTAGCTCGCGCTCGTAAGATCCAGCGCTTCCTGTCCCAGCCGTTCTTCGTAGCAGAAGTATTTACCGGTTCTCCGGGTAAATACGTTTCGCTGAAAGACACCATCCGTGGCTTTAAAGGCATCATGGAAGGCGAATACGATCACCTGCCGGAGCAGGCGTTCTACATGGTCGGTTCCATCGAAGAAGCCGTGGAAAAAGCCAAAAAACTTTAACGCCTTAATCGGAGGGTGATATGGCAATGACTTACCACCTGGATGTCGTCAGCGCAGAGAAACAAATGTTCTCTGGCCTGGTCGAGAAAATCCAGGTAACGGGTAGCGAAGGTGAACTGGGTATTTTCCCGGGTCATGCGCCGCTGCTCACCGCCATTAAGCCTGGTATGATTCGCATCGTTAAACAGTTCGGTCACGAAGAGTTTATCTATCTGTCCGGCGGCATTCTTGAAGTGCAACCGGGCAACGTGATCGTTCTGGCCGATACGGCAATTCGCGGTCAGGACCTCGACGAAGCACGAGCCCTGGAAGCGAAACGTAAAGCGGAAGAGCACATCAAGAGCTCTCACGGCGACGTGGATTACGCTCAGGCGTCCGCGGAACTGGCCAAAGCGATCGCTAAACTGCGCGTTATCGAATTGACCAAAAAAGCGATGTAACACCGGCTTGAAAGCTAAAAGCCAGTCTGGCAACAGACTGGCTTTTTTTATGCTTAATGACCCACCCTGAGTTTAGAATCAGATGTATTGTTTACTTCCGCTACGGTTGTTAGGTCTGCCTTTAAAGACGGCAGGGCCATTCATCGTGAGTTCCAGACTGTTGTCTTGTCGGCGGGTTAACCAAGGAGTGGATTCACTCATCGGTTTAGATGTCACACCTGATGGATATAATTCGATAGTATCCTGATCTATTTCAATCAGGCCAATAACGTAGGTATAAATACAGCTACTGAAGAAACCTTTCTTTTTCGTGAAATCAAAAGAGCATTCTACAATCTTGTCACCATACTCCATGCGCATTTTCGGTTTTAATGACGCTACGGCTACCACACCGTTACTGACGGCGGAATAGACACTACATACCAGCGCAATTTTCCCACCCGCCAGTCGGGATATTTCAGGGTTAATTTCTACCTTTTCAACGCCAGGCGCAGAAAGACTTGCGCTAACGACGTCGCCCGTATGGTAAACCCAGGGTTTTTTATTAAACGCACCTGATTTATCCGGCGCCTGAATGAGGGACATATTACCGTCAGGCCACAGAATTCCTACTCGTAAATCCAGGTCATCATTATCGCGACCATCGCCGTTATCTACCCATGTGGCGCTAATCGTAATTTTTGGGGGCGCATCGCTTCCCTTTATAAGCGAAACGCGGTGTTTATCTTCTGGTTTTTTGAGCGAAACTACCGCATTGTTTATATTAGGTTTTTGTAAGTCAGCAGTTGCAGGCGCCGGTTCACTTTCTACCTCGACACCATACATATTACAAAGCCCGACCAGGCCTGAGGAAAATCCCTGCCATACGGATCGGGCTTTAAATTGACCGTTATGCACATATAATTCCAGCACGATAATCCCGGTCTCCTGATTAAATGAACCGGGAGCTAGTTCCAGTATTTGTTCGCCCGCTTTTATTTGTGCCTGCAGATCGTTAACAGTAGAAAACCCCCCAGCGCTTCCGTCTTGAGTCAATGTGATGGCTATTTTCGTAATGCCAGCTGGTAGCTTTGATAAATCAAAATGAATGCTATGGGAAATCACATTATTTTGTAGTTCAGGTGGTATAAACATAGCACAACCAGAGCTATGCTTTTGAGCGTTAAAAAACACCATGCCGCTATCATCTTCCGTCTTTCCTGATGCAGTCAGTAGAAAAGCGGTAAGGTTGATATCCAGCCCATTGCCAGTCCGATGGGAAACGGTGACCAATCCAGTTGGCGCGTTTAAAGACGAGTTTTCGCCAGGTGTGAGGTATTTATGCATGGTTAATTGTCCTTAATTATTGTGGCATGATTTTTTGAGTCTACACTTTTTATTTTCTCTTGGCTTTTGATTTTATTATTGAGCTAGGTTATATATTTTCTGGATTTATTTAATTAGCTATTATTTTTAATAAGTGGGTTCGGCTAATTAAATATCAGAATTAAATATAGAGAGACCTTCAGGTTCCTGTTCGTAGCATAAAAAGTGCGAGGCCCTCCTTCTTTGTTATTGATTAGTTAAATGATGAGGCGTAGACTCTGTTTTGTGATGTGTATCACAAAAAACTATAACCCGCACCTGCAATCTGGAAATCATCATGAAACTGTTCCACAAAATCATCGCCAAATTTAGCGCCCTGAGCTTCTAATCGCTGCGCTACCACCCTGTTTTCACACACTATCGCTCATTCAAACGCCAACATATGTGATGTGAATCCGCGGACAAGAGGTCGCATGAGGGGGGATGCTGGTCACTTAGGGCGATCGGCATTTTTGTCAGGGTATGGTTCGTCACTGCGGTGAGTGCCCTGGGAGAATTTGTCCCCTCAATTCCGTTCTTCATTTCAGTAGAACAAAGGCCTGGTCATTTTGAACAATCACCTTTGTTATCGTCGATGAACTGCTTTGTTTTTTTATCCTGAACTTTGGCTAATTCACCCTTAACTATAAAGTAACGGTATTCCTTATCGCTTAGAACGAATGTTCCTGGGGTTGTGTTTTTATCTTTATCCCAATGTAATCTTTTCTTGTTTTTTTCACCACATTTAAACAATGTCTTACGATTATCGATGCTTTGATTCGCTTCATCATAAATCACCCCATGGCTATCAATAAATTTTGAATAACCATAACTCATCAGAAAATCCGAAAAAACGACGGGGCCACGTCTATCATATTTATCTCTTCTATTATGATTTTCAAGATTATATAAAGTGTTGTTGATAATGAGGTACGCGCTTCCGCTATATTTTGCTTTAACAAGAAAGTAAATCTTGTCCTGTGGAGTGATGCCTATTTTATATATGTCTTTATGATAGTGTTTGTTTATTTGCACCCATATATTATTTTTTGTACGAATAACAGTGTAACCATCATTCTTCATCGTATTATAAATACTATTATCAGGAAGGTAGCATTCCTGATGGGGAAAGCCAGGAACCGGGCACACAGGTGTTACGAGCGTCGGTGGGATACCTGCTAGCGTTTCAATAGCCTTTCCATAGTAAAAAAGGTGCTGGTTATCTGTGGATAAACCCCGACCACTTGGCAGCGCATAGAGATTGGCAGAGATGTCGTTACGAGGCGTTAAAATTAAATTACCTTGTTGATTTTCTATTTTATAAATTTGCTTTCCGGTGCTAATTAATGATTCATTGATCAGATTGACTTCACCGGTAACTGGCACATCCAGAGGTTTTTCTAAGTAATAAATATTGTTCTTATCCCATGCCAGATAACATCCGAGAGAGTATATGTCATGCTCTTTCATTTCGTATGCTTTGAATGATTGAGGGTCGGCGTTTTTTATTTTTGTTCCTCTGTAATACACATTTTTATCATCTGCGATGTAATTAATTCTACTACGTCCACAATAATTAACGCTTTCTTTTATTACATTTATACGATTGATATTAATATTGAGTGAATAATAGTGTTTTTTTTCACGTTCAATTTCTGGAAGGATATTTAAGTCAGGTGCCATGCAGGTGACACCAGCACAACCAGAGTGCCGATTATATGTCCTGCTATTGTAATTAGTATACCAGGCTTTGTTGTTTTTTAATACATAAGGGCTATCTGGTATTGGTTTGTAATTGCTGCCGCATGACATTTTTTCAACTTTGCCATCGTCGTGCCAATATTCCGTGCATGAATGAAATTTCGCATAGCATGCTGAAGTATTAATAAATAACAATAAAGTAAGGATAATTCCGAATTTTAATTTATGCATTGTATTACGCTTCCTGTGCGGATTAACAGCAGCCTGTTCCTGGCTAACGGCATAGTGAAATAAAAATGAGCTAGCTCAGCGTAAACCAAAATGCCCATAGAGACTATTGAAATGAAACCATCACTGCTTCACTGGCTAAACAGACTCGCCCATCCATTTACATAAATGATAAAATGCATATTAATCATAAGATGGTATCCATTTACTCATGCTTTATTTATGTATAAAAAAAACAGCAAAAGCAGTGAGATAGGCGACTATTTCTCTCCCTATCATCGTTTTTCAGCGTTAAACTGATTTGCGATGGTGAAAAATAGCGCCCTAAAATGGTGTATAGCATTGAGCCTGGACGTTTTCTCCGCGTCTCGTTTCATGATGAAAAATATGTAGCAATTTCAACGTGAAAGGCTTTTACTTTTCGTTCTAACAGCTGTCAGGATGCGTATGTCAAACAGTGCGATGAGCGTGGTTATCCTTGCCGCAGGCAAAGGGACCCGCATGTATTCCGATCTTCCTAAGGTGCTGCATACTCTGGCCGGGAAGCCAATGGTTCAGCACGTCATTGATGCGGCTAAAGATTTAGGCGCTGCCGCGGTACACCTGGTGTACGGCCACGGCGGCGATCTGCTGCGTCAAACGCTGCATGAAGATAACCTCAACTGGGTGCTGCAAGCAGAGCAGCTCGGTACCGGCCATGCGATGCAGCAGGCGGCGCCGTTCTTCAATGATGATGAAGATATCTTGATGCTCTATGGCGATGTGCCGCTGATTTCGGTTGAAACGCTACAGCGCCTGCGCGCCGCAAAACCGCAGGGCGGTATCGGCCTGTTGACGGTGAAGCTGGATGATCCAACCGGTTATGGGCGCATCACGCGTGAAAATGGCCAGGTAACAGGCATCGTTGAGCATAAAGACGCCAGCGAAGCACAGCGCCAGATTCAGGAGATCAATACCGGGATTCTGGTTGCTAACGGCGCGGACCTGAAACGCTGGTTGGCGAAGCTCACTAACAATAACGCCCAGGGCGAATACTACATCACTGATATTATCGCGATGGCTCATCAGGAAGGTCATGAGATCGTTGCGGTGCATCCACAGCGTCTGAGCGAAGTTGAAGGGGTGAACAACCGTCTGCAACTTTCGCGTCTGGAACGAGTATATCAGTCAGAGCAGGCAGAAAAACTGCTGCTGGCGGGTGTGATGCTGCGCGATCCGGCGCGTTTCGATCTGCGCGGCGTGCTGAAACACGGGCGCGATGTCGAAATTGATACTAACGTTATTCTGCAAGGTCATGTTGTGCTGGGCGATCGCGTGAAGATCGGCGCCGGCTGCGTCATCAAAGACAGCGTCATCGGCGATGACTGCGAAATCAGCCCGTATAGCGTGGTTGAAGATGCGCAACTGCAGGCTGCCTGCACCATCGGCCCGTTTGCGCGTCTGCGTCCGGGGGCTGAACTGCTGGAAGGCGCTCACGTTGGCAACTTTGTCGAAATGAAGAAAGCCCGTCTGGGCAAAGGTTCGAAGGCAGGACACCTCTCCTACCTCGGCGACGCTGAAATTGGCGACAACGTTAATATCGGCGCAGGTACCATCACCTGTAACTATGATGGCGCAAATAAGCATAAAACGATCATCGGCGATGACGTGTTTGTCGGTTCTGATACGCAACTGGTCGCGCCGGTCAGCGTCGGTAACGGCGTGACGATTGCCGCGGGCACCACCGTCACGCGTAATATTGCTGACAACGAACTAGTGTTAAGTCGCGTGCCGCAGGTCCACAAACAGGGCTGGCAGCGTCCGGTAAAGAAAAAGTAGTTTTTAGATTGTCGCCGGGTGAGAGATCGCCCGGCAAACCAGGATGAGAGGATCAATATAGGTCCCCGTCCGCAGGCAGTACCATAAAAATAACCCCACTCTCTACAAGGCTCGGGGCGCCCGTAAAGGGCAAATACAGGTCAGCGACAACGCATGGCATATCGCCATTATCAGGAAATTTAACTATGTGTGGAATTGTTGGCGCAGTCGCGCAGCGTGATATTGCTGAAATCCTTCTCGAAGGTTTACGTCGTCTGGAATACCGGGGCTATGACTCTGCCGGTCTGGCAGTGGTCGATAACGAAGGTCATATGACCCGCGTTCGTCGTCTCGGTAAAGTTCAGATGCTGGCTCAGGCGGTAGAAGAGCAACCGTTACACGGCGGTACCGGGATTGCCCATACCCGCTGGGCGACGCACGGCGAGCCGTCTGAGAGCAATGCGCATCCGCATGTTTCTGAACATATTGCGGTGGTCCATAACGGGATCATCGAGAACCATGAGCCGCTGCGCGCCCTGCTGCAGTCTCGTGGCTATGTCTTCGTCTCCGAAACCGATACCGAAGTTATCGCGCATCTGGTGCACTGGGAGCTGGAACAGGGCGGCACCTTGCGTGAAGCCGTACTGCGCGCAATCCCGCAGCTGCGCGGCGCCTATGGTACGGTGATCATGGATACCCGCGATCCGGGGACGCTGCTGGCGGCACGCTCCGGTAGCCCGCTGGTCATTGGCCTGGGCATGGGCGAAAACTTTATCGCTTCTGACCAGCTGGCGCTGCTGCCGGTGACCCGCCGCTTTATCTTCCTCGAAGAGGGCGATATTGCCGAAGTTACCCGTCGTACGGTGGTTATTTTCGATAAATCCGGCGCGGAAGTGAATCGCCAGGAGATCGAATCTAATCTGCAGTATGACGCCGGTGATAAGGGGATTTATCGCCACTATATGCAGAAAGAGATTTACGAACAGCCGAACGCGATTAAGAACACCCTGACCGGGCGTATCAGCCATGGCGAGGTCGATCTCAGCGAACTGGGGCCGAATGCCAACGCGCTGCTGTCGCAGGTTGAGCATATCCAGATTGTTGCCTGCGGAACCTCGTATAACTCCGGGATGGTCTCCCGTTACTGGTTCGAAGCGTTAGCTGGTGTGCCGTGCGATGTCGAAATTGCTTCCGAATTCCGCTACCGCAAATCCGCGGTGCGTCGCAACAGCCTGATGATCACCCTCTCCCAGTCCGGTGAGACGGCGGATACCCTGGCGGCGCTGCGTCTCTCTAAAGAGCTTGGCTATCTGGGGTCGTTGGCTATCTGCAACGTTCCGGGCTCCTCGCTGGTGCGCGAGTCTGACCTGGCGTTGATGACCAAAGCCGGTACCGAAATCGGCGTGGCATCGACCAAAGCCTTTACCACTCAGCTGACCGTGCTGTTGATGCTGGTGGCGAAACTGGCGCGTCTCAAGGGCCAGGATGCGGCTATCGAGCAGGATATCGTGCATGGCCTGCAGGCGCTGCCGAACCGTATCGAGCAGATGCTATCGCAGGATAAGCGCATCGAACAGCTGGCGGAACGTTTCTCCGATAAGCATCACGCGCTGTTCCTTGGCCGCGGCGATCAGTACCCGATCGCGCTGGAAGGGGCGCTGAAGCTGAAAGAGATCTCCTACATTCATGCTGAAGCCTATGCGGCGGGCGAGCTGAAACACGGCCCGCTGGCGCTGATTGATGCCGAAATGCCGGTTATCGTGGTGGCGCCGAACAACGAACTGTTGGAAAAACTGAAATCCAATATTGAAGAAGTTCGCGCCCGCGGCGGTGAACTGTACGTCTTCGCCGATGGAGACGCCGGTTTCAGCGGCAGCGACAACATGCACATCATCGAGATGCCGCATGTCGAAGAGGTGATTGCGCCGATCTTCTACACCGTGCCGCTGCAGCTGCTGGCTTATCACGTTGCGCTGATCAAAGGCACCGACGTTGACCAGCCGCGTAACCTGGCGAAATCGGTGACCGTAGAGTAATCAGGCTGTACGGACCGACACTCTTTTGAGTGACGCTATAATCCGGTATTTCTGCAAAGGGATGCCGGATTTTTTATATTGTCACAGTCTATTTTTGATTTTATTTTAATACTATACACAAAATAGGAATTGTCCTGTTTTCTTGTTTTTTCTCTGTTTTCTTATAGGGAGTGTTTACATACACGAGTATGTCGTATAGTTTTTATACTAAACGCCAATGCAAGGAATGCTATGAGTTCTCTCTTCTCTATTTCAGAAAATAAGTTATTAAATTATGACTTTTCTCGCTGGATGGGTAATACATCTGGCTCTGACTTTGATTTCCGCGCTCTAGGTTCCGCATTAGATTGCACCCGTGATTTTAATCAAGTAGGTATCATATTTAATGATGGAAGAATGAGTTATCTCGTCCGGGCTTCCCGTTGTTATGCTAACTCATCGCGAAATCAGATAACCCATGTAATAGTCACAAAACTTAATCGTAGAGATACATACTCTTCTGAGCAAAGTATTAAGAAAGCTATATCTGAGCCGTCATTAAGTTCGGAAATATCGTCAACAGCACTATCTTGTGGCGGTGCTCTGTTAACTGCGGGTGTTTTTATTATCGGTACTGGTGCTACTGCAGTTACTGCTGGAGCATCAAGCGCATTTGCGATATTAGGGTATGCAGGTGCGGTGGCAACAACTGCGCAATGTATCAATGGTGTGATAAGGCTATGGGATATTGAGTTCAATAATTCTGCGTTAACAGGTTGGTTGGATTCGGAAGATTGGTATACATCAACGTCAACGGCGTTGGATGTCATCTCTCTTGCTTCTGCTGCTGGTGCATTGCTTGATGTTTTAAAAACTTATAAAAGTATGAAAGCGATTTCTTCTTTAGAAGCAAAAAAGTGGCTTAAAGCATGGCCGAGGCAGGATCGGGCTCGTTTAACCGAGTTAATTATAAAAACACAAAATCCCGGTATTTCTAATAAAGAAATAAAAGCATTGATTCGGGCTGGAGTTTATCCTAAACGTTACCCTATTGAGCCGATCCAGAAAGAGCTTAAAAAACAACTAATTAGTGCATTATCGAGTATGACTGCTTTTTCGGGAAGTGCGGTGAGTGGAGTCATTGGTTCACCTGGGAGCCTTAAAAAAACTGGTGATTACGTAATAGGGACAATTCAATCGTTTGCGATTCTAAAATGAAAAACTTATGTGGTAATAATTTCTTAGCGCTTCTCAAGCATGGTGTGGAAATCGATCAACTTATCAAGCGAAGAGATAGAGATGAGATCGCGCAGCATACAACAACAGATATGATGAGCTTGTCTCATGGGCAACGCTTATCACCTTCTCCGCTAGTTCCTGCTTGTATTTATTTGATATTAATTGTTATTTTTTCAGTTAATGCGGCTTTTATATTGCAGAGTCTCCAACTTACTCCGCCCCGTTTTCTGGCTTTCTACTTTCCGCTGCTCTTAGGGGTTATTGTTATAACTAGCGTAGCTGCAGGGTTAGTAGGTCGAGGTCATGCTGTTGGATTACGTATTTTTATGTACCTATATCTCGCCAATTTGTTTATTTTTTGTATAGTGCTGGCGCTTGCCGTCATCGCAGATGAAGCTATTGCTGCCAATAAGGTCATTCTTTTTATGTGTGAGATAGCCGTACTCTGGTTAGGCCGTAGATTGATGAATGGAACGGCTTTTACCCTGTTTACGCTTTATCGCCGTACGATCAGGCTTGCTATGGTTGCCCAACATCTCAACGTTGCCAGATGATTTTACGTTATCCATAATCATGTAATAAAAGCAAAATCTTCCTGTCATATGACCAAAAGATAAAAATGTAATTAATTGATATTATTAATTTTATTTTAGGTTTTCTTACTTTCCCCTGGTGTGTCATAAAACTGTCATAATTCGTACATTTTACTGTCACCTGTTTGTCCTATTTTGCTCACCATAGCTTCGAAACAACGGTTTACGAATCCCAGCAGGAGACATTATGAACGTTATGCGTACCACCGTCGCAACAGTTGTCGCCGCGACCTTATCGATGAGCGCTTTCTCTGCTTTCGCAGCAGCAAGCCTGACTGGCGCAGGTGCAACTTTCCCTGCTCCGGTGTATGCCAAATGGGCTGATACCTATCAGAAAGAAACGGGCAATAAAGTTAACTACCAGGGTATTGGTTCCTCTGGCGGCGTTAAACAGATTATTGCCAACACCGTGGATTTCGGTGCTTCTGATGCTCCTCTGGCTGATGACAAACTGGCGCAGGAAGGCCTGTTCCAGTTCCCGACCGTGATCGGCGGCGTGGTGCTGGCGGTTAACCTGCCGGGCGTTAAATCCGGGGAGCTGGTGCTGGATGGTAAAACCCTCGGCGACATCTACCTGGGCAAAATCAAAAAATGGGATGACGAAGCGATCGCTAAACTCAACCCTGGCCTGAAGCTACCGGCTCAGAACATCGCTGTGGTTCGCCGCGCGGATGGTTCCGGTACTTCCTTCGTCTTCACCAGCTATCTGGCGAAAGTGAACGAAGAGTGGAAATCTAAAATTGGCGCAGGCTCTACCGTAAACTGGCCGACCGGTCTGGGCGGTAAAGGCAACGACGGTATCGCGGCCTTCGTTCAGCGTCTGCCGGGCGCGATCGGCTACGTCGAGTATGCTTACGCTAAGCAGAATAACCTGGCTTACACCAAACTGCTGTCCGCTGACGGCAAGCCGGTCAGCCCGACGGAAGATAACTTCGCTAATGCGGCGAAAGGTATCGACTGGAGCAAGTCCTTCGCTCAGGACCTGACTAACCAGAAAGGTGAAAATGCATGGCCGATCACCTCAACCACTTTCATCCTCGTCCACAAGGCCTCCAATAAGCCGGAGAATACCGCGGAAGTGCTGAAGTTCTTCGACTGGGCATATAAAAACGGCGGCAAAGAAGCGAATGCGCTGGATTATGCCAGCCTGCCGGACAGCGTGGTTGAGCAGGTTCGCGCCGCATGGAAAACCAACGTGAAAGACAGCAGCGGTAAAGCGCTGTACTAATACCCGCGGAATGTCGAGCTGCCGGCTAGCTTCCTGCAGCTCGAATTATTTCGGGTATAGCATTACCTTTGCCCGTAAGCTCAGTAAAATGCTGGCTTTTTGGGCCCGAACTTAAAGAGTAACCTATGGCTGCAAGCAAGCCGGCATTCAACCCTCCGGGGAAAAAGGGTGACATGATCTTCAGCGCGCTGGTAAAACTGGCTGCGCTGATTGTGCTATTGATGCTGGGTGGCATCATCGTTTCCCTCATCATCTCTTCATGGCCAAGTATTCAGAAATTTGGCTTTTCCTTTTTGTGGACCAAAGAGTGGGATGCGCCGAATGAGATCTTCGGTGCGCTGGTACCGATTTACGGGACTCTGGTTACCTCCATTATCGCGTTGTTGATCGCCGTTCCGGTGAGCTTCGGCATCGCGCTGTTCCTGACTGAACTCTCCCCAGCCTGGCTAAAACGCCCGCTGGGTATCGCTATTGAGCTGCTGGCGGCGATCCCGAGTATCGTATACGGCATGTGGGGCCTGTTTATTTTCGCCCCGCTGTTTGCGACTTACTTCCAGGAACCAGTCGGCAACGTCCTTTCGACGATCCCCTTTGTCGGCGCGCTGTTTGCCGGCCCGGCGTTCGGTATCGGCATCCTGGCGGCCGGCGTCATTCTGGCCATCATGATCATTCCTTATATCGCCGCGGTAATGCGTGACGTCTTCGAGCAGACGCCGGTGATGATGAAAGAGTCCGCATATGGGATCGGCTGCACCACGTGGGAGGTGATTTGGCGCATTGTGCTGCCGTTCACCAAAAACGGGGTGATTGGCGGCGTCATGCTCGGCCTGGGCCGCGCGCTGGGCGAAACCATGGCGGTCACCTTTATCATCGGCAACACCTATCAGCTCGACAGCGCTTCGCTGTATATGCCGGGCAACAGTATTACCTCGGCGCTGGCCAATGAATTCGCGGAAGCGGAAAGCGGCCTGCACGTAGCGGCGCTGATGGAACTGGGCCTGATCCTGTTCGTTATCACCTTTATCGTTCTGGCCGCGTCGAAGTTCATGATTATGCGTCTCGCTAAGAACGAGGGGGCACGCTAATGGCAACGATCGAATTGCAAACCACCGCCGAACTGGCGGAATCCCGTCGCAAGATGCAGGCTAAGCGCCGCCTGAAGAACCGCATCGCCCTGACCCTGTCGATGGCGACCATGGCATTCGGCCTCTTCTGGCTTATCTGGATCCTGATGTCGACCATCACGCGTGGCATCGACGGCATGAGCCTGGCGCTGTTCACCGAAATGACGCCGCCGCCGAATACCGCGGGCGGCGGTCTGGCGAACGCCCTGGCGGGCAGCGGCCTGCTGATCCTGTGGGCGACCGTCTTTGGTACGCCGCTGGGTATCATGGCCGGTATCTATCTGGCGGAATATGGCCGTAAGTCGGTACTGGCGGAAATCATCCGCTTTATCAACGATATTCTGCTTTCCGCGCCGTCTATCGTCGTGGGTCTGTTTGTCTACACCATCGTGGTGGCGCAGATGCAGCATTTCTCCGGCTGGGCGGGCGTTATCGCGCTGGCGCTGCTGCAGGTGCCAATCGTGATTCGTACCACTGAAAACATGCTGAAGCTGGTGCCGGATAGCCTGCGTGAAGCAGCCTATGCGCTGGGGACGCCGAAGTGGAAGATGATTTCCGCGATCACCCTTAAGGCGTCGGTATCCGGCATTATGACCGGTATCCTGCTGGCCATTGCCCGTATCGCCGGGGAGACGGCGCCGCTGCTGTTCACCGCGCTCTCCAACCAGTTCTGGAGCACCGATATGATGCAGCCGATCGCCAACCTGCCGGTGACCATTTTTAAATTTGCCATGAGTCCGTTCGCGGAATGGCAGCAACTGGCATGGGCCGGGGTATTGATTATCACCCTGTGCGTCTTGCTGCTGAATATTCTGGCGCGCGTTGTCTTCGCGAAGAAGAAACACGGTTAATTTTTGCGGCGCGGCCTAAGCGGCGCCGAATGAGGAAGAGATTGAGATGAGTATGGTGAACGCGAATCCGGGTAAAATTTCAGTTCGTGACCTGAACTTCTACTACGGCAAATTCCATGCCCTGAAGAACATCAACCTGGATATCGCTAAGAACCAGGTGACGGCGTTTATCGGCCCGTCAGGATGCGGTAAATCCACTCTGCTGCGTACGTTCAACAAGATGTTTGAGCTGTACCCGGAGCAGCGTGCGGAAGGCGAAATTCTGCTGGATGGCGACAATATTCTCACCAATACCCAGGATATCGCGCTGCTGCGCGCGAAAGTGGGGATGGTATTCCAGAAGCCGACGCCGTTTCCGATGTCCATCTACGACAACATCGCCTTCGGCGTGCGCCTGTTTGAGAAGCTGTCGCGAGCCGATATGGACGAGCGCGTGCAGTGGGCGTTGACCAAAGCCGCATTATGGAATGAAACCAAAGATAAACTGCACCAGAGCGGGTATTCTCTCTCCGGTGGTCAGCAGCAGCGTCTGTGTATCGCCCGCGGTATCGCGATTCGCCCGGAAGTGCTGTTGCTCGATGAACCTTGCTCAGCGCTGGACCCGATCTCCACCGGGCGCATCGAGGAACTTATCACCGAGCTGAAGCAGGATTACACCGTCGTTATCGTTACCCACAACATGCAGCAGGCTGCGCGTTGTTCCGACCATACGGCATTTATGTATCTTGGCGAGCTGATTGAATTCAGCAACACGGACGATCTGTTTACCAAGCCCGCTAAGAAGCAAACTGAAGATTATATTACTGGCCGCTACGGTTGATTGCCCTTCTGCTTTCAGGTGCTAACCCGATGGGCAATCAGGAGACATCATGGATAACTTAAATCTTAATAAACATATTTCCGGCCAGTTCAACGCAGAGCTGGAGTACATTCGCACCCAGGTGATGACCATGGGTGGGCTGGTGGAGCAGCAGCTTTCTGATGCGATCACCGCGATGCACAATCAGGACAGCGATCTGGCGAAGCGCGTAATCGACGGCGACAAGCAGGTCAATATGATGGAAGTGGCGATCGACGAGGCCTGCGTGCGCATCATCGCTAAACGTCAGCCGACCGCCAGCGACCTGCGCCTGGTGATGGCGATCATCAAGACTATCGCCGAGCTGGAACGTATTGGCGACGTGGCGGATAAAATCTGCCGTACCGCGCTGGAGAAGTTTTCTCAGCAGCACCAGCCGCTGCTGGTGAGCCTTGAGTCGCTGGGCCGCCATACCGTGCAGATGCTGCATGACGTGCTGGATGCCTTTGCGCGTATGGATCTTGATGAGGCGGTACGCATCTATCGTGAAGATAAGAAAGTCGACCAGGAATATGAAGGCATCGTGCGCCAGCTGATGACCTACATGATGGAAGACTCACGCACCATTCCGAGCGTCCTGACCGCGTTGTTCTGCGCGCGTTCCATCGAGCGTATCGGCGATCGCTGTCAGAATATCTGCGAATATATTTTCTACTTCGTTAAAGGCCAGGATTTCCGTCACGTAGGCGGCGACGAACTGGATAAACTGCTCGCGGGTAAAGATCCGAAAGAGTAAAGATCATGATGGTTGATTCTGGTAAAGGGAATAATCAGAATCAACAATGATTGTCTGCATCGCTGACATATTGCTGCGATTATCGTCACAATTAATACTCTGGCTATTTGAGTTTTAAATTTTATCGCGTAACAATCTTTCCCACTGACCGGGCGTTGCTGCTCAGAAGGTCAAATGGATTGTTACTGCGACAGCAGGCAAAACCTGATATTGCCCCAGGCGGCGATGTCAGGTTTTTTTGTTTTAGACGCTGAATGGTTTGGTGATAAGGGTTGTTACCGCAATGAGCGGGCAAAACCTGAAGAGGATTATCTGTTAATGCAGATGGTCTCCTTCAGGTTTTTTTTTGCCACTTATTCGGCAGGAAAATAAAAGCTGCAGTTACGTGGAATGGTATTAATGCAGTTTATTAAAAACATAACGCTATTTATTTGTTACGTGTTTCATTTACGCCAATGCTTATATAAGGGATTATTATGATTAGAAGAAATATGATCGCTTCGGCGATGGTTTTGCTGGCGCCGCTTTCTTATTCAACAAATCTTATTGCCGGGCAACTTACGGTTGAACAACGGCTGGAGCTTCTGGAAAAAGCGCTTCAGGACACGCAAAAAGAACTCAAGAAATATCAGGATCAGGAGAAAAAAAGGAACCAGGTCTGGGCCGCCTGGTCGCAACCGGAAAATAGCCAGAAGAGCCAGAGTGCGAAAGCGCCCACGGCGACCCAAGCGGCCGCTAAGCCGGATGCGGTACTGGTCAAAAATGAACAGCCGGCGCAGGGCGGTGAGCCAACCTATAGCGCCATGACGCTGAAAGATTTTAGCAAGTTTGTAAAAGATGAAATCGGCTTTAGCTATAACGGCTATTACCGTTCTGGCTGGGGGACCGCCTCGCACGGTTCGCCAAAATCGTGGGCCATCGGCTCGCTTGGCCGTTTGGGTAACGAGTATTCCGGCTGGTTTGATTTACAGCTTAAACAGCGCGTTTTTCAGGAGGGTGACAAACGTGTGGATGCCATCGTGATGCTCGATGGCAATGTGGGTCAGCAGTATTCTACCGGCTGGTTTGGCGACAATGCCGGCGGCGAAAACTACCTTCAGTTCTCGGATATGTACGTCAACACCAAAGGCTTTCTGCCGTTTGCCCCGGAAGCGGATTTCTGGGTCGGTAAGCACGGCGCGCCGAAAATCGAGATCCAGATGCTGGACTGGAAAACGCAAAGAACCGATGCGGCGGCTGGCGTGGGGCTTGAAAACTGGAAGGTGGGCGCCGGTAAATTTGATATCGCGCTGGTGCGCGAAGACATCGATGACTATGACCGCTCTTTGACTAATAAGCAGCAAATTAATACCAATACCCTGGATGTGCGTTACAAAGATATTCCGCTGTGGGATAAAGCCTCGCTGATGGTGAGCGGGCGCTATGTCGCCGCCAATCAAAGCTCATCAGAGAAATATAAAGAGGGGAATGAAGGTTACTACCAATGGAAAGATACCTGGATGGTGGGCACCTCATTAACGCAGAAATTTGATAACGGCGGCTTTAACGAGTTCTCATTATTACTGGCGAACAACTCCATCGCCAGCAGCTTCTCGCGCTATGCCGGTTCGAGCCCATATACCACCAATAATGGGCGTTATTATGGCGATCATACCAACGGCACCGCCGTGCGCTTAACCTCGCAGGGGGAAACCTATCTGCGTGATGATGTCATTATGGCGAATGCAATCGTCTACTCATTTGGTAATGACATCTATAGCTATGAAACCGGCGCCCATTCAGACTTTGAATCTATTCGCGCCGTGGTCCGTCCGGCATATATCTGGAATAAATATAATCAGACCGGCGTTGAATTGGGCTACTTCAAACAGCAGAACAAAGATGTGACGGGCAAGAAATATAACGAATCCGGTTATAAGACCACCTTATTCCATACCTTCAAAGTTAATACCAGTATGCTGACCTCGCGCCCGGAAATCCGTTTTTATGCGACTTATATTAAAGCCGAAGATATCGATCTGGATAAGGCTGCTAACAATACCACCGCGGTTTTTGAAGATGGCAAGAACGACCAGTTCGCGGTCGGCGCGCAGGCTGAAATTTGGTGGTAAGGCCGCAAGCGCCTGCTAATAAAAACGTAAAAAGGAATCAAAATGAAACGACATGCAATTTACTTCGCCCTGGCGCTGGCTGGCGCCACATTTACTGCGCACGCCGCACCGCTGCCGACGATGCCTGATGCCGCTATTCCTGTCAGCCAATATATTACTCAGGTGAATACGGATAACAGCGTGACTTTCCGATTATTTGCCCCCGATGCCAGGCGCGTTTCCGTCGTCACGGGGTCGACGCCGGATACCTTTGTCTCTCATGACATGACCAAAGACACCCAGGGCGTATGGACGTGGAAAAGCGATCGCCTGGCCGCCAATCTTTATGAGTACTACTTTGATGTGGACGGTTTTCGTTCCGTCGATACCGGCAGCCGCTACCAGAAACCGCAACGCCAGGTGAATACCAGCCTGATCCTGGTGCCCGGCAGCATTCTTGACGATCGGGCGGTCCCGCACGGCGATCTGCGTACCGTCACCTACCATTCGACGGCGCTTAAGTCAGAGCGTCGCGTCTACGTCTGGACGCCACCGGGCTATAACGGCAGCGGCGAGCCTTTGCCGGTGCTCTATTTCTACCACGGTTTTGGCGATAGCGGTCTGTCGGCCATCGACCAGGGACGCATCCCGCAAATGATGGATAATCTGCTGGCGGAGGGCAAAATCAAGCCGATGCTGGTGGTGGTGCCGGATACCGAAACCGATATTCCTCAAGCGATCGCGGAAAACTTCCCGCCGCAGGAGCGGCGTAAAAACTTCTATC
The DNA here is from genome assembly GCF_050600755.1 of Klebsiella sp. 141162. Taxonomy (NCBI): domain Bacteria; kingdom Pseudomonadati; phylum Pseudomonadota; class Gammaproteobacteria; order Enterobacterales; family Enterobacteriaceae; genus Klebsiella; species Klebsiella sp. 141162. The sequence goes on along the minus strand of NZ_JAQIRI010000003.1, from coordinate 481,175 downwards.
CACTCAATGCGAAAGCCGCAGACAACGAACTGATGCACGACATCATTCCGCTGATCGATTCCCGATTTAACGTGCGTAAAGATGCCGACGGCCGGGCGCTGGCGGGGCTGTCGCAGGGCGGTTACCAGGCGCTGGTGTCCGGGATGAACCATCTTGAGAGCTTCGGGTGGCTTGCCACCTTAAGCGGGGTTACGACAACTACGGTTCCCGACGCTGGCGTGGAGGCGCAGTTGAATAACCCTGACGCCATCAATAAGCAACTGCGTAACTTTACGCTGGTGGTTGGCGAAAAAGACTCCGTCACTGGCAAAGATATTGCAGGCCTGAAAAGCGAACTGGAAAAGCAGAAGATCAAATTTGATTACCACTCTTATCCCGGCCTGAATCATGAAATGGACGTCTGGCGTCCGGCCTATGCCGAGTTTGTGCAAAAGCTCTTTAAATAACCGTCAGGGGGCATGGCGCCCCCTGTCTCAACCAGTAAAGGAAGATGAGATGAAATTGATTGTGACGGAAGATTATGAAGAGATGAGCCTGGTCGCCTGCCATCATCTTTTAGGCTATATCACGATGCCGCGACGAATGAATCTGGCGGTGACGGCGGGGAGTACGCCGAAGCGTATGTATGAGCATTTGGTGGCAGCCATCAAAGGGAAATCATTCTATGATCGGGTTCACTATTACAACTTTGATGAGATTCCTTTTCGCGGCCAGCAGCGTGAAGGGGTGACGATTTCCAACCTGCGCCAGCTGTTTTTTACCCCAGCGCAAATCAAAGAAGAGAACATTCACAAATTGACGCTGGAGAATGCGGCTCAACACGATCGCCGCCTGGAAGAGGTCGGCGGTCTTGACCTGATTGTGCTGGGGCTGGGCGCCGACGGCCATTTTTGCGGCAACCTGCCGAACACCACGCGCTTTCATGATGAGACGGTTGAAGTACCGATTCATGGGGATCTGGTTGGCATTGTTGCGAACGGTGAAATGGGGGGCGATTTCAACGTGGTGCCGGATAGCTATGTCACCATGGGGCCGAAAAGCGTGATGGCGGCAAAAAACCTGCTGCTGATTGTCAGCGGCGCGGCGAAAGCGCAAGCGCTAAAGCAGGTGGTGGAAGGCCCGGTCAGCGAACAGGTGCCGGCATCGGTGCTCAAATTGCACCCTTCGTTGGTGATTATTGCGGATAAAGCAGCAGCGGCGGAATTGCAGCACTAAAAAGCCGCTGGCCAGCGGGGCTACCGTTGTGATCAACCGTAGCCCGGCCGAGCGTAGCGACGCCGGGTCTTAACGAGTAATATCCCAGCCACGCGCTCTCCACAATGCCGGCAGCTCAGCTAAATCGGTGAAGGTCGTTACCTTTGGATGATCGATCGGTTGGTTGTGCGGGTCGGCGCAGAAGTAAAAGACTTCCATACCCGCGGCGATCCCCGATTGGGCTCCTGCGCTGGAATCATCAACCAGAATACAGTTTTCGACTTGTACCTGCATGGCCTCTGCCGCATGGAACATCAGCGCCGGGTCGGGTTTCCAGCGCTGAATGTCGTAACCGCTGTACAGCCGGTCGGGGAAGTGGTGCAGCATCTGCGTTCTACCGAGCGAATGCTGCATTTTACTGACCGGGCCATTCGACACCACGCACATCGGGATCTTCACCGCGTCCAGCAGTGCAGCGGCGCCGGGGATGACCTCCAGCTCGCTATCGAACAGACGGGCGACTTCGGCGCGATACACCGGCTCCAGAGTCTCTTTCTGCAGGTTAACGCCATATTCAGCGTTGATGGTGTCGATAATCTCGTACAGCTTAACGCCCTTGAAGCGCTTAAAAATATCGGCTAAATCCAGCGTAATACCGAATTCTTGAAACATGTGAACATAGGCGCGTGAGCAAATCACCTCGCTGTCGACCAGCGTGCCGTCACAATCGAAAAATACTGCTTGTGGTTGGGTCATACTCTTTCCAGTTTAACAAGTTTAACGTTTTCGTAATGCTCAATGCCGCGACGCAATCGTTGCCGTATAAGCAAAATAAATGAAAAAAATTACCATACAACCGCGCCTGGTGCCGTAATTTGGTATAGGATAGCCTCGAATTTTCCCTCCTTTTACGTTCGGAAACCGATAATGAGTCAACAACAAACCAGCCAGTCTTCTGGCCAGGGTCTGCTGGAGCGCGTATTTAAACTGCGCGAGCACGGCACCACGGTGCGCACTGAAGCGATCGCCGGTTTCACCACGTTCCTGACGATGGTCTACATCGTCTTCGTGAACCCACAAATTCTTGGCGTGGCGGGTATGGATACCAGCGCTGTCTTTGTGACCACCTGTCTGATCGCGGCCTTCGGCAGCATCCTGATGGGTCTGTTCGCGAATCTGCCGGTGGCGCTGGCGCCAGCGATGGGTCTGAATGCCTTCTTTGCCTTCGTGGTGGTTCAGGCGATGGGCCTGCCGTGGCAGGTGGGGATGGGCGCGATTTTCTGGGGCGCCGTTGGCCTGCTGCTGCTGACCCTCTTCCGCGTACGCTACTGGATGATTGCCAATATCCCGGTGAGCCTGCGCGTGGGCATTACCAGCGGTATCGGGTTGTTTATCGGCATGATGGGCCTGAAGAACGCTGGCGTTATCGTGGCGAACCAGGACACGCTGGTCAGCATCGGTAACCTGACCTCCCACAGCGTGCTGCTGGGCGTGCTCGGATTCTTTATTATCGCTATCCTGGCGTCGCGTAATATTCATGCTGCCGTGCTGGTCTCCATCGTGGTCACCACCCTGTTGGGCTGGATGCTCGGCGATGTGCACTATACCGGCATCGTCTCCGCGCCGCCGAGCGTAACCTCGGTTGTGGGGCAGGTCGATCTGGCCGGTTCGTTGAACCTTGGCCTGGCGGGCGTGATCTTCTCGTTCATGCTGGTTAACCTGTTCGACTCCTCCGGCACCCTGATTGGCGTTACCGATAAAGCCGGGCTGGCGGATGCGCAGGGTAAATTCCCGCGCATGAAGCAGGCGCTGTTCGTCGATAGCGTGTCGTCCGTCGCCGGCTCCTTTATTGGCACCTCTTCGGTTACGGCCTATATCGAATCCTCCTCCGGCGTTTCCGTTGGCGGGCGTACCGGCCTGACCGCCGTTGTCGTGGGTATTCTGTTCCTGCTGGTCATCTTCCTGTCGCCGCTGGCGGGGATGGTTCCGGCCTATGCCGCCGCCGGGGCGCTGATTTACGTTGGCGTGCTGATGACCTCAAGCCTGGCGCGCGTGAAGTGGGATGACCTGACGGAAGCGGTACCGGCGTTTATCACCGCGGTGATGATGCCGTTCAGCTTCTCGATCACCGAAGGTATCGCCCTGGGCTTTATTTCCTACTGCGTGATGAAGATTGGCACTGGCCGTCTGCGTGAACTCAGCCCGTGCGTGATTATCGTTTCGCTGCTGTTCGTGCTGAAAATTGTCTTTATCGATGCGCATTGATCCGCACGCATGATGAAATGGCCCGGCATCGCTGCCGGGCTTTTTTTATGCTTTTACCCGCTGAATATAATCGCCAAAGGCGGTCAGCTGGCCGCGCAGATGGTCCAGCGTGCTCTGATCGACCACTTCACCCGCCTGCGGATCGACTTTGTTCTGAATCACGCCGCCCATAAATTCCGGCTTGTTCATGACCATCGCATCGAGGAAGACCAGAATCTGGCGCAGATGATACTGGCAGCGAGCCCCGCCGATAGCGCCCATTGAGCTGGTCTGGATCAGCACCGGCTTACCGGCCAGCGGCTGCTCCGGTAGACGTGAGAGCCAGTCGATGGCGTTCTTCAGGCCGCCGGGTACCGAGTAGTTATATTCCGGGGTAACGATCACCACGCCGTCCGCTTCGCGGATTTGTTTCGCGATCTCCTGCACGCTCTGCGGGAACCCCTCTTCCTGTTGGATATCGGCATCGTACAGCGGGATATCGCCGATCGACGGCAGCGCGGAGATTTCCATGCCCGCAGGCGCAATGCCTGGCAGCGTACGCGCAACCATGGCATTAAAAGAACCTTTGCGCAGACTTCCGAGTAACGTAACAACTTTCAACGTATCAGACATGAGTGCTCCTTTGCATCATGATGGCCGGCTAAACCGGTCAGTTGAGGGAGAATACTTTTTCTACCGGTAAGCTGGTAAAGCGCATCAGGCGCGCGTCAGTCTCTTTGGCGCGCGTTTGCGCATCAGGCAGGCAGCGCCAGCCCTCTTTACTATCGAATTCCCAGACCTTCAGCGGCCCGATATTCGGGGTGACGGCAATTGACCACACCAGCAGCGTTTCGGCATCACAGATGGCTTCAATCGATTGGGTGCCAGCGGTACGCAGGCGACCAGACCCCGGCAGCAGTTGTACTCGTACCGGGGCTTCACCGGTGAGCTTCAGCACGCTGCGGCGCAGCGCGACCAGTTGGGCGCGGGCTTCATCCGGATCGTGCTGGATGTTAATCCATAAATTCTCATTGCTATTGAAGACATAGCGATCGGCGGCATGTAGCGGATGGACGCCACGCGAGGCGTGCTGCAGTTCCATATCGAGACCGCAGTCACCTTCGGTCGTTAGCGCTACGCCGACGATATTCCCGGCATAAGAGATGGAAAAGCGGGGAAGGTGGGGATCGCGAAATACGGGCCGTCCATTGGGTTCGCTGATGATTTCCGGCAGCTCGCCGATACCATAAAGCATGAAAAGCAGTTCAGCGAGCAGCGAACGCGAGGCGCGATAGCGGCTCTGTCGGTATTCGGGTAGGTTACGTGCGGATTGATGACATGCCGCCGACAAACGCGTCGATAGCGGCTCCCTGGTGTTGAGTATCCCTCTTGCAAAATGCGTTGCCATTCGTCGCTCCGTGATTAATGGTCAGAGATAAAAATTGTGAATGATATTATCGCTCACAATGAGCAGGTTTTAATGCGGAAATTCTTCCTTGAGAAGGGATAATGTCTGACTTTTACAATTTCTTGCGCAACAACGTGAGGATGATGGGCAAATTCCCTACAGCGTATTGGAATAGAGCTGTTTAAGGGTCTCTCTGAGCCATACGATCTTTGGATTATAGCTATTACGCTTATGCCACAGCAGGGTGAACGGCACGCGCATTTTTTCCAGTAGCTGCGGCTCCAGCGGCAGCGGGCGCGATACCAGCGGCAGATGGTGTTGCTGATTATAGTGCTGACAATAGCGCGGCGCGGTGGCTATCATGGTGTGATTCGGCTGCGCCGCCATAAACAATGACTGTTCAAAGCCGGGTAAGGTTAGCGCGACGGTGCGCTTGTAGCCCAGATCATGTAACACATCATCCAGCGCCCAGGTATCGCTCTGTTCCCAGCAGATGTTGATGTGCGGATAGCGCAGGAATGTTTCCAGATTCCACTCTTCATTAAGCGCCGGATGATCGGCGCGCAGCCACACCTGCGGCAGGTCGCTAAACAGGATATCAAAATCGATATACCACGGCAGCAGGCTCAGCTGTTCGCGCGAACGGGGATGGGTTTCCCGGCCGCAAAAACCGATATCGACCTCGCCGCGAATGATCGCATCCAGCGAGTCGTAATCCCAGTTGCGTAAGCGGATCAGCGCCTGTGGATAACGTTGATAAATTTGCTGGGAGAGGGTGTTGAACAGGATCATCAGCAGCGGCGATTCTGCCGCCAGCTCAAACTTCAGGCCGCTTGGCATGGTGTGATGCGGTTTATCGAGGATCTGATTGCCCATCTGCATCCAGTCGGCGAGATCCTGCTCCATGCTGCTCATTAACGGCGTTGGCGCCAGCCCTAGTGGGGTTTTAACAAATAGCGGATCGTCAAACCAGGCGCGTAGCTTGGCCAATGATTTACTCACCGCCGACGGCGAAACGTTCATCCGTTTCGCCGTGCGGGTGACGCTGCGCTCCTGGGTCAGAAGCTGCAGGCACAGCAGGAGATTAAGATCGAGACTCGACAGGGATTTCTTCATTATCTTGCGTCGCGCGCGCCGGCGAGACGACCAGTATCAGAACAATACTGACTATGCTACAGGCAATGAGTATCCCGATCAGCATATTCATGGCGCTCAGCCCGATGATAGCCGCCAGCCAAATCCACAGCGAAGAGCCACAGACCTGAGCGATACCGAGAGCGGAACTGGCGACGCCCGCGCGCAGCGTGAAAGGACCTAGCGCCTGGCTCATCGCGACGCCAAAGCCGACCGAGAAACCCGCGCAGATCATGCCTAATCCCAGCATGGTGAGGGGCTGGCTGGCGGCGAGGCTCAATACCACGCCAGCGACAAGGAACAACGTCTGCGAGGTCAGCATCAGGGTGCGTGGTTTAAACAGCGTCAGGGCGAACGGCGTGGAGAACGACACGGCCATGCTGACCATCGCCATCAGCGCCATCGCCATTGAATAAGTTCCGCGGTCGAAACCCATCTCTTCCATCATCAGTACCGGAGAGACGTTCACGTAGGTCAGAATTGCGGTGACGCTGAGAGTCGTAATGACTATGCGGCTGAGGAAAAACCGGTTTAGCAGCGATTCAGCAGTGGCATTATGCTGTGCGCCTGCCTGCGGATGCGTTGTCGGGCGCGTCTCGCGCAGGATAAACACCGACAATAACCCTACCATCACCCCCATGCCTGTCATGGTGTAGAACAGGCTCTGCCACGGATATTTCAACATGATCAGATGACCAAGTACCGGCGCGAGAACGGGAATGATGCAGGTAATGCCATTAAGCAGCGACAGTACCTTGGCGCGGCGGCGCTCGTCCAGCGTATCGCGCAGAACGGCAAATGCGACGACGTAGCAGCTTCCCGCGCCGATCCCCTGGATAAAGCGGCCGATCAGGAAATGCGTGCTGTTATGCGCCTGCGAGCACAGTAGCGAGGCCAGTATGAAGGTGATGGCGCCGAAAATCGCGACCGGTTTACGCCCGGATTTATCCGCCGCGCGCCCGGCAAAAAGCATCGCGGTAGCCATACCGGCTAAATAGACCGAGAAGGCGATATGCAGCTGCGCCTCGCTGGCGCCAAGATCCTGGGCGATGCGCGGTAGGCCGACCAGATACATATCAATGCCGGATGGATAGAGCAGCACCAAAGCGAAACTGCAGATAAGAAAGCGTGCCATAGGACCCTCGCGATAAGATTGGCGTACAGCATAGTGGCTAGCGCCAGGGAGTACGAGTTGCCATTTGGACAACACTCTTTTCCTGAAAGGAAAAACAGGTGATTGCTTCACAGAGTTGATGTGATTAGGGACATTAAATAAAAAACCCGCCATAACAGAATGTTATGGCGGGTTAGTAGATGCTTACCAGTAACGCTTACTTACCGATGCAGAAACTGGAGAAGATGCGGCCCAGCAGGTCGTCAGAGGTAAATTCGCCGGTGATTTCGCTTAATGCCTGTTGCGACAGACGCAGCTCTTCCGCCAGCAGTTCCCCGGCCCAGGCGCCCAGCAGTTGGGCTTTGCCCTGCTGCAGATGGTTCGCTGCCGTTTCCAGCGACTGCAGGTGGCGACGACGGGCGAGGAAGCCGCCTTCCATGTTGGTATCGAAGCCCATGCTCTGCTTAAGGTGGTTGCGCAGCACCTCGACCCCTTCACCGGTACGCGCCGACAGGCGGATTAGTGAGTGGCCATTTACTTCGCTGAGCCCCAGCGCTTCGCCGGTGACGTCGGCTTTATTACGCACCACGGTAATCGGCAGTTTAGCGGGCAGGCGCTCGATAAAGTCCGGCCAGATCTCCGCCGGGTCAACGGCGCTGGTGGTGGTGCCGTCGACCATAAACAACACCCGATCCGCCTGTTCAATTTCCTGCCAGGCGCGTTCAATGCCGATGCGCTCCACTTCATCACTGGCGTCACGCAGGCCTGCGGTATCGATGATATGCAGCGGCATACCGTCGATGTGAATATGTTCGCGCAGTACGTCGCGGGTGGTGCCGGCGATATCGGTGACGATCGCCGCTTCTCGTCCGGCCAGGGCGTTTAGCAGGCTGGATTTACCGGCGTTTGGCCGTCCGGCGATCACCACTTTCATCCCTTCACGCAACAGGCTGCCCTGACGGGCTTCGGCGCGGACTGCATCGAGATCGGCGATCACGTCGTTCAGTTGGGCTTCAATTTTACCGTCGGAGAGGAAATCAATTTCTTCATCCGGGAAATCAATCGCCGCTTCCACGTAGATGCGCAGGTGAGTGAGCGCTTCCACAAGATGGTTCACACGCGCGGAGAAGGCCCCTTGCAAGGAGTTCAACGCCGAACGGGCCGCCTGCTCTGAGCTGGCGTCGATAAGGTCGGCGATGGCCTCTGCCTGCGCCAGGTCGAGCTTGTCGTTGAGGAACGCGCGCTCGGAAAACTCGCCCGGATTGGCGATGCGAACGTCGGGCAACGTCAGAATACGTTTGAGCAGCAGATCCAGAATGACCGGACCGCCGTGGCCCTGCAGTTCGAGGACATCTTCGCCGGTAAAGGAATTGGGTCCCGGGAACCACAGCGCAATCCCCTGATCCAGCGGCGTACCGTCGGCGTCTTTGAACGGCAGATAGTCGGCATAGCGCGGCTTCGGCAGCTTGCCGAGTACCGCCTGCGCGACGTCGCGCGCCTTAAGGCCGGAGATACGCAGGATGCCCACACCCCCGCGTCCCGGTGGGGTTGCCTGGGCGACGATAGTGTCGTTATGGCTCATGATATGTCTCTTCAAATCGCAATAAAAAAAGGCGGTCATTCGACCGCCTTTTGATTGTAGGCCTGATAAGCGTTAGCGCCATCAGGCAACCCGGCGCGCATTGCCGGATGGCGGCTTCGCCTTATCCGGCCTACACCGAATCAGGATTTTTTCTTCTCGCGGCTATGCAGGCCACGCTTCTCCAGACCACGGTAAATCAGCTGCTGCTGAATAATAGTTACCAGGTTGCTGACGATGTAGTACACCACCAGACCAGACGGGAACCACAGGAAGAACACCGTGAAGATGACCGGCATAAAGGTCATGATCTTCTGCTGCATCGGGTCGGTCACGGTGGTCGGCGACATCTTCTGGATGAAGAACATGGTCGCGCCCATGATGATCGGCAGGATGTAGTACGGGTCTTGCGCGGACAGGTCATGGATCCACAGGATAAACGGCGCATGACGCAGTTCAACCGAGGCGCTCAGCATGTAGTACAGCGCAAGGAAGATAGGCATCTGAATAATCAGCGGGAAGCAGCCACCCAGCGGGTTAACTTTTTCAGCTTTATACAGCGCCATCATTTCCTGGCTTTGACGTTGTTTATCGTCGCCCAGACGCTCGCGCATTGCCTGAATCTTCGGCTGCAGCATACGCATCTTCGCCATGGAGGTGTACTGCGCTTTAGTCAGCGGGTACATGATGCCACGAACGATAAAGGTGATGACGATAATCGAGAAGCCCCAGTTGCCGAGGAAGCCGTGGATGAATTTCAGCAGCTTAAACAGCGGTTGGGAGATGAACCACAGCCAGCCGTAGTCGACGGTCAGGTCCAGGTGCGGCGCGACGGCAGCCATTTTATCCTGCAGAGCCGGGCCGACCCACAGCACGCTTTCCAGCTTGTCGGTTTGACCAGGCTGCACCAGTACCGGCTGTGATTTATAGCCGATAGCGACAACGCCATTACCGAGGTTAGCGGTATAGAAGTTGTTGGTGCCGCTGTTATGCGGAACCCACGCGGTGGTGAAGTACTGCTGCAACATCGCCACCCAACCGTCTTTGGTGCTGACGTTCAGGTTTTCGTTGTCGACGATAGTATCGAATTTATATTTTTCGTATTTCGAATCAGCAGTGGAGTACGCCGCGCCACGGAAGGTGTGCATGGTAGACAGACCGCCGGTTTGCGTATCGCGGCTTGATGGCAGCGCTGCCGTTTGCTTCAGCTGACCGAAGGAGGAGATCTCCAGCGGTTTTTCGCCGACGTTTTTCACGTTGTAGCCAACGTTCACCGCATAATCACCGCGTTTCAGGGTGAAAGTTTTGGTGAAGACGTTGCCCGCTTTGTCGGTGTAGGTCAGCGGAATAACGATTTCGTTCTGGCCGTCAGCCAGTACATACGCATCTTTATCAGCGTTATACAGCGGACGCGGGCCGTTAGCCGGGTTATCCGGGCCGTCACGACCGGTTAAGCCGCTCTGTGCCTGATAGATAAACTGTGGCGTGGTTTCCAGTAACTGGAACGGTTCAGTAGATTTCAGCGCTTTCGGGTAAGCCGGAAGCAGCGCTTGCTCAACATCACCACCGCTGGTGTTGATGGTCAGATCAAGCACATCAGTTTTAACCGTAATCAGTTTCCCCTGGCCACTGGCCGGTACGCCCTGGTCTGCGGCGCTACCCGCTGCTGTGGTCGTAGTCTGCGTGGTCTGCTGCTGGGTTTGCGGATTTTTGTCCTGCTCCCAGGCTTGCCAGATCATGAAAGACACGAACAACAAAGCGATGATAAGAAGATTGCGTTGCGAATCCATCGTTAGTGTTCTCTGGTATCAAATGGTCCAGGCGGGACGGGGTCGTCACCACCAGGGTGTAAAGGGTGGCATTTTAATACGCGTTTCACCGTCAACCAACTGCCTTTTATCACTCCAAACCTGCGCAATGCCTCAATTCCGTATTGAGAACAGGTTGGCGTGAAACGACAGTGCGGCCCGAGTAGCGGACTAATCAGGCGCTGATAGACCCTGATAAGGCCTATCAGGACCCGCGAGCCAGGCGACAATGGCGGCGCCATAATTTTTCCAACGCTTCCGAGAGAGCACGGTTATCGAGGTCGGCAACCCCTTTCTTTGCCACCACCACGAAATCCATTGGCGGGAGTTCATGTTGACGTAAACGGAAGCTTTCACGCGTCAGACGTTTAATCCGATTGCGTTCATGCGCGCGCTTAACGTTTTTCTTGGCGACGGTAAGACCGATGCGGGGATGCCCCAGCGAATTCAGGCGGCCGAGGATGGTGATTTGCGGCGTGCCAGCCCGTTGTGGCTGCTGGAAGACGAAAGTGAAATGACTGGGAGTTAACAAACGTAACTCCCTGGGAAATGCTAGCTTAACCACGCAGGGTTAGCTTTATTACTTGGAAACGGTCAGACGAGCGCGGCCTTTAGCACGACGACGTGCCAGAACCTGACGACCATTTTTATTAGCCATACGAGCACGGAAGCCGTGAGAACGGTTGCGCTTCAGTACAGACGGTTGAAAAGTGCGTTTCATGGCGATTTCTACCTAAACTTGAATAAATTCACTGACTTTTGCGTAGACCCGAACGAACTTCGAACGACTTACGCCTCAGCGTGGGTGATTAAAGAGGCCGGATTGTAATAATTGTACACTCCGGAGTCAATTCTCTTTCCTTATTTCTCGCACCTTGCCGCACAAAAAATAAGCTGAGACGAGTTGCGAAAACGGGCGTTACGCGCCGGGTGGGGGATTATACGGCCTGGCGGGTAAAGCGCAAGGATCGTAAAGGATCTTTGTTAGATCGATTCTGTTCAAAACCGGCATAGCTCATTAATTTTTCCAATATGCGGGCGAAATCGTGCCGCACTCTCGCCAGGATCGATTACACTTACCCGGTTTCGATCCTCCTGTGGATAAATCGGGAAGAATCTGTTGAGAAACACAAGATCTCTTTCTCAGTTTAGGCTATGATCCCCGGTCCCGATCGCGATCCACGGATCCGTCCCGGGTAAAACCGCAAATAGCGGTTCGCACGTCACCCCTTTTGCGCAGGGGCTTTTTCGGCTAATGCAGGGTCTTGCGACGTGTGCCAACAATCACGATTGTTTCAGTTTTTCTTTTATATCGATTTTATGTTCGAGTGGAGTCCGCCGTGTCACTTTCGCTTTGGCAGCAGTGTCTTGCCCGATTGCAGGATGAGTTACCAGCCACAGAATTCAGCATGTGGATCCGCCCATTGCAGGCGGAACTGAGCGATAACACGCTGGCACTGTATGCGCCAAACCGTTTTGTGCTCGATTGGGTAAGGGACAAATACCTTAATAATATCAATGGGCTCCTCAATGACTTTTGTGGTGCGGACGCCCCACAGCTGCGCTTTGAAGTGGGCGCGAAGCCTGCGGCGCCGTCCCACCAGGGTACGGCCAACGTCGCCACGGCGATCCCGGCCGCTCAGGTGCAAACCGCGCGCGTCGCGCCGGCTGTCGCCCGTCAGGGCTGGGATAACGTTCCGGCTCCGGCAGAGCCCACCTACCGTTCCAACGTCAACGTCAAGCATACGTTTGATAACTTCGTCGAAGGTAAATCTAACCAGCTGGCACGCGCGGCGGCGCGTCAGGTGGCCGATAACCCTGGCGGCGCGTATAACCCGCTGTTCCTATATGGCGGCACCGGTCTGGGTAAAACCCACCTGTTGCACGCCGTCGGCAACGGCATTGTGGCGCGTAAGCCAAATGCTAAAGTGGTCTATATGCACTCCGAGCGTTTCGTGCAGGACATGGTAAAAGCCCTGCAGAACAACGCCATCGAAGAATTTAAACGCTATTACCGCTCCGTTGACGCCCTGCTGATCGATGATATTCAGTTCTTCGCCAATAAAGAGCGTTCGCAGGAAGAGTTCTTCCACACCTTTAATGCCCTGCTGGAAGGTAATCAGCAGATCATCCTCACTTCGGATCGTTATCCAAAAGAGATCAACGGCGTTGAGGATCGTCTGAAATCGCGCTTTGGCTGGGGCCTGACGGTGGCGATCGAGCCGCCTGAGCTGGAAACCCGCGTTGCGATCCTGATGAAAAAAGCCGATGAGAACGACATCCGCCTGCCGGGCGAAGTCGCATTCTTTATCGCCAAGCGTCTGCGTTCGAATGTGCGTGAGCTGGAAGGGGCGCTGAACCGCGTCATTGCTAACGCCAACTTTACCGGCCGGGCTATCACCATTGATTTCGTGCGCGAAGCGCTGCGCGATTTACTGGCGCTGCAGGAAAAATTAGTCACCATCGACAATATTCAAAAGACGGTGGCGGAGTATTACAAGATTAAGGTAGCGGACCTGCTGTCCAAACGCCGCTCCCGTTCGGTGGCGCGCCCACGCCAGATGGCGATGGCGCTGGCCAAAGAGCTGACCAACCACAGCCTGCCGGAAATCGGCGATGCGTTTGGCGGCCGCGACCATACCACCGTGCTGCACGCCTGCCGTAAGATTGAGCAGTTGCGTGAAGAAAGCCACGACATTAAAGAAGATTTTTCCAATTTAATCAGAACATTATCCTCGTGACGCTATGAAATTTACCGTAGAACGTGAACATTTATTAAAACCGCTGCAACAGGTGAGCGGTCCGTTAGGTGGTCGTCCGACGCTGCCGATTCTCGGTAACCTGCTGCTTCAGGTCGCGGACGGCACGCTGTCGCTAACCGGTACCGATCTGGAAATGGAAATGGTCGCGCGCGTGTCGCTGATTCAGCCGCACGAAGCGGGCGCCACCACCGTTCCGGCGCGTAAATTCTTTGATATCTGCCGCGGCCTGCCAGAAGGCGCGGAGATCGCCGTGCAGCTTGAAGGCGACCGTATGCTGGTGCGCTCCGGCCGCAGCCGCTTCTCGCTGTCGACCCTACCTGCCGCCGATTTCCCGAATCTCGACGACTGGCAGAGCGAAGTGGAATTTACCCTGCCGCAGGCGACGATGAAGCGCCTGATTGAAGCCACCCAGTTTTCGATGGCGCACCAGGACGTTCGTTACTACTTAAACGGCATGCTGTTTGAAACCGAAGGTAGCGAACTGCGCACCGTCGCCACCGACGGCCACCGTCTGGCGGTTTGTTCAATGCCGCTGGAAGAGTCGCTGCCGAACCATTCGGTGATCGTGCCGCGTAAAGGGGTGATTGAGCTGATGCGTATGCTTGACGGCGGCGATACGCCGCTGCGCGTGCAGATCGGCAGCAACAATATCCGCGCTCACGTCGGCGATTTTATCTTCACCTCGAAGCTGGTTGATGGCCGTTTCCCGGACTATCGCCGCGTATTGCCGAAAAACCCGGATAAACACCTTGATGCCGGCTGCGACATTCTCAAGCAGGCTTTCGCCCGCGCGGCAATCCTCTCGAACGAGAAATTCCGCGGCGTGCGGCTGTACGTCAGCGAGAACCAGCTGAAAATCACCGCTAACAACCCGGAACAGGAAGAGGCGGAAGAGATCCTTGACGTGACCTACGCCGGAACGGAGATGGAGATTGGCTTCAACGTTAGCTATGTGCTGGATGTGCTCAATGCGCTGAAATGCGAGAATGTGCGCATTCTGCTGACGGATTCCGTATCGAGCGTGCAGATTGAGGATGCGGCTTCGCAATCCGCCGCCTATGTTGTTATGCCTATGAGATTGTAGAATCTGCAAAGGGGCTGGTTTACTTGCCATTTCGCCTTCCGGCAGTGCTCGACAAAACGCTATGCGTTTTGGACGTCTGTAAGACGGTCCGAAGGACGAGCGGAGCGAGCAAATGCTCACGTACTTCGTGTACGCTCCGCTTTCTGCGCGCTGGCGGTAGACGAACTGGCTGCGACACCCACGCCCCTTGAATGATGACGAGTTGATATGTCGCTATCCCGACTCCTGATCAAAGATTTCCGCAATATTGAAAATGCGGATCTCGCTTTATCCCCCAGCTTTAACTTCCTGGTTGGCGCAAACGGCAGCGGCAAAACCAGCGTACTGGAAGCTATCTATACGCTCGGCCACGGTCGGGCGTTTCGTAGTTTGCAAATTGGCCGGGTGATTCGCCACGAGCAGGATTCGTTTGTCCTGCACGGGCGTTTACAGGGCGAAGAGCGGGAAACCGCCATTGGCCTGACCAAAGACAAGCAGGGCGACAGCAAGGTGCGTATCGACGGCACCGATGGCCACAAGGTGGCGGAACTGGCGCACCTGATGCCGATGCAGCTGATCACGCCGGAGGGGTTTACTTTACTCAACGGCGGCCCCAAATACAGAAGAGCGTTCATTGATTGGGGATGCTTTCATAACGAAGCCGGATTCTTCACCGCCTGGAGCAACCTGAAGCGCCTGCTGAAACAGCGCAACGCCGCGCTGCGCCAGGTGAGCCGATATGCGCAACTGCGGCCGTGGGACCTGGAATTAATCCCGTTGGCGGAACAAATCAGCCGCTGGCGTGCCGAATACAGCGCCGCTATTGTCGAAGACATGGCGGATACCTGTCAGCAATTTTTACCGGAATTCACCCTCACCTTCTCTTTCCAGCGCGGCTGGGAAAAAGAAACGGACTACGCCGAGGTGCTGGAGCGGAATTTCGAACGCGACAGAATGTTAACCTACACCGCCCACGGTCCGCATAAAGCGGATTTTCGCATTCGCGCCGATGGGGCGCCGGTGGAAGATACCTTGTCGCGCGGGCAGCTTAAGCTGCTGATGTGCGCCCTACGACTGGCGCAGGGCGAGTTCCTGACCCGCGAAAGCGGGCGGCGCTGCCTGTACCTGATAGATGATTTTGCCTCGGAGCTTGACGATGCCCGGCGCGGGCTGCTTGCCAGCCGCTTAAAAGCCACGCAATCGCAGGTTTTCGTCAGCGCAATCAGCGCTGAACACGTAATGGACATGTCGGACAAAAATTCGAAGATGTTCACCGTGGAAAAGGGTAAAATAACGGATTAACCCAAGATTAAATGAGCGAGAAACGTTGATGTCGAATTCTTATGACTCCTCCAGTATCAAAGTCCTGAAAGGGCTGGATGCGGTGCGTAAGCGCCCGGGTATGTATATCGGCGACACGGATGACGGCACCGGTCTGCACCACATGGTATTCGAGGTTGTGGATAACGCTATCGACGAAGCGCTCGCAGGTTACTGTAAAGACATCGTTGTTACTATCCACAGCGATAACTCCGTCTCCGTACAGGATGACGGTCGCGGCATCCCAACCGGCATTCACCCGGAAGAGGGCGTCTCCGCGGCGGAAGTTATCATGACCGTCCTGCACGCCGGCGGTAAATTCGATGATAACTCCTATAAAGTGTCCGGCGGTCTGCACGGCGTAGGCGTCTCGGTGGTTAACGCCCTGTCGCAGAAGCTGGAGCTGGTTATCCAACGCGATAACAAAGTCCACAAACAAATTTATGAGCACGGCGTGCCGCAGGCGCCGCTGGCGGTAACCGGCGAAACCGAAAGCACCGGTACCATGGTGCGTTTCTGGCCAAGCCTGGAAACCTTCACCAACGTCACTGAATTCGAATACGAAATCCTGGCGAAACGTCTGCGCGAGCTGTCGTTCCTGAACTCCGGGGTCTCTATCCGCCTGCGTGATAAGCGCGACGGTAAAGAAGACCATTTCCACTACGAAGGCGGCATCAAGGCGTTTGTTGAGTATCTCAACAAGAACAAAACGCCGATCCACCCGAATATCTTCTATTTCTCCACCGAAAAAGACGGTATCGGCGTTGAAGTGGCGCTGCAGTGGAACGACGGTTTCCAGGAAAATATCTACTGCTTTACCAACAACATTCCGCAGCGCGACGGCGGTACTCACCTGGCGGGCTTCCGCGCGGCGATGACCCGTACCCTGAACGCCTACATGGATAAAGAAGGCTACAGCAAAAAAGCGAAAGTCAGCGCCACCGGCGACGATGCGCGTGAAGGCCTGATTGCCGTGGTTTCCGTGAAGGTGCCGGATCCGAAGTTTTCCTCACAGACCAAAGACAAGCTGGTCTCCTCCGAGGTGAAATCGGCAGTTGAACAGCAGATGAACGAACTGCTGAGCGAATACCTGCTGGAAAACCCGTCCGATGCGAAAATCGTGGTCGGCAAAATTATCGACGCCGCGCGTGCGCGTGAAGCCGCGCGTCGCGCCCGTGAAATGACCCGTCGTAAAGGCGCGCTTGACCTGGCAGGTCTGCCGGGCAAACTGGCGGATTGTCAGGAACGCGACCCGGCGCTGTCTGAACTGTACCTCGTGGAAGGGGACTCCGCGGGCGGCTCTGCGAAACAGGGCCGTAACCGTAAGAACCAGGCTATCCTGCCGCTGAAGGGTAAAATCCTCAACGTTGAGAAAGCCCGCTTCGATAAAATGCTCTCTTCTCAGGAAGTGGCGACGCTGATTACCGCGCTGGGCTGCGGTATCGGCCGCGATGAGTACAACCCGGATAAGCTGCGTTATCACAGCATCATCATCATGACCGATGCGGACGTCGACGGCTCGCACATTCGTACCCTGCTGTTGACCTTCTTCTATCGTCAGATGCCGGAAATCGTGGAGCGCGGTCACGTTTACATTGCTCAGCCGCCGCTGTACAAAGTGAAGAAAGGCAAGCAGGAACAGTACATTAAAGACGACGAAGCGATGGATCAGTACCAGATCTCCATCGCGCTCGACGGCGCGACGCTGCACACCAATGCCAGCGCGCCGGCCTTAGCCGGCGAGTCACTGGAAAAACTGGTGGCCGAGTACAACGCGACGCAGAAAATGATTGGCCGCATGGAGCGCCGTTTCCCGAAAGCGATGCTCAAAGAGCTTATCTATCAGCCGACGCTGGCCGAAGCCGATCTGAGCAACGAGCAGACCGTCACCCGCTGGATTAACCAGCTGATTAGCGAGCTGAACGAAAAAGAGCAGCACGGCAGCCAGTGGAAGTTTGATATTCGTGAAAACAGCGAGCTGCAGCAGTTCGAGCCGATCGTGCGCGTGCGTACCCACGGCGTCGATACCGACTACCCGCTGGATAACGAGTTCATCACCGGCGCGGAATATCGCCGCATCTGCACCCTCGGCGAGAAGCTGCGCGGGCTTATCGAAGACGACGCGTTTATCGAACGCGGCGAGCGCCGCCAGCCGGTAGCCAGCTTCGAACAGGCGCTCGACTGGCTGGTGAAAGAGTCGCGTCGCGGCCTCTCTATCCAGCGTTATAAAGGTCTGGGCGAGATGAACCCGGATCAGCTGTGGGAAACCACCATGGATCCGGACAGCCGCCGCATGCTGCGCGTCACCGTGAAGGATGCGATTGCCGCCGACCAGCTGTTCACCACCCTGATGGGCGATGCCGTTGAACCGCGTCGCGCTTTTATCGAAGAGAACGCCCTGAAAGCGGCGAACATCGATATCTAAGCCTGTATTTCCCCGGTGACATGATGTCTACCGGGGCTACGGTTTTGCTAAACCCGGTACGCGTTGCGCTGCCGGGTTTTTCTTTTGCGGCAAAAGAGGAATCCGCCTGCGCAATCCATCCTCGTTTTCTCCCGCTGCGAGAGCTGTTTTTTGAGCGGAATCGCGTTAGCATGAGTGAAGACTCATCTTACCCGGGGATCCCATGGCTATTAAACTGATTGCAATTGATATGGACGGCACGCTGTTGCTGCCGGACCATACCATTTCTCCGGCGGTGAAAACCGCCATCGCGGCAGCACGCGCCCGCGGCGTTAACGTGGTGCTGACGACCGGCCGCCCGTACGCTGGTGTCCATAGCTACCTGAAAGAGCTGCACATGGAACAGCCGGGCGACTACTGCATCACCAATAACGGCGCGCTGGTTCAGAAAGCCAGCGACGGCAGCACCGTGGCGCAAACGGCGTTAAGCTACGATGATTATCGCTTCCTTGAGCAACTCTCTCGCGAAGTTGGCTCGCACTTCCACGCGCTCGATCGTAATACGCTCTATACCGCGAACCGCGATATCAGCTACTACACGGTGCATGAATCCTACGTGGCGACCATTCCGCTGGTATTCTGCGAAGCAGAAAAGATGGACCGTAATATTCAGCTGCTGAAAGTGATGATGATCGATGAGCCTGCCGTTCTCGATCGGGCCATCGCCCGTATTCCGGCGGAAGTGAAAGAGAAGTATACCGTGCTGAAAAGTGCGCCGTACTTCCTCGAAATCCTCGATAAACGCGTCAATAAAGGCACCGGCGTGAAGTCGCTGGCCGATACGCTGGGCATCAAGCCGGAAGAAATTATGGCGATTGGCGATCAGGAAAATGATATCGCGATGATTGAATTCGCCGGCGTCGGCGTGGCGATGGATAACGCTATCCCGACCGTTAAAGAAGCAGCTAATTTCGTCACCAAATCGAACCTTGAAGATGGCGTTGCCTTCGCCATTGAAAAATACGTTTTAGCCTAAGCGCATTTCGGGCCCGGAATTCTCCGGGCCTCAGACTGCTGATAAAGAAGGAAAAAGCGTGGTTTTTCCTTCTTTGTGGTTATCAACCGAAAATCAATAAATTGATTTTCCATGTTTTTTGTCTGGTGCAATCTGTAAGTGCAACGGTTGCATGAGGTTTGTCATCAATCTCAGGCCCGGAATTCTCCGGGCCTGTCTTCTCTTTTTTCATGAATAGATGTTAATCCGCATTTAAATCCCTTAATCAGTATCCGGGATTCTATAAGCTACCCGCCCCCTTTTAACAATACGTTAATAACTAACATCATATTTCCTATGAATAAAAATCACTTTTTGATGTTGGTTGCGCTGCCTTTCTCCTCTCTTCAGGTCTGCGCGGCCGCAGAACCAACAACCCAACTTGAACCCGTATACGCCTGGCACGATAGCGAACCGGCGGATCTGCCCGCGCCTGACAATAGTCAGGCCGCGGCGCCGGAATCGACATCGGTATTGCCCTTTTTAGGTGATGAAGCCAGAAAACACGGCTACGTCCTGCCGCTGCCGTTTGGCGTCGGCGTTAACTATATGGATATGCGGCAAAATATTAATGTCGATAGCATTAATTTTACCGGCTTATCGTTAGGTAATTTTTCACTGGATAACGCCTTCCAGATTGGCGTCGGTAATACGCGGGAAAGCAGTAAAACCGAGACCCTTAAGCTGGATGCCTGGCTGCTGCCGTTTATGAACGTCTATGGCCTGGTTGGACATACTAAAGGCCATTCTATCTCGCAAATCGCCGTCGGTCTGAAAGGGCCGAATGGTAAAGTAGTACCTATGCCAGGTATGCAGGATCTTGATTTTCGTCTTGATTTTAAAGGCACTACCTACGGCGTCGGTACCACGCTGGTGGGCGGCGTCGGCAACTGGTTCACGGTATTAGATGCCAACTATACGCAGACGCGTTTTGATATTCTCGACGGCAGCATTGATGCTTTTACCTTTTCGCCGCGTTTGGGCTATCGTTTCAATACGCCGTCGGTAGATGCGCTGCATCTGCCGAACGGGAAGCTGAATGTCTGGGTAGGCAGTATGTATCAGGATGTGCAGCAGGAATTTAAGGGCAGCCTGAACGATCTGTCGATGCCGTCGACGATGCTGCAAAACATGGTCAATCTTGCCAACAAGAACGGCAACGGTCGTTTTGATGTGAAACAGCATCTGCAGTCGCCGTGGAACGTGCTGGTGGGCGCGCAGTATGAGATGACCCGGAACTTTAATATCACTACGGAGTTTGGTTTTGCCGAACGTAACAGCTTCTTTATCGCCGGCGAGTATCGCTTTTGAGCCGACCGTTTAACCCTATCCTGCTGTTGCTAACATGCCTTGTTATTGGGCAGGCGCAGGCGCAGGCGCTCAGCCGCGAAAAAATCGACGGCTGGTTGCAGAGCCTTGGCGCCAGCGACAAGTTTGACGCCAGCAAAGGCATCGACTGGGGCGTCATGCCGGGGCCATTTTATACGCCGGAGCTGGGGCTTGGGCTGGGTACGGCGGTCGTTGGCATGTATCGCCCGGACCCAAGTGACACCATCAGCCAGAACTCCACGCTGACGCTTAGCGGCTACGTTAGCTCCACCGGCGCATTTGGCCTCAGCGTTAAAAACTATGCTTTTTTCGACAACGATTTGTGGCGGGTATTTGTTGAAGGCTCGATGGCCAACACGCCGACATACTACTGGGGACAAGGTTTTCACGCCGGCGACAAAGACAATGAGAAAGAAAAATATACCGCCCAGGTGCTGACCCTGCGCCCGATGGTCTACCGGCAGCTCATCGATAATGTTTATCTGGGAGCGGGGTGGTCGCTGGCGGCGCAAAATGCCGATGAGATGGACCATGACGATCTGCCGAAAATAGAAAACACCCCACAGGGGCCGTCGGTATTCAGCTCCGGCGCCAGTATTGATATCAACTGGGACGATCGCGATTTTGTCCCCAACCCACGCAAGGGCCAGTATGCCGATTTTCGCTATACCCACTATGCGCCGGGACTCGGCAGCGACACGCGATTTGATGAGTTTCGCCTGCACTACAGCCGCTATCAGGCCCTGAGCGATAAAAGCGTGCTGGCCTGGGAAGCGGATGGCACCTTCACCCAGGGCGATGTGCCGTGGAGCATGATGCCGCTACTCGGCAGCGATGAACGTATGCGCGGCTATTACCAGGGGCGCTACCGCGATAAAAACGTGGTCAGCTCTCAGCTTGAATACCGTCGTCAGTTGACGTGGCGACACGGCGTTGTTGCCTGGGTCGGCGCGGGCACCATGGGGCCATCCATTGATTCACTGAATGATGGACGCTGGCTACCTTCGGCGGGCGTCGGCTACCGCTTTGAATTCAAACCTCGCGTTAATATTCGCCTCGACTACGGTATCGGTAAGGGCAGCAGCGGCTTTTACTTCCAGGTCGGCGAAGCGTTCTAACTCTTATTTACCCTCCTTTCCTGCTTTGACGGCGCCATCTGTCGTGGTCACAGGCATTTTTATTTTTATGGGTTGTTCTTTTTGTGATCTAAATTGTAGTACAACACAATCATGTTGTACTACATTGAGCTCATGACGACGACGCCTGACATCACGCTAGTAGTACAAAAGTGAGGCGAAATTCGACAGCGACGGTAAAGTAGAGCAGTACACATAGAGCATAAGGACTCTCCATGACTCTCAATAAAACCGATCGCATCGTGATCACGCTGGGCAAACAGATTGTCAGCGGTAAGTACGTACCGGGTTCGGCGCTACCGGCCGAAGCGGAACTGTGTGAAGAGTTTGAAACTTCGCGCAACATCATCCGCGAAGTGTTTCGCTCGCTAATGGCGAAGCGGCTGATCGAAATGAAGCGTTATCGCGGCGCGTTTGTCGCTCCCAGAAACCAGTGGAACTACCTCGATACTGAGGTTCTGCAGTGGGTACTGGAAAATGATTATGACCCGCGTCTTATCAGCGCGATGAGTGAAGTGCGTAATCTGGTAGAGCCCGCCATTGCACGCTGGGCGGCGGAACGCGCCACCTCAAGCGATCTAGCGGAAATCGAGTCGGCGCTCAATGACATGATCGCCAACAACCAAAACCGGGATGCCTTTAACGAGGCCGATATTCGTTACCACGAAGCGGTGCTGCAGTCAGTACATAACCCGGTTTTGCAGCAGCTTAGCGTGGCGATCAGTTCGCTGCAGCGGGCGGTATTTGAACGGACCTGGATGGGCGATGAAGGCAACATGCCAAAAACCCTCCAGGAACATAAAGCGCTATTTGACGCCATTCGGCATCAGGATAGCGACGCGGCGGAGCAGGCGGCGTTGACGATGATCGCCAGCTCGACACGAAGGCTCAAGGAAATCACATGACGGCTCGCTACATCGCAATAGATTGGGGATCGACGAATTTACGCGCCTGGCTTTATCAGGGCGAAGAATGCCTGGAAAGCAGGCAATCTGAAGCAGGCGTAACGCGCCTGAACGGTCGCTCTCCCGCTGCGGTGTTAGCGGAAATTACCCAACACTGGCGCGATGGCGCCACACCGGTGGTGATGGCAGGTATGGTTGGCAGCAACGTGGGCTGGAAAATCGCCCCCTATTTGCCGCTTCCTGCCGCTTTCTCGGACATTGGCCAGCAGTTAACTGCCGTTGGCGACAATATCTGGATAATTCCCGGTCTTTGCGTTTCCCGTGACGATAACCATAACGTCATGCGTGGAGAAGAAACGCAACTGCTGGGCGCACGCGCCTTAGCGCCTTCATCTGTCTACGTGATGCCGGGAACCCACTGCAAGTGGGTACTGGCCGATCGCCTGCAAATTCACGATTTTCGTACCGTTTTGACCGGTGAGTTGCATCATCTGTTGCTTCAGCACTCGCTGGTGGGCGCCGGCTTACCGCCGCAGGAGACGTCCACCGACGCATTCGCGGCCGGTCTGCAGCGCGGTATCAACAACCCCGCCGTCCTGCCGCAGCTGTTTGAAGTTCGCGCTTCGCATGTGCTGGGCGCGCTGCCTCGCGAGCAGGTTAGCGAATTTCTTTCCGGCCTGCTGATTGGCGCTGAAGTTGCCACCCTCAGCGACACGTTCGCCGGGCAGCAGGCTATTAGCCTTGTCGCCGGGTCATCGTTAACGTCCCGCTATCAGCAGGCATTTGCCGCCATTGGCCGCGAAGTCACCGCGGTTGCGGGCGATACGGCATTTCAGACAGGAATAAGGAGCATCGCTTATGCAGTGGCAAACTAACCTTCCGCTTATCGCTATCCTGCGCGGTATTACGCCAGACGAGGCGCTGGCTCACGTTGGCGCCGTTATCGACGCCGGTTTCGACGCGGTCGAAATCCCGCTGAACTCGCCGCAGTGGGAGAAGAGTATTCCGCAGGTCGTCGACGCTTACGGCGAGCAGGCGCTTATCGGTGCGGGCACCGTGCTGCAACCGGAACAGGTCGACAGGCTGGCGGCCATGGGCTGTCGGCTGATTGTTACGCCAAACATTCAACCGGAAGTGATCCGGCGTGCGGTGGGTTACGGCATGACCGTGTGCCCAGGCTGCGCCACCGCCAGCGAAGCCTTCAGTGCCTTGGATGCTGGCGCGCAGGCGCTGAAAATTTTCCCGTCATCGGCTTTTGGCCCGGATTACATCAAAGCGTTGAAAGCCGTGCTACCGCCGGAGGTTCCGGTCTTTGCCGTCGGCGGCGTGACGCCGGAAAACCTGGCGCAGTGGATTAATGCCGGCTGTGTGGGGGCAGGGCTGGGTAGCGATCTCTATCGCGCCGGCCAGCCGGTTGAACGTACCGCGCAGCAGGCAGCCGCATTCGTAAAAGCGTATCGAGAGGCAGTGAAATGAAAATAACCAACATCACCACGTACCGTTTACCCCCACGCTGGATGTTCCTGAAAATTGAAACCGATGAAGGCATCGTCGGCTGGGGCGAACCGGTGATTGAAGGGCGCGCCCGCACGGTAGAGGCGGCCGTTCATGAATTTGGCGACTATCTGATTGGCCAGGATCCGGCGCGGATTAATGACCTGTGGCAGGTGATGTACCGCGGCGGCTTTTACCGCGGCGGCCCGATTATGATGAGCGCCATCGCCGGTATTGACCAGGCATTATGGGATATTAAAGGTAAGGTCCTGAATGCCCCGGTCTGGCAACTGATGGGCGGGCTGGTGCGCGACAAAATTAAAGCCTACAGCTGGGTGGGCGGCGACCGCCCCGCCGAAGTGATTGACGGGATTAAGAAACTGCGCGGCATTGGTTTCGACACCTTTAAATTAAACGGCTGCGAAGAGATGGGGCTCATCGATAATTCCCGCGCGGTTGATGCGGCGGTGAATACCGTGGCGCAAATCCGCGAAGCGTTTGGCAATGAAATTGAGTTTGGTCTCGATTTTCATGGCCGCGTTAGCGCGCCGATGGCTAAGGTATTAATTAAAGAGCTGGAGCCATATCGCCCGTTATTTATTGAGGAGCCGGTATTAGCCGAGCAGGCGGAATATTATCCACGGCTGGCGGCGCAAACGCATATTCCAATTGCCGCCGGCGAACGTATGTTCTCGCGCTTTGAATTTAAACGAGTACTGGAAGCGGGCGGGGTGGCTATTTTACAGCCCGATTTGTCGCACGCAGGCGGTATTACCGAATGCTATAAAATTGCCGGAATGGCGGAAGCCTATGACGTTGGGCTGGCGCCGCACTGCCCGCTGGGGCCGATCGCGCTGGCCGCTTGTCTGCACGTCGATTTCGTTTCACATAACGCGGTCTTCCAGGAGCAGAGCATGGGGATCCACTACAACAAAGGTGCAGAACTGCTTGATTTTGTGAAAAATAAAGAAGATTTCAATATGGAAGGCGGCTTCTTTAAACCTCTGATGAAGCCGGGGCTGGGCGTAGAAATTGATGAGGCCCGCGTGATTGAGTTGAGTAAAAATGCGCCGGACTGGCGAAATCCGTTGTGGCGGTATGAGGATGGCTCTGTCGCCGAATGGTAAATGCGCGTCATACTTCGCACTGGTGATGCGTTGGCTGCATTTTCTTACCCTGGTCACATACTATTGTATGCTCCCAGGGATGCGAAAATTTGCCGCCTTTCCCCAGCACGAATTATTTAGCGCATCGCAACATAGTTATTAATAAAAACAAAAACACCCTCTGTAAATTACCGGGCATGGTGAGCGGCTTCGCTATGCCCAAAATCTGGAGACAGATTGCGATGGATATTTCAGTTACCGCTGTAAAAACCGGGCGTCGCCGTTATCTGACGCTCATCATGATCTTTATTACCGTGGTTATTTGTTATGTTGACCGCGCCAACCTCGCCGTCGCCTCGGCGCATATTCAGGAGGAGTTTGGTATTAGCAAAGCGGAAATGGGCTACGTATTTTCCGCCTTTGCCTGGCTGTATACCCTCTGTCAGATCCCTGGCGGTTGGTTCCTTGACCGCGTGGGATCCAGACTCACCTACTTTATCGCTATATTTGGCTGGTCGGTGGCGACGTTGCTACAAGGTTTCGCCACCGGCTTAATGTCGCTGATTGGTTTACGCGCCATTACCGGCATCTTCGAAGCGCCAGCCTTCCCGACCAATAACCGCATGGTGACCAGTTGGTTCCCGGAGCACGAACGCGCCTCCGCCGTCGGGTTTTATACCTCGGGGCAATTTGTGGGCCTGGCCTTCCTCACGCCGCTACTGATCTGGATCCAGGAGCTATTAAGCTGGCATTGGGTATTTATCGTTACCGGCGGTATCGGCATTATCTGGTCGTTAATCTGGTTTAAGGTTTATCAACCGCCGCGTCTGACTAAAAGCATCAGCAAAGCCGAACTCGACTATATCCGCGACGGCGGCGGCCTGGTGGATGGCGATGCGCCGCTGAAGAAAGAGGCGCGGCAACCGTTATCGAAAGCGGACTGGAAGCTGGTCTTTCACCGTAAGCTGGTTGGCGTTTACCTTGGGCAGTTTGCGGTTACCTCGACGCTGTGGTTCTTCCTGACCTGGTTCCCGAACTACTTAACCCAGGAAAAAGGCATTACCGCGCTGAAGGCCGGCTTTATGACCACGGTGCCCTTCCTCGCCGCGTTTTTTGGCGTCCTGCTCTCCGGCTGGTTGGCGGATAAGCTGGTGAAAAAAGGCTACTCGCTGGGCGTGGCGCGCAAAACGCCGATTATCTGCGGGCTGCTGATCTCCACCTGCATCATGGGGGCGAACTATACCAACGACCCCGTTTGGATCATGGCGTTGATGGCGCTGGCATTCTTCGGCAACGGTTTTGCATCTATCACTTGGTCGCTGGTCTCCTCCCTTGCGCCGATGCGCCTGATCGGCCTGACCGGTGGGGTCTTTAACTTTGTTGGCGGGCTGGGCGGCATCACCGTCCCGCTGGTGATTGGCTATCTGGCGCAGGATTACGGCTTTGGCCCGGCGTTGGTTTATATCTCCGTGGTGGCGCTGATAGGCGCGCTGTCTTATATCCTGCTGGTCGGCGATGTGAAACGTGTAGGCTAAATTTTGGCGATACGCTACCCTGATGCGTAAGTCTCGCATCAGGGTATCGTCATGAAACAAGTCACTTTTGCTCCCCGTCATCATCAGCTTACCAATATCAATACCTGGACCCCGGACAGCCAGTGGCTGGTTTTCGACGTCCGCCCGTCGGGAGCCTCTTTCACCGGCGAGACCATTGAACGGGTGAATATCCATAGCGGCGCCGTTGAAACGCTGTATCGCGCCGCTGACGGCGCCTGCGTTGGCGTGGTCACCGTACACCCGACGCAAGATAAATACGTTTTTATTCACGGCCCGGAACATCCGGACGCCAACTGGCATTACGATTTTCATCACCGTCGCGGGGTGGTTAACTGGCAGGGTGAAACCCGCAATCTGGATGCGCTGGATATTACCGCGCCTTATACTCCCGGCGCGCTGCGCGGCGGCAGCCATGTTCATGTCTTCAGCCCTGACGGCCAGTTCGTTAGCTTCACCTATAACGACCACGTACTTCACGAATACGATCCGGCGCTGGATCTGCGCAACGTTGGCGTAGCCGCGCCCTATGGCCCGGTGAGCCCGCAGGGCGCCCATCCCCGCGAATATGTCGGCAGCCACTGGTGCGTGCTGGTAAGCCGTACCACGGCGAACCCAGGACCCGGCAGCGATGAGATCAATCGCGCTTATGAAGAGGGGTGGGTCGGCAATCATGCACTAGCGTTCATCGGCGATACGCTGGCGGAAAACGGCGACAAAGTGCCTGAACTGTTTATTGTGACGCTGCCCCGGGATGAGGCAGGGTGGAAGCGGCAGGGCGATGCGCCGCTGGCCGGAAGTGCAACGACGATGCCCGCGCCGCCGGCAGGCGTCAGCCAGCGTCGTTTGACCTTTACCCACCAGCGCCGCTATCCGGGGCTGGTGAATGTGCCGCGCCATTGGGTACGCGCCAATCCGCAGGCCACCGAGATTGCCTTTCTGATGCGTGATGATGCAGGCGTTGTACAGCTGTGGCTTATCCCGCCTGCGGGCGGCGAGCCGCGTCAGTTAACACATACTGCTACGGGGATTCAGTCGGCGTTTAACTGGCATCCATCGGGCGCGTGGCTGGGATGCGTGGTGGAAAACAAAATCGCGCTCTGCGATGCCCGCAGCGGCGCGGTAAGTTATTTGACGACCGATCGCGAAAATCCGCCGTCCGCGGATGCCGTCGTATTTTCGCCGGATGGAAAATACCTGGCGTGGATGGAAGACGTCGACGGTTATCGCCAGTTGTGGATAACCGAAACGCAGCGCTAGCTTAGCGCGAAGGCATTGGCGCTGGCGGGATAACGGAGTTGGTCGCCAGCGTCTCCTGCTCGCTTTTCTCGACGCGCGATTTTACCGAGCTGTCGGTGCGGAACATATCCCACGGCAGCAGCAGCGTGTCCATGACCGCGGTGAACGGCATATCGAGGGCCACCAGCGATTTCACGCCCCAGTTGGTGTCGTCGTCGCCCAGCGTATGGGCGCTGGAGCGCGTGCCTGGGTAGGTTCCTTCCTTGCCGCCGGTATGCGACATTACGCTGGAGCAACCGCCCACACTAATCATCCCGCTGAACAGGACCAGCTTTAACAATCCGCTTTTCATCACTCTTCCGTCATTTTATCGGGGTTACTTCGGTTATAACGAGCCGTCCCGTGAATGCCTAGCGTTATTGCACTGCACTGTGGCGAGTATCGCACTTTGCCTTTTGTGCTTTGCAACCAGTCTAAGCATTCGCCAGCAAACTGCAAAAAAATTTGGCCGAAAAGGGCTTGAAAAGCGTCGGGGCACACCCATTTTAGTAGTGTCACCCAATGAGGATACGCCTGAGGGGTATTCCGGGTCATAACGGCTTGTCCATGATGGAAAGCCATTGAATTCTCGCTGATTTCAGGAGCTATTTACTATGCGTAATTTCGATCTCTCCCCGCTTTATCGTTCTGCTATTGGTTTCGACCGTCTGTTCAACCTGTTAGAAAATAATCAAAGCCAGGGCAACGGCGGCTACCCTCCGTATAACGTTGAATTAGTGGACGAAAACAATTACCGCATCGCGATTGCCGTCGCCGGTTTTGCGGAAAGCGAATTAGAGATAACCGCGCAAGACAATCTTCTGGTGGTGAAAGGCTCCCATGCCGCCGAGCAGAAAGAGCGCACCTACCTGTACCAGGGGATCGCTGAGCGCAACTTCGAGCGTAAATTCCAGCTCGCCGATAACATTCATATTCGCGGCGCTAACCTGGTCAACGGCCTGTTGTATATCGATCTGGAACGCGTGATTCCGGAAGCGAACAAACCGCGCCGTATCGAAATTAACTAATTGCCCGCTTCAGGCCGCGCGGCGGCCTGAATAAACAACTTGCTCGCCGTCAGGGAGCAGATGCGAATTCGCTGAATTCGCAGGTACCTACTCGCTTCTCAGAAGGAGAAAACACTATGCGTAACTACGATTTATCCCCACTGCTGCGTCAATGGATCGGTTTTGACAAACTGGCTAACGCCCTGCAAACCGCCGGTGAAAGCCAAACCTTCCCGCCCTATAACATCGAAAAAAGCGACGATAACCATTACCGCATTACCCTCGCGGTAGCCGGGTTCCGTCAGGAAGATTTGGATATTCAGCTGGAAGGTACGCGTCTGACCGTTAAAGGCACGCCGCAGGCGGCTGAAAAAGAGACCAAATGGCTGCATCAGGGGCTGGTGAATCAGGCCTTCAGCCTGAGTTTCACCCTCGCGGATAATATGGAAGTCTCTGGCGCCACCTTCACCAACGGCTTGTTACATATCGACTTAACCCGCCACGAGCCGGAAGTCGCCGCCCCGCAGCGTATCGCCATTAGCGAGCGCCCGGCGCTGAATAGTTAATTAAGCCACATCGCTTTCAAGCCCCGATAACTCGGGGCTTTTTTGTGCGCGGGACTACATACAGTATTCCCGCCTTCAGTCATAATCCCTGTTAATAATAATGTTATTCACAGGGAAAATAGTATGAGTGATATAGCATTGACCGTCAGCGTGTTGGCGCTGGTTGCGGTGGTGGGATTGTGGATCGGCAATGTCAAAATCCGCGGCGTTGGCTTTGGTATCGGCGGCGTGCTGTTTGGCGGCATTATCGTGGGCCACTTCGTGGATCAGGCAGGGATTACGCTGAGCAGCCCGATGCTGCATTTCATCCAGGAATTTGGCCTTATTCTCTTCGTTTATACCATCGGTATTCAGGTCGGTCCGGGCTTTTTTGCCTCGTTACGCGTCTCCGGCCTTAAGCTCAATCTGTTCGCTATTCTTATCGTCGTACTTGGCGGGCTGGTGACGGCGATCCTGCATAAACTGTTCAATATTCCGCTTCCGGTCGTTCTCGGCATCTTCTCTGGGGCGGTCACTAACACCCCCGCGCTTGGCGCCGGGCAGCAAATCCTGCGCGATCTTGGCCTGCCGTTTGATGTCGTCGATCAGATGGGGATGAGTTACGCGATGGCCTACCCGTTTGGTATCTGCGGCATTTTGCTGACCATGTGGCTGGTGCGGCTGTTCTTTCGCATCAATGTGGAAAAAGAGGCGCAGCAGTTTGATGAGAGCAGCGGTAACGGCCATGCTCATCTGCATACCATTAACGTGCGGGTGGAGAACCCGAACCTGAATAATATGGCGATTCAGGACGTGCCAATGCTCAACAGCGACAAAATAATCTGCTCGCGGTTAAAGCGCGATGAGCTATTGATGGTGCCGGCGCCGGCTACGCTTATCCAGCATGGCGACCTGCTGCACCTGGTCGGGCGGCCGGAAGATTTACATAACGCGCAGTTGGTGATTGGTAAAGAAGTGGCGACTTCGCTCTCAACGCGCGGTACCGATCTCAAAGTGGAACGCGTGGTGGTCACTAACGAGAAGGTATTAGGGAGGAAAATCCGCGATCTGCACTTTAAACAACGCTATGACGTCGTGATCTCGCGGCTTAATCGCGCCGGGGTGGAG
This sequence comes from Klebsiella sp. 141162, assembly GCF_050600755.1. Lineage (NCBI taxonomy): Bacteria > Pseudomonadati > Pseudomonadota > Gammaproteobacteria > Enterobacterales > Enterobacteriaceae > Klebsiella > Klebsiella sp. 141162. Next base: position 450,610 of record NZ_JAQIRI010000003.1, on the reverse strand, counting down.
CTGGTGGCCAGCAGCCATGCCAGCCTGCAGTTTGGCGACATTCTTAACCTGGTTGGGCGGCCTCAGGCCATTGACGCGGTGGCCAATGAACTCGGCAACGCGCAGCAAAAGCTGCAGCAGGTGCAGATGCTACCGGTGTTTATCGGCATTGGTCTCGGGGTGCTGCTGGGGTCTATTCCGCTGTTTATTCCCGGTTTCCCGGCGGCGTTGAAACTGGGGCTAGCCGGCGGGCCGCTGATTATGGCGCTCATCCTCGGGCGTATCGGCAGCATCGGTAAGCTGTACTGGTTTATGCCGCCGAGCGCCAACCTGGCGCTGCGCGAACTCGGTATTGTGCTGTTTCTGGCGGTGGTGGGGCTGAAATCCGGCGGCGATTTTGTCGACACCCTGCTCCACGGCGAGGGGCTCAGCTGGATAGCCTACGGTATTTTCATCACCGCTATCCCGCTGCTGACGGTGGGCATACTGGCGCGGATGCTGGCGAAGATGAACTATCTGACCCTCTGCGGCATGCTGGCTGGCTCAATGACCGACCCGCCGGCGCTGGCCTTCGCCAACAACCTGCACGCCACCAGCGGCGCGGCGGCGCTCTCCTACGCCACGGTTTATCCGCTGGTGATGTTCCTGCGGATAATCACCCCTCAACTACTGGCCGTGCTGTTCTGGGGGCTGAGTTAGCGGGCTCTGTGCCTGGACCCGGCGCAGGTGATAATCCACCTGATACTCGCTAGCGTTGCGGAACATCACGGAATAGTTAAGAAACTCGCCGCTATCGCTGTAGGAAAGCGAGGTAATGCGCAGCAGCGGCGTCTGCTCCGGCACGTTCATTGAGCGTGCCAGCTGTTTATCCGCCAGTACCGGGGTGAGGGTTTCATAGTTGCCGCTGATGGTGATACCGCACTCTTTCTCGATATAGTCGAACTTCGACCCTTCCAGATGACCCAACGACAGATGGCGGAACAGTTTAACCGGCATATAACTGTCCTCCAGCATTAGCGGTTTACCATCGACGTAGCGCACCCGGCGTGAGAAATAGATCCGTTCATCAATTTTAATTCGCAGCTGACTGGCGATAGCCGGCGGCGCGGGCATCACTTCGAATATCAATACCTGACTTACCACTTCTTTACCCTGCTGGCGCAGAACTTCCGCCAGCCCGGTCAGGTTGCTGGTCTCATGGTGTACATCTTTGCGCGCAACATAGGTGCCGGAGCCGTGGCGGCGCACCACTAATCCACTTTCCACCAGCAGGTCAATGGCTTTGCGAATCGTCATGCGCGCCACGCCGAACTCCTGCGCCAGTTTTTTCTCGCCCGGTAACGGGCTGCCAATGTTGAAATCGGAAGAGTTGAGCCGTAAACGCAGTTTGTCAGCAATAGATTTGTAGATCACCAGTAGACCTCTATTCGTCATTGATGAATCAGCGATAGCCAGCTGACGTGAATTATAAAATTATAAAAAACAATAAATTAAAAACTATAAGTGACATTGATTTCGTCACCTCAATTCATCGTGTCTATGTTTTACGCAAAAAGTAGACAACATTGACCGAATTAAAACCATGAATGCGATCACGAATCGCAGCGGCGCAGCATGTTGCCGACGGGGCGAATTCCTATGCTCGAAGCAGGCCGGTAAAGAACAAAAAAAGGCCACTTACCCTACGAGTTGTTACATGAGGATTTTCAAATGCTCAGTCAAATACAACGCTTTGGCGGCGCCATGTTTACCCCGGTTTTGCTGTTCCCATTCGCCGGGATTGTGGTGGGTATCGCCATTATGCTGCGTAATCCGATGTTTGTCGGCGAAGCGCTCACCGCACCCGATAGCCTGTTCGCGCAAATTGTTCACATCATTGAAGAGGGCGGCTGGACCGTCTTTCGTAATATGCCGCTGATTTTCGCCGTCGGCCTGCCGATTGGCCTGGCGAAGCAGGCCCAGGGCCGGGCCTGCCTGGCGGTACTGGTCAGTTTTCTTACCTGGAACTACTTCATCAACGCCATGGGGATGACCTGGGGCCACTTCTTCGGCGTTGATTTCACCCTGGATCCCACGGCGGGAAGCGGCCTGACGATGATTGCCGGGATTAAAACCCTGGATACCAGCATTATCGGGGCCATTGTGATCTCCGGCATCGTCACCGCGCTGCACAATCGTTACTTCGATAAACCGCTGCCGGTGTTCCTCGGTATTTTTCAGGGATCGTCGTTCGTGGTGATAGTTGCTTTTCTCGCGATGATCCCTTGTGCCTGGCTTACGCTGCTCGGCTGGCCGAAGGTACAGATGGGGATTGAGTCGCTACAGGCTTTCCTGCGCTCAGCCGGCGCGCTCGGGGTGTGGGTTTACATCTTTCTTGAGCGCATTTTGATCCCGACCGGCCTTCATCACTTTGTCTATGGGCCATTTATCTTTGGTCCGGCGGTAGTGGAAGGCGGCATCCAGGTCTACTGGGCGCAGCATCTGCAGGAATTTAGCCAGAGCGTTGAACCGTTGAAAGCGCTGTTCCCTGAGGGCGGTTTTGCGCTGCATGGCAATTCGAAAGTCTTTGGTTCGGTGGGTATTGCGCTGGCGCTTTACTTCACCGCCGCGCCGCAAAACCGGGTGAAGGTCGCCGGTTTGCTGATCCCCGCCACCCTGACCGCGGTGCTGGTGGGCATTACCGAGCCACTCGAGTTTACCTTCTTGTTTATCTCGCCGCTGCTATTTGCCGTGCATGCGCTGCTGGCGGCCACCATGGCGACGGTGATGTATATCTGCGGCGTCGTGGGGAACTTCGGCGGCGGCCTGCTCGATCAGTTCCTGCCGCAAAACTGGATCCCGATGTTCCATCACCACGCGTCGATGATGTTTATCCAGATAGGCATCGGCCTCTGCTTTACCGGCATCTACTTCGTCATCTTCCGCACCCTGATCCTACGCCTGAACCTGAAAACGCCGGGTCGCGAAGACAGTGAAATCAAGCTTTACAGCAAAGCGGATTATCAGGAGGCGCGCGGTAAAACCAGCGTGGCGGCAGCTGCGGAAAACAAGCTGGGCCAGGCCGCCGGCTTCCTGCAGGCGCTGGGCGGGGCCGGCAATATTGAAAGCATCAATAACTGCGCCACCCGACTGCGTATCGCGCTGGTGGATATGGCGAAAACGCAAAGCGACGAGGTGTTTAAAGCGCTCGGCGCTCACGGCGTGGTCCGCCGCGGCAACGGCATTCAGGTCATTGTTGGTCTGCATGTCCCGCAGGTTCGCGACCAGCTGGAAACCTTAATGAAAGATTCTTTATCGACCGAACACACCACCATGACGGAGGCAGTATCATGAAAAAATTCTCAGTTGTTATCGCAGGCGGCGGCAGCACCTTTACCCCTGGCATCGTTTTAATGCTGTTGGCAAACCGCGATCGTTTCCCGCTGCGGGCGCTAAAATTTTATGACAACGACGGCGCGCGTCAGGAGACTATCGCCGAAGCCTGTAAAATTATCCTCAAAGAACAGGCGCCAGAGATTGAGTTCAGCTACACCACCGACCCGCAGGCCGCCTTTAGCGATGTCGACTTCGTGATGGCGCACATCCGCGTCGGCAAATACCCGATGCGCGAGCAAGATGAAAAAATACCGCTGCGCCACGGCGTGTTGGGTCAGGAAACCTGCGGACCGGGCGGGATTGCCTATGGTATGCGCTCTATCGGCGGCGTGCTGGAGTTGGTGGATTATATGGAGAAATATTCGCCAAACGCCTGGATGCTCAACTACTCCAACCCGGCGGCGATAGTGGCTGAAGCCACCCGTCGCCTGCGGCCTAATGCTAAAATTCTCAATATTTGCGATATGCCGATCGGCATTGAAGGGCGGATGGCGCAAATCGTCGGGCTGAAAGACCGCAAACAGATGCGCGTGCGTTACTACGGCCTGAATCACTTCGGCTGGTGGACCTCGATTGAAGATCTCGATGGCAACGATTTGATGCCGAAACTGCGCGAGTATGTGGCGAAATACGGCTATGTACCGCCATCGAACGACCCGCACACCGAAGCCAGCTGGAACGATACGTTTGCCAAAGCGAAAGATGTACAGGCGCTGGATCCGCAAACGATGCCAAACACTTACCTGAAATATTATCTGTTCCCGGATTACGTGGTCGCGCACTCCAACCCGGAGCGTACCCGCGCGAATGAGGTAATGGATCATCGGGAGAAAAACGTCTTTAGCGCCTGCCGGGCGATTATTGCCGCCGGTAAATCTTCCGCGGGCGATCTGGAGATCGACGAACACGCGTCGTATATCGTCGATTTAGCGACGGCTATCGCCTTTAACACTCAGGAACGAATGTTGTTGATTGTGCCGAACAATGGCGCAATCCATAACTTTGATGCCGACGCGATGGTAGAGATCCCTTGTCTGGTCGGTCATAACGGACCGGAGCCGTTGACGGTGGGCGATATTCCGCATTTCCAGAAAGGGATGATGAGCCAGCAGGTGGCGGTGGAAAAACTGGTGGTGGATGCGTGGGAGCAGCGTTCATATCACAAGCTGTGGCAGGCGATTACGCTATCGAAAACCGTACCGAGCGCCTCGGTGGCGAAAGCGATCCTCGATGACCTGATTGCCGCCAATAAAGCGTACTGGCCTGAGCTGCATTAACCCTCGCTTTACCGGCATCCATCGGGTGCCGGTTCTTCTCTCCTGTTCGTGATTTAGGCTATGCTGTGGCCTGTTTGCGTGACGAACAAGGACTGCTGATGAAAATTTCCCGCATTGGCGAAGCGCCGGATTACCGCTTTTCGCTGGCCAATGAACGCACCTTTCTGGCGTGGATCCGTACGGCGCTCGGCTTTCTCGCCGCGGGCGTCGGGCTCGATCAGCTGGCGCCGGATTTTGCCACTCCGCTTATTCGCGAAGTGCTGGCGCTGCTGCTGTGCCTGTTTGCCGGCGGGCTGGCGGTGTATGGCTATCTGCGCTGGTTGAGTAACGAAAAGGCGATGCGCCTGAAGCAGGATCTCCCCTATACCCGTACGCTGCTGGTGATTAGCGTCCTGCTGCTGGCGGTCGTGGCGGCGGTGATGCTGCTGGTGCTGTATGGCGGATAAACGCCGGGCGCGGCGGGAGAACGATCCCGGTTTACAGCCGGAGCGCACCTCGCTGGCGTGGTTCCGTACTCTGCTTGGCTACGGGGCGCTGATGGCGCTGGCGATTAAGCACAACTGGCATAGCGCCGGGCTGGCGTTCTGGATATCGATTGGCGTACTGGCTGTGGTGGCGATCGTTCTCTGGCGCTACACCCGCAGCCGCCATTTAATGGATGTTGCCGAGAGCGATTTTTTGCAGCCGGGAGCAGTTCGTGACAAATTTTTGATCTCCCTCGCAGTGCTTTCGCTGTCATTATTGTTTGCTGTAACGCATCTACGGCAGATCATTTTATTTCTTAAGGATGTGACATGACAGGATGTCGGACAGAATGCCACTCCCTCGCTCACAACGAACCGGCAGTGCGGGAGGTGAAAGTTTATCGTCACCACTGCCAGCAACCGCAGCAGCTATATCGGGAACTACGCTCGCAGGGCGTGCGCGCCGTTCGTTTTATTCCGCAGCTCAGAGCGGAAGATGCCAATGCATGGGGAAACTTCCTTTGCGCCATTTTCCATACCTGGGCGCGGGAAGATATTGGCCGCATAACGATTACGTTGTTTGAGGAAACCCTGCGTATCTGGTGCGGCGAACCGCTGCGCGAACAGCGGCAGGTGGCCGCCAATAGCGCCTGTTTTGTCTGTGCATGGCGGCGGCTGTGCGCGGGCGACGACGACCCGCTCTGTGAAGGCTACCGCCAGTTCTATGTCGCCAGCGCCCCCTGTATGCGGGTTATGCGCGATCTGCGTAAACAGCAGCGGTCACCGGGCGAACTGATGCCGCTGCTGCGAGCGATTTAACGTCCCTTCGCCAGATACTGCGCCATCTCTTCTTCCGGCACCATACCGCCGCCGGTCGCCCATACCAGGTGGGTGGCCTGACGTAGCTGTTCGTCGCTCAGTCCTTGTAGCTGATGGTACGCTTTACTGGCGCAGACGCGCTGCGGCCCTGCCATCCCGGCCAGCGCGGACGGCTCAAGGCGAATGTTTTCCGCCGTTGCCAGCCAGCCCAGCATGTCGTACATCGTTTGATCGTCAAGGGTATACAGGCCGTCGAGCAGGCGCTCCATCGCCCGGCCAACGAAGCCGGAAGCGCGGCCGACCGCCAGACCATCGGCGGCGGTCAGGTTATCAATCCCTAAATCCTGCACCGCAATCTGGTCATGGAGCCCGGTGTAAATGCCGAGCAGCATACAGGGCGAATGGGTCGGTTCGGCGAACAGACAGTGAACGTGGTCACCAAACGCCAGTTTCAGGCCAAATGCGACGCCACCGGGGCCGCCGCCAACGCCGCATGGCAGATAGACGAACAGCGGGTGATCGGCATCGACCACGCGTCCTGCTTGGGCAAACTGCGCTTTCAGGCGTTCGCCGGCCACGGCATAGCCGAGGAACAGCGTGCGCGAGTTTTCATCGTCGATGAAGAAACAGTTCGGGTCGGATTCCGCCGCCTTGCGCCCCTGTTCGACCGCCACGCCGTAATCTTCTTCATACTCAACGACCGTTACGCCGTGGCTGCGCAGTTTGGCCTTTTTCCATGCGCGGGCATCCGCCGACATATGCACCGTGACCTTAAAACCGATGCGCGCGCTCATGATGCCGATCGACATACCGAGGTTGCCGGTAGAACCGACGGCGATGCTGTACTGGCTGAAGAACTGTTTGAATTCCGGCGTCAGCAATTTGCGATAATCATCTGCGATGGTGAGCAGCCCGGCTTCCAGCGCCAGCTTTTCCGCATGGGTCAGCACTTCATAAATGCCGCCGCGCGCCTTAATGGAACCCGAAATCGGCAGATGGCTATCTTTTTTCAGTAACAGATCGCCATTAATCGGCTGATTGAATTTTTGCTCGAGGCGGCGTTTCATTGCCGGAATGGCAACCACTTCTGATTCGATAATCCCGCCGGTGGCGGCCGTTGCCGGAAAGGCTTCCGCCAGATACGGCGCGAAGCGCTGCAGGCGTTCGTGAGCGTCTTTTACATCTGCGGCGGTCAAGCCGACATAGGGCAAACCTTGCGCCAGCGTCGTCGTCGCCGGGTTAAACCAGGTGGTTTCTTTCAGCGCGATCAGCTCCTGCACAAGCGGGAAGGTCGCGGTTAATTGGGTCAGGTCAGCGTTTTTCATATTACGTCTCGTTCGCTTAGATGATGAAAGAAAGCAGGAAGGTGGCGGCGAGTGCAAGTAAAGAAGCGATAAATGTCGCCGTCGTATAATACTTGAACGTTTCGCTGAGGCTTGCGCCACAGTATTGTTTCACCAGCCAGAACAGGGAATCCGTTACGATCGTGCAGCCAATGGCGCCGGAACCGATGGCAATAGCGATGATCTCCGGGCTTACGCCGGGATACAGCGGCAGCATCGGGGCGACGATAGCGGTGGCGCCCATCATGGCTACGGTAGCGGAACCGACGGCGGCGTGAAGGATCAGCGCCACCAGCCAGGCCAGCAGAATCGGATGCATATGCAGATTCGAGAGGATCACCGCCAGGCTATCGGCCAGGCCGCTGGATTTCAAAATCGCGTTGAACGCGCCGCCCGCGCCAATAATCAGCAGAATATTAGCAATCGATCCGAAGCCGTTTTCAGTATGAGTCAGCAGGACGCCCATCCCCATCTGGCGACGAATACCGAGAATGTAATAAGCGACAAAAACGGCAATAAACATCGCGGTGATCGGGTTGCCGATAAATTCCAGCAACATGTACAGCGTGCCGCCTTTAGCCATGTTCAATTCAGCGACGGTTTTCACCAGCATCAGCCCAATCGGTAGCAGCACGGTAAATAGCGTAGCGCCGAGCGAGGGCAGCGTCGATTCTTCGCGTACTTCAAGGTTAGAAAACTCGGTCGGCACCGGTTTAAACGGCAGGCGGTTGCCGAGCAGCTTGAGGAACAATGGGCCGCCAACCAGCGAGGCAATCAGGCCCACCAGCAGGCCATAGACGATGACCGTACCGATATCTGCGCCGAGTTTATTCGCCACGAACAGCGCGGCCGGATGCGGCGGCACCACGCAATGCACCGCCATCAGCGCGGTACACAGGGGGATGGCCAGCTTCAGCAGCGAGGTATTGGTTTTTTTGGCAATGGAGAACGCCAGCGGGATTAGCAGCACCACGCCGACTTCAACAAATAGCGTAATACCGCAGATTAGGCCAACCAGCACCATAATTACGTCCGACGACAACCAGCGACAGCGCTGTAGCGCCAGGCCGATGCGTTCCGCCGCGCCGGAGACTTCCATCATCTTCCCGAGGATGGTACCGAGACCGATCACCGCCGCCAGGAAGCCAAGCGTACCGCCAATACCGCTCTCAATGGCGTTGACCATATCCAGCGGCCCCATGCCCATCATCGCGCCGACGAAAAAGCTCGCCAGCAGGAGCGCCAGAAACGGATGAAACTTCAGTTTGACGATCGTTAAAACGATTAACACGATACTGATAAATAGCGTGCCTACCACCCAGATTTGAGATTCCATACCCCACCTCGCCGTAAATAACGTGTGGTTATTGAACAGAAAAGCGACATAGGCTGACAAACGATAAAAATCGCCTTTCAGGTGATCCAAATTGATGCAAAAGCGTGATTTGGTTCTTAAATAGCCCGTTAAATGTGTATTGGGTCACTTTTATTCATCTTTCAGGCGCGCTCCGGCTGCGTTTTTTTTACACTTACCGGCAAAGAAAAGGCGAGGAATTGTGATGGATGTGATGAAAGAGATAGGCAATCGGCTGCTGAACGGCTGGCAGTTGTCAAAGCTGTACACCTTTGAAGTCGCGGCTCGCCATGAGTCCTTTGCACTGGCGGCGGAAGAGCTGTCGCTGACGCCGAGCGCCGTTAGCCATCGCATCAACCAGCTGGAAGAAGAGCTGGGTATTCAGCTATTTATACGTTCGCACCGCAGGGTGGAGCTGACCCGCGAGGGGCGGCGGGTATTCTGGGCGTTGAAATCCTCGCTGGATAGCCTTAACCAGGAGATTCTGGATATTAAAAATCAGGAGCTCTCCGGCACGCTGACGGTGTACTCGCGCCCGTCGATCGCGCAGTGCTGGCTGGTACCGGCGTTGGGCGATTTCACTCGCCGCTATCCGTCTATCTCGCTGACTGTGCTCACCGGCAACGATAACGTCAATCTACAGCGCGCGGGTATCGATCTGGCAATCTATTTTGATGACGCGCCGTCAACACAGCTCAGCCATCATTTTCTGATGGATGAAGCGATCGTGCCGGTATGTACGCCGAAATACGCGCAACAGCAGCAGTTAATCCACAATCCAGGCAATCTGCGCTACTGCACGTTACTCCATGACCGCCAGGCATGGAGCAATGATTCCGGCACCGATGAGTGGTTCAGCTGGGCGCAGCAATTTGCAATTGAATTGCCGCAATCGTCGGGTATCGGCTTCGATCGTTCTGATTTAGCGGTGATTGCGGCGATGAATGACGTCGGGGTAGCGATGGGGCGTAAGCGGTTGGTGCAGAAGCGGTTAGAGAGCGGGGAGCTTATCGCGCCGTTCGGCGACATGACGCTGAAGTGTCACCAGCACTACTATGTGACGACCCTGCCGGGCCGTCAGTGGCCGAAAATCGACGCCTTTATCGAATGGCTGCACAGTCTGACATAGGGCAAAAGCCGCTATCCGGGGGATTTCCCTGCTTGCGCTACGCTTAGCAGGGCTACGGTTCTGCGCAACCCACTGCCGGGGGCCTTCATCAGAACGGTAGCCCGGATAAGGCGTAAGCCGCTATCCGGGGAGCGCCAGCGGCGCTTATACCGGCTGCTGGTGGCTGGTAAAGCGCGAGGCCAGCGGCAGCCAGCACAGCAGAATCAACAGCCCCATTAACATCATTAGCAGGCCGAGGCTGCTTTGCCCCGTTTGCGGCATCATCGCCGACAGCCAGGCCAGCACGCCGGAGCCGATATTCTGCAAGCCGCCAACCAGCGCGCCAGCGGTACCGGCGAGGAACGGAAATGGCTCCATCGCGCCGCTGGTAGCCAGCGGGAACAACATACCCGCGCCGAAGAAGAACAGCGCCGCAGGCACCAGCAGTGTCCAGACGGTCATAACGCCGAACAGCCCCGGCAACCACATCATAACTCCCGCCAGCAGGCAGCAGATAACAGACTGCCACATCAGCGTTGAGAAGCGTTTATTCGGACGGCCAGCGAACCACGCGCCGAAGAACGCCGCCGGGATCGGCAGAATAAACAGAATACTGACCGCCATACTGCTCAGGCCGAGCACCGCGCCCATCAGCACGCCGGAACAGGCTTCGAACACCGCAATTCCGGCCAGCCCGCCCACCAGCATCAGCAGGTAACAGTTAAAGGCGCCGGTACCGAACAGCGTTTTGTAACTGGCCAGTAGTTTCGTCCGCGGCGCGCCTTGCGGGCGCGTTTCCGGCATCCATTTCGCCATGCTGAAGGTCACGCCCGCGCACAGCACCAGTAAGAAGGCGTAGCAGGCGCGCCAGTTCCACAGGGTATCGAGGATGCCGCCGAGCAGCGGCGCAATCAGCGGGCTGACCAGTATCCCCATATTTAACAAACTGTTGGCGTGACGTAGCTGCGCGCCTTCATATAGGTCTCGCGGCAGGGTGCGCGCCATGACGCCGCCGACGCCGGTGCCCATCCCCTGCATGGCGCTGGCGGCGATCAACACCGGCAGGCTATGGGTGGTGATGGCAACCAGCGTCGCCAGCATAAAAATAGACATCCCGACGAGGATCACCGGGCGGCGGCCTACGCGGTCAGAGAGCGGGCCGTAGAACAGCTGCGAAATGCCGTACGTCAGGAGGTAGGCCGCCATTACGCTTTGTACCGCCCCTTCACGGACGTTAAGCGATACCGCCATGTCGGCGATAGCCGGAATATAAATGGTCTGCGCCATCTGGCCAACGGCCACCAGCAGTACCAGCATCAACAACAAATTGAAGTTCTTATGCCGTTTCATGTCGATGAATACTTCGTGAGCAATGAGAAATGAAGAATATGTGACTGGCACACCCCTTAAACGATGGAGGAATCTACCACAATAAAATGACAGAACAACTACATAGCACCGATTGTTGGGGAAAATTCAGGCAGGTTTTGTAAACAGGATCGGCAACTAATGTTGCCATTTTAATCTATGAGAGACGCAGCAGGATTGCTCCAGCGGCAATACCACAGGCGGCAACGATGCGCAGCGCTACCACTTGTTCCTTCAGGACGATAAATGCGATCAGCGCGCCGAACAGAATGGAGGTTTCACGCAGCGCGGCGACCACCGCCAGCGGCGCCTGAGTCATCGCCCATAGCGCCAGGCCGTAGGATCCCATGGTGCCGACGCCGCCGAGGATGCCCTTTTTCCAGTGCTGGCGTAAATAACGGCTGGCTTCGCGCCGCCGTGCCGCCATCGCCCAGCACAGCAGGCAGCAACCGTTCATAAAAAAGGTCCACAGGGTATAGCCGAGCGCCGATCCCGCCAGCCGAACCCCGGTGCCATCCACCAGCGTATAGCCCGCGATAAAACAGGCGTTGATCAGCGCCAGCATGATGCCTTTGCGGGAACTGACGCGGCCGTTGAAGGCCATTGCCAGAATCGCCAGACAGATGACGCCAATACCCAACCAGGCCAGCGGCGATAAGCGATCGCCGAGAAATATCACGCTGATAGCCGCGACCAGCAGCGGCGCGGTGCCGCGCATTAGCGGATAGGTCTGGCTCATATCCGACACCTGATAGGTCTTCGCCACCAGTACCGTATACACCACCTGTAATACACATGACGCCACCAGATAGGGGGCGCTGGCCAGCGTCGGCTGTGGCGCGAAGGGGAGCATCACCAGGGCGATCAGCGAGGCCGACCCGCTGACGCTTATCGCCGCGTACATTTTATCGCCGCTGGCTTTGACGATAGCGTTCCAGCTGGCGTGCAGCAGTGCGGCGAACAGCAAAATGCAGAATACGGTGATGGTCATCGCAGGCAGATTCAGCAGTTAAGGTCAGCGGACTGTAACATGACCCCGTTCCGCCAGCCAGCCACGCTTACAGCGAGCAGAACAGGCGATGCGTAACCCGAGGCTCATCGTATACCGGGCGGAAACCAAAGCGTTCATAAAAGGGCCAGGCCTGCGCCGGGGCATGGGTATTAAGGAAATCGAACCAGGCGCCGGAATGCGTGATGACCGAGACCAGCAGCTGCTGGCCAATTCCCTGGCGGCGATGGCTATCGCGAATATAGAGATGGCGAATGCGCCCGGCCCGCGGCTGCTGGCTGAAGGGGTCGACGTTCAGACCGCAGACCCCAACTAACTGGCCACGGACGAACGCGCCCAGCAGCTTTTCACCAGGGGCGTTAAAGCGGTTTTTGCCGCTTTGCCAGTTTTCCGCCAGCCGACGCAGCATATTGAAGTGCTGTTCAAGGCTTTCGGCGCGCAGCGCGACGAACCCCGGATCATCCGGCGTCGTTGCGGCAATTAATAGCGGTGGCATGGTTCCTCCATCAAGTCATCCCGGAACGCCCGCAGGGCGCCTGCAGGGGGGCGGTTGCCCACCCCCCTCAGGTGCGACTTGAACCTGAATCAGCGGAACTGTTTCAGGACTGCATCAAGTAGTTGCAACACAGCAACCATGAGTTTCAGGATTAAAATAATAATATCCATTCCGCCCATACGCGCGTCTCCTGTGGTTAAGGAGCACAATAAGCTGACGTACCTTTCCGCTGCCTGTTGCCAGCTTATCCCTGTTCTCACAGGGGTTGCGCAGTGATGGCCGCACGGGCCGGACACGACGCATTGTTGACGTAACACAGTGTGCTCTCTCGGGGTTAAGGCACTGACGGCACCACCCGTTTCAGCCAGGACTTCGTTGCGCCGGTCAAACTTGCGGCCCCCGAATGGCACAAAGTGAACACATCCAGTATAGATAAATACTGTATGTATGAACAGTATTTTTTGGACAAATTCGCATCCGCCATCCATACTCTATGACAGAGAAATTTCGACCTTAAATTGCGCGAATTGCAGCGATCGCGTATACTTTTGTCGTTGACGTAATACAGTGTGCTTGCGGCTACCACCCGTAAAAATGCTGATAAAAACCTCGCTCCGGCGGGGTTTTTTGTTTTCTGCCGCTGATGTCGCGAATTGTGATCTTTCGCGCAAATTCTCGTGGATGAAAATAAATCCATTGTGAAAACGCAAAACCTGTGTTTGTATAAATTCAGCTTATTTTTTGACACAACAGGTCCCTAATGAACGCTGCCATGATGACTTCGACCCTACTAAAAACCGCGCCTGCCGCGGTGGTCGTCGTGTCTGTGGTGGTCGTCGTCGGCAATGCGCCGTAGGGTCCGGAACAACACGAATTCCAAACCCCGCCGGCGCAAACCGAGCGGGGTTTTTTGTTGGCGAGCCCCCCGGTAAAGTCGGCCCAGAATAAAAGGACTGGAGCATGGCAAGTTCGGGCACCACATCAAACACAATGCGCTTTACCGGCGCGCAGCTGGTTGTTCATTTACTGGAACGCCAGGGTATCACTATGGTCAGCGGCATTCCGGGCGGCTCCATCCTGCCCATCTACGATGCCTTGAGCCAAAGCACGCAGATCCGCCACATCCTGGCGCGCCACGAGCAGGGGGCGGGTTTTATCGCTCAGGGGATGGCGCGTACCGAAGGTAAACCCGCGGTCTGCATGGCCTGTAGCGGCCCTGGCGCCACCAACCTGATTACCGCCATCGCCGATGCCCGCCTCGATTCTATTCCGCTGGTCTGCATCACCGGCCAGGTTCCGGCCTCAATGATCGGCACCGATGCCTTCCAGGAAGTCGATACCTACGGCATTTCTATCCCCATCACCAAGCATAACTACCTGGTGCGCGACATCGCCGAGCTGCCGCAGGTGATGAGCGACGCCTTCCGTATTGCCCAGTCCGGGCGACCGGGCCCGGTGTGGATAGATATTCCTAAGGATGTGCAGTCGGCGACGATTGAACTGGAAACGCTGCCGGAGCCAGGCGAGCGCGCCCCGGCCCCGGCATTCGCGCCTGAAAGCGTGCGTGAAGCGGCGGCAATGATCAACGCGGCGAAACGCCCGGTACTGTATCTGGGCGGCGGCGTGATTAACGCGCCGCAGCCGATTCGGGACCTGGCGGAAAAAGCCAACCTGCCGACCACCATGACCTTAATGGCGCTGGGTATGCTGCCGAAGGCACATCCGTTGTCGCTGGGCATGCTGGGGATGCACGGCGCGCGCAGCACTAACTTTATTCTGCAAGAGGCTGATTTACTGATTGTTTTAGGTGCGCGTTTTGATGACCGGGCGATTGGCAAGACCGAGCAGTTCTGCCCGAACGCGAAGATTATTCACGTCGATATCGACCGCTCGGAGCTGGGCAAAATTAAGCAACCGCACGTAGCGATTCAGGGCGATGTGGCGGAGGTCTTAGCCCAGCTTATTCCGCAGATTGAAGTGCAGCCGCGTGATGAGTGGCGCCAGCTGGTGGCTGATTTACAAAGAGAATTCCCCTGCGCCATCCCGCAGGAAAGCGACCCGCTCTCCCATTACGGCCTGATTAACGCCGTGGCCGCCTGCGTTGATGATGAGGCGATCATCACCACCGACGTTGGCCAGCATCAGATGTGGACGGCGCAGGCCTATCCGCTCAACCGTCCGCGCCAGTGGCTGACTTCCGGCGGTCTCGGTACCATGGGCTTCGGCCTGCCGGCGGCCATCGGCGCGGCGCTGGCCAATCCACAGCGTAAGGTTATTTGCTTTTCTGGCGACGGCAGCCTGATGATGAATATTCAGGAGATGGCCACCGCTGCCGAAAATCAGCTGGATGTAAAAATCATCCTGATGAACAACGAAGCGCTGGGGCTGGTGCATCAGCAGCAGAGCCTGTTCTATCAACAGGGCGTCTTCGCCGCGACCTATCCGGGGATGATTAACTTTATGCAGATCGCCGCCGGTTTTGGTCTGCAAACCTGTGATTTAAATAACGAAGCAGATCCGCAGGCGGCGCTGCAGGCGATTATCGACCGCCCAGGTCCGGCGTTGATCCACGTGCGTATCGACGCGCAGCAGAAAGTGTATCCGATGGTACCGCCGGGTGCGGCCAATACTGAGATGGTGGGGGAATAAGCCATGCAAAAGCAACACGATAACGTCATTCTGGAACTCACCGTCCGCAACCACCCTGGCGTCATGACCCACGTCTGCGGGCTATTTGCCCGCCGCGCGTTTAACGTTGAAGGCATTCTCTGCTTGCCGATCCAGGGCAGCGAGCACAGCCGCATCTGGCTGCTGGTAAATGATGACCAGCGGCTGGGGCAGATGATTAGCCAGATTGAAAAGCTGGAAGATGTCACCAACGTGGCGCGTAACCAGTCCGATCCCACCATGTTTAACAAAATTGCGGTGTTCTTCGAATAACGCTCAAGGCTTGAACAGCTACGCGCTTACCGCTAAGGTAAGCGCCTTTGCCGGATAGCGCTGCGCTTATCCGGCCTACAGGGAGTGAATCCGTAGGCCGGATAAGGCGTTTACGCCGCCATCCGGCGCTTTCAGGCACCAGGAAACACCATGACTACCATCGCCCTTATTGACGATCATTTGATTGTCCGCTCCGGTTTTGCTCAGCTGCTGGGGCTGGAAGCTGATTTTCAGGTTGTCGCTGAATTCGGCTGTGGACGGGAGGCGCTGGCGGGGCTACCGGGGCGCGGTGTACAGGTCTGTATCTGCGATATCTCAATGTCGGATATTTCCGGGCTGGAGTTGCTAAGCCAGCTGCCTAAGGGGATGGCGACCATCATGTTGTCGGTGCACGATAGCCCGGCGCTGATCGAGCAGGCGCTGAACGCCGGCGCGCGCGGCTTCCTGTCGAAACGCTGCAGCCCGGATGAACTTATCGCCGCGGTCCGCACGGTGGCGGCGGGCGGTTGCTATCTCACGCCGGATATCGCCATGAAGCTGGCTGCAGGGCGCCAGGATCCGCTCACCAAACGTGAACGCCAGGTGGCGGAAAAGCTGGCGCAGGGCATGGCGGTGAAAGAGATCGCCGCCGAGCTCGGCTTGTCGCCGAAAACCGTTCACGTTCACCGCGCCAACCTGCTGGAAAAACTGGGCGTCAGTAACGACGTTGAGCTGGCGCGCCGTATGTTCGATAGCTGGCAATGAAGGCCATCGTCTCACGGTTGCTGTCGGTGATCGGCTGCGCCTTTATCTTCTCAGCCGCCTGGTTCTGCCTGTGGAGCATCAGTCTGCATCTGGTGGAACGCGCGGACCTGGCGGTGCTGCTGTTTCCCTTTGGCCTGCGTTTAGGGCTGATGCTGCAGTGCCCGCGTGGCTACTGGCCGGTGCTGCTGGGAGCCGAGTGGCTGCTTATCTTCTGGCTGGCGCAGGAAGTGGCGCTGGCGCACCCTATAATATTGATGACCGGAAGTCTGCTGACCCTGCTGCCGGTAGCGTTGATTTCACGCTATCGCCATCAGCGCGACTGGCTGACATTATTGCGCCAGGGCGGGGCGCTGATCGCCGCCTCGCTGCTGCAATCGCTGCCGTGGTTGGCGCAAGGGAGCGAAGGATTGACCGCGCTGTTGTTGACGCTGACCGGCGGCCTGACGCTGGCGCCGACCTGCCTGGTTATCTGGCACTATCTTACCAGCACCGTCTGGCGGCCGCTGGGACCGTCGCTGGTGTCGCAGCCGGTTAACTGGCGTGGCCGGCATCTGATCTGGTACCTGCTGCTCTTTACCGTCAGCCTGTGGCTACAGCTCGGGTTGCCCGCCGAACTCTCCCGCTTTACCCCTTTTTGTCTGGCGCTGCCGATTATCGCTCTCGCCTGGCACTACGGCTGGCAGGGGGCGCTGATCGCCACCCTGATGAACGCCATCGCGCTGATCGCCAGCCAGACCTGGCACGATCACCCGGTTGATTTATTGCTTTCCCTGCTGGCCCAGAGCCTGACCGGACTGCTGCTGGGGGCGGGGATCCAGCGATTGCGCGAGCTTAACCTGTCGCTACAGAACGAGCTGGCGCGTAATCGGCGGCTGGCGGAACGCCTGCTGGAAACGGAAGAGAGCGTGCGGCGCGACGTGGCGCGCGAGCTCCACGATGATATTGGCCAGACTATCACGGCAATTCGCACCCAGGCGGGGATCGTGCAGCGTCTGGCGCCACACAACGGTAGCGTACGGCAGAGCGGTCAGTTGATAGAACAGCTATCGCTGGGGGTTTACGACTCCGTGCGAAGACTGCTTGGTCGTCTGCGTCCGCGCCAGCTTGACGATCTGCCGCTTGAACAGGCGATACGTTCGTTGATGCGCGAAATGGAACTGGAAGACCGCGGCATCGTCAGCCACCTTGAATGGCGGATTAACGAGGCGGGGCTGAGCGAAAACCAGCGCGTAACGCTGTTTCGCGTTTGCCAGGAGGGACTGAATAATATCGTCAAGCACGCCAGCGCCAGCGCCGTCACCCTCCAGGGCTGGCAGCAGGATGGGCGATTGATGCTGGTGCTGGAGGATGACGGCTGCGGCCTGCCGCCGGGTTCGAATCTGCAGGGGTTCGGCCTGACCGGCATGCGTGAACGCGTGACCGCGCTGGGCGGTACGTTAACTATCTCCTGCACACACGGTACCCGCGTGTGCGTCAATCTACCGCTGCGTTACGCCTGAGAGGAGCGCCGATGTTTGCCTTTTTAAAAGCGCCGCCGGACGCCGCGCCAATTAGCGATAAACGCGAGCTGGACGAGCGTTATCGTTACTGGCGTCGACATATTCTGCTCACTATCTGGCTTGGTTACGCGCTATTTTATTTCACCCGCAAAAGCTTTAATGCCGCGGTACCTGAAATTCTGGCCAGCAATGTGCTGACCCGCAGCGATATCGGCCTGCTGGCCACGCTGTTTTACATCACTTACGGACTGTCGAAATTTTTCTCCGGTATCGTCAGCGACCGCTCCGACGCCCGCTATTTTATGGGGCTGGGACTCATCGCCACCGGGGTGGTGAATATTCTGTTCGGTTTTTCCACCTCGCTGTGGGCTTTCGCGCTGCTGTGGGCGCTGAATGCCTTCTTCCAGGGCTGGGGCTCGCCGGTGTGCGCCCGGTTGCTGACGGCCTGGTATTCGCGGACCGAACGCGGCGGCTGGTGGGCGCTGTGGAATACCGCGCATAACGTCGGCGGCGCGTTGATCCCGATGGTGGTGGGGGCGGCGGCGCTGCACTACGGCTGGCGTGCGGGTATGACGATTGCCGGCTGTCTGGCGATTCTCGCCGGACTGTATCTGTGCTGGCGGCTGCGCGATCGCCCGCAGGCGGTGGGGTTACCCGCCGTAGGCGACTGGCGTCACGATGCGCTGGAAATCGCCCAGCAGCAGGAAGGCGCAGGGCTGACGCGCAAAGAGATCCTGACCCGCTACGTGCTGGCCAATCCCTATATCTGGCTGTTATCGCTGTGCTATGTGCTGGTGTACGTGGTGCGGGCGGCGATTAACGACTGGGGCAATCTGTATATGTCGGAGACGCTAGGCGTCGATCTGGTGACCGCTAACTCGGCGGTGACCATGTTTGAGCTGGGCGGTTTTATCGGCGCGCTGGTGGCGGGGTGGGGCTCGGATAAGCTGTTTAACGGCAATCGCGGGCCGATGAATCTGATTTTCGCCGCCGGAATTTTGCTGTCGGTTGGCGGGTTGTGGCTGATGCCGTTCGCCAGCTATGTCATGCAGGCGGCCTGCTTCTTCACCACCGGATTCTTCGTCTTCGGCCCGCAGATGCTGATCGGCATGGCGGCGGCGGAATGTTCGCATAAAGAAGCCGCCGGGGCGGCGACCGGGTTTGTCGGCCTGTTCGCTTATCTTGGCGCCTCGCTTTCCGGCTGGCCGCTGGCGCAGGTGATGGATATCTGGCACTGGACCGGATTCTTCGTGGTGATTGCGATTGCCGCCGGCATTTCCGCGCTGCTGCTGCTGCCGTTTTTAAACGCGCAGGCGCCGCGTACCGCCAGCGAAGCGTGATGTAGCTCACCCTTTCGCCGCGAACGGGGCAAAACTAAGAAATTTTCCTGGTTTCACCTGGACGCCGTCTCAGGCCAGACGGCGCGCTGGTTTTTACAATGCCTGGTTATTACGCAGGCATAAAAAATCAGCTCAGGAGATACCCATGCTGGCCTTTCTGAATCAGGTGCGCAAGCCGACCCTGGATCTGCCGCTCGACGTGCGGCGCAAAATGTGGTTCAAACCTTTCATGCAGTCCTACCTGGTGGTCTTCATCGGCTACCTGACCATGTATCTGATCCGCAAGAACTTTAACATCGCTCAGAACGACATGATCTCCACCTACGGGTTGAGCATGACGCAACTGGGGATGATTGGCCTGGGCTTTTCCATTACCTACGGCGTGGGCAAGACGCTGGTCTCTTATTATGCCGACGGTAAAAACACCAAGCAGTTCCTGCCGTTTATGCTGATCCTCTCCGCTATCTGTATGCTGGGCTTTAGCGCCAGCATGGGGGCGGGTTCAACCAGCCTGTTCCTGATGATCGCCTTCTATGCGCTGAGCGGTTTCTTCCAGAGCACCGGCGGCTCGTGCAGCTATTCCACCATCACCAAGTGGACGCCCAGACGCAAACGCGGCACCTTCCTCGGCTTCTGGAATATCTCCCACAACCTCGGCGGCGCGGGCGCGGCGGGCGTGGCGCTGTTTGGCGCCAACTATCTGTTCGACGGCCATGTGATAGGCATGTTTATCTTCCCGTCGATTATTGCGCTGATCGTTGGCTTTATTGGCCTGCGCTACGGTAGCGACTCTCCGGAATCCTACGGCCTCGGCACGGCGGAAGAGCTGTTTGGCGAAGCGATCAGCGAAGAGGACAAAGAGACTGAAGAAAATGCGATGACCAAGTGGCAGATCTTTGTTGAGTACGTGCTGAAAAACAAAGTGATCTGGCTGCTGTGTTTCTCCAACATCTTCCTCTACGTGGTGCGTATCGGTATCGATCAGTGGTCCACCGTGTATGCCTTCCAGGAGCTGAAGCTGTCTAAAGAGGTGGCGATTCAGGGCTTTACCCTGTTTGAAGTCGGCGCGCTGGTTGGCACGCTACTGTGGGGCTGGTTGTCGGACCTGGCCAACGGCCGCCGCGCGCTGGTAGCCTGCGTCGCGCTGGCGCTGATTATCGCCACCCTCGGGGTTTACCAACATGCCAGCAACCAGTACGTCTATCTGGCCTCGTTGTTTGCGCTGGGCTTCCTGGTGTTTGGTCCGCAGCTGTTAATTGGCGTCGCCGCCGTCGGCTTTGTGCCGAAAAAAGCGATCGGCGCCGCCGATGGAATCAAGGGCACCTTCGCCTATCTGATCGGCGATAGCTTCGCCAAACTGGGGCTCGGGATGATCGCCGACGGCACGCCGGTCTTCGGCCTGACCGGCTGGGCCGGCACCTTTGCGGCGCTGGACGCCGCCGCCATCGGCTGTATCTGCCTGATGGCCATCGTGGCTATCTTCGAAGAGCGTAAAATTCGCCGCGAGAAAAAGAATCGAGTTTTGCAGACTGCCTGATTCACCAGGTATTTGGTAACCTTGCCCGGCCATTGCGCCGGGCTTTTTTATAGGGTTTTCTGGGCGGCAAACGGATTAAATTAGTCGGCGATTTTTTCATATTCTTCTAACGATGACGCGGTAGGTTTTTTAAGCATCGCCTCCGGCCATTCGACTTTGCGCCCGTAAATACCCACGTTAGGATTGACGGTCATATCTAACATCTCGTCTTTGAAATCCATATAGTGGTTAACCCAAGCCCAGAGTTTATAGTTATTAAAATATTCAGACTCAATAATAGTTTTTTCTGAAATAAGCGTAAATGTGTCGGCAATGTTTTCATTTTGATAAACATGGCAGCAAATACACGACCTTTGCTGATAAAAATCATAATAGCCTTTTATAGAATCCCAGGAGAATTCTTTGTATTCTGGCCGGGTCCGTTTATAGAATGGAAAGCGGGTTCTGGCTTTATAGTTGCGGTTCGGTCTTTGGAGCAGTACAAAAAAAACGTATTCGCAAATATAAATTTTTCCTGTTTTTCGATTAAAACGAATTGGGTAATGTCGTGGCGAAAAGAAGCAGTAATTTACTGCAAATGAGGAGAAATAAGCTATGGTCAATATAATAATGACGCCAAAATGGATAGTGAGTGTTAGCAGGAGTTCACTTTTCTCTTGCCAAAAAAAAGCCGCGTAACTTTTGAAATCGAAAATCATATAGTATAAAAACATAATGATTCCCAAACATGATAAAATAACCAAAGGTAATAGCATAATGATATAGAGAATGTTCATCCCATAAAATGAAGAGTGATTGCGAGTGATTTCACAATAGTCATCATTAACATAGGATAATTTCCCCGCATGCGTTAACTTATTTGTATCGCCTGGAGTCTCTGCGATAAGGTTTTTAAGTTCCGTATCGGTAATTTGCTTTGCTAAATAATGGTTCTGGATCGGGAGCATATGCATTCCTTTGCCTATTGACTATGATACCGTTTCGGTGATTTTTTCATATTCATCTAATGATGACACCGTAGATTTCTTAAGCATCACCTCAGGCCATTCGACTTTGCGCCCGTAAATACCCACGTTAGGATTGACGGTCATATCTAATATCTCGTCTTTGAAATCCATATAGCTACTGATCCACAGCCATAGTTTATAGTTATTCAACAGCATTGTTTCTGTTCCCATATCACCCGTAGTGAGTGTAAAGGAGTCAACGATGCTGTTGTTTTCATATACATGACAGTTAAGTCGCGCGTTATTATTCGAAAACTGACAAATTCCTTTAATATCGCTCCAGGCAAATTCTTTGTATTCAGGTTTTGTCTTTTTATAGAAAGGATGGTGGAAGAAAAATGTATAGGGCTGAGTATGAAATAAATCATGGAGAATATACTCATAAACATAAACTTTCCCAGTTTTGCGATTAAAACGGATTGGATAATGCCTGGGAGCGAAAACTGAGTAATTTACCAGTGCTGCTAAAGGAAAGGCCAGTGTGAATAATACTAATATTGTAAAATGTAAAATCAGTGTCACTTGTTGTTTGTTTGGGTCGGCCCAGAATGAGTCAATATACCATTCAAAATCAAAAGCTGCTTCATATAAAAACGCAATGACCCCAAGAAATATCAATATAACCATTGGTAAGAACAATGCAATGCACAGAATATTCATGCCATAAAATGATGTGTAGTTACGAGTTATTTCGCAATAATCATCATTTACACAGGAGAGTTTACCCGCGTGCGTGAGTTTATCTGTATTACTTCTCGTCTCGGCATTGAGTCTGGCAAGGCCATCGTCATCTATATGTTTTGCTAAATAGGTGTGTTGCATAATATGCATTCCGTTGCTTGATAAGGGTAGTGAATCCATAAAAGGATAACATGCTTAATTATTACAGTGCAAAAATAGCAATTCATAGATTAAGCTAATTACATTAATGCGAATATTTGTTTTTAATATATTGTTTCTTTATGTCAGTATGATTGATTAATTCGTTAAAACTATAAAGTAACGCGATAAGTCACATTATGGTTCGTCCGACAGTCGACAGCAGGCAAATTCCCATTATGATAGTGAGGCTGCGATTGGATGAGAGGATGCATGATCTGGATAGGACTGGCCACCCTGATAGTGGTATTTGTTGTGGGATTTCGGGTGCTTACCTCTGATTCACGCCGCGCGATTCGTCGCCTGAGCGAACGCCTTGGCATTACGCCTGTTCCGTTGGAATCGATGATCGATCAGCTGGGAAAAACCGCCGGTAATGAGTATTTGCGTTACCTGGAGCGGCCGAATGAAGCACATCTGCAGAATGCCGCGCAGGTGCTGCTCATCTGGCAGGTTGCGATTGTCGACGCCAGCGAAAAAAACCTGCATTACTGGTATCGCCTGATGCAAAAAGCGCGTTTAGCGGCGCCGATTACCGACGCGCAGATCCGCCTGGCGCAAGGTTTTCTGCGCGAGCTGGACCCGGATGTGAGCGATTTACATAACCTACAGCAGCGCTATAACGACCTGTTTCTCCCGGAAGACGGCGTGCACTGGCTGCACTGATCTCATTGTTATCCGGCCTGTGGTTCATCGCTTTTGTGTGCCGGATGGCGGCTGCGCCTTATCCGGCCTACGGTTTACGCACTCGTCACTTGTAGGCCGGATAAGCGTAAGCGCCATCCGGCAGAATGACGAGGCCTGTATTCTCAGGCTACGCTTTTGTAGTACGTTATGAAAAGCGAGAAGAGTTGCGAAAACGTTAAGTACGTCACATACAAAATGTTACACTGCGCAGCTTTCCGCCACTTTCTTCGCAGGTCACTCATGAGTCATTCAAATGAAACCAAACCCCATGCACGCGATCTCGCGCGGCCAAACTGGTCGGCGGTCTTCGCGGTTGCTTTCTGCGTCGCCTGCCTGATTACCGTCGAGTTTTTGCCGGTCAGCCTGTTAACGCCGATGGCGCTGGATTTAGGCATCTCCGAAGGGATGGCCGGGCAGTCGGTAACGACGACGGCATTCGTCGCGATGTTTTCCAGTCTGTTTATCACCGCGGTTATCGGCAAAACCGATCGCCGCTACGTGGTTATCCTGTTTTCGCTGCTGCTGACGCTATCCTGCCTGCTGGTATCGTTTGCCGATAGCTTCACCCTGCTGCTGCTGGGACGCGCCTGTCTGGGCCTGGCGCTCGGCGGTTTCTGGGCGATGTCGGCATCGCTGACCATGCGTCTGGTGCCGATGCGCGTGGTGCCGAAAGCGCTATCGATTATCTTCGGCGCGGTATCAATCGCGCTGGTGATCGCCGCCCCGTTGGGCAGTTTCCTTGGCGGGCTTATCGGCTGGCGTAACGTCTTTAACGGCGCGGCGGTGATGGGCGTGCTGTGTACGCTCTGGGTGCTGAAAGCGCTGCCGTCGCTGCCGGGTGAATCGGCGGCTCAGCAGCAAAATATGTTTGGTCTGCTGAAGCGTCCGGGGGTGATGGCCGGGATGTGCGCCATTTTCATGGCCTTTGCCGGACAGTTCGCCTTCTTTACCTATATTCGCCCGGTTTACATGACCCTCGCCGGTTTTGACGTCGACGGCCTGACGCTGGTGCTGCTGAGCTTTGGTATCGCCAGCTTTATCGGCACCTCGCTCTCCTCGGTGGTGCTGAAGCGCTCGGTCAAAGCGGCGCTGGCTATTTCGCCGCTGGTGCTGACCGCCTGCGCGGCGGCGCTGGTACTGTGGGGAGAAAGCAAAATCATCGCCTCAACGGTGGCGATTATCTGGGGCTTCGCGTTTGCGCTGATCCCGGTGGGATGGTCAACGTGGATCACCCGTTCGCTCTCCGATCAGGCGGAAAAAGCCGGGTCGATTCAGGTGGCGGTGATCCAGCTTGCCAACACCTGCGGCGCCGCGGTCGGCGGCGTTGCGCTCGACCACTTAGGGCTGCTGTCGCCGCTGGTGTTGTCAGGAATATTAATGCTGTTTACCGGCCTGCTGGTGACGACCAAAGTGAAGGTGAATTAACCCGCTTACGGCCGTTCGCCTTTTGCCAGCCGGGCGTTGATGTCGGCAATCACTTCCGGCAGATCCGCCAGGGTATCAACCACATAGTGAGCCCCGGCGGCATACAGTTTGCCTGCCGCCCGCTCGCGACGGGTGGCGATTTCCTCTTTCGACATCGCCTGGTACTCCTCCCAGGTAGCGCCGAATTCGTTACCGGACACCGCCAGGCCGACGCTCCACATTCCGGCATGTAACCCTTCGCTGATGCCCGGTGCGGCGTCGTCGACCTTCACGCAGTGGGCCACATCGTCTATGCTCAGGGTAATCACGTTCTGCAGCGCCATCCACGGGCCCGGACGACCGCCGACGGCAAGATCATCGGTGGCGACCCAGTGGTCCGGGGCGTAGCCCTGGGCGGCGGCGGCCGGTACCAGCTTTTCCATCACCGGGCGCGGATAACCCGAGCAGGAGCCAATCTTCAGACCCTCGGCGCGTAGCGCGGCGATGGTGTCGACAACGCCGGCAATCGGTGCGGAAAAATCGA
The DNA here is from genome assembly GCF_050600755.1 of Klebsiella sp. 141162. Lineage (NCBI taxonomy): Bacteria > Pseudomonadati > Pseudomonadota > Gammaproteobacteria > Enterobacterales > Enterobacteriaceae > Klebsiella > Klebsiella sp. 141162. The sequence continues at coordinate 425,437 of NZ_JAQIRI010000003.1, read as the reverse complement.
CAACCTTAGCGATTTGCAGCGGCATAAACGCGGCATAGATCGCATCGATATCGGCGGCAGTCATCGCGCGGCCAAATTTGGCCTGCCAGCGGCTATCGACAGCAGGGAGTTTGCCCAGCGCCTCAATGTGCTGCCACTTGCCAAGCCCCATTGGCACGCGGGCCTCTTCAAGGGTGATCTCAATATCGAAGGCCTGGCGGAAGGCCTCGACGAAAATTTGCGTCGGGGCGAAAGAGCCGAAGTCTACGGTGGTGCCTGCCCAGTCAAGGATCAGTGCGCTAATACGGTTCATGGCGGTTCCTTATTGTTTCCAGTACATGGCGTTGTCGATAGCCGCCAGCAGGGCGGTGATATCGGCGTCGTAGACTTCGCCAATGTTGCCGATGCGGAAGCAATCGCTTTGCGATACTTTGCCCGGATAGATAACGAAGCCCTGATCTTTCAGCTTCTGGTAGAAAGTGTGAAAGCGGTACTGCGGCGCATCCGGAGAATAAAAGGCGGTAATAATCGGCGAATGCAGGCTATCGTCGAGCAGCGGCCGGAAGCCGAGCGCGCGCATTCCGGCGACCAGCCGGCGCTGGTTGTTGCGGTAACGCCGATGGCGGGCGCTGACGCCGCCTTCCTGCGCCAGCTCTTTGAGCGCCTGGGCAAAGGCCAGCACGGTATGGGTCGGCGAGGTGAAGCGCCACTTACCGTGGTTATCTTCCATGCAGCGCCACTGGGCGTACAGATCCAGTGATAGCGAGCGCGACCGGCCTTTGCAGGCGGCCAGTTCCGATTCGCGGGCAATCACGAAGGCAAAGCCCGGCACGCCCTGAATGCATTTGTTGGCGGAGCTTATCAGGTAATCAATATTCAGCGCGGCGATATCCAACGGAATGCCGCCAAAGCTGCTCATCGCATCGACGATATAGCGTTTATCGTACCGTTTTGCCACTTCGGCTACCTCTTCGATCGGATTCAGCATGCCGGTGGTGGTTTCGCTATGTACCATCGCGATATGGGTGATCGCCGGGTCGTTCTGCAGGATCTGTTCGATCGCCGCCGCATCAGGGCGTGCGACTTCGCCGCAGTCGTAAGGGTGGCAGGCGATACCCATCAGTTGTGCCATCTCAATCATACGCGCGCCATAGGCGCCATTGCTGACGATCAGCACTTTGCCCTGTTCGCCTATGACGCTGCCGAGTACCGCTTCGACCGCGTAGCTGCCGCTACCCTGCAGCAGCACCGCTGTATAACCGTCGGCCGGGGTAGCCAACTGCACCAGCTGCTGGCGAATGGTCTGTACCACGCCGAGATTGTAATCATCATCCCAGGTACAGCTATCGAACAACATCGCCTCTTTCACCGTACGGGAGGTGGTTAACGGGCCGGGGGTCAGCAGCAGGTAGTTCCGTGAAGTCATTTGTCTCACCATTTGGTCTATACCAGATTTATATTTATCATGGAGACAAAGCCGGGGCAGGGTCAAAGGAAATGTGGCGCTGCAACAAAAAATTCATCTGGCTATGTATAATGAGCGCACGAAAAGTGGCAGTGAGTAAACATGAAATCACCCTCTGGCGAGATGCCGCAATACCTGATGATTAAGGCGCAGCTGCAGGCGCGTATTCAAAACGGCGCGTTGAAAAGCGGCGATAAGCTGCCTTCAGAGCGCGAACTGTGCGCGCTGTTCAACACGACCCGGATTACGGTACGCGAGAGCCTGGCGCAGCTGGAGGCCAGCGGCGTGATTTACCGCGCCGACCGCCGCGGCTGGTTCGTGACGCCGGAGCGTCTGTGGTTGGATCCGACGCAGAACACCAATTTCCACAAGCTATGTCTCGAGCAGGGGCGCGAACCGAAAACGGTGCTGCTTGAAGGGCGCTTAACCGCCGTGCCGCTGGACGTGATGGCCCCGCTGGCGCTGCAGCCCTTCGATCAGGTTTACCTGCTGACGCGTCTGCGCTATGCCGACGGCCGGCCGGTGTGCTACTGCGAAAACCACTGCCTGCCCGCGCGGGTGCCTGAGCTGCTGCGCCACGATCTCAACGGCAGTCTGACCGAGATTTATCAAACTCAGTACGACCTGATCTATACCAGTATGCATTTGTCGTTTTATCCCACCTCAATGCCGCCGCAGGCCGCAGAGGCGTTGGGGGTGATGGAAGGGCGCCCGGCGCTGCTGTTGCGCCGGCTGAATTACGATCAGCACGGGCGTATTCTCGATTACGATATTGAATACTGGCGGCATGACAGCCTGCGGATCGAAGTCGATACCCATTGATTTTATTGTTTAAATTTTTTGATCTCCCCGGGGCGCTAGCGCGTGCCGGGGCTATGCACTTCCCCTCGTTTTAACTCTTTCGACACACTTCTTTCATCGTTTTGTCATAAACCCCCGGTAGCGTGAAGGCAAATCTGGTCTACACCAGAATAACTGACTATCCGATGAGGCTTATACGATGAAACTCTCCCGACTTGCTCTGCTGTCCCTGTTCGCGCTGACCAGCTCTCCGGTTTGGGCAGACGGCGTCGTCACGGTTTACTCCGCCGACGGCCTGCATGACGGCGATAACAGCTGGTATCAGAGCCAGTTCGCCGCCTTCACCAAAGCGACGGGCATCAAAGTGCAGTATGTGGAAGGCGGCTCCGGCGCGATCGTTGAACGTCTGGCGAAGGAGCGTACCAATCCACAGGCTGATGTGCTGGTCACGGTGCCGCCGTTTATCCAGCGCGCCGCGAAAGAGCAATTGCTGGCAACCTTTACCCCGCAAGGTAGCGCGCAGATCCCCGGCGCTAACGACCGCTACGCGCCGCTGGTGAACAACTATCTGACCTTTATCTATAACGGCCAGTTGCTGAAAAGCGCGCCGGCCAGCTGGCAGGATCTGCTGGATAGCCGCTACAAGAACAAGTTGCAGTACTCCACGCCGGGGCAGGCGGGCGACGGTACCGCGGTGATGCTGCAGGCGTTCCACAGCCTCGGCGGTAAAGACGCCGGTTTTGCGTATCTGGGTAAGCTACAGGCCAATAATGTTGGCCCATCGGCCTCGACCGGCAAGCTGACGGCGCTGGTCAACAAAGGCGAGCTGTACGTCGCCAATGGCGATCTGCAGATGAACCTGTCGCAGATGGCGCGTAACCCGAACGTTAAAATTTTCTGGCCGGCGGATGACAAAGGCGAGCGCAGCGCGCTGGCGCTGCCCTACACCATCGGGCTGGTGCAGAACGGGCCGAACAGCGAAAACGGCAAGAAGCTGATCAATTTCCTGCTGGATAAACCGGCGCAATCCAGCGTCAGCGCGCGCTCCTGGGGCTTGCCGGTACGCAGCGATGTGGCGCCGGATGACGCTAACTTTAAGGCGGCGAAAGCGGCGCTCGACGGCGTGAAGAGCTGGGAGCCGAACTGGGATGATGTCGCGGTATCGCTGTCGGCTGACATTGCCCGCTGGCATAAAGTGACTGATAGCGAGTAAGCCTGATGTTGATGAAAACCACCGTCACTTCTTCCCCGTCGCTGGCGGGGACTTCCGGGATCACCCTGGACTCGCTGCGCGTTTCATACCACGGCAACGTGGTCTTAAAACCGCTGTCATTGACCATTGAACCCGGTGAGGTACTGGCGCTGATAGGCCCTTCCGGTTCCGGGAAAACCACGGTGCTGCGGGCGATCGCCGGTTTTGTGCAACCGGCTGGCGGTCGGATCCTGATCGGCGATACTGACGTCACCCAGCTGCCGCCGTACAAACGCGGGCTGGCGATGGTGGTGCAGAACTACGCGCTGTTCCCGCATATGAAGGTGGAAGATAACGTTGCTTTCGGCCTGCGGGCGCAAAAGCAGCCCAGGGGGCTTATCACCGAGCGGGTGACTGAAGCCTTAAAAATTGTCGGTATGGCGGATTATGCCACCCGCTACCCGCATCAGCTTTCAGGCGGCCAGCAGCAGCGCGTCGCGATAGCCCGCGCGATTGCCGTGCGTCCTCGGGTACTGTTGCTTGATGAACCGCTGTCGGCGCTGGATGCGCAAATTCGTCATAACATGGTGGAAGAGATTGCCCGTCTGCATCGCGAACTGCCGGAACTGACCATTCTCTACGTCACCCACGATCAGACCGAAGCGCTGACCCTGGCGGATAAAATCGGCATCATGAAAGACGGTTCGCTGATCGCCCACGGCGAAACGCACGAGCTGTACCACTATCCGCCGAACCGCTTTAGCGCCGAATTCCTCGGCCGCGCCAATATCCTGCAGGCGACGGCGCTGAAAGACAGCACCGAGCCGGGGCTGGTTAGCGTGAGCTGTGGCGGCGGCCTGATTAACGCCTTCAGCCGGGGCGGCCTGCATGGCAACAACAAGCTGTTATGCATTCGCCCGCAGCACATGAGCCTGGCGCCGCGTTCAGCGATGAGTAATCGTCTCAACGCCACCCTGACCTCGATACACTGGCAGGGCGATCTGACGCATCTGCTGTGCGACGTCGCGGGCGAAGCGGTGCGGATCGTCATGACCCACGTAAACCCACTGCCGCGCGCGGGGGACAAGCTGGCGCTCTACTTCGAACCTGGCGATGCGGTTCTGATCGAGGTGCAATAATGGCGCAAACCCTCACGCTTGCGCGTCCGGCGCGAAACTTACGCCCTTACCTGTGGCTGGCGTTGCCGCTGCTGGTGCTGGCGACGCTATTTTTCTATCCGCTACTGCTGATCGCCGAACAGGCGTTACGCGACGCCAGCGGCAACCTGAGCCTCGGGACTTTCTGGCAGGTGATTGACTCAAAACGCTTTATTGGCGCGCTGCTCAATACCTTACAGATTGCGGTGTTCGCTACCCTTGGCTGCCTGGTACTCGGCAGCGTGCTGGCGCTGATTCTGGTGTTTATTCCGTTCCCCGGCAGCCAACTGGTGAGCCGGGTCATTGATACGTTTATCGCGCTGCCGACCTTCCTGATTACCCTCGCATTCACCTTTATTTACGGCTCGGCGGGGCTGCTCAACGGCACCCTGATGTCGTTGTTTGCTTTTGAGCTGCCGCCGGTGGACTTTCTCTATTCGATCAACGGCGTGATTCTGGCGGAGATCACCGTCTTTACGCCGCTGGTGATGCGCCCGTTGATGGCCGGACTGCGGCAGATAGATAAGAGCCAGCTGGAAGCGGCGAGCATTCTCGGCGCTCACCCGTTACGGGTGATTACCCAGGTTATCTTCCCGGCGGCGCTACCGGCGCTGATGGCGGGCGGCAGCCTGTGCCTGCTGTTGACCACTAACGAGTTCGGTATCGTGCTGTTTATTGGCGCCAAAGGAGTTAATACCCTGCCGATGATGGTCTACAGCAAGGCGATTCTGGAGTCGGATTACAGCGTGGCCTGCATGATTGCGCTGATTAATATTCTGCTGTCGCTGGGGCTGTTTATGCTCTATCGGCTGGCGGCGGCGCGCACTGGCGTAAGGAGTTAACGATGTTGATTTGGTCGCGTAAAGGCCGCGCGGCGGCGGGCGCGCTGGCGGTGACGCTATTTGCCGGCGTTTTCCTGCTGCCGCTGGCGGTGATTTTGCTCTCCAGCCTGAGTAAACAATGGAACGGCCTGCTGCCCACCGGCTTTACCTTTGCCCACTTTGTTAACGCCTTTCGCGGCGCGGCGTGGGATTCGCTGTTTTCGAGCCTGATGGTGGGTTTCTGCGCCAGCCTTCTGGCGCTGCTGTGCGGGATGTGGGCGGCGCTGGCGCTGCGCCAGTATGGCGCGAAGTTACAGAAATATCTTGGTCTGGCGTTTTATCTGCCCAGCGCTATCCCCTCGGTTTCCGTCGGACTGGGCATTCTGGTGGCATTTAGTCAGGGGCCGCTGCAGATGAACGGTACCTTCTTTATCGTTCTGGCGGCGCACTTTGTACTGATTTCCGCCTTTACCTTCAGCAACGTAACGACCGGGCTGGCGCGGATTTCCGCCGATATTGAAAACGTCGCCTCAAGCCTGGGCGCTTCGCCGTGGTATCGCCTGCGCCATGTGACGCTGCCGCTGATGACGCCGTGGATGATTTCAGCGCTGGCGCTGAGCCTATCGCTGTCGATGGGGGAGTTGGGGGCGACGGTGATGATCTATCCGCCGGGCTGGACGACGCTGCCGGTGGCCATTTTCAGCCTCACCGATCGCGGTAATATCGCCGATGGCTCGGCGCTGACCATTGTGCTGGTGGGCGTCACGCTGCTGTTGATGATGAAGCTTGAGCGCATCGCCCGCCGATTAAGCCAGAGATAATTTGTACCCGGAGCTGTAGCCCGGCTCAGCGTAGCGCCAGCCGGGAATCGGATTGCCTCAGCGCTGTAGCCCCGGTAAGCGGCAGCGCCACCGGGGATTTTGAGGCCGCCAACACCGGCAGTTTCAGCCAGCATGGTGAATAAATTAAAGGCAGGCCGCACGGACCGTAGGCCGGATAAGGCATTTATGCCGCCATCCGGCATAAATGCGGACACAGGTTATTGCCTCAGAACCATGCCTCAAACATGCCGCCGATGTTTAACGAATCCAGCCGCTCGTCGCTGGTGTCGTTGACCTTCGCGGTGTGCTCGTTATCCACCTGGCCGCCGGTAACATAGAAGCGCAGCATCGGGCGGAACTCGGGCCCCATGCCGATGGCGATGTTCTGCGACAGCGTCAGCTTCCAGCCGTGGTTATCCCCGCCCTGGTCGTAGTCAACGCGCTGGTAGCCCGCTTCCAGCCACGTCGAGTGAACGTCGTTCCAGAAGTACATTGGCCGGACGATCGCGCCGTAGTTTTTACGGTTATCGGTATTGTCCTTGCCGTTGTCGTAATCGTGGAAGGCCAGCAGATACTCGATCTGCGCCTGCTGGGTGAACTTATGGCTGCCCTCGAAGCTGGCGTAGACCGTGGTCAGGTCATCGGTCTTGTTGTAGACGCTGTTATCCGAGTTGTCGGAGTAGCGCAGAATAACTTTGTTCACCCCGCTGTCGTTGCTATGGCTCAGTACCAGCCCGCCCTGCCAGGCATCGAGGCGCGCGTCGCTGTCCACCGCTTTTGAGTCAAAGCCGTAGTTGGCATATACCTCGACGTCGATCGGCCCGGCCTTGATGTTGTGGGTTTTGGTGGTCAACGCGTAGTGGCCGTTGTCGCCGGTATCGGAGCTGCCGGTACAGGTGATGCGCGACGGGTTGGTCTCGTCGGCCATCACTTCCGGGCTACAGGATTTCACCTGCGACACCGTCGCCACGTCGAACTGCACGCCGCCGATATCGAAGTTCTTCACCCCGGCGCCCTGGCCGTCGTGGTTCATCCAGAAGTAGTCGTTGATCCCCTGTTGCGGGCGCTGGTGGAAGTCGCGACCGGCCCAGATATAGGCATTGGGGTTAGATTCGAGGACGTTGGTGACGCCGACGTAGGCTTTTTTCAGGTTAACCTCGTCGCTCCAGTGGTCAAACATGACGTTGAGATCCCAGATGGCCCCCTGCGCGCTTTTGAACGCTTTGCTGATCTGGAATTCGCCGCCGTTGCTTTCGTTGCCGAGACGGCCGATCGCCGAGGCGCCGTTATAGGAGCCGTCGACGCCGACATATTTCTGGTCGCCGGTCTGGAAGTGGGCGCCATAGCGGGCGTAACCGCTAAATTTCAGGCCGAAGGGGATCGCCAGATCCGGCGAAGCCGCGGTGGTTTGCGGGTTGGTCATCACGTCGACTTTTTTATTGGCGGCGGCGTCGATTTTGGCCTGGCGGTCGGCCAGCGCTTTATCGACGGCTTTCGCGACGATGGCGTCGATCTGCTCCTGGGTAAACTCCTGCGCCAGTACGGAAATTGGGCACAGCGCGGCGATAACTGCCATGGCTAATGGCAGCTTTTTAACTGTATTCATGGTTATCTCACTTTAATAATTAATATATGCAGACAATAACCGCCCCATTCTGGTTAAAATAAAAATAACCAAAATAAGCTGATTTGTTTTTTTCAGGGTACAGCTACGCCGGAGAATAAATATCTTATTCTCAGTGGCGAAATTTAACGACTAATACAGAGTGATTAATTTATTAGAAAATAGATCATAATATTTCCTGAGGTTATTGAGTTTATAATCAGGTCATTTGGCGAAAATCCCTTTTCCGCATAAATTCATATTTTCAGGTAAGACAATAATTACTGGCTAACGGCTCCGGCGACAGCTGCAACGCTTTTCGCCTTTTCCACTTCATTCTTTATTAATGAACGCTCATAGGCACGCAGGAATGGCAGATAAATCACCGCCGACATCACCATGCAGATAACGCACATCACCACCGGGCTTAAGGTCCAGTTAGCCGCCCACGAGGCGCCAATCGGCGCGGGCGTCGTCCACGGCGTCAGCGACACCACCTGGCTCAGCCAGCCAAGACGGGTTGCGCCGTAAGCCAGCACCGCGTTAACCATCGGCACGCAGACGAAGGGGATAAACATCATTGGGTTCATGATGATCGGCGCGCCGAACAGAATCGGTTCGTTGATATTAAAGAAGCTCGGCACGATGCCCATTTTGCCGATAGTCCGCAGATGCGTGACCCGGCTACGCAGCAGCAGGAAGGCCAGCGGCAGGGTCGAACCGACGCCGCCAATCAGCAAATAGTGATCCCAGAAGCCCTGCAGGTAAACGTGCGGCAGCGCCGCGCCGGCCGCCAGCGCCGCCTGGTTTGCCGACAGATTGGCCATCCAGAACGGGTTCATAATGCCGGTGACGATAAGCGAGCCGTGAATACCGGCGAACCAGAAAATCTGGCACATCAGCACCGACAGCAGAATCGCCGGCAGCGAATCGGAAGCGGAGACCAGCGGTTCCAGCAGATGCATAATCGCCTGCGGCAGGATCATGCCGGTTTGCGCTTCAATGAACAGGTTGAGCGGATGCAGAGTACCGATGACCACCAGTACCGGAATGAGGATCTCAAATGAACGGGCGACGCCGGTCGGCACCTCTTTCGGCAGGCGAATGGTCACGTTGTTTTGCTTAAGCCAGGCGTAAACGCGGGTGGAGTAGATGGCGGTGATCAGCGCGGTGAAAATGCCCTGGCCGGATAAATACTGAGTAGAAATTTTGCCATCGGCATAGGGCGCGGCGACCAGCAGGAAGGCCATAAACGCCAGCAGGCCTGACATGACCGGATCGAGCTGGAACTGGCGTCCGAGGCTGGCGCCGATGCCGACCGAGATAAAGAAGGTCATGACGCCCATGCTGAGATTAAACGGCAGCATCAGCTGTTCACGGTACTGCTGGGAAAAATCCAGCCAGCCGCGGGCAAAGCCGTTAGTGGTCTCCGGCGAGAAAGGCGGAAAGATAAATACCAGCATGAAAGAGCCGATGATCATGAACGGCAATGCGGCGGTAAAGCCATCGCGGATGGCGATAACATATTTCTGTTGCCCAAGGCGTCCTGCCAGCGGAGTAATAGACTGCTCGATCACGGCAATCATCGACTGATACAGAGAACTCATTTGAACACCTCTTAGTGCGCCGCGGCGATCAGCGACAGGGCATAATTCAGAACGTTATCTCCCCGCTGCATTCCGTAATCCATCGTATCGATAGGCTGGACGGGAATATTCAGGGGAGCGGCTTTCTCGCTAAGCATTTTCAGCATGTATTTGACCTGCGGGCCAAGCAGCACCACCTGGTATTGCGGAAACTGCATATCAAATTCGGCAACGCCATAGGCGTCAATCTGCACCGGCAGGTCGCGTTCCTTTGCGGCATCCACCATTTTCCTCACCAGCAGGCTGGTGGACATTCCGGCGGAGCAGCACAGCATAATCTTGTACATCGACGGTTTTCCTCATATGTAAAAAGTTATTGCGAGGATGATTTGATATCAGACGGAAACCGGTTTCCATTTATAAAAAACAGAACTGTGAGCGCGGTCAATAACTCATCGTTAGCGGCCTTACTAATTAGATTTTGCTCACAAAATAATGTCGATTTGGCGTGGTTTTTTGCCAAAATGGAAAATCGGTTTCCAAATAAAAAAGGAAACGGCTATACTGCCGCTGGTTATAATTGAAGCGATTCAGGACACAGCGTTACAGGGGCCTAACCGCGCCTGCCAGGGGAAAAAAGATGTCGACAATCAATGATGTATCACGGTTAGCCGGGGTATCGAAAGCCACGGTTTCGCGCGTGCTCAGCGGTTCGCGCGGGGTAAAAGAGGCCAGCCGCCAGGCGGTGCTCCAGGCGGCGGAAACGCTTAACTACCGGCCCAATATGATTGCCCAATCCTTACTGAGCCAGTCGACGGGCTGTATCGGCGTGATTTGCGCGCAGGACAACATCAATCAGACCACCAGCTATCTCTACGCCCTGGAAAAACAGCTCAGCCAGCATCAGAAGCATCTACTGCTGCGCTTCGCCAATAACCGCGGCGACGTATTAAGCGCGCTGGATGAACTCACCTGTGGCCTGTGTGATGACGTGCTGATCATCGGCGCGCGCTTTCCGCTGCAGATCGAGCGCCCCGATGTGGTGCTGATTGATTGTCTGGAAAGCGATGGCGAGAACAGTATTCAGTTTGATCACGCCTTCGCCGCGGAAACCGCCTGTCATTATCTGATTAATCAGGGGCGGCGGCAGATTGCGCTGATCCATCCGCAGGGGAGCGGCTTTGCCGACCAGGTGCTGCTGGGCTATAAGCATGCGCTGGAGAAGAACTTCCTGCCGTTTAATCGCAACCTGGTCTTCCTGGACTGCCCCTCGTCGTCGGTGGCGGTGCAGGAGCTGATGAATAACGCCACTACCCTGAACTTTAATGCGCTGTTGGTGAGCGATGAACTGCAGGCGCAGCGGGTAGTGCCGCAGCTGCAGGCGTTTAACCGCGCGGTGCCGGAAAAAGTAATGGTCTTCAGTCTCGCGGGTTCGCTGCAGATGCCGGGTATTCCAACCATCCCGGCGATTGAGTATTCGATGGATGCGATGGCTTCGCGGATCGTCAACTGGCTGATCGGCAAAAGCCCGCAGCCCGGCGGCAGCCTGCTGCGCGGCGACTTAATTATTCCCTAATATCGGGCCAGGTTACGGGTCGCGCATTTAGCGCGTGAGTTTGATTAACTGGCGCCACGCGCGGTTATGCAGCGTGAACAACAGCATCTTATAAAAGGCGGTGGAATGGATACAGACGCCGCTGAGCAGCAACATAATGACGCCCACCAGTGCCGCTGTTAGATTAACTCCTGGGTAAGAGGCGTCACTCAGTGCGTAAAGCAGGTAGACCACCGTTAATACCAGACTCATCACCGCTAACATAATATGCACTCGCACGGCGCGCATGCTGCCTTTGCCGATCATAAACATCGTGATGCCGTTGATACCAGCGATCAGCAACGAAATCAGCACTACCCACGCAAACACGCTTTCGGCAGGCTGATGGAGTACGCTCAGGATGCAGTAGCCTAACCACAACTGCGGAATAGCAAGACTGATAGTTATTCCGAGCGTGCTAAATGCTGCCGGGATCCCCATGGTATGGATTCCTACAGGCGCCCCCATTTCTGCGGCAAGCTGTGCCTTCAACTGTTGCAACTGCATAGTGCTGGCTTTGCTCATGCTGAGCGCCACGTCGTGACAGTGCTGCAGGCGGTGGGAAAATTTTTTAAACATATGAGTATCCTGCATTTAGCTGGGGGAGAACGATTGCAACAGCCCCACCACATAGCGTCCAGACTGGATTGTGTTCTGTGGGTTACGAATGGTCCCTGTCAGCGAACTGCCCACAAAGGCCGACGCATTGGTAAATGCACCCATTAATTCACGTTGCAGTGATTTTTGTAGAGCTTCGCTCGGGAAGCGTTTCGGGTAAACCCCGGCGCGGATCGCGGCCTTCACGCCAGAATTGGAAATGCCAGGGTTCTGTGCTCTGATTATTGCTTCAGTAATGCGTTTCCGCTCAGCGCGATTCAGACTATGGAACCACTCAATAACTTTTCTTGAGGATGCCGCCTTCATCAGCTTGTAAGTTTCTACAGTGCTTCTGAGTGCAGTTCCAGCTGCAGCCAGCGAAATGACATCTAGTGCTGTTGTGGTGGCTACGTACCATTCCTGGCTGTCCAGCCAGGCAACATCTGAGCCGTGCTCGTTGTGTAGAGCTAGTAGTCTTCCGGCACCAATCATACATTGTGCGCCAGTAGCCAACGTGCCGGACAAGCTTATCGCGGCGATCACCCCAGAACCTCCTGCAGTAAAAGGTACTGCTGCACCAGCTCCAAACGCCATAATCAGCGTAACGAGCATAGCACCACAGGCGAAGCCGGTAGAGGTAATTTCAGTTGCCAGTGATGGGGTTGCTAGCGTAGATACTATGGCTTTTTCTGCTACGGGTTGTTTTAATTCGGGTACTTTGCTTATTACGACATGACTAACGGTACTTTGATTAGCGTTGGCAATACGGCGCGAAGGGCGCACTAGCCAGCGCTGCTTACCATCATCGAAAATAATACCGACGTGGTAAAAATTACGGGTACAGTCGAGTTTCTCTGCCAGTTTTTTAAAATCGATATCAGCTCCGGTCTGTAGGCCAAGGCTGCGAGAGAAAGAATAATTTGGCAGAGTGCTGTCAGGTGACAGCAGACCGGGGAAGTTCATTAGTAGGCTCCTTCATTCCTTGAGGATAAATGGTACTTGTCACCTAATGCCATAGTAATAAAAAATAGTAGAGCGGCTTATTGGGAAATAAAAATATTCATCTAATTGTGATTTGCTACAGCGTCTTTATTTGCTTCGCGCCAACGCAGGGTGGCATGTTTTTTCAGCTCAGCTTCAAGCGCTGCGGCTAATGTAGCGCTCATATTTATACCGGCTTCACGCGCACGATCGAGTAAATCCCGTTCGAGGGTGACGGTCACTTTTTGAGTTTTACGTTTTACAGTCATGGTTAAATCTCCAATGAACCGATATGTGGAGCATACGCCTATACTGATTCATAAGGAATACGGTGAGGGTAACACCCTCGAGGGACGTAAAGCCTGAGTCCGGCGAAGTACCGAACTCAGGTGAGGATAATTTGGAGTGGCAACGGTTTTCCTGATAATTCAGCCCGTTATTTACCCGGGCAGCGAATTTTATCAATGGCGGCCAGATAGCCTTTTTGATTATTGCGCTCTTTCGCCAGCGTCGCTTCGCGAACGTAACTCTGGTTGTCTTTCGAGGCGAGGATTTTATTGGCGAAATCGTTATCGCTGAGGGTGCTCGCCGGGGCGCATTTTTCCTTCACCGCTTTCAACACCTGCTGTTTTTGCTGCTCAAACTGCAGGCTTTGCAGCGGCGATTCGGCCCACGCCGCGCTGGCGCTAAGGGCAGTAACCAGACACAACATCCAACACGCTTTCATGGCGCTTCTCCTTCACTTTTCGCTTCAGTCAACTATATGCGCAGCAGGTGAATTGCGCAAATGTTAGACATTTTTTGTTGTTTAAAATCAGACGATTGCTATTACGCCGCGCGTACCCGCCGCCGGGAATCCACCGCGATAAGAATGACCGAAGAGAGAATCAACAGCGTCCCCAGCCAGTCCGGCAGAGTAAAGGTAATGCCCAACAGCAAGAGAGAGAGCAGGGCGCTGCTCAGCGGCTCGGCGCAGCTGAGGATCCCGGCTTTTGCGCCGCCAATTTTCTGAGCGCCGTTGAGATACAGGCTGAAAGTCAGCGAGGTGCCGATCACCACGAGATAGAAAAACGCCAGCAGCAGACGGCCGTTCACCACAAAGTTCGCGCTCTGGCTGCCATAAAACGGCAACAGCATCGCCCCGCCAATCAGCATGCTCCAGCCGACGATCGGCAGTGTGCCGTAGCGGGCGATAAGCGTTGAGGGATAGGTGGTATAAAACGCCGCCGCGAAGGCAGAAGCGATCCCCCAGAACAGCGCCGCCGGCGAGATGGAGAGCGAGGTCGGGTTGCCGTGGGTGACCAGCAGGAAGGTGCCGGCAAGCGAGGTGCCAATCGCCAGCAGCACAAAGGGACTAGGCCGCGCCTTACGCGCCAGCGCGAACCAGGCGACGATAATCGTCGGCGACAAAAACTGTAGCACCGTGGCGGTGGCGGCGTTCGACTTCTCGATAGTCATCAGGAAGGTGTACTGCACGGTTAACGCGCCGACCAGCGAGAAAAACAGCAGGCTAAGGGCATCTTTGCGGTTTTGCATGACGCGGAAAATTTTGTCGCCGTGAACGAAAGCGAGCATCAGCAAAATCAGCCCGGCGAACAGCAGGCGGATCATGGTCAGATAGGGCGATGACATCTGACTTTGCTGCATAATGTACTGCGCGCAGACCCCGGAACTGCCCCACAGGACGGCGGCGATCAATACGTTCAACATCCCTCTTTTGCTGGAACCCATTTTTCCCTCGCGTGAAATAGCGCAAAGCAGGAATCATAGCACGGCGGCGACGCGGCGCGTGTTTTACCAGGGGGTTCGCGGAAAGCCCCTTCCTTTGAGGTCGGGGATGTAGAGCGAAGCGCCCGCCAGGGCGCTAATGAGGCCGGTTCTGATCCTCAATGTATTTCTTAATCACTTCAAGGGGCGCACCGCCCACGCTGCCAGCGAAATAAGACGGCGACCATAGAGCGTCTGACTTCCAGGCGGGTTTATGCAGGTCTGGATGATGCAATTTCATCTTGCGGCTGCTAACCCCTTTTAGGCTGTTAACTAGCTTGCTGATTGATACCTTCGGCGGGAAGTTAAGCAGCATGTGAACGTGATCCGACTCACCGTTAAACTCCACCAGTTCGCATTCAAACAGCTCGCAAACGTTGCGACAAATCCCCTCAAGCGTTTCCAGGTGCGCTTCATTAAAGACACGCCCGCGATACTTCGTTATGAAGATTAAATGACAGTGCAGCATGAAAACGCAATGTCGCCCCGTTCGATATATTAAGTCCATAGACCAACCTTGCAAAAGTGATTTTATGCGAGTAGCGTAGCTCGTTATGAGCATTCAGACCAAAACTTTATCAGTCAGAGTTAAAGACCGCCACGCCGCCGTTTTGCGGCAGATGGCCTTTGAGGTCAATCAGGTCTTTAATCTGGCAAACGAGATAACCAGCGAGGCATACAGCAACGCTGGCGTTTTTGGTGCGCAGGTTCCAAAGTGGTTAACCGCGTTTGATGTTCAGAAGATGACAACCGGCATACAGCGTGAGCGCGGCTATTCCATCGGCAGCGCTACAGTGCAGGAAGTGATCGCTCACCACGGCAAGGCGCGGAAACAGTTCAAGCGTTCCCGCCTGCGCTGGCGCGTCAGTGGCGGCGCTCGCCGTTCGCTGGGCTGGGTGCCGTTCAAATCAAAGCAGGCGAAGTGGCAAAACGGCTGCGTTAAGTTCGCCGGGCACTACTTTAAAGTTTGGGATAGCTACGGTCTTGCGGGCTACAAATTCCGCGCAGGCAGTTTTTCCGAAGATAGCCGAGGGCGATGGTACTTCAATATCTGCGTAGAGGTTGCGACCGTCCATACCACGGGCGCGACCGCTGTCGGCATAGACCTCGGGTTAAAGGATACCGCCACGGTATCCGATGGCAGCAAACTGATCGCCGGTCGTTTTTATCGCGACCTGCAACCAGCATTAGGCAAGGCGCAACAGGCAGGCAAAAAAGCCCGTGTACGCGCCATCCACGCCAAAATTAAGAATCGCCGCAAAGATGCCCTGCACAAGTTCAGCACGGCGCTGGTAAACAGCCATGCGGCGATATTCGTAGGCGATGTGAGCAGCAGCAAGTTAGCCAAAACCAAAATGGCTAAAAGCGTCCTGGACGCTGGCTGGGCGATGCTCAAAACACAACTGGAATATAAAGCGATTGCGCGCTCAGTGGTGTTCGAAGTGGTCAACGAAAGGTATTCCACCCAGGCTTGTTCGTGTTGCGGGGCTATCTCCAACAACAGTCCGAAAGGTAGAGCAGGTTTGCGAATAAGAGAATGGACTTGTTGTGAGTGCGGAACCGCTCATGATCGCGACGTTAACGCCGCAAAGAACATTCTCGCGGCAGGACATTGCCGTCTAGCTGTAGGAATCCCCGTCCTTTAGGACGGGGAGGATGTCAATGCCGACGCCACTCGCCCGGCGTCATGCCGTAGTGTTTTTTAAAGGTTTTCGCAAATGAAGCCTGTGATTGAAAACCGCAGCGTTCGGCAATCACTTCCAGCCGCACCTGGCGATCGAGATGCAGCAGGCGAGCGGCCATCGCCATCCGCAGCTGCGACAGCCACGCCTGCGGCGTCAGATGATAGACGCGGGCAAAATGGCGGGCGAAGGTGGCGCGCGATAAAAACGCCCGCGCCGCCATGCTCTCGATAGTCCACGGCTGTTCCGGCGCGGCCAGCACCGCGAGAACGGCCGGCATCAGCCGCGCATCGCTCATCAGGCGCAGCAGGCCGCCCGGCGGCTCCTGCGCGCCGAGCAGGGTACGTAACAGTAGCACCAGCAGCGTATCGCCAAGGCTGCGCACGATAGCGCTGCCGCCGGGATGTTCCGCCAGGCTTTCGCGTACCAGTACGTTAAGCAATATATCCAGCTCCGGGCAATCTTCGCGCTCATCGGTATGTAAATGGATCAGCGCCGACTCTTCGGCGAACAGCCAGTCGACGTGCGGGCCGAAGTAAAACTCGCCGCACAGCATCTCCAGCGCGTCGCTTTCCACGGCGGTACGCACTTCCGTTAGCGTGCCGTTAAAGCGATGGGCGACGGGCAGTACCTGGCCCCACTCCACCAGGCTCTCCATCAGATGCGGCGAACCGTGCGGCAGCAGGATCACGTCGCCGGCGCGCATGTGGCGGGTTTGATGACCGACGGTTAACCGCCCTTCGCCGCGCAACACAAAGTGCCACGGCACCACGCCCGCTCGCATTTGATCGTGTCCGGCCTGCCAGCGGCCGCCGAAACGGCAATGCAGATTCACTTCGCAACGCGGGGCCAGCAGCGTCAACAGATGGCTCAAACTATCCATGCGACTCCTGAGACGATAAGACAAAAAAATGAGACGAAGAGCGCCAGTCTAGCACGTCGCCGACCACTAAGATGTCTCCATTGCCACAACTACCCGCCAATAACAGGAGAACACCATGAGCCGTTTAGCCGATATCCGTGAACAAGATGCCACCGGGAAAGCCGCCGATATTTTCGCCGGAATTAAAAAAGCGATGGGTAAAGTGCCGAATGCCTATCTGACCATCGGCGGCCACTCGCCGGCGGCGCTGCAGCAGGCGCTGGCGCACAACGCGATGCTGCATAAAAGCAGCCTCAGCGCGCAGGAGCTGGAAGCGATTAATTTATCGGTCAGCGAAGCGACCGGTTGTGATTACTGCCTGGCCGCCCATACCCTGATGGCCAAAAAAGCGGGCTTCAGCGGCGAGCAAATCCACGCCCTGCGCCGCGGCGAGTATACGGAAGATGCGCGCCTGGGCGCGCTGGTGGAATTCGCCCAAACCCTGGTGACCACCACCGGTACGCTGCCGGAAACGGACGTCACCGCGCTGCGTCACGCCGGTTTTAGCGACCAGCAGGTGATTGAGATCGTCAGCGCCGTCAGCGCCATCCTGTTCACCAACATGGTGAACCGGGTTAACGACACGGTAGTGGACTTCCCGAAAGCCGATTAACCCGTCGTCGCGCGCCTGTTTACAGTCCCAGTTCGCTTAGCCCCGGATGATCGTCAGGGCGGCGACCCTGAGGCCAGTGGAACAGGCGCTCGCTTTCCGCGATCGGCAAATCATTAATGCAGGCGTAGCGCATGGACATTAGCCCGTGCTCATCGAACTGCCAGTTTTCATTGCCGTACGAACGAAACCAGTTGCCGCTGTCGTCGCACCACTCATAGGCGAAGCGTACGGCGATGCGATTATCCTGCCATGCCCATAGCTCCTTAATCAGCCGGTATTGCAGCTCTTTACGCCATTTTCGCTGCAGAAACTCCACGATTTGCCCCCGTCCGTGGACAAATTCGCTGCGGTTGCGCCATTCGCTATCCACGGTGTATGCCAGCGCGACTTTTTGCGCATCGCGGCTGTTCCAGCCATCTTCGGCGGCGCGCACCTTCTGCGCGGCGCTGTCGCGGGTAAACGGCGGTAACGGGGGACGTTGTTCGCTCATCAGGACTCTCCTTTTGGGGATAATTGTTGCTGCAGGCGCTGATTCTCCTGCTCCAGTTCATGAATACGCTCTTGCAGGCTCTGGCTGTATTCCGCGACCTGCTGTGCGCTGTAGCGCGGCGTAATGTGCTGCGGGCAGTTCCAGTCAAAAGCCTGCAGATGAAAACGAAACAGGCGTTCGATGCGGGCGCGGTAGTTAGCCGGCGTCACTAACGCCAGCAGCTCAGGCTGCTCTTCCGCCGCCAGCACCTCGACGGTGGCGTAGATTTTCAGCCTGGCACGGCGCGGGTAATCCATCAAAAACAGGCAGGCCCGGTCGCTGCCGCGCAGGTTGCCGGTGGTGATGTACTGGCGATTACCGCCGAAATCGGCCATGGCCAGCGTGGTGTCATCCAGCAGGCGCAGAAAACCCGGCGGGCCGCCGCGATGCTGAATGTAGGGCCAGCCGCTTTGCGACACCGTCGCCAGATAAAAACTGTCGCGGGTGGCGATCATCCCCTCTTCGCTGGCGCCGAAGCGATCCGCCTGACGGCGGCTGTGTGGCGTTTGCCACAGCTGGTCGCTGCCCATTTCATGTTGCACATCCATGACATCCGGGGTGATAGCGATATCGAGAAAGGTTGCTGCCATAACGCCTCCTGAAGGTAGGGGGCTATCATGGACTGTGCTGTGAAAAATGATAATACTGCTTATCTGGTAATCATCTTTCCGGATAACGGGAGAATAATGGACCGATTAAGCGCTATGGCGCTGCTGGTGAAAGTCACTGAACTGGGCAGTATGTCGGCGGCGGCGCGGGCGCTGAATACGCCGTTGACGACCGTGAGCCGTAATATCGGCGAGCTGGAGAGCGCGCTGGGAGTCCGTTTATTGACGCGCACTACCCGTAAACTCACCCTCACCGATGCCGGCGTCGATTATGTCGCCGCCGCGCGGCGGATCCTCGAAGAGGTGGAAAACGCCGAACGCCGGGCAACGGGTGAATACCAGGAGCCGAAGGGCGAGCTAGTGATCTCCGCGCCGACGATGTTTGGTCGCCAGCACGTTCTGCCAGTCATTAGTGAATTTATCGCCCGTTATCCGCAAATTCGCGTACGTTTGTTACTCAGCGACAGTAATGCCGATCTGGTCGGCGACCATATCGATCTGGCGGTACGGATTGGTGAACTGGCTGATAGCAGCATGGTGGCCACCCGGCTGGGCGCGATGCGCATTGTAGCCTGCGCCCATCCCGCGCTGTTGGCGAAATACGGCGAACCGCAGCGTCCGCGCGATCTGGCGGCGCTGCCGATCATCCGTATTGAATCGCCGATGCCCTATCGCGGCTGGCGCTTTCGCGCCGTTGAACGGGAAGATCAGCTGATTAATCTGCCGCCGGTGTTGGCCGTCACCACGCCGGAGAGTGCCGCCGATGCCGCCCGGCTGGGCGTTGGGGTGGCCCGCTTGCTGCACTATCAGGCGCTGGATGGCCTGCGCTGCGGGGAACTGCGTCTGCTGCTGGAAAGCGTCGAGCCGGAGCCCGCGCCGGTTCATTTGTTATATACCGCGCGGGAGCTGGCGCCGCTTAAGCTGCGGAAATTTATCGACTTTGCCGCGCCGGCGCTGCGCCAGTCCTTGCTGCGTATTGCCGGGGCCGCTTAATGCGCCGCGCTTTTCAGCGGCGCCTCCTTCAATAGCCAGGAAAGGACAAACGCGACGGCCATAATGCAGGCCGCCATCAGGAATGCCGCATGGATCGCCGCGCCGAAGGCATCGAGATAATCGAGGCGGATCGCCGTTGGCAGATGCTGTACCGCCACCGGGTTCATGGCTGGCGGCAGCACCGCGCCCTCCGGCAACAGTTTCTGCAGGTTATTTTGCAGCACATGGGTAAAGACCGCGCCGAACAATGCCACGCCGATGGAGCCGCCAATTGAGCGGAACAGGGTCACACCGGAGGTTGCGACGCCGTACATCTGCGCCGGCATTGCGTTCTGTACCGCCAGCACCAGTACCTGCATCACCAGCCCCAGGCCCGCGCCGAGCACGCCGGTAAACAGGTATAACTGCCACATCGGCGAATGAATGGTGATACGGGTCAGCAGCACCATGCCGGTCACACCGAGCAGGGTACCGATAATCGGGAAAATCCGGTATTTCCCGGTGTGGCTAATCATCCGGCCGCTGATGATCGAGGTCAGCAACAGGCCGCCCATCAGCGGGATTAATTGTAACCCGGCCTCGGTTGGCGTCGCCTCTTTCACCACCTGCAAATAGAGCGGCAGGAAAGTGACCGAACCGAACAGCGACATGCCGATAACAAAGCCAATCAGGCTGCACAGCAGGAAGCTGCGGTTGCGGAATAGCGACAGCGGAATAATCGGCTCGACGGCGATCCGTTCTTCATAGATAAAGCCGATGATCCCCACGATGCCGAAGGCCAGAATGCACCACAGCTGCGGATCATTCCACGCATGGACGCTGCCGCCTTCCGAGGTAAACAGGATGATGCACAACAGCGCCATGCTGAGGTAAATCGCCCCCAGCCAGTCAATCTGATGCTGGCTACGTTTGTTGCTGCTGTGGAATACCGCGCCGATGACCAGTAGTGCGAACAGGCCCAGCGGCAGGTTGATATAGAAAATCCAGCGCCACGAGGCGTGCTGTACCAGGAAACCGCCGATCAGCGGGCCGATAACCGTCGCCAGGCCGAAGACGCCGCCGAACAGCCCCTGATAGCGTCCGCGGTTGGCAGGAGGGATAACGTCGGCGACCGCCGCCATGCTGATCACCATCAGGCCGCCGCCGCCGAGCCCCTGTAGCGCGCGCATTAGTACCAATTGCGTCATGTCTTGCGCCAGCCCGCAGAGCGCGGAACCGGCAAGAAACAGCACGATCGCCACCTGCAGCACGATTTTACGCCCGAACAGATCGCCGAATTTACCGTACAGCGGCACTACGATGGTCGAGCTGAGGATATAGGCGGTGACCACCCACGAGAGTTTATCCAGCCCGCCGAGCTCGCCAACGATAGTAGGCAAGGCGGTGGAGACGATGGTCTGGTCCAGCGCCGACAGCAGCATCACCAGCAGCAGGGCGCTGAACAGCAGGCGGATTGACGGCGCCGGTTGGCTTGCGACTTCAGATGTCATTGCATCACTCGCTTGAAATTAATTAAATGCATAATTAATATTTAGGGAAATGATGAATCGGGTCAAGAGATCGCCAACATATGCCAGCACAAAAAGCTAATGAAGCGCCGCGCCGCCCTGGTCGGCCACGCGGTAAAAAGCCGGGAACCGCTAACCGCGAGCAGTTGATCGATATCGCCCTGGCGCTGTTTGCTCGTCACGGCGCGGCCCGCGTGTCGCTAAATGCCATTGCCAAAGAGGCCGGGGTGACGCCGGCGATGCTGAATTACTATTTTACGTCGCGGGAAGCGCTGATTGAGAATTTGCTGGAAGAGCGCTTTATGCCGTTGCGCAACGATATCAGCCGCATATTTGTCGACCATCCGCAGGATCCGGTGACGGCGTTGACGATGATGGTTGAGACGCTGGCGGACATGGCGGAGCAAAATGCCTGGTTCGCGCCGCTGTGGATGCAGGAGATCATCGGCGAGATGCCGATGCTGCGCCAGCACATGGATGCGCGCTTCGGCGAGGAGCGTTTTCAGGTGATGCTGGAGACGGTTCGCCGCTGGCAGCAGGAGGGGAAAATTAACCCGGCGCTGGCGCCGGAGCTGCTGTTTACCACGGTGATTAGCCTGGTGCTGGTGCCGTTCTCGCGCATCCATAGCGATCCGCGTTTACAGGCGGTAACCCGGCAGACCATTGTGAGCCACGCGCTGGCGTTAATGGGCCACGGGGTCGGTGGTTAAGGTGTTAATTCAGATGCCGACACTGCTTCTGCGTTATGACTCTCCTGGCGCAGGGATTTTCCCGGAGGCGGCGCGTTGCGCCTTGTCCGGGCTACCTAAGAACTGTAGGCCGGATAAGGCGTAGCCGCCATCCGGCGCAAAAGTCGCGCCTTATCCGCGGTTATCGTTACAGCGCTTTCGACAAGTAGTGCCGCTGCATACCCGCGTGCGGGAAATCGGGCAGCGACATCTGCAACTGATAGCCTAATTTCTGATAAAACGGCAGCGCCTGGAAGCTAAAGGTATCGACCAACAAATGACTGCAGCCCAACGCCTGCGCCTGCTGTTCCGCTTCCTGCATAAGCTCGCGGCCCAGACCGTTGCCGCGCGTTGTTTCGCTCACCCACAGGTATTCGATACATAGCCAGTTGCCTTTGCGTTTGGCGATAAGCCCGCCGCGCATTACCGCTTGCTCATCGCGGGAGTAAATGCCCAGATCGCCAAACTGAGCTGCGTCGAGATACTGCTGATTATACTGCCGGAGGCCGGCAAACAATTCTTGTTGATCGTCGGGATTAATGCTTTTTGTAATTATTAGAGCCATTAAGTTTCTCCAGTTGCACAGGCTATCGTTATATTTTCCTCTACTGACTTTCACAAAATATTCTTATTTTCTCCATTATTTTTTGTCTTAATTTTGTCCTTCAAAGTAAGCGAAATAACCTTTCCATGACTTTCGAAAGGGCGGGCTGAGAATCCCCGCAATAATAATAGTGTTAAGGAACATCTAAGCTCCATTGCGATATTTCCATTGAGACGAAAATGCCGCAGCGCCCCTCTTTTCCTCGCGATTTAATTCACGGGGGGACGTCTTACATCTTGAGAAAATAAAATGAAACACATCATAGCCCCCATCGCGACAGCATTATTTCTCCTGAGCGGATGCGATAATGCGCAGACAACTGCGCCGCAACAACCCACGCCGGAGGTGGGAATTGTTACGCTGCAAGCCCAGCCGGTGCCGGTGGTCAGCCAACTGACTGGCCGCACTACCGCCTCGCTCAGCGCCGAAGTGCGCCCGCAGGTCGGTGGCATCATTCAGAAGCGCCTGTTTACCGAAGGCGATATGGTGAAGGCCGGGCAGGCCCTTTACCAGATCGATCCCTCCAGTTATCGCGCCGCCTGGAACGAAGCGGCGGCCGCGTTGAAGCAGGCCCAGGCGCTGGTGGTCTCTGATTGCCAGAAAGCCCAACGCTACGCGTCGTTGGTCAGAGATAACGGCGTCTCTCGCCAGGATGCCGATGACGTTGCCTCCGCCTGCGCCCAGGACAAGGCCAGCGTGGAGTCGAAAAAAGCGGCACTCGAGAGCGCGCGCATCAACCTGAACTGGACCACCGTCACCGCGCCGATTGCCGGGCGCATCGGCATATCCTCGGTCACGCCGGGAGCGCTGGTCTCTGCCGACCAGGATACCGCGCTGGCGACGATCCGCGGCCTCGACACCATGTATGTCGATCTGACGCGATCCGGTGTCGATCTCCTGCGTTTACGCAGGCAGAGCCTGGCCAGCAACAGCGATACCCTTAGCGTGACGTTAACCCTTGAAGATGGCAGTACCTATCCCGAAAAAGGGCGCCTGGCGCTCACCGAAGTCGCCGTCGATGAATCCACTGGCTCGGTGACCCTGCGCGCCATCTTCCCCAACCCGCAGCACGTCCTGCTGCCGGGAATGTTTGTCCGCGCGCGTATCGATGAAGGCATCATGAACGACGCGATCCTCGCGCCGCAGCAGGGTATCACCCGCGATGCCAAAGGCGACGCCACGGCGCTGGTTGTCAATGCCGACAACAACGTTGAGCAGCGTACCGTGCAAACCGGCGATACCTACGGCGATAAATGGCTGGTGCTGAGCGGTCTAAAAGCGGGCGACAAGCTGATTGTCGAAGGCACCGGTAAAGTGTCCCCCGGACAAGCGGTGAAGGCCGTTGCCGTCAAAAATAACGGAGGCAATGCCTGATGTTCTCCCGTTTCTTCGTGCGTCGCCCGGTCTTTGCCTGGGTGATCGCTATCCTTATCATGCTTGCCGGGGCGCTGGCGATCCGCACGCTGCCGGTGGGACAATATCCGGACGTCGCCCCGCCGGCGGTAAAAATATCCGCTACCTATACCGGAGCTTCCGCAGAAACCCTGGAAAACAGCGTCACCCAGGTTATCGAGCAGCAGCTCACCGGGCTGGATAACTTACTTTATTTCACCTCCACCAGCAGTTCGGATGGTACGGTGAGTATTACCGTCACCTTTGAGCAGGGAACCGATCCGGACACTGCTCAGGTACAGGTACAAAACAAAGTGCAGCAGGCGGAATCGCGTCTGCCGAGTGAAGTACAGCAATCTGGCGTAACGGTAGAAAAATCGCAAAGCAGTTTCCTGTTAATCCTCGCGGTGTATGACAAAACCAACCGCGCCACCAGTTCTGATATCTCCGACTGGCTGGTCAGCAATATGCAGGACCCGCTGGCGCGCGTGGAGGGCGTCGGCAGCCTGCAGGTATTCGGCGCCGAATACGCGATGCGCGTCTGGATGGACCCGACCAAACTCGCCTCTTACTCGTTGATGCCTTCCGACGTACAGTCGGCTATTGAGGCGCAGAACGTGCAGGTTTCCGCGGGTAAAATCGGCGCGCTACCGTCGTCCAATGCCCAGCAATTGACCGCCACCGTGCGCGCGCAGTCGCGGCTGCAAACTCCTGACCAGTTCAAAGCGATCATTGTAAAGAGCCAGTCCGACGGTTCGGTGGTGCGCCTGAGCGATGTCGCGCGGGTGGAGATGGGCAGCGAGGATTACACCGCTACCGCTAATCTGAACGGCCACCCCGCAGCCGGGATTGCGGTGATGATGGCACCCGGCGCCAACGCGCTGGATACCGCAACGCTGGTGAAAAGCAAAATCGCTGAATTCCAGCGTCAAATGCCGCAGGGCTACGATATCGCCTACCCGAAAGACAGCACCGAGTTCATCAAAATCTCGGTCGAGGATGTTATCCAGACGCTGTTTGAAGCGATTATTCTCGTGGTCTGCGTAATGTATCTGTTCCTGCAGAACTTCCGCGCGACGCTCATTCCGGCGGTAGCGGTACCGGTCGTGTTACTTGGCACCTTTGGGGTGCTGGCGCTGTTCGGCTACTCCATTAATACCCTGACGCTGTTCGCCATGGTGCTGGCGATCGGCCTGCTGGTGGATGATGCCATTGTGGTGGTGGAAAACGTCGAACGTATTATGCGCGACGAAGGGCTGTCCGCTCGCGAAGCCACCGAAAAATCAATGGGCGAAATCTCCGGCGCGCTGGTGGCGATCGCCCTGGTGCTGTCGGCGGTATTCCTGCCAATGGCCTTTTTCGGCGGCTCGACCGGGGTAATCTATCGCCAGTTCTCGGTGACGATTATCTCGGCGATGATGCTGTCGGTGGTGGTAGCGTTAACCCTCACTCCGGCGCTGTGCGGCGCGCTGCTAAGCCATTCCAAACCTCATGACAAAGGATTCTTCGGCGCCTTTAATCGCCTGTGGGGGCGTACGGAAGAGGGCTACCAGCGTCGCGTACTCGGCGGCCTACGCCGCGGCGCGGTGATGATGGGCGCTTACGCCTTGATTTGCGGGGCGATGGCGTTGGCGATGTGGAAACTGCCGGGCAGCTTCCTGCCGGTGGAGGATCAGGGCGAAATCATGGTCCAGTACACCTTGCCTGCCGGGGCGACCGCGGTGCGTACCGCCGAGGTGCGCCGTCAGGTGACCAACTGGTTCCTCACCAAAGAGAAAGCCAATACCGAGGTTATCTTCACCGTCGACGGCTTCAGTTTCAGCGGCAGCGGTCAGAATGCCGGTATGGCCTTCGTCTCATTGAAAAACTGGTCGCAGCGCAAAGGCGACGAAAATACCGCGCAGGCCATTGCGCTGCGCGCCAACAAAGAGCTGGGCGCGATCCGCGACGCCACCCTGTTCGCTATGACGCCGCCATCGGTGGACGGCCTTGGGCAAAGTAATGGCTTCACTTTCGAGCTGATGGCCAGCGGGGGTACCGATCGCGATAGCCTGATGAAGCTGCGCAGCCAACTGCTGGCCGCAGCCAATCAGAGCGGCGAACTGCAGTCGGTTCGCGCCAACGATCTGCCACAAATGCCACAGCTGCAGGTGGATATCGATAACAATAAAGCCGTCTCGCTGGGGCTGTCGCTCAGCGACGTGACCGATACGCTCTCCAGCGCCTGGGGCGGCACGTACGTCAACGACTTTATCGATCGCGGCCGGGTGAAAAAGGTCTATATCCAGGGCGAGAGCGACGCGCGCGCCGTGCCGTCCGATCTTGGTAAATGGTTTGTCCGCGGCAGCGATAACAGCATGACGCCGTTCACCGCGTTCGCCACCACCCATTGGGAATACGGCCCGGAAAGCCTGGTACGCTACAACGGCTCGGCCGCCTTTGAGATCCAGGGGGAAAACGCCGCGGGCTTCAGCTCAGGGGCGGCAATGGACAAAATGGAAAAACTGGCCGATAGCCTGCCGGCGGGCTCCACCTGGGCATGGAGCGGTATTTCGCTGCAGGAAAAACTGGCCAGCGGCCAGGCGATGAGCCTGTACGCCATTTCGATTCTGGTGGTGTTCCTGTGCCTGGCGGCGCTGTATGAAAGCTGGTCAGTGCCGTTCTCGGTGATCATGGTCATCCCGTTAGGCCTGCTTGGCGCGGCGCTGGCGGCCACGCTGCGCGGCTTAAGTAATGACGTCTATTTCCAGGTGGCGCTGTTGACGACCATTGGCCTGTCGTCGAAGAACGCCATTCTGATCGTTGAGTTCGCTGAATCCGCGGTGGATGAGGGCTATTCGCTCTCGCGGGCGGCGATCCGCGCCGCGCAGACCCGTCTGCGCCCGATTGTCATGACCTCGCTGGCATTTATCGCCGGGGTACTGCCGCTGGCCATTGCTACCGGCGCCGGGGCCAACAGCCGCGTGGCGATTGGTACCGGGATTATCGGCGGCACCCTGACGGCGACGCTGCTAGCGGTGTTCTTCGTCCCGCTGTTCTTTGTGTTGGTGAAGCGTCTCTTTACCCGCCCACGTCCTTCTCAGGAGTAAGTTATGTTTCGTTTGAGTTTAATGTTTATCGCGCTCCTGACCGCGGGCTGTGTCTCTCTTGACCCGCACTACGAGCGCCCGGCCGCGCCGGTGCCGGCGACCCTTCCCGGTGCACACGGCGAATCAACGGCGGTGGTCGGCGACTGGCAAAAAGTGGTCAATGATGCGCGGTTAAAAAAAGTGGTCAGCATAGCGCTTAATAGCAACCGCGATGTGCAAAAAGCATTGGCCGATATTGAAGCCGCTCGCGCCCAGTATGGCGAAACGCGCGCATCGTTGTTTCCCACCGTCGATGCCGAGCTGAGCCATACCCGCAGTAAAACGATCGCCAGCGGCTTAAGTTCTACCTCGCAGGCTGACGGCGCGGTCTCGAGCTTCGAACTGGACTTGTTCGGCAAGAACCAGAGCCTGTCTCGTGCGGCGCGAGAAAGCTGGCTTGCCAGCGAATTCACCGCGCAAAATACCCGACTGACGATGATTGCCGATTTGACCACCGCCTGGGTGACGCTGGCGACGGATAATAGCAATCTGGCGCTGGCGCAGCAGACGATGGATAGCGCGGAGAACTCGCGCAAAATCGTCGCTCGCCAGATGGCGGTGGGCACCGCCTCCGCCGGTGATTTAAGTTCGGCGGAAAGCGTCTATCAGCAGGCGCGAGCCAGCGTCGCCAGCTACCGTACGCTGGTGGCGCAGGATAAAAACGCCATTAACCTGCTGGCGGGGGAAACCGTGCCGGAGAGCCTGCTGCCCGGTACGCTGGAGAGCCTGGGGGATAACAGCATCGCACTGGTGCCGGCGGGGGTATCATCATCGGTACTGTTGCGCCGGCCGGATATTCAGGAGGCGGAACATAATCTCAAGAGCGCTAATGCCGATATCGGCGCGGCGCGAGCGAACTTTTTCCCCTCCATTTCGCTGACCGCCAGCGCCGGGGTCGGCAGCGATTCGCTATCGTCGCTGTTTAGCCATGGCATGCAGGTGTGGTCGTTCGCCCCGTCCATCAGCCTGCCGCTGTTCACCGGCGGCAGTAATCTGGCGCAGCTACGCTATGCGCAGGCTGAGAAAAAGGGGCTGATTGCCACCTACGAGAAATCCATTCAGAGCGCCTTTAAGGACGTTGCCGATGCGCTGGCGCGCCGGGTAACGCTGAGTGAACAGCTCGATGCCCAGCAGCAGTATGTTGCCGCCGAGCAGAAGTCGCTGGATATCGCGATGAAGAGTTATCAGGCCGGGGTCGGCGACTATCTGTCGGTGCTGACCGCCCAGCGGACGCTGTGGTCGGCGAAGGCGACGCTGCTGTCGCTGCAGCAGACCGACCTCAATAACCGCATTACGCTCTGGCAATCGCTGGGCGGCGGCGCCAGTTAATGTTCCTCTTCGGACGCGTTATAGCACCTTAATCACTCCTGGCACATGCGTTAACTCCAGGTTGCGGTAATAAAATATTCCACCTTTATTACCGCAATATCTCTGGCTATACCTACAATTCTCCTATTATCCCAAGCGTATTAATCGTGATACTCTTCACATGAATGGAATAAAAAATTCCTTATACTGCGCGCAACTGAGAATAACGAGGTTTTTATGAGTATCGACCTGAGCAAACTGCTGACCGAGCGACGCAACGCCAACAGCGCCAACATTGACACCCTCTCCACTGTCGACATGCTGACGGTGATAAACCAGGAAGATCAGCAAGTGGCGCAGGCGATAACGCCTTACTTGCCGCAGATAGCGGAAGTCGTGGATAAAGTGGCGGCGGCGCTGCGGGCCGGGGGACGGCTGATTTACATCGGCGCCGGCACGTCGGGGCGTTTGGGTATTCTGGACGCCAGCGAATGCCCGCCGACCTTTGGCACCCGTCCGGAACAGGTGGTGGGGATTATCGCCGGCGGACATAAAGCGATTCTGAGCGCCGTGGAAAACGTGGAAGACAATAAAGCGCAAGGGGCGATGGACCTGCAGAACCTTAACTTCAGCAACCGTGATGTGCTGGTGGGGCTGGCGGCCAGCGGGCGTACGCCGTACGTCATTGGCGCGATGGAATACGCCCATAGCCAAAATGCGTTTGTCGCTATCGTCAGCTGTAACCCGCACGGTGAAATGGCGCAGCTGGCGGATGTCGCAATTACCCCGGTGGTCGGCCCGGAAGTGGTTACCGGATCGACCCGCCTGAAAGCCGGCACCGCGCAGAAACTGGTGCTGAACATGATCTCCACCGGGGCGATGATCCGCATCGGCAAGGTCTACAGCAACCTGATGGTTGATGTGGAAGCGACCAACGCCAAGCTGATTGAGCGCCAGGTGTCTATCGTGATGGAAGCGACCGATTGCGATCGCGCCACCGCGCAGAATACGCTGGATGCCTGCGGCCGCCACTGTAAGACGGCGATTGTGATGGTGTTGGCTGACTTAAGCGCCGCAGAAGCGCAGTCGCTGCTGGCGAAAAACAACGGTTATATCCGCAAGGCGCTAGGCAACACCTGAGCGCCGACAGACAGGTAACAGGCAATGGCAAAAATAACGAAAGAGATGATAGCGCGGATCCTGGCCCACGTCGGCGGGGCCGCAAACGTGGCGCAGGCGGGTAACTGCATGACGCGCCTGCGCTTGACCCTGCGCGATGAAAGCCTGGCCGATAGCGCCGCCATTCGCCAGATTGACGGCGTGATGGGGGTTATCGTCAGCGATGAACAGTTCCAGGTGGTATTAGGCCCCGGCAAGGCTCAGACCGCCGCGGAAATGATGAACGGCCTGATGGATGCGGCGCCGCAGGCAGCCGCCTCGCTGGCGGATGTGGCGGCGGAAAAAAAGCAGGCGCTGAAGAGTAAGCAGACCAGCGGGGTACAGAAATTTCTTGCGAAGTTCGCCACTATCTTTACGCCGTTGATCCCCGGATTCATCGCCGTCGGGCTGCTGCTGGGCTTTGCTACGCTGGCGGAACAAATCTTCGTGCTGGAGAACGCGCACCCTAACGCCAGCCTGGTGGCGCTGATTGGCTACATGAAGGTATTCAGCAAAGGGATGTTTACCTTCCTGAGTATCTTGATTGGCTATAACGCTCAGAAAGCCTTCGGCGGTTCGGGCGTGAACGGCGCGATTATCGCCTCGCTGTTCGTGCTGGGCTACAACCCGGAAGCAACCAGCGGATTCTACGCCGGAATTTCGACCTTCTTCGGCCACGGTATCGACCCGCGCGGCAATATTATCGGCGTGCTAATCGCCTCGATTCTTGGCGCGTGGGTGGAGCGTCAGGTGCGGCGGATAATGCCCGCTAACCTCGATATGATCCTCACCTCGGCGGTGACGCTGCTGATTATGGGCGCGGTGACCTTTACGGTGATTATGCCGATTGGCGGCTGGCTGTTTACCGGTATGTCGTGGCTGTTCCTGCATCTTAACGGCAATCCGTTTGGCTCGGCGGTGCTGGCCGGGCTGTTCCTGCTGGCGGTGATGTTCGGCGTGCATCAGGGGTTTGTGCCGGTCTATTTTGCGCTGGTGGATGCGCAGGGCTTTAACTCGCTGTTCCCGATCCTGGCGATGGCCGGGGCCGGGCAGGTGGGTGCGGCGCTGGCGCTGTTCTGGCGCGCGAAGCGCGATTCGCTGCTGCGAACCCAAATCAAAGGGGCGATTATTCCGGGCTTCCTCGGTATTGGCGAACCGCTGATTTACGGCGTAACCCTGCCGCGTATGAAACCGTTTATTACCGCCTGTATCGGCGGCGCCTGCGGCGGTTTCTTCGTGGGCCTGATTGCCTGGCTGGGGTTGCCGGTCGGCCTGAACACAGTGTTCGGCCCCTCGGGGCTGGTGGCGCTGCCGCTGATGACCTCCGGAAGCGGAATTTATGCCGGGATGGCGGTGTACGCCGGCGGTCTGGTGGTTTCGTATCTATGCGGTTTTGTCCTCACCTGGCTGTTCGCCAGCAAAAACGTCGACCTGAGTTAAGCGTATTTCCCCGGATATGGTTGCCCCGGTAAGCGTAAGCGCTACCGGGGAAGAGTCCCGGATATCGGCTAACGCCTCATCCGGGCTACGGTTGGGTATCCGGTTGGTAGCCCCGGTAAGCGTAAGCGCTACCGGGGAAGAGTCCCGGATGTCGGCTAACGCCTCATCCGGGCTACGGTTGGGCATTCAGTCGGTAGCCCCGGTAAGCTAAGCGCTACCGGGGAAGAGTCCCGGATGTCGGCTAACGCCTCATCCGGGCTACGGTTAGGCATTCGGCCGGTAGCCCCGGTAAGCGTAAGCGCTACCGGGGAAGAGTCCCGGATGTCGGCTAATGCCTCATCCGGGCTACGGTTGGGCATTCGGTCGGTAGCCCCGGTAAGCGTAAGCGCTACCGGGGAGCTGCTGGCCATCGCTTCATCCCGCGCTTAGACGATTTTCATCTTATTGATACCTTTTCGTGTTTAAAAATCGAGCACAAAATCGTTATAGTTTTGCTCGAAATATAATAATGATTTTCCATGGACTGACGGGGTACTAACAATGAAATGGCGTTTACGCACGGCGGCGGCAGTGATGCTGGCTGGCCTGCTGTTAGCGGGCTGTGACCAGAAGAATGACAATGCCAAACACATAAAAGTCGGCGTGATTAACGGCGCGGAACAGGATGTGGCGGAAGTGGCGAAGAAGGTGGCGAAAGAAAAATATGGCCTCGACGTCGAGCTGGTGGGCTTTAGCGGCTCGCTGCTGCCGAACGATGCCACCAACGCCGGGGAGCTGGATGCCAACGTCTTCCAGCATCGTCCCTATCTGGAACAAGACAACAAAGCGCACGGCTACCACCTGGTGGCCATCGGCAATACTTTCGTCTTTCCCATGGCCGGCTATTCGCGCAAGATTAAATCCGTTGCCGATATTAAAGATGGCGCGACCATCGCCATTCCCAACGACCCGACCAACCTCGGCCGCGCGCTATTGTTATTGCAAAAAGAGCAACTGATTACCCTCAAAGCGGGCACCGGCCTGCTGCCGACGGCGGTGGATATCACCAGCAACCCGCGCAACCTGAAAATTATGGAGCTGGAGGGCGCGCAGCTGCCGCGGGTGCTGGACGATCCGAAGGTCGATGTCGCCATTATCAGCACCACCTACCTGCAGCAAACCGGGTTATCGCCGGTGCGCGATGGCATCTTTATTGAAGACAAAAACTCGCCATACGTGAACATCATTGTGGCGCGTGAAGACAATAAAGACGCCGAAAACGTGAAAGAGTTTATGCAGTCGTACCAGTCGCCGGAAGTGGCGAAGGCGGCAGAAACCATCTTCAACGGCGGCGCGGTACCGGGCTGGTAATCATCTACGCTGCGCCATCAGGTGCAGTAGCGGCACCAGAGACAGCCCGTCCGGCATTTCGCCGCGGGCGATCAGCTGGTTTATCTCCTCGAAGGTAAACCAGCCGGTTTCCATCACTTCATCCTGATCTGCGTCCATGCCAACCCAGCTTAAATCGGTGGCGAGCCAGGTGATAAACAGCTGGTCGCTGCTGCCGTATGACGGGTTGTAGCGGATGATTTCCTCGGCGCGTTGCGCCTGCCAGCCGGTCTCTTCGCGCAGTTCGCGCAGCGCGGCGACGGCGGGCTCTTCGCCTTCATCGACACCGCCAGAGGGAATGGCCCACACCACCTTATCGATCAGATAGCGGTAATGACGAATCAGCAGCACTTTGTCATCCTGGAGCGCCACAATTCCGACCGCCGGGCGCGGGTAGTGAATGGAATAAAAGTCGCGCCGCTCGCCGGGGGCGACATCAATACCTACCTTGCGCATGCTGAACCACGGCGTCTCGGCGATGACCTGCGGGTTGTGCATATCGGCGGCGGTTAGTTTCTTCTTCATCCTGCCATTCCTGTAGAAAGTTTAACCTTCAGAACAACATAGCCGGCTGTGATTGGCAACCGTCGCAGGTTGGCCCGATTC
The DNA here is from genome assembly GCF_050600755.1 of Klebsiella sp. 141162. Taxonomy (NCBI): domain Bacteria; kingdom Pseudomonadati; phylum Pseudomonadota; class Gammaproteobacteria; order Enterobacterales; family Enterobacteriaceae; genus Klebsiella; species Klebsiella sp. 141162. Next base: position 392,486 of record NZ_JAQIRI010000003.1, on the reverse strand, counting down.
CATCGATCATTGCCCAAACGCCCATATTGCGCCAGGCTGGTACTCAGTACGATGTTCGTCAGATTACCCCACAGAGGAACGCTAACATGAACATCACCCATATCCGCAATGCTACACAGATTATTGAATACGCTGGTAAAAAGTTCCTGATCGACCCTATGCTGGCTGACAAAGGCGCCTGGCCGGGCTTTCCCGGAACCGCGCGCAGCGAGCTACGTAATCCGCTGGTGGCGCTGCCGTTTTCCCGCGAAAAGATTATCGACGTTGACGCGGTTATCGTCACCCATACCCATGACGATCATTGGGACGAGGCGGCGATCGCGGCGATCCCGAAAGCCCTGCCGGTTTTCGTCCAGCATGAGGCCGACGCCGCGCTGCTGCGCAGCCAGGGATTTCAGGATATCCGCCTGCTGTCGGTAGACAGTGAATTTGCCGGCGTTAGTCTGCAGAAAACCACTTCCGGGCAACATGGCAGCGACCGTACCTACGCGGTACCGGCGATGGCTGAACGTCTGGGCGAGGCCTGCGGCGTGGTGTTCCGTCATCCGCAGGAGAAGACGCTGTGGCTGGTCGGCGATACCATCTGGCGTGATGAGATCGAAGCCGACATGCTGAAGCTGCGCCCGGATGTGGTGGTGCTTAACGCCGGTTACGCTCACGTTATCGGCTTTGGCCCGATCATCATGGGTAAAGAGGATCTGCTGAAGGCGCATTTCGCCCTGCCGGAAGCGAAAATCATGGCCATCCACCTGGAGGCGGTTAACCATTGTCTGGTGAGCCGCGAAGAGATGCGCCAGTACGTCGCGGATAATCAGATTGCCGGGGTAGTGAGTATTCCGCAGGATGGGGAAACCGTTGTTTATTAATCTGCTCAAGGGGAAGGGATGATGACATTAACCGACGTGGCGATTGTCGCCGTAGAGGGCTTTAGCCCGTTTCATTATGCCGTCCCCTGTATGCTGTTTGGCGATACGGTCTCGGAAACCAAACGTTTTAATCTGCAGATTTGCGCCGAACAGCCGGGATTACTCAGCGCCCGCGACGGCTTTGCGCTGTACGCCAGCGGCGATTTTACCGCGATGGAACAGGCCGATATCGTGGTGGTGCCCTACTGGGGCGAGGTCAACCAGCGCCCGCCGCAGGCGCTGATCGCGAGTCTGGTTCGGGCGCGCGATAACGGCGCGGAAATCGTCGGCCTGTGCCTCGGCGCGTTTGTCCTTGGCTACGCCGGGCTACTCGACGGTAAGCGGGCGGCGACCCACTGGGAGTTCGAGCAGGATTTCCAGCGCCTGTTTCCGCAGGTGCGGCTCGATATCAACGCCCTGTACGTCGATGACCAGAAGGTGATTACCTCGGCGGGGACCGCGGCGGCGCTCGATTGCTGCCTGTATATCATTCGCCAGCGTTTTGGCAGCCTCGCCGCCAACCAGATCGCCCGGCGGATGATCGTGCCGCCGCACCGCGAGGGCGGCCAGGCGCAGTTTATCGCCCAGCCGGTGCCGCGCAACACCCGCGATGCGCGGATGAACTGTCTGCTGGATTATCTGCAGCAGCACATTGCCGAACCGCATAATCTTGATTCGCTGGCCGAGGCGGTGGCGATGAGCCGCCGTACGCTGACCCGCCACTTCGCCCGGGCGACCGGGATGAGCATCGCCGACTGGTTGACCGCCGAGCGCCTGCGCCGTAGCCAGAGCCTGCTCGAAGCGGGGGATTTGCCGGTCGAGCAGGTGGCGGAAGCGGTGGGCTATCTTTCCGCCGTCACCTGGCGCCAGCAGTTTAAAGCGCGTTTTGGCGTCAGCCCGACGGAGTGGCGGCGGACTTTCCGCCGCGGCGTTTAGCCGGCGAGGGTCGAACTGTCGATCACGAAGCGATATTTCACGTCGCCCTTGACCATTCTTTCCCAGGCTTCGTTGATCTGATCGCCGCGAATCAGCTCGATATCGGCGACGATGCCGTGTTCGGCGCAGAAGTCGAGCATCTCCTGGGTTTCCGGGATACCGCCGATCATCGAGCCGGCAATCGAGCGGCGGCGGAAGATCAGATTGAACACTTCAGGCGACGGATGCGGCGTGGCCGGGGCGCCAACCAGCGTCATGGTGCCATCGCGTTTTAGCAGCGTGGTGAAGGCATCGAGATTGTGCGGCGCCGCCACGGTGTTGAGGATGAAATCGAAGCTTTTGGCGTGGGCCGCCATTTCGTCTTCGTTACGCGACACTACGACCTCATCCGCGCCCAACGCTCTGGCCGCGTCGCGCTTGGATTCGGAGGTGGTAAAGGCCACCACGTGGGCCCCCATGGCGTGGGCCAACTTGATCCCCATATGCCCCAACCCGCCGATGCCGACGACGCCGACTTTTTTGCCCGGCCCGGCGTGCCAGTGGCGCAGCGGCGAATAGGTAGTGATCCCGGCGCACAACAGCGGCGCGACGGCGGCGAGCTGCGCTTCGGGATGATTTATCCGCAATACGTAGCGTTCATTGACCACGATCTGCTGTGAATAACCGCCGAGCGTGTGCCCTGGCGCGTCCTGGGTCGGCCCGTTATAGGTCAGCACCATATGGTCGCAGTAGTTCTCTAACCCTTCAGCGCACTCCTCGCACTGCTTACAGCTATCCACCATACAGCCGACGCCCACCAGATCGCCTACGGCGTAACCTGAGACGGCATCGCCGACCGCCGTCACCCGGCCAACGATTTCATGGCCCGGCACGCAGGGATACAACGTCCCGACCCATTCCGCTCGCGCCTGATGGAGATCGGAATGGCAGACGCCGCAGTATGCAATGGCGATCTGCACATCTTGTGGGCCGGGTTCGCGGCGGGTGATAGACATCGATTCGAGCGGCTGGCTGGCGGAGTACGTACCTATAGCGTTGATCTGCATAGCATTACCTCTTGTGCAATAGCGTGATAAATCAAGCGGAAGGGGTGAGCGTTTTTTGCGCGGCAAGGGTAAGCGTAGCCTGGCTAAGGCAGGATGAGAAAAGCGCAGCTCGAAGGGTTAAAAAAGGCGCCTCACCGAGGTGAGGCGTTCGTGATATCAAGGCGCGATGGGTGTCAGATAATCCAGCCGCAGCGGCTCGGCGAGCAGGCTCTCCATCTGGCCGATAAAGGCCTGGAAGTAGGGCTGAGCGATATGCTCATCCAGCGCCTGTTGGTCGCGCCAGGACTCACGCATGTAGAAGGTACCCGGCGCGTCGCGCAGCTGAAACAGCGCGTAGTCGAGATTGCCCGGCTCCTCGCGGGTTGGCAGCAGCAGCGCCTGCAGCGCGTCGCGCAGGGCCTCGGTTTGCCCGGCTTTCGCCTTCAGAACCGCGATAAGCGCAATGGTGTCGTCGCGCATTTAGAAACCCTCCAGCACGATTTTGCCGACCGAGCGCCCGGTTTCCAGCTTAGCGTGGGCTTTTTGCAGATTGGCGGCGTTGATAGTGCCGTAGTGTTCGCCAAGGGTAGTGCGCAGCGTGTTATCGTCAATCAACGCGGCGACGCGGGTCAGTAGCTGATGTTGGGCGATCATATCATCCGTCTCAAACATTGAGCGGGTGAACATAAATTCCCAGTGCAGCGAAATGCTTTTCGCTTTCAGCGGCACCACGTCCAGGCTCTCCGGGTCATCAATCAGCGCCAGCTTACCCTGCGGGGCGAGCGCGGCGATCAGTTCGTTAAAGTGCTGATCGGTATTGGTCAGGCTGGCGACGTGGGTCACGGCATGAATGCCGATTTTCGCCAGTTCTTCAGCGAGCGGTTTGCTGTGGTCGATGACGTGATGCGCCCCGGCCTCGCGTACCCACTTCTGGCTTTCCGGGCGCGATGCGGTGCCAATTACTGTCATGTTGGTGAGTTTGCTGGCCAACTGGGTAAGGATAGAGCCAACGCCGCCCGCCGCGCCGACAATCAGCAGCGTATCGCCGGCGTTACCGCCTTCCTGCACGCCAAGGCGGTGGAACAGCAATTCCCAGGCGGTGATAGCGGTCAGAGGCAGCGCGGCGGCGGCGGCATTCTCCAGCGAGCGCGGCTTCAACGCCACGATGCGTTCATCAACCAGCTGCAGTTCGCTGTTGCTGCCGGGGCGGCCCAGCGCGCCGGCGTACCACACTTCATCGCCCGGCGTGAACAGCGTCACCGCATCGCCAACGGCTTTCACCACGCCAACCGCATCCCAGCCCAGCACCCGCGGGGTATCGGCATTAAATCCGGCGCGCACTTTGGTGTCGACCGGGTTCACCGAAATGGCTTTGACCTCGACCAGCAGATCGTGCCCCTGCGCCTGCGGATCCGGCAGATCGATATCGCGTAAAAAGGGGATGTTGTTGCCGTCGGCGGCGGCCTGGGTAATGGCAATGGCTTTCATAGGTTCTCCGATCTACAAAGAGGATTCATGGTGTGAATACGTCGAGGATAGACCGCTCTACCGTCGGGAAAAACGGCCCGGCGGCGATAACAGTTATATAAAAAAAGTGAAAATCGGCGACACCACCTATCCTGCGCCCGCCTGCCACTACAGATAAACAGTACGATGGTCAGGTACCAGGACCATGATGGTTCAACAATATAAATTACCATAAACATAGTGTTTCATATTTGAGAAAGTTACCTCCTCCATGTCGCAAATATTAATATCACTCCGGAAGAATAATAATATTGCGTTATGGCTCAAGGTTTATACCTTGACGTCCGACATCCTGCGTGCGATTTTTCTGCTATCAAATAATAAACAGAGTTTCATATTTGGAACAAAAATAAAATCATCATGCTATTTAATTAAGAGTTTCACCGCTGAGACAAAATAATAAGTCGATATTAATCGACGGTTTTTTATCGCTTATAAAAATAAAGTGAGGGATGTGCTATGCGTAAAATACTCCTTTCTCTGCTGCTGGCAGCCGCGACCAGCGGGCTGGCGCTGGCGGACGACGGCAAGCCGTTCCCGCATATCGGCTGGCGCAGCGCGGATAATCTCGCCGGGCTGGATTTCGGCGGCGCGCTGCGGGCGAACTATCGCTACGAGGACTGGAAAGGCAGTAATTACCGCAACCCGCCGCATCTGCGTTTTGATACCTTCCGTATCGACAGCAGCGGCTTCTATGATAATTATTTCTTTGATGCCGGGTTCTGGTTTCAGGATCACCGTAAATACGCCATCGACCGCGCTTACGTAGGGTATCGCTTCGACAACAATAATAATATTCAACTGGGGATCCCCGGCAAACCATTTGGCCTTGAACCTTATCCGCAATTTGGCTGGTCCTACGGTATTCCGTTTTATTTAGGCTTTGGCGTGAGCGCCGGTAGCGGCGTGAACTATCAATATCACGATAATAACTGGTCGCTGGATGTGGCCTATTTCCCGTGGATGGAACCGGAGAATTTGCGCTATGCGCCGGACGTTGGCGATTACGATCGGCTAAAAAACACTATCTATCCGACTCAGCATCAGCAGCATAATGAAAAGCGCGACCAGGTGAATGTGCGTATTGCGCGGGATTTTCACGGCGGCGGCTGGAATAACGAGCTGGGCGGCTCGCTGGCGCTGGCGCGGTTGCACAACCGCGAGACCGACGACGATGGTACCTTCTGGGCGGCAGGCGTGCACGGCATGTTACATAACGGGCCGTGGCAACTGACCTCGCAGCTGATTCGCTACCAATACGATCCGAAGAACCCAGCGGGCGTCAGCGACGATACGATTCTGATGGGCGGCAACGGCCTGACGCCGGCCTACCTGATCCCGGCGAAAGCGACGACCGCGTCGCTGAACGTCGCCCGCGATGTTGATGTGAAGTGGGGCGGCGTGTCGAAGCTGCGTTTTTACAATGACTACAGCGTGCTGTGGAAAGATAAAAGCGGCTGGAGCGATTCGCAGATGAACACCCTTGGCGTACAGGTCTTCGCTCTGCCGGTGATGTTCTGGGTCGATCTCAGCTGGGCGAAGAACGTTAATCCGTGGGGCGGCGCGCTGAACGCCACCGGCTGGACCAGCACCCAGTCCGAGGGCAGCGGCAAATGGTACTTCCGCACCAACGTTAATATTGGTTATTACTTCTGAGGCGGGAATTTTCCCTGCTCGCGCTGCGCTCAGCAGGGCTACGGTTCTGCGCCGTCTGGTAGCCCGGGTAAGGCGCTAGCCGCCGCTCGGGGGCTTGCTCGCTATCAGGCATGTTGCAACGTGCTGTTGACGCTTTTCAGCGATTGTTGAATATGCCGTAATTCGGCTGTTAGCTTCTCTTCTTTATCGCTGAGAGGCAGCAATACAATGCCGCCATCCATCACCTTAACCGTGACCGGCTTCCCGGTATCGAATCCCGCTTCACGCAGCCACTTGCCGGAAAGGGTAAGACTTGGTGTACTGGTATCCCGGCCATTGGGCCGATAGCCAACCAACAGCTGACGCTCGGTTCCGCTAACGGTGATATCTGGGGTAGAATGCAAATCAGCCATAATCAACTCCTTGATAGTTGGTGAGGTTAGCTCTCATCAGGTATTGCGAGTATCTGATGAGGGCGATTTAAGATCAGGACGGAATCTGGTTAGGTACGTACCTGTATGGTTATACATTGCTCTTTTAGGTACGTACATGTCAACAGCCAAACGTGATACCAATCAGTCAAAATGCGGCAAAGCTCCCACTTTCCAGATACGGATAACGCCGGAGCTAAAAGCGCAGTTTGAGGCTGCAGCAGCAGACGCAGGGATGAGTTTGGGAAACTGGCTCAAGACCCTGGGAAGAAAGGAGCTGGAGAGGCTGGGCATTGAGACTGCTGATAAGTAAGCTTTAACGATCGATTTAACTTTCTGTTCGACTAGGAATACCAACGATCTCCATTTTTATAGCGCCATCATCAGAGAATATTGATGCCAGGCCCTTTCTTATTTTTAATTGATCATTTTCAATTTCACCGTGTGCAATCGGCGAGTAGATAGCGGTTTGCAACTGAACGCGCTCAAAATCATAACCAATATCTTTGGCAATGGCTGAAAGAAGATCTACAAATAAATTATTGCTGTTTTGATTCCAGATAAGGCCGCTGGCGTTATCGTTGTTTGGATATGTTGTATTTAGATGTGAGAAATACAGCTTCCATGCTGATATTACCTGACTTTCTGCTTTGCTTCTTTTAGCTTGTCCTTTCCTTACCCGACCGTAAAAAGCAATATCGATCATATTGAGCGCTCTGACATGTTCATTTGATAGCCTTGCGTTCTGCGACCTAGTGGCCATCAATTGTTTAAAAATATCTATTTTAAGTGTCTTTTTATCAGTATATCTTTCGATAAATTTCTGAACTTGAATGGCAATTACAGGGCTGATTAAAGTCACTATCACCGTTGTGATGGATAGCACTAAACTCATTTTAGAATCCATATTTTTATGAGATATAAAGTTAGAATAACGAAGGATTCAATAGGGTAAGTTATCAATAGAATATTTAATATATGCCGAATGGCCGATAGAGAAGGAAAACTTGGCGGAAGATCACAGGAGTTGAACCTGCCCGGGACCGCTGGCGGCCCCAACTGGATTTGAAGTCCAGCCACCTCACCGGAGATGACGATCTTCCGCGCCTCGATTGCTACATGGAGGCGGGGCGCATTATAGCTACTTTCAGGCATTTACCACATACCTAAACGCACTTTTTTACTGTTAAAACTGGACTTTGCAGAACAGTCTGAGACAAATCCGTTCAAAATCCATGGGTTACACTTTTTCACACTCTTTCGGGCTACCGCGATCACAGAAAACAAGAAACGTAATTTGATAACGAGATATCGCAATTCATCTTACTGCGCCAAAGGTTTAAAAAAACCGTAACCGGTACCAATCCGCGGTGCCGCTAAGGGAATAGTGCGCAAATGAAAGATCATATTCTGTCCGTCAAAGAGAAAATCGGCTACGGTATGGGTGACGCCGCCAGCCACATCATTTTTGATAACGTCATGTTATACATGATGTTTTTCTACACCGATATTTTCGGTATCCCCGCCGGATTTGTCGGTACCATGTTCCTGCTGGCGCGGGCGCTGGATGCGATTTCCGACCCGTGCATGGGCCTGCTTGCCGACCGTACCCGCAGCCGTTGGGGTAAGTTCCGCCCGTGGATCCTCTTCGGCGCTATCCCGTTCGGTCTCGTCTGCGTGCTGGCCTACAGTTCGCCGGATTTAAGCCACAACGGCAAGCTGATCTACGCCGCCGTGACCTACACGCTGCTGACCCTGCTCTACACCGTGGTGAATATCCCCTACTGCGCGCTCGGCGGCGTGATCACCGATAACCCGACGCAGCGCATCTCGCTGCAGTCCTGGCGCTTCGTGCTGGCGACGGCGGGGGGCATGCTCTCCACCGTGCTGATGATGCCGCTGGTCAACTTTATCGGCGGCGAAAATAAAGCGCTGGGCTTCCAGGGTGGCATTGCGGTGCTCTCGGTGGTCGCCTTCCTGATGCTGGCCTTCTGTTTTTTCACCACCAAAGAGCGTGTCGAAGCGCCGCCGAGCAGTACCTCGATGCGTGAAGACCTGCGCGATATCTGGCGCAATGACCAGTGGCGGGTGGTCGGCGTGCTCACCATCCTCAATATCCTCGCGGTCTGCGTTCGCGGTGGCGCGATGATGTACTACACCACCTGGATCATGGGCTCGGCGGCGCTGTTCACCGTCTTCCTCACCACCTACTGCGTCGGCAACCTGATTGGCTCGGCGCTGGCGAAGCCGCTGACCGATTGGAAATGCAAAGTCAGCGTCTTCTGGTGGACTAACGCCCTCCTGGCGGTGCTCAGCGTGGCGATGTTCTTCGTACCGATGGACGCCGAAATCACCATGTTTGCCTTTATCTTCGTCATTGGCGTACTGCACCAGCTGGTGACGCCAATCCAGTGGGTGATGATGTCCGACACCGTCGACTACGGCGAATGGTGCAACGGCAAACGCCTGACCGGCATCAGCTTCGCCGGCACCCTGTTTGTGCTCAAGTTGGGGCTGGCGCTGGGCGGCGCGCTGATCGGCTGGATGCTGGCCGGCGGCGGCTATGACGCCGCCGCTAAAACCCAGAACAGTGCCACCCTCACCATCATTATCGCCTTGTTCACCCTCGTTCCGGCGGTGTGCTACCTGCTGAGCGCGGTAATCGCCAAACGCTACTACACGTTAAAAACGCCGTTCCTGAAAAAAATGATGGCCGAGCTGGCCCAGGGCGCGCGTCGCAACGAACAAGAATTCACGGCAGCCCCGATCGACAAAGAATGGCAAAACTAAGAGGACGTTTTAATGAAAATCAGTGATGGAAACTGGCTCATTCAACCAGGGCTCAACCTGATCCAACCCGTACAGGTTTACGAGGTGGAGCAGCAGGGGAATGAAATGGTGGTTTATGCCGCGCCGCGCGATGTCCGCGAACGCGCCTGGCAGCTGGATACGCCATTGTTCACCCTGCGCTTTTTCTCGCCTCAGGAAGGGATAATCGGCGTGCGCATGGAGCACTTTCAGGGCGCGCTGGATAACGGTCCGCACTATCCGCTGAGCGTGCAGAAAGACGTCCATGTCGAAATAGAAAATACGGCAGAGTTCGCCGAGCTGAAAAGCGGCAGCCTCAGCGTGCGGGTGACTAAAGGTGAATTCTGGGCGCTGGATTTTCTGCGCGACGGCGTGCGTATCACCGGTAGCCAACTGAAAAACAATGGCTACGTGCAGGATAGTAAGACCCAGCGCAACTACATGTTTGAGCGCCTCGACCTCGGCGTCGGCGAAACCGTCTACGGCCTCGGCGAGCGCTTTACCGCGCTGGTGCGCAACGGCCAGACGGTAGAAACCTGGAACGAAGACGGCGGCACCAGCACCGAGCAATCCTACAAGAACATCCCGTTCTACCTGACCAACCGTGGCTATGGCGTGCTGGTGAATCACCCGCAGCGCGTCTCTTTCGAGGTGGGCTCGGAGAAAGTCTCTAAAGTCCAGTTCAGCGTTGAAGGCGAACACCTCGAGTACTTCGTGATCGACGGCCCGACGCCGAAAGCGGTGCTTAACCGCTATACCCAGTTCACCGGCCGCCCGGCGCTGCCGCCGGCATGGTCGTTCGGTCTGTGGCTGACGACCTCGTTCACCACCAACTATGACGAAGCGACTGTAAATAGCTTTATCGACGGTATGGCCGAGCGCCATCTGCCGCTGCACGTCTTCCACTTCGACTGCTTCTGGATGAAGGCCTTCCAGTGGTGCGATTTTGAATGGGATCCGCTAACTTTCCCGGACCCGGAGGGGATGATCAAGCGTCTGAAGGCGAAAGGGCTGAAGGTCTGCGTGTGGATCAACCCTTACATCGGCCAGCGCTCGCCGGTGTTCAAGGAGCTCAAAGAGAAAGGCTACCTGCTGAAGCGCCCGGACGGTTCGCTGTGGCAGTGGGATAAGTGGCAGCCGGGGCTGGCGATTTATGACTTCACCAACCCGGAAGCCTGCCAGTGGTACGCCGACAAGTTAAAAGGCCTGGTGGCGATGGGGGTCGACTGCTTCAAGACCGACTTCGGCGAGCGTATCCCGACCGACGTGCAGTGGTTTGACGGTTCCGACCCACAGAAAATGCACAACCACTACGCATTCATCTATAACGAGCTGGTGTGGAAGGTGCTGAAAGAGACCGTCGGCGAGCAGGAGGCGGTGCTGTTCGCCCGCTCCGCCTCGGTGGGGGCGCAGCAGTTCCCGGTGCACTGGGGCGGCGACTGCTACGCCAACTACGAATCGATGGCGGAAAGCCTGCGCGGCGGGCTGTCGATCGGCATGTCCGGCTTCGGCTTCTGGAGTCACGATATCGGCGGTTTCGAAAACACCGCGCCAGCCCACGTTTATAAGCGCTGGTGCGCCTTTGGCCTGCTCTCCAGCCACAGCCGCCTGCACGGCAGCAAATCCTATCGTGTGCCGTGGGCCTACGACGAAGAGTCCTGTGACGTGGTGCGCCACTTCACGCAGTTGAAATGCCGCATGATGCCGTATCTCTATCGCCAGGCGGCGCTGGCCAACGAGTTCGGCACTCCGATGTTGCGCTCGATGATGCTCGAGTTCCCCGACGATCCCGCCTGCGACTATCTCGACCGCCAGTATATGCTGGGCGATTCGGTCCTGGTGGCGCCGGTGTTCTCCGAAGCGGGCGAGGTGCAGTTTTATCTGCCGGAAGGGCGCTGGACGCATCTGTGGCATAACGATGAATTGCCGGGTAGCCGCTGGCATAAGCAGCGTCACGATGTGCTGAGTCTGCCGGTCTACGTTCGTGACAACACCCTGCTGGCGCTGGGCAACAACGACCAGAAACCCGATTATGCCTGGCATGAAGGCACCGCCTTCCAGCTGTTCCAGCTTGGCGATGGCAATGAAACGGTCTGTCAGGTTCCGGCGGCCGACGGTTCCGCGATCTTCACTCTGAAGGCGAAGCGCCAGGGCAACACCATTACCGTGAGCGGCGAAGGCGAAGCCCGCGGCTGGACGCTGTGTCTGCGCAATATCCCGCAGATAGCGGGCGTGCAGGGTGGGACGCAGGCGGGCAGCGAACTGGGCGTGGTGGTGAGCGCCCAGGGCAATGCGCTGACGATTACGCTATAAATAACAACTCCCGCAGCATATCGCGGGAGTTATTCTTTCTGCGAATTTGAGATCGTTATCACGTATATTAATGACTGAAATGTGATCTGACTTATAAATATCGGTCATTTCTCTGTCTTGTCTTATTTCTGTCCGGATATCCGGACACGATTTAGTATTGTTGTTTACCCCCCGTCTCCCTATATTTATCCTCAATGATTTTCATAGAGATCGCGTCGTATAGCGATATCTTATTGGCATTAATCTGCTATGCAATAAGGGTAAATAATGCAAATGGTTACCTCGCGACAGAACAGATTATTAAAATTTCTCCTGCCTAAACGAGAATACGTTACGTTATTAAAAATGGCTGAATACTTAAATGTTTCAGAAAAAACAGTTCAGCGTGACTTACGTTTTCTTGAACAATGGCTCTCTGACTGGAAAATCAGTATTGATAAACGTGCCGGCGCGGGCGTCATGCTATTGGCTGATAACGTCGCCGATCTGTTGCAATTAGACCAGTTACTCAGTAGCGAAAGTGATGATACAGATGCCATGATGAATAATTCCCGGCGTGTGAAAATTGCTTCTCAGTTATTAAGTGAAACGCCGCGCGAAACATCGATCAGTAAATTGTCTGAACGTTATTTTATTAGCAGCGCCTCGATTGTAAATGATTTAAAAGTGATCGAATCATGGATTAGGCCACTGGGTCTGATGCTTATTCGTAGCCAGAGCGGCACTCATATTGAGGGGAGTGAATCACATGTTCGCCAGGCTATGGCCTTATTAATTAATGGTGTTATTAACCATAATGAACCAGGAAATATTATTCACTCCCGTCTGGATAGTGGTAGCTATAAGGCCCTGGTGCATTATTTTGGTGAAGAAGATGTCATCTTTGTGCAGTCGCTTCTTCAGGATATGGAACGAAAATTAAGTTGGTCGCTAGGCGAGCCATATTACGTCAATATCTTCACCCATATCCTGATTATGATGTATCGCATAACCCGCGGCAATGCCTTACCGCGCCGGGAACAGGGACATCCGTTATTTGATGAGTCCATCTTTCGTATCGCGCAGAATATGCTGCAAAAAATTGAGGCCCGCATTGCCCATCCTTTACCAGAGGACGAAAGCTGGTTTATTTATCAATACATTATTTCGTCCGGCATGCTGGTGGAAGAACGTGATGATGTCAGCATGCTGCGCAATATACATTCCAGCGATGAGGCCCGGCAAATCACCTCCCGGCTGATCGCCCTGTTTTCCTCGGTGGTTGATATCGATCTTACGCATGACACCGCGTTATATGAAGGGCTGCTCATTCATATTAAGCCGCTGCTTAACCGGCTGAATTATCGTATCTATATCCGTAATCCGCTGCTGGAAGATATCAAGGGTGAATTAACAGAGGTGTGGCCATTAACTCTGCGGGTGGTGAATCAGGTATTTGCCGCCTGGGGCGAGAACGCGGTTTCGGAAGATGAAGTGGGTTATTTAACCGTGCATTTCCAGGCCGCGATGGAGAGGCAGGTGGCCAGAAAGCGAGTTCTGTTGGTGTGTTCGACCGGGATTGGTACTTCGCATCTGTTGAAAAGCCGGGTCCTCAGGGCCTTTCCTGACTGGACCATCGTCGGCGTACTGCCAGCGGGTAGCCTACATACGCTACAGCGACAGGATGATATTGAACTGGTCATTTCGACTATTCATCTACCGGAGATTGCGTTACCGGTAGTCTATGTCACGGCTTTTTTTAACGATGCCGATATTAAGCGGGTGACAGAAAAAGTTATCACCGAGAAATTACACCATGCTGCAACATCAACTGCCAGCAATGAAATTTTATATCCATGAGGTAAATAATATGGACATCAGCCGAATTTTAAATACTAAGCGTGTATTGCTGGATATGAAGGCCACGACTAAAAGTGAAGTTATTGAAGAATTAACCGATCTGCTGCAGAAAGATGGGGCCATAAGCTGTCGCGAAACGTTTATTAAGGACGTTTGGCAGCGTGAATCGGAAGGTTCGACCGGATTTGAGAATCACATCGCTATTCCTCATGGGAAATCATCCGCGGTGCTGAATACTACGCTCGCCATTGGTCGTACTCGCCAGGATATTGCCTGGGAAACGCTCGATGGAAGCCAGGTTCGTTGCATTATTTTATTTGCCGTCCGTCTGGAAGACCAAAATACCACCCATATCCGCTTACTCTCCCAGGTCGCTGGAGCGTTGGCCGATGATGACATTATTGCGCAATTGCTCGAAGAAACCAGTCCGCAGAAGATTATTGATCTCTTTAGTCAATATGCTGAATCGGATGTTTACTAACAATAACTATTGGAGTCTGAGATGAATATTGTCTGTGTTGCCGCCTGTACGGCGGGTATTGCTCATACTTATATCGCACGTGAGAAGTTAATGAAAGGCGCGAAAGCGCTGGGCCACAATGTCAAAGTTGAAACTCAGGGAACAATAGGTACTGAGAATGAACTGACAACTGAAGATATCGCTGCCGCCGATGTCGTTATTCTTGCCGTTGATGTGAAAATTAAAGGCGAAGAGCGTTTTAAAAACAAACGAATTGTCCGCGTGAAAACGGAGGTCGTTATTAAGTCACCGATTCAGTTTATCGAAAAGGTCGAGAAATCCTTAGCTAATGCCTGATCCTTATTCTGGAGGGATCTACCATGAGTGAGAATAAACCACCTGTTTCGCAGGAAATTAAAAAGCATTTGTTAACGGGTATTTCATGGATGATACCGCTGATTGTTGCCGCCGGGATCTGCATTGCCCTCGGTCAGGTCCTGGGCGGTACCAATGTCGCCGAGAAAGTCGGCACCATTCCGTGGATGTTGAATCAAATCGGCGGTTGGGGGATGGGGCTCATCGTCCCGCTCATCTGCGCGGCGATTGCATATTCAATCGCCGACAGACCCGGTTTTGCCCCAGGTCTGATAGTTGGGTTTGTCTGCGGGCAAATCCACACCGGTTTCATCGGCGGGATGCTGGGCGGTTTCCTGGTGGGTTATACGGTGCTGCTGTTAAAGCATTACGTTCGATTGCCAAAATCGATGCAAGGGCTGATGCCCATTATGGTGTTGCCGGTATTAAGCACCATTATCAGCGGTCTGTTGATGATGACCCTGATAGGCAAGCCGATTGCCTGGCTGCAGGAGGCCTTGATTCATCTGTTGGAGTCGATGCAGGGCGGTTCACGATTCCTGTTGGGGGCCATTCTTGGCGCGATGGCCACCTTTGATTTTGGCGGGCCGGTGAATAAAACCATGTCGTTATTCGCCGATGGCTTGCTGGTGAGCGGGGTCTATGGGCCGGAGGCGGTCAAGTTTGTCGGCTCCATGATCCCGCCGTTCGGTATTACGTTGTCCTTCCTTCTGACCCGCCATAAATATACCCGTGCCGAAAGTGAAGCGTTAAAGGCCGCCTTCCCGATGGGTATTTGCATGATCACCGAAGGGGTGATCCCTATCGCGGCCCGCGATCTGCTGCGGGTGGTGGGATCCTGCGTCGTGGCTTCAGCGGTGGCAGGCGGCTTGATTATGACCTGGGGCGTGGAAAGCCCGGTGCCACATGGCGGTATGTTTGTGGTGCCGCTATTCACCCATCCACTGCTGTTTTGTCTGGCGCTGGCGATTGGGACGGTTATCTGCGGCGTGATGTTGTCGCTATGGAAAAAACCGGTCACGGAGCGTGATGAAGAGTTTGATGAACTGAGCGACCAAAAAGTCGCCGATGATGAAATCACCTTTACCCTTGAGTAAACGGAGGCCCTATGTTTGCCGATATGAAGCAGATGGTTGAGAAAGCCTGGCGTGAACAGTATGCCCTGCTGGCGATTAACTGTATGAATCTGGAGAGTGCCCGCGCCGCGGTACGCGTGGCGGAAAAATACCGCGCGCCGATTATTCTCAATCTCTATCAGGGCCATCTGGCGCATTTCCCTCCAGCGACGGCGATGGCGGTGGTCAGGACCCTTGCCGAAGAGGCCAGCGTTCCCGTGACCTTGAGTCTCGATCATGGGAAAGAACCGGTGAAGATCCGTCAGGCTTTTCGCGCTGGATTCAGCGGGTTGATGATTGATGCTTCTGCATTTCCACTTGCGGAAAATATCCGCCAGACCCGCGAAGTCACCACTCTGGCTGCCAGCATCGGGCTGTGTGTTGAAGGGGAATTGGGGCATCTGGCGGATGCTCCGCGCTATGACTCTGCGACGAACGCCGACCTGATGACGCAACCTGAGGACGTCGCTCCGTTTATCGAGCAAACCGGTATCGACTTACTGGCGGTCTCCGTCGGCACGGCCCACGGCATGTATGCGCCTGGGGTCACGCCCGCGCTGGACTTTGACCGTCTGGCGCAGGTGCAGCGAGCCTCTTCGGTGCCCTTGGCCCTGCACGGCGGCAGCGGCACGCCATTTGATCAGCTTGCCTGCTGCCCGGCATTTGGCGTGGCGAAGATTAATGTCGGCGCGGCGGTGTTTGAGGCAGGTAAAGCCGCACTACTCCATACCCTTTGCCATGACAGCTCTATTGAACTGGCCGATGCCATGGCGGTGATGGAACACGCCAGCGCTGAAGCTATCGTCCCTTACTTACAAGCATCCGGCGCGATAAACCGCGCCTGATTCACTTATCAGTCACGCCCTTTATGCCAGCGCATATTCGCCCTGGCAGGGCGAACTACACCCTGAAACTGGAGAAGACCATGTTAGTTTCCATGCAAGAAATACTTAAACCGACTCGTGAACACGGCTTTGCTATCGGCGCATTTAACGTTGCGGACAGCTGCTTTATTCGCGCCGTCGTGGAAGAGGCGGAAGCGACAAATACTCCCGCCATCATTTCAATTCACCCCAGCGAGCACGACTTTGTCGGCGATTCCTTTTTTAGCTACGTGCGGGATATCACCCAGCGTAGCCGGGTGCCGTTTACATTACATCTCGATCATGGCGCCTCGGTGGAGCATGTGCTGCGTGCGATCCAGTGCGGTTTTACCTCGGTGATGATCGATGGGTCGCTGCTGCCCTATGAAGAAAACGTCGCTCTAACTCGGGAAGTGGTCAGGCTGGCGCATGCGGTTGGCGTCTCTGTCGAAGGTGAACTGGGGACCATCGGCCAAACGGGAACGTCTGTAGAGGGCGGAGTGTCGAAAGTGACTTATACCGACCCGGCGCAGGCGCAGGATTTTGTCACGCGTACCGGCGTCGACACGCTGGCGGTGGCGATTGGTACCGCGCACGGCATCTATCCAAAAGGGATGCAGCCTGAACTGCAGATGCACATCCTGCGCGATATTGCCGGACGAGTGTCGATTCCGCTGGTGTTGCACGGCGGCTCCGCCAATCCGGATGCGGAAATTGCCGAGGCGGTCACGCTCGGAGTCGGGAAAATCAATATCTCCAGCGATATGAAACACGCCTACTTCCTGAAAGTACGTGAAATTTTAAGTAAAGAGAGCTGGTGGGATCCGAATGTGATTTATCCGGAACCGATTAATGCCGCACGTGAAGTTATTCGCCACAAAATGAAGTTGTTTGGTTCCACCGGCAAAGCAAGCTTGTATTGACCCAGTCGGAAGGCGGGTACGCCCGCCTTCCAATCGGCAGGAGGCAAAGATGAATTACCTCGGACTGGATGTCGGTGGGACGAAAATCGCCGCCGTCGTGATGGATGAGCAGGGACGGGAGCGGGGGCGTTACCGCCGCGCAACACGGAAAGAAAACCGTCAGGCATTTATATCGTGCATCGTGGATTTCGTTGCCGATATTCGCGCGCGGACGGGAACGCCGATGGCTATTGGCATCGCGTTGCCGGGTAGCGTTTCGCCACAGCATGGCGCCATTCGTAACGCCAACATTCAGGTAATTAACGGCTATCGTTTACAGGATGCGCTTGAACAGGCGCTCGGTCAGCCGGTGGTGTTAGCCAACGATGGCAATTGTTTCGCCTTATCAGAAGCATGCGATGGCGCCGGAGAAGGGTTTTCATCGGTTTTCGGCATGACGTTAGGGACCGGCTGCGGAGGTGGTATTACCCTGGAGCGGCAGCCTTTCGTCGGCGCCTCAGGTATTGCCGCAGAGTGCGGGCATATCGCCTTGCCTGGCTATTCTCCTGAGGAGGATGGGCCGCCGACACGTTGTTATTGCGGCAGATTTAACTGTGTGGAGTCTTTTATTTCCGCAACGGGGCTACGTGAACGCTATCGACAGCTCAGCGGAGAGCGTTTGTCGAGCGAGCAGATTCTCGCCCGCGCGCAGGCGGGAGAATCCGCCGCTTGCCATCAGATCCATCGCTTTCGTCAACAGTTGGCGCGGACGCTGGCGACTATTGTCAATATCATCGATCCCGGCGTGATTGTGTTGGGCGGCGGTTTATCCAACGCGCCGCAGCTGGTAGCGGATTTACCATCGGCGGTCGCCCCGTTGGTCTTCACCGACCATTTTTCTACCCCTATCATTTCTGCGCGGCATGGCGACAGTAGCGGTATGCGCGGCGCTGCCTGGCTTGCCGTGCGAAGCGGAGTTAAACCATGAAACGTTCCCAGATTAACTATGCGATAGATAAAGCGCTGGCGATGGCCGAAACTTTTCGCATCAGCCTGCCGGAATTTGCCCACTTTACGGCATCAATCTGGCCGCAGAAGCGGCATGAAGGTTGGCATGAAGTCCAGGATCTACAGCTTGGATGGGATGTGACGGATTTCGCCAGCGGTTGCTTTCGCGAAACGGGCCTTACGCTGTTGACGTTACGCAACGGTTCCTTATCCGACCCGCGTTATACCAAACCCTATGCGGAAAAAATGTTGCAGATTCAGCAAGATCAGCAAACCCCCTGGCATTTCCATTACCACAAAATGGAGGACATCATTAACCGCGGCGGCGGCGACCTCTGCATGCAACTGGCCTGGGCGACGCAGGACGAACAGTTAGACCAACAGCGCCATGTTAGCGTGATGATCGATGGCTGCCAGCGTACGCTGAAACCCGCTGAGACGCTGGTGCTGCATCCGGGGCAGAGCGTCTGTCTACCGGTGGGCCTCTATCATCGCTTCTGGGCCGAAAAAGGGATAGTGATGGGTTGGGAGATTTCAATGGTTAATGACGACCATACGGATAATCGTTTTCTCGAAGCGGGCGGGCGCTTTCCCTCCATTGAGGAAGATGAACCTGCAAGATGGCTGCTGTGCAGTGAATACCGGCAGTGACGTTGAGAGCCATCCCACAGACCGATTTGCCCTCCGGTGGTAGCGTAATCTGCCGCTGAGAGGAGCCCGTAATGGACTTAGAAAATATCTTTCGTGACGTGAAGTTGAGTAAAACCGAAATGACCGTGCTGCGTTTTATTCAGAATGACCCGCAGCTGTGTATCCGTGAAGGGATCCGCACAGTCGCGGAGCGCTGCTACAGTAATCCTTCTTCGCTGGTGCGGCTGGCGAAGAAGCTTAAGTTCAGCGGCTGGCTGGAGCTGGTCTATTTCATCAAGTTCAATATCACCATGCCAAAACTCGATGTCACCAACGATATTGATTATATGAGCATTCAGCCAGCGGAGGCGCTGACGCCGCTGCTGGCAGGCCTTGAGCAGCAGCGTATTTTGATCCACGGCAGCGGCTTTTCGCAGCTGATCGCCCAGTATATTTATAATAAGTTTCTCGTTACCGGCGTGAACGCCAGCCTGGCGCTGTGGCCCGATTACGAAATCCTTGAGCAAAAAAACGCTGCCCGCTTTGATTCTATCTGGATCATTTCGAAATCCGGACGCAGCAGTTCGGCGTTAAATTGGGTTAAGGCGCTGGAAGGTAAGGAGATAAACCTGGTTTGCTTTACCGGCGATTATCAAAGCCCGCTGGCGCAGGCCGCGAATACGGCGTTTATTATTCACGACCCGCAGAAGTTTGACGATGATATTTACTGGAGCAACCCGTTTTTTGGCTACTGCATATTGGGCTTTGAGCGGTTGTTAAAAATGTGGTTTACCAGCGTACGTAGCAATAGGTAGCCCCGCTAAGCGTAGCGCCGCCGGGCAATATCCGCGGATAAGGAGCCGCTTTTGCGCCGGGTGGCGGCTACGCCTTACCCGGCCTACAGTCCGTGCGACCTGCCTTTAATGTCTTCACCACGCTGGCTGAAACTGCCAGTGCTGATGGCCTCAAAATCGCTGAGACGTTCCCGGAAGGCCGGGGCAGCCCGCATGGATGCGGGCTGAGGGCCGTGATTTGCAGGGACGCAGCCTCGGCCCGACCCGAAGCCTGCAGGGATAAGTCGAGGGGACCGCGTAGCGGCGATTTTGGCGGCCAAAGCCCGGGGGTACAGGGGGCGGCGGCGACTGGCCGCCCCCTGTGCGCTCACTGCGCCACGGAAAACATATTGCATAAAAATCAACCGGGAGCGCAATGTCCTCTGAAGCGACATGCGATAAACGTTTTCTCAAGCGAAAAAGTTGCAAATCGATAACAGTATCTACTCAATCGAGCGTGAACTCGTTACCGCCACCCGGCGAACTGTTCATCGTCGAGATAGGCCGCAACCAGCCTCTTCGCCAGCGAATATGAACCGACCAGCGGATGAGCCATTAACGCCCTTACCGCCAGCGATTTGTCCTGCTGCAGAATCGCCGCCACCGCCAGCCGTTCATACTCCTTCACGCTGGCAATCATATTTTTCTGCGCCGTCGGTACCTTAACCGGCGTCACTGGCTTAAGACCCTCTTTGCTCAGATCGCAGCTGATTTCAATTACATCGTCGGGGCGTAAAAAATCGAGCGTGTCGTTATTCTGTATCGACACCACAATGCGTTTGGTGGTGGTGCTGTTGACCGCCTCCAGAATATCCAGCGCCACCCCGGCGTAGCCGCCGGTATCCGGCTCTTCGATAAACTGCCGCAACGTTAACGGCTCGCGAGTATGGAATTTTTCCTGCTGCGACTCGTTCTGCATATAGCTGTTTTCGCGGCGCAGGTAGTGCTTCATCCAGATGGTAAAGGCCGCCTGCGGATCCGCTTTAACATCCACGCCGCTTAGCTCCTGACGCATATCGTGGTTGATACGGGCAATCTGCTCGCCGCGGGTCTCCGGCGCCTGTTGAATCGCTCGTAGCGCCACTTCGCGATAGTAGTAGTAATAGAGATACTCGTTGAGCAACTGGTTATCGCACAGTTTGACCAGCTCCGGCGAGAAGTACTGCATCGCCGTTTTGCGATACAAATCCGGGTTGGCGACCAACTGGGCGGTAACATCTTCCCCGCGCACGGTGAAATGCGTAAACCAGGAAAAGTGGTTTAAGCCGTAGCATTCCACGCTCAGGTCGTGCGGGTCGCAGCTGAGGATCTCCGGCAGCTCGCGGATGAGCTCCGACGGCGCATCGCAAATCCCGTACACCCGGCGTTTGAAACCGGATTTGATAATCGCCTCGGTAACCAGCCCGGACGGATTGGTAAAGTTAAACAGGATCGCGTCTTTGTCGGCGTGTTCCTCGATCAACTGACAGTAGCGCAGGATCGCCGGGATCGAGCGCATCGCCATGGCAAAACCGCCTGCGCCGGTGGTCTCCTGGCCCAGCGTGTTATGCTCCAGCGCAATCCGCTCGTCGCGGATGCGGCTCTCATCGCCGCCGACGCGCAGCGTGGTAATCACGTAATGGGTACCCTGCAGCGCGGCAATCGGATCGCTGGTGGTAGTAAAATGAATATCCGGGCGAATGGTATTAAATACATAGCGGGCGATTTCACCAAATAGCGATAAATTCTCCGCTGAGCTATCCTGAAATACCACTTCCGTTAAACCAATGCGGTGCGCGTTATAAGCCAGCGACTTCGCCAGAAATGCAGAGCGTACGCCGCCCCCGCCTAATACGGTTAATTTCATACATTACTCCCAATTAATTTTCTGCTAGCCAGCTATCAACCCGGGAACGGACTTGCCCGACTTTGACGCCATAAATAACCTGAACTTCATTACGATTGCGTACTACGCCATTTGCGCCGGTGCTTTTTAATATTTCATCATCAACTAATGCCATATTATGGACAACCACCCGCAGGCGCGTGAAACAGTTATCAACGGAGATAATATTGGCTTTACCGCCTAAACCATTAATAATTTCATCCGTCATCGACTGCGGGCCGCTGACTTTTTTACGGTAGTCCGCCTTACTGTATAACTTGACGTTATCGTCATCCTCGCGGCCCGGCGTTTTCAGATTTAACTTCACGACCAGCGTGCGGAATATCGCGTAATAAACGATAAATTGGCCAATACCGATCAGCACGTACCCAGGCCAGCGGGTTAACGACACCGGCAGCGGCAGGTTGTAGATCAGAAATTCAATCAGGCCGGAGGCGCCCCACGGTCGCACGGTGAAGATGTCGCAAATTGCCTGTGAAGCGGCGGTTAAGGTCGCATGGATCACCCACAGCAGCGGCGAGACAAATAAGAAGGTGAACTCAATGGGTTCGGTGATGCCGGTTAGCATCGAGGTGATAATCGCCGGCAGCAGAATCGCCTTCGCCATCGCTTTCTTCTCCGGCTTCGCGGTGTGATAAAACGCCAGCGATGCGCCCGCCAGGCCAAAGATGGTGGTCATCCCCTGTTGCGAGAAACGCAACGCGTCGTTCATCACCGGGGTCAGGTCTGGATGGCGCATATAGGCGAGGAAAATCGCCTGGGTGCCGGAGACCACCTGGCCATCGACATTCAGCGTGCCGCCGATTTGCGTGAGCTGGAAAGGCGACCACACGAAATGGTGCAAGCCGGTGGGAATAAGGAATTTTTCAAAGAAGCCGTAGACAAACACTCCCGCGACGCCGGCGTTCTTCATAAACCCGGTCAGCGCGCTAATACCGTGGGTCATAAACGGCCAAATCCAGGTAAAAGCAATGGCGTAGCAGATAATGACTGGCGTCATCGCGACCAGCGTCAGCTTCGCCCCGCCATACATCGATAGCGCGCCGGGCAGCTCAATATTGGAGACTTTATTATGTACCCAGGCAATGGTGCAGCCAAGGATGATTCCGAGGAATACCCCCATATCGACGACCACAAAGCCTAATAGCTGCGTTTGCCCGGTGCCGTAATATTCGCCGTTAATTTTTTCCGCCACCGCATGCGTATGTTCCAGCCATGAATGGTTGGCGCCGAGAAACATGATAAAACACATCACCGAGACAAGCGCGACTTCCGTTTTTTTATCTTTTGCCAGGCCGTAACTTATTCCCACGCAAAACAATAATCCGAGGTTACCGAATAATGGCCAGAAGGTATCGCCAAGCAGTTGCCCTAATTGATGAAGGAAACTGGTTTCAGCAATAAGAGTTGGGTTAGTTAAGACGGAACTGAGAGCCAGAATTAATCCAATGACCGGCAAGAACAATACTGCGCCGATCATGGCCCTGGAGAATTTTTGCATATTCTCCAGAATACGTTGACGTATTACAGACATGGTTGTTCCTTTTATTTTTGTAGGTACAGGGGATCATTATTTTTATCAACTTCCAGTATTTTGGTTATAGCAATTCTGATATTTGAAAGGAACCTGTTGCGGGAAATAGGTACAAATAGCCGCTCATTGCGCACAGGTTTCAGAACCCTCTCCCTGAAAGGGAGAGGGAGCGGTCAGAGCTGAGTTTTGCGGGGAGAGGGCAGGGTGAGGATGACTTTACTGCGGCGCGGCGGGCGCGTTGCTAACCTCGCCGTTGCGCATCACCTGCGCCGCCTGCTGCTTATCCATATTGGCGGCGCTGAGCTGGCCGTTGACGCTCGGTTTCAGCGGCGCATTGGCCTGCACGCTACCGTTCGCGGTTAGCTGGAAGTTGCCGTCGCCGCTAATCGGCAGCGCAGGCCAGCCCCAGGCCTGCAGAATATTCAGCGGCACGCCGCGGCCGTTCAAGCTCAGATTAACCTGGCGTTGCGGCAATTGTGACACCGCGGCGGTCGCCTGCAGAATGCCGCGCTCGGTAAAAGCGCTCAGCTCGCTAATGTTGACCGTCGAAGCGTTCGCGCTCAGCTTCAGCGACGGGCGGCGTACGTCGATGCGGTTGAAGGTCGCGGCGGCGGCATTGAGGTTGGCGCTACCGTTCCACACGCCCCACTGGCCATCTTTCACCAGCTGTAGTTCACCGCCGTAACCGTCCAGCGCGGTGATCTGCCACGGGAAGGCCGGGTCGATATCGATAATCAGATTTCGGCTGGCGCTGAATTTCTTCAACGTCAGGCTTTGCAGCCAGCCCGGCATCGGCTCCATCCACAGCTGTTTCCAGTTGGACGGCAGCGTATATTCCAGCCCGGCGAAGACGGCATCGTCGAGCACCAGCGCATTACCGGCGCGCAGCCAGTTGCCGGAGGTACGCACCATGCCGCCCTCCCAGCGGGAGCTGAACTGGCGCAGCGCAATGCCCTGCGGCGAGAATTCGGCATTGACGATGGGATCGAGGAAATTCAACGAACCGTAGATAAACTCGCTGGCGTTCATCGATAGCGTCCCGTCGTCGCTCTGCCAGCCGTTATGGCTCAAAGTCAGATTGCGCAAGTTGAGGTCGAGGTCGGTCACCGCCCAGCCTGGCCCCTGCAAACGAGCATCGGTCACATCCAGCCGGCCAATCTGCAGCGACGGCACCGAGGTGAGCGGCGCAAGGAACTCATTCAGCGGTTTGGTGCTCTGTAGCCGAATTTCATTCAGGCGCAGGTTATCAACCAGCCAGCTACCGTCGGCGCGGCGTTTGGCGTTGCCGGTCAGCGTGCCGCGCGCGATATCGGCGCCAAGGGTGCTAAGGGTCACCTCGCCGTTATCAATTGCCCCCTGGATCAGGACGTTGCTGGCTTCGACGCCGTTAATATTCATCGAGCCCGCGCTCATCTGAATTTGCGCTTTTCTGCCCAGCACGTCGCCCGCTTCCGGCTGCCACGGCATCACGCCGCCGGTCACCCGCTGCGCGCTCAGGTTCCACTCGCTGTCCGGGCTGTTAAAGGCCATATCGCGTAGCTGCAGGCGGTCGGCGGCAAACGGCATCGAGGCGGAAGCCGGAGAGAGATTCAGCGTGCCGTCGCTGAGGACGATTTCATCGGCGTGCAGCGGGTCGCTGAACTGGCGGGTGCTAAAACCGATATCCACCGTTCTGGCGACCAGCGTCGGCGGCTTGCCGTCGCGGCCAAAGGTGACATTTTGCAACTGCAGATGCAGTGGGGAAGAGAAGTCATGCGCCATCTTATCGAAGGCGATTTTCCAGCCGGTGCTTTCGCTTAACCAACTGCTCGCCTGGCGCGCCCCCCAGCGGGTTTGCAGCGCAAAGTAAGCGGCGACGATAACGACCAGCAGGGCGATCAGCAGCCAGAGAATCAGCTTTCCAAGAAATTTCATGATCTTCCATCCTGATAAGTACACATCACCGTGTTATGCACGATTTATGCGCAATCCTCAAGGCAGGAATAGTGAAATGAGATGAAGTGAGGTGAAGAGATGTTACAGCCGCCGCGCTCCCTGGTCGCTGTGGCGATACCGGGGAGCGCAACTTCAATGCGTTAGTTCTTCTCAGGTGGGAAGATTAAATTCAGAACAATCGCCGTGATACCGCCAGCGGCAATACCGGAGGAGAGCAGGTTTTTCAGCCAGTCCGGCGCGAACTGCAGGATCAGCGGCTGCTGCGATACGCCGAGACCCACTGCCAGAGAGAGGGCGATAATCAGAATGGCGCGGCGATTCAGCGGCTCGCGGGAGACGATGCGCACGCCGGATGCGGCAATGGTACCGAACATCACCAGCGTCGCGCCGCCAAGTACCGGCTCAGGAATATGCTGTACAAAGCCGCTTACCGCCGGGAACAGGCCGAGCACAATCAGCATCAGCGCCACCACAAAGCCCACATAGCGGCTGGCGACGCCGGTCAGCTGGATCACGCCGTTGTTCTGGCCGAAGCAGGAGTTCGGGAAGGTATTGAAAACGGCGGAAACAAATGAGTTCAGGCCGTTCGCCAGTACGCCGCCTTTCAGGCGTTTCATATACAGCGGGCCGGAGACCGGTTGTTCAGAAACGTCGGAGGTGGCGGTGATATCGCCGATCGTTTCCAGCGAGGTGATCATAAAGACCAGCATCAGCGGCAGCAGCAGGCTCCAGTCGATGCCCAGGCCGTAATAGAGCGGCGTAGGGATAGTGATCAGGCTGCTGTTGGTAGGCGCGGTGTTAGCCGGCAGCATATCGAGGAACCACGCCGCCAGATAACCGGCAGCCATCGCGATGACCAGCGAGGCGATGCGCAGGTACGGGTTGCGCTGGCGGTTGAGGATAATGATCAGCGCCAGCACGATGCCCGCCAGCAGCAGGTTTTTCGGCGCGCCGAAGGTGTGGTCGGCCATCGCCGCATAGCCGCCGCCGATAGAAGTCAGGCCAACCTGAATCAGCGACAGGCCGATAATCATCACCACCACGCCGGAGACCAGCGGCGTAATAATGCGGCGCGCCAGATGCAGAACCCGCGAGAGGACCATTTCGGTGCAGCTCGCCAGCATCAGGGTGCCGAACAGCGCGGCCATCATCGTCGGCACGTCGGCGCCGCCGGTTTTCAGCGCGGTGCCGCCCATAATCAGCGGGGCGACGAAGTTGAAGCTGGTGCCCTGGATGGAGAGCAGGCCGGAGCCTACTGGTCCCCAGGCTTTAATCTGGATAATGGATGCCACGCCGGAGGCGAACAGCGACATGCTGATGATGTGTTGCGTATCTTCGGCCGGAAGGCCGAGCGCCTGACAGATAAGCAGCGCCGGGGTGATGACCGCGACAAACATCGCCAGCAGGTGCTGGAATGCGGCAAACAGCGTTTGCGGAAGCGGCGGACGGTCTTCGAGGCGATAGATTAATTCGCTGGCTGGTTTATGCGCAACCGGTTGCGCATTTTCTGACTCTGCGGTCGTAACGGACATCACAAACAATCCCAAGGTGGCAAAGCGGGAATTTTATCGGACTGTAGACCAAAAGCAAACGTTTGCCACGATTTGGCGCGAAAAATATCCTCACTGAATAGATGTAACAAATTAATTAACATTTTGTATGCTTGATCGCATCAACGCTAATACAAAATATCTTTTTCTGTCATTTTTTGCGCACTTCTGCTTAAAATCGCTCTCCGACTCCTCAAGATGAGAAGTAATCGACACCGGGAATACCGTCGCGTGTGAATGAATCATGCGCCCATAAGGAGCTCTTTTTTATGTTGCATCTCGATACCTTATCGACGCTCGTTGCCGCAACCATGGTGTTGCTTTTAGGGCGAAAGCTCGTTCAGAACGTCCCATTCCTCAAAAAATATACCATTCCTGAACCCGTCGCCGGCGGCCTGCTGGTGGCGCTGGCGCTGCTGGTTTTGAAAAAAAGCATGGATATCGAAATTGATTTCGATATGAGCCTGAAGGACCCGCTGATGCTGGCATTCTTCGCCACTATCGGCCTTAACGCTAACCTTGCCAGCCTGCGGGCGGGCGGCAAAGTGCTTGGCACTTTCCTGATTGTGGTGGTAGGCCTGCTGCTGCTGCAGAACGCGCTCGGTATCGGCATGGCGAAGCTGCTGGGGCTGGATCCGCTGATGGGTCTGCTGGCCGGTTCTATTACGCTTTCCGGCGGCCACGGCACCGGGGCGGCGTGGAGTAAATTGTTCGTTGAGCGTTACGGATTTGCCAACGCCACCGAGGTCGCCATGGCTTGCGCAACCTTCGGCCTGGTGCTCGGCGGCCTGATCGGCGGGCCGGTGGCGCGTTATCTGGTGAAGCACTCTTCCTCGCCGGACGGTACGCCGGACGACCAGCTGGCGCCGACGGCGTTTGAGAAGCCGGACATGGGCCGCATGATCACCTCGCTGGTGCTGATTGAAAGTATTGCGTTAATCGCTATCTGCCTGACGGTAGGGAAGGTGGTTGCGCAACTGCTGGCAGGCACCGTGTTTGAATTGCCGACCTTCGTCTGCGTGCTGTTTATCGGCGTGATCCTCAGCAACGGCCTGGCGCTGGCTGGGCTGTATCGCGTGTTTGACCGCGCGGTATCGGTACTGGGCAACGTCAGCCTGTCGCTGTTCCTCGCGATGGCGCTGATGAGCCTCAAGCTGTGGGAACTGGCGTCGCTGGCGCTGCCGATGATTATTATTCTGGCGGTGCAGGCGGTGGCGATGGCGCTGTATGCGGTGTTTGTGACTTACCGGATGATGGGCAAGAACTATGATGCCGCCGTGCTGGCAGCCGGTCATTGCGGGTTCGGGCTTGGCGCGACGCCGACGGCGATTGCCAATATGCAGGCGATTACCGACCGTTTTGGCCCGTCGCATATGGCTTTCCTGGTGGTACCGATGGTGGGGGCGTTCTTTATCGACATCGTCAACGCGCTGGTGATTAAGCTGTATCTGTTGCTGCCGATATTTGGCTGATAAAAAACCCGGAGGCGGTGCTGCGCACCTGTCCGGGCTACAAGATCGTGCTGTTTGGGATTTTGTAGCCCGGCTAAGGCGTTTACGCCGTAAGCCGGGAATACCTCCGCAATCTTACGCTTCGTCGTGCTCTTCCCACGCTAACGCGCGTTTCACCGCTTTCTTCCAGCCGCTGTAACGATAGTTGCGCTCGGTGGTTTCAATACCCGGGCGGAATTCACGTTCAATCACCGCTTTCTCCTGCAGCTCGTCGAGGTTTTGCCAGAAGCCGACCGCCAGACCTGCCAGATAGGCGGCGCCCAGCGCCGTGACTTCACGCACTTCCGGGCGTTCCACGCGGGTGCCGAGAATGTCGGACTGGAACTGCATCAGGAAGTTGTTGGCGACAGCGCCGCCGTCCACGCGCAGGGCGTGCAGACGAATACCGGAGTCGGCCTGCATCGCTTCCAGAACGTCACGCGTCTGATAGGCGATCGATTCCAGCGTGGCGCGGATAATATGGTTGGCGTTCACCCCGCGGGTCAGGCCGAAAATCGCGCCGCGGGCATACGGATCCCAGTACGGCGCGCCAAGACCGGTAAAGGCCGGCACCACATACACGCCGTTGGTGTCCTTCACCTTAGTGGCGAAGTATTCAGAATCGAAAGCATCGTTGATGAGTTTCATTTCATCACGCAGCCACTGAATCGACGCCCCGGCCATAAACACCGCGCCTTCCAGCGCGTAGTTCACTTCGCCGGTCGGGCCGCAGGCGATGGTGGTCAGCAGGCCGTGGGTTGAGGTCACCGCCTTTTCACCGGTGTTCATCAACATGAAGCAGCCGGTACCGTAGGTATTTTTCGCCATCCCTTCTTTCACGCACAGCTGGCCAAACAGCGCCGCCTGCTGGTCGCCGGCGATGCCGGAGATAGGAATACGGGTGCCGCCTTTGCCGCCGATGTTGGTCTGGCCGTACACTTCGGAAGACTTACGTACTTCCGGCAGCATGGCGCGCGGGATATCCAGCGCGTCGAGCATTTTGTCGTCCCAGTCCAGTTCATGGATGTTGAACAACATGGTACGCGAGGCGTTGGTGTAGTCGGTGACGTGCACGCGCCCCTGGGTCATTTTCCAGATAAGCCAGGTATCAACGGTACCGAACAGCAGCTCGCCGCGCTGGGCGCGCTCGCGGGCGCCTTCGACGTGGTCAAGGATCCACTTCACTTTGGTGCCGGAGAAGTACGGGTCCACCACCAGGCCGGTGGCTTTACGGATGTACTCTTCCATGCCGTCGCGCTTGAGCTGTTCGCAGATATCCGCGGTACGGCGACACTGCCAGACGATAGCGTTGTAAATAGGCTTGCCGGTCTCACGCTCCCATACGATGGCGGTTTCACGCTGGTTGGTGATGCCGATGGCGGCAATTTCGTCGGAGTTGATGTCGGCTTTCGCCAACACTTCGACCAGCGTAGAGCTCTGCGAGGCCCAAATCTCCATCGGGTCGTGCTCAACCCAGCCTGGCTTCGGATAAATTTGTTCGAATTCACGCTGTGATACGCTGACGATATTGGCGTCGTGATCCATCACGACGGCGCGGGAGCTGGTAGTGCCCTGGTCGAGCGCAACGATATATTTTTTCTCGGTCATAATTGGTGTCCCGTAGTCAGATTACAGCGAAGCTTTTTGTTGCGACGCGGAAGAAGCGGATTCTTTTTCTTCCTCGACGCAGGTGTCGCAAGGCAGATGGCGGCCAATGAATTTGCGGTAGCTGAATGCGCCCAGCGCCGCGCCGACCACCGGTGCGCACAGCGGCACCAGGAAATAAGGAATATCTTTGCCGCCGGTGAAGGCGACGTTGCCCCAGCCTGCCAGCCAGGCGAAGGCTTTCGGTCCGATATCACGCGCCGGGTTCATCGCGAAGCCGGTCAGCGGGCCCATGGAGGCGCCGATAACAGCAATCAGCAGGCCAATCAGCAGCGGCGCCAGCGGGCCGCGCGGCACGCCGTTGCCGTCGTCGGTCAGTGCTAAAATCACGCCCATCAGAATAGCGGTAATCACCATTTCTACCGCGAAGGCCTGCACAAAATTGATATGCGGGTTAGGGTAGGTCGAGAAGATACCGGCGAGCTCAAGGCTTTCCACGCTGCCGCGTACCATGTTGTGGGTGTGTTCGAAATCGAAGAAAAGATTGTAATAAAGCCCGTAAACTAATGCCGCAGCGCAAAAGGCGCCGGCGAATTGCGAAATAATAAAAGGAACAACTTTGCGCCCATCAAAGCAGGCGAATAACCATAAGGCGATGGTGACCGCCGGATTAAGGTGTGCACCGGATACGCCCGCGGTCAGGTAGATAGCCATAGCCACCCCCAGACCCCAGATGATGCTGATTTCCCACTGACCGAAGCTGGCTCCTGCGACTTTGAGCGCAGCTACGCACCCAACGCCGAAAAAGATCAACAACCCGGTACCGAGAAACTCTGCGATGCACTGGCCTTTTAATGTTGATGTCTGGCTCATAATCGGATCCTGAAGCGAAGTGATTATTGTAAGTATGTTGGTCGCGGACGACCACGGTGCCTTGTAGGCATAGTGTTAATTTATCGTTAACGAGCATAAACGAGAAATATCGAAATTTAAATTTGTGTCCCTCGTCAAGAAAATGAGCGTTTTCGCGCCATAAACGCGTGTTGCGGCACATTTACCCACCTTTTTCTGCGTATTTTGTTATCTCATTGATTAACAATCGCCAGAGAAGTTCGGGGCAATTGCCGCGAACGCACCAGGTAAAGACTGAAAAGTGTTGCAAACCGCAATCTGCGCGGGTTGTCGCTGGACAGGTGAGGCGGGGATTCATACAATCGACGACAACACCGCTATTGTGCGCTAATTCGTTAAGGCGGGACCGCGTATACGAAACACGAGTTTCTATCAACGCCTTGCAAGATCAGGAGAGGTATGACGATGTCATTAGAAGTGTTTGAGAAATTAGAATCAAAAGTTCAGCAGGCGATTGATACCATCACTCTGTTGCAGATGGAAATCGAAGAGCTGAAAGAAAAGAACACCACGCTGGCGCAGGAAGTGCAGAGCGCGCAGCACGGCCGTGAAGAGCTGGAGCGTGAAAATAGCCAGCTGAGAGAACAACAGCAGGGCTGGCAGGATCGTCTGCAGGCGCTGTTGGGCCGCATGGAAGAAGTCTAATCGCTTCCCGCCCCTTCCCGCCCGGGAGGGGGTTTTCTCTATCCCCCGCTTTATATCTCCAGGTTATAGCCAATCTTTTTTTATTCTTTAATCATTGATTCGCTTTCTGGCAGGCTAAGTTCATCACAACACACATAAAGAGAGCGGTGCGATGAATAAGTGGGGCGTAGGGTTAACTCTGTTGCTGGCATCCGCCAGCGTGCTGGCAAAAGATTATCAGCTGTTGAACGTCTCGTACGATCCGACGCGCGAGCTGTACGAACAGTACAATAAAGCGTTTAGCGCGCACTGGAAGCAGGAAACCGGCGATAACGTGGTGATCCGTCAGTCGCACGGCGGCTCCGGCAAACAGGCGACGTCGGTTATCAACGGGATTGAAGCGGATGTCGTCACCCTGGCGCTGGCCTACGACGTAGACGCCATTGCCGAACGCGGTCGTATCGATAAAAACTGGCTGAAACGCCTGCCGGATAACTCCGCGCCGTATACCTCAACCATCGTGTTCCTCGTCCGTAAGGGCAACCCAAAACAGATCCATGACTGGAACGACCTGATTAAACCAGGCGTATCGGTCATCACCCCGAACCCGAAAAGCTCCGGCGGCGCCCGCTGGAACTATCTGGCGGCCTGGGGCTATGCCCTGCATCAGAATCACGGCGATCAGGCTAAAGCGCAGGAGTTCGTGAAGGCGCTGTATAAAAACGTGGAAGTGCTGGATTCCGGCGCGCGTGGTTCCACCAACACCTTCGTGGAACGCGGGATCGGCGACGTGCTGATTGCCTGGGAGAACGAAGCGCTGCTGGCGACGAAAGAGCTGGGCAAGGACAAGTTTGAAATCGTGACGCCGAGCGAGTCCATTCTGGCCGAGCCGACGGTTTCCGTCGTCGATAAAGTGGTGGATAAGAAAGGCACTCGCCAGGTGGCGGAAGCGTACCTGAAGTATCTCTACTCGCCGGAAGGCCAGGAGATTGCGGCGAAGAATTTCTATCGTCCGCGCGATCCTGATGTGGCGAAGAAATATGCCAACGAGTTCCCGAAACTGAAGCTGTTTACCATCGATCAGGAGTTCGGCGGCTGGACGAAAGCGCAGAAGGAGCACTTCTCCAACGGCGGTACCTTCGACCAGATTAGCCAGCGTTAATCCTCTTGTCCCTGCTGGCGCTACGCTTAGCAGGGCTACAGTTCTGCGCCGTCCGGTAGCCCGGATAAGGCGCCAGCCGCTACCCGGGAGTCCCTGCTTGCGCTACGCTTAGCAGGGCTACAATTCTGCGCCGTCTGGTAGCCCGGTCAGGCGCCAGCCGTTACCCGGGAGTCCCTGCTTGCGCTACCCTTAGCAGGGCTACAGTTCTGCGCCGTCCGGTAGTCCGGGTAAGGCGTCAGCCGCTACCCGGGAGTCCCTGCTGGCGCTACGCTTAGCAGGGCTACAGTTCTGCGCCGTCCGGTAGTCCGGGTAAGGCGCCAGCCGCTACCCGGGAGTCCCTGCTTGCGCTACGTTAAGCAGGGCTACAGTTCTGCGCCGTCCGGTAGCCCGGGTAAGGCGACAGCCGTTACCCGGGATAACTCCTCGCCGACCATCTGTTTTCATTTAGTCATCAAATTACGTTACTCTTCCGGTTCAGGCTTAACAGGGAACGATAATGAGAAGAGTAAGATACTTTTTGTGGGCGCTGCTGGTGGTTATTCTGGCGGCTTTGGCCGGCGGCTACTATTGGCTGCATTCCGGCAACCCGAACGCGTTACGTCATATTGTCCTGCAGCAGTGCGTACCCAATCAGCAGCAACATCAGAACCCGTCGCCGTGCGCGGAAGTGAATCTGAAAGGCGGCTACGTGTTGTTTAAAGATCGCAACGGCCCGCTGCAATATCTGCTAATGCCGACCTACCGTATTAACGGTACCGAAAGTCCGCTGTTGTTGGATCCGCTAACGCCGAATTTCTTCTGGCAGGCCTGGCAGGGGCGCGAAATTATGAGCCAGCGCCGCGGCGCGCCAATTGATGATAACGCGGTATCGCTGGCGATTAACTCGCGCAGCGGGCGCACGCAAAACCACTTCCATATTCATATCTCCTGCCTGCGTCCCGATGTCCGCGCGCAGTTAGATAATGATGCGGCGACGATTAGCAGCCGCTGGCTACCCTTGCCGGGCGGTCTGCAGGGCCATGAATATCTGGCGCGTCGGGTAACGGAAACCGAGCTGGCTCAGCGCAGCCCGTTCCTGATGCTGGCGGAAGAGGTACCGGAAGCGCGCGAACATATGGGGCGTTATGCGTTAGCGATGGCGCGGCAAAGCGACGGCTCGCTGGTGCTGTTGGCGACAGAGCGTAACCTGCTGACTCTCAACCGTGCTTCGGCGGAAGAAATTCAGGATCATAGCTGCGCAATTCTTAACGCAAACCACTAGTTCTGGCGTTTACCTGTCTTTTCTGTCGTCGTATTCTTGCTGAAAAAAACGACAGGAGACAGGCATGTCGCTCTGGCTAACCCACCCGCTGTTCCTCCCTTCGCTGATCGTCGGCATCACCATTGTGCTCTGGGCGACTTCGCTGTTACCGGAATTTATCACCGCGCTGCTGTTCTTCGCGGCGGCGATGATGACCAAAATCGCTCCGCCGGAGGTGATCTTCGGCGGTTTTGCTTCCTCGGCGTTCTGGCTGGTGTTCAGCGGCTTTGTGTTGGGGATCGCCATTCGAAAAACCGGACTGGCGGATAGAGCGGCGCAGGCGCTATCGGCGCGGCTCACCGACTCCTGGCCGCGGATGGTCGGCAGCGTGGTATTACTGAGTTATGCGTTGGCGTTCGTGATGCCATCAAATATGGGGCGCATCGCGCTGTTAATGCCGATCGTGGCGGCGATGGCCCGGCGCGCGGGGATAGCCGACGGCACGCGCGGCTGGTACGGCCTGGCGCTGGCGGTGGGCTTTGGCACCTTCCAGCTATCTGCGACCATTTTGCCCGCTAACGTGCCGAATCTGGTGATGAGCGGCGCGGCGGAAGGCTCTTACGGGATCCATCTGAATTACGTTCCCTATTTACTGCTGCATACGCCGGTACTTGGCTGGCTGAAAGGGGCGGTGCTGGTGGCGCTGATCTGCTGGCTGTTTCCCGGCAAACCGCATTCGCCGCGCGAGCTGGCGCCGCTGGCGCCTATGAGCCGCGACGAAAAGCGTCTGGCGTGGCTGCTGGCGGTGGTGTTGACGTTATGGGTGACAGAGAGCTGGCACGGCGTCGGCCCGGCGTGGACCGGCCTGGCGGCGGCGGTGGTCACGCTGCTGCCGCGAGTGGGATTTATCAGCGGCGAGGAGTTCGCCAGCGGGGTGAATATGCGCACCTGCATTTATGTTGCCGGCATTTTGGGACTGGCGATTACCGTGACCCAAACCGGGATTGGCGGCGCGGTGGGTAACGCGCTGCTGCAGGTGATGCCGCTGGATAAAGATAATCCGTTCACCAGCTTCCTGGCGCTGACCGGAATTACCAGCGCGCTGAATTTTATTATGACCGCCAACGGCGTCCCGGCGCTGTATACGACTTTTGCGCAGAGCTTTGCCGACGCGACCGGCTTTCCGCTGCTGAGCGTGATTATGATTCAGGTGCTAGGTTATTCCACGCCGCTGCTGCCGTACCAGGCTTCGCCGATCGTGGTGGCGATGGGATTAGGTAAAGTCCCGGCGAGAGCGGGGATGTTGCTATGTCTGGCGCTGGCGGCTGTGAGCTATGTGATTTTGCTGCCGCTGGATTACGCGTGGTATCAGCTATTGGGGAAATTGTAGCGATAATATAAAACCCGGCTCGCGCTGCGCTAAGCCGGGTTTTCATTTGGCGAATTTTTCAGCAACCCCGGCGGCGTTTCACCACCGGGAAAGCGAATTACGCTTTTTTCGCCGCTTCTGCAGCTTTAACGATCACCGCGAAAGCGTCTGCTTTCAGGGATGCGCCGCCAACCAGCGCGCCGTCGATGTCCGGCTGGGTGAACAGCTCTGCGGCGTTGCCGGCGTTAACGGAACCGCCGTACTGGATGATGACCTGCTCAGCGATTTTAGCGTCAGCTTTAGCAATGTGGTCACGGATGAATTTGTGTACCGCCTGAGCCTGCGCTGGGGTAGCGGATTTACCGGTACCGATAGCCCATACTGGTTCGTACGCGATAACCACGCCTTCAAAAGCGGCTGCGCCCTGAGTTTTCAGAACCGCGTCGATCTGACGCGCGCAAACTTCTTCAGTTTTGCCCGCTTCGTTTTCCGCTTCGGTTTCACCGATGCACAGAACCGGCGTCAGACCCTGCTCTTTCAGTACAGCGAATTTCTTCGCGATCAGTTCGTCAGATTCTTTGTGGTAGGTACGGCGTTCGGAGTGGCCGATGATGATGTACTGCGCGCCGATATCTTTCAGCATTTCGGCGGAGGTTTCACCGGTGAATGCGCCGGACAGGTTCACGTCAACGTTCTGCGCGCCCAGGTGAATGTGGCTGCCTTCTGCCGCACGCTTAGCCAGGTCGAGATACATTTCCGGCGGCGCGATTGCCACTGCACAGCCGCTTACGCCGGCCAGTTCAGTACGCAGGTTAGCAACCAGTTCGTTTACCATGTGGCGGCTGCCGTTCAGTTTCCAGTTACCCATCACTAAAGGATGTCGCATTTTAATTCTCCACGCTACTAAGCGAATTAAGGAATATAGCCGCCCCAGAGGGCAGCATGGTCTGTGAAACAGTATAGAGACTCGTCACTGGAAAGGCTTTGCTTTTTGTCATTTATTGTTGTCTTCCAGCGTTTCAGATAGCGCCAGCTTAATCGGTTCAATGGCGAAAGTTAGCCCTTTTTCCCCGTGATCTGCCACTACATAGCGCACCGCGCCTTCGGTTTCGGTGTAGTAGCGTTTGCCTTTGCCGGCGGTCAGCAGTTTTTGCAGCTTTTGCTGGCTCTGCAGTGGGCTTAGGGTCGGCACAAAGGCGCGAAGAATGGCGCTCATATATTCCTGCGCTTTCGCTTTCGCCGCTTTTTGCTCCGGCCCCTGAATCGGCAGCCAGGTTATCTGCATTGATTTAATCTTCAGCGTGCCGCGCTCCAGCGCGGTAGAGGCATACAGATTCTCGTTAATCTTGGTGGCGGCGCGGGTCAGGTTGGCTTTATCGCGGCTGGAGGCGATAGAACGAAACTCGTTAAGCGGCAGTTTCGGATTATCGGCATTAAATTTCTCGCGGAACTCGCTGATGCTGACATCAAAAATCGGCGCGCTGGGTAAAAGATAGGGGGCGGTGGCGGCGGATTCCGTTTCTGCGGACAACGCCATCGGGCCGACAGATAACGCTGTCAGCCCAATCAAACTTAAGATTGCCCACTTCTTCATGCCCATCTTTCCTTTTTTTGCCTGCCGACGATTAAAACGGGAACCGTCACGCTTGTCAAAAAGTGACGCCTTCAGGGTAAACTACGCGAATGATGATGATAAGGAATAAAACATGACCCTACAGCAGTGGTTATTCTCAATTAAAGGCCGTATTGGCCGCCGGGATTTCTGGATTTGGATCGTTATCTGGGTGTTGACCATGAGCGCGCTGTTTACTCTCGCGGGCAGCAATTTGCTGAGTTTACAGACCGCGGCGTTTATTCTCGTCTGCCTGCTCTGGCCGACGGCGGCGGTCGTGGTGAAGCGTCTGCACGATCGCGGGAGATCCGGCCTCTGGGCGCTGCTGATGATTCTGGCGTGGATGCTGCTGGCGGGCAACTGGGCGATGTTGCC
Organism: Klebsiella sp. 141162; assembly: GCF_050600755.1. Taxonomy (NCBI): domain Bacteria; kingdom Pseudomonadati; phylum Pseudomonadota; class Gammaproteobacteria; order Enterobacterales; family Enterobacteriaceae; genus Klebsiella; species Klebsiella sp. 141162. The sequence continues at coordinate 355,588 of NZ_JAQIRI010000003.1, read as the reverse complement.
GCAGGTTTGGCAGTGGGGCGTCGGGCGCTTTGTACCGACGCTGATTATCGTCATGATGTTGATCGACCTGGGCGCGTTCGTCGGCACCCAGGGCGAAAATAAGTTTGGCAAAGAGACGCAGGATGTCCGCTGGAAAGCGGACGTCTGATTACCAGTAGTGCTCTGCCGTCATATGGCCCGGTCGGCGACGCAGATGTTTGGTCATCTGCCGGGTCTCTTTCAGCAACTGCTGGGTATCACGCACCATCTGCGGGTTGCCGCACAGCATCACGTGGCTGGTATCGGCGGTCATCGGCAGGCCGACCGCCTCTTCCAGCGCGCCGGTTTCAATCAGGAACGGCACCCGGCCCGTCAGCGAACCTTCCGCTGTCTCGCGGCTGACCACGGTCTGGATACGTAATTTGCCGGCATAGCGCTGCTCCAGCTCGCGCATTTGCGGTAAATAGCTGAGGTCGGCGGCATAGCGCGCCGCATGCACCAGCACCAGGTTCTTGAAGCGATCCAGGTCTTTCCCTTCTTCCAGAATCGACAGATAGGGGCCGATCGCCGTACCGGTGGCGAGCATCCACAGCGTGTCGCAGTCCGGCACCTCTTCCAGCACGAAGAAACCGGCGGCTTCGCTGACAATCTGCACGTCGTCGCCGGGTTTCAGCGCGGCCAGTCGCGGGCTGAGTTTACCCTCCGGAACGGTGACCAGGTAGAACTCAAGATCGGGATTGCTGGGGGCGTTGACGTAGGAGTAGGCGCGCTGCACGCGCTCGCCGTCAACATCCAGGCCCAGTTTAGCAAACTGCCCTGCGGTGAACGGCTCAACGGGCGCGTGAATGGTGAGGCTAAACAGTGCATCGGTCCAGTTTTGCACTTTTACAACTTTACCTGTAACCCAGTTTGCCATTGCGTCTCTCCTTTCAATCTCGTCAGTCTATCTTCACCGCGACGGGAGAAGATTTCCAGCCCGAAAAGGCTGGAAAGCTCGATTGATCAAATGTTTTACAGGATGTGTTGCTGGACGTCCGGGTCTTTTCGGTCGAGGTAATGAATCGACTGAATACGGCGGATAGTCCGCGATTTACCGCGGATCAGCAGCGTTTCAGTGGTCGCCATATTGCCCTTGCGGGTAATGCCGTCCAGTAGATCGCCTTTGGTAATCCCGGTGGCGGAGAAGATGACGTTATCGCTGCGCGCCATTTCATCAAGACGCAGCACTTTGCCCGCTTCGATGCCCATGGTTTTGCAGCGCGCCAGTTCGTTTTCACCGATACGGCGGTTCTCTTCGCTGTCGCCCTTCACGTGGTGACGAGCCAGCAGGCGGCCCTGCATATCGCCGTCCAGCGCGCGGATCACCGCCGCCGAAACCACGCCTTCCGGCGCGCCGCCGATGCCGTACAGCACGTCGACTTCGCTATCCGGCATGCAGGTAAGGATAGAGGCCGCCACGTCGCCATCGGGGATCGCGAACACGCGCACGCCCAACTGCTGCAGTTGCGCAATGACCGCGTCGTGGCGGGGTTTCGCCAGCACGGTGACGGTCAGTTCAGCGAGCGGTTTATTCAACGCGCGGGCGATGTTGCGCAAATTCTCTTCCAGCGGCAGATTGAGATCGATAGCGCCTTTAGCGCCGGGGCCGACAATCAGCTTTTCCATATACATATCCGGCGCGTTGAGGAAGCAGCCTTTATCGCCGACCGCCATCACTGCCAGCGCGTTGGCCTGGCCCATGGCCGTCATGCGGGTGCCTTCAATTGGGTCGACGGCGATATCTACCGCGTCGCCTTTGCCGGTACCCACTTTTTCGCCGATATAGAGCATCGGCGCTTCATCGATTTCGCCCTCGCCGATGACGATGGTGCCGTCGATATTGACGAGGTTAAGCATAATGCGCATGGCGTTAACCGCTGCGCCGTCGGCGGTATTTTTATCGCCGCGGCCCAGCCATTTATAGCCCGCCAGCGCGGCGGCTTCGGTGACACGCGAAAATTCGATGGCCAGTTCTCGTTTCATAATCCACTCATTGTGTAGAAAAGTTGCCCGTAGCGCGGCAAAAAGGACGCGCTACGCGTTGGAATAGCGTTCGGTTTCCGGCATCCAGCGCTCAATCAGCGCCTGCGCCTGCAGCGGATAGCGTTCGTGAATATGACGAGCAATGCGCTGAACATCGGGGATCATGGCCTGATCGCGCAGCAAGTCCGCTACTTTAAATTCGGCGTTGCCGGTCTGGCGGGTGCCGAGAAGCTCGCCGGGGCCGCGGATTTCAAGATCTTTCTGGGCGATGACGAAACCGTCGTTGCTGTCGCGCAGCACCTGCAGGCGCTTCTGCGCCGTTTTGGAGAGCGGCGATTTATAAAGTAGCACGCAGTGGGAGGCGACGGCGCCGCGCCCGACGCGCCCGCGTAGCTGGTGCAGCTGCGCCAGACCCAGACGCTCCGGGTTTTCGATAATCATCAGGCTTGAGTTAGGGACGTCAACGCCGACTTCAATCACCGTGGTGGCGACCAGTAGGTGCATCTCGCCCTGCTTGAAGGCCTGCATCACGGCCTGTTTCTCCGCTGGTTTCATTCGCCCGTGAACGAGACCGATGTTAAGTTCCGGCAGCGCCAGCTTGAGCTCTTCCCAGGTGGCTTCCGCCGCCTGGGCTTCCAGCAGATCGGACTCTTCAATCAGTGTACAGACCCAATAGGCCTGGCGACCTTCCTGGGTGCAGGCGTTGCGCACGCGGTCGATAATGTCGCTGCGGCGGGTGTCCGGGATAGCGACGGTAGTGACCGGGGTACGGCCCGGCGGCAGCTCGTCGATAACCGAGGTATCGAGATCGGCATAGGCGGTCATCGCCAGGGTGCGTGGAATCGGTGTAGCGGTCATGATCAGTTGATGCGGGTGGAAGCCCTGCTGCTGGCCCTTTTCCCACAGCGCCAGGCGTTGATGAACGCCAAAGCGATGTTGTTCGTCGATAATCACCAGCGCCAGGCCGTTAAACTGCACCTGCTCCTGGAAAATGGCGTGGGTGCCGACAATCATCTGCACTTCGCCGTTGGCAATGGCTTCCTGCTGCGCCTGGCGCGCTTTGCCTTTTTGTTTGCCAGCCAGCCAGCCGACTTCAATGCCCAGCGGCGCGAACCAGCTGCGGAAATTATTGGCGTGCTGCTCGGCCAGCAGTTCGGTCGGCGCCATCAGCGCCACCTGCTTACCATGGGCGATAGCGCGCAGGGCGGCCAGCGCGGCGACCAGCGTTTTACCGGATCCGACGTCGCCCTGCACCAGGCGCATCATCGGCACGTCCAGCGCCATATCGCGCTCGATCTCCGCGGTGACGCGCGCCTGCGCGCCCGTTGGTTTAAAGGGTAGAGAAGCCAGAAGCTGGGTTTTCAGCGTGTCGTTGGCGCTGAGCGGCAGCGCATGGTAGCGCTGGGCACCGGCGCGGAGCGCCAGCATGCTGAGATTATGCGCCAGCAACTCTTCCAGGATAAGACGCTGCTGTGCCGGATGTTTACCGCTCTCCAGCTCGCTGAGCTGTAGCGACGGCGGCGGGCGGTGCAGCGTACGCAGCGCCTCCGGCAGACTCATCATCCCCTGCGCCAGCTCCGGCGGCAGCAGTTCGCTAATCGCGCAGGTTTCCAGCAGCTCAAGCGCCTGATCGGTGAGTTTGCGCAGCGTCGCCTGCTTAATGCCTTCAGTGGTCGGGTAGACTGGAGTCAGGGTTTCCTGCAGCTCCGGGGTGCTCATATCGCCCTGCACGCGATATTCCGGGTGGATCATCTCGGCGCCGAACTTGCCGCGTTTAGCTTCGCCGTAGGCCAGCACGCGACGACCGGTCGCCAGGCTGTTTTTCATCGCCGCATTGAAGTTGAAAAAACGCATGGTCAGGATGCCGGAACCGTCACTTATCTGACAGGTCATCATCCGGCGGCCGCCGAAGGTGATATTGCTGTTGAGCACCTCACCCTCTACGGTTGCGTAGACGCCCGGCAGCAGTTCGCCGATTTGGTACAGGTGAGTCCGGTCTTCATAGCGTAGCGGCAGGTGTAGTAGCAGGTCCTGAACCGTATGCAGACCGATTTTCGCCAGTTTGCTGCTCTGTGCGGCGCCAACGCCGGTCAGCGAGTTGAGCGGTACGGCATCTAACAGGCGGCCTGACATCGGATTTACCTCGCCGCCTGCATCGTTGCCCACCACTCGGCATCGGCTTCGACTTCGCCCTGCTCGTTGACGTGGGGATAAGGCAGACCTTTTTGCCTGGCGACGCGTGCCAGCACCGGGTAACCGCCTTCAAATAGCAGCCGCTGCTGCTCTTCAGGCGGCAGCATGCTATTGGCGCGTTGGTACATTCCGGCGTTCTGCCGCTGACGCTGCGCTTCGTAAAGGATCAGCGCGGAGGCGACGGAGACGTTCAGCGACTGCACCATACCGACCATTGGAATAATGATGTCCTGGTCTGCCAGCGCCAGCGCTTCCTGGGTGATGCCGGTTTTCTCCTGGCCCATCAGGATGCAGGTCGGGCGCGTATAGTCGATTTCGCGAAAATCGATGGCTTTGTCGGAAAGGTGCGTCGCGAGGATTTGCATGCCCCGGCCTTTTAAGTGGCTGACGGCATCGCCGATCGTGCGGTGTGTTTTCACCTGCACCCAACTATTGCTGCCGGCGGCGGCAGAGGCCATGGTACGCATGCGGCTGCCAGGCCAGATGGCGTGTACTTCGTGTACGCCGATGGCGTCTGCGGTGCGGATGACCGCAGAGACGTTATGGGGTTTATGGACCTGCTCCATGCAGACCGTCAGATCAGGCTGACGCCTGGCGAGCATCTCGCAGATACGCGCATAACGCTGTGAATTCATTCTACTTAATCCTTCGAACTGCCTCGGCGTTAGCTGCACTCACTCACCCCAGTCACGTACTTCAGTACCTTCCTGGGGATTCGATTTTTGTAAAAGCTAATTTCGGTTACGAGTGACTTTAATCACGTCCGGCATGACGCGAATTTTGCGCATGATATTCGCCAGATGCACGCGGTCGCGCGCGGTCAGGCGGATAAAGGCGCTGTATACGCGGCCATCTTTTTCTTCCGTATTCAGGCTCTGAATATTGGAAGACGCGGTGTTGATTGCGGCCGTCAGGTTAGCCAGCGCGCCCTGGTGGTTGAACATATCCACCTTAATTTCGGCGATAAATTCCTGCGCAGTTTCTTTATCCCATTCGACCGCCATAAACTTCTCAGGCTCTTTCTGGTAGCCGCGGATGTTACGACAGGATTCATGGTGGATAACCAACCCTTTGCCTGGGCTGACGTGGGCGATGATCGGGTCCCCCGGAATCGGACGACAGCACTTGGCGAAAGTAATCAGCACGCCATCGGCGCCCTTGATCGGCAGATGGCCGTGATTCGACGCGTTGGCCGGCACCGGTGCGGCAGAGGCTTCGCCCTGCTGCAGGTTTTTCGCCACCACCACGCTCATTGCGTTACCGAGACCGATTTCCGCCAGCAGATCGTCAAGCGTGGCAAGCTTCATGCGGTCAAGTTCGCGCTGGATGTTCTCCGGCGGGATTTCTGCCAGCTTGCGGCTGCCGCCTAACGCGTGGTTGAGCAATCGGCGGCCAAGGCTGACGGAATCGTCGCGCTTAAGGTTCTTCAGCAGTTGGCGGATCTTGGCGCGCGCTTTCGAGCTGACGACAAAGTTCAGCCATGCGGCATTCGGACGCGCGCCCGGCGCGGTAATGATTTCGACAGTCTGGCCGCTGGAGAGCGGCTGCGACAGCGGATAGGGCTGACGGTCGACGCGCGCGCCAACGCAGGCATGGCCGATATCGGTATGCACCGCGTAGGCGAAGTCCACCGGCGTGGCGCCGGCAGGCAGTTCGACAATGCGCCCTTCCGGGGTGAAAACGTAAATCTCATCCGGGAACAGATCGGATTTAACGCTCTCGATAAATTCAAACGAGCTACCGGCGCTCTGCTGCAGTTCCAGCAGGCTTTGCATCCAGCGCTGAGCGCGGATTTGCGCGGTCGTGCTGCTTTCGCCCCCGTGCTCTTTATAAGCCCAGTGCGCCGCAACCCCCATCTCCGCCATCTGGTCCATATCTTCGGTACGGATTTGTACCTCGACCGGGACGCCGTGGGGGCCAATCATCGAGGTGTGCAAAGATTGATAGCCGTTCGCTTTCGGAATGGCGATGTAATCTTTGAAACGGCCTGGACGCGGCTTGTAGAGGCTGTGCATTTGGCCCAGCACGCGATAGCAGATATCGGGATCGTGAACGATAACGCGGAAGGCGTAGATGTCCATAATCGAGTGAAAACGCTGCTCTTTGAGCACCATTTTGCAGTAAATAGAGTACAGATGCTTTTCGCGACCGCTAACGCGGCAGGGGATCCCCGCTTCCTGTAAACGCCCTTCGATCTCAGAGAGGATTTTCTGAATCATCTCTTTTCGGTTGCCGCGCGCCGCTTTGACCACTTCTTTAATGACGCGGTAGCGGTTAGGGTACAGCGCTTCAAAGCCCAGCTCTTCGAGCTCGGTTTTAATGTGATGGATACCTAAACGGTGCGCCAGAGGGCTATAAATTTCCAGCGTTTCGCGGGCGATGCGACGGCGTTTATCCGGGCGTAGCGAGCCCAGGGTGCGCATGTTGTGGGTGCGGTCGGCAAGCTTGATGAGGATGACGCGGATATCCTGCACCATCGCCATGATCATTTTGCGGAAGTTTTCGGCTTGCGCCTCTTTCTTATCGCGGAACTTGAGCTTATCAAGTTTCGACACCCCCTCTACCAGTTCGGCGACGCTTTTACCAAAAAGCTGTTCCATGTCCTGGTAGGTGGCAGGGGTATCTTCAATCACATCATGCAGCAGCGCGGCCATCAGCGTTTCGTAGTCGAGTTTCATCTCGGCCAGAATGCAGGCCACCGCTACCGGGTGCGTGATATAGGGTTCACCGCTTGAACGTGTCTGACCCTCGTGAGCGTCACGTGCAACGAGATACGCCTGCCGAAGGCGCTTGATTTGCTCTTCCGGCAGGTAGTTTTGAATCAGCTGATTCAGGCTTTCAAACAGATACAAGGGCGACCCGCTGTGTGATTAACGACGACCTTCAGCAATCGCGGTAACGGCTTGTAATTCAGCGGCTTCCTGCTCTTGCTGTTCCTGGCGCTCACGTACGTCGAGGATCTGGTTGTTGATCAGACCTTCTTCGATTTCGCGCAGTGCGATAACGGTGGTTTTATCGTTTTCTTCCGGTACCAGCGGATCCTTTCCGCCTACCTGCATCTGACGAGCGCGACGCGCGGCGACCAGTACCAGGTCAAAACGGTTACCAATTTTCTCTACAGCGTCCTGAACAGTTACGCGTGCCATACTTAAAATGCTCCACAGGTGAAGAAATGACTGGGCATGATACTGAATGTGGGTTCAGTCTGCCAATAGTTTGGTGATTAAAGCGCCATGTCGCTGCTTTTGGCGGCTCATGCGCAGACGTTCAGCGCGGATAATGTTTTTCAGATCGCCTAAAGCGGTATCAAAATCATCATTCACAATAAGGTAATCATATTCCGCGTAATGGCTCATTTCTGCAACTGCCTGCGCCATACGTTTTGCGATGACTTCTTCGCTGTCCTGGCCGCGGCCGCGCAGGCGGCGGTCAAGTTCGTCTTTTGACGGCGGCAGAATAAAGATGCTGCGCGCGCCGGGCATTTTATTACGGATTTGCTGGGCGCCCTGCCAGTCGATATCAAGAAAAACATCAACGCCGGTCGCCAGAACCTGCTCGATAGCTTCACGAGAGGTCCCGTAATAATTGCCAAAAACCTCAGCGTGCTCAAGGAAAGCGTCTTCGCTAATCATCGACCTGAATTTATCGTGATCGACAAAGAAATAGTGTTCACCGTGAACTTCACCCGGGCGCGGATTGCGCGTGGTATGCGAAACAGAAACCTGGGAATCGTACAACGGTTGGGTTTTCAATAAAGCCTGAATCAGGCTGGATTTACCCGCGCCGCTAGGGGCGGAAACAATATAAAGCGTGCCTTGAGCCATGAGTGTCTTTTGTATGTGATTGTCGAAAGAGATCCTACATACGAGCCTATTATACACGCCGCCGCCGCGTGACGCAGTCATTGTCACACTTTTTGCCGCTGTTTCTTTCATTTTGCCTGCCGCTTTCCTGATTTCTTAAGCAGTTGCAGCAACAAGGTGTAAATCCTGGAAAGCCGCTCGCAGCGTAATGATTTGCCTGTCGCCGCGGCTTCGGTCTTTAGCGCACGATGCCGCAAGGTAGAACAAGGAGGTAAAGGCATGTGCAGATGGCTGATAGCGACAGCGTTATGGATGGCGGCGGCAATGGCAACGGCGGCCTGCCCGGCGTGGTCTTTGCAACAAGCCGGGCAGGAGATAGATCGCCTAAGCCAGCAGATTGCCGACTGGAAAGCAGCTTACTGGCAGCAGGGCCGCAGCGAGGTCAGCGACGAGGTCTACGACATGCTATCTGTCCGGTTGGCGCAGTGGCGGCGCTGCTTCGGTCAGGAGACGCCTGAAGACGAGCTGCCGCCGCCGCGCGGCGAAGTCAAACATCCCATCGCGCATACCGGCGTGCGTAAACTGCCTGATGCCGCAAGCGTCGGTCGCTGGATGCGCGAGAAACCCAATGTGTGGGTACAGCCGAAAGTTGACGGGGTGGCGGTAACGCTGGTTTATCGCGGGGGGAGGTTAATACAGGCGATTAGCCGCGGCGACGGTCTGGCGGGGGAAGACTGGACTGTAAAAGTGCGCCGGATCCCCGGCCTACCGCAAACTACCGCAGGAGCGCTGGCAAATAGCGTGCTACAGGGCGAGATTTTTCAGCTGCAAGAGGGGCATATACAAAAACAGGCGGGCGGTATGAATTCACGGGCGAAAGTCGCCGGGATACTGATGCGCAAAGCGCCATCGGCAACGCTGAACACGCTGGGGGTGTTTATCTGGGCCTGGCCCGACGGTCCGGCCCGGATGTCCACCCGCCTGGCGCTGCTTGCCGACGGCGGGTTTCCTCTGGCGCAGCGCTATTCCCATCCGGTGAAAGACTGGCAGGAGACCGCCGTCTGGCGCGAGCGCTGGTTCGCCTCGCCGCTGCCCTTTGTCACCGATGGCATTGTGATCCGCGCGGAAAAAGAACCTGCCGGGGGCAGTTGGCTTCCAGGACAGGGGCACTGGGTGGCGGCCTGGAAATATCAGCCGTTTTCGCAGGTGGCGGAAGTGACCACAATCCAGTTCACTGTCGGGCGCAGCGGCAAGATAGCCGTTGTGGCGCATCTCGAACCGGTAAAACTGGACGATAAACTGGTGCGTCGGGTCAGTATTGGCTCGGTGGCCCGCTGGCGGCAGTTAGACATCGTCGCCGGAGACCAGGTGCTAATAAGCCTGGCTGGACAGGGCATCCCGCGTCTGGATAGCGTGGTCTGGCGGGCCAGCCAGCGCGATGCGCCACTGCCGCCTTCGCCCCGTTTTCATTCCTTAACCTGTTATTTTGCGTCGTCCGAGTGCGCCGGGCAGTTTCTCTCCCGGCTTGTTTGGCTATCGTCTAAGGCAGTTCTGGATATTGGGGGAGCAGGAGAGGCGCTATGGCGCACGCTAATAGACGATCGCCGCATGGCTCATCTTTTTTCATGGCTGGCTTTGACGCCTGAACAACTACAGAGCGTGCCAGGGATGACCAGCAAGCGTGGCCTGCGGTTGTGGCATCAGTTCAATTTGACCCGCGAGCAGCCGTTTATTCGTTGGGTGCTGGCGCTGGGGGTACCGATACCTCAGTCCGCGCAGGCGAGCGTTGCGGCAGAAAACTGGCAGCTATTGCGGGAGCGCAATGAGTCCCAGTGGCGGCAATTACCGGGGGTGGGGCAGGAAAGGGCGCGCCAGCTGGTCGTCTTTTTGCAAAACCCGGATATTGCCGCGCTGGCGCAGTGGCTCCGCGGGCAACATATCCCGGGTTTTTGAGGAATCAATGTGCGTCGTGTTTGTAGTAGAAGACCGGCAGGCCGAGCTTCCAGCGCAGGGCGAGCATACGCGCGGTAAAGCCGAAGAGCAGCGTGGCGATGACCACGACGTCGTGGCTGCTGACGTAGTGCTGTAACGCGATATAGAGCACCGCGGCGGCAAAAGAGATGCCAGCGTACAGTTCTTTCTGAAACACCAGCGGGATACGTTTACAGAACATATCCCGCAGCACGCCGCCAAAGACGCCGGTGATCACGGCGGCAATAGACGCGATTATCGGTCCTTCGCCCATGTCCAGCGCGATTTGCGCGCCAATAATCGAGAACACAATCAGGCCCAGGGCATCCAGCACCAGAAACAGGCGACGCAGGTGCGGCATTACCGGCGCGGCGATGGTGGTGAGAACGGCGGCAACCGCCACAATGATGACGTATTCCGGGTGCTTCACCCAACCGAGCGGATAATGGCCGAGCAGGATATCACGCACGGATCCCCCGCCGAGCGCGGTGGCGGTAGCGATAATAATCACCCCAAAAGTGTCCATCCGGCGTCGCCCGGCCGCTAAGGCGCCGGTCATCGCTTCCGCCGTAATACCAATCAGATAAAGAACATGAAGCAGCATAAATCCCCCACAATGATGGGCAAAGGGTAGCGATTTGTGCGGCAGATCACGATTGAGTTTTTCTAAAGTGAGCTGATTTTCATGAAAAAAGCTAATGCTGAATGATTGATATGGTCAATCACTGTGGGGGATTTGGCTTTTGCTTTTCAAAAATGAATAAGAAAAAGTAATGCTGGCCCGCGGGGGCAGGCCAGCCGGGGAAGAGATTACTCGATATTCTGGATCTGCTCGCGCATCTGCTCGATCAGCACCTTCAGCTCAATCGCTGAATTGGTCACTTCGGCATTAATGGATTTGGAGGCCAGAGTGTTCGACTCGCGGTTGAATTCCTGCATCATGAAGTCGAGGCGGCGACCCACAGCTTCTTTCTTCTTCAGAATGTTGTAGGTCTCTTTAACGTGCGCTTCCAGGCGATCGAGCTCTTCGGCGACGTCGATACGCTGCGCCATCAACACCAGCTCTTGCTCGAGGCGGTTGTTTTCCAGCTGCACTTCGGCGTCTTCAAGCTTGGCGACCAGGCGCTCGCGCTGCCACTGCAGGATTTCCGGCATATGGGCGCGGACTTTGCTGACTTCGGCGCTGACGCCTTCCAGACGCTGTTCGATCAGAGTTTTCAATGCCTGGCCTTCGGTCTCGCGAGCGACGATAAAATCGTCCAGCGCGCCATTCAGGGCGTTGAGGATTTCAGCGGCGATGGCATCAAGGTCTTGCTCCTGAGCGGCCATCACGCCAGGCCAGCGCAGGATATCAACCGGATTGATTTCGCCTTCATCGCTCTGCATTTTTACCCAGTTAGCGGCGTTAACCAGCTGCTTGGCCAGGTTTTCGTTAAGAATCAGCTCACCTTGGGCGCTGGGATCCTGCTCAAAACGCAGGGTACATTCGATTTTGCCGCGAGTCAGGCGAGAGCGGATGCGCTCGCGAACCACGGGCTCCAGGCTCCGGAACTGTTCCGGCAGGCGGAAGTAGGTTTCCAGATAGCGTTGGTTTACCGAGCGCAGTTCCCACGCGGCGCTACCCCAGTCACCCTTGATTTCACGCCGGGCATAGGCGGTCATACTGCGGATCATAGACGTTCCTGTTTTTTAAGGAGAGTGGGGAGGATTATAGCTTTCGAGGCCCTTTCAGGATAGGAATAAGCGCGCATTATCCACATTGGCAGGCGCGCGTCGTCGCGATGCAACTTGGCCGAATTTGTGTATAATGCGCAGCCACATTCGTTTCAAGCCGGAGAGTAATCATGCGTCCAGCAGGCCGTAGCGCTAATCAGGTGCGTCCAGTAACCCTGACCCGTAACTATACAAAACACGCTGAAGGCTCCGTGCTGGTCGAATTTGGCGACACCAAAGTGCTGTGCACTGCCTCCATCGACGAAGGCGTGCCGCGCTTCCTGAAAGGTCAGGGCCAGGGCTGGATCACCGCCGAATATGGCATGCTGCCGCGCTCCACCCATACCCGTAACGCTCGCGAAGCCGCAAAAGGCAAGCAGGGCGGCCGCACTATGGAAATTCAGCGTCTGATCGCTCGCGCGCTGCGCGCCGCGGTGGATCTGAAAGCGCTGGGCGAGTTCACCATTACGCTCGATTGCGACGTGCTGCAGGCCGATGGCGGTACCCGTACCGCGTCCATTACCGGTGCCTGCGTTGCGCTGGCCGATGCGCTGAACAAGCTGGTTGCTGCCGGTAAACTGAAAACCAACCCGATGAAGGGGATGGTAGCCGCCGTTTCCGTTGGTATCGTTAATGGTGAAGCCATCTGCGATCTGGAGTACGTGGAAGATTCCGCCGCGGAAACCGATATGAATGTGGTAATGACCGAAGACGGCCGCATTATTGAGGTGCAGGGCACGGCGGAAGGCGAGCCGTTCACCCATGAAGAGCTCCTCACTCTCCTGGCGTTAGCGCGAGGGGGAATCGAATCCATTATTACGACGCAGAAAGCGGCGTTAGAAAATTAATGATTAAGGCGACTGAGAAGTCGCCTTTTTTTTGCGCTTTATCCTTCATGACACCTGCGAAGGACAAAGCGTGTAGTCCGACATTGATGACAGTACTAAAAGGAGCGAATCCATGAAGCCGTATCAGCGCCAGTTTATTGAGTTTGCGCTTAGCAAGCAGGTTCTTAAGTTTGGCGAATTTACGCTGAAATCCGGGCGTAAAAGCCCCTATTTCTTCAACGCCGGCCTGTTTAATACCGGGCGCGATCTGGCTCTGCTGGGCCGTTTCTACGCCGAGGCGCTGGTGGATTCCGGGATCGAGTTCGACCTGCTGTTCGGCCCGGCCTATAAAGGTATCCCTATCGCCACCACCACCGCCGTCGCGCTGGCTGAGCATCATGACCGCGACCTGCCGTACTGCTTCAACCGTAAAGAAGCGAAGACCCACGGTGAAGGCGGCAACCTGGTCGGTAGCCCGCTCCAGGGCCGCGTGATGCTGGTGGACGACGTGATTACCGCCGGTACCGCAATTCGTGAATCAATGGAAATTATTCAGGCTAACGGCGCTGAACTGGCTGGCGTGCTCATCTCGCTTGACCGCCAGGAGCGCGGTCGCGGCGAGATCTCCGCGATTCAGGAAGTGGAACGTGATTATGGCTGCAAAGTGATTTCTATCGTCACCCTGAAAGATCTTATCGCCTATCTGGAAGAAAAGCCTGAGATGGCTGAGCATTTGGCATCGGTACGCGCTTACCGCGAAGCCTACGGCGTCTGATGCTGAAACCGGCAGCCAGGCTGCCGGTTTTCAACTATACCAGTTTAGCGCCCTGGGCATTGACGTACAGCGAGTAGATTGAGGTGCTTGAGGCCATAAACAGCCGATTGCGCTGTTCACCGCCAAAGCATAAGTTCGCGCAGCGTTCCGGCAGCTTGATGGTGCCGATATGCTTACCCTGGGGGTTAAAGACCCGCACGCCGTCGAGCTCTTCATTGCCCGTTCCCCACCCGCACCACAGGTTGCCGTCTGCATCGCAGGCGATCCCATCGGCGGTACCGTTGCCGCAGTCGAGATACACGCGTTTATTTTTCAGCGTATTACCTTCTACGTCCCACGCCAGAATTAAGCGGTTCGGCGTCGCCCGGCTTTCCACCACGTAGAGGATTTTTTCATCCGCGGAGAAGCACAGACCGTTTGGCCCTTTCACATCGCCCAGCACCACGCTCAGCTTGCGGCTTTCCGGCTCCAGACAGTAGACGTTTTGCGGCAGCTCCGGGGTCGCCTTATGACCTTCATAAAAGCCGCTGATGCCAAACGGCGGGTCGGTGAACCAGATCGTGCCGTCTGACTTCACGATGATATCGTTTGGCGAATTAAGGGGCTTGCCCTGATAGTTGTCGGCCAGCACGGTGATGGAGCCATCGTACTCGGTACGCGTAATACGGCGGGTATCGTGCTCGCAGCTAATTAAACGCCCCTGCCTGTCGCGCGCGTGGCCGTTGCTATAGTTGGCCGGATAGCGGAAGACGCTGGTTTCCCCGCTGGCTTCATCCCAACGCATGACGGCGTTATTTGGAATATCGCTCCACAGCAGCATCCGCATGTCGCCAAACCAGACCGGCCCTTCCGCCCAACGCAGGCCGCTGGCGATACGTTCGACCTTCGCGCTGGCGAGCATGTAGCGGCGAAAGCTGTCATCGACGGCGATAATGCTTGGGTCAGGATAGCGTTCAGAGGGGGCCCATGCTGCGAAGCTTTTTTGACTAATGAGTAGTGATGCGGTTGCCAGTCCGCCTATCTTGAGTAATTCTCGCCGTGACGTCGCCATCAAATCTCTCCTTGCCGGGTGGTTTTGTAGGTAGGGTGAAACGCTCAGCAAGCTGGATAGTAGGAAAAGTAAGCGGAAAAGCGCATTGGGCAATTCAACCAATGGCCCTGGGCTTTGCGACAAATTTGCGTAGATTGCGAGGAGAGCCATGCAGCCTTGCGGCTGCATATAGAGCTTTACTGCAGTTGCGCCGCGACCAGCGGCCAGCGGGCATCGAAATCATCCGTTGGGCGGTACTTGAACTCGCTACGCACAAAACGCGACAGCATGCCTTCGCAAAATGCCAGCAGCTGGCTTGCCAGTAGCGTCTCGTCGAGGGTGTAGCCCTCTCCCTCACGCATTTTCTTTTCACGCATCACCTGACGCAATTGAACTTCGATACGTTCAAATAGCTGGTTGATACGACCCTGCAGACGGTCCTGTTCGAACATTAAGGCGTGGCCGGTGAGGATACGCGTCAGCCCAGGATTACGCTCGCCAAACCCAAGAATCAGCAGAACAATCAGGCGCAGACGAGCCGTGGTGTCCTTTTCATCTTTCAAAATCAAATTGATGCGCGTAATCAGACTGTCTTCAATGAACTCGATCAGGCTGTCAAACATGCGGGTTTTACTGGGAAAATGACGGTATAACGCCGCTTCGGAAACACCGACGGAGGCCGCCAGCTTCGCCGTGGTAATACGTTGACTACCATCGCTGGATTCAAGCATCAGCGCCAGAGATTGAAGTATTTCTTCGCGACGATTCCTTTTCGCAGTTTGTTTTTCTGCCATGTTTTAAAATACCCCTGAAAATAAGCACTTGTCAGGCAGGCATCCACAAAGCGACCGCAAACCTTAGTTTGCGGTGATGTTATTGCATTATGCGCTTTGGGATGCGGGTTCCGTATAGCCGGGCTTATTTGCGCCCTGAGTGGCCGAAGCCGCCTTCGCCGCGGTCGGTGGCGTCAAACTCTTCCACCAGATTAAATTCCGCCTGTACCACCGGCACAAAGACCATCTGCGCGATGCGCTCGCCCGGCTCGATAGTAAAGCTCTGCTGGCCGCGGTTCCAGACGGACACCATCAGCTGCCCCTGGTAGTCGGAGTCGATAAGGCCAACCAGGTTGCCCAGCACGACGCCATGTTTATGGCCCAGACCAGAACGCGGCAGAATCACCGCCGCCAGAGACGGATCGGCGATATGAATCGCAAGGCCAGTCGGCAACAGGGTGGTTGCGCCCGGCGCCAGCTCTACGGCGTCGTCAAGACAGGCGCGCAGGTCAAGTCCGGCCGAGCCGGAGGTGGCATAAGTCGGCAATGGGAACTGCTTGCCAACACGCGGGTCCAGAATCTTAACGTCGATTTTTTTCATCATAACGGGTAACGATCTCGTCGAGTAATAATTGGCCCAGGAATTCCTTGCGCTCAAGTGGTAAGCGCTTATCCCCATCCTGCCAGAAAAGGTGTAATGCGTTGTTATCGCTATTAAAACCTTGATTTGGCTGAGAAACATCATTGGCGCAAATCAGGTCGAGATTTTTGCGGGCACGTTTTTGCCGGGCGTATTCTTCCACATTATTTGTTTCGGCGGCAAATCCAACAACGTACGGGCGGTGATTTTTTAGTGCGGCCACCCCGGCGACGATGTCCGGATTTTTGACCATTTTTATTGTTAATTCATCACCTTGTTTTTTGATTTTCTCGTCGGCGACAATCGCTGCGCGGTAGTCGGCAACGGCGGCGCAGCCGATGAAAATATGCTGCTGTTGCACGCCATTCTGCACCGCCGCTTCCATTTCCAGCGCGGTGCCAACATCGATGCGCTGCACAAACGGCGGCGTCGGCAGCGACACCGGGCCGCTAACCAGCGTGACGTTCGCACCGCGTTGTGCGGCGGCGGCGGCAATCGCGAAGCCCATTTTGCCGGAGCTATGGTTGGTGATGTAGCGCACCGGATCCAGCGGCTCGCGGGTTGGGCCCGCGGTAATCATGATGTTGAGATGTTGCAAATCTTTGACAGGCGAGAAATGCTGCGCCGCCATCTCCACGATAGTGAGCGGATCGAGCATGCGGCCCGGGCCAACGTCGCCGCAGGCCTGGCTGCCGCTATCCGGGCCCCATACCAATAGGCCGCGTGAGGCAATAGTGGCAAGGTTGTGCTGGGTGGCGGCGGCGCGATACATCTGTTGGTTCATCGCCGGGACGACGGCCACCGGCGAGGGCGTAGCCAGGCAAATCGTGGAGACCAGATCGTTCGCCATACCGGCGGCGACGCGGGCGATTAAATCGGCGGTTGCCGGGGCAAGGATAACCAGATCGGCCCACTTGCCCAGTTCAATATGGCCCATTGCCGCTTCGGCAGCCGGATCCAGCAGGCTATCGGAGACCGGATAACCGGAAACCGCCTGCAGGCTCAACGGGGTAATAAAGGCCTTGGCGGCTTCCGTCATGGCGACGCGTACATCGGCGCCGCGTTCTCGCAGTCGGCGCACCAGTTCTGGCGTTTTATAGGCGGCGATGCCGCCGCTCACGCCAAGAACGATCTTTTTACCAGCCAGACTCATCATGATTTTGTCCTGTTGAAATACACCAGAATCCGCGCATCTTATCACAATCCCTGTGGCATCGTGCGTATGCCGGGTATTCACTTTGCGAGGGTCTACGCAGACCTTGAAATCACCGGTCGGCAGCGCGGAAAGGCTATGCCAGGATGGGGGATGGACGGGTAAGGAGACAGGGTAATGGATATACAGGAATCATTGATGCCGCGGGAAAAAATGCTGCGCGACGGCATTGAAACATTGAGCGACGTTGAGCTGCTGGCGTTGTTTTTGCGTACCGGCACGCGTACCCAGGATGTGCTGGCTTTTTCACATAGCTTGCTACAGCGCTTCGGTTCGCTGTACGGGCTGTTGTCGGCTGAGATAGAACAATTTGCCGATATCGACGGTATCGGCATTGCGAAATATGCGCAACTCAAAGGCATTGCCGAACTGGCGCGGCGCTATTTTAGCTTGCGGATGAGAGAGGAACCGTCGCTGGTGACGCCGCTCATGACGCGAGAATTTTTACAAAGCCAGCTCGCCGATGAAGAGCGGGAGATCTTTATGGCGATCTTTTTAGATAATCAGAATCGGGTATTGAAACATAGCCGCCTTTTTTCTGGTACTCTTAGCCACGTAGAGGTGCATCCGCGAGAAATTGTACGCGAAGCAATCAAAGTGAACGCCGCCGCGGTGATCCTTGCCCATAATCATCCTTCAGGTAGCCCTGAACCGAGTAAGTCGGATAAGTTGATGACCGACAGGGTGGTTAAGTGTTGTAGATTCATGGAGATACGCGTGCTTGATCATCTGATTATTGGCCGCGGCGCGTACGTCTCTTTTGCCGAACGTGGCTGGATTTAGCCCCGATCATGCGATCTATCGGGATCTTTGTCTGTTCGGGACTTGAGCACACCGCCGAGTCAGCGTATACTACGCCACCTTTGAGAATCTCGGGTTTGGCATTTGGGCCTGGCAATCGAGAGTTCAATAGAACTATGCGATGACCGGGCTGTAAAGCCTGACGAGGCGCCAATACCCCATACGAAGCTCGAGCTAATTTGATTTTTGGAGAATAGACATGTCCCGAGTCTGCCAAGTTACTGGCAAGCGTCCGGTGACCGGTAACAACCGTTCCCACGCACTGAACGCGACTAAACGCCGTTTCCTGCCGAACCTGCACTCTCACCGTTTCTGGGTTGAGAGCGAGAAGCGTTTTGTCACCCTGCGCGTATCTGCTAAAGGTATGCGTGTAATCGATAAGAAAGGCATCGATACAGTTCTGTCTGAACTGCGTGCCCGTGGCGAAAAGTACTAAGTACTTAGAGGAAATAAATCATGGCTAAAGGTATTCGTGAGAAAATCAAGCTGGTTTCTTCCGCTGGTACTGGTCACTTCTATACCACCACGAAGAACAAGCGTACCAAACCGGAAAAAATGGAACTGAAAAAGTACGATCCGGTTGTACGTCAGCACGTTATCTACAAAGAAGCTAAAATCAAATAATTTTAGTCTCCTTGTACTAAAACCCCGCTCCGGCGGGGTTTTTTGTTTTATGCTTCACCCTTCGAGCACAGGTGCGTTGGCTGCACGCGTACAGCCTGGCCGCTTGCTTTATTAAGCCTTCCGGCCTCTCTTCCCGCTGCCTCCCTGTCACCCGAAACTGTGTGGTTAAGAGGAAAAAAATGCCTGAATTACCTGAAGTCGAAACCAGCCGTCGCGGCATTGAGCCGCATCTGGTAGGCGCTAACATCCTGCACGCCGTAGTGCGCAACGGGCGCCTGCGTTGGCCAGTATCCGAAGAGATTTACCGCCTCAGCGACGAACCGGTGCTGAGCGTGCGCCGACGCGCCAAATACCTGCTGCTGGAGCTGCGTCACGGCTGGATCATTATTCATCTTGGTATGTCTGGCAGCCTGCGCATCCTCAGTGAGGAGCAGCCGGCTGAAAAACACGACCACGTCGACCTGGTGCTGAGCAACGGTAAAGTACTGCGCTATACCGATCCTCGCCGCTTTGGCGCCTGGTTATGGACTAAAGAGCTGGATGGTCATCCGGTGCTGGCGCATCTCGGCCCGGAGCCGCTAAGCGATGAATTCAACGCCGACTATCTCCAGCAGCGTTGCGCGAAGAAGAAAACCGCCATCAAACCCTGGCTGATGGATAACAAGTTGGTGGTGGGCGTGGGGAATATCTACGCCAGCGAATCGCTGTTTTCCGCCGGGATCCATCCCGATCGGCTGGCCTCGTCGCTCTCGCATCAAGAATGCGAGTGGTTAGTGAAGATGATTAAGCTGGTGCTGCTACGCTCAATTGAGCAAGGTGGAACGACGCTGAAGGATTTCCTGCAAAGCGACGGCAAACCGGGATATTTCGCCCAGGAGCTGCAGGTTTATGGCCGCAAAGGCGAGCCGTGCCGGATCTGCGGTACGCCGATTATCGCCAGCAAACACGCGCAGCGAGCGACCTTTTATTGCCGCCAGTGTCAGAAGTAGTGGAGAGGGTTGGGGATTATGCCAGTCCGGGTAAGCTGGTAGCCCCGCTAAGCGTAGCGCGAGCGGGGGAAGGACATACTACTTCAGCTTATTTAACAACGCCTGATGCACGTTAGGCGGCAGGAAGTGGGAGACATCGCCCTGGTGGCGAGCCACTTCCTTAACCAGCGATGAAGAGATAAACGACCACTCTTTGCACGGCATCAGGAACACGCTTTCCAGGGTGGGCATCAGATGGCGGTTCATGTGCGCCAGCTGCATTTCATATTCGAAATCCGCCACTGCCCGCAGGCCGCGAATGAGAATATTGGCCTGCTGCGCGCGGGCGAAATTGGCCATCAAATCGCTAAAGCCAATCACCTCAACGTTGACCAGATGCGCCGTTGCCTGCTCCGCCAGCGCAATTCGTTCATCGAGGCTGAACATCGGTTTTTTGCTCGGGCTGGCAGCGATGGCCAGCAAAACCTTATCAAACATGCCTGCGGCGCGGGTGACGATATCGATATGGCCGTTGGTGATAGGGTCAAAGGTGCCCGGATAGATCGCTTTTGTGCCCATAATTACACTTTCTCCGAGTAGCCGCGGCTGAGTGCCCACAGCTCGGTGTATTTATTAAACGTGTATTGCGCATTGACTACCGCCAGCAGCCAACCCTGTTTTCCATCCAGTACGCCGCCGCGCAGCAGCAGCGTTTTCACGAAGGCGCCCAGCGTATGGCTGAAAATCCCCGCCATCGAGGTCTTCTTGCCCTTCTGATGACGCTCAAGCGCCCAGGCTGCGGCATACGCCAGCTGTTTCTGCTGGAAGCCGGAGAAGTCGCGGCAGGTCAGGTGCAGCAGATCGCCGCTGAGCGGCACCACTTCGGCCCCAAGGCTATCCAGAGATTCATGCACCAGATTATCGTTATAGCGGTAACGCGCGCGTTCGTACAGGCGCATCACCCGATCGGGATACCAGCCGCTGTGGCGCATAAAGCGCCCGAGGAAGTAGTTACGCCGGGCGATGCTGTAGATAACGCCGCGCTGCGGCGCATCCAGTACCTTGAGGATAGACTCTTTCAACTCAGGCGTAACGCGCTCGTCGGTATCAATCATCAGCACCCAGTCGTGAGTGGCGTAATCTTGCGCGCGCTGGCGCTGAATGCCGTAGCCTTGCCAGTCGGTGTTGCTATAGACCTGGGCGCCCAGGCTACGGGCCAGTTCGACGGTATTGTCGGTACTGCCGGAGTCCAGCACCACCACTTCATCCGCCCAGCTTACCGACGCCAGGCAATCGGCGAGCAGGTCGGCGGCGTTTTTGGCGAGCATCACGACGGAGAGTCGGGTCGACATTAGTGGCTCCGCTGCGGCAGGTAGGGTTGCAGTAACTGTAGCAGACGCGACAGCGCGCCCTGGTTTTGATGCAGCACTTCCACCGCGTGGCGGCCGTACCACAGTCGATAATCTTCATCGGTCAGCAGGGTAGAAACTTCTCTGACCAGCGAGTCGGCGTCCGTGACGGTGATCAGACCATCGTCCTGCTGCAGCTTGGCGCAGATATCTTTAAAGTTAAAGGTGTGCGGACCCATCAGCACCGGAATAGCATGGGCGGCGGGTTCGAGCGGATTGTGTCCGCCGCGTTCAACCAGGCTGCCGCCGACGAACGCCAGGTCGGCAATGCCGTAGAGCAGCATCAGTTCGCCCATAGTATCGCCAATCACCACCTGGGTGCTGTTAGACGGAATTTCACCGGTGCTGCGCATGGTGAAGCTCATCCCGGCTTTTTGCACCATGTCGCGGGCGTCGCCGAAGCGTTCCGGATGGCGCGGCACGAGGATAAGCAGCAGGTCGGGGAAGGTTTCCAGCAGTTTTTTATGCGCCTGCAGGATGATCTGTTCTTCGCCGTCGTGAGTACTGGTGGCTATCCACACTTTACGGTGCGGCGCCCACTGGCGACGCAGGGTAACGGCGCGTGCCGCCAGTTCCGGGGTGACGGAGATATCGAATTTCAGGCTGCCGGTGACCGCCAGTTGGTTACGTTTGAGACCGAGCGCGAGGAAGCGGTTGCCGTCTTCTTCATTTTGCGCGGCGATAAGCGTGATACGGCTGAGCAGGCGGCGCATAAAACCGCCGAGTTTGGCATAGCCTTTCGCGGAACGTTCTGACAGCCGTGCGTTAGCAATAACCAGCGGAATTTTACGTTTGTGCAGCGCGGCGACCATGTTCGGCCACAGCTCGGTTTCCATTACAATGACCAGTTTCGGCTGCACGCTGTTGAGGAAACGGTTCATGGCGCAGGGGAGGTCATACGGCAGATAGACGTGGTGAACATCTTTGCCGAAAGCGGACATGGCGCGTTCAGAACCGGTCGGCGTCATGGTCGTGACGGTGATCGGCAGTGATGGATAACGATGGCGCAGCGCGCGCACCAGCGGGATCGCCGCCAGCGTTTCACCGACGGAGACGGAGTGCAGCAGAATGCCATCCGGCACTACCTTGTTTTGACAGAAGCCATAACGTTCAGCCCAGCGTTTACGGTATGCCGGGGCCTTACGGCTGCGCAGCAGCAGTCGCAGCCACACCAGCGGCTGAATGAGGTAGAGTAGGGTGGTATAAAGCAATTCCAAACTATTTATCCGTTTTAGGTTTTTTGCGGGCAAATTCTAAGCATTTAACCCGCGTAAAGCTATCTCTTTGGCGGAAACCGAGGGATTTCGACCTATGCGGCGTTGAGATAGCGCTTGATGCGCAAATAGCGGCGTCCCAGACGCCAGCGTAAACGGAACGTGCAGGCGTTACTCCAGATCAGGCGCCAGATGCCGCGTTCGAAGAATTCTTTGATGATAATATGCTTTTTCGATTCATCTTTCATGCAGTCGAAGGTATGAATAATTCCCAGTCCTTCTTTGGCTATCTGCCAGCGGCAGGCGGCAATGTGCCGTACCTTGTCCGGATAGCGCTGGTTGATGGCGCTGAGCATCTCGAGGATCTTCATATAATGGCGCGCTGAGCGCATCAGCGTATCGTCGTTGTCTGGCTTATGCGAGACCGATTCCGAGTGAATGTAATAGTCGTAAAATTGCTCGCTGGTGTACTGCACGCGTTCGGCGGCCAGCAATGCTTCCGTCGTCCAGGGAATATCCTGATGGCGCAGGCCCGGCTCAAAGTGGAAATGGTGCTGGTTGATAAAATCGCGGCGATAGATGTTCAGCCAGGTGACGTGCAGAAACTTACGCGAGTCGAGCGCCTGCTTTAGCCAGACGTAACCCGGCAGGACGCCAGTAGACTGCAGGCGCTCCGGCGGGAAAATCGGGTGAATATCGTCGCGGCTTTCGTACACATAGCGGCCATTACAGGTCGCGACATCGAGATTGCCCTTCTCGGCCATTTCCAACAGCGTGCGGTACATGCCGGGATAGAACTTATCGTCAATGTCCGGGAAGGCGAGGTATTTACCGCTTGCCGCCGCCATACCGGTATTACGCGCCACCGAGACGCCCTGATTCTCCTGCTCCAGCACGGTGACGTTCTGCAGCCTGTCTTTCCATTGGTCGATAACCGCCAGGCTACCGTCGGTAGAACCGTCGTTCACCAGGATCAGCTCATAGCTTGCCAACTGCTGTTGTTCGAGGCATTCAAAGAATTGCGCAAGGAATTTTTCACCGTTATACACGGCGGCCACGATGCTCAATAAAGGCGTTTGACTCATAACTCATTCGATCCTGGTTAAAAAACGACGTCAGGCGCTGCGCAGCTGACGGTACTGTTGGCAAATCGACTCTACGCTGAATTTTTCCAGCGCGGCGGAATCAATGGCCGGCGGGCTATGGTAAATGCTTTGCATCGTCTGGGCTAGCGCAGAACTGTTGAGATCGGCCAGACCGCGGGACAGTTCGCCGCTGAGGATCTCGCTTACCCCGCCAGGACAGCGGGTGCTGGCAACCGGCGTATTCAGCAGTAGCGCTTCAACAATGACGTTGCCAAACCCTTCGCTGTCGGAGCTGAGCGTTAGCATTCGCGCATGTTTAATCCACGGCAGCGGGTTGGGCTGAAAGCCTTTAAACAGCACCCGATCGCCGACCTGCAGCTGCTGCGCCAGTTGACGAAGCCGCTGTTCCTGCTCCGGTTTGCCCTGCCCGAGCAGCACCAGCGGCGCCTCGATACCGCTTTGCGCGTAGGCTTCAATCAGCCGGTCATGGCGCTTACCGGGATGGAAGCGGCCGACGTGGATAATATAGTCCCCTTGAGGAATATCGGCCGGCTCCTCAGCCGCCGCGTGAATGGCGGCGATATCGAACGGGTTATAGATGGTTTTAAGCTGTGCCGGGCGAAGCGCGAACTGCTCGACCAAATCCTTTCCAACCGCATCGGAAACGGTCACCACGTTGCGCCCGTGGTATACGCGCTTGATTTTTTGCTGCTTCATCCAGCGGTCAAAACCGCTGCGATGGCCAAGATAAGAGGTAGAGAAAACGCCGTGCAGACAGAACCAGACGTTGCGATCCTGCAATGCCCGGCTGCGGGCGACGATGCGATCGGTTTTGTGCAGATTCGACAGTACCAGATCGAAGCGACCATGCTGTTCTGCTTGTTCAATCGCGCGATCAAGCTGGCGCGCGCGGCGGGAGAGTTCCGTTAGCTTGCGCCACGGTTTGCGGCAGCGGTCGGCAATCACCTGATAATCGAGCCCTTCCGGCAGCGGATAATCGCAGATGTCGCGCAGCGAAAACAGCGATACCTGTTCGCCCTGGCTGAGAAAATGTTCCGCCAGCGTGAGCACGACTTTCTCCGCGCCGCCGCCCGGCAGGCCATCGATAACAAACAATATGCGCATCGTTATTTCACCAGATCCTGATAGAGAGAAAGCAGCTGCGTCGACAGTCGCTCGCTGGTGCAGTCCATAATTCGTTCGCGGGCGCGTGCGCTTTCAGCCGAACCCAGCGCGCGCGCGGGCAGCGCCATGACCGCCTGCTGTAACGCGGCGATATCCAGCGCGTCGCAGACGTAGCCATTGCTGCCTTCGACGATGAACTCCGCGCCGCCGCAGCCGGTGGTGGTGATAACCGGCAGGCCGCAGGCCATCGCTTCCAGAATTACATTCGGGAATGGATCATACAGCGTCGGCAGCAGCAGTCCGTCAGCCATCTGATAGAACGGCAGCGTTTCGGACTGCATGCCGAAGAAACGCACGCGATCTTCGCAGTTCAGCGATTTTGCCAGCTGTTGATAGCGGTTCTGTTCTTTGTCTTTGCCGACCACCAACAGATAACGGTCGGTGGGGGCGATGGCGCGGATTGCCGCATCCAGCCCTTTTCGTTCAAAGCCGGAACCAACATAAATCAGGCAGCTTGCCTGTAGCGGCAACTGCCATTTAGCGCGTAATGCGGCAAAGGTCTCTTCGCCTGGCGGCAGAAAACGTTGGTTATCAATAGCGTTATAGATGACGTGGATTTTATCCGCCGGCAGGCCGAAGTCTTCGATAATTTCCTGCTTGATCATCTCCGCGTTGCAAATCACCCCACGCAGGTGCGCGTCCTGATACATCTCGCGTTCCGCCTGCATCACATAACGGTGATAGCGGTCGGCGAACAGCAGGCGGCTTTTCCAGGCCGGTAAAATGCGCGAGCGCTGTTGCAGCCAGCGGCGATGAACGCCGTCGCCTGCGCGGTATAGATCGCAACCCGGAATACGCTCATGGCTTTGCACCAGGTCGAATGATTCACTCTGCCAGAGCGCGCGCGCGGCGTTGGCGAAACCGCGTTCACGGCTGATGCGCCCCCATTTGCGCGGGTTGCAGATGTGAATATGCCAGTCCGGTTTGACAGGCCCTTGCCACTCGCGGGTGATGACGTTCAGTTCCAGATTACTGCTGTCGAGGGCTTCCAGCGCGCGGGAGACAAAGCGCTCCGCGCCGCCGTCGGGGCGATACTTTTGCCGTACCAGAGCCAGCCGGAATTTACTCATGCCAGTACCTTTTTCGCCGCCGCGATAACCGCGTCGGTAGGGATTAAATCAAGATAACGTTCTTCGGTGTTGGTGTTGATGTCGTCAGGGTCGGGCAGCGGGCCGAAGTCGCCGGCCCAGATAACCTCGCCTTTCGCCTGCCACGGCCGCCAGAAGGTCAGTTTCGACGGGCCAAATAGCGCGACGAGCGGCGTACCCAGCGCTGCCGCCATATGCATCGGCACCGAATCTACGCCGATAAACAGGCGGGCGTGATCGATAACCGCCGCCAGTTGGCGGAGCGTCAACTGACCGGCTAATGAGTGCAGTCGCGCCTGCGGGCAGCCGCTGATGATGTTCTCTACCATCTGCTTTTCTTTGGCGTCAGGGCCAGAGGTAAGCACCACCGCGTAGCCTTCTGCTGACAGCGCATTAATCAGCGCGCTCATGCGCTCTTCGCGCCAGCATTTAAAGAACCAGCGCGAAGTCGGTTGAATAACGATGTAGTTCTCCTGGAAGCCGTCCGGCAGCAGCGAACGGCTGGTCGTCCAGTCAGATTCGCTGTAGCCCATCCGCGCCGGCGCATCGTTTATCTCAAGCCCCAGCGGCGCCAGAATAGAGAGGTTTTGCTGCACCGTGTGCAGCTGATTGTGCTGCTGGGTAGAAGCAAGCGCGGTGTGGCAGTAGCGCCAGAACGGATGACGGCGCTTAGGGAAATCGAAACCGATGCGCGTCGGCGCGCCGGTTAATTTGCTGATGATCGCGCTGGGCCATTGATCGGCAAGGTTGAGCACCATGTCGTAGCGCTGCTGGCGCAGATTGCGGATGAGCTGCCATTCCATCTTAAGCTGATGGCGCTTGCCCTGCTTTTTCCAGCTGCGATCGATCGCGTAAATCTGGTTAATCGCCGGATTCGCCGCCAACATGTCGCGGGTTTCAGCATACAGCAGTACATCGACGCGAGCGGCGGGATATTGCTGTTTGAGCGCGTTTATCAGCGGGGTGATCAGCAACATGTCGCCATGATGGCGCAGCTTAATGACCAGGATCCGCGCCGGGTTCTGCTGGCCGGGGGAGAGGGTTTCAGGCGTCATACTCTGTTCTTCATCCAGGATAAGGGTTCCGATTCTAGGGGATCGTGCAGATTGAGAGAAGCGTTGTATTGCTCTACCATGGACCGATACGTATGGCCTGAGGACGTTTTCGTGCATAATCCCGCATTTCTCATCACGATTGATACAGAGGGTGACAACCTCTGGCAAAAACATGACAGCATCACCACGGAGAATGCGCGCTATCTTCCGCGTTTTCAGCAGCTTTGCGAAAAGTATGGCTTCAAACCGGTCTATTTGACCAATTATGAAATGGCCATCGACCCTTTTTATATCGAGTTTGCTAAAGATGTCATCGCGCGCGGCACGGCGGAAATCGGTATGCATCTGCATGCCTGGAACAGTCCGCCGACCGAGCCGCTGACCGCGGATGACTGGCGTCATAAGCCTTATCTCATCGAGTACAGCGATGCCGCCATGCGTGAGAAGGTCGACTATATGACCCATCTGCTGGAAGATACCTTCCAGACCAAAATGGTGAGCCATCGCGCCGGACGCTGGGCGTTTGACGAGCGCTACGCGCGCCTGCTGGTGGAGTACGGTTATCAGGTGGATTGCTCGGTGACGCCGCGGGTGAACTGGAAAACCGCTAAAGGTGCGCCGCAGGGCGATGGCGGTACGGATTATCGTCGCTTCCCGCAACATGCTTATTTTCTTGATGAAAATGATATCAGTCGCGAAGGTCATTCCCCGCTGCTGGAAGTGCCTATGAGCATTCAATACAAACACTCAGCATGGATGAATAGCGTTAAGCAAGGCTACGATAGGCTACGCGGCAAAGTCCGTTCGCCGTCCGTACACTGGCTGCGTCCGATGGGCGGTAACGTCGAGACCATGAAAAAAGTAGTTCAGCAGACGCTGGCGCAGGGTAATGATTATGTTGAGTATATGCTGCATTCATCGGAGTATATGCCAGGCGGTAGTCCGACCTTTAAGAATGAACAAGATATTGAACGTTTATATGCCGATCTGGAAGCGTTCTTTAGCTGGCTTGCGCCGCAGGTCCGCGGAATGTCTTTAGCAGAATATTATAATTTCAAGAGAAATCTTACATAAAACAATCATTACTGATAGAGGTGCGGCGTTAATCTGGTGTAATATCATCAGTCGAATGAATAATTAACGCCTGAATTATTAAGATACTGAGGTTTTATGAAGATAGCAACCGTACTACGCTCTGGCGGTGATTATAACCAAAGCCATGTGCAGTGGTTATACAAACAATTGCCAGCAGACATCGAGAAAGTGTGCTTTACCGATTTAACTATTCCTGGCGTTAACACCATTAAACTAACTGAAGATTTGCCAGGCTGGTGGTCAAAAATCGAGATGTTTAATCCGGATTCGGTTGCCGAAGATATTTTTTATCTCGATTTAGATGTCGTCGTTGTCGGTGATATTAGTGATATTCTGGCAAATAAACAGCTGACCATGCTGAGTGATTTTTTCTTTCCGCAGAAAACCAAAAACTCCGCTATCATGCGCGTTCCGCATGAGGAAAAGTACAAGGTCTGGGAAGCTTTTAAGCGCTATCCGGAACTATTCATGACGCGCTATCAGAGCGGTGGCGACCAGGAGTTTATCAGCAAAATCTATCCACACGCCGCTATCTGGCAGGACATTTTACCCGGACAGATCGTTAGCTATAAAAAGCATGTCATTCATAAGAAGAAGAATGAACATGCCACCGGTGATGGCACCGTGCCTGCGGGGACGCGAATTGTCTGTTTCCATGGAAAACCACGCCCTTGGGACTGCGGTGAAGCCTGGGTGCCACCATTTGAGAAAGCTTAATTATTTATGAGTAAAGTGATGTCGCCAGTGACAATATTGCTTCTGGCAATATTGTCATGTGTTTTTGTGATGCCGGAGAAAATTATGGGTAGAAATCTCTTTTACCTATCTTCGGTTATTACCTTAATTTATGCGGTAATTAACAGAAAACGTCTTACTTTTAAAAAAGAGGAAATATTTCTGTCTCTGACGCTATTGATGTTAGGAGCTTCACAGCTTATTTGGTCATATCGCTTTCCGGGTAATCCGGCTGAAATTTATATGGCTGATGTTAGCTATCCTCGCTCAGGCGCTTATTTGATGATCGGCGCTGTGATGATGTTACTCTTGCCTGCGGTATTAAGGACAACAGCAATACAATATGGCAAAAGCTTGAGTTATGCATTAGTCGCGGGCTTTTCAGTATTGACGCTATACGCTTTACATTATCATTTTTTTGTTTCCGGCGAACGCCTGAGAATCGATAACTCCGCAACCTTAAGCGCCTATCTTTATACGATATACTCGTTATTGACGCTATATGCTTTAGCTTGCGTCAATATCCGCTATCGTAACTATATTGCCAGCGGTGTGATATTTTTCTCGCTGTGGATTATTTTTCTGACCGAAACTCGCTCGGCGCTGCTTATTTATCCGGCGGTACTGCTCTATGCCCTACTGACCGGTAACGTGATGTCGAAGAAAAAATCAGCGCTGGCGTGCCTGATGCTGTTAGTTGCTGGCCTGGCAGTGATTGAGTTGGCGTTTCCCTCGCTGAAAGATCGGGCGAGTGAAGCGGTCACTGAGATCTCGGACTATCAAAGCGATAACAATACCTCGATGGGTTCCCGGCTCAGTATGTGGCATACCGGGATCTATGAAATTATTGCTCATCCCGGTGGCGTAAGCTCGCAGCAGCGTTTCCAGATCCTCTCGCAATTGATGTATGAGAAAGAGCAGGGGAATCCCGAGGGGTTACGCAACATTGTTTATCATCTTCATAATGATTTGATCGAAACCATGTCGCTACAGGGCGTTATTGGCGGCCTCTTCCTGCTGGCATTGTATGGCGCGTTGCTGCTCTATGTTTACAGAAAGGCGACGCTGAAATGTGCATTGGCGTTTATTGGCGCGCCGGTGATTCTTTTTGGCTGCGTCGATACTCTGTTTATCCACGACAGATTTATCATTATGTTTATTGTGGCGTTAGCCGTTTTCACGGCGTTATCGCCGGAAAAATCTGCGGAAGAATCGTGATGGAGTGATGAAGTGGCCGTTCAGGCCACTTCATGTAGCGCTTGAGATAACGGCATTTTAGGAAATACCTGTTCAGGAATTGCGCTATTAAGGGAAAGATTAATTACCGTAATACCCTTTGCCTGTAAATGACGGCTGGCGAGTTCAAAGGCGGGGAAAACCATACCATCTACTTTATCGGCGAGATATGAGGGAAGCTTATTCTCACCGTTTTCATAAAATCGCGGTTGCTCAAAATTATTCATATCCAGACCGGCAATAATAATTCTGTTGAATCCCAGCCAGGCGATAATCTGCAGCGCCCAGTAAGCCACCGTTCCCGCATCAAATATCCCTTTGCGAATATCGGTTGAGAAACCAATATGGCTTAAGTGCTGGTGCAGGAGCGCACTTGGGGAGCGGCTAAAGACCGTCGCGATATCGTTACCGGGGATCTTCGGCTGGTAAATCTTATAACAGGCATCTTCAATCAGGGCGAGTCGACACTGAATATTGTTGAGCCCGATGCGCTCAATGATTTTGGCAATACCGTGGGTAGTGGTAAAAAAGAGGATCCGTGGATTGCTGACAATACCGGCGATAACCTCGGGTTTACGGTCAAAAAACTCCATATCAACGATCAGATACAGAGAAAACCCTACCTTTCCTTCGAGAAAGTAAGCGCCGTTGACGCCCATTACCGGCAACGATGACGGGATAATCGAAAAATCGACATCGTTGATCGATGGACCGGTCGCGGTGAGCAGCATTGGCCCGGAGAAAGCGTCTTTTAATTCACTTAGGCTACACAGCGGTACCGATTCGCCCTTGTATTGTAAGGCACAAATTTCACCGCTTTCCGCCCGGCGGATCTTTACCCACGGCCACAGGTTTTCATTGTGGCGGTAGGCGCGCGGGCGGGTATAGCGATAAATTTGCTTGAATAGCGATCCCATTAAACCAATCCCTGTGCTTGCAACAGTTGCTGAACATGCTCAGCGGTAATATCGCCGGTGCTGCTACCGTGCGGCGGGCGGACGATATGCTGGTTTTTGCCATATCCGCCAATCAGTCCCGGATCGGTTGGGCCGTAGAGCGTGAAATTGGGTTTATCAAGAGCCGCGGTAAGATGGCTCAGCCCGGTGTCGACGGAAACTACGCCGCGTGCGCCAGCCAGAATCTGCGCAACCTGCTCAAGGCTCATGCGCGGGAGTACATCGACGTTATCGCGCCCTTCCGCCAGCCGTTTTGCCCGCGCCTCTTCGTGCGGCGCGCCCCACGGCAGCTTAATACGTACGCCGCTACCTGCCAGTAGATCGAGAAGCGCTTGCCAGCGCGCTTCCGGCCAGTGTTTATCATCGCGGGTGGTGGCGTGCAGGAAGACCAGATACGGCTCTGTTACAGGCGCGTCAGGGCGAATAAAGTGGCGCGCGATGGCGTAATCACCCTGCGTTTGCGGCCTGGCATAGCCCAGGCTTTTGGCGAACAGTTCGCGCGTGCGCTCTACTGCGTGCTGCTCGACAGCAATATGG
This sequence comes from Klebsiella sp. 141162, assembly GCF_050600755.1. Taxonomy (NCBI): domain Bacteria; kingdom Pseudomonadati; phylum Pseudomonadota; class Gammaproteobacteria; order Enterobacterales; family Enterobacteriaceae; genus Klebsiella; species Klebsiella sp. 141162. The sequence goes on along the minus strand of NZ_JAQIRI010000003.1, from coordinate 324,661 downwards.
TGGCGACGGTTATAAAACAGGCTTGCCAGCGGCTCGCGGGCGGACTGCCAGTCCATGCCATGTTTGACGCCGTGCGCCAGACGCGTTACCAGCGCGGCGCTTTTCACCAGCCCCTGCGCATCAATAATGGCATCGTAGTTGACGGCTTTTACGGCATCGCGAAAGGCCTTTCTTTCCGCTTTGATAGGCGCGGAAAACCAGGCTTTGCGCCAGCGGCGAATCGCCACCGGAATCACCCGCTCGACGGCGGCATGCCATGAAGGGATCTGCGCGAAGCCTTCTTCAACCACCCAGTCAAAGCGGATACCGGGGATGGCCTGCGCGGCGTCGGTTAGCGCGGGCAGCGTGTGTAGCACGTCGCCCATGGACGAGGTTTTTACGATCAATACCCGCATCCGTTACGCTTCCTCGTGCTCGGTTTTTTCCGCTAACAGTTCGTTCAGCTCTTGCAGGACGCGTTCTGGAGTGATGTCGATCAGGCTTTGATGATAGCCCTCAGCGGCATCGCCTTTGCGCACCTTGTGGTAGCCGCTAATCAGGCGAATAACCCGCGCTTTATGCGACAGCGGCGGGGTAAAGTCCGGGCTGCTCGGGCCGTACAGCGCCACCAACGGGCGATCCAGCGCGGCGGCGACGTGCATCAGCCCCGAATCGTTGCTGACCACAGCCTGACAGGCGGCAATCAGAATCACGGCCTGTTCCAGCTGGGTTTCGCCGGCCAGGTTACGGCACCAGGCCTGCTGCTCGCTGCTGAGTGCGGCGATGATCTCTTTGCCGGCATCGTTATCTTTCGCCGAGCCGAAGAGCGCTATCTGATAACCATCGTCAATGAGCTTTTTCGCCAGCGCGGCATAGTGATAATGCGGCCAGCGTTTGGCCGGGCCGAATTCCGCGCCGGGGCAGAAGCCGATAATCGGCCGATCGTTCGAAAGATTAAAAGCGTTGCAGGCCTGTGATTTTTCGCCATCGTTGACCTGCAGCTGCGGCCACAGCAGCGGTTGTGGAAGGTCTTTAGCGCAGCGCATGACGCCGTTATCGTAGGCCAGCGCCACGTAGCGCTCCACCATCAGCGGCCAGGCGTCTTTGTCCAGCACGCGAGCGTCGTTAAGCAGGCCGTAGCGCATCTCGCCGCGCCAGCCGGTGCGCAGCGGGATGCTGGCAAAGAAAGGCACCAATGCCGATTTAAATGAGTTCGGCAGCACGTAAGCGCGATCGTAGCGACGATCGCGCAGGCTGTGGCCGAGTTTACGACGCTCGCCGATAGCCAGCGCGCCGTGGCCGAGCGGCATGGCGATCGCTTCGTTGACTTCCGGCATGCGCGATAACAACGGACGGCACCATGCCGGCGCCATCACGTCGATAATCGCCTGGGGATAGCGCGCCCTGAGCGTACGATAAAGACTTTGCGACATCATCATGTCGCCCACCCAAGACGGGCCTATCACCAATATTTTCATGCTTGTTTCTTACGCGTCGCGGTTTAGCCAGGCCATATATTCCGTTACGCCTTCAGCAACGGTTTTGAACGGTTTGTCATAGCCCGCTTTACGCAGGTTAGTCAGGTCGGCCTGCGTGAATGCCTGATAGCGGCCTTTCAGTTTGTCCGGGAACGGGATGTATTCAATGCTGCCTTTCTTATGGTACGCCAGGGTCGCATCGGCGACGGCCTGGAAGGATTCCGCGCGGCCGGTACCGAGGTTGAAGATACCGGAAACGCCATTTTCCCAGAACCACAGGTTTACCGCGGCGACATCGCCGACATAGACGAAGTCGCGTTTAAAGCCGTCGCTGCCTTCGAACAGTTTCGGACTTTCGCCATTATTCAGTTGGGTATTGAGGTGGAAGGCCACGCTCGCCATGCTGCCTTTGTGCCCTTCGCGCGGTCCGTAGACGTTGAAATAACGGAACCCGACGATCTGCGAATCCGCTTCCGGCAGGATCTGACGGACGTATTCGTCGAACAGGAATTTAGAGTAGCCGTAGACGTTCAGCGGTTTTTCAAATTCGCGTGATTCGATAAAGTCGCTGGTGCGCCCGCCGTAGGTGGCGGCGGAAGAGGCGTACAGGAACGGGATTTCGCGCTCCAGACAGTAGTGCAGCACCTCTTTGGAGTACTGATAGTTGTTATCCATCACATACTTGCCGTCCCACTCGGTCGTGGAAGAGCAGGCGCCTTCATGGAATACCGCTTCGATCTCGCCGAACTCTTCGCCGGCCATAATCTGGATCAGAAAATCTTCTTTATCCATGTAGTCAGCGATGTCCAGATCCACCAGGTTTACGAATTTGGTGCCGTCTTTCAGATTGTCTACAACCAGAATATCGGTGATGCCTTTGTCATTCAGGGCCTTAACGATGTTGCTGCCGATAAAGCCTGCGCCGCCGGTTACGATGATCATAACTGTACCTTTGAAGTAGAAAGCCCGGAAACAATCCGGACATGAATACTCATATCATATCACTACATCCGAAAGGCTTCAGCCATTCGCCGAAAAGGTGCTGGCCGTGCGTGATTTATGCTGCAAATTATTCATTCAGGCATGCATCATCTCGTATCAACGTATAGCTTTGGGTAATATGTGCCAAATTTTGCCGAATCTGGAGAGTTGCAATGCGTGGTGATTTCTACAAACAGTTAACCAATGACCTGGATACCGCGCGCGCGGAAGGGTTGTTTAAAGAAGAGCGTATCATTACTTCGGCTCAGCAGGCGGACATCACCGTCGGCGACAGCCACGTCATTAACTTCTGCGCCAATAACTATCTGGGTCTGGCGAACCACCCGGAACTGATTGCCGCGGCGAAATCCGGCATGGACAGCCACGGCTTCGGGATGGCCTCGGTGCGCTTCATCTGCGGTACCCAGGACACGCATAAGCAGCTCGAGAAGAAGCTGGCGGATTTCCTCGGTATGGAAGACGCGATTCTCTACTCCTCCTGCTTCGATGCCAACGGCGGCCTGTTTGAAACGCTGCTGGGGCCGGAAGATGCCATTATCTCTGATGCCCTGAATCACGCGTCGATCATCGACGGCGTGCGTCTGTGCAAAGCTAAGCGTTTCCGCTATGCCAACAACGACATGCAGGAGCTGGAAGCGCGTCTGAAAGAAGCGCGCGAAGCCGGCGCTCGCCACGTGCTGATCGCCACCGATGGCGTTTTCTCGATGGACGGCGTGATCGCCAACCTGAAAGGCGTCTGCGACCTGGCGGATAAATATGATGCGCTGGTGATGGTCGATGATTCTCACGCCGTGGGCTTTGTCGGCGAAAACGGCCGCGGTTCCCATGAATATTGCGACGTGATGGGCCGCGTCGACATCATCACCGGCACGTTGGGTAAAGCGCTGGGCGGCGCGTCAGGCGGTTACACCGCCGCACGCAAAGAAGTCGTTGAGTGGCTGCGCCAGCGTTCTCGTCCGTATCTGTTCTCCAACTCCCTGGCGCCGGCCATTGTCGCCGCCTCCATCAAGGTGCTGGAGATGGTGGAAGCGGGCAGCGAACTGCGCGATCGCCTGTGGGCTAACGCGCGCCTGTTCCGCGAAAAAATGACCGCCGCAGGCTTTACCCTGGCAGGCGCCGACCACGCGATTATCCCGGTGATGCTCGGTGAAGCCACCATCGCCCAGGAGTTCGCGCGCGAATTGCAAAAAGAAGGTATTTACGTCACCGGTTTCTTCTATCCGGTGGTTCCAAAAGGCCAGGCGCGTATTCGCACCCAGATGTCGGCGGCGCATACCCCTGAACAAATTGAACGTGCGGTAGAAGCCTTTACCCGCATCGGCAAACAACTGGGCGTCATCGCCTAATAAGGGTGTGAGATGAAAGCGTTATCCAAACTGAAAGCGGAAGAAGGCATCTGGATGACCGACGTACCGGAACCGGAAGTCGGCCATAACGATCTGCTGATTAAAATCCGTAAGACCGCGATTTGCGGTACCGATGTGCACATCTATAACTGGGATGAATGGTCGCAGAAAACCATCCCGGTACCGATGGTGGTGGGTCACGAGTATGTCGGTGAAGTCGTGGGTATCGGTCAGGAAGTGCGCGGCTTTAAGCTCGGCGATCGCGTTTCCGGCGAAGGGCACATCACCTGCGGACACTGCCGTAACTGTCGCGGCGGCCGCACGCATCTGTGCCGCAATACCATCGGCGTGGGGGTAAACCGCCCGGGCTGTTTCGCTGAATATCTGGTGATCCCGGCCTTCAACGCTTTCAAAATCCCGGACAATATCTCTGACGACCTGGCATCAATCTTCGACCCGTTCGGTAATGCGGTGCATACCGCGCTCTCCTTCGACCTGGTCGGTGAAGATGTTCTGGTTTCCGGCGCCGGTCCGATCGGGGTGATGGCCGCGGCGGTGGCGAAACATGTCGGCGCGCGTAACGTGGTGATTACCGATGTTAACGAATATCGCCTGGAACTGGCGCGTAAAATGGGCGTCACCCGCGCGGTCAACGTGGCGAAAGAGAATCTTAACGATGTGATGGCGGAGCTGGGGATGACTGAAGGCTTCGACGTGGGCCTGGAGATGTCCGGCGCGCCGCCGGCGTTTCGTACCATGCTCGATACCATGAACCATGGCGGACGTATTGCGATGCTGGGTATTCCTCCGTCGGATATGTCTATCGACTGGACCAAGGTCATCTTCAAGGGGCTGTTTATTAAAGGGATTTACGGCCGCGAAATGTTTGAAACCTGGTATAAGATGGCGGCGCTGATCCAGTCGGGCCTCGATCTTTCGCCGATTATCACCCATCGTTTCGGTATTGATGACTTCCAGAAAGGCTTTGACGCGATGCGTTCCGGTCAGTCTGGTAAAGTGGTACTGAGCTGGGATTAAGCGAATTATCGTCAGGATGACGATAATAAGCATTCTTGCTGCCCATGGTTTATGGGCAGCATATTCCCAACATATATATTAATAATAAATTTTTTGTTATTACTACGATCGCTATTGAACTGGCTCCGGTTTTATTTATATTCTGCCATATCTTCATATAACAAGGATGATATATATGGCATACCCTATTTTCATCAATCGTGTTTGGCAATTGAAGAATATCATCTTACCGGCGTTGCTGCTTTTAATGAGTTTTAGCATTCTGGCTGAGCAAAGGCTTGAACATGGCGTGCTGCAAGCCTACTGGAAGGCGCAATGGAGCGATAATGCTACCATTAATGTTCCGGCACTCGGATTTCGCTATTATTGGCTGGATGACCAGGGGAAATTTAAAAAAGTCATCAATATATATGTTAAGGGAACGCTGAAAGAACAGTTGCTGTTTATTAGGCAGAACTTTAGTGATATCCCGGAGAATTTTATCAGGTTTCGCGAGTGGCATGTTAACCAGTCGGGCAGTCTGTTGGTTAATAATGTCGCGCAGTATGCCGAATGCAACAGTGAGAACTATAGCGCCTTATTACTCTCGTTTATTCCCACGCAAAATAAATCCTTACCTAATATAGACGACATGAATGTTCAGGTCTCTTGCGGCGGGGACGGACGCTATCCCTGGTTAACGACATATCATTTACAGCGTGAATGGAATCAGCTTTCATTCAAAGAATGGCCAGATGATAATGCGAATAATACATATTCCGTTATGGCTGATGACGTGGTGGTTAAAATACGCACTATTAACAAATACTGGATCTATGCCGCTCTTTACGATGATAGCAAAGCGGACCGTATGAGTGACAAACGGGGGTACATAAGGAGAGGGCATCTCAAACCCGATAACTGACACCCGATGGTATCGGGCAAGGTGATGAAATTTATCTCAAGGTAGATTTATTTAGATTTGGATAACATTTCTAAAATAATACGCATCTACCGCACTATTTCCGCATCGATCTTTTGCCTATTCGTTTATACAGTTGGTTTACTCTTCGTTTAATCGCATAAACCCTATGTTTAAGCTCTCAGTATGCTTGCTTACCTGTAATTCGGCCCGCTTATTACGGGAAGTCTTGCCGCCGCTGTTGCGGGTGGCGGATGAGTTTATTGTCGTTGATTCAGGCAGTACGGATGAAACGCTGCAGATATGTCAGCAGTTTGGCATAACGGTTCACCATCACCCCTATGCCGCCCATGGCATGCAGATGAACTATGCAACCTCGCTGGCGACCCATGACTGGGTGCTATGTATGGATAGCGATGAAATTCTGGATGAAGAAGTGGTTGCGGCGATTCTGGCGCTTAAGGCGGGAGAGGAACCGGATCCGAGCTGCGCGTGGCGTCTGCCGCGCTACTGGTTCGTGCTTGGCGAGCAGGTGCGGACTATTTATCCCATCTCATCGCCGGATTACCCGGTACGCCTGTTTAACCGTCAGCGTGCCAGCTTTAACCAGCGGCCGGTGGACGATCAGGTGGTCGGCCATCTGACCTCGACCAGGCTACCGGGCTTTGTCCGCCACGATACCTTCTATTCACTGCATGAGGTGTTTAACAAGCTCAACAGCTATACCACCCGGCTGGTGAAGGCGCAAAAGGTCAGGCCGTCGCTCAGTCGCGGGATTATCAGCGCCATCGGCGCGTTTTTTAAGTGGTATCTGTTCAGCGGCGCGTGGCGTAGCGGTAAGGTGGGGGCTGTCACCGGACTGTATGCCACCTTGTACAGCTTCATGAAGTATTTTAAAGCCTGGTATGCTCACGACGGGAAGCGGCAGGGAACCGTGACGGAGAAGCGCACGGATCCCTGATGAAGATTAGTTGGTGGGGCTATCCCAGCCCTGCCATTTAAGCTGGTAATACTGGACCAGCGCGCTCTGGCTGATGCTTTCGCTGAGAATGCTAAAGAAGCGGCTGGCGTTCACCGGCTCCAGCGGACGCTTCGGTTTGCAGTATTTCACGCCGTGGAACGGGTTACGCGGCTTCTGCTGCTGCGGCACGTTTGGTTGCGCAGGCGTGTTCGGCGTCGAGTTATCGACCTGCGGTTCGTTCAGCAGATTGCTCGGGCGCACCAACGTGATATCTGGCGGCAGGTTATAAACCATTTGCTGTAGTACCCGCACCGTTGAAGGGTGTGGGTGACCAATGGCGATCGCCGAACCGTTACGCCGCGCCAGCGCGATGGCGCGGTTGAACTGGGTGCGGATGTCCGCCTCGTTCTGGGTATCGTCGAGAAACACTTTGCGTTTAATCACCTTCACGCCGGTCCCCTGGGCGGCGCGCATGGCCTGGGTGTTGCCGATGGTCACGCTATCGAGAAAATAGAGATTGTAGCGTTCCAGCGCCTGCATCACCTTCTGCATGCCGAACAGGTTAGAGGTCATGGCGCTACCCATGTGGTTGTTCAGCCCGACGGCGTAAGGCACTTTCCCGTAAGCCTCACGAATAATACGTTCGATCTCATCGCTGCTCATATCCGGGCGCAGGGTGTCTTTTTCCAGCGGTTGCTTGCTGAGCGGCGCCATCGGCAGGTGGATCAGCACTTCGTGGCCCAGATTATGCGCTTTAGTGGCCATTTCCCGGGCGTGGGGGGCGTTCGGCAGCACGGCAACGGAGATGGTGGGCGGCAGCGCCAGCACCTTATTTTCCGTCTGTGGACGATAGCCGAAATCATCGATAACGATAGAGAGTTTACCGGCGAAAACCGGCGCAGCTATAGTCAGTGAACCGGCTACAGCAAGTGCAATCATGCGAAATTGGAGCAAAACTTATCTTCCCAACCACGGCTGTGGATTGACCGCCTGACCCTGGCGGCGAATTTCGAAATAGAGCGACGGACGACCCTGACCACCGCTACTGCCTACCAGCGCGATAGCCTGGCCCGCGCGGACCTGGGTACCGACGCTGACCAGCGCGCTTTGGTTATAGCCGTAAAGACTCATGTCGCCTTTGCCGTGTTCAACGACGACCACCAGCCCGTAGCCCTGCAGCCAGTCGGCGAGGATCACCCGACCATCGGCAATGGCTTTGACTTCGGTGCCTTCAGACGCAGCGATAACCATCCCTTTCCAACGTAGTTCACCTTGCAGCTGTTCGCCATAACGATGAAGAATTGTTCCGCGAACCGGCCAGAAGGCCTGCCCGCGCGGCGCGCCGAGGCCGCCGGTTCGCGACATCAGCGAACGTTCGCTTTCGGTTGGTTTATAGGTGGTGCCTTTGCGCGAGGCTTCCTGCTGACGGTCGCGTACCGCCTGGGCATCGCGAGCCTCGCGGTCGGCGCGGGCTTTGGCTGCCGCTTCCGCCTGGGCGATGCGACCGCGCAGGCGCGATTCGTTAGCGCGCAGTTCGCTGAGCTGCTGTTGGCCTTTCTGAATGGAGGATTCGAGGCTGGAGAGCGTCTTTTTACGCTCGTTGCGCGCCTGCTCAAGCTTGGCCTGCTGCGCTTTTTGCTCGTAAACCAGCGTTTGCTGCTGGCTTTGTTTTTCTTCCAGCATCGATTTCTGCACCGCGACTTCTTCGCGCGTCTGCTTGAGCTGGGCGATAGTCTCCTGACGGGCCTGGTTAAAGTAACCAAAATAGGCCTGCAGGCGCTGGTTGCGCTGCCCCTCTTCACCGCTGAGGATCATCTGCATGCCGGTATGCGGCCCCTGGCGGAAGGCGGCATCAAGCTGCGCGGCGAGGTTACGTTCCTGGGAGGCGCGCTGGCGCTCCAGCTTAGCGATAGACGCGTTCATCTCGTCGATCTGCTTATTGAGCTGGTTGAGGGTATCCTGAGTTTCACGCAGCTTACGCGCGGCGGCGGAGATCGCTTCTTCCTGCGCTTTTAGCTGGGCCAGCAGAGAGGAGCGTTGCTGCTGCTGTTGCTGAATCGCGCGCTGTTTGGCGGCGATATCGGCCTGAATGGATTTCAGCTGGTCGCGGTCATCGGCGTGAGCGGATGCGGCGCACAGCAATACGCCAGCGCTAAGCGCGCTGGCGTAAAGAACGGATCGAACAGCCGTTGCGATCCATGTATTTGAATAAGTCGCCTTTCCCCTCATGGGGAAGGATTATTCCACGATGAACAGCGGCTTGCCAGTCATCTCTTGCGGGATTTCCATTCCCATTAGCGACAGCATGGTTGGCGCGATGTCGGAAAGCTTGCCGCCTTCGGCCACTTTCACGGTTTTGTCGCCAACGTAGATCAGCGGAACCGGCAGGTTAGTATGCGCGGTGTGCGCCTGTCCGGTCGCTGGATCGCGCATTTGCTCGGCGTTGCCGTGGTCGGCGGTGATCAGCAGCTGACCGCCGACGGATTCAACGGCCGCAGCCACTTGTTCGATGCAGTGATCCAGCGCTTCAACCGCTTTTACCGCCGCTTCCATCACCCCGGTATGGCCAACCATATCGCCGTTCGGGTAGTTACAGATGATGGTGTCATACTGGCCGCCTTTGATGGCCGCAACCAGTTTCTCGGTCAGCTCGGCGGAACTCATTTCCGGCTGCAGGTCGTAAGTGGCGACCTTCGGCGAGTTAATCAGAATACGGTCTTCGCCTTTGAACGGATCTTCTACGCCGCCGTTAAAGAAGAAGGTCACGTGCGCATATTTCTCGGTTTCGGAGATGCGCAGCTGGGTTTTGTCGTGCTTCGCCATCCACTCGCCGAAAGTGTTAACCAGTGAAGCTGGTGGATAGGCGCAAGCGACTTTGATGTCGGCGGCGTATTCGGTCAGCATCACGAAGTCGAGGTTAACGACTTTCTTACGCGCGAAGCCGTCGAAGTCGGCGTTAACGAAGGCGCGGGTGATTTCGCGCGCGCGGTCAGCGCGGAAGTTCATGAAGATCAGCGCGTCGCCGTCTTCCATCGCGGCATCGGCCTGGCCGGCGGCGCGGATAACGGTCGCTTTGACGAACTCGTCGTTTTCGTCACGGGCATAGGCTGCCTGCAGGCCCGCTACGGCGGTGTCGGCCTGGAATTCGCCTTTGGCCAGCGTCATCAGGTCATAGGCTTGTTCAACGCGATCCCAGCGGTTGTCGCGGTCCATGGCGTAGTAGCGGCCAATGATAGAGGCGATACGGCCTTTGCCCAGCGCGGTGAATTTAGCTTCGAATTTAGCCAGCGTCGCTTCAGCGCTGCGCGGCGGCGTGTCGCGGCCATCGAGGAAAGCGTGCAGATAGATTTTCTCTGCGCCGCGCTCGGCGGCCAGTTCTACCATCGCCATGATATGGTCTTCGTGGCTGTGAACGCCGCCAGGCGACATCAGGCCCATGATATGTACCGCTTTACCTGCGGCGACGGCTTTGTCGACCGCGCCGGTCAGCACCGGATTGGCGAAGAAGATGCGTTCTTTGATTTCAACGTCCAGACGGGTCAGATCCTGATACACGATACGACCCGCGCCGAGGTTTACGTGACCCACTTCGGAGTTACCCATCTGGCGGTCAGGCAGGCCGACTTCCAGACCGGATGCGTCAATCAGGGTGTGCGGACGTTTTGCCCACAGTGCGTCCATTACCGGCGTTTTCGCGCTATAAATGGCGTTATCCTGCTGGTCTTCACGGTAGCCGTAGCCATCCAGAATCACCAGTACCATAGGTTTTTTAGTAACCGACATTGCGACAACCTCATGCTCAAAGACAGAAAATTTGCGTAATTTTACTACAGCTGAATCGATCAAATCACCGTAAAAGATCAAAGAAAGGGAAGGGACGACGCCAGAGCCGATGGCGAAGTCGGCTTTTTTTTCGTGACGGGCCGCAGAAAATACATTACATCGCGCTCACTGGCTGTATTTGCCGCAATGCACAGGTATACTCCTTCCCTGGTTTTTTTATCACTTAGTCGGGAGTTGTAACCCCCCATGCAAGAAATTATGCAATTCATCGGCCGTCACCCGGTCCTGAGCATCGCGTGGATCGCGCTGCTGGGTGCGGTACTGTTCACCACCTTTAAGGGCTTGATGTCGAAAGTTAAAGTCATCACCCGTGGTGAAGCGACGCGTCTTATCAACAAAGAAGAAGCCGTTGTTGTCGACCTGCGTCAGCGTGACGACTTCCGTAAAGGCCATATCGCCGGCGCTATCAACCTGCTGCCTGCCGATATCAAAGCAAATAACGTCGGCGAGTTGGAAAAACACAAAGCACAACCCATTATTGTTGTGGATGGGTCCGGCATGCAGGCGCAAGAACCTGCCAGCCTGCTGAATAAAGCCGGATTCGAAAAAGTCTTTGTACTGAAAGAAGGCATCGCAGGCTGGAGCGGCGAGAACCTTCCGCTGGTACGCGGCAAATAATTTACCCCCGCGTCGTTATGGCGCAGCGGTTCCCCCGATAACCTCTCAGGCGGCGGGGAGCCTCTGCGGCGTAAAATCCCTCGGGGTAAAAACAGGAGTGAGTCATGGCCAATATTGAGATCTATACCAAAGCGACCTGCCCGTTCTGCATCCGCGCCAAAGCGCTGCTGAACAGCAAGGGCGTGACGTTCAACGAACTGCCTATCGATGGCGATGCCGCAAAGCGTGAAGAGATGATCCAGCGCAGCGGCCGGACGACGGTTCCGCAGATTTTTATTGATGCGCAGCACATTGGCGGCTGTGACGACTTGTATGCGCTTGATTCACGTGGTGGACTTGATCCCCTCTTGCGCTAATTTTTACGTTTTCCCCATTCAGGGGCCGCGTATTTAAGGACAACACGAAAGGGTTTTACTATGTCAGAACAAAACAGCACCGAAATGACTTTCCAGATTCAGCGCATCTACACCAAAGACGTTTCCTTCGAAGCGCCAAATGCGCCGCAAGTTTTCCAGAAAGATTGGCAGCCGGAAGTTAAACTTGATCTGGATACCGCTTCCAGCCAGCTGGCTGAAGGCGTTTATGAAGTGGTGCTGCGTGTCACCGTAACGGCATCGCTGGGCGAAGAAACCGCATTCCTGTGCGAAGTACAGCAGGGCGGCATCTTCTCCATCGACGGCATCGATGGCAACCAGATGGCGCACTGCCTCGGCGCGTACTGCCCGAACATTCTGTTCCCGTACGCTCGCGAGACTGTTACCAGCCTGGTTTCCCGCGGCACCTTCCCGCAACTCAACCTTGCGCCGGTGAACTTTGACGCGCTGTTTATGAACTATCTGCAACAGCAGGCTGGCGAAGGTGCTGAACAACATCAGGATGCCTGATGAACGCGCTTAATGCTGCAATGACTGTGATCGGTGCCGGCTCTTACGGCACCGCTCTTGCCATCACCCTGGCAAGAAATGGCCACGAGGTTGTCCTCTGGGGCCATGACCCGAAACATATCGCGACGCTGCAACACGATCGCTGCAACGCCGCGTTCCTTCCCGATGTGCCCTTCCCGGACACGCTGCGCCTTGAGAGCGATTTAGCGACGGCGCTGGCCGCCAGCCGCGATATCCTCGTGGTGGTGCCGAGCCACGTCTTCGGTCAGGTTTTGCGCCAGATTAAACCGCTGATGCGTTCAGATGCGCGTCTGGTGTGGGCGACGAAAGGCCTGGAGGCCGAAACCGGCCGTCTGCTGCAGGACGTGGCGCGTGAAGCGCTGGGCGATGACATCCCATTAGCGGTCATCTCCGGTCCGACTTTCGCCAAAGAGCTGGCCGCCGGCCTGCCGACGGCGATTTCTCTGGCGGCGACGGATCCGCAGTTTGCGGAAGACCTTCAGCGCCTGCTGCACTGCGGTAAAAGCTTCCGCGTCTACATCAACCCGGACTTTATCGGCGTGCAGCTGGGCGGCGCGGTGAAAAACGTTATCGCCATCGGCGCCGGGATGTCTGACGGTATCGGCTTTGGCGCGAATGCCCGTACGGCGTTGATCACCCGTGGTCTGGTGGAAATGTCCCGTCTCGGGGCGGCGCTGGGCGCCGATCCGGAAACCTTCATGGGCATGGCCGGGTTGGGCGACCTGGTACTGACTTGTACCGATAACCAATCGCGAAACCGCCGTTTTGGCATGATGCTCGGACAGGGCATGGACGTGCAAAGCGCGCAGGACAAGATTGGCCAGGTGGTTGAAGGCTATCGCAATACCAAAGAGGTTCGCGTTCTGGCGCAGCGTTTAGGCGTCGAAATGCCAATAACCGAGGAAATTTATCAGGTATTGTATTGCGGAAAAATTGCGCGCGAGGCAGCATTGACCTTATTGGGTCGCGCACGCAAGGACGAACGCAGCGCCAACTAGCCGCAGGGAAAGTCTGTTACCTGTATGACCCGGTCAGCGAAGAACTGACCGGTCATAATTCTTACCGTCTGGAGTATGCAATGCCGTGTGAAGAACTGGATATCGTCTGGAACAATATTAAAGCCGAAGCCCGGGCTTTGGCCGACTGTGAGCCGATGCTCGCCAGTTTTTACCACGCAACGCTACTCAAGCACGAAAATCTGGGCAGCGCCCTGAGCTATATGCTGGCGAATAAGCTGGCCTCGCCGATTATGCCCGCTATCGCCATTCGCGAAGTAGTGGAAGAGGCTTATGCCGCTGACCCTGAGATGATCGCTTCCGCCGCCTGTGATATCCAGGCGGTACGTACCCGCGACCCTGCGGTCGATAAATACTCAACGCCGCTGTTGTACCTGAAAGGCTTCCATGCGCTGCAGGCCTACCGCATCGGCCACTGGCTGTGGAATCAGGGGCGCCGCGCGCTGGCTATTTTCCTGCAGAACCAGGTCTCCGTCTCGTTCCAGGTCGATATCCATCCGGCGGCGAAGATTGGCCGTGGGATCATGCTCGACCACGCCACCGGTATCGTGGTCGGTGAAACGGCGGTGATTGAAGACGACGTATCCATTCTGCAGTCCGTGACCCTCGGCGGTACCGGCAAAACCAGCGGCGACCGTCACCCGAAAATTCGCGAAGGCGTGATGATTGGCGCCGGGGCGAAGATCCTCGGCAATATCGAAGTCGGGCGCGGGGCGAAGATTGGCGCCGGTTCCGTGGTGCTGCAACCTGTGCCGCCGCATACCACCGCCGCAGGCGTACCGGCGCGCATCGTCGGTAAGCCGGAGAGCGACAAACCGGCGATGGATATGGATCAGCATTTTAATGGCATCCACCATACCTTCGAGTACGGCGACGGGATTTGATTTATTGCCATTTGCCGCCGTTAAGCTCAGAGAGGTAGCCCGGATAAGGCGCAAAGCGCCGCAATCCGGGAACCGCTCAGGTTAGCTGCGTAACACGGCGCCCGGGTATCCCAACTGGCGCCAGGCTTCATACACCACCACCGACACCGCGTTTGACAGGTTCATGCTGCGGCTGTCCGGCATCATCGGAATACGGATTTTTTGCTCCGCCGGTAGGGCATCGAGGATGCTGGCCGGCAGGCCGCGCGTTTCCGGACCAAACATCAAGAAATCACCATCCTGATAGCTTACCGCGCTGTGGGCGGGCGTGCCTTTGGTGGTGAGGGCGAACAGGCGCTGCGGCTTCGCGCTGGCGATAAACGCCGCATAATCCGCGTGGCGCTGTACGGCGGTGAACTCGTGATAATCCAACCCGGCGCGTCTCAGGCGTTTATCGTCCCAGGTAAAGCCCATTGGCTCAATGATATGTAAATTGAAGCCGGTGTTGGCGCACAGGCGGATGATATTGCCGGTGTTCGGCGGGATTTCTGGTTCGAATAACACGATGTTCAGCATACTGCCCCCTTAATTGCGGGGGGCAGAATAGCAGATATTTGCCGAACCCTCACCCCGACCCTCTCCCAGAGGGAGAGGGAGAAACCGATGCCAGCCGGATGATCCACTCTCCCTTTGGGAGAGGGGGAGAGTGAGGGACTTACGCGGCGTTGCCCTGCTTGAGCGCATCAAAGGTCTGCAGCGCTTCGGCATTCTGCACCAGCGAATCGCGGCTGATTTCACTGATGGATTTCGCCCCGGTCAGCGTCATCGCCACTTTCATCTCTTTCTCGATAAGATTGAGCAGATTCGCCACCCCCTGCTTGCCGTGGGTCGCCAGCGCGTACAGATACGCGCGGCCCAGCAGCACGCTGTCGGCGCCAAGGGCGATCATCCGCACCACGTCGAGACCGTTGCGGATGCCGCTGTCGGCGAGAATAGTGATGTCGCCTTTAACCGCATCGGCAATGGCGGGCAGGGCGCGGGCGGAAGAGAGCACGCCGTCAAGCTGGCGGCCGCCGTGGTTGGAGACGACAATGCCGTCAGCGCCGAAGCGCACCGCGTCGCGGGCGTCCTCCGGGTCGAGGATCCCTTTGATCACCATCGGGCCGTCCCAGAAATCGCGGATCCACTCCAGGTCTTTCCATGAAATTGACGGATCGAAATTATTCGCCAGCCAGCCGATGTAATCCTCAAGCCCGGTCGGTTTGCCGAGATAGGCGGAGATATTACCCAGATCGTGCGGGCGTCCGTTGAGGCCGACGTCCCATGCCCACTGTGGATGAGTGACGGCCTGCCAGTAGCGGCGCATGGCGGCATTCGGGCCGCTCATGCCAGAATGGGCGTCGCGATAGCGTGCGCCGGGGGTCGGCATATCCACGGTAAAGACCAGCGTGGAGCAGCCTGCGGCTTTAGCGCGCTCCAGCGCATTGCGCATAAATCCGCGATCGCGCAGGACGTACAGCTGGAACCACATCGGGCGTTTGATGGTCGGGGCGACCTCTTCAATCGGGCAAACGGAAACGGTAGAGAGGGTAAACGGGATGCCTTTGTCGTCCGCCGCGCCCGCCGCCTGCACTTCGCCGCGGCGCGCGTACATGCCACATAGCCCGACCGGCGCCAGCGCCGTCGGCATTGCCAGCTTCTCGTTGAATAACGTGGTCTCCAGGCTCAAATCCGACATATTGCGCAGAATGCGCTGGCGGAGCGCCACGTCGGAGAGGTCTTCAACGTTACGGCGCAGGGTGTGTTCGGCGTAGGCGCCGCCGTCGATATAGTGGAACAGAAACGGCGGCAGGATACGCTGTGCGGCGGCGCGATAGTCGCTGGCGGCGGAAATAATCATCACGAGTTCTCCCTGGAATTTTCATTGTGGTCACCGGGCAGGCGGGTAATGCGCGCCTGGCGGGCCTGGTCTTCATCAAAACGTTTAATGGTGGCGTGGACAAAACCGAGGTGGGCCATCATCGCCTGGCGCGCGCCTTCCGCGTCGCCGGCGAAGATCGCTTCCATCACCGCCTGATGTTGTTCGGTCAGACGCGCGAACACCGGCGGCACCAGATACATGCGCTGGCGGCTCTGCTTCACCGAGGATTGCAGAAGCTCGAAGAAACCGCGCATGGTTTGCAGCAGCACCACGTTATGCGAGGCTTCAGCGATCGCCAGGTGGAAGCGAACATCCGCCTGTGAGGCGAGATCCGGGTCATCGCTGAGGGTGGCTTCAAAACAGAGGCGGATTTTTTCTTTTTCGGCGTCGGTGGCTCGCATCGCCGCATGCCAGGCGGTGCTGGCTTCAATAGCGTGGCGGGCTTCGAGAATATCAAAACTGTAGTCGGGGTCGTCGGCGAGCAGCGTTTTCAGCGGCTGGACGATGTTTTGCTCCGACCAGGGCTCATGCTGCCAGCGCACGAAGGTGCCGCCGCCGCGACGGCTAAGCAGCACCCCTTCGTTGACCAGCATCGCCAGCGCTTCACGCAGCGAATTGCGTGAAACACCGAGCTGGACGGCAAGCTGGCGCTCGGCGGGCAAACGCATGCCCGCCTCCAGCTGTTGTTCTTCTATCAGCGCCCGGACGCGATTTGCGACGTCGTCAGCCAGGCGTTTTGGCATCACTTTCACGGAATCATCCAGGTTAAGACATACGCCTGTAGCGTGGTAATCAGGCCCACCATGCAGGTGAATATCAGACTGTGCTTGACGGTAAAGCGGAACAGGTCCGACTCTTTACCCACCAGGCCTACCGCGGCGCAGGCAATGGCGATCGACTGTGGCGAAATCATCTTGCCCGTCACCCCACCGGTGGTATTCGCGGCGACCAGCAGAATATCGGAGACGCCGATTTGCTGGGCTGCCGTCGCCTGCAGCGCGGCGAATAGCGCGTTAGACGAGGTATCCGAACCGGTCAGGAAAACCCCCAGCCAGCCGAGGAACGGCGAGAAGAAGGTAAACGCGTGGCCGGTATGCGCCAGCGCCAACGCCAGCGTCGATGACAGCCCGGAGTAGTTCGAGATAAAGGCGAACGCCAGCACCATGCCGATGGAGTAAATCGGCAGCGCCAGCTCTTTCAGCGTCCCGGCGAAGGTGGTCAGCGCATCCTTCGGCTTCATACGCAGCCAGACGATAGACAGTATAGCGGCGAACAGAATGGCGGTGCCGGTCGCCGACAGCCAGTCGAATTTATACACCGCGGCGTATGGCGTCGCGGCGCTCACCACCGGCGGCATACGGGCGACCATTTTGTCGAGGAACGGTACCGAAATATTAACCACGAAGTCATACATCGCCCCGCCCGGCGCAAACAGCGCTTTAAACGGCGGCACGCTCCACAGGGTGACGGTAGCGGTGAGGAACAGGAACGGTGACCAGGCGCGAATGACCTGACCGGCGGTGTAATGCGTGCGCGCCAGGGTTTGATCAACCTGCGCGGCGCCCATATCGCCAAAGCGGAAGATACGTACCGGCTGCCAGCGTTTGAGGAACAGCGTCAGGCATACCAGCGACACCAACGAAGAGATGATGTCCGGCAGTTCCGGGCCGAGGAAGTTGGAGCTGAGGTACTGCGCGATGGCGAACGAACCACCCGCGACCATCACCGCCGGCCACGTCTCTTTCACCCCGCGCCAGCCGTCCATAATCGCCATGATCCAGAACAGCACGATAATGGTCAGGAACGGCAGCTGACGGCCAACCATCTGGCCGATGGCGAAGCTATCGATGCCGGTGACCTGGCCGGCGACCAGAATCGGGATCCCCATGGCGCCGAAAGCCACCGGCGCGGTGTTAACAATCAGGCACAGCCCGGCGGCGTACAGCGGATTGAAGCCGAGCCCGACCAGCAGCGCGGCGGTAATCGCCACCGGCGCGCCGAAACCAGCGGCCCCTTCGAGGAAGGCGCCAAAGGAGAAGCCGACAATCAGCATCTGCAGGCGCTGATCCGGCGTAATCGAAAGAATCGACGAGCGGATAATGTCGAACTGCCCGGTCTTCACCGAGATTTTATAGACGAAGACCGCGGCGATAATAATCCACGCGATAGGCCACAGGCCGTAGAAGAAGCCGTATACCACCGACGATAAGGCGCGATCGACCGGCATTTTGTAGAACAGCAGGGCGACAAGCAGCGCGATGGCTACGGTCCAGGTGGCGGCGATATAGCCTTTAAGCTTGAGCTTAATCAGGGCGAAAAAGAAAAACAGAATCGGCAGTGAGGCGATAAGGCTCGATAGCCAGATATTACCAGCCGGATCGTAATTTTGTTGCCAGAGGTTCATGCAGGTCTCCATCGGGCCACATCCAGTGCGTCAGGTTGGGTCTGCGCCCATTGCCGATCACACTGTTTGTAAAATTGGCCCAGCCAAATTGCGATTGTAGGGTTAACGACAATTGATGGTTAACCAAATGTTATGATGTGGCAACGCGTTTGTGATGCAAAGTGATGGATATGTGAACCGATTGACGGTTTAAGAAATAATTGGTTGGGCCAATTTGGTGGGGAAGGAGAAATTGGCTGTGAGTTCACGGCCCGGTAGGGCTACCGGGTAATAGACGACGAACTCACAGCGGGCAAAAGATTAAAACTCGCTCTTCGCGAAGCCGGTCATCTCTTTGAGGCCCATTTCGCGGCCCAGCGCGGTCATCGGGTGGACGACAACCAGTCCGCGCACGCTTTTCTTCAGCTTGCCCATATCGGCCTGCTCTTTCTTGGTAATAGCGCGACGGTGCGGCATGCTCATCAGCTTCTGCGCTTCTTTGCTCAGCTTCTGCGACTGGACGGAACGCAGACGTTCGATTTCCGTTTCCAGGGTCGCTTTTTCTTTTTCCAGCTCCGCGTATTTATCGGCGGCTTCGACCAGCGACAGGTCGGCCTGCTGGTGGCGGATGGCGTCGAGACGGTCGCTCAAACGCTTGATTTCATTCTTTTCGACTTCTTTCATGGTAATTTTATCTGTGAATAAAAGGGCTTCGACGTTACATAGTATGGGCCGGGCGGGCCTTTGTTGATAGTTTTTTATCGAAATACTCGCGGCTATACGGCCATAAGCATGAGACCAGATAGATTATAATTATTTGAAAAATAATGATATTGTCGTTTTAATTAAGCTGTTTGTCATTTTTGTGAAGCCTGACGGCCATTCCGCACGTTTTCCTCAACTTGCTCCCTTTTTTTCGCCAATCCTTAATAAGATCCCCCTGAACAGAGGAGAGCGTGATGGCGAAAATCGGCGACGGCGTACCACGTATCATCGATAAAACGGTAGATTTCATGGCCTCGAGCCAGGCGTTTATGGAATATCTGAAAAAATGCCCGCGTTTACAGCGGATACCGCGCGATATTCCTGAGGATAAAAAGGAGCTATTCCTGAGTCGTCTGGAGTATTACCGGCAGCTGTACCGGCCGACGTGCGACCAGCAAGAAACGGAGTCAGAGCGTTGATTTCTGGAAGGCTTTTTTTAAGCTGATTCGAGAAATCAGCTCAGTCAGAGACAACACCATCGTTGAACGTACCATCTGCTGGTAGCGCAGTTTCTGCATTGCCAGCAGTTCCCTATCGCTCTCATCAAACAGCGGCGTCGGCGGAAGCGCGGCGACGCAGTGCAGTTCGCCTAACGGCCCGAGAATTTCATCATCGGTGAAAGTGTACTCATTACCGTCATGATTGAGCTCTTCACGCAGCGCCATCAATAGCTCGGCATCTTCGTATTCGGCGCGGCTTATCACCCCAAGGCCGTAGATAAGCTTCAGGCGTACGGAAAGGTCGCCCAGCGGCCCACTGCCATCCAGCAATGGCTCCACTGCGTATTTCACCGCGTAATCGTCTTTGCGGAATACCTGAAGTACCAGAATATTGACCGCCTCCGTCAGGAGTTCGACGGCGGCTATCAGGAAACTTCTTACGGTCTTACCAGCATTTAAACGCTCAAGTACGCGGTTTTCAAATGCCTGTGTTTCTTCCATTATTGCCTGCATATCGGACAGGAGTGGTATTGGGCGCGGCATCGGCCGCGCCAGGTTGTACATCATTTTACCGCGTTGTAGTCGTTAACGGCTTCCGCCACTACCGCGCTTGCCGCATCCAGGCCGGAAATCTGCGCCAGCGCGGCCTGTGGGCCTTTTTCGCTAATCAGCGCCGCCAGCTCCTGCGCCTGCGGATCGTCTTCGCTGCGGAAATGCATCGCCGCGGCAATCCCTTTTACCAGGTTCCGGTGCGGCAGTCCGTATTCCAGCGTGCCAAGCAGCGGCTTGATCAAACGATCGCCCGCGCTCAGTTTACGCAGCGGCTGGCGGCCGACGCGCTCCACATCATCTTTCAGATACGGGTTCTCAAAGCGACCAAGGATCTTCTGGATATAAGCCGCGTGTTTCTGCGCATCAAAGCTGTAGCGTTTGATCAGCACCGCGCCGCTCTCTTCCATTGCGCCTTTTACGACGGCGCGAATGTTCTCATCAAGAATCGCGTCGCGAATCGTTTGATGGCCCGCCAGTTTCCCGAGGTAGGCGGTTATAGCATGCCCGGTGTTTAAGGTGAATAGCTTACGTTCGACAAATGCCATCAGGTTATCGGTTAATTCCATTCCTGGGATGTTCGGCAACTCGCCCTTAAACTGGGTTTTATCCACAATCCATTCGCTGAAGGTTTCAACGGTGACTTCCAGCGGATCGTTGGTGGCGGAAGCCGACGGCGGCACGATACGGTCTACGGCGGAATCGACGAAGCCGATATGCGTTTCAACCCACGATTTATCTTCTTCCGCCAGCGCGTTAAACACATGGCCTTTCAGCTGGGTGGTGCCGCGTACCATGTTTTCGCAGGCGATGATATTCAGCGGGCGTTCAATACCCTGCGCTTTGCGTTTCAACAGGCCTTTGGCGATGGCCGGAGCGATACGCTCCAGAACGACGGGACCGACGGCGGTGGTCACCAGGTCGACATCGGCGATCAGATCCACCACTTCATCGCCAATGCTGCTGACGGCATTCACGCCGGAGACGGTGTCAACCTGTTCGTTTTCGCCCACTACGTGAACCTGATAGCTATGACGGGCATTCAGGGCGTCAAGGACCACCTGATTGACATCGGCGAACGTGAGGGTGATACCGGCGTCAGCCAGCAGTTTGCCAATGAAGCCACGTCCGATATTACCTGCGCCAAAATGTAATGCTTTCATAGTATTAACCTTCAATTAATGTTTTTACCTGAGAGGGCTGGGGTGAGGCTTTTCCCTCACCCCAACCCTCTCCCAAAGGGAGAGGGCGTGGAGCGTTGTGGTTATTTATTCAGCAACGACAGGACTTCTTCGACGCTGGTGGTTTTCGCCAGCCGCTCAATCACGGTTTCATCATCCAGCGCGTTGGTAAGGCTAGTGATAACGTGAATGTGTTCGTTGTTGCGAGCGGCGATACCGATGACCAGACGCGCGACTTCATCTTCTTCTTCGCCGAAGCGCACGCCTTCCGGATACTGGCAGAAGACGACGCCGGTTTTCAGCACCCGGTCTTTCGCTTCGATGGTACCGTGCGGTACGGCGATGGATTCGCCAAGATAGGTCGAGGTCAGCTTCTCGCGGTCAAGCATCGCCTGCACGTATTCCGGCTCAACGTATCCGCCTTTCACCAGTTGTTCACCGGCGAAGCGAATCGCCTCTTCTTTGGTGGCCGCTTTACGCCCCAGGAAGATGTTATCCGCGCCCAGCTGGAACAGGTTTTTGTCGTCATTATCAAAGCTATCTTTCAGGCTATCGGTGACCTTTACTTCGTTGTCGATGTGGCGCTGCGCCGCAACCAGACGCTCGGTCAGGCTGGTGTACAGGCCGCTGTCGAGGAAGTTGGTCAGCGAAATATGCTGCGCCTGCGGTACCTGGCGCATGGCGCGCTCGGTCAGGTCGCGGTGGGTGATCACCAGATCGACATCCGGCGGCAGATTGTTAATCGCGCTGTTGGTGACCGAAATGTTGCTCAGTCCGGCATCCTGCACCTTCTTACGCAGTACCCCGGCGCCCATGGCGCTGGAACCCATACCGGCGTCGCAGGCAACGATGATTTTACGCACGTGGCTCAGGTCGTTAGCCACGTCGCCCGCGGCCAGCGGCGTCGCCGCGCCTTTGGACTCGGCTTTCATGTCGTGCATGCGACGGGTTGCGGCTTCGATATCGTCTTCTTCTTTCACTTTGCTGGTTTTCAGCAGGATAGCAGAGACAATAAAGGAGACCGCCATCGCCGCAATAATGGCCGCGATGTTAGCGAAGTAGGCGCCTTTTGGCGTCATCGCCAGTACCGCCAGAATGGAACCTGGGGAAGCCGGAGAAACCAGGCCGCCGTTGAGGATAGTCAGGGTGAAGACGCCGGTCATACCGCCGAGGATAACGGCCAGAATCAGACGCGGGTTCATCAGCACGTACGGGAAGTAAATTTCGTGAATACCGCCCAGGAAGTGAATGATTGCCGCACCGCCCGCAGACTGCTTCGCGCTGCCGCGGCCAAAGAACATATACGCCAGCAGGACGCCCATCCCCGGACCCGGGTTAGCTTCAATCAGGAAGAAGATGGATTTGCCAAGCTCATGGGACTGCTGAATACCCAGCGGCGAGAAGATACCGTGGTTAATCGCGTTATTGAGGAACAGGATTTTCGCCGGTTCAACAAAGATAGACGCCAGCGGCAGCATGTCGTGCGCCACCATGAAGTTAACGCCGGCCGCCAGCAGTTTTGACAGCACTTCAACCGCCGGGCCAATGCCGAGGAACGCCAGAATGGCAAGGATCATCCCGATGATACCGGCGGAGAAGTTATTCACCAGCATTTCGAAACCGGATTTGATCTTACCGTCTACCCAGGCGTCAAATTTCTTGATGCAGTAGCCGCCGAGCGGACCGGCGATCATCGAACCGAGGAACATCGGCATATCCGCGCCGACGATAACGCCCATGGTGGTGATAGCGCCGACGACGCCGCCGCGTTCGCCGCCCACCAGCTTACCGCCGGTATAACCGATCAGCAGCGGCAGCAGATAGGTGATCATCGGGCCGACCAGCTTCGCCAGCGTCTCGTTCGGCAACCACCCTGTTGGAATAAATAACGCGGTGATAATCCCCCACGCGATAAACGCGCCGATATTCGGCATCACCATATTGCTGAGGAAACGACCAAAGCTTTGCACTTTGATCTTGATATCGGATGACATAAAACACCCCTTCTTCTGTTTTGCTTATCGCGCAGGCTGAACGCCCGAGGTTTGTTGTTAATGTGGCGGCAGAGGTAGCCGGACCCTGATTGATAGTGCGAAATCTGGCACTGAATCGTTAAGCTGTCCAGCAAGTGACTTTTTATGTGATGTGCATCACATGAATATAGGGGGCTGGTACTTATATGTAGTGATCGTAATCACAAAAATGATGTGTAAAAAAACAACAACACGTAATGGGAGGCCATAAATCGCATATTTATGTGATGTTTGTCACATTATAACTTTGCTGTTTTGTTATTTGTTTGTGATATGCGTCACAAAATATTTTGCGCTCAATTCCGTCATGTGTGATCTGCGGCAGGTTCTGTCTTCCCCAACGGCCAACGATGTAACTTTGCAACTCGCCTGCATGAAGAACATTTTTTGCCGCTGATGGCGGAAATGAATACGGTGAATTATGCTCAAATTGTCAGCCAGGCGCCGCTTCGCGGTCGCTCACAATTCCAATAATCTATTAGCGTGAATCGAGGAAATTATGTTTCTCAATTATTTTGCGCTGGGCGTTCTGATCTTCGTTTTTCTGGTTATTTTTTACGGGATTATTATTTTGCACGATATTCCGTACCTGATTGCGAAGAAGCGTAATCATCCGCACTCTGACGCAATTCACGTCGCGGGGTGGGTCAGCCTGTTTACGCTGCACGTAATATGGCCATTTTTATGGATCTGGGCCACCCTCTATCAGCCGGAGCGCGGCTGGGGAATGCAGCATAAGCCGAATGAAGCAGGGTCTGATGATGCCGACAGCGAGCTGGCGCAGCTCAATCAGCGTATCGCTGAACTCGAACATAAAATCGCGCATCTGCAGCCGACAGCGCCGCCATCCTCGACGGAGAAATAATCATGGACCTGTTGATCATTTTGACGTACGTGGCCATTGCGTGGTCGGTATTTAAAATATTCCGTATTCCGGTAAATAAATGGACGGTCCCGACCGCGGCCCTGGGCGGCGTATTTATTGTTAGCGCGCTTATTTTATTGATGAACTATAACCACCCTTATACTTTTACGGCGCAGAAAGCGGTTATTTCCATTCCTATTACGCCGCAGGTTACCGGCATTGTCAGCAGCGTGACCGATAAAGCCAACCAGCGGGTGAAAAAGGGCGAGGTATTATTTACTATCGACCCGGCGCGCTACCAGGCGCGTGTCGACCGACTGCAGGCCGATCTGGTCACCGCATTGCACAGTATCAACACCCTGAAAGCCCAACTGCAGGAAGCGCAGGCGAACACCGTGCGCGTTTCCGCCGAGCGCGACCGGCTGTATAAAGATTATCAGCGCTATTTGAAAGGCAGCCAGGCGCGGGTCAACCCGTTTTCGGAAAGCGATATCGATAATGCCCGGCAAAACTACCTTGCCCAGGATGCATTGGTGAAAGCCTCCGTCGCCGAGCAGGCGCAGATTCAGAGCCAACTGGATAGCACGCTGAATGGTGAACAGTCGCAGGTGGTGAGCCTGCGCGCGCAGTTGGCGGAAGCGAAATATAATCTCGATCAGACCACCGTCCGGGCGCCGAGCGATGGCTACATTACCCAGGTACTGATTCGCCCGGGAACCTACGCCGCGTCGCTGCCGCTGCGCCCGGTGATGGTCTTTATTCCGCAACAAAAACGGCTGATTGTCGCCCAGTTCCGCCAGAATTCGTTGCTCAGGCTGGAAGCCGGCGATGATGCCGAAGCGGTGTTTAACGCACTGCCAGGGCAGGTATTCCACGGTAAACTGGTAAACGTATTGCCGGTGGTGCCGGGGGGGACTTATCAGGCGCAGGGATCGCTGCAGTCGCTGAGCGTCACGCCGGGTACCGATGGCGTGCTGGCGACGATTGAACTGGATCCCGATGCGCAAGTCGATGCGCTGCCCGACGGCATCTACGCCCAGGTAGCGGTCTATTCCGACCATTTCACCCACGTGTCGGTGATGAGAAAAGTGCTGCTGCGCATGACCAGCTGGATGCACTACCTCTATCTCGATCATTAATGCGATCGGCGGCAGGTTGAGACAACGTCGCGCCTGCCATTTGCCTGCGCCTGAACCATACTGATCTTTTCGTTGGCGAAAGGAGCAGGCAATGAAACTTATCGGCAGCTATACCAGTCCTTTTGTACGTAAAATTTCCGTCATCTTGCTGGAAAAGGCGATTCCCTTCGAGTTTGTGAACGAACTCCCCTATAACGACGTCAACGGCGTGGCGCAGTACAACCCGCTGGGTAAAGTCCCGGCGCTGCTGACCGATGACGGCGCGTGCTGGTTTGATTCGCCCATTATTGCGCAATATCTGGAACTGCTTAACGTCGCGCCGGCGATGCTGCCCGCGGAACCTCTGGCGGCGCTGAAGATACGCCAGCTGGAAGCCTTATCTGACGGCATCATGGAGGCGGCGATCGCGCTGGTGCGGGAAAAAGCGCGTCCGGCGGCCCAGCAGTCAGAAACCGAGCTGCTCCGCCAGCGGGAAAAAATCGCCCGCGGTCTTGATATGTTGGAAGGGTATGCCGCCGACGGTACCTTGCGTAATGGTGAACTGAATCTGGCGACCATTACTGCCGCCTGCGCCATTGCTTATCTGAATTTCCGTCGCGTGGCTCCCGGATGGTGCGCGACGCGGCCAAAACTGGTCAAACTGGTCGAGACCTTATTTCAGCGCACCAGTTTTGCGCGTACCGAACCGCCAGGGAGTTGACCCAGGCAGGTAACAGTTTCCTCGCGCAGGCGTTACAATCGCCACTCATTGTTGACTCCCTCTCCCGTCGGGAGGGGGGAAAATAACTTATCGTCAGGTTCACTCATGTCTACCGATACTCGCGCGCTTTATACCCGGCTTCCGGCCATTGATCGTTTACTTCGCGATCCCGCTTTTGCTTTACTGCTCGATCGTCATGGCCATTCGCAAATCGTGGCGCTGCTGCGCCAGATGTTGGATGAGGCGCGGGAGCATATCCGCCAGGCGCAGGCATTGCCAGAGTGGTGCGACGACTGGCCGCAAGAGACCGCCAGCCGGCTGAATCTTAACCAGCAGAGCGCGCTGCGTCCGGTATTCAACCTCACGGGCACCGTGCTGCACACCAATCTGGGGCGCGCAATCCAGGCGGAAGCCGCGGTACAGGCGGTAGCGCAGGCGATGCGCGCGCCGGTCACGCTGGAATACGATCTCGACGATGCCGGACGCGGTCATCGCGACCGGGCATTGGCCGATCTGCTGTGCCGCATTACCGGCGCGGAAGATGCCTGTATCGTCAATAACAACGCGGCGGCGGTGCTGCTGATGCTGGCGGCGACGGCCAGCGGGAAAGAAGTGGTGGTCTCGCGCGGCGAACTGGTCGAGATCGGCGGCGCATTTCGCATCCCCGACGTCATGCGCCAGGCCGGCTGTCTGCTGCATGAAGTGGGCACCACTAACCGCACCCACGGCAAAGATTATCGTCAGGCTATCAATGAGCAGACCGCCCTGCTGATGAAAGTGCATACCAGCAACTACAGCATTGAAGGTTTTACCAAAGCGATTGATGAAGCGGAACTGGCGGAAATTGGCCGCGAATATGGCGTACCGGTGGTGGCCGATCTCGGCAGCGGCTCGCTGGTGGATTTGAGCCAGTACGGTTTACCGAAAGAGCCGATGCCGCAGGAATTGATTGCCGCGGGCGTGAACCTGGTGAGCTTTTCCGGCGATAAGCTGCTCGGCGGGCCGCAGGCGGGGATTATCGTCGGCGACAGGTCGCTGATCGCGAAGTTACAGAGTCATCCGCTTAAGCGCGCGCTGCGGGCGGATAAAATGACCCTGGCGGCGCTGGAGGCGACTCTGCGCCTGTATTTGCATCCGGAAGCGCTGGCCGACGAGCTGCCGACGCTACGCTTGCTAACTCGCCGCGCCGAGGATATTCGCCAGCAGGGCGAGCGCATACAGCCTGGGCTGGCGGCGCACTATAGCGATTTTGAGGTGCGCGTTGAAGCGTGTTTGTCGCAGATTGGCAGCGGGTCGTTGCCGGTCGACCGACTGCCCAGCGCCGCGTTAACCTTTACGCCGCGCGATGGTCGCGGCAGCCAGCTGGAAGCGCTGGCCGCCCGCTGGCGCGCCTTACCGATACCGACGATCGGCAGAATCTATGATGGCCGTCTGTGGCTGGATCTGCGCTGTCTTGAAGATGAACCCCGGTTTATGGAGATGTTATTGAGATGATTATTGCCACCGCCGGTCATGTGGACCACGGCAAAACCACGCTGCTGCAGGCGATTACCGGCGTCAACGCCGATCGCCTGCCGGAAGAGAAATCACGCGGGATGACTATCGATCTCGGCTACGCCTATTGGCCGCAGCCCGATGGCCGGGTGTTGGGTTTTATCGATGTTCCGGGGCATGAAAAGTTTTTGTCCAACATGCTGGCCGGCGTGGGCGGGATCGATCACGCGCTGTTGGTGGTGGCCTGTGATGACGGCGTGATGGCGCAAACCCGCGAGCATCTGGCGATTCTGCAGTTAACGGGAAAACCGACGTTAACCGTCGCGTTGACCAAAACGGACCGCGTGGAAGCGGCCCGCGTTGCCGAAGTTCGGGCGCAGGTAGAATCCACGCTGAGCGAGCTGGGGTTCGATGCCGCTGCTTTTTTCGCCACCGCGGCGACGGAAAATCTCGGCATTGCCGAACTGCGCAGCCATTTGCTTCAGCTGGCTGAGCGCGAGCATCCGCGACAGCAGCGTTTTCGTCTGGCGCTGGATCGCGCCTTTACCGTCAAGGGCGCGGGGCTGGTGGTTACCGGGACGGCGTTATCCGGCGAGGTAAAAATCGGCGATACCCTCTGGCTGACCGGCGCCAATAAACCCATGCGCGTCCGCGGGCTGCATGCGCAGAATCAGCCGGTTGAACAGGCGCGGGCCGGGCAGCGTATCGCGCTGAACATCGTCGGCGACGCGCAAAAAGAGGATCTCAGCCGCGGCGACTGGCTGCTCTCGGCGCAACCTGCAGAACCTTGCGAGCGGGCGATTGTCGAGCTCACCTGCCACGCGCCCCTCAGCCAGTGGCAGTCGCTGCATATCCACCATGCCGCCAGCCATATCACCGGCCGCGTTTCGCTACTGGAAGGCAATTTGGCCGAGCTGGTGCTGGATACTCCGCTGTGGCTGGCGGATAACGATCGCCTGGTGTTGCGCGATATCTCCGCCCGTTTGACGCTGGCTGGCGCGCGGGTGGTGACGCTGAATCCGCCGCGCCGCGGTAAACGCAAACCGGAATATCTGCAGTGGCTCTCTTTGCTCGCCGCCGCGCGAGACGACGCGCAGGCGTTGGATATTCATCTGCAGCGTGATGCGGTGCGTCTTGACGAGTTTGCCTGGGCGCGGCAGCTGAGCGCCGACGGCCTGACGGCATTAATTAACCGTCCGGATTATCTGCAGGCCGGTAACAGTTTGCTTAGCGCGCCGCTGGCCGCCCGCTGGCAGAAAAAGCTGCTCGACGCGCTGGCCCGTTATCACGACCAGCATCGCGATGAGCCGGGGCCCGGTCGTGAACGCCTGCGGCGAATTGCGCTGCCGATGGAAGATGAAGCGCTGGTGCTGCTGTTGATTGAACAGATGCGCAGCAGCGGCGTCATTCAAAGCCATCACGGCTGGCTGCACCTGCCGGAGCATAAAGCCGGATTTACCGATGAGCAGCAGGCCATCTGGCAGCGCGTGGAACCGCTCTTCGCCGATGAGCCATGGTGGGTACGCGACCTGGCGCGCGATCTGAACGTCGAAGAGTCGTTGATGCGCGCGGTGCTGCGGCAGGCGGCGCAGCAGGGGATGATTACGGCGATCGTAAAAGATCGTTATTATCGCAACGATCGCATCGTTGAATTTGCGCAGTTGATCCGCCGCCTGGATCTGCAGCGCGGTTCCACCTGCGCAGCGGATTTTCGCGATACGCTAAATATTGGCCGTAAACTGGCGATTCAAATTCTTGAATATTTCGACCGCATTGGCTTTACCCGCCGTCGTGGTAACGATCATCTTCTCCGCGACGCGCTGTTATTCCCTGAAAATAAAAACGGCGAATAATAACGCAAATGAAAAATTAAGCCGGTAATGTTTAACAGTACGTTAAAAATGAAAATATTAACGTACTGTTTTTCATCCAATTTCTTGCCAAAAATGGCGTTCAGGTCATGTTTTTTATTGCGACATCCTCGTACCCTTCCATGATATTCACCTAAATGAAGGAATCATCATGGCTGCATCGACTTTTTATATTCCGCCAGTAAACGTTATTGGCGCTGGTTCTGTTACTGAAGCGATGAATACTATCCAGCAATACGGATATCGTCGGGCATTAATCGTCACCGACGCGATGCTGAATAAATTAGGTATGGCGGGTGAAGTACAAAAGGCGTTGCAGGAACGGGATATCTTCAGCGTGGTGTATGACGGCGTGCACCCGAACCCGACGACTCTGAACGTCGAAAACGGCCTGGCGCTGCTGAAAGAGAATAACTGCGACTGCGTGATTTCTCTGGGCGGCGGTTCGCCGCACGATTGCGCGAAAGGGATCGCGCTGGTCGCGGCAAACGGCGGCAACATCCGTGACTATGAAGGGGTGGACCGTTCGGCAAAACCGCAACTGCCGATGATCGCTATCAATACCACCGCCGGTACGGCTTCTGAAATGACCCGCTTCTGCATCATCACCGATGTCGATCGCCACATCAAAATGGCGATTGTCGATAAGCACGTGACGCCGGTTCTGTCGGTTAACGACTCTTCGCTGATGATGGGGATGCCGAAATCACTGACCGCCGCTACCGGTATGGACGCGCTGACTCACGCTATCGAAGCCTATGTTTCTATCGCGGCGACGCCGATCACCGATGCCTGCGCGTTGAAAGCGATGACCATGATTTCACAGAATTTAACTCACGCAGTGGAAGATGGCGGTAATGAACAGGCGCGTGAAGCAATGGCCTATGCGCAGTTCCTCGCCGGGATGGCCTTCAACAACGCGTCGCTGGGCTATGTCCACGCGATGGCGCACCAGCTGGGCGGCTTCTACGATCTGCCGCACGGCGTCTGCAACGCCGTCCTGCTGCCATTCGTGCAGGAGTATAACTGCAGCGTCGCCGCCGTGCGTCTGCGTGACTGCGCGCAGGCGATGGGCGTGAACGTTGCCGGGCTAAACGATAAACAGGGGGCGGAAGCCTGCATCGCGGCTATCCGCGAGCTGGCGCGTAAAGTCGGCATTCCGGCCGGTCTGCGCGATCTGAACGTTAAAGAAGAGGATATTCCGCTGCTGGCCAGCAACGCGCTGAAAGATGCCTGCGGTTTAACCAATCCGATTCAGGCGACCCACGAAGAAATCATGGCGATTTTCCGCGCCGCGATGTAAAACAAAAAGCGCCCGGCCTTTGCTGCCGGGCGTTTTTCTTGCCTTTTGCTTATGCGCTTTCCTGTACCCACACCCGCATTTCACCTTCGCCGCGGTTAGCCCAGCTAAACCACGGAATGAACGTGAGCGTCTGCGCCTCGCGGGTAGCGGCGGGGCTGTCGTATCGCCAGAGCGTCTGCTGCTCCGCCTGTTCTGCCGTCAGCTTGTAGCCCGGCGCCTGAATCAGCATTTTATGAGCGAAAATCCCTTTTCCTTCAAAGGTGGTGAACTGCGCATCGCGTGGCAGCTGCAGATTATGCAGCGCCTCGCCGTTATCCGCCTGTTCCAGGCAGTAGACCAGCGGGCCGCGCTGCAGGGCGACCTGGCCTGCCTGATGGCGCACCAGCGGATTGCCATACAGACGACGCACCGGCATCGGCAGCGTCAGTACCAGGGTATCGCCTTCCTGCCAGCGGCGATTGATGTGCAGGTAGCCTTTGCGGATATCCTCGGCGACCGGAAGGCCGTTCAGCGTCACCTGCGGATGGTCGCACCAGTCCGGCAGGCGTAACGCCAGAGTATGAGCGATCGCGACAGGCGAATCGATGGCGATTTTGACCTGTTCCTGCCACGGATAGTTGCCGCTGATGCGCAGGCGCAATGTCTCCTCGCCGACCGCAACTTCTACCTGATTGCCGACATACAAGTTGATATACAGCGCCTCATCGCGCGGCGTGTAGATATAGTGGCCGAGCGAGGTCAGCACGCGGGCGATATTCGGCGGGCAGCAGGCGCAGCCAAACCAGCGCTGGCGGACGGGCTTCACATGGTCGTAGATATGGTTGAATTTCAGCGCTTTTGGTTGTACTTCCAGCGGGTTGACGTAGAAGAAGTGCTTACCGTCGAGCGCCATGCCGCCCAGCACGGTGTTGTAAAGCGCGCGCTCCATGACGTCGGCATACTGGCTGTCCGCTTCTAGCTCGAGCATCCGGCGGGCAAACATCATCAGCCCAATAGAGGCGCAGCTTTCCGCGTATACCGTATCATTTGGCAGATCGTAATCGCTACTAAACGCCTCACCGCTGCTTTGTGAGCCGATGCCGCCGGTAATATACAACTGGCGCTGGACCATATTGTTCCACAGCCGCAGGCAATCCTGGCGCTTGCCTTCGTCCTTGCTCAGCCGCGCCAGATGCGCGACGCCGGTCATCAGGTAGACAAAACGTACCGCGTGACCAATGGCAGTGGGCTGTTCGGCAATCGGCAGATGCGCCTGGCTGTAGGGTTTGTCCATTACCATCCATGCCGGGCCGTAGGTGTTCCAGTAGGACGTCTTGCCGCGTTTCTCGTATTCGATATCGTAAAAGTGTGGCTGTGTTCCACGCTGTTCGACGAAGTAATTGACCAGCGCCAGATAGCGCGGCTGCTGAGTGACGTCATACAGGCGCATCAGCGCCAGTTCAATCTCCGGGTGGCCCGGATAGCCGTGCAGCTGGTGGTCGGCGGGGCCGAAGACGCTATCAATGTGGTCCGCCAGGCGGCAAACCACCTCCAGCAGGCGGCGTTTGCCGGTGGCCTGAAAGAAAGCGACGCCCGCTTCAATCATATGCCCGGCGCAGTATAGCTCGTGGCATTCGGCAAGGTTGGTCCAGCGGGCGTTCGGCTCCTTTACCGTGAAATAGGTGTTGAGATAGCCATCGGCGCACTGTGCGGCAGCCACCAGTTCGATCACCTCATCGGCGGTTTTTTCCAGCTCGGCATCCGGCTGTTGGCATAGCGACCAGGCGACGGCCTCCAGCCATTTCGCCACATCGCTATCCTGAAAAACCATGCCATAAAATTCCCCTTCCTGTAGCCCGGCGGCGATGCGGAAGTTTTCTATCGCGTGGCTTGGATCGGCCTCGGCGATCCGGTCATTGAGCGCGTCCCACTGGTAGGGGATCACGACATCGCGCACCAGTTGCTGATACTGACCGAGGAACGGATCATTAATTTTAAGCTTGTGCAGATCGACTTCCATTACGGACATGACGGAGACTCCTTAAGACTGAACGTGACGCGCGCGCAGGTCGGTGGCGATGCGCGACATCATAGGGTTATTGAGCTTGCAGGCGCGGATGGCGAACGCCAGCAACAGGTGAAAGAGCGCGGGCAGTAGGGTTTCCATCGCGGCGATCCCGGCCAGTGAAGAGGCCGTTTGGTTATCGGCGCCTGGCTGATAGGCGACGAAAATAAAGACCAGGCTGATAATGCCGGCGCTTGAGGCCCAGGCGAGCTTGATAAAGAACAGGTTGAAGGCGAAGTTCATCCCCGAGGAGCGCACGCCGGTTTTCCATTCGCCATAGTCATCGGAGAAGGCCATCAGCGAGAAATGCAGCGGCAGGGTGAAGCCGAGAATAATGCCGTTGCCGAGGATGACCGCCAGCCACAAGGTTTGCCAGGCGGGCCCGGTCGGCAGGAACCACATCGCTACCGCCAGCGCGGCAAGCAGCAGGTTGGTGTAATAGTAAAGCTTAACCGTATCGAAGCGGCGTGACAGCAGGTTAATAATGACGGAGCCGAAAATCGAAGCGAAAGTCACCATGGTGAAAAAGAGTGAGGTGTAGCCGGTCGAGCCGCCCAGCACGTAGGTGATGAAATACATGTAGCCGCCGCCACGGATGTTAAACACGTTGATCAGCAGGAAAGACATCACCAGCATCAGCAGCAGCTGATCGTTTTTACGCAGCCCGGCAACATGTTCGCGGAGGGTAAATTTGCCCATCACATCCAGCGACACGCGCTCGCGCACCCAGAAAAAGCAGCACAGGAACATCACCACGGCAATGGCGCACAGTACGCCGACGCCGTACTGATAGCCCTGTGCGATATTGCCCTGGCCGAGCGCTTTCACCAGCCACGGCAGACCGACGGAGACCAGAAAACCGGCCACACCGCACAGGACGAATCTCCACGCCTGGCAGGAGATCACCTCGTTGTGGCGGCTGGTCATGGTGTTGATTAACGCGCAGTAGGGAACGTTGATGGCGGTGTAGCTGACGGAAAGCAGCAGATAAGTGCCAAACGCCCAGGCGATTTTTACCCCCATGCCGGCATCCGGCACCGTGAAGGTCAGGACGCCGATAATGCCGATGGGCACCGCAATCCATAGCTGCCACGGGCGAAAGCGCCCCCAGCGGCTCTGCGTGCGGTCGGCCAGCACGCCCATGACCGGGTCGGAAATGGCATCGAAAACGCGCAGCGCAAGAAACATCGTGCCGACCAGCGCTGGGGTGAGACCAAAGACATCGGTATAAAAAAAGGTCAGAAAATTCATGATCAGGCAGGTAATCACGGTCCCGCCGGCATCTCCCAGGCCGTAACCTATTTTTTCACGGAGGGATAACGTGTCGTCCTGCGCGCGTTGCGCTATTTCACTTGTGGTAATCGGAGCCGAAGTCATAAATAACTCCCGGGAAGGATATTCGGAAAATATTCCGCTGTATGGCGGGCTTTGGTTTTGTCATTAGCAAAGTACGTTAATTATTTTGCACGGAATATTAACGGCAACAAGGGAAGGAAAAAGTATAAAAAGATGACGATTCCGACTTCATCGCGAAAATGTGATTTCGATCCGGCAGAGCGCTATTTTATGATGAATAATCAAAGCGTAATCCACTTAATTATTGCCGTGATAATAGAATATTGAATATATATGCTTAATTTATCCATGCCGCTGCCAATTAAAGTCCAAAATGGTGGCCTGTTTATTTCTCGCGGCGTCGGCAGCCACCCGGCGAGGAAGTTACAGTCCTGGGAGATCATTTTTGTTGAAAAGGGGACATTAACGATTCGCGAAGATGAGGAGACATTCTGCGTTCGTGCCGGAGAAAGTTTGCTGCTTTGGCCGGAGCGGTTACATGTAGGTGTGGAACAATTTCCGGCAGACCTTAAATTCTACTGGCTCCATTTTGAAATGATCCCGGAGGCGTTGGTTTCATCATGTCAGCCAAAAATTGCGCTGCCGCAGCATACCCGCGTAGCTGAACCTCAATATATTATTTCGCTATTCCGCCAATTCTTGCGTGAGCAGGAAAATATTCATCGCAGCGTCGCGCTGGAATTAATATTGCTGCTGATTTTGCAGCAACTTTCCGCCGCTGCAGAAGAGTTGCCGGTCGATACTCCTGGTAATGCGTTGGCGTGGAAAGCACAGCAGATAATCCTTACCCAGTATCATCTGCCGCTTTCCGCGGCGACCCTCGCCAAAGAACTGCACTGCAACGCGGACTATCTCGGGCGGGTTTATCGCCATGCGTTTCATTTAACGCTGACCGACGCATTACACCGCCAACGGGTAAGGGCGGCGGAGAAGCTGTTAATCAGCGATTCATTATCGCTTAGCGAGGTGGCGCGGCAGTGCGGCTTTAACGATGTGGGCTATTTCCGCAAAATCTTTCGCAAACATACCAGCCTGACTCCCGCGGCCTGGAAGCGATGCTACTGCAAAGAGCACATTAATTCGGCATAGAAGGCGTGTCCTGTCCGTAATAGGCATTCGCGCCGTGCTTACGCAGATAATGTTTGTCGAGCAGTTCTTGCTGCATATCGGCCAGCTGTGGCGTGAGCTGACGGGAAAAAAGCCCCATATAAGCGCACTCTTCGAGGACGACGGCATTATGCACGGCGTCGGCGGCGTTTTTACCCCACGCAAACGGACCGTGTGAATGCACTAGCACTGCCGGGACCTGCATGGGATCGAGATCGCGCGCTTCAAAGGTTTTAACGATCACCTCGCCGGTCTGATACTCATATTCACCATTAATTTCATCGGCAGTCATCAGGCGGGTACAGGGGATCGCGCCATAAAAATAATCCGCGTGCGTGGTGCCCCAGGCCGGTAAATCCAACCCTGCCTGCGACCAGATCGTCGCGTGGCGCGAGTGGGTGTGAACGATACCGCCGATTTGCGGGTAGCGGCGGTACAAGGCAAGGTGGGTTGGCGTATCGGAGGAGGGCTTTTTAGCGCCTTCAACCACATGGCCGCTGGCGATATCGACGACCACCATGTCGTCAGCGCGCATGACGTCGTACTCCACCCCGGATGGCTTGATAACCATCAGCTTGCCCGTTTCATCGACGGCGCTCACGTTGCCCCAGGTGAACGTCACCAGCTGATGCGCAGGTAGCGCCAGGTTGGCGGCTAATACTTCAGACTTCAATTGTTCTAACATGTGAAACCTCCTTCTTGCATCCGCGCTTCTATCCAGCGGCGCGCCTGTATAATTTCCAGTACCGGCTCTTTAGCTTTTTCCGTCCACATCTCAATTAAGAATGAACCGCGATAGTTCAGCTCATGCAGCGTTTTGAAGAGGCCGACAAAATCGACACAACCCTCGCCGAAGGGGACGTCGCGAAACTGCCCCGGCGATTGTGCGGTTACGGGTAGCGTGTCTTTAAGATGGATAGCGGCGATGCGGTCGATGCCCAGTTTAAGCTCGGCGCTGACGTCGTTGCCCCAGGCGCTCAGATTGCCGACGTCCGGATAGACGCTGAACCACGGCGAGGCGAGCATCTCGTCCCACTTTTTCCATTTGCTGATGGAGTTCATAAACGCGGTGTCCATGATTTCGACCGCCAGCATGACCTGCGCCGCGGCCGCCTGTTCGACCGCCCACGCCAGCCCTTCGGCAAAGCGTTGCTGCGTGCCGTCATCGTGTTCTTCGTAGTAGACGTCATAGCCTGCCAGTTGGATGGTGCGAATCCCTAAATCGCGAGCCAGCTGAATGGCTTTGGTCATGATCTCGCGCGCCCGCAGGCGGGTTGGCTCATCGCGGCTGCCAAACGGGAAGCGGCGATGGGCAGACAGGCACATTGACGGAATGGCTACCCCGGTCTCCAGCATCGCCGCGACCAGAGAGGCGCGCTGGGTGGCGCTCCACTCCAGGCGCGCCAGACGTTCGTCGGTTTCATCGACCGACATTTCGACAAAATCAAAACCGCAGCTTTTCGCCAGCACCAGCCGTTCTGGCCAGCTAAGATTTT
Source organism: Klebsiella sp. 141162 (assembly GCF_050600755.1). Classification (NCBI taxonomy): domain Bacteria; kingdom Pseudomonadati; phylum Pseudomonadota; class Gammaproteobacteria; order Enterobacterales; family Enterobacteriaceae; genus Klebsiella; species Klebsiella sp. 141162. Next base: position 288,064 of record NZ_JAQIRI010000003.1, on the reverse strand, counting down.
TCGCCAGCGCTTTCTCATAGATGCCTAAGGGATGATTACGCATGCTGTTCTCCCCAGATGGCGTTGATTTGGGCGTGGAAATCATCTGCCACCTGCGCGGGCTGCGCCGCGCCCGCCAGCGCGCGTCCGGCAATAAACGCTTTGACGTCAATATCGCTAAACAGGGGTAAGTCGGCCGGCGTGATGCCGCCGGTAATAGACAGTTGCAGGCCGATATCCGACAGCGCTTTCATACGCGCCAGATCGGCGTCGCCCCACTGCTGGCCGCTGGCCTGTGCATCGCGGCCGCGGTGATAAATCGCCTGGCGGACGCCGATGCGGTACCAGTCGCGCGCGTCATCCAGCGTCCAGTTACCGAAGAGTTCAATCTGAATATCGCCGCCGCAGGACTGGGCGACGGCATGGCCTTTCTCAACGGTCGCCAGCGGCGCGGCGCAGATAATGGTCATCCAGTTGGCGCCTGCGGCAAAGGCCTGTTGGGCCAGCGTTTCGCCAGCGTCGGCGACTTTCCAGTCGGCGACGATAATTTTATCCGGACACTGGGCGCGCAGGGCTTTTACCGCGTTGAGTCCTTCCGTCAGACACAGAATTGTGCCCGCTTCCACGATATCAACGTGATGGCGCAGTACGGCGACATCGCGCTGGGCGGCTTCCAGGCTGGTATGGTCGAGCGCCAGTTGTAGTAATGGTCGGCTCATAATGTGTGCTCCTTAATGCGGGCGTGATAGCCCTGTAGTGCGCTAATCAATTGCTGGTATTGGCGGTATTTACGCTGATAAAGACGGTGTGCGGTCATGTCAGGCAGCAGGGTTCGTACCGGATGCTGCAGGCTGCTCAGGGCCTCGCGGAAGTGGCGATAGACGCCGGTACCGACGCGGGCGGCAAGCGCGGCGCCAAAACAACCGGTCTCTTCAACCTGCGGCAGTTCGATGCGCAGACCGCTGACGTCCGCCAGCATTTGCATCCATACCTCGGAATGCGCCGGACCGCCGGTGACGCGCAGAGCCTGGACTTGGGTAAAGCGCTCGCGCATGCGGTTGAGATGCGTCATATGGCTGAAGACCACCCCTTCATACACCGCCTGTAGTAAATGCGCGCGGGTGTGCATGGCCTGCATGCCGTAAAAACCGCCGGTCATCTCCAGGCCGGCGTTACTACCGTAAAGGAACGGCAGAAAGAAGAGCTCGCTTCCCGCTTTTGGCAGGCTGGCGACGGCCTCATTAATCTCGGTAAATGAGAGCCCGCCCCACTGCGCGGTAAACCATTCAAGATTGCCGGAAGAGGTGGGGCTCGCTTCGTGGACGATGTATTCACCGTCATTGACGAAACGGCCATAGACGTAAGGATGAGCTTCATGCTCACGCAGCCCGTGGGTGATCCCGCTGGTAACCGCCCAGGTCCCCATCACCGCATTGAGCACTGATTCATCATTGAGGCCCGCGCAGAGCGCGGTAGAAACCACATCAAACAGACCGCCGACGACGGGCGTTCCCGCCGCCAGACCGGTAACGGCGGCCGCCTGAGCGGTGATTTCCCCGCATATTTCCGCAGAGCCGACGATCGGCGGTAGCGCCTCGTCAATTTCACTTATGCCTAACCACTGGGTCAGGCGTGGGTCGTATTGCCCGCTGTTCATGTTGTAGAGATTGGACTCAGAAATGTTGCTCTCTTCGCAGCCCTTCATCCCGGTTAAACGCCAGCGAAGATAATCATGGGCCATCATGACGCAGCCGATTTGCCCATAGCGCTGCGGTTCATTTTCTTTCAGCCACCGCAGCAATGAAGCGGGATGGCCGGTCCACAGCGTCTGGCGGGTAAGGGGATACAGTCGCTCAGGGATGCCATCCTGCTGCCAGCGTTGAACGATTTCCAACGCCCGACGATCGGAGGAGAGCATCGCGTTACCTAACGGGCGATCCTGTTTATCAAGTAGAAATAGCCCTTTGCCCTGCGCGGAGATAGCGATGCCCTTGATTTGCTTACCATTGACGTTAGCGGCGCTGAGCAGCCTGGCGATGGTTTCATGGCAGCGTTGCCAGAGCAGATCCATTTCCCGCTCGGCGTATCCCGGCTGCGCGCTGAGGGTGCGTAAAGGGCAGCGCTCGATACGCCGCTCTACGCCCTGGCTGTTATATAAACCGGCTTTTAGATAAGTACCGCCACAATCGATACCCAGCCAGAAGGTCTCTTTTTCACTCATCTTAGTCTTCCAGTTTTTCCGGACGACGCCTGGCCGTCCGGGACAGTTTTAAGCTGCGTGGTTACGCGGAGTCATCGTCTTTGCGGGTGCTGCGCCGGCATCGCATTTTGCCGGCAGCAGCAGCGCCATCAGGGCCGCCAGCGCCAGTGAGATAGCCAGGCAATAGACGCCGGCATCTTTGCTGTAGAGGGTGATCAGTACGCCCACGGCGTAAGGGCCGCAGAAGCCGCCGAGGTTACCGAGAGCGTTGATCACCCCGCGGGCGCCGCCGGCCATTTCGGCGCTGAACAGGCGTGCCGGTATGGTCCAGAACACGCCTGCGGCGGATTGCAGGAAGAATCCGCAGCCAACCAGCGCGGCATAGGCCAGCCAGATGTGATTTTTCAACGCCACGGAGAGGAACATGCACAGTGCGAAGCCGATCAGCGGCAGGCAGACAAATAGCTTGCGTTTGCCGGTACGATCGGAGAGCGAAGAGAAAAGGAACATACCGGCAATCGCGCCAACGTAGGGCAGGATGGCGAGCACGCCGACTTGTCCCATGCTGCTATGGGTCAGCTCTTTCAGAATGGTCGGCAGCCACAGGGTGTAACCGTAAATCCCGGTTTGGTAGAAGAAGTTAAGGGCGATGAGCTGCCACATGGTTTTGTCAGAGAGCACCGCGCCGAGCGAGGCATTTTTGACTTCAGTTCCGGCAATCGCCTTTTGTTCCGCCGCCAGCGTTTCGACCAGGTAGGTTTTTTCCGCTGCGGATATCCAGCGCGCTTCCTGCGGACGGTCATAAACGGTGTATGCCCACAGCGCCAGCACGACCACCGAGAGCAAGCCTTCGATAATAAATAGCCAGCGCCAGTCGAGAACGGTGATGATCCAGCCTGACAGCGGGGCGGTAATAATCCCGGCAATCGGCACAAACATAATCACAATGGCGTTGGCGCGGCCGCGTTCAGCGTCCGGGAACCAGTTGCTGATCATCGTTAGCACCACCGGCAGCATGCCGCCTTCCGCTACCCCTAATAAGAAGCGCAGGATCAGCAGTTGATATTGATTGGTGATTAAACCGGTCAGTACGGAAATAATGGCCCAGGCGACCAGCGACCAGCCGATAAATTTCTTGCCGCTGCCGTGTACGGCAATTTTTCCGCCAGGGACTTGTAAGAATAAATAACCAATAAAGAAAATACCGCCAGCGAGCCCCGCCATGGTGGCGGAAATACCCAGTTCGGCATCCATACCGCCCGGCATCGCAAATGCGATATTAACGCGGTCCATATAGGAAATAATACAGGCAATAAGAATCGGTGGGATAATTCTCAGCCAACGCTGGCGTGGAATATCTTTTGCTGTAGGGCGAGAGGTCATGTTCATATTAATATTCTCGTAGAGTAAATATTATGACAATGAAAACGTAGTTGTTCTTATGCGTTTTTTAATAGGGTGATACCGTCACGCAAAATGGCTATGCGGTGGTTAACATCGGCATTCGCGTCTATTTCCAGTAATTTAATACCGGCGAACTGCAACGATGCGCCGGCGGCGCAGGCGAAAATATCGCGGGCATGCTGCGCGGTCATCAGGCTTTGCGGGCAGAAGGGGGCAAACGGCGCGTGTAAATCCTGCCATTCGCCATATTCGCCTGTTTGGGTGGTGCCGGAAAACATCAGCGCGCCCAGTTTACCGGCCTGTTTAACCTGCCGGGTATGGGCCAACGGCAGCGCGGTATCGCGGCCTTCAATGGCCGAGCGCGCCCAGTTAATGCACACGCTTATCTCATAGTCGGCAATAACTTCCAGTACATTATCCAGCGGCAGGAAGCCTTTACGCGGCACCGGGCCATTCATCGCGTCACAGTGTTCCAGCACCAGGTCGCAGCGCCAGTCCCAACTGGCGATTTCTTTGAGCGAGCGGGAAAAGGCGTCCGTTGCCTGGGCGATGTTTTGATCTCCCGCCAGCGGCGCGGCCTGTAACTCAAGCGCGGTGACTTTACCGGGTTGAATACCGTTGATTTTATTAATTTTGCGATGAAGGTGGCGGTAGTATTCAACGCAGGCTACACGCTGTTGTTCATCGCTGGAGGCCAGACCGAAGCCCGCGTTTTCTCCGCGGCGGCGCATGGTTTCCATAATGGCGGTAATCACAATTTGCCAGTTATCCGGCGTATGGCGCAGCAGCCACTCATCGCCTAAAGGATGGATATGCTCAAGACAAGGCTGTTCTATGCCACGAATATCTGGAGTATCGGCAAGTTGTCGCCAGAATTCCTTCTCTTCCTCTTCACTCTTTTGGTGAAATGAGGGGGCACAGGGATACGCACCGATAATATAACCGGTAGTAATGTTCATTATGTGCTCCTGTAAATTTAATGAGATAATTAGTTCTTTTACAGAATATCGATAGCTACCTTGACGACTATTTTTCTAATAGGGGTGGCAGTCATTTTAATGCATCCAGGGCGATGCACATCTTGTGGAAAGAATATGGCATAGCTACCGGGTATCATTTCAATAAACGATTCATGTTGACTATCGTGATAAAAAATAATATCGCGCTGTTCTAATAACGATTCGCTGATCTGGTTATTTCCGCTATCGATGGCGATACCTATTTTTTCTTCACCGGAAGCGAGAAACTGAATATCTAAATAACGCCGATGTACCTCCGGACGGTTTTCTGTCGCCGCGCGGGTGGTCAGATCGATGATCTGCGCAAAAATATTCTTACCATCAATTTCGACGACGCCGGGCGGCTGGTGGCGAAAATCGGTAGTCCGAAGAAAATCGAGCGCCTTTTCAATCGCTGCCGGTAGACGGCACGGATTCGGTTGTGAAATATGGCCGAAGATCATAGTGGTTTCCCCTATAGAGCCTGAATTTTGGCCCATACGCTGTCGTCGACGGTGATCCCATTACGGCGGTTTTCTTCCAGCAATCGCGTAAACTCGTGGCCCGGTAGGCGGACCGCCACATTTTCATCGGCGCGTTCGGCGGTGGTGATAAAGTCCATGATCCGCTGTAGTTTGGCATCGCGAGTTTTGCCATCAATGAGCTTGTCGACTTCAATGGCGATGAAAATCTGCGATACGCCATATTCGTCGCTATTGTCCTGGGTGACTTCAGCAACGGAGGAACCGTTGGAAAGCAGAGTGGCTATCATATCCAGCACAATTGATAAACCGGAACCCTTCCAGTAGCCCATCGGCAGGATACGGCGATTTTTCTCAATCACGCCGGGTTCCTTCGTCAAATTACCTTCATCATCAAACCCGCCATCTACCGGCAGCGTGCGGCCAGCCAGGCGATTAACCTCCAGCATGCCGTAAGAGAACATCGACATCGACATATCGACCATTGTGATGGGAGTGGAGGGAATTGCCACGATCAGCGGATTGGTGCCAATGCGGCACTCTTTCGCGCCCCACGGCGGCATGACGGCGATGGAGTTGGTCCAGCAAATGCCGATATAGCCTTTTTCCGCCGCCTGCCAGCCGTAGCTGCCGCCGCGCATCCAGTGGTTGGCGTTGCGTAATGCCACCAGGCCAATGCCGTGGTCGGAGGCCAATTCAATGGCGCGATCCATCATCTTTTTCGCCGTCAGATTGCCAATCGAACGCCGGGCATCCCACTGCTCAATAGCGCCAAGGCTGGTGACGCGCTGAGGTTTCGCATCCGGAATGATATCGCCGTTATCCAGTTGCTGAATAAAACGTGGAAAGCGATTCACTCCGTGTGAGTAGACGCCGGATTCCGTGGTGCGGGCGAACATTTCCGCGCAGGCGTCGGCGGTTTCCGCCGCAATACCGCGTGAGAGTAATACCCGATTGAACGCCTCTTTTAGCTGCGCAAAAGTTACTTTCATTCCCGTGTTCCCCTTAGGGTTTGAGTGATTTTTTATCTTTACGTTTCACATATCGAAATCTGATTTCAAATATAACGATCAATTTTTGACAGATCAACGGCAGATGCTATTTTTAAAAATCATTAAAATCAGTTGGTTGTGTTTTTTCGGTTCAGATCGTGAACTGAACCACACTTTGCGCTACCATCAGAGCGCGATTAAAAAGGAAGCCGAAGCGATGGGCACAAAAGAGAGTGAAATGACGCAAGAGAAAGAGAGGCCAGCCGGAAGCCAGAGTCTATTTCGCGGGTTAATGCTGATTGAGATCCTCAGTAACTATCCAAACGGTTGTCCGTTGGCGCATCTGTCTGAACTGGCGGGCCTGAACAAAAGTACCGTGCATCGGTTGTTGCAGGGCCTGCAGTCCTGCGGCTACGTTACGCCGGCGCCTGCCGCCGGAAGTTACCGCCTGACCACCAAATTTATAGCCGTGGGCCAAAAGGCGCTGTCGTCGCTGAATATTATTCATGTCGCTGCGCCGCATCTTGAAGCTTTAAACATCGCCACCGGCGAGACGGTGAACTTCTCCAGCCGTGAGGACGACCACGCGATTCTGATTTATAAGCTGGAGCCGACTACCGGTATGCTGCGTACCCGCGCCTATATTGGCCAGCATATGCCGCTGTACTGTTCGGCGATGGGTAAGATCTACATGGCGTTCGGCCATCCTGACTACGTTGCCAGCTACTGGGATAGCCATCAGGATATTATTCAGCCGTTGACCCGTAACACCATTACCGGCCTGCCGGCGATGAACGACGAGCTGGCGCAGATTCGCGAACGTAATATGGCGATGGACCGCGAAGAGAACGAACTCGGCGTCTCGTGCCTGGCGGTACCGGTATTCGATATTCACGGTCGCGTGCCTTACGCCATTTCGATTTCGCTGTCGACTTCGCGCCTGAAACAGGTTGGTGAGAAAAATCTGCTCAAACCATTGCGTGAAACGGCAGAGGCGATTTCCCGCGAGCTGGGGTTTGTTATTCGCGAAGGCTAAGGCAACTGGCGAGATCTTGCTGGGTATTTGCCTAAAACGCAGCTGATTCCATTCAGGATCAAAGCGCGCAGCGGGGTTTTTCTGGCACGCTGCGTTTTTATCCCGAAGGGAGTTGAGGATGAACCGGTTTATTATCGCCGATGCGCAAAAGTGTATTGGCTGCCGAACCTGCGAGGTGGCCTGCGTGGTGTCGCATCAGCAGGGGCAGGATTGTTCTACCGTTTCTGCAAGACGCTTTGCGCCGCGGATCCGGGTAGTGAAGAGCGATGAGTTATCAACGGCGACGCTGTGTCGTCAGTGCGAAGATGCCCCTTGCGCGAACGTCTGCCCGGAAGGGGCAATACGCCATGAGGGCGACGTCTGGCGAGTCGATCAACGGCTGTGCATTGGTTGTAAAAGCTGTATGGTGGCGTGCCCTTATGGGGCGATGACGGTGATGTTGACCGACGAAGGCGTGCAGGCGCTGAAGTGCGACCTGTGCGCGCACCGGCAAACGGGGCCGGCGTGCGTAGCGGCCTGCCCGACTCAGGCGCTGCGCTGTATTGAGCCCGCCGAGCTGGAAAGATTAAGCGCCGAGCGCCGTCGTTGGGCGGCGCAGGCAATGTAACTGGATGTTCCCGGCCAGCGATGGCCGGGAACATCATCAGGCGTCTTGCTCCTGCCAGGCGCGCTCAATCTCTTCGGCAAGAATTTTAACCCCCGCCTCGATTTTCTCCGGGTCCGGCACGTAGTTCATGCGCATGCACTGATGCGTATGCGGCCACGGCTTGTCCAGCCCCGGGAAGAAGTAATCGCCCGGTACCATCAGCACGCCGCGTTGCTTCAGGCGCTGATACAGCAGCTCGGTGGAGATCGGCAGATCCTTAAACCACAGCCACAGGAAAATCGCCCCTTCCGGTTTATGAATCAGGCAGCGTTCTTCCGGCAAATAGCGGCGAATGGTAGCAATAGTTTCCTGAACACGCTGATAATAGAACGGTTTAATTACCGTTTCGGACAACCGCAGCAGGTCCTTGCGCTTGATCATTTCGCACATCATCGCCGGCCCAATTCCGCCCGGGGCGAGGCTGATAATGCCGTTCATATTGCTGATCGCGGTGATGATTTTTTCGTTGGCGATGATGATGCCGCAGCGGGTGCCCGGCAGTCCGAGCTTGGATAAACTCATGCACAGCACAATATTCGGGTTCCACAGCGGGCGCGCTTCGCTAAAGATAATGCCGGGGAAAGGTACGCCATAGGCGTTATCAATAACCAGCGGGACGCCATGCTGGTTAGCGAGAGCATCCAGTTTGATGAGCTCTTCATCGGTAATGACGTTACCGGTCGGGTTGGTTGGCCGGGAGACGCAGATCATTCCCGTCTCTTCGGTGATCTGCAGGTGTTCGAAGTCCACGTGATATTTGAACTGGCCTTCCGGCAGCAGTTCAATGTTGGGGCGGGTGGCGACAAACAGATCCTCTTCCAGCCCGGAATCGGCGTAGCCGATATATTCCGGCGTCAGCGGGAACAGCACCTTGCGGGTGGTGCCGTCGGCACGGCGGCCGGCAAACAGGTTAAATAAGTAGAAAAATGCGCTCTGGCTGCCATTCGTCAGAGCAATATTCTGTGGTTCGATCTCCCAACCTAATTCTTCGCGCAGCATTTGCGCAAGCAAGGTCAGAAGCTCGCTTTTCCCTTGCGGACCATCATAATTGCAAAGCGCATCAAGGGCTTTGCCGTTATCCAGCATATCGGCCAGCAGGCTATTGAAGTATTCATTCATCTCCGGGATTTGCGCGGGGTTGCCGCCGCCCAGCATGATCGCGCCCGGTGTGCGCAGGCCGTCATTGAGGTCTTCCATCAGGCGGGTGATGCCTGAATGACGGGTGAATTTGTCGCCGAAAAGTGAAAATGTCATCGCGGATATTCTGTTGGTCTTCTGGAAAGGGAATTACCATAACGCCAGCGTCAACGCGGTGCAAATCGGCACAGGAGGGAGCGTTCTATTTTTTGTTCTGCTAAAAGTGGAGATGTTAGTAATTTGTGCTGAAAAGGCTCCCGCCAGCGGCAAGGAGCCCGGTAAGCGACTGCTATTGCTGTCCGGCCCAGACAACCATCACTTTATCAGCGCTGCTTTCACGCACGAAACCATAGCCCTGCTCTAGCGTCAGCGTCTGTTGTTTACCCATACCAATGGCCGGATGGCGGGCGCGGAATTGGGCGATTTTTTGCCAGTGCGCGACGTTATCGGATGCGCTACCGACAACATCCTGCCAGTTCATATCGGAGCGGGTACCCTGCAGCGGGTCGGAACCCGTGGGGCCGAACGGACGTGAAGATTCATCGCCATAGAAGAGTTGTACGGCGCCTGGCGCGAGTAATAGCAGTTCCGCCGCCCGACTGCCGCCTTCGCGGAACAGGCGGGTATCGTGCGAGGAGAGATAGCTCAGCACGTTGAAATCCTGCAGCTTGTCCGCCATTTGCTGCCAGGTGGCGTCCATGTTTGCGAGACAGTTTGCTGCTTTCGCCGCTTGATCCTGATAATCGAAATTAATCATCGCGTCGAAACCGTGGCGATAGTAGTCGCTTTGCATCACGCCGTGGCCCCAGGCCTCGCCGGTCATCCAGAATGGCGCGTCATCCAGCGCTTTCTGCGGATTCGCTTTTTTCCAGTCTGCCAGCGCGGCCGTGGCCTGGGTTTTGAGCTGCTGCCAGGCGTCCAGTTCGACGTGTTTCGCGGTATCGACGCGGAAGCCGTCAATCCCGTAGTCGCGTACCCATTGGCTAAGCCAGTGGGTCAGATAGTCGCGCGGCGTGTAGCCGGCTATCTCTTTGGCGGCGGTATCCGGCTTGTGACGGTAGAAATTTGGCAAGCCAGAAGGGAGCGTCGATTCGGTTTTCAGATCCGGCAGGAACGCCAGCGACATGGTGAGATCGTCGAAACCTGGATTGTCGTAGTCGCCGATATCGGTGCGGATCCATTTTTTCCCCCACCATTGTTCCCAGCCCGCTTTATCGCTGAAGTTGATATAGTCATTGAAGCTATGCCAACTTTGCCCCGGCGCCGGTTTCCAGTCGGTCCAGCGCTCGCCAAGTGTTTTTTTCAGTTCATCGCCTTTCAGGTACAAGGAACCGAAGTGAAATTCCTGCATATCGGCGAGCGTGGCGTAACCGGTATGATTCATGACGATATCAAACAGGACGCGCATGCCGCGCCGATGGGCTTCATCGACCAGTTGCCGAAGATCGGCTTCGTCACCCATGTTGGCGTCAAGACGGGTCCAGTCCTGGGTGTAGTAACCGTGATAAGCGTAGTGGGGGAAGTCGCCTTTGGCGCCGCCGCCAACCCAGCCGTGAATTTGCTCCAGCGGCGAACTTATCCACAGCGCGTTGACGCCAAGCTGTTGAAGATAATCCAGCTTGCTGGTCAGCCCCTGTAAATCGCCGCCGTGGAAGGTGCCTATCTCCTGCATACCGTCTTTATGGCGCCCGTAGCTGTTGTCATTGGTCGGATTGCCGTTGACGAAGCGATCGGTCAGGACAAAATAGATCGTGGCGTTATGCCAGTTAAACGGCGCGCTGGCGGCGCTATCCGCTTGTTCAAGCAGCAGGAGCCCATTACTGCCTGTGGCGGGCTGCAGCGTGATTTTGCCTGCTTTCACCGTAGCGAGATTACCGCTGTAAAAATCGCGGACCTGGCTTCCCTCGGCAAACGTCTGGCCGACATCAAACGTTAACGGTTTACCATCCCATTTCGGACACTGGCGCACCAGCGGCTGCGTGCTGGCTGTTTCCTGCTCCGCCAGCGACAGCATCAGCGTTGGCGTACCGGAGCGGGTATCGACTTCCAGCGTATAGCGCCCGTCGCGGAATACGCGCCACTGCGGCGGCATATCCCGACAAGGTTCCAGCGATAGCATCTGATTGAGTTTTATCGCCCCCGCAGGCTGCCAGCACTGTTGGTCAAAACTTATCCGCAAAGGGCGGGTACCCTTCGTCACCTCATTTTGCGTCGTGAAGCGGCCTGCATCCTGTTCAGTGAAGGCGGGAAAGTCAGCGGTTGTCCAGGCGGCAAAAGCCATCCCGGGCAGCAGTAGCGAGGCGAGCGCAGCGAGTTTCATGCTGGAGTCCTGTTAGCGGTTTTTATCACAGTGTGCCTGCGCGCCATAAGGTTGAACTCATCCTGCCGGTAATTTTGCGGGGAGGATGAAAAGGGGTGAGTGATTTAGTTCAAAAAATGAGCTATAAATGAGACGGAGATAGCATTTCTGCACCTTCGCGACGGTGTAGAAACCGATTTCAGATGACAGCGATTCGGAATTGGACTATTTCTCTTGATGCTCTCTCTGGGTATTTTTGATACTATTCGCGATTCAACTATCGATTTTTTGCGAAAAACAAGGTGTTGGAATGAGTAAATCCGACCAGGAGACCTAATGATATCGATTCCCATGCGACGATATGGGGCTGCGATACTCATGTTACTTACCTGTATATTTTCAGGTAGTGTGTTGGCGACAACGCACACAGCAACAAAGAGTCATAAAGCCTCAGTAGTTAAGAAAGTAAAGAAGCCCAGTAGTATCAAGGTTAGCAGTAAACAAGAGTATTCTCGCAATAGTGTAAAGAGCAGTTCACTTCCTGATTTGCGAAAATACCCTTCCGGGACACCAAGGAAAAAAGCGTTTCTCCGGACGGTTATGCCTTACATTACAAAGCAAAATCAAGCGATCACGGCAGATCGTAACTGGCTTGTCTCTAAGCAATACGACGGCCGTTGGTCGCCGAGCGAGCAGGCGCGCCTGAAAGACATCGCCTCACGTTATAAAGTGAAGTGGTCTGGCAATACTCGCCATATACCATGGAACTCGCTGCTTGAGCGCGTCGACATTATTCCGAACAGCATGGTGGCAACCATGGCGGCGGCGGAAAGCGGTTGGGGCACCTCGAAGCTGGCGCGTGAGAACAACAACCTGTTTGGTATGAAGTGTGGCGGCGGTAACTGTCGCGGTGCAATGAAAGGCTACTCCCAGTTTGAATCTGTCGAGCAGTCGGTTCAGGCTTATGTAAAAAACCTGAATACGCACCCGGCTTATTCATCCTTCCGTAAGTCTCGCGCACAGCTGCGTAAGACGGATCAGGAAGTAACTGCCAGCGCGATGATCCACAAGCTGAAGGGATATTCGACAAAAGGGTCGAGCTACAACAACTATCTCTTCGCCATGTATCATGACAATCAGCGCTTAATTGCCGCTCATATGTAATCATCAATGCCCGGTGCGTAAGCCCGGGCATTTTTCTTTCCCGCTACATCATTACTTCACTGTGCTGGTCGCGGTATTCCTTTGGCGTCACGTCGTACTCTTTCTTAAACACCGAATAGAAATACTGCAGCGACGGATAACCGCACATCTGCGAAATTTCGTTTATCGATAGCGTGGTGGAGACCAGCAGGCTGCGCGCTTTTTCCAGCTTTTCGCTGTGGATCACCGTGTGGATGGTCTCGCCGACCTCTTCTTTAAAGCGTTTCTCCAGATTAGAGCGGGAAATACCGACGGCGTCGAGCACCTGCTCAACCTTAATGCCTTTGCAGGCGTGGTTGCGGATGTAATGCATCGCCTGAATCACCGCAGGGTCGGTGAGTGAGCGATAATCGGTGGAACGCCGCTCAATGACGCGCATCGGCGGCACCAGCAGGCGCTGCAGCGGCAGCGCTTCGTTTTCCATTAAACGGTGCAGTAGTTTCGCCGCCTGGTAGCCCATTTGCCGGGTACCTTGCGCCACGGAAGAGAGCGCGACGCGGGAGAGATAGCGGGTCAATTCTTCGTTATCGATACCGATAACGCACAATTTTTCCGGCACCGGAATATGCAGCAGCTCACAGGCCTGCAGGACGTGACGTGCCCGGGCATCGGTCACGGCGATAATGCCGGTTTGCGGCGGCAGCGTTTGTAGCCAGTCGGCGAGCCGATTTTGCGCATGCTGCCAGTTCTCCGGCGCGGTCTCCAGCCCCTGATAGACCACGCCACGGTATTTTTCTTTGGCGACTAGCTGGCTGAAGGCGTGTTCGCGCTCCATCGCCCAGCGCTTGCCGCTGGAGGTCGGTAGCCCGTAAAAGGCGAAGCGGTTCACGCCTTTTTCTTTCAGATGCAGGAATGCGCTTTCGACCAGCGCGGCATTATCGGTGGCGATATAGTGAACAGGCGGATAGCATTCTGGCTTATGGTAAGAGCCGCCGACGCCGATAATCGGCACTTTGACATCCGCCAGTAGCTTTTCAATCTCCGGGTCGTCGTAATCGGCGATCACGCCATCACCCAGCCACTCTTTGATGTTTTCGATACGCGCGCGAAAATCCTCTTCGATAAAAATATCCCATTCCAGCTGTGATGCCTGCAGATATTCGCCAACGCCTTCAACCACCTGACGGTCATAGGCTTTGTTGGCGTTGAATAACAGCGTAATGCGGTGACGCTTTTCAAACATAGATGATATTCCTGCTCTTACCCCGGTCATACAATACCGGCTAATGCCCGAATTATTTCAAGCGCCTTATTGCGAAGTTTGGCGGTGGCGCAAGTTATTCGGGCATTTTTCATAGTGATACCGTTATGTTCTCCGTTTGGTAGCCGAATCCATCCAGACCGCCAACAGTAAAATGGCGCCTTTGACGATGTATTGCCAGAAGGTGGCGACGTCCATCATGCTCATGCCATTATCCAGCGCCGACATAATAAACGCCCCCATCACCGCGCCAGCAACGCTGCCGACGCCACCCGCCAGACTGGTGCCGCCAATCACGCAGGCGGCGATAGCGTCCAGTTCGGCGATGTTGCCGGCGGAAGGCGAACCTGCTCCCAGCCGCGAGCTGAGAATCAACCCGGCGATGGCCACCATCAGGCCGTTAATGGCGAAGACCGCAAGCTTGGTGCGCTCGACGTTAATCCCGGAGAGGCGAGCCGCTTCCAGATTGCCGCCAATGGCATAGATGCGGCGGCCAAAAGCGGTGCGGGTCGCCATAAACATGCCCGCCAGCAGCAGAGCGGCGAGTATGAGCACCGGCGTCGGCACGCCGCGATAGTCATTGAGCAGCCAGATAGCGCCCAGCACGATAACCGCGGTGATGGTCTGACGACCAACAGCGCCGCCAGAACTGGTGGTCGCCAGCCCTAACGCCTGTCGGCGCATCCGTCCGCGCCATTGCCAGATGATAAAAGCCGCCATGCCAATAACGCCGATTCCAAAGCCGATGCCGTCCGGTAAATAACTTTGGCCGATTTGCGACATTGCCGGCGTGGTGGGCGAGACGGTGGTACCGTTGGTAATGCCGATTAAAATTCCGCGAAACGCCAGCATGCCGGCAAGGGTCACAATGAAAGAGGGCACCTTACGATAGGCGACCCACCATCCGTTCCACGCGCCGAGCAGTAGCCCCATAACCAACGTAACGAGGATGGTGAGCGGTAGCGGCCAGCCGAGCCAGACGTCGAAAATCGCCGCCGCCCCGCCGAGCAGCCCCATCATCGAGCCGACGGAGAGGTCAATTTCCGCCGAAATGATCACAAACACCATGCCGACGGCGAGGATGCCGGTGATGGCGGTTTGCCGCAGGAGGTTGGAAATATTACGTGCGCTCAAATAGGCGCCGTCGGTAACCCAGGTAAAAAACAGCATAATGGCGATAATCGCGGCGATCATCACGAAAACCTGGAGATTGAGCCCTTTCAGCGCCGGAAAAGCGGTAGGGGCGGATGGGGTGAGTTTGATTTCAGACGACGTGTTTTTCGACATGGCGTTCGCTCCTCAGCGCGGCTTCCATCACCTGTTCCTGGGTCAGACCTTGATTAAGTAAATCGGCCTTAAGCTTGCCTTCGTGCATCACCAGTACCCTATCGCTCAGCCCGAGCACTTCAGGCAGTTCGGATGAGATGACGATGACGGCGATGCCTTGCTGCACCAGTTGATTGATAAGCTTGTAGATTTCGTATTTCGCGCCGATATCGATGCCGCGGGTTGGTTCATCGAGGATCAAGATGCGCGGGTTGAGCAGCAGGCAGCGGGCCAGAATCGCCTTTTGTTGATTGCCGCCGCTCAGGCGGCCAATCGCCAGATCCGGCGATGACGTTTTAATTTTCAGCCGCTGAATCGACTGCTGGATGCAGTGCTGCTCTGCGGCGTCGTCGAGACTGCTCACCGGGCCGGTGAACTGGTTTAACGCCGCGAGAGTGATGTTCTTGCCGACTGCCATCACCGGCACGATGCCGTCTTTTTTGCGATCTTCCGGCACCATGGCGATGCCATGGGCAATCGCCTGTTGGCAATTGTTAATTGTCACCGGTTGGCCATCGATAAAAATGCTTCCCTGCCAGCGCCCAGGCCAGACGCCAAACAGGCACTGTACGGCTTCGGTGCGCCCGGCGCCGACTAACCCGGCGATGCCGAGGATTTCGCCGCGGCGGAGGGTAAATGAGACGTCGTTGACGCGCTTAATATGGCGGTTTACCGGGTGCCATGCGGTGAGATGCTCGACACGCAAGATTTCTTCGCCATGGCTATGGGGTTCGTTTGGATACAGCGCCGTGAGCTCGCGCCCGACCATCATAGTGATGATGTCATCTTCGTTCATTCCGCTGGCGTCGCGGGTGCCAATATGCTGACCGTCACGTATTACGCAGATAGTGTCGGAGATGGCTTTAACTTCATTGAGCTTGTGCGAAATATAAATACAGGCGATACCGTGGTTTTGCAGATCGCGAATAATCGCCAGCAGCGTCGCGGTTTCTTGTTCAGTTAACGATGCCGTGGGTTCATCGAGGATCAGCAAACGTACCTGTTTATTCAGCGCCTTGGCGATCTCGACTAACTGCTGCTGGCCCAGACCTAAATCACCGACGCGGGTATCCGGCGAGATCGATAAATTCACCTGCGCCAACAGCTTCTGGCAGCGCAGGGTCATGGTTTCGTAATCCAGCAGGCCATGGCGTGAGATCTCGGCGCCGAGAAAGATATTTTCCAGCACCGTGAGATGCTTCACCAACGCCAGCTCCTGGTGAATGATGGCGATACCTTTACGCTCGGTATCGCGAATATGATTCGCCTGCAGCGTCTCGCCGGCGAAAATAATTTCACCTTCGTAGCTACCGTGCGGATAGATCCCGCACAGCACTTTCATCAGCGTTGATTTCCCCGAACCATTTTCACCGCATAACGACACCACTTCCCCGGCATTCAGCCGCAGGCTGACGTTATCCACGGCTTTAACCGCGCCGAAGGCTTTGGTGATGTTCTTCATTTCGAGTAACCAGGACATAGAGACTCCGCAAAAGCGATATCCGGCAGGACGAAAATGACGCCCCGTATCGGGGCGTCAGCCATTACAGTTCACTCTTTTTGTGGAAACCGTCTTTAATTACCGTGGCGTCAATATTCTCTTTATTGACTTCAATTGGCGTTAACAGGCGCGAGGGGACATCTTTTAAGCCGTTATTCAACGTGGCGTCGGCCTTGGGTTGCTGGTCGTTGCCTAATTCAACGGCGATTTCGGCAGCGTTGGTGGCAAGGGTGGTGATAGGTTTATAAACGGTCATCGTCTGGGTGCCGGAAATAATACGTTTCACGCCAGCCAAATCGGCGTCTTGCCCGGAGATAGCGACTTTACCCGCCAGCCCCTGGGCGCTTAGCGCCTGGATAGCGCCGCCGGCGGTCGCGTCATTGGAAGCCACTACCGCGTCAATTTTGTTGTTATTCGCCGTCAGCGCGTTTTCCATGATTTTTAACGCATTTTCCGGCAGCCAGCCGTCGACCCACTGATCGCCAACGATCTTAATTTTGCCCTCATCGACATAAGGTTTGAGTACCTTCATCTGGCCGGCGCGGAACAGTTTGGCGTTATTATCCACCGGCGAGCCGCCCATCAGGAAATAATTACCCTGCGGCACTTTGTCAACCAGACTTTGGGCCTGCATTTCACCGACTTTTTCATTATCGAAAGAAATATAAAAATCGATGTCAGCATTATTAATCATGCGATCGTAGGCGAGGACTTTAATTCCCTCTTGTTTTGCTTCCTTAATAACGTTGCTGAGCACCTGGCCGTTGTAAGGAATAATCACTAAAACATCGACGCCGCGGTTGATCATATTTTCAATTTGCGACATTTGCGTTTCTTCGTTGCCATTGGCGGACTGCACAAATACTTTGGCGCCTAAGGATTCTGCTTTATTAACGAAAATATCGCGATCTTTTTGCCAGCGTTCCAGACGAAGGTCGTCGATGGCCATCCCAATCTTAACTTCTTTAGCCATACCCGCCATGCTGGCGAGAAGGAGCGATGAGGCGCAGAGCGTAAGGCAAAGGTTCTTTATCTTCATAATAACGATACCTTTTCAAAGGGTAGGTAAGGCGTACAGGAATAAACTTCAGGTTGCAGATACGTTGCAGATTCTTAACGGGGAAGCGAGGGCTGGCAATTACCTGTTCTTATTTTCGCATTATGAAATTTAGTTTGTTTTGTAATTTATGACCGCGATCGTATTTTATTCAAGAGTATGCAGATTATTTCATTCTTCTTCCATCATAGGATTCCAGAAATGATGCGGAGAGGAATTATTTTTGCGAGCTGGCGCACGTTTGTGGATTCTCTCAATGGCGGTGTGAAATAACGTAATTGAGGAAGGCGAAAGTGGAATTCTATATTGGCGTATAACTTGTTACTCGCCGCACCCCTGAATATGGAGTTCTCTATGCAGACCTATTTCGATCAACTCGAACGCGTTCGTTATGAAGGCCCGAAATCGACTAACCCGCTGGCTTTCCGCCACTACAATCCGGATGAATTAGTACTGGGTAAACGCATGGAAGACCACCTGCGTTTCGCCGCCTGCTATTGGCACACTTTCTGCTGGAATGGCGCGGATATGTTTGGCGTGGGGTCCTTCGATCGACCATGGCAGCAGCCGGGCGAAGCGCTGGAAATGGCGAAGCGTAAAGCCGAAGTGGCATTTGAGTTTTTCCATAAGTTGAATGTGCCGTATTACTGCTTCCATGATGTCGACGTTTCTCCGGAAGGCGCTTCGCTGAAAGAGTACAGCAACAACTTCGCGCAGATGGTGGACGTGCTGGCGGAAAAACAGCAGCAGAGCGGCGTCAAACTGCTGTGGGGGACAGCAAACTGCTTTACCAACCCGCGTTATGGCGCAGGGGCGGCGACTAACCCCGATCCGGAAGTCTTTAGCTGGGCGGCGACTCAGGTAGTCACCGCAATGAATGCGACCCACAAGTTGGGTGGTGAAAACTATGTTCTGTGGGGCGGTCGCGAAGGCTATGAAACCCTGCTTAATACCGACCTGCGTCAGGAACGCGAGCAGATCGGCCGCTTTATGCAGCTGGTGGTTGAGCACAAACACAAAATTGGTTTCCAGGGCACCCTGCTGATCGAGCCGAAGCCGCAGGAGCCGACCAAGCACCAGTATGATTATGATGCCTCCACGGTTTATGGATTCCTGAAACAGTTTGGTCTGGAAAAAGAGATTAAACTGAACATTGAAGCCAACCACGCCACCCTTGCCGGCCACTCTTTCCATCACGAAATCGCGACGGCTATTGCGCTGGGCCTGTTCGGTTCGGTTGATGCTAACCGCGGCGATGCGCAGCTTGGCTGGGATACCGACCAGTTCCCGAACAGCGTGGAAGAGAACGCCCTGGTGATGTATGAGATCCTCAAAGCGGGCGGCTTCACCACTGGCGGCCTGAACTTTGATGCTAAAGTTCGTCGCCAGAGCACCGACAAATACGACCTGTTCTACGGTCATATCGGCGCGATGGACACCATGGCGCTGTCGCTGAAGGTCGCGGCGCGCATGATTGAAGACGGCGAGCTGGATAAACGCGTGGCAAAACGCTACGCCGGCTGGAACGGTGAATTGGGCCAGCAGATCCTTAAAGGCCAGATGACCCTGACCGACATCGCGCACTATGCGACTCAGCATAACCTGGCGCCGCAGCACCACAGCGGGCATCAGGAACTGCTGGAAAACCTGGTGAATCATTACCTGTTCGATAAGTAATGCCGACAAAAGCGCCCGCTAAATCCGGGCGCTGGCTGTAACCATTTTTGCTGCGCCACGCTTTGCCGTGGCGTTCGTGTTAAGGAGACGCTGCATGTATATCGGGATTGATTTAGGGACCTCGGGCGTAAAAGCCATTCTGCTCAATGAACAGGGCGACGTACTGGCGACGCATACCGAAAAACTGACCGTCTCGCGCCCACATCCGCTCTGGTCCGAACAAGATCCCGAACAGTGGTGGCAGGCGACGAATACCGCGATGCAAGCGCTGGGATCGCAACACGCTCTGCGTGAGGTAAAAGCCTTAGGGATCGCCGGACAAATGCACGGCGCCACGCTGCTCGATAAACAGCAACGGGTGCTGCGTCCGGCGATTTTGTGGAATGATGGCCGCTGCGGCGAAGAGTGCATGCTGCTGGAAGAAAAAGTCGGCGCTTCGCGGCAAATCACCGGTAACCTGATGATGCCGGGCTTTACGGCGCCTAAGCTGCTGTGGGTGCAGCGTCATGAAACCGATATCTTTAAACAGGTTGATAAGGTCCTGTTGCCGAAAGATTATCTGCGGCTACGCATGAGCGGTGAATTCGCCAGCGATATGTCCGACGCCGCCGGCACGATGTGGATGAACGTTGCGCGTCGTGACTGGAGCGATGAGATGCTCGCCGCCTGCGGGCTCAGCCGCGACAATATGCCGTCGCTATTTGAAGGCTGTGAGGTGACCGGCCAACTGCGCGCTGAGGTAGCCCAGGCGTGGAATATGCCGCGGGCGCTGGTGGTTGCGGGCGGCGGTGATAACGCCGCAGGCGCTGTCGGCGTTGGCATGGCCGATGCCGGGCAGGCGATGTTATCGCTGGGAACCTCCGGCGTCTATTTCGCCGTCAGCGATGGTTTTCTGAGTAAACCGGAAAGCGCGGTGCATAGTTTCTGCCACGCGCTGCCGGGCCGCTGGCATCTGATGTCGGTGATGCTCAGCGCCGCGTCTTGTCTGGATTGGGCGGCGAAGTTGACCGGCCTTGGCAGCGTACCGGCGCTGCTCGCCGCGGCGCAGGCGGCGGACGAAAATGCCGATCCGGTGTGGTTTCTCCCCTATCTTTCCGGCGAGCGTACCCCGCACAACAATCCGCAGGCTAAAGGCGTGTTCTTCGGCCTTACCCATCAACATGGTCCCGCCGAACTGGCGCGGGCGGTGCTTGAAGGGGTGGGTTACGCGCTGGCCGACGGTATGGATGTTGTGCACTCCTGCGGCGTGAAACCGGAAAGCGTCACTCTTATCGGCGGCGGCGCGCGGAGCGCATACTGGCGGCAAATGCTCGCCGATATTAGCGGGCAGCAGCTGAATTTCCGCACCGGCGGCGATGTCGGCCCGGCGTTAGGCGCGGCAAGATTGGCGCAGCTGGGCGTTCATCAAGGTGCGGCTTTCTCTGACCTCCTGCCGCAGCTGCCGCTGGAGCAGGCGCACTTGCCTGATGCTCAACGGTTTGCCCGTTATGCGCCGCGTCGTGAAACATTCCGCCAGATCTATCAGCAGCTTAAGCCACTGATGTCATAAGATGTTCTCGCCCCATTTATTGGGGCGAATTCCCTTTCTGAATGATTCACTTTGCATTGATTTAATTCACATATTTATTTATTCCGAATTGTGGATTTCAATTCGCTGAAACCGCCGCAACTGGCAATTCCCCGGTCATAATGAGCGTTACGATGGCCAGGGAGGCGCAATGAAATTAAAACGTACGACGGCAAGATTGGTCATGCTGCTGGGCTCGCTGGTTTACTTAATCGGCATCTGGCGAACGTGTCCGCTATTCAGCGGCAAAGGGTACTTTCTTGGTGTGCTGGTGATGGGGATGTTTGCCGTGCTCACGCATCAGCGAACGGAGCTGGAAGCGCAGCGAGACGACGATTTTATCTCTCTGTGCCGGCTGGTGCTGTTGCTATCGGTGGGATTGCTGCTGGTCGGCGCCTGGTTTGTCCCCGCGCCGTGGCGTGAAAAAAGCATTTACGTGATGGCATGGTTTGTCTGTATGTATGGCGCTTCAGCGATATCTTATCCCACCAAAGTCGCGGATAAAGCTCGCAATAGCTCAGTGGAATAAGCTGTCAGTCGACAGCGAAGAGAGGTAGTCAGTAATGGAAATGAAAGCGACGACATATTCACCCGCGTTTCACCTGATCTCATGGATTGCGCTGGTGGGCGGTATCCTCGTGTATTTGATTGGCCTGTGGAACGCGCCAATGGAGCTCAATGAAAAGGGCTACTATTTTGCCGTATTGGTATTGGGTCTTTTTTCCGCCGCTTCTTATCAGAAAACGGTACGTGATAAATACGACAAAATTCCAACCACCGCTATGTATTACATGTCCTGCCTGATCGCCTTCGTGATTGCGATAGGCCTGCTGGTAGTGGGATTGTGGAACGCAACGCTGATGTTAAGCGAGAAAGGCTTCTATGGCCTGGCATTCTTTTTGAGCCTGTTCGGCGCGGTAGCAGTACAGAAGAATATTCGTGACGCCTGGGATCGCTCGCCGTTAAGCGAGGGGAACGCAGTAATCGAAGAGACCGCAGAGTAACCGACGGCGCCCGCGTTGAACGGCGGGCGCTTTTTTAGCTCACTAACCGGCGGCGGTCAATTCGCTGAACCAGTACAGACAGCGCCAGGCTACCCAAGAGCGCAGCGGCGAAAATCCATACAATATCCAGTAATGGCCAGCGGCTAAGCTCAAGACCACTTGCGCGCAGCGCGTGTATAAACAGCGCGTGAAAACCATAAATGCCTAACGAATGTCTGGAAATTAACGCAATACCCGGGAGCTCGCGATTATTGAGGATGTTTTTGCCCAGCGTCAGCAACGAGGTCGCGCAGACAAATACTGCTGGTCCGCAATAAAGATACCAGGTATCGCCGAAATCGCCGCGCCATTGCAGTTCATGCAGCGTGCCGCGTGAAATAACCCACACCGCGGCGGTAAACAGCAGCGCGCACAGCAGGGTTAATCCTCTTCTGTCAGTGTTCATAGCGCCGATCGCCCGGCCCAGTATCCCGTACAGTACGTAGTAAAAGGTATCGCCGTTGATATAAAGATTGATCGGTAGCCATTCAATGCCGCCGGCTTTAATACTTACCGTATTAGGGTTGGCGATGAGGCCAATCACCAGCATCAGCGCCAGCAGCATTTTGCCGCTGACCTGCTTCACCTGAATCAGCGGCGAGAGCAGATAAATCACCACAATGGCAAAGAAAAACCACAGGTGATAAAACACCGGCTTCTGCAGTAAGTTTTTTAATGACAGCCCAACGTTGATATGGGTAAACAGGGTGATATAGAGCAGCGCCAGCGCGCTGTAGAACAGGATACACAGCACGATGCGCAGATAATGGCGCGGCTGGGCGCTGCGTTCGCCAAAAAAAAGATAACCTGAAATCATGAAAAAAAGCGGGACGCTGACGCGCGATGCCGAGTTAAGCAGGTTAGCGATATCCCATTCAAACAGGCTGATGCTATGCGGATGGGTAATGTACCAGGTGGTGCTGTGAATCATCACGACCATCAGACATGCTATGCCGCGCAAGTTGGTAATCCAGCTTATTTTTTCCTGCATCTGTACCTCATGGCTCCTGCGTAAAAAGAGTCTGACTCCCGTAGTTTGTCGTCATCACAATGGAATATTCTGAGTTTATCGCCACACTCTTGTAGAGCATCAGTGAGATTCGCAAAATGTTTGTCTGGGTTTACATGGTCTGCACGATAACAATTGGCTAACAAGGCGGTTGAGAAAAATAGTGATGAAATATTTCGTATCAGTCCTGGTGGCGCTGCTGCTGGTCGGCTGCAGCCAGACACCTGCTCAACCTGTCCAAAAAGCGCAAAAGGCACGTATCACGCCGCAAACGACGCTGAATATGGAAAAACTATGCAAGGATCAGGCGGCGTTACGTTATAGCACAGACACCCGTCGCGTCGACGTCAATCATTTCGAGCAGTTCCAGGCGAGCTATGAGCTTTCCGGCCTGACTTCGCGGAATGAACGTTTTATCTGTTCTTTTGATCCAGACGGCCAGTTTTTGCATCTTTCTATGCGCTAAATGCGGCTTGAACGCCGCATGATGGCGCCGCTTTGCTCAAATTTCGCTAAACAAAGGCGTTTCATACTGTATATCTCGCAGCCAGCGGGTATACTGATCCCTTCCTTTAAATCCACACGTATCCAGCACGAAATAATATGCAAAAGTTTGATACCAGGACCTTCCAGGGCCTGATCCTGACCTTACAGGATTACTGGGCTCGTCAGGGCTGCACCATTGTTCAACCACTGGACATGGAAGTTGGCGCCGGCACCTCCCACCCGATGACCTGCTTACGCGCGTTGGGGCCAGAGCCGATGGCGACCGCCTACGTGCAGCCTTCTCGTCGCCCGACCGACGGTCGCTATGGCGAAAACCCGAACCGCTTACAGCACTATTACCAGTTCCAGGTGGTGATTAAGCCGTCTCCGGACAACATTCAGGAATTGTACCTCGGATCTCTGAAAGAGCTGGGTATGGATCCGACCATCCACGACATCCGCTTCGTTGAAGATAACTGGGAAAACCCGACGCTGGGCGCCTGGGGGCTGGGTTGGGAAGTGTGGCTGAACGGTATGGAAGTGACGCAGTTCACTTACTTCCAGCAGGTTGGCGGCCTGGAATGTAAACCGGTTACCGGAGAAATCACTTACGGCCTGGAGCGTCTGGCGATGTACATCCAGGGCGTGGACAGCGTCTACGATCTGGTCTGGAGCGATGGCCCGCTGGGCAAAACCACCTACGGCGACGTGTTCCACCAGAACGAAGTGGAACAATCCACCTATAACTTTGAATATGCGGACGTAGACTTCCTGTTCACCTGCTTCGAGCAGTACGAGAAAGAAGCGCAGCAACTGCTGGCGCTGGAAAACCCGCTGCCGCTTCCTGCCTACGAACGTATTCTCAAAGCCGCCCATAGCTTTAACCTGCTGGATGCGCGTAAAGCCATCTCCGTCACCGAGCGTCAGCGCTATATTCTGCGCATCCGCACCCTGACCAAAGCAGTGGCAGAAGCTTACTATGCTTCCCGTGAGGCCCTGGGCTTCCCGATGTGCAACAAAGACAAATAAGAGGCGGCCATGTCTGAGAAAACTTTCCTGGTGGAGATCGGCACCGAAGAGCTGCCACCAAAAGCACTGCGCAGCCTGGCTGAATCCTTCGCTGCCAACTTTACTGCGGAACTGGACAACGCTGGCCTTGCGCACGGCGCCGTCGAATGGTTTGCCGCGCCGCGCCGCCTGGCGCTGAAAGTGGCGAATCTGGCCGCCTCGCAGCCGGATCGCGAAGTCGAAAAACGCGGCCCGGCCATTGCCCAGGCGTTTGACGCGGAAGGTAAACCAAGCAAAGCGGCCGAAGGCTGGGCGCGCGGCTGTGGAATCACCGTCGATCAGGCTGAACGTCTGACCACCGATAAAGGCGAATGGCTGTTGTATCGCGCCCACGTTAAAGGTGAAAGCGCGCAGACTCTGCTGCCGAACATGGTTGCAACCTCGCTGGCGAAGCTGCCGATCCCGAAACTGATGCGCTGGGGCGCTTCTGACGTTCACTTCGTGCGCCCGGTACACACCGTGACCCTGCTGTTGGGCGATCAGGTTATTCCGGCGACCATTCTGGGCATCGCTTCCGACCGTATCATCCGCGGACATCGCTTTATGGGCGAGCCGGAATTCACCATCGACAATGCCGATCAGTATCCGCAGATTCTGCTGGAGCGCGGTAAAGTGATGGCGGACTACGCCGAGCGTAAAGCCAAAATCAAAGCGGACGCTGAAGCGGCGGCGCGTAAGATTGGCGGTAACGCTGACCTGAGCGAAAGCCTGCTGGAAGAAGTGACCTCTCTGGTCGAGTGGCCGGTAGTGCTGACGGCGAAGTTTGAAGAGAAATTCCTCGCGGTGCCATCCGAAGCGCTGGTTTACACCATGAAGGGCGACCAGAAGTACTTCCCGGTCTATGCTAACGACGGCAAACTGCTGCCGAACTTCATCTTCGTGGCGAATATCGAGTCCAAAGATCCGCAGCAGATCATCTCCGGTAACGAGAAGGTCGTTCGTCCGCGTCTGGCGGATGCCGAGTTCTTCTTCAATACCGACCGTAAAAAACGTCTGGAAGATAACCTGCCGCGTCTGGAAACCGTGCTGTTCCAACAGCAGCTGGGAACCCTGCGCGACAAGACCGATCGCATTCAGGCGCTGGCGGGCTGGATTGCCGAGCAAATCGGCGCTGATGTTAACCATGCGACCCGCGCGGGCCTGCTGTCCAAGTGTGACCTGATGACCAATATGGTCTTCGAGTTCACCGACACGCAGGGCGTGATGGGGATGCACTACGCGCGTCATGACGGCGAAGCGGAAGACGTCGCAGTGGCGCTGAACGAGCAGTATCAGCCGCGTTTTGCCGGCGATGCGCTGCCGTCTAACCCGGTTGCCTGCGCGGTGGCTATTGCCGACAAGATGGACACCCTGGCGGGTATTTTCGGTATCGGCCAGCATCCGAAAGGCGATAAAGACCCGTTTGCGCTGCGTCGTGCCGCGCTGGGCGTGCTGCGTATCATCGTTGAGAAGAACCTGAATCTCGATCTGCAAACGCTGACCGAAGAAGCGGTGCGTCTGTACGGCGAGAAACTCACTAACGCCAACGTCGTTGATGACGTCATCGACTTCATGCTGGGACGCTTCCGCGCCTGGTATCAGGACGAAGGCTACGGCGTTGACACTATTCAGGCGGTACTGGCGCGTCGTCCGACTCGCCCGGCGGATTTCGATGCGCGCATGAAGGCCGTATCGCACTTCCGTACGCTGGAAGAGTCCTCCGCCCTCGCGGCGGCAAACAAGCGCGTATCCAACATCCTGGCGAAATCCGACGAGACCCTGAACGATATCGTTCATGCCTCGGTGCTGAAAGAAGCGGCGGAAATCAAGCTGGCCGGGAATCTGGTGGTGCTGCGTGATAAGCTGCAGCCATACTTCGCCGAAGGCCGTTATCAGGATGCGCTGATTGAGCTGGCTGCGCTGCGCGAGCCGGTTGATGAGTTCTTCGAAAATGTGATGGTTAACGCTGAAGACAAAGATGTCCGCATCAACCGTCTGACGCTGCTGTCCAAACTGCGCGAGCTGTTCCTGCAGGTTGCGGATATTTCGCTGCTGCAGTAACTATCTCGAGAAAGGTCAAAAGCCTGCCATCCGGCAGGCTTTTTTTTGCCTTATCGCGATGGTGAAAAAATAATCTTGAAATCCAGGTTCAGGCCTGGCTATCCTATGTCCCGACGAATCCCTCGTCTCACTGGAGCGCGCACGACAAATGAACAAACACGACTGATGAATTTCACGCCTTACCTTGCAGACGCTGCGGGTAGGGGAGTATTGATTTCATTCAGGAGTGCTTATGGCTCATTGCGCCCACACCCCCTCATTTGTTTTACATCAGGTCACCTGTCAGTTCGCGACGGGACAGACGCTTTTTGGGCCGCTGAATTTATCGCTGGAACCGTTGCTTTGCGGCCTTGTTGGACGCAACGGCGTTGGCAAGACACGCCTGTTGCGTCTGCTGGCGGGCCTCGATTCTCCTTCCAGCGGACATATCGAACGGTCGGCTACGGTTGCCTGGGTGGCGCAGCAGCCGACCCTCACGGCCGGGACCACCATTGCCTCGCTACTGGGTTATGCACCGCTATTTGACGCTTTGTCCCGTCTTGAACAGGGGAAAGGACTGGCAGATGACTTCGAACTGTTAGATGGTCGTTGGGATCTGCCCGATCGCCTGAGTTCAGCCTTTCGCGATGCCGATCTCCCGGCATTCTCCGCCGATCGTCCCGCTTTTTCGCTCAGCGGCGGCGAACGGATGAAGGCGCTGCTGTGCGGCGCATTTGTTTCCGGCGCGGACTATCTGTTGCTGGATGAACCCACGAATCATCTCGATCGTCAGGGCAGGGAGTGGCTGTATCAGCAGCTGGAAATCTGGCGGGGCGGGGCATTAATCGCCAGCCACGACCGTGAATTACTGGCTCGGATGTCGAAGATTATTGAGCTAACGCCGGCGGCGCTGCGCAGCTACGGCGGTAATTATGCCGCATATCAGCAGCAGCGCGAAGCGGAGCAACAGGCCGCCCGAGCGGCGCTGGAGCATGCCGCTATCGAACGGCGGCGCACCCGGGCGCGGATGCAAAAGGAGCATGATGCGGCCCAGCGGCGATCGGCGCAGACGCTGCGTACTGTCGATACGCTGAATATCGCCTCTTTCGAACGTGTGAAGTACAAGGGGGCCGCAAAAGAGCGCCCGGGCACGCTGCGCCGTCAGCATCGTGAACAGAACAGCAGCCTGAATGCCGCCGTGCAGCAGGCGTGGGAGCGGGTAGAAGAAGATAGTCCGGTGATGTTCACGCTACCGGGCAGTGAAGTGGCCGCCGGCAAGCAGGTACTGGTGCTGGAATCACTGCAGTTAGCTCACTCATCCACCGCGCCGCTCGACTGGCGGGTGGATGGCCCGATGCGCATCGCGCTAAAGGGGCCAAACGGCTGTGGCAAAACAACATTGTTGAAAACCCTGATGGGGCTGGAGCAGGCAACCTCTGGCGATGTTCGGCTGTCGGTGAGCGCGGCGTATCTCGATCAGCATCTGTCGCAGCTTGATTTATCACTATCGGCAATGGAGCACCTGAACTTAGGAAACACTCCGCTGGATGAAGGAATGCTGCGTAGCCGTCTGGCGCAGCTCCAGCTGGGGGCTGACAAGGTCAGCCTTCCGCTGGCGGCGTTAAGCGGCGGCGAGCGACTGAAAGCGGCGCTTGCCTGCGCGCTCTGGCGGCGGGACTCAACACAACTTCTGCTACTGGATGAGCCGACTAATCACCTCGATCTGGCTTCGACTCAGGCAATTGAAAGCGCGCTGGCGGCGTTTTCCGGCGCGATGCTGGTGGTATCGCATGACGAGGCATTTTTACAAGGCCTGAAGCTGACTCATAGTCTGGAGTGGCGGGATACGGGCTGGCATTTCACTGCCATTTAAAAGCCTCCGTTTTTGGGAATTCATTTATACCCGTCGGGCGATCGGGAGGGATATGATGACTGATAGCCCGCACATTTTAGGTATATATGGACAACCTAATATTAAAATTAATTGCTTTTTATCAACGGATTATCTCTCCACGCAAAGGCTACCGCTGCGCCTATAGCGTTTTACATCATACGCAGGGTTGTTCAGGTGCGGTAAAAGACATTATTCATAACAAAGGCGTCGTTGACGGTTGGCGAGAAATTCGTCAGCGATTCGCCGACTGTCGGGTGGCTGCGGAAACCCTACAGCAACAAAAACTCGCGGCTAACCCAGCGGGTAAAAAAAGACGTAAACCGGGAAGAAAGCGCGATGCTTGCGATGGTTGTGATGTTGTCACTGGCTGCGACGGTAAGTGCTGTTCCCACCTGGTGCCGGATAATCTGCCAGATCTGGATTGTCCTTGCGACTGTTTATCAGTGAGATTGTGGCGCCGGAATAGATAAAAAAAATCCCCGCCATAAGGCAGGGATTTATTATTCTTAGCGGCTTGAACTTACAGAGAAGTTACGTTGCCAGCTGCCGGGCCTTTAGCGCCGCTTTCGATGGTGAAGGAAACTTTCTGACCTTCGTCCAGGGATTTGTAGCCATCGTTCTGGATAGCAGAGAAGTGTACGAACACGTCTTTAGAGCCATCGTCAGGAGTGATGAAGCCGAAGCCTTTGTCAGCGTTGAACCATTTTACGATACCAGTCATTTTACCGGACATAGTGAATTACCTTTAAAAAAATTAGTGAGCCTTGCGGCGTAGTGGTCTGGACTACAGATTTAAAGCGATAAAGGGAAAGTTCACTACGGGGATATCTAATGGATAACCTTTGAAGGACTGCTCTATTCGACTGCTCTGTGGTCTGTACATCAAACCTGCGAGCATTAACGCATGTTCTCAGTCGGATAGCAAACTTTTTTTCATCAGGATATAAAACGGCCCTGCATCAGGACCGTTACCAAAAGAAGATAGTAAACCAGTTTTTCAATCTATTAGCTGCCTTGAGAGCTGCGGATTGGCCATCATCAGGCGCATCAGTTTGAGTTCCGTGGATGACGGTTTTACCCGTCGCGACTCCCACTCTTCGACCATTGCGACGCTGACGCCCATGGCATTGGCGAAATCATCGGTCTTAAGCCCTGTGCCTTTACGCAGCCGTTCAAATTCATTAAAAACGCTTGGGGTACGGGCAAGCGTGGCCGTTTGCGGCTGATCTTTAAAAACAATTTGTTCCAGGTTACTCAACAAATCAAATACGGGATCTTTATATTCCATTGAGAGCTCCTATTCTGTCTCACTGCGGAGAGGAAAATACATCGAGCCATTTAAGAATAGTCGCAAAAGCAAGGAAAATAATAACAGCAGTGATTATTTGTTGGCGTGGTTTCGTTAATCACCCGGAAAAGCGGCGTGCGTAAAAGCTAAGGTGATGATTCCTAACATCGACAGCGGCTTTAGAAAATTTATGTAAATGATGGTTAGCGGCAAGAAAAAGCCAGCGCAGAGCGCTGGCTGGATTGATTAGGCTTTTTGTAAATTCTTGCTGTCATTTTCGCTGACGGTTGGCTGGCGCTGGCTCATTTTGTATTTCACCAGCAGAGCGATGGCGGATAAAAACGCCGGGATCGCCAGCATCGTGAAGATGGTCTCAAACGACAATTGCGCCTGCATCAGGAAAGCGCCGCTGAAGGCGCCGAGGATCCCGCCGAAGCGGCCGATACCCAGCATCCAGGCAACGCCGGTGGCACGGCCCTGGGTTGGATAGAACCCGGCAGCCAGCGCCGGCATTGATGATTGCGCGCCGTTCATAATGCTGCCGGCGATGAACACCATCACTCCCATCAGCAGCAGATTGCTGGTTGAGAAACCGACCAGGCAAACAAAGACGCCGGTGAGCAGCCAGCCGACGGCAACCACCTTGTTAGGGTTGATCTTGTCCATTAGCGCGCCGAGTATCAGTACGCCAATCCCGCCGCCGAGCGGGAACAGCGCGGTGATGATAGAAGCCTGGCTCATCGAGGCGCCGGTTTCGCGGATCAGCAGCGGTAGCCAGCTGGTCAGCAGATAGAAAATCAATAATCCCATAAAATAGGTCAGGCACAGCATCACGGTGCCCACGGCGTAGCGCGGGGAGAAAATCACGCCAATGGCCGACTTTTCCTTCACCTGGCCTGCTTCACGTAGCTCAAATTCAACCGCATCCGGCAGCGGCGCGATACGCTTCAGGATGGCGGCGATGCGTTGTGCCGGCTGCCGTTTCACGACCATATAGCGGGCGGATTCCGGCAGCAGGAACATTAACGCCACGGCCAGCAGCAGCGGCATCACGCCGCCAAGCACTAACACGCTTTGCCAGCCATAGTGCGGGATCATCCAGGCTGACAGGAAGCCCCCGAGCGACGATCCCATCGGGAAGCCGACGAACATCAGGTTTACCATCAGCGCGCGGCGGCGTTCCGGAGCATATTCGCTCATTAGCGTCGCGGCATTCGGCATTGCCGCGCCTAAGCCCAGACCGGTGAGGAAGCGTAATAATGTCAGTTGGTTCAGGCTGCTGGCAAACGCGGTTAACAAACTAAAGCCGCCGAACACCAGGATCGACATAATCAGCACTTTCTTGCGGCCAATACGGTCGGCGAGCGGCCCGGCCGTCAGCGCGCCGACGGCGAGCCCGACCAGAGCGGCGCTCATTACCGGGCCCAGCGCGGATTTCTCAACGCCCCATTCCTGTACCAGGTCTGAAGCAATAAATCCGATAATCGCGGTATCAAATCCGTCCATCGCGACGGTAATAAAACATAAGGCGAGAATCATCCATTGGTACTTAGTGAATGGATGTTCGTTGATAAAAGCCTGAATATCGATGGTTGTTTTCTTCATACGGCATTCCTGGCAGGCTGAGCGGGGGACAGAGGTATTGTTATAGTCTCCCTCGCTATCATTGATGTTGTTTGTGCGATAATCGAACATAACGCCGTTAATCGCTCATTAATCAAACCATTGAACCTGCCTGTAGACAATGTGCCGCCGTCAGGAAGCGTGCGATTATCGTCCGCTTTGCCCAATTCATTCACCGATGATTTTATTAATTTTAATTAAATCAAAAAGATATTTACTATTTTTGCCGGTTAAGTTATCGCGTTAAATGTGATGAACTTAACAGCGGACATGGCTGGCGCCGGGGTGCAAAAAAGGGCATTTTCCACGGTAAGATTATCAGGAAAGGGTATCCTGCAAGCCCGTCCTGGACTATCCTTGTCAGCGTCTGGCACGCGTGTGCCTGTTTGCGCTTTTTTTGGCTGAAGGAGTAAAAAAATGGCGACAGGAAAGTCCTGCTCTCGCTGGTTTGCGGCCGTTGCGGCCATATTAATGGTGGTTAGCCTGAGTGGGTGTTTTGATAAAGAAGGCGATCAGCGCAAAGCGTTCATCGACTTCCTGCAGAATACGGCAATGCGTAGCGGCGAACGTCTGCCAACGCTTACCGCCGATCAGAAAAAACAGTTCGGCCCCTTCGTTTCCGATTATGCGGTGATTTACGCTTATTCACAGCAGGTCAGCCAGGCGATGGATGCAGGTCTGCGCCCGGTGGTTGATAGCGTTAACGCCATTCGCGTGGCGCAGGATTATACCACTCAGCGTGAACCGCTGCGTCAGGCTAACGGCGCGCTGGGCGTGCTGAGCCAGCAGCTGGAAAACGCCAAAATGCAGGCCGATGCCGCGCATGGTGCGCTGAAGCAGGCTGATGACCTTAAGCCGGTTTATGACCAGGTGTTTAATAAAGTCGTGACGGCGCCGGCGAATGCGCTGCAGCCGCTGATCCCGGCCGCGCAGATCTTTACTCAGCAGCTGGTCCAGGTGGGTGATTTTGTCGCTCAGCAGGGGACGCAGGTGAGCTTCGTGGCCAACGGTATTCAGTTCCCGACGTCACAGCAGGCGAGCCAGTACAATGCGCTGATCGCCCCGCTGGCCGCACAGCATCAGGCCTTTAATCAGGCCTGGACGGCGGCGGTTAACGCCACGCGTTAATCGGTATATCGCTGTTCTCCCGGCTGACGGCGTAAGCGCCGCCGGCCGGGCTTCTGCTTTTCTCGCTTACTTCACCTGCGGGTTCACACAGTTCTTCTCTACCTTGCCGTTCAACGCGTCAATCAGATTGTCTACCGCGCAGGCCGCCATGTTATAACGCGTCTCGTGGGTAGCGGAACCAATGTGCGGCAGCGCGACCACGTTCGACAGTTTCAGTAATGGCGAATCTTTTGCCAGTGGTTCATGTTCAAAGACATCAAGACCGGCGGCGTGGATCTCACCGGCCTGCAGCGCCGCAATCAGCGCCTGCTCGTCAACCACCGGACCGCGCCCGGCGTTAATGAAGATGGCGGAAGATTTCATTTTGGCAAACTGCGCTGCGCCGAACAGGTGGTGGGTCTCTTCGCTCAGCGGCAGGATCAGGCAGACGAAATCCGCTTCCTGTAACAGGGTATCCAGATCGCAGTAGCGGGCGTTAAAGCGCTCTTCCGCCTGCGGATGCTGACGGCGCGCGTTATACAGAATCGGCATGCCGAAACCGAAGTGGGCGCGCTGTGCCAGCGCCATGCCAATGCGGCCCATGCCGACGATGCCTAAGGTTTTATGGTGTACATCGCAGCCGAACCAGTCCGGCCCGATGCTTTTGGTCCATTCGCCCGCTTTCACGCGTTCAGCGACCTCAACCACCCGACGCGCGGTGCTCAGCACCAGCGCCATCACCGTATCGGCGACGGTTTCGGTCAGCACGGTCGGCGTATGCATCAGCAAAATCTTGCGCGCGTTCAACGCATTGACATCAAAATTGTCGTAGCCGACAGACACGGTAGAGGTCGCACGCAGCTTCGGCATTTTCTCCAGTAACGCGGCGTCAACCTTTTCACTCGAACCCAGTAAACCTTCCGCCTGGGCGAAAGCCTCCGCGTGCTGTGAAACGGTTTCCGGACGCAGGTTTTTCACCTGGGTGACGGAAAAATGTTCCTCCAGACGATGTAACAGGTCGTCGGGAAGCGTTTTATAGAGAATGACAGACGGCTTCATGCGAATCTCCGTAGCGTAAGTAGTTCAGGCGTGATGAGCGCCAAGCGGAAGTTTTTGATTCTTAGCAGGCTTAACAATTAAAGTAAGCCATACCGAGGCGAAAAGCGCCACACCCATGAAAATGTACGAGGCGGACGGGCTGCCGGTTGCGCCGTTGAGATAGCCGACGAACCATGAGCCAAAGAAGGAACCCAGCGCTCCCATACTGTTGATCAGCGCCATCGCGCCGCCGGCGACGTTGCGCGGCAGCATCTCCGGGATAATCGCAAAGAACGGACCGTACGGGGCGTACATGGCCGCGCCGGCGATCACCAGCAGGGTATAAGAGACCCAGAAATGGTTGGCGCCGACGGCCCACGAGCCGATGAACGCCAGCCCGCCAATGAGCAGCAGCGGCCAGACAAACAGCTTACGGTTCTGCATCTTATCGGAAGCCCAGGAGACGGCAATCATCGCAATCGTTGCCGCCAGATAGGGTACTGAAGAGAGCCAGCCTACCTCGACCATCCCCATGTTTTCGCCGCCGCTGCGGATGATTGACGGCAGCCACAGTACGAAACCGTACACGCCGATGCTCCAGGCGAAATATTGCATACACAGTAGCACCACGTTGCGTGAACGGAAGGCTTCGCCATAGTTACGCACCGCTTTGATACCCTGCTGCTCGCGCTCCAGCTGTTCCTGCAGCGCCGCTTTTTCACTTTCCGCCAGCCAGTTCACCTGCGACGGTTTGTCTTTCACCAGTACCCACCAGCAGAAGGCCCAAATTACTGCAGGGATCCCTTCAAAGATAAACATTTCACGCCAGCCGAAGGCCTGGATCAGATAACCCGATACGACCGACATCCACAGTACGGTGACCGGGTTGCCGAGGATCAGGAAGGTGTTGGCGCGCGAACGCTCTGATTTGGTGAACCAGTTACTGATGTAAATCAGCATCGCCGGCATGACCGCCGCTTCCACCACGCCTAGAATAAAGCGGATGGCCGCCAGCGCCGGGATGTTATGCACTACGCCGGTCAGCGAGGCGCAGCCGCCCCACAGGATCAGGCAGATAAAGATAAGTTTACGCACGCTGCGGCGTTCGGCGTAAATCGCTCCGGGGATTTGGAAGAAGAAGTATCCAAGGAAGAAAAGGGCGCCCAGCAGCGATGAGATGCCTTTAGTGATGCCAAGGTCTTCGGTAATGCCCGCGGCCGATGCAAAGCTGAAGTTGGCGCGGTCAAGGTACGCCAGGCTATACGTGATAAACACGATAGGCATGATGTACCACCAACGTTTTGCTGCATTTGTTGAACTGTTCATAGGCTTGCCTCTGTCAATGAGGTGACATACGCCCGCCGGGACGGGCGCTGCTGTGCCGCACTGCATGTAGGGTACAGGACGGCTGTTTTAGGTGAAAAGATTATTCGCCCAGCGCTTCGCGGGTGGGCAGCCCTTCGCTATCGCCCTGGACCTGAATGGCCAGCGAGCCAATTTTGTTACCACGGTTCACGGCTTGCGTCAGCGTTTTGCCTTCCAGCAGCGCGCTGATCACGCCGACGGCAAAGCCATCGCCCGCGCCGACGGTGTCCACCACGTTATCGACTTTAATCGCGGCGATGGCGCCCTGTTCGCCGTCAGCGGTCTTGAACCAGGCGCCGTCGCAGCCGGTTTTAATCACCACCGCCTTAACGCCGCGCGACAGATAGAAATCAGCGATACCTTCCGGCGTCTGCTGGCCGGTAAGAATCACCCCCTCTTTTAAGCCTGGCAAAACCCAATCAGCCTGGAAGGCGAGGCGGTTCAGTTTCTCCACCATCTCGGCTTCGCTTTTCCACAGTACCGGGCGCAGGTTTGGGTCAAAAGAGAGGGTTTTCCCTTCGGCTTTCATTACGTTGGCCGCATGTTCCAGCAATGCATACGAGCTGTCGGACAGCGCGGCGGCGACGCCGCTTAAGTGCAAATGGCGGGCGCTGGTGAAGTAATCGGCGCGGAAATCTTCCGTCGACAGATGGCTGGCAGCCGATCCTTTACGGAAATATTCCACGATGGGATCGGTTCCATTTTCGACTTTAGATTTCATCTGGAAGCCGGTAGCGTAGCGCTCGTCAACGGCTACGCCGCGCGCGTCAATACCTTCTTTGGCCAGTGAATTCAGCACGAAACGGCCAAAACTATCGTTGCCGACGCGGCTCACCCAGCCCACCTTCAGCCCCAGTCGCGCCAGTCCGGTCGCCACGTTCAGTTCAGCGCCGGCCACGCGTTTGATAAAGCGTTCAACTTCCGCCAGTTCGCCGGTTTCGGTGGCGACAAACATCGCCATGGCTTCGCCAATGGTAATGACATCTAAGTTTTCCATGGCTTAATCCTCGCGTAGCAGATCAACGTAATGGCGGGTGACGGCGGTCAGGTCGTCGCCGACCAGCGGGAATTCAATACCGCGCGGCGCGTCGGCGGGCAGGTTATCGAGCAGCGCCAGCCAGCGTGCGTCCGCCAGGTCCGGCGGGACGGCGCGATACTTCTCATGATGAGGCTCCGCCGCCTTCACATGAATATAGCTGACTGCGGGGGCCAGATGGCGTGCGGCTTCTTCCGGCGAATCGCCGACCCACAGCCAGTTCCCCATGTCGAAAGTCAGCGTCACCGGCATCTGATGGACCCGACAGGCGGCTTTGAAGCGCTGCATCGGCGCCAGTTGGCCGCAATCGGTCTGGTCATTTTCCACCACCAGCGCCATGCCGCTGTCGCTCAGAATATCGCGCAGCGTCTCCAGCTGTTGATTATGGATGAAATGACCGAGGGAGAGCTTCAGCCACAGGGCGTTGAGGGTTTGCGCTTCCTCAAGTAATGACGGGAGATTAGGATTGAGCTCGCCATTGTCGGCGAACAGCGCTTGCGGCGCGGAGTAGCAGGCCAGCAGGCCCCGTTTTTCAATGTCGGCCGCCAGCGTCGGCAACTGCTTCAGTTCCGCCGCGCTGAACAGCTCGCGGCGAATTTCCACGCCATCGGCGCCGGAACCGGCGATAAAGGGTAATACGGCGGACTGCCCGCCAAGCGCTTTAACGTGGTCGTTGCCATAAGCGGCGGTGACGACAATGATTTTTCTGGCCATTGAACAAACTCCTGGCGTGGTGGGGCTTAACTCCCTATTACGCTAGATGGTACCGGTTCCAAAGAAAAGGCCAGGATGTTTAATTTATGATCGTCATCACGATGAATCGTTAACGAGAAGTTGATCCCCGCACAATGAGCTCGCCGGAGAACACCCGCTCGCAGATGGGGTCGCTGCCGCCTTCGATACGTCTGACGACCTGTTCGACTGCGGCATAGCCAATCTGCCAGGTTGGTTGTTTGAGGGTGGTGATGCCGACGCCGGCCAGCTCCGCCCATTCCAGCTCATCGAAGCCCAGCAGGCCGATATCGCTGCCCCAGATGAGGTCAACGCGCTTCAGCGAGCGGGCTACCTGTAACGTCAGGGCGCCGTTGGCGGAAATCACCGCTTTGCGCATTCCGCGGTGGCGGGCGTGGAACTGGCGCAGGACGTTATCCATCATGGCGCCGTCGTTGAGCGGCACCTCGGCGTTTTCCGCCACTACGCCAGTATAGCGCTGTAGGGTGGCGCGGAAGGCGTCCAGACGTTCGCGGCGGGTGTTAACGGAGCCAATCGGCTCGCTTAAAAACAGCAGCGCTTCAAAACCCTTTTCTACCAGATGCTCGGTGGCGGTGGTGGCGGCCTGGGTGTTATCCAGCCCCACGACATCACAGGCGAAATCGGGGATTTTACGGTCGATAAGCACCATCGGCAGCGCGGATTGCTGCAGACGGTTGAGGCCTTCTTCGCGCATGCCGACCGCATTAACCACAATCCCTTCAACCTGATAGCTGCGTAAGAGGTCGAGATAGTGGAGCTCCTGATCGATTTCGTTGTTGGTATTACATACCAGCAAGGTGAAGCCTTTTTCGCGGCAGGCGGCTTCGATCCCGCTTAACACGTTCACGGAGTAAGGGTTAGTGATATCGGCGATGATCAGGCCAATCAGGCGGGTACGGCCATGTTTCAGGCCACGGGCCATCAGGCTGGGACGGTAGTTGAGCTCGGCAATCGCTTTTTCAATCCGCGCCAGTAGATCGTCGGATAGCAGATGCTTTTCGCCGTTGAGATAGCGTGAAATGCTGGTTTTACCGGTCTTCGCGGCTTTCGCCACGTCGCTGATGGTTGCTCGCGCCGCTTTCGCCATGATGGCTTCCTTTGCTGAAAATCTGCCAACACCTTAGCGCGAAAAATAGCGATATCAAGCATTTTGCCCGGCAGGAAGGCTGCCGGGCCGGAAACGAGAAGATTACTGCAGCGGGCTGAGGGTAATTTCCACGCGACGGTTCTGCGCTTTGCCTTCCGCCGTGCTGTTGCTGGCGATCGGATTCGCCGGGCCCATGCCGGTGGTGCGAATACGGTTAGCCGCCACGCCCTGAGTGATGAGCGCGCTGGCGACGCTGTCGGCACGCTGTTGTGACAGACGCATGTTCAGATCGTTGCTGCCGGTGCTATCGGTATATCCGACGACGTTAACGGCGGTTTTCTCGTACTCTTTCAGCACCATCGCGACGCCGGTCAGGGTGTTGGCGCCTGCAGGTTTCAGGTTGGCGCTGCTGCTGTCAAAGGTGACGTTATTCGGCATGTTGAGCACGATGTTGTCGCCATTTCGCGTCACGCTGACGCCGGTTCCCTGCATTTTTTCGCGCAGTTTCGCTTCCTGCACGTCCATGTAATAACCGATGCCGCCGCCGAGCGCCGCGCCTGCCGCTGCGCCAATCAGCGCGCCTTTGCCGCGGTCATGTTTGGAAGAGGAGAGCGCGCCGACGCCTGCGCCCACTAAGGAGCCGATACCCGCGCCGATGCCGGATTTTCCTGCTTCGCGTTCGCCGGTATAAGGGTTGGTAGTACAACCAGAAATAGCCAGTGTGCCGCTAACGATAGCAGCAATCATCAGTACGCGTTTTTTCATCTTATTTCCTTAATCCTTTTTATTCTTTGCCACCGCAAGCGTGACGGTTGATTATGACGTCCGAATACGGAGAAAATTCCCCGTAGGGTATCTCTTTTTGTAAGTAACATTGAACGGTTGACTAACAAACCGCCACAACACCTGCATTCGCTGACCCAGGAGCCTGCTTTGCCAACCTCATCTGCAACTAAAACCATCCTAACCGCGGCCCACTGGGGGCCAATGCTGGTGGAGACGGATGGTGAAAATGTGATTTCGTCCCGCGGCGCGCTGGACACCCCCTTCGCCAACTCGCTGCAAACGGCGGTGCGCGAACAGGTGCATAGTAAAACTCGCGTTCGCTATCCGATGGTGCGAAAAGGCTATCTCGCCTCGCCGCAACAGCCGCAGGGCGTACGCGGCCAGGATGAATTCGTGCGGGTAAGCTGGGAGCAGGCACTTGATCTGATTGATGCCCAGCATCGACGGATCCGCGAAAGCTACGGCCCGCAGTCGATTTTCGCCGGTTCCTATGGCTGGCGTTCTAACGGCGTGTTGCATAAGGCGGCAACCTTGCTGCAGCGCTATATGAGTCTTGCCGGGGGCTATACCGGACACCTCGGCGATTATTCAACCGGCGCGGCGCAGGCGATCATGCCTTACGTGGTAGGCGGTAATGAAGTTTATCAGCAGCAGACCAGCTGGCCGCTTATTCTGGAGCACAGCGAGGTGGTGGTGCTGTGGAGCGCTAATCCGCTGAATACGCTGAAAATTGCCTGGAACGCCTCGGATGAACAAGGGATCCCCTGGTTTGATCGCCTGCGCAAGAGCGGCAAACGGCTGATCTGTATCGATCCCATGCGATCGGAAAGCGTTGATTTCTTTGGCGAATCAATGGAGTGGATCGCCCCGCATATGGGCACTGACGTCGCGTTGATGCTGGGGATCGCCCATACCCTGGTCGAGCATGGCTGGCAGGACGATGAATTCCTCGCCCGCTGTACCAGCGGTTATGACATTTTCGCCCGCTATTTGAGTGGTGAAAGCGATGGCGTCGCCAAAACCGCCGAATGGGCTGCGGCGATCTGCGGCGTAGCGGCGGATAAAATCCGCGAACTGGCAAAACTTTTCCATGAAAATACCACCATGCTGATGTCCGGCTGGGGCATGCAGCGCCAGCAGTTTGGCGAGCAAAAACACTGGATGCTGGTGACGCTGGCGGCGATGCTGGGGCAGATTGGCACGCCCGGCGGCGGTTTTGGTCTTTCTTACCACTTTGCCAACGGCGGCAACCCGACGCGCCGCGCCGCGGTGCTGGCCTCTATGCAGGGGAGCGTGGCGGGAGGAACCGATGCGGTGGAGAAAATCCCGGTCGCCCGTATCGTTGAGGCGCTGGAAAACCCTGGGGCAAGCTATCAGCACAACGGGATGACGCGTCGCTTTCCCGACATCCGCTTTATCTGGTGGGCGGGCGGCGCCAACTTTACCCATCATCAGGATACCAACCGACTGATTGAGGCCTGGCAGAAGCCGGAGCTGATTGTGATTTCCGAATGCTTCTGGACCGCCGCCGCGCGCCATGCCGATATCGTCTTACCGGCGACCACTTCGTTTGAGCGCAACGATCTGACCATGACCGGCGATTACAGCAATCAGCATCTGGTGCCGATGAAGCGGGTGGTCGCGCCGCGCGATGAAGCGCGCGACGATTTTGATGTCTTTGCGGATCTGAGCGAACGCTGGGAGGCGGGCGGTCGCGAACGTTTCACCGAAGGAAAAAACGATTTGCAATGGCTGGAAACCTTCTACCAGATTGCCGCCCAACGCGGGGCGCAGCAGCAGGTGACGCTGCCGCCGTTTGCCGAATTCTGGCAGGCTAATCAGCTAATAGAAATGCCGGAAAACCCGGACAATGCCCGATTCTCCCGCTTCGCGGCATTCCGCGCAGACCCGCAGGCTAACCCGTTAAAAACCGCGAGCGGGAAAATTGAAATTCACTCGCCGACCATTGCCGGGTTTGGCTATGCCGATTGTCCGCCGCACCCGATGTGGCTCGAACCTGATGAGTGGCACGGCAACGCCGAGGCGGGTCAGCTACAGGTGCTTTCCGCCCACCCGGCGCACCGCCTGCATAGCCAGTTGAACCAGACTTCGCTGCGAGAACGCTACGCCGTCGCCGGGCGTGAACCGCTGACTATCCATCCGCTGGACGCGCAGGCGCGCAATATCGCCGACGGCGATCTGGTGCGGGTGTGGAATTCACGTGGTCAGGTACTGGCCGGCGCGGTGGTCACGGAAGGTATTCGCCCGGGGGTGATTTGCCTGCATGAAGGCGCGTGGCCGGATATCGACCCCGATGCCGGAATTTGCAAAAACGGCGCGGTGAACGTGCTGACGAAAGATATTCCGACCTCGCGTCTGGGCAACGGTTGCGCCGGGAATACGGCGCTGGCATGGCTGGAAAAATATGATGGACCCGCGCTGGCGCTCAGCGCATTTGACCCGCCGGCCAATGCATAATCCAGGTCGGATGCTGGGTGTCGTCCTGCCACGCGCAGTCTTCTATACGGAAGCCCTGCGCGTGGTAGAAATTCACCGCCCGCACGTTTTTCTGATAAACCTCCAGACTTAGCCAGTCGTAGTGCTGCTTGACCTCATCAAGCAGCGCGCGGCCGATACCGTGGCGGATCGCTTGCGGGGTGACGAAAAGCGCCCCGACGAAGCGCGAATCCATCACGCTGACAAACCCTTTCAGCGCATCATTCTCCTGCCACACCCAGGTGGCGGCGGCGGGAAGATAGACATCGCGCACGACTTCCAGACTCTCCCGCCAGTAGCTTTCTGCAATGAACGGATGCGCGTAAATAGTGCTTTCCAGCCACAACTCGAGTAGCGGGCCGGTCTCTGCGGCATCCCATTTTTTGATCATGCTGGTCTCCCGGGGTGGCAACAGCAACCGGTCACGTGATCGTTGACTAACCCGCAGGCCTGCATAAATGAATAACAGATAGTGGAGCCGACGAATTTAAAGCCGCGCTTTTTCAGCGCCTTAGATAGAGCATCGGAGGCTGGTGTGGTGGTGGGGATTTCGGCGAGCGTCGCGGCATGAGTAATTTGCGGCTGATTATCGACAAACGACCAGACAAAATCGCTGAATGCTTCACCGTTGGCTTCCATGGCGAGAAACGCCCGAGCATTGCCGATGATGGCCTGGATCTTCCCCCGATGGCGGATGATGCCCGCATCCTGTAGCAGACGCTCGACGTCTGCTTCATCCATGGCCGCTACGCGAACCGGGTCAAACTGGTGAAAGGCCTGACGATAGTTTTCCCGTTTTTTCAGTACGGTTATCCATGAGAGTCCCGCCTGCTGGCCTTCGAGGCAGATCATTTCAAACAGCTTTTGCGGCGTTCTCTCGGCGACTCCCCATTCGTTATCGTGATACTGGATATAAAGAGGATCCTGGCTTACCCATCCGCAACGTTGCATGTTTCTCTCCCTTTCGTCAGAAAACTTTTTCATCCGCCTTGACGGCTGAAAGATAAAGATAATAGTTAATACAGGGAAACCACTTCCCATCAACTCCTTATACTTCAAGTTGCGTAGAAGTGGGCGGCAGCTCGAATTATTTTGAGTATAAAAACACAGCAACATTGCCGATTCGGCTCTTTTGGAGTCGCATTAATGATAATAAAGAAATGCAATGGCCTCCGGGGTGGGTTGGCCCCGGCGTGCATCACTATCTGGGTGTCGTGTGTTTCAGGCGCCAATGCCTGGCAACAGGAATATATCGCTAACGATACAAAAAGTAATACGTCGGAACGCTATACATGGGATAGCGATCACCAACCGCGTTATGAAGATATTCTCGCCGAGCGAATGAGGGCGTCAGAAGCGCCCGCCGGACTGGCGTTGAATCAGGCGCTGGCGCCGCCGGATTTGAGTCACGGCATGAGCGTGGGATGGAACTACTCGCTGGCCAGCGGCGTGACCTCCGGGCCGGTCGCCAGCTTGCGTAGCGATCTCAACCCGCCGCCCGCGACGCGTCGCGCGGGCGAAAGTATTTACGTCAACACGCTCGGCTGGCGTATGGATTACCAACAGCTATGGGGCGTGCATCCATGGGCGCAGGTGAGCTATAACCAGTCTATCTCTATCGATAACAATGCGTCGATTAGCCGCGGAAAAGACGGTAGCTGGGGCGACGTCACGCTGGGCGCAGATATGCCGCTGGGTTCACATCTGGCGGCGTGGGCCACACTTTCACAGGCAGATAACGTTCCGTCGGGTGAAAATACGCTGTATCTGATGGGCGTCAGCGCCAATTTCTGACCGAATTTGTTACGCATTTGAAATGCAGTCGTTACTGTAAAATCTCAGTAACGGCGCGTTTCTGTGAGGTAGCGCACACTAACTTTTTGAGTGAAATTTAGGGAATGAATGTTTTGCAATGTCATTCATTCCGCCATAAATGCATTTCATTCCTCGTTGATGGCAGTTCATGCCGTTTTCCCCCACCGGATTTGGGGATTTGGTTATTGTGGCGGCAGTTAATCCTTCAGGACATCTGCTATGAACGCTGCAAACACTCAATATACCCGTTGGCTCACGCTGATTGGCACGATCATTACGCAATTCGCTCTGGGATCGGTTTATACATGGAGTTTGTTTAATAGTTCTCTGGCCAGCAAATTGGACGAGCCAGTAAGCCAGGTGGCATTTTCCTTCGGCCTGTTAAGTCTTGGGCTGGCGCTATCCTCTTCCGTTGCCGGTAAATTGCAGGAACGCTTTGGCGTGAAACGCGTCACCATGGCATCCGGCATCCTGCTTGGCGTCGGCTTTTTCCTCACCGCCCATGCCAACAGCCTGATGATGCTGTGGTTGAGCGCCGGCCTGCTGGTCGGTCTGGCGGACGGCGCGGGCTATCTGCTGACGTTGTCGAACTGCGTGAAGTGGTTCCCCGAGCGTAAAGGTCTGATTTCCGCCTTCTCAATTGGCGCTTATGGCCTTGGCAGCCTCGGTTTTAAATTTATCGATAGTCACCTGCTGGCGACGGTTGGGCTGGAAAAAACGTTTGTTATCTGGGGCGCTATCGTACTGGTGATGATCGTCTTTGGCGCCACCATGATGAAAGATGCGCCGAATCATCCCGCGACCACTACCGCCAACGGCGTTGTCGAAAATGATTTCACCCTTGCTGAATCCATGCGTAAACCGCAGTACTGGATGCTGGCGGTGATGTTCCTGACGGCCTGCATGAGCGGTCTGTATGTGATTGGTGTAGCAAAAGATATCGCGCAGGGCATGGTGCATCTCGACGTGGCGACGGCGGCGAATGCGGTTACCGTGATTTCTATCGCTAACCTGAGCGGCCGCCTGGTGCTGGGTATCCTGTCCGACAAAATCTCCCGTATCCGCGTGATTACCATCGGTCAGGTGGTCTCCCTGGTTGGTATGGCGGCCCTGCTGTTCGCGCCGCTAAATGCGATGACCTTCTTTGCGGCGATTGCCTGTGTGGCCTTTAACTTCGGCGGCACCATTACCGTCTTCCCGTCGCTGGTAAGCGAGTTCTTTGGCCTCAATAACCTGGCGAAAAACTACGGCGTGATTTATCTCGGCTTCGGTATCGGTAGTATTTGCGGTTCGCTGATTGCCTCCGTGTTCGGCGGCTTCTACGTCACCTTCTGCGTCATCTTCGCTCTGCTGATTTTGTCGCTGGCGCTTTCCACTACCATTCGTCAGCCGAAAAGCGAAATTTACCACCAGGCGCACGCCTGATAGCATCGCCCTTCCTAAGCGAATAATGCCTTACCAGCCAGATATTTTGTAAATATCTGGCTGAATCACATTCCTCGCGGATACTTTTCCCATTTGCTGTGGTCTACTTAGCGCGCTTTGTAGAGGTTTCCGATAACCAACCCAGACGCACTTAATTAATCTTCCTGTTTATATCGTTTTAATCAGGGCGGTTTTATCTCTTCGTTTCCCAGGTTTGCTTGCATGAAATACATTAAAACGATGTCGCAGCAGAAGCTGAGTTTTTGGCTTGCGCTGTACATCGGCTGGTTTATGAACGCCGCGGTGTTTTTCCGTCGTTTCGATGGTTACGCTCAAGAGTTTACCGTCTGGAAAGGGTTGTCCGGAGTGGTGGAACTGGTGGCGACGGTGCTGGTCACCTTCTTCCTGCTGCGTCTGCTCTCGTTATTTGGCCGTCGGGTCTGGCGCATCTTAGCCACGCTGGTGGTGCTGTTTTCCGCTGGGGCAAGTTATTACATGACTTTCCTCAATGTGGTCATTGGCTACGGAATTATCGCTTCGGTGATGACTACCGATATTGACCTGTCGAAAGAGGTTATCGGCTGGCATCTGATCCTCTGGCTGGCGGCGGTTAGCGTGTTGCCGCTCCTTCTTATCTGGAGCAACCGCTGCCGTAAGACGCTACTGCAACAGGTCAAGACGCCGGGGCAGCGGGTGAAAAATATCCTGATAGTCGTGCTGGCCGGGCTGATGGTCTGGGGGCCGATTCGCCTGCTGGAAGTGCGCCAGAAGAACGTTGAGCGCAATTC
Organism: Klebsiella sp. 141162; assembly: GCF_050600755.1. Lineage (NCBI taxonomy): Bacteria > Pseudomonadati > Pseudomonadota > Gammaproteobacteria > Enterobacterales > Enterobacteriaceae > Klebsiella > Klebsiella sp. 141162. The sequence goes on along the minus strand of NZ_JAQIRI010000003.1, from coordinate 243,233 downwards.
AGAGGTCGATATGCCAAGCTACGGCGGCGTCATTGCCAACTCGTATCTGCCTTCAAACTGGCTGTCGGCGCTCGGGCTGTACGCCTGGGCGCAGGTGGATGAATCGTCTGATAACAAGTCGCTGATTAACCCAGCGAAAAAATTCACCTACGTGGCGCCGCAGGATCTTGATGATACTTACGTGGTGTTTATTATCGGCGAGACCACCCGCTGGGATCATATGGGTATCCTCGGCTATAACCGCAATACCACGCCGAAGCTGGCGCAAGAGAAGAATCTTGTCGCATTCCGCGGCACCTCTTGCGATACCGCCACCAAGCTGTCGTTGCGCTGTATGTTTGTGCGCGAGGGCGGGGCGGATGATAATCCGCAGCGGACGTTGAAAGAGCAGAATGTGTTCGCTGTTCTGCACCAGCTAGGTTTTGCCGGCGACCTGTACGCCATGCAGAGCGAGATGTGGTTCTACAGCAATACGATGGCCAACAATATCGCCTATCGCGAGCAGATCGGCGCCGAGCCGCGCAACCGCGGCAAGAACGTGGATGATATGCTGCTGGTCGATGAGATGAAGCGCGGTATGGAGCAAAATCCTGATGGCAAGCGCTTGATTATCCTGCATACCAAGGGATCGCACTTTAACTACACCCAGCGGTATCCGCGCAGCTTCGCGCAATGGAAACCGGAGTGTATCGGCGTGGACAGCAAATGTTCGAAGGCCGAGTTGATAAACTCTTACGATAATAGCGTCACCTACGTGGATCACTTTATCGTTAGCGTGCTGGACCAACTGCGGGATAAAAAGGCTATCGTGTTCTACGCCGCCGATCACGGCGAGTCGATTAATGAACACGAACATCTGCACGGTACGCCGCGCATGATGGCGCCGCCGGAACAGTTCCGCGTGCCGATGATGGTCTGGATGTCGGATAAGTATCTGGCGAACCCGGACCATGCCGCCTCCTTTGCGCGTCTCAAGCAGCAGGCGGCAACGAAGGCTCCGCACCGTCACGTTGAGCTGTATGACACCATTATGGGTTGTCTTGGTTATACCTCGCCGGACGGCGGGATTAATGAAAACAATAACTGGTGTCGCGTGCCGGCTTCGAAGAAAGCGGTGAAAGAATAGCTGCAGTGGCGAGATTCTCGCCGCTTGATTGATTTTTTGCTAATAAGGCATTGACGGGTGTGCATCCCAGCAGTAAGATGCGCCCCGCATTCGGTGATTGGCGCAGCCTGGTAGCGCACTTCGTTCGGGACGAAGGGGTCGGAGGTTCGAATCCTCTATCACCGACCAAATTCGAAAAGCCTGCTCAACGAGCAGGCTTTTTTGCATCTGCGACCCGAAGAGGATGAGAACCTCCGGGGGCAGAGGTTCGACTCGAGCGTAGCGAGAGAACGTTGCGTCAGCAACGGCCCGTAGGGCGAGCCACGAAGTGGCGAGTCATCCTCTATCACCGACCAAATTCGAAAAGCCTGCTCAACGAGCAGGCTTTTTTGCATCTGTGGCCCGAAGAGGATGAGAACCTCCGGGGGCAGAGGTTCGACTCGAGCGCTTCCCTGATCGCGGCGCAAGCGCCTTATCAGGGCTACATTCGCACAGCGCATAACCAGCCCGGTAGCCCGGCTAAGCGCAGCGCAAGCCGGGGTGAAAACCTTGTCAGAATCACAAAAATCGCATTTCCCCGCGCATCTCGCCAGCTGTTCGCTGTTTTGTGACATCTTCCATTGCTTTTTTTTATCGATGAATAGATCTTTTTTCGCGAAGCTTATGACTAAGTACAGCATTTTCCGCTGTGCGTTTTAACGTTCGCGCTATTAATCGCTCACATAATGGCCACATGGGAAGAAATTTTCACCATTTTTAAGAATTGTTTATCACCAGATGTTGCAAACTATTAAGGGCTTTATTCTGGTTTATTGCCGGTAGCATAAATTTCTCTGCTGAAAATAGCGCCATCAAGTTTTTTTAATCTTTGCCCACCGATTCTCACCCCTGACGCAAAACCCGGTTAGCTGTATTGACGTTTCTCCATTCTGTTGACAGATTGTACGGCATGAGGGGCATTTCATGGAGAATCCGTACTGCAACTCAGTCGTTTTAGCGAACGGAATCCCCATCTCTCTCAACGCCTTCGGGCACCACCGACCAGACCGGGTAAAAAATAAATAAAGGTCTGGCGGCTATATGCAAACAACATCACAGTTTTGGAGCAGAATAATGAGTATTTCCTTGAAAAAGTCAGGGATGCTGAAGCTTGGTCTGAGCCTGGTCGCCATGACCGTCGCCGCAAGCGTACAAGCTAAAACCCTGGTTTATTGTTCTGAAGGTTCGCCGGAAGGCTTTAACCCACAGCTATTCACCTCTGGTACCACCTATGACGCCAGCTCGGTACCTATTTACAACCGCCTGGTTGAATTCAAAACCGGTACGACCGAAGTTATTCCTGGCCTGGCTGAGAAGTGGGATGTCAGCGAGGATGGTAAAACCTATACTTTCCACCTGCGTAAAGGCGTGAAGTGGCAGGATAATAAAGATTTTAAACCGACGCGCGATCTGAATGCCGACGACGTGGTGTTCTCCTTCGACCGTCAGAAAAATGACAAAAACCCGTACCATAAAGTCTCTGGCGGCAGCTATGAGTACTTCGAAGGGATGGGCCTGCAGGACCTGATTAGCGAAGTGAAGAAAGTGGACGATAATACCGTCCAGTTCGTGCTGACTCGCCCGGAAGCGCCGTTCCTCGCTGACCTGGCGATGGACTTTGCTTCTATCCTGTCGAAAGAATATGCCGACAACATGCTGAAAGCCGGCACGCCGGAAAAAGTAGACCTTAACCCAATCGGCACTGGCCCATTCCAACTGCTGCAGTACCAAAAAGACTCGCGCATTCTGTATAAAGCCTTCCCGGGCTACTGGGGCACCAAGCCGCAGATCGATCGTCTGGTCTTCTCCATCACCCCTGACGCTTCCGTACGCTACGCCAAGCTGCAGAAAAACGAATGCCAGGTGATGCCTTATCCGAACCCGGCTGACATCGCGCGCATGAAGGAAGATAAAAACATCAACCTGCTGGAACAGCCGGGTCTGAACGTGGGTTATCTCTCCTTCAACACCGAGAAAAAACCGCTCGATAACGTCAAAGTTCGCCAGGCGCTGACCTACGCGGTGAACAAAGAAGCGATCATCAAAGCCGTTTATCAGGGCGCCGGCCAGTCGGCGAAGAACCTGATCCCGCCGACCATGTGGGGCTATAACGATGACGTTAAAGACTACACCTACGATCCTGAAAAGGCGAAGCAGCTGCTGAAAGAAGCGGGCATGGAAAAAGGCTTCACCATCGACCTGTGGGCAATGCCGGTACAGCGTCCGTATAACCCGAACGCGCGCCGTATGGCTGAAATGATCCAGGCTGACTGGGCGAAAGTCGGCGTACAGGCCAAGATCGTCACCTATGAGTGGGGCGAGTACCTGAAACGTGCAAAAGCGGGCGAACACCAGACCGTGATGATGGGCTGGACCGGCGACAACGGGGATCCGGATAACTTCTTCGCAACTCTGTTCAGCTGCGCCGCGGCGAAAGACGGCTCTAACTACTCTCGCTGGTGCTACAAGCCGTTTGAAGACCTCATTCAACCGGCGCGCGCCACCGACGACCACAACAAGCGTATTGAACTGTACAAACAGGCTCAGGTAGTGATGCATGACCAGGCTCCGGCGCTGATCATCGCCCACTCCACCGTTTACGAGCCAGTGCGTAAAGAAGTCAAAGGCTATGTGGTTGATCCGCTTGGCAAACACCACTTCGATAACGTCTCTGTCGAATAATAAGCACGATGCCTGACCCCCTCTCCCCGCGTGGGAGAGGCGGGGGGCGTATTCCCGCTATTCGGGGAATACATTTGTGAGCAATACAGACGCCTTGTCACCAGGCCTGGCGTCACTAGAGAGAATCCGGGTTATGTTGCAGTTTATTCTCCGACGTTTGGGACTCGTCATCCCGACATTTATCGGTATTACCCTTCTCACCTTTGCCTTCGTGCATATGATCCCCGGCGATCCGGTGATGATTATGGCGGGCGAACGTGGTATTTCCCCCGAACGTCACGCGCAGCTGCTGGCCGAAATGGGCCTCGATAAGCCGCTGTGGCAGCAATATGCCCATTATATTTGGGGCGTACTGCACGGTGATTTAGGGATCTCGCTGAAAAGCCGCATTCCCGTGTGGCAAGAGTTTGTGCCACGCTTCAAGGCCACCCTCGAACTGGGCGTCTGCGCGATGATTTTCGCCGTCGCCGTCGGTATTCCGGTGGGCGTGCTGGCTGCGGTAAAACGCGGCTCCATCTTTGACCATACCGCCGTAGGCCTGGCGCTGACCGGCTACTCGATGCCTATCTTCTGGTGGGGCATGATGCTGATTATGCTGGTTTCGGTACAGTTGAACCTGACGCCGGTCTCCGGGCGTATCAGCGATACGGTATTCCTTGACGATACCCTGCCGCTGACCGGTTTTATGCTGATTGACACCGCCATCTGGGGTGAACAGGGCGACTTTATCGATGCCTTAATGCATATGATCCTACCCGCCATCGTGCTGGGTACGATTCCGCTGGCGGTGATCGTGCGTATGACCCGATCGTCGATGCTGGAAGTGCTGGGCGAGGATTACATCCGTACCGCTCGCGCTAAGGGGTTAACCCGCATGCGGGTGATTGTCATCCATGCGCTACGCAACGCGATGCTGCCGGTGGTTACGGTGATTGGTCTGCAGGTGGGCACGCTGCTGGCGGGCGCCATTCTGACCGAAACGATTTTTTCGTGGCCAGGTTTAGGCCGCTGGCTTATCGATGCGCTACAGCGCCGCGATTATCCAGTTGTGCAGGGCGGGGTGCTGCTGGTGGCGACGATGATTATTCTCGTCAACCTGCTGGTCGACCTGCTGTACGGCGTGGTGAACCCGCGTATCCGGCATAAGAAGTAAGGGGCCATCATGTCACAAATTACAGAAAATAAAGTTGTCGCCGCGCCGGTGCCAATGACCCCGCTGCAGGAGTTCTGGCACTATTTCAAACGCAACAAAGGGGCAGTCGTCGGGTTGGTATACGTGGCGGTGATGATTATCATCGCGGTATTCGCCAACTTTCTCGCCCCTTATAACCCGGCGGATCAGTTCCGTGATTCGCTGCTGGCGCCGCCGTTCTGGCAGGATGGCGGCAGTATGGCGCACCTGCTTGGCACCGATGACGTGGGGCGCGATATTCTCTCGCGCCTGATGTACGGCGCGCGCCTGTCGCTGCTGGTGGGCTGTCTGGTGGTAGTGCTGTCGCTGATCCTCGGCGTAGTGCTGGGGCTGGTTGCTGGCTATTTCGGCGGGGTGGTGGACTCCATCATCATGCGCGTGGTCGATATCATGCTGGCGCTGCCCAGCCTGCTGCTGGCGTTGGTGCTGGTGGCTATCTTCGGGCCGTCAATCGTCAATGCTTCGCTGGCGCTCACCTTCGTTGCCCTACCGCACTATGTGCGTCTGACGCGCGCGGCGGTGCTGGTGGAAGTGCACCGCGATTACGTGACCGCTTCCCGCGTAGCGGGCGCCGGCGCGATGCGCCAGATGTTCGTTAATATTCTCCCTAACTGTCTTGCGCCGTTGATCGTTCAGGCGTCGCTGGGCTTCTCTAACGCCATTCTCGACATGGCAGCGCTGGGGTTCCTCGGCATGGGCGCGCAGCCGCCGACGCCTGAGTGGGGCACCATGCTTTCCGACGTATTGCAGTTCGCACAAAGCGCCTGGTGGGTGGTGACCTTCCCGGGCGTGGCGATCCTGCTGACGGTGCTGGCATTTAACCTGATGGGTGACGGTCTGCGTGACGCGCTCGATCCCAAACTGAAGCAGTAAGAGGTTCGAGATGGCGTTATTAAATGTAGATAAATTATCGGTGCATTTCGGCGAGCAAAATGCGCCGTTCCGCGCCGTGGACCGCATCAGCTATAGCGTGAAGCAGGGCGAAGTGGTCGGTATCGTGGGCGAGTCGGGTTCCGGTAAGTCGGTGAGTTCGCTGGCGATTATGGGCCTGATTGACTACCCAGGTCGGGTGATGGCGGACAAACTGGAATTTAACGGCCGCGATCTGCAGCGAATTTCGGAAAAAGAGCGGCGTCAGCTGGTGGGGGCGGAAGTGGCAATGATCTTCCAGGATCCGATGACCAGCCTCAACCCGTGCTTTACCGTCGGCTATCAGATAATGGAAGCGATTAAGGTCCATCAGGGCGGCAATAAGCAAACCCGCCGCCAGCGGGCGATCGACCTGCTGAACCTGGTGGGTATTCCTGACCCGGCGTCGCGGTTGGACGTTTACCCGCATCAGCTTTCCGGTGGGATGAGCCAGCGCGTGATGATCGCGATGGCTATCGCCTGCCGGCCAAAACTGCTGATTGCCGATGAACCGACCACCGCGCTGGATGTGACCATTCAGGCGCAGATTATCGAACTGCTGCTGGAGTTGCAGCAGCAAGAAAATATGGCGCTGGTGTTGATTACCCATGACCTGGCGCTGGTGGCGGAAGCCGCGCATAAAATTATCGTCATGTACGCGGGTCAGGTGGTGGAGACCGGTGATGCGAAAGATATCTTCCGCGCGCCGCGCCATCCTTACACCCAGGCGCTGCTGCGCGCGCTGCCGGAGTTTGCCCAGGATAAGGCGCGTCTCGCATCGCTACCGGGGGTTGTTCCGGGGAAATATGACCGCCCAAACGGCTGCCTGCTGAACCCGCGCTGCCCCTATGCCACGGATAAATGCCGGAGTGAAGAGCCCGCGCTCGCGGATCTCGACGGCGGCCGTCAGTCAAAATGCCACTACCCACTCGATGATGCCGGGAGGCCTGGATTATGAGTACGCAAAAGGCCGCCACGCAACAACCGCTGTTGCAGGCCATTGATCTGAAAAAACACTATCCGGTGAAGAAAGGGTTGTTTGCTCCGGAACGGTTGGTGAAAGCGCTGGACGGCGTCTCCTTTACCCTTGAACGCGGTAAAACGCTGGCGGTGGTGGGGGAGTCGGGATGCGGCAAATCGACGCTGGGTCGTTTGCTGACGATGATTGAAATTCCCACCGGCGGCGAGCTGTATTATCAGGGGCAGGATCTGCTCAAGCACGACCCGCAGGCGCAAAAGCTGCGGCGGCAAAAAATCCAGATTGTGTTTCAGAATCCATATGGTTCGCTGAACCCGCGTAAAAAAGTGGGGCAGATTCTGGAAGAGCCGCTGTTGATCAACAGTAGCCTGAGCAAAGAGCAGCGGCGTGAAAAAGCGCTGGCGATGATGGCGAAGGTGGGCCTGAAAACGGAACATTACGATCGCTACCCGCATATGTTCTCCGGCGGCCAGCGCCAGCGTATCGCTATTGCCCGCGGACTGATGCTGGATCCGGATGTGGTGATAGCCGATGAGCCGGTTTCCGCGCTGGATGTTTCGGTACGTGCGCAGGTGCTGAACCTGATGATGGACCTGCAGCAGGATTTAGGCTTGTCCTACGTGTTTATCTCCCACGATCTCTCGGTCGTCGAGCACATCGCTGATGAAGTCATGGTGATGTATCTTGGCCGCTGCGTGGAGAAGGGGACCAAGGACCAGATCTTTAATAACCCGCGTCATCCGTATACTCAGGCTCTGTTGTCAGCGACGCCGCGTCTGAACCCGGACGATCGACGCGAGCGCATTAAGCTCACCGGCGAACTGCCGAGCCCGCTGAATCCGCCGCCGGGCTGCGCCTTCAATGCGCGCTGCCGCCGACGCTTTGGCCCATGCACCCAGCTTCAGCCGCAGCTTAAGGATTACGGCGGCCAACTGGTGGCTTGCTTTGCCGTTGATCAGGATGAGAATCCCGAGAAAGCGCGGGCGTGATGGGAAGCGGGTTGTCGCGTGATGATTTCTGCGGGGGAGAGCTGGAATGCGCCTCGCAGATTGCCAAAGGGCGTGGTGAAGGCGATGACTCGGAGCAGTAGAATTGACGCCAAGCCGGGTTCGCCCGGTGAGGCGCAATGTTGCGGGGGCTTGAACCCCGGCGGCATAGATAAGTTGCTGGAAAGAGAAAACCCTCGCACGTTGCTGGTGTTAACCAGGCAACTGAACGAGGGCTATCATAACTCCAGACAAGTTAAAGATAGCCGCGAACGGTTGCCATTGCAATACAGGCGGCTCTATGACGCTCACACAGTTAGGTCTGATCTTATGGGACGATCTGGCGGCGCCGATAATTGCTGGCATCGTGGTCAGCATTATCGTCAGCTGGATGCACAACCAGAAGTGACGGACCGGCGGGCGTGAGTCTGCTGCGTTGGCAATTTGCGCCCGAACAGGCCGCAGGAATTCTCCTGCGGCCTTTTTCGTCTTTACTGCGGATACGGCACCCAACTGCCGCCGTTTAGCTGCACGTAGGGTTTGCCCTGATACTGAATGACAATGGCGTTGGAGTTTTCTGATACCGCCGCGGTCTGCGGCAGATTTGCGGTATATTGCTGCCAGTTGACGTTATCTTCGGTAAACATCTTACCGTCCAGGGCGCGCACCACCAGTTCAGAAACCGCGAGGTAGCTGGAAGGCTGAGTGATTTCCACCGCGGCGCCCTGATGCGGTGCCTTCATGCCGAAGAATTTCACCGCCGCAGGTACGTTGGTAATCGACGGGCTTGGGATATCGCGCAGCCCGGAAACCTGCATCTTATCCCCCTTCAGCGCGGCGCCGTGTTCCGGCACCACCACCACCATCACTTTACGCCCCGATTTTTCCAGTTCGGTGAAGAAGGCGTCCAGCTCATCAAAGAACTTCTGCGCGCGGGCCTTATAGTCGGCCGTTTTGCTTTGGCCGGGATAATGGTTGCCATCGTGCAGCGGCAGCGTGTTGTAGAAGGTCGCGGTACGGGGCGTGTTAAGCTTCTCGGTAGACTGTAGCCAGCGATCGAGCGTCGCCTGGTCGTCGTAAACCGGCGATCCGTCGAAGCCTTGCAGGATTACCGGTAAACCGCTCTGATCCATCAGCGGACTCTGCATGCCGCCGAGCGAGCGAACCTCTTTGAGGAAGTCGCCGAATACGCCGTTATGCCCCAGCATCAGCTGTTGGGTAAAGCCGAGTTTGGCCAGATTTTCGAACAGGTAGCACTCGTTGCCAGACGGCTGATACAGGTTGTTATGCGATAGCTGGCCGCAGCTGGCGCGCAGCAGGCGAACGGCTGCCGGGCCGCTGTAGGAAGTGGCGGAGTTAAAGTTTTTGAAGAGGATATCGAAATGTTTCCACAGCGGATGATCCATCAACCCGGCAGCCTCAATGTCTGACCATGACAGGGAACAGATATTAATAACCAGCAGATCGAACGGCTGCGCATCCCCAGGCAGCTGATCCGGGAACGGTGTTTTTCTTTTCTGTTCAGAAGCATAGAAAGTTTTCAGCCAATTGCTAAGGTTAGCTGAGGTTGGCGGTTCGGTCTGCGGCGGGATATCGCCGCTGGCGGCGGCGCTGGTTGATGCCGCGGCTGTTGTCGTTCCACCGGTCGTTGCCGCCGGCGTGGCCGCTGCGGTGGTCGGCTGCCCGGCGGGCCATAAAGTAAAGGAGGGCAGCAGCGGGCTGATAACCAGCCAGACCATGATCGCCGAAACGAAGACGGTAACGCGCAGCCATTGACTGATGAATAGCCACAGCACCAGCAGCACAAAGAAGGCGCCGACCATATTCCAGTTAATAAAACGGGTGATCAGGTCCCAGATGTAATCGGCGCTGAAACCGGCGATTTGCGAGCCCTGGCTCATGATGCTTTCCGGACCCGGTAACCAGGTGTCATGCCAGAACAGGGCAAAGCCGAGCGGAATCGCTATCCAGTGGCGTATCCGGTGCAGTTTTTCACGGGGGATCGGCACCAGCAAAAAGGCGAGGAACACCAGGTTGAGCATTGGATGGAAGTTCAGGTATCCCGCCCACAGCAGGGCAAACTTCACGAGAAAATAGAAGTTCCAGCCGGACAGGCCGCGCCAGTACTGCCATAGCGGAAGCGGCGTAGCGGTAGTTTTTGCTTTAGTCATTTTTTCGGTTTGCCCTGCCTGGTCGCGCTCTCCCGGCGCAGTACGCCGGCCGGTTTCACGAAACGGGGTTTAAAGAACATCAAACGTAAAGTGGTGCGAATACGGCGCTGATAATGGCGCGTCAGGTATCCCAGCGGGAAAAATAGCAGGGCGCACAATACGATCAGCTGAATGATATCGGCGATAGACATCATGACCGCGGTTCTCCGTCGGTGGAGAGTCGCCAGGGTTCAGGGATTCGCCGCCACTGGCGCCCATCGTGTTTAACGTTAAGGGCTTCGTTTTTGCCCACCGTAATCGGCAGCGGCGTGTTCCAGTTGTCAGGAGATATGCCGCGCATCAACAGGATTTCCGCGGAAATTTGCTTATCTTCGAACCAAATCATACGGTTAGAGAAAATGTCTCCGGTCGGTAAAGGGAAGATATGGTTTAACGCCGTGTCCAGGTCATTTACCCGGCAAAACGATAAAAACAGCACTAATCGATTATTACCGATCGTCGCGATATCGCCCATGCGGTTGGGTTTACAAAGGGTTAACGCCTGTTCGACACGTAGCCCCGGCGCGGGGCGCAGCGCCACCATTACCCCTTTGCTATCCGGCGGCAGCAGCGTGTTGGCCATGATATTGCTGACCGCTTCACAGAAGGCGTCCCACTTTTGATAACCGCGAAGTTTAAGCGGCCGGCTCCAGGTCAACAGCGTGTTGAAGTCTTCCGGAACGTGGCGAGTAAATTTCTGCTTTTGCACGCTTTCAATAAGCGTGAGGCAGCGAGAAAGCCCGGCGCTGCAGGGGATTACCATGTTGGCGCCGCTGCTTAACAGCAAGCGTTCATCGGTGGCGCGCAGGCTCGGCGTTTGTTCACGTACCACGATTTTTAAGGCGCTGCCGCGCTGGCGACGCAGGGTATGGATATAGCGTCCGAGCTGCTCTATTTGCTCATTTTGGGTAATGGAAAATAGCAAGGTGGCCGCCTGCGCGGTACGACCGGCTTCAAAGACGGCGTCATTGGTTTCGAACAGCGTCCAGTATTCGGAAAGCGCAGGCGCCCCTTCCAGCACGCGCAAATTACTGAGGACGATTTTTTCGTCGCTACGCGGTTGCACTGCCGCTTCTTCGCTCTGCGCCAGCCGCCAGCCCTCATCATCGTGTAAAATAACCAGCTGCTGCTGCGCGCTAATACCTTTCTCACTGCCCCACCACGCGATATCAAATAGATGGCTATCGCCCTGATAACGAATGCTCGCCAGCCCGGAAAGGGCGCGGTACTGGCGTAATAACGGAGAAAGTTGTTTGTCGGTATCATTAGCCGAATTAAGTACCATAAGAGAGCAGTTATGGTATTTGGCCCATCGATTAGATTTTTCTACCCAATGGAGTAATTCTTCTGTTTTTATATTTTGCCAGGAATTTTCTGTACATAGCAGAATAAATAAATAGTTGCCAGGTTCCATAGAACAAAGTATGTCGCGGTGCAACTCCTGCAGGCCTTCCGGGCGATCTGGCATCGTGAATAGTGCGATTTTATCAGGACCGCGATCTTTTCTTAAGGATATGACTTCATTAGGTTTTTTACCCATTATTATGGCGGAGACCTTGCTTTCCAGAGCCTGGCTTTCCAGCGTTTGATTCAGCAGGCTGACGGCGTCGGCATAGCGGTCGACATTAAGCCACCATACCCCGCCAACGGGCATATGGCATACTTCGTCCCATAATGATGAAATACCCAATGTATATACAATATCCACGATGTTCCTCGCGTGCCCTATTTACAATGATTAGTTTACTAGCGAAAGCGTGAGAGTAAACCTAACATTGAAATTAAAGGACATCAGTTTTAGCATGTACACGTAATTTTAGGGATGAGCGGTTTCCACTTCCTGGTTTTATAATGTGTTTTTCGAATGGACAGAGAAATGCCGGAAAAAGACCCTACGGTACCTGGCGATGCAACGCTGGGATATACCTTCCAAAATGATTTCCTGGCATTAAGCCGGGCATTTTCCCTGCCGGATATTGATTACCACGACATTTCCCGACGCGAACAGCTCGCTGCGGCGTTGCAACGCTGGCCGCTGTTGGCCGAATTAGCTGAGAAAAAGTAAGGAAGCCGTCGATGGCGATTCTGGGATTACAAGGCATACGCGGCGGCGTAGGCACCACATCTATTACCGCCGCACTGGCCTGGGCGCTACAGCTGCTCGGTGAAACCGTGCTGGTGGTCGATGCCAGCCCGGACAATATGCTGCGCTTTTTCTTCAACGTTGATTTCGACCATCGCAACGGCTGGGCGCGCTCGTTGATTGACGGAGGTGACTGGCGCGACGCCGGGCTGCGCTACACCGCGCATATCGATCTTCTGCCGTTTGGCCGCCTGACGCCTGGCGAACGTGAGCACGTTGATAAGTTCAGTCCGACGCTGGAACCTATCGCGGAGCAAATCAAATTGCTCGACCAGCAGGGGAGCCACCGCTGGCTGCTGATTGATATACCCGAAGGCTACTCTCCGCTTACCCGCGAATTGCTGAACGTTTGCCATCGCGCTCTACAGGTTGTGCATCCCGACGGCAACAGCCATATTCGCCTGCATCAGCAGGCGCTGCCTGCTAATGCGGATATTTTGATTAACGACCTGCGCGTCGGCAGCCAGCTGCAGGAAGATCTCTATCAACTGTGGCTGGAAAGCCAGCGCCGTATTCTGCCGGTCACGATTCACCGCGATGAAGCGATGGCGGAATGTCTGGCGGCTAAACAGCCGCTTGGCGAATATCGCCAGGATTCGCTGGCGGCGGAAGAGGTGCTGACGCTGGCCAACTGGTGTCTGCTGCACTATGCCAGAGAGGGAGCGGCATGATCCGCCTGAGTACGTTGCTGCTGGCGCCGCCGGTGGGCGAGCGCTTGAGCGCACGTTATGATGACTATCGTCAGCATGGCGCGTCGGTGCTTTCAGCTTTTCTCGGTTGCCTGTGGGTGTCGTTGGCGTGGGCGTTAATGCCGCTTGAGACGCCGCGCTGGCAAGCTATTCGCGAACACCACGGCGACTATTTTCCGCATATTAATCCGCATCGCCCACGCCCGTTAGATCCCATACGCTATTTGCTGCAGTCGCTCTGGCTACTGGCGACCCGGGTGCCGGAACCGGATAAAAAAATTAACTGGCGCTCGCTGGCGGCGCTGGAAGGGGTTCACGGGCGCTACGCGCAGTGGATGGAAAAATTACCGGAAAAGGTCAACACCCGTACCGGCCATCTCGATAAGCAGAAAGAGCTTGAGCACCTGCATCCACAGCTGCGGCGGCTGGTGCTGGGTACCATCACCTTCTTCTCGCTGATTCTGGCGCTGTTGTGTATCACCCAGCCGTTTAACCCGCTGTCGCAATTTATTTTCCTGCTGCTGTTGTGGGGCGTCGCGCTGCTGGTGCGGCGTATTCCGGGGCGTTTCTCCGCCCTGATGTTGATCGTGTTGTCGCTGACCGTTTCCTGTCGCTACATCTGGTGGCGCTATACCTCCACGCTGAACTGGAACGATCCGGTCAGCCTGGTGTGCGGGTTGATTTTGCTGTTTGCCGAAACCTACGCCTGGATTGTGCTGGTGTTGGGCTATTTCCAGGTGGTGTGGCCGCTCAATCGCCAGCCGGTGCCGCTGCCGGAAGATATGAACGAATGGCCGACGGTGGATATCTTCGTCCCGACCTACAACGAAGATCTTAGCGTGGTGAAAAATACTATCTACGCGTCGCAGGGTATCGACTGGCCAAAGGATAAGCTCAATATCTGGATCCTTGATGACGGCGGGCGCGAAGAGTTTCGCCAGTTCGCGAAAGATGTCGGCGTCCATTACATCGCGCGTACCAGCCACGAACATGCCAAGGCCGGTAATATCAACAATGCGTTGAAGTATGCGAAGGGCGAGTTCGTCTCTATTTTCGACTGTGACCACGTGCCGACCCGCTCCTTCCTGCAGATGACCATGGGCTGGTTCCTGAAGGATAAAAAGCTGGCGATGATGCAGACGCCGCACCACTTTTTCTCGCCGGATCCGTTCGAACGCAACCTGGGCCGTTTTCGTAAAACGCCAAATGAAGGGACGCTGTTTTACGGCCTGGTGCAGGACGGCAACGATATGTGGGATGCGACCTTTTTCTGCGGATCCTGCGCGGTCATTCGCCGCGGCCCGCTGGATGAAATCGGCGGTATCGCCGTCGAGACGGTCACCGAGGATGCCCACACCTCACTGCGCCTGCATCGTCGTGGCCATACCTCCGCCTATATGCGCATCCCGCAGGCGGCGGGGCTGGCGACGGAAAGCTTGTCGGCGCATATCGGCCAGCGTATTCGCTGGGCGCGCGGAATGGTGCAGATTTTCCGTCTTGATAACCCGCTGTTTGGTAAAGGGTTGAAGCTGGCGCAGCGTATCTGCTACGTCAACGCGATGCTGCACTTTTTGTCCGGTATCCCGCGGCTTATCTTCCTCACCGCGCCGCTGGCATTCCTGCTGTTACACGCCTATATCATCTATGCGCCGGCGCTTATGATCGCGCTGTTCGTGCTGCCGCATATGATCCATGCCAGCCTGACGAACTCGAAGATCCAGGGCAAGTACCGCCACTCCTTCTGGAGTGAAATCTACGAAACGGTGCTGGCATGGTATATCGCGCCACCGACCTTCGTCGCGCTGATTAACCCGCACAAAGGCAAGTTCAACGTCACCGCCAAAGGCGGACTAGTGAAAGATGAGTATGTCGATTGGGTTATCTCACGCCCCTATATTTATCTGGTGTTGCTTAATCTGGTGGGCGTGGCGGTCGGCATCTGGCGCTTTATGTACGGACCCGAGAACGAAATTTTAACCGTCTGGGTCAGCATCATCTGGGTATTTTATAACTTAATCATCCTCGGCGGCGCCGTGGCGGTGTCGGTGGAGAGCAAGCAGGTGCGGCGTTCGCACCGCGTAGAGATGTCGATGCCGGCGGCGATTGCCCGCCCGGATGGCCACCTGTTCTCCTGTACCGTTCATGACTACTCTGACGGCGGCCTGGGGATAAAAATTCACGGCGACGCGCGGGTACTGGAAGGGCAACACGTGAATTTGCTGCTCAAACGCGGACAGCAAGAATACGTCTTCCCGGTTCGCGTCGCGCGGGTCAACGGCGGTGAAGTCGGCCTGCAATTGCTGCCGCTGACTAACCAGCAACATATTGATTTTGTGCAGTGTACGTTTGCCCGCGCTGATACGTGGGCGCTTTGGCAGGACAGCTTCCCGGAAGATAAGCCGATGGAAAGCCTGCTGGATATCCTCAAGCTGGGGTTCCGTGGATATCGTCACCTGGCGGAGTTCTCGCCGCCGTCGGTGAAGGTTATTTTCCGCTCGCTCACCTCGCTGGTGGCCTGGATTGTATCGTTTTTGCCGCGCCGTCCCGAACGCGCCGCGGCGGTGCTTTCGGCAGAACCAGCAATGGCTCAACAATGATGATAATGCGATGAAAAGAAAACTTTCCTTGATTTGTGCAGTGGCGGTGGGAATGAGCAGCTGGTACCCCTTCGCAACATTTTCGGCTCCGGCGGCGACGCCGAATGCCGCGGTGGTCGATGCTCCCGTCACAACGGGGGCGGCCCAGCCAGCGCCGGTGATTATCGATGGCCAGCCGACGGCGGCGGTTATCGAACCTGCCGCGCCGGTGGTGGTGGCGGACAACATTCCCTCTCGCGACGTGAAGCTGACTTTTGCGCAAATCGCACCGCCGCCGGGGAGTATGGTGCTACGCGGTTCGCACCCAGAGGGCGCCGTGGAATTCGGCATGCGCAGTGATGAAGTGGTCGCCAAAGCGCTGCTCAATCTTGACTACACGCCTTCGCCATCGCTGCTGCCGGTGCAGTCGCAGCTGAAGGTTTATCTCAACGACGAGCTGATGGGCGTACTGCCGGTCACCAAAGAGCAACTGGGTAAAAAAGTGAGCGCCCAGATCCCCGTCGATCCACTGTATATCACCGATTTTAACCGCGTGCGGCTGGAGTTTGTCGGCCACTATCGCGACGTTTGCGAAAACCCGGCCAGCAGTACGCTGTGGCTCGATATCGGCCGTGAGAGCTCGCTGGATTTAACCTATCAGTCGCTGCAGGTACGTAACGACCTGTCCCACTTCCCGGTACCGTTCTACGACTCGCGCGACAACCGTCCGCTGACGTTGCCGATGGTTTTTGCTGCTGCGCCTGACGTCAAACAGCAGCAGGCGGCGGCGATTGTCGCCTCCTGGTTTGGCAGCAAGGCCGGCTGGCGCGGTCAGCAGTTCCCGGTCCACTTCAATGAGATACCGGAACGCAACGCTATCATCTTCGCCACCAACGATAAGCGTCCGGACTTCCTGCGCGACCATCCGCCGGTGAAAGCGCCGACCATCGAAATGGTCAACCACCCGAGCAACCCGTACGTCAAGCTGCTGGTGATCTTCGGTCGCAACGATCAAGACCTGCTGGTGGCGGCGAAGGGTATTGCCCAGGGAAATATTCTGTTCCGCGGCGATAGCGTGGTAGTGGATGGCGTGAAAGAGTTGAAGGCGCGCCAGCCGTATGACGCGCCGAACTGGGTCCGTACCGACAGACCGGTGACTTTCGGCGAGCTGAAAACCTATGAGCAGCAGCTGCAATCAAGCGGCCTGGTGCCAGATTCGATTAACCTGGCGCTGAACCTACCGCCGGATCTATACCTGCTTCGCGCCAACGGCATCGATATGGATCTGAAATATCGCTATACCATGCCGCCTATCAAAGACAGCTCGCGGATGGATATCAGCCTTAACGATCAGTTCCTGCAGTCGTTTAGCCTCAATAGCTCGCAGGATGTGAATAAGCTAATTTTACGCCTGCCGGTGCTGCAGGGGCTGTTGGATGGCCAGAACCAGGTGACCATACCCGCGCTGCGTCTCGGTGCGATGAACCAGCTGCGCTTCGATTTTCAGTACATGAACCCGATGCCCGGCGGCAACATCGATAACTGTATTACCTTCCAGCCGGTGCAGAACCACGTGGTGATCGGCGATGACTCCACCATCGACTTTTCGAAGTATTACCACTTCCTGGCGATGCCGGATTTGCGCGTCTTCGCTAATGCCGGTTTCCCGTATACCCGCATGGCCGATCTTTCTCAGACGCTAATCGTGGTGCCGAAAACGCCTGATGCGGGTCAGGTTGAGACGCTGCTGCAGGCGGTAGGCGGCATCGGCGCGCAGACCGGGCTGGCGGCTATCAACGTGCAGATGACCGACGACGGCAACCAGATTAAGGGCAAAGATGCCGATCTGATGCTGATTGGCGCTATTCCGCCGTCGCTGAAAGACGATACCAAAATCAATCTACTGGTCGAGGCGACCAAAAGCTGGGTGAAAACGCCGATGCGTCATTATGACCTGGCCAGCATCTATCCGGATGATGACGCGCGCACGCCGCATACGCGAACCGACATCACCTCTTCCGGGCCGATGGCGGCCATTATTGGCTTCCAGTCGCCGTACAACGATCAGCGCAGCGTGATCGCCCTGATGGCCGATAGCCCACGCGGTAACGAGCTGCTCACAAACGCCTTAAATGACAGCGGTAAACGGGCGGCGATGTTCGGTTCGGTGGCGGTGATTCGTGAATCCGGCGTCAATAGCCTGCGGGTTGGCGATATCTATTATGTCGGCCACCTGCCGTGGTTCGAGCGCATCTGGTTTGCGCTCTCCAGCCATCCGATACTATTGGCGATTCTGGCGGCCGTCAGCATTGTGCTGCTGGCGTGGGTGCTGTGGCGCATGCTGCGTATTCTCAGCCGTCGCCGTCTTGATCCTGATGATGAGTAATTGCTGATGAACGCATTTCGTGGGGTACTTCTCTCGGTTTTAATGCTGGCGGCGGGGCAGGTGAGCGCCGCCTGCCAGTGGCCCGCCTGGGAGCAGTTTAAAAAAGCGTATGTCAGCGCCGAAGGACGAGTCATCGACCCCAGCGATGCGCGCAAAATCACTACCTCCGAAGGGCAAAGCTATGCGTTGTTCTTCGCCCTGGCGGCCAACGATCGTCAGGGCTTCGATAAGCTATTTCAGTGGACGCAGAACAACCTGGCGCAGGGCGATCTGCGCGCCCATCTGCCGGGATGGCTATGGGGGAAAAAGAGCGAGGATGAATGGACGGTGCTGGACACCAATTCGGCATCGGATTCTGATTTGTGGATTGCCTGGGCGCTGTTGGAAGCCGGACGCCTGTGGAAGGTTGATAACTATACTGAGGTAGGAAAAGCGCTGCTGGCGCGGATTGCCGATGAAGAAGTCGCTGATGTTCCGGGACTGGGGCCGTCGGTACTGCCGGGGAAAGTCGGTTTCGCGGACGACAAGGGCTGGCGCTTTAATCCAAGCTATCTGCCGCCGCAGCTCGCCACCTACTTTACCCGCTTTGGCGCGCCGTGGCCGAAGATCCGCGACAGCAATCTGCGGCTGCTGCTGGAAACGGCGCCGAAAGGCTTCTCGCCGGACTGGGTGCGCTATGAGAAAGGCAGCGGCTGGCAGCTGAAAACCGATAAGCCGATTATTGGTAGCTATGACGCTATTCGCGTCTATCTGTGGGTCGGGATGCTCAATAACGCCGATAAACAAAAAGCGCCGCTGTTGGCGCGTTTCAAACCGATGGCGACTCAGACGATCAAACAGGGATTGCCGCCGGAAAAAACCAATATCGCCAGCGGGAAAACGACTGGCGAGGGTCCGGTTGGTTTCTCTGCTTCCATTTTGCCGTTTTTACAAGATGAGGACGCCCGCGCGCTACAGCGCCAACGGGTCGCCGATCATTATCCCGACGCGGATGCCTACTATAGCGCGGTGCTGACGCTGTTCGGCCAGGGGTGGGATCAACATCGTTTTCGTTTCGCCGCAGGTGGCGAATTACAACCTGACTGGAACCAGGAATGCGCAAGTTCTCACTAAGCTTCATCACGCTGTCTGTCGGTCTCGCACTACTGCCGCTGGCGCAGGCGGCGAATACCCCTGCGCAGCAGCATCTGCTGGAACAAGTGCGTCTCGGCGAGGCAAGCAGCCGTGAAGACCTGGTACGTCAGTCGCTTTATCGACTGGAATTGATCGACCCGAATAACCCGGATTATCTCGCCGCGCGGGCTCGCTACCTCCTGCGTCAGGGCGACACCGCCGGCGCGCAAAAGCAGCTCGATCTGCTGGCGAAACTGGCCCCTGACTCAGCGGCATTGAAAGCGACGCGCAGCGAGATCGATCTCAGCGGAGGCAAAGGACAGCAAGAGCTGCAGCAGGCGCGCCTGCTCGGCGTGGCCGGAAAGGTCGATGAAGCCATCGCCGCCTATGAAAAGCTCTTCGGCGGCGTCCCGACGGATACCGAAGCGGCTATCGAATACTGGACGCTGGTGGCGCGATTGCCCGCTCGCCATAGTGAAGGCGTTAGCCAGCTAAAAAAACTCAATGCCAGTACCCCGGATAACGTCACTCTGCTGACCTCGCTGGCGAAGCAGATGTTTTCAGATAACAAGCAGCAGGAAGGCTTCGCCTATCTGGAACAGATGGCGCGTTCGGCTTCAGGTCGCGGTATCGCGGCAGATATGTGGCTCGGCGAAATTAAAACTATGCCGGTCAGCAGCGGCAGCGTTCAGGCATTACAGCGATTCCTGCTCTTGTTCCCCGCCGGATCCGCCGCCGCTAATGCCCGGCTGCTGCTGGCGCAGCAACAAACTCAACTGAAAGATCCGACCTTCCGCGCTAAAAGCGAAGGACTGGCGGCGGTGAAATCCGGCAATGCGGCGCAGGCGGTGGCCGATCTGCAGCAGGCGGTACGCGCCGATGCCCGCGATAGCGATGCCGTCGGCGCGCTGGGCGCCGCTTACTCACAGCGCGGCGACCGGGCGCGGGCGGTGGCGCAGCTCAATAAAGCGATCGCGATGGATCCGAAAAGCCCGAATC
Organism: Klebsiella sp. 141162; assembly: GCF_050600755.1. Taxonomy (NCBI): domain Bacteria; kingdom Pseudomonadati; phylum Pseudomonadota; class Gammaproteobacteria; order Enterobacterales; family Enterobacteriaceae; genus Klebsiella; species Klebsiella sp. 141162. Next base: position 223,225 of record NZ_JAQIRI010000003.1, on the reverse strand, counting down.
GCGATAAGTGGGACAGTCTGCTGAAGACCAACCGCTATTGGCTGTTGATTAAACAGGGTGATAACGCGCTGAAAGCAGGCCAACTGGCGCAGGCGCAAAACGCCTACGCCCAGGCGCAGCGGGTGGATAACACCGACAGCTACGCGGTACTGGGGTTAGGCGATGTCGCCGCGGCGCGCAAAGATGACGCCGCCGCCGAGCGCTACTATCGACAGGCGCTGCGGATGGATCGCGGCAATAACCTCGCGGTACGCGGTCTGGCGAATGTTTATCGCCGTGAGTCGCCTGAAAAAGCCAGCGCCTATATTGCCAGCCTATCCGCTAGTCAGCGGCGCAGTATTGATGATATCGAACGCAGTCTCACCAACGATCGGCTGGAAAAACAGGCTGAAGCGCTGGAAAGCCAGGGCAGTTGGGCGCAGGCCGCGGAGGTGCAGCGGCGGCGTCTGGCGTTGGATCCCGAAAGCGTGTGGATAACCTATCGGCTGGCGAAAGATCTGGTCAGCGCCGGCCAGCGGCCGGAAGCGGACGCGCTGATGCGTAACATGGCCAACCGCAAGCCGGGCGATGCCGAACGGGTTTACGCCTACGGGCTCTATCTGTCCGGTAATAATCAGGATGATGCGGCGCTGGCGCAAATTAACGCGCTGCCGCGCGGACAGTGGACCGATAATATCCGTGAACTGGAAGGGCGTCTGCAAAGCGACAAAGTGATGCGCGAGGCCAACCAACTTCGCGATAGCGGGCAGGAAGCGCAGGCTATTGCCTTGATTAAACGGCAGCCGGAATCGGTACGCTACGATCTGGCATTGGCGGATTGGGCGCAGCAGCGCGGCGATAGCGCAGAGGCGATAGCCCAGTACCATCGGGTGCTGAGCCAGCAGGCTGATAATGGCGATGCGCGCCTGGGATTGGCGGAAGTCTATCTTGCCGAGGGCGATAAAAATGCCGCCCGCGCGCAGGTCGCGCAGTTGAAGGATGCGGATACGGAATCGATCAACATGCAGCGCCGGGTAGCGCTGGCCCGCGCCGGATTTGACGATACCGCGGGCGCGCAACAAATATTCGACCGCATCGTGCCGCAGGCGAAAAGCCAGCCGCCGTCGATGGAAAGCGCGCTGGTGCTGCGTGATGCCGCGCGCTTCCAGACGCAAAGCGATCAACCACAGCAGGCCCTGGAAAGCTATAAAGACGCGATGGTAGCCTCTGGTGTGACCCGCGTTCGCCCGCAGGATAATGACGCCTTTACCCGCCTGACCCGCAACGATAGCCAGGATGACTGGCTGAAGCGCGGGATCCGCAGCGACGCCGCCGATCTTTATCGGCAGCAGGATCTTAACGTTACCCTTGAGCACGACTACTGGGGATCGAGCGGCACCGGCGGTTATTCAGACCTCAAAGCGCACACCACCATGCTGCAGGTGGACGCGCCGCTGTATGACGGACGGATGTTCTTCCGTACCGATGTGGTGAATATGAACGCCGGGACGTTTTCCACCAATAGCGACGGCGGCTACTCGCCGAGCTGGGGGACCTGCGGCGAAATTAGCTGCTATGGCGGTAGCAAAAATCAGAGCGACGGCGGCGCCAGCGTGGCGGTCGGCTGGAAGAACGACACCTGGAGCGGCGATATCGGCACCACGCCGATGGGCTTTAACGTGGTCGATGTCGTGGGGGGACTGAGTTATAGCGGCGATGCCGGGCCGGTCGGCTATACCGTCAACGTCCACCGGCGGCCCATTTCCAGCTCGCTGCTCTCCTTCGGCGGGCAAAAAGATAACCCTAACGACGGCCACACCGGTACTACCTGGGGCGGGGTACGCGCCGCCGGCGGCGGTATCAGCCTGAGCTACGATAAAGGCGAGGCGAACGGCATCTGGTCATCGTTGGGTGCGGACCAACTCACCGGCAAAAACGTCGAGGACAACTGGCGCGTGCGCTGGATGACCGGTTACTACTATAAAGCGATCAATGAAAATAATCGCCGGGTGACCGTCGGCCTGACCAATATGATCTGGCACTACGACAAAGACCTCAGCGGCTACACGCTGGGTCAGGGCGGTTACTACAGCCCGCAGGAGTATCTCTCTTTCTCGGTGCCGGTCATCTGGCGTCAGCGTACCGAAAACTGGTCATGGGAACTCGGCGGTTCGGTGTCATGGTCCCATTCGCGCACGCAAACTCAGGCGCGCTATCCGTTGCTGAATTTGATTCCGTCGCAGTATCGCTACGAGGCCAGCCAGCTAAAAGAAGAGGGCGGCAGCAGCCAGGGCTTCGGTTATACCGCACGGGCGCTGGTGGAACGGCGAGTTACCGGCAACTGGTTTGTCGGCGCGGCGGTGGATATTCAGCAGGCCAAAGATTACACGCCGAGCCACGCGCTGCTGTACGTGCGCTATTCCGCTTCCGGTTGGCAGGGCGACATGGATATGCCGCCGCAGCCGTTGGTGCCTTATGCGGATTGGTAGCAGATTAGCCTGATTTCTACGGCTAATCGCCAATCCACCCCGCTGTTCGCGTATACTCGCCGTACCTCGCCCGCCGCTTTCGGGAAGAACCCGTCTTGCGGGCGAGAGCGAACAATTTGCGTATATAATCAGCCTGAAAACGACCGGTAGTGATGGATCTCGCCGGATAGTCGTTCAGTTTCAGTGGAGAACACAGTTGCGCGTCAGCCGCTCACTTACAATTAAACAGATGGCGATGGTCGCGAGCGTGTCCATGGCGTTTGTCCTGGTCTTTTGTTCCATTTTACTGTTTCACTTTGTGCAACAGAGTCGCTATACCACGGCCACGCAATTAGAAAGTATCGCCCGTTCCGTTCGCGAACCGCTGTCGGCGGCAATTTTGAAAGCCGACATTCCCGAAGCGGAAGCCATTCTGGGCCGCATTCAGCCTGCTGGCATCGTCAGCCGGGCGGATGTGGTGCTACCGAATCAATTCCAGGCGCTGCGGATGCGCTTTATTCCCGAACGCCCGGTGCCGGTGATGATCACTCGCCTGTTTGAACTGCCGGTGCAGATATCTCTGCCAATCTACTCGCTGGAACGTCCGGCTAACCCGCAGCCGCTGGCTTATCTGGTGCTGCAGGCGGATTCCTATCGCATGTACAAATTCGTCATGAGCGCGCTTGCGACGTTAGTGACTACTTACTTACTTTTGGTGCTGGTTTTAACGGTAGCGCTCACCTGGTGCATCAACCGACTGATTGTTCGCCCGCTGCGCGCCATCGCTCGCGAGCTCAACGATATTCCGCCTCAGGATCGTCTCGGGCATCAACTGAGCCTACCGCGACTGCACCAGGACGATGAAATCGGCATGCTGGTGCGCTGCTACAACCGCAATCAGCAGTCCTTGTTGCGCCAGCATGATGAGCTATCGCTGCAATCGACCCGTTTTCCGGTGTCTGAGCTCCCCAACAAAGCCTTTCTGATGGCGATGCTGGAGCAGACCGCGACCCGTCCGCAGCCTTCGGCGCTGCTGGTGGTGGCGTGTGAAACCCTGCAAGATGCCGCGGGCGTCCTGAAAGAGAGCCAGCGCGAGATGCTGCTCTTAACGCTGGTCGAGAAACTAAAAGCGGTTATCCCGGCCAATATGGTACTGGCGCAGGTGAGCGGTTACGATTTCGCCATTTACGCGCCCGGACTTAGCGAGCCTTGGGAAGCGGTGTCGCTAAGTAAGCGAGTGCTCACTTCTATTAGCGAGCGATTGCCGCTGCACGGTGTCCAGCTGCGCCCTTGCGCCAGCGTTGGCATCGCGATGTTTAATAGCGAGCTGAATGCCGAGCAGTTCTATCGCCGTGCGGTTTCCGCCGCGGTGACGGCGCGGCGTAAGGGTAAAAATCAGATCGAGTTCTTTGACCCTGAGCAGATGGAAAAAGCCCAGCGCCGGTTAATGGAAGAGCATGACATCCTCACCGCGCTCGATAATCAGCAGTTCGCCATCTGGTTCCAGCCGCAGGTGGATATTGCCAGCGGCGATATTTGCGGTGCGGAAGTTCTGCTGCGTCAGCGACAGGCCGATGGCAGCTGGTCGCTACCGTGCGATCTGATCGAGCGTATTGAAAACTGCGGGTTGATGGTGCCGGTAGGTTATTGGGTAATGGAAGAAGCCTGCCGTCAACTGGCAGCCTGGCAGCAACAAGGGATCATGCTGCCGCTGTCGGTGAACGTCTCTCTCCTGCAACTGCTGCATCCCGAGCGCGGCGTTGAGCTACTGGCGCTCATTGAACGCTACCGTATCGCCCCGGGCACGCTGGTGCTGGAGGTGACGGAAAGCCGCCGTCTTGACGATCCGCAGGCGGTGATTGCCCTGCTGCGCCCGCTGCGCGACGCCGGTACGCGCATTGCGCTGGATGATTTCGGCATGGGTTATGCCGGGTTGCGCCAGCTGCAACATATGAAATCGCTGCCGGTGGATATCCTGAAAATCGACAAGGCGTTTATTGATATGGTGCCGGATGATACCAGCATGGTCCCGGCGATAATTCAGCTCGCACGCGGGCTCAAGCTGCGGATTGTCGCTGAGGGCGTCGAAAAAGAAGAACAGCTGAAATGGTTGCAAGCGGCGGGGGTGGACATCGCTCAGGGTTACCTGTTTGGTTGCGCCTTACCGCTGGAAAGCTTTATGCAGCGCTTCCTGCACGCTGAAAAGGATGATGCAAGTTTGTAACATTTTTAGTTGTTTGTGCGAGTCAGCTCAAATATTTTAACAATTCCGTTGCAACTTCGCGGTTACTTATTTCTGAAATGTTTCCAGGGTGTTATTTTTAAGCCACAGACACAGATAACCTTTCATTGTCTGTGGTTATTCCCAAAGGACACCCTATGAAACTCTCTCTCTTCAAAAGCCTCTATGTCCAGGTTTTATCGGCCATAGCCATCGGTATTTTGCTGGGCCATTTCTACCCGGAACTTGGCGCGCAGATGAAACCGTTCGGCGACGCCTTCGTAAAACTGATTAAAATGGTCATTGCTCCGGTTATCTTCTGTACCGTTGTGACAGGGATTGCCGGAATGGAAAGCATGAAGGCCGTCGGTCGTACCGGTGCGGTGGCGTTACTCTACTTTGAAGTGGTGAGTACCATTGCGTTGATTATCGGTCTTATCATTGTCAACGTGGTGCAACCCGGCGCGGGCATGAACGTCGATCCGGCGACGCTGGACGCGCATGCGGTGGCGGTCTACGCCGAGCAGGCTAAAGATCAGGGTGTTGTCGCCTTCTTACTCGATATTATCCCGGGCAGCGTGATTGGCGCTTTCGCCAGCGGTAATATTTTGCAGGTACTGATGTTTGCCGTCCTGTTTGGCTTTGCGCTGCATCGTTTAGGTAGCAAAGGCCAGCTGATTTTCAACGTCATTGAAAGCTTCTCGCAGGTCATTTTCGGCATCATTAACATGATTATGCGCCTGGCGCCGATCGGTGCTTTCGGGGCCATGGCATTTACCATCGGTAAATACGGCGTCGGTACTCTGGTACAGCTGGGCCAACTGATCATCTGCTTCTACATCACCTGTATTCTGTTCGTGGTGCTGGTGCTGGGTTCTATCGCGCGGGCCACCGGCTTTAGCATCTTCAAGTTCATTCGCTATATCCGCGAAGAGCTGCTGATTGTGCTGGGTACTTCCTCTTCGGAGTCCGCGCTGCCGCGAATGCTGGATAAGATGGAGAAGTTGGGTTGCCGCAAATCGGTGGTGGGGCTGGTAATACCGACCGGCTACTCCTTTAACCTCGACGGTACCTCCATCTACCTGACGATGGCGGCGGTGTTCATCGCCCAGGCCACCAATAGCCATATGGATATCTTCCATCAGATTACCTTGCTGGTGGTGCTGCTGCTCTCTTCGAAAGGGGCGGCGGGCGTTACCGGTAGCGGATTTATCGTACTGGCGGCAACCATCTCCGCGGTGGGGCATCTGCCGGTGGCGGGTCTGGCGCTGATTCTCGGTATCGACCGCTTTATGTCGGAAGCGCGCGCGTTGACCAACCTGGTGGGTAACGGCGTGGCGACCGTGGTCGTCGCGAAATGGGTGAAAGAACTCGATGCCAAACAGCTCGATGATGTGTTGAATAACCGCGTTCCCGCGGACAAATCACAAGAATTATCCTCGTAATTCCTCATGTTATGCCCATGAACTATGGGCTCCTGCGCAAAATTAGGTATCATTCCCCTTCTGGGGGAATGATACCTCATGATTATTTTACGTCTTCATGTGACATTTTCGCCTTCGCGTGGTCTAACCGACGTATTTGATTCACCACCTTTTTCGGCAATCCGACGATGGGTTGCCTATGTAACCAGGAATGTTCATCAGGGGTTCACATGCAGGGCACAAAAATTCGACTCTTAACCGGTGGTTTGCTGATGATAGCGACGGCCGGTTCTGTGCAGGCAGAAGCGCTCCAGCCGGACCCGGCCTGGCAACAGGGGACTTTGGCGAACGGTTTTTCGTGGCAGGTACTGGCCACGCCGCAGCGTCCTAGCGATCGCGTCGAAGTCCGCCTGGCTGTGAATATTGGCTCGCTGAGCGAAAGCACTCAGCAGAGCGGCTTCAGTCATTTCATTCCGCGCCTGGCGCTGACCCAAAGCGGCAGCCTCCCGACGATGCAGGCGCGTTCGCTGTGGCAGCAGAGTATTGACCCGAAGCGTCCTCTGCCGCCGGCGATCGTTTCGTACGATTTCACCTTGTTTAATCTGAGCCTGCCGAACAACCGCAACGACCTGCTTAAAGAGGCGTTGAACTGGCTGGCGGATGCTAACGGTAAGTTGAGCATCACCCAGCAAGCGGTCAATCATGCGCTGCAGGGCAGCGATATGGTGGCGACCTGGCCGCTGGATACTCAGGAAGGCTGGTGGCGCTATCGCCTGAAGGGCTCGACGATGCTCGGCCACGATCCGGCGGCGCCGTTGAAACAACCGGTTGATATTAAACAGCTGAAAGAATTTTATCAGAAATGGTACACCCCGGACGCGATGACGCTGATTGTCGTCGGCAACGTCGATAGCCGCAGCGTCGCGGAGCAAATCAACAAAATCTTCGGCGAACTGAAAGGTAAACGCGAGACGCCGGCGGCGGTGCCAACGCTGTCACCTCTGCCGGCTACGCCGGTCAGCATCATGACCGATGCCGTGCGTCAGGATAAGCTGTCGATCATGTGGGATTCCCCATGGCAGCCGATCCGCGATTCCGCCGCGCTGCAGCGCTACTGGCGCGATGACCTGGCTCGGGAAGCGCTGTTCTGGCATGTGCAGCAGAACCTGAGCAAAAGCAACGTAAAAGATATCGGCCTCGGTTTTGATTGCCGCGTGCTGTACCAGCGCGCCCAGTGCGCAATCAATATCGACTCGCCGGGCGAACGCCTGAACGCCAACCTGAGCGCGGTATCGCGCGAGCTGGCGAAGGTGCGCGACAACGGCCTGCCGCAGGAAGAGTTTGATGCGCTGATTGCGCAGAAAAACCTCGAACTGCAAAAGCTGTTCGCTACCTATGCGCGCACGGATACCGATATTCTGATTAGCCAACGCATGCGTTCGCTGCAAAATCAGGTGGTGGATATCGCGCCGGAGCAGTATCAGAAACTGCGCCAGGAGTTCCTCAATTCACTGACGGTCGACATGTTGAACCAGTATCTGCGCCAGCAGTTATCGCAGGATATGGCGCTGGTGCTGCAGCAGCCGAAAGGCGAGCCGGAGTACAACATGAAGGATCTGAAAGCGACGTGGGAAAAACTGATGGCGCCAGCGCCCGCTGCGGCGGTGAGCGCCACGCCGGATGCGGCTGATGCGCATAATGAGGCGACGGATATTCCTCCAGCGCAGTAACACAGGAAGCGGGTGCGGATCCGCTTTTGCGCCGGATGGCGGCTACGCCTTATCCGGCCTACGGTTCGTGCCATTGCGAGCTGGAGTTGTTAACTCTACCTCTGTCCCCATGGCTACTGAAACTGCCGCGGTTGGTGGCCTCAAAATCCCCGGTGGCGCTACCGCTTACCGGGGCTACAGCACTGTACGATTTGGTAGCCCTGCTAAGCGCAGCGCAAGCAGGGGGAATCGGAGCTTAGTCCGGCATCGCTTCGCGCGGGATAATCGCCCCGCGATACTGGATAACCGTGCTGGCGGTGAGGTGTCCGCGTTTCGCCGCGGATTCCGCGTCGCCGCCGGTCAGGCGCACCGCCAGATAGCCGGCGCTGAACGAATCGCCCGCCGCGGTGGTATCCACCACTTTCTCTTTCGCCAGCTTCACCGCGGGCACCTCCAGCAGCGGCTGGCCGGCAATCGCCACCAGACAGGAGTCGGCGCCGCGCTTCACCACCACCTCTTCGACGCCAGCGGCGTGGGTACGGGCGATAACCTCGGCAACCGGTACCGCTCCCCACAGCGCATCCTCATCATCCAGCGTCAGAAAAGCGATATCGGTACATTCCAGCATTTGCTGGTACACCTGGCGAGTCTCTTGCTGGCTGGCCCACAGGCGCGGACGGTAGTTGTTATCGAAAATCACTTTCCCGCCGTTAGCGCGGCATTCGCGCAGCAGCGTGAGCAGCTTTTCCCGGCTGGACGGGCTGAGGATGGCGAGGCTGATACCGCTCAGATAAAGGTAATCAAAGGTCGCCAGCTCTTCACAGATGGCGTCCGCGCGCTCGCTTTCGAGCCAGAATTTGGCCGCCGCTTCGTTGCGCCAGTAGTAGAAGGTGCGCTCGCCGGTCTCGTCCGTTTCAATGTAGTAGAGGCCAGGCAGGCGGTCAGCCATGCGCTGAATCAGATCGGTTTTTACCTGCTCGCCCTGCCAGGATTCCAGCATCTGCTGGCTGAAGGTGTCGGTGCCCAGCGCGGTCACGTAGTGCACGCTAAGGGCATCCGCGCTGGTCTGGCGCGCGATGTAGACCGATGTGTTTAAGGTGTCGCCACCGAAACCGCGATTCACCGCCGCGTTTTTCTCTGACAGTTCAATCATGCATTCGCCAATCACGGCAATTTTCTTAGACATAGTGCTGACCTGAAATTGAATCGAAATTAGCGGTAGTTTGCGCTGGGCACCCGGCAGGGTCAATCATATTAAAACATCGTTCCATTATTTTTTGACCTGACGCGCAAAATGTGACGAAAAGCGCATTTGGCGGATGAATCTCCGCTCTTCAACTATAGTGAGGAGTGACGAGACGCAAAAGGAGCGGAGAGGGGATGACCAGAACCCGTAAAACGATTGCTATTATCTCGGGAACGATTGTGCTGTTAATCGTTCTTTTTTTCATCGTGTTGGCGACCTTTGACTGGAACCGGCTCAAGCCGACGATCAATCAGAAAGTCTCCGCCGAACTCAATCGGCCATTCGCCATTCGCGGCGACCTTGGCGTGGTGTGGGAGCGACAGCCCGAGGAGCGCGGCTGGCGCAGCTGGATCCCGTGGCCGCACGTGCATGCCGAAGATATCGTGTTGGGTAACCCACCCGACATTCCGCAAGTGACGATGGTGCATCTGCCGCGCGTGGAAGCGACGCTGGCCCCGCTGGCGCTGCTGAGCAAAACGGTCTATTTGCCGTGGATTAAGCTCGAACAGCCTGACGTCCGGCTGATAAGGCTGACGGAAAACAGCAATAACTGGACCTTTAAATTAGCTTCTGACCCGGCACCCGAAAAAGCCAACCCGCCATCGGCCTGGTCTTTCCGCCTTGATAATATTCTCTTCGACCGCGGTAACATCGCCATTGACGATAAGGTAACCCGCAGCGATATCGCGATCGTGGTCGATCCGCTCGGCAAAGCGCTGCCGTTTAGCGAAGTTACCGGTGCGGGCGACAAAGCGCAGGCGAAAAAAGCCGGCGACTATATCTTTGGCCTGTCGGTGAAGGGGCGCTATAAAGGCCAGCCGCTGAGCGGCAGCGGCAAAATTGGCGGCATGCTGGCGCTGCGTAGCGATAGTACGCCGTTCCCGCTACAAGGGGATTTTCACTCTGGTAATACCCGGATTGCGTTTAGCGGCACGGTCAGCGATCCGCTTAACGTCGGCGGGCTCGATCTGCGGCTGAAATTCGCCGGCGACTCGCTGCGCGACCTCTACGATCTGACCGGCGTTCTGCTGCCGGAAACGCCGTCCTTTTCCACCGATGGCCGCCTGCGCGCCGACTTTAAGCACAAAAACGGCATGCGTTTTGCCTATCGCGACTTTAACGGCCGGATTGGCGACAGCGATATCCACGGTTCGTTGACCTATACCACCGGCAAACCGCGACCGAAGCTCACCGGCGATCTGGAGTCTAAACAGCTGCGGCTGGCGGACCTCGGCCCGCTGATTGGCGTTGATTCCGGCGGCGGGGCGAAGAAATCCTCATCACGTAAAGCGGGCGATGCCGTACAGCCGGCGGGGAAAGTCCTGCCGGCCGATCGCTTTGAGACGGATAAATGGCAGGTGATGGACGCCGATGTGCGCTTCAAGGGGCGGCGAATCGAACACGGCGGTACTCTGCCCATCAGCGACCTGGCGACCCATATTATTCTTGAACGCGGCGACCTGCGCCTGCAGCCGGTGCGCTTTGGCCTGGCCAACGGTTCGATTGCCGGCAGCGTGCATCTGCAGGGCGATAAAAAACCGCTACAGGGCGAGGCCAATCTTCAGGCGCGGCGGCTTAAGCTTAAGGCGCTGATGCCGAACGTCGAGATGATGCAGAAAACGCTCGGTGAGATGAGCGGCGATGTGCAACTGCGCGGCAGCGGTAACTCGGTGGCGGCGCTGCTTGGCAACAGCAACGGCAACCTTAAGCTGCTGATGAATGATGGTCTGATTAGCCGCAACCTGATGGAAATTCTCGGCTTAAATGTCGGTAATTTTATCATCGGGCAGATTTTCGGCGATGAGGAGGTTCGGGTGAACTGTGCGGCGGCTAATATCGATGTGGTCAACGGCGTGGCGCGACCGCAAATTTTCGCCTTCGATACCGAGAACGCGTTGATTAACGTGACCGGCACCGCCAGCTTTGCCTCTGAACAGCTGGATCTGACCGTTGACCCGGAAAGTAAGGGCCTGCGGGTGATTACCCTGCGCTCGCCGCTGTACGTGCGCGGCACATTTAAATCGCCGGATGCCGGGGTGAAAGCCGGGCCGCTGATTGCCCGCGGCGCGGTGGCGGCAGCGTTGGCGACGTTGGTTACGCCGGCGGCCGCTTTACTGGCGCTGATCTCGCCGGCGGAAGGCGAGGCGAATCAGTGCCGGACGATTTTGTCACAGATGAAAAAGTAAGGATGGGATGAGTGATGGCCCTGACGGCAACAGCGTCAGGGCCTGCAGCTTACAGCGATTGATGGCGGGTTTCGTGGGTCAACAGCAGGGCGATAAGCGTCAGCGCCGCCATCGCCGCCAGGTAGATACCGACAGCCGGCAGGCCGTAATTGCCCTGCAGCCAGGCGGCAATATACGGTGCGACCGACGCGCCAAGGATCGACGACACGTTATAGGAGAAAGAGGCGCCGGTATAACGTACTTCCGTCGGGAACAGCTCCGGCAGCAGCGCGCCCATCGGGCCGAAGGTCAGCCCCATCAGGCTGAGGCCCAGCAGCAGGAAGGCGAAGACCAGCAGCGGGTTGCCGGAACCGAGCAGCGGTTTAAAGGCGAACAGCGCGAACAGAATAATCATCGTGGTGATGATGATCATGCTCTTACGACGGCCAAAGGCATCCGCCAGCAGGCCCGCCACCGGCACCATCACGCCAAAACCAATGACCGCCATCATCAGCATCCACAGCACTTCGTTACGCGGCAAACCTAAACCAATCGGCGCGGCAGCGGTACTGAAGGTCATGGAGTAAACGGTCATGATATAGAACAGGGTATAGGTCGCCAGCATGATGAAGGTGCCGAGCACGGTCACGCGTACGTGCTTAGTCAGCAGCGTACCCAGCGGGATTTTGACCTGTTTTTTCGCCGCCGCCACTTTGGCGAACACCGGGGTTTCATGCAGCGACACGCGAACATACAGACCGATAATGACCAGTACCGCAGAGAAGATGAACGGCACGCGCCAGCCCCATTCCATAAACTGCTGGTCGCTCAACAGCCACGACAGCAGCAGGAAGGTGCCGTTGGCGAAGAAGAAGCCGATTGGCGCCCCCAGTTGCGGGAAGGAGCCATATAGCGCGCGTTTGCGCGGCGGAGCGTTTTCCGTCGCCAGCAGCGCCGCGCCGCCCCATTCGCCGCCCAGGCCGAGACCCTGACCAAAGCGCGCCAGCGCCAGCAGCATCGGCGCCAGAATGCCAATGCTTTCATAGCCCGGCAGCAGGCCGATGACCACGGTGGATATCCCCATGGTCAGCAGCGAGGCGACGAGTGTGACCTTCCGGCCTACACGGTCGCCGAAGTGGCCGAATAGCGCTGAGCCAATCGGGCGCGCGACAAAGGCGATGGCGAACGTCGCCAGCGACTGGAGCGTCGCGGCGGCGGCATCACCCTGTGGGAAAAAGATATGGGGGAAGACGATAACCGCGGCGGTGGCGTAAATATAGAAGTCGAAGAACTCAATGGCGGTGCCGATGAGCGAGGCGACGACGACTTTATTACGCGAGTTAACCGGCGTGGCGTCTTGCGCGTTGTCGATAGTAGTGGCTGTGGCTTGCATAGATCTTTCTTATTTTTGAGCGAACGAAAAGCCATATAGCCACAGCAAAAGAGACATTTCAATCTGTAACAAAACTCGCCATTGCGCAAAAAACAGGCAAAAAGCGGATAATTTTCGCCCTGAGAAAATATCTTCTATGAAATGCTTCACATAATTAAAATATTAGAGAATAAAACCAGTTTTAGGTTAAATAAAAGTTACGCACTGGATTTATCTGCTGAAATGATAGGTCGGGCTGAATTTTGCGTCTTTATTCAGCCCGATAATGACTTTAATCGTGGGTTTTCCCCGGCATCCGCTTATCGTCTTTATACTCTGCGGTCGCAATCCACGCGGCGCAGAAGAGGGTCAGACGGGCGAAGAAGTAGAAGAAGGCCATCAGCCCCAGTACCGAGCCAAAGGCGGCGCCGGATGGGGATTTCACCAGCGCCGGCAGCGTCCAGGTCATCACGATTTTGATAATCTCAAAGCCAATCGCCGCAATTAGCGTACCGCGGAACAGCGCTTTGCGGCGTGGACGGTGGCGCGGCAATCGCCAGAAGATCCAGAAAAACAGCAGATAGTTAGCGAAGATGGAAATCGCCAGGCCAATCAGGCGCCATGCGGGTTTAAGCCATTCAATATAATCGAGATACAGCGCGGAGATGATCATCTGCTGCGCGGATCCGGCGACGGAGGTAATCGACAGGGTGATCACCAGCGCGACCAGCAGGCCAATCAGCGAGATCAGATCGCGGAAGTATTTTACCCAGATTTTTTCCTGATCCTGCGGCGTACGTTCCCACACGTCGCGCGACTGGGCTCGAATCGCTTCACGCAGGTTGCCCATCCAGTTAATACCGGAGTAGAGCGCGACCAACAGGCCGACCAGCCCGACGGCGGTACGCTGCTGCACGGCGGTGTTGATGGTGTTTTTAAGCGTTGCCGCCAGCGTCGGGTCGCTGACGTTCTGCAGAATTTTATCGAAGATGTCCTGCAGCAGGGTCGGATGCCAGGCCAGTACGAAACCGGCGGCGGCGAACGAGACCATCAGAATCGGGATCATCGACAAGAATGAGAAATAGGTAATGGCCGCGCCAAACTGATTGCCAAGCCTGTCATTGAAGCGCTCGGCGGCGCGCAGCAGGTGGGCTATCACCGGATTTCGTTGGACTTTCGCCGCTGTTCCGGTGACCGTTTTCAGCGCCTGGTTAGCTTTCTGCCCAACGGCGGAATCGTTGATGGCGGCGAGCGTACTTTTGTTTTTCTCCGGCAGCTGGTCCGTTTCCTGTGGCGGCTGGCGATCGTCGTTTTCCGGCGTCATAAGTGATTTCTTCCTTTCTTTACAGCGATATTCAGCCAAAAGTATACCTTAAACGACGCATCTTGCAGGCGCCCATCGGCCCGACGGGTGTTGACGACCCGCGCCGATTAATCGACATAACCTTTCATCAATCCGCCCAGCCACTCCATAAAGAGATGTACGCGGCGGGAGAGATTACGCCGATGTGGATAGATAATCGACACCGGCATCGGTTCGGCGCGGTACTGCGGCAGGATCTCAACCAGCTCGCCGGTACGCAGCGGTTCGCGTACCGCAATGCGCGGAACCTGAATAATGCCGAGCCCGGCCTGACAGGCGGCCTGGTAGGTTTCGGTGCTATTGACGGTCAACACGCCGCCGATTTTGACCCAGCGCACGACGCCGTCGCTGACGACCTCAAAACCTGACTGCCGCGCGCCGAAGTTGCTGGCATAGTGGATCAGGGCATGATCCGCCAGATCGTCGAGGCTTTCCGGGTAGCCGAAGCGCGCCAGATAATGCGGACTGGCGCAGTTAATTTGCGTGAGCTTGCCGAGCGGGCGGGCGATGAGTCCCGAGTCTTTAAGCGTACCCACCCGGATCACGCAGTCGAAACCTTCGCGCACCACATCGACCAGCCGGTCACTACTGCTCAGTTCGACTTCAATACCGGGATACTGTTGTAAAAACGCGGGAAGTTTCGGGATGACCAGTTTTTTGGCGACGCTGATCGGCATATCGACACGCAGGCGGCCACTGATGCTCGACGGATCGCCCTGAAACATACCATCCAGCTCTTCGATATTGCTTAACAGGTCTTTGGCGCGTTCGTAATAGACCATGCCGTCCTGAGTCAGCTGCACCCGGCGGGTGGTGCGGTGGAGCAGGCGGGCGCCGAGATGGCTTTCCAGCGCCTGGATCTGTCGCGATACGCTACCTTTGGGCAACCCAAGGGTATCGGCGGCGCGAGAGAAACTCTCCAGCTCCGCGACGCGGATGAAGAGTTGCATTGCGTGAATTTTATCCATACTTACTGCCTATTGTTGTTAATACTGAAACAGTAAAACGTAATTTAGCCCATTTATTGTTACTGCGTCTGCTAATAAGCTCTTTATTCACACACACGTAATGACGAAGAGGTTTCTGATGACACAACGTATCGCTTTAGTGACCGGCGGCAGCCGCGGTCTGGGAAAAAACGCGGCGCTGAAGCTGGCGGCCAAGGGAACCGATATTATTCTGACCTACCACAGTAACCAGCAGGCGGCGCTGGAAGTGGTGGGCGAAATTGAGCAAACAGGCGCGAAAGCAGCAGCATTACCGCTTAACGTCGGCGATAGCGCCAGTTTTGCTGGCTTTACGCAACAGTTGACGCAATGTCTGAAGGAGAAGTGGCAGCGCGATAGCTTCGATTATTTATTGAACAATGCCGGCATCGGGTTGACTGCGCCGTTTAGCGAGACCAGCGAAGCGCAGTTTGACGAGCTGATGAGCATCCACTTTAAGGGACCGTTCTTCCTTACCCAGCAGCTGCTGCCTTTGATTAAAGATGGCGGGCGCATTCTGAACGTCTCCAGCGGGCTGGCGCGTTTTGCGCTGCCGGGCTATTCCGCTTATGCGGCGATGAAAGGCGCGATGGAGGTATTAACCCGTTATCAGGCCAAAGAGCTCGGCGCGCGCGGGATATCGGTCAATATTATCGCTCCCGGGGCAATTGAAACCGACTTTGGCGGCGGTGCGGTGCGTGATAATGCCCAGCTTAACCAGCATATTGCCGCCCAGACGGCGCTGGGACGCGTCGGTCTGCCGGATGATATCGGCGATGCTATCGCCGCGTTGCTGAGCGACGAGCTTGGCTGGATGAACGCTCAGCGCATTGAGGTTTCCGGCGGAATGTTTTTGTAATGAGAACGCCCTGCGCATAATAGCGTAGGGCGCCTTCATATTGTGCGTTTTATTATTCCGTAACACTCTTTTTCCTCATGCATATCGCTGATTTTTCGCGAGTGGATTACACTGGCGGAAATAATATTATTTTCCGCTTAGCTGTCCGTTTAATTAAGGAATTCCTTACATCAAATGTAATAAATATTATGAATGGGTAATCGTTCCGCGCTGGCGTGTAACTATTCATCTTCATGATGTTTATATCATCTACTCCATCGGTAAAATGGCTTAGGTCATACGGCGAGTTCTTATTTTTGTCGGCTGATATTACCCTTCCCCCACTTTTTAAGGGGTATTTTTTCGATGGAGAGCAGTCCATGCAAGTAATCATGTTTGACAGGCAGTCAATATTTATTCATGGAATGAAGGTCGGCTTACAACAACGTATTCCTGAAATTAATATTCATAGCACCTGTCAGGCAGAACAGCTGTGGCAACTGCTCACGGCTCATCCGCAGGCGCTTCTTATCCTTGATGGCGACCTGAATAGTGAATTTTGTTGCTGGTTGCTCCAGGAGAAGCAGCAGCGTTTTCCGCATGCCAAAGTATTATTAGTGGTTTCGGATGATAATAAAAGCTGGCTGCAACGAGCGCTGGCGTGGAACGTGCGCGCCATTGCCCAACGTGAGGATAGCGCCGATATGTTTGCCCAGATCATTAATAGCATCATGTTGGGTATGATGTGTCTGCCTGGCACCTGGTTAATGACTTCGGCGGAGCGCGGGAAACACGCTGTGCATTTAAGTCGTCGCCAGCAGGAAATTTTAAAACTGCTGGCGGAAGGCAGCTCTAATAAGGAAATTAGCCGTACGTTAAATATCAGCGCCGGGACCGTGAAAGCGCATCTTGAGTCGTTATATCGGCGGCTGGATGTGAAAAATCGGACCCAGGCGGCGATGGCATTTAATAGCGTCGGTGAAAATTAACTGGTCTGAGAAAACCACTCGCACTCCTGCAGGCGGAAGGCGTTATCGCGGTCAATTTTCCGCCATATCGCCAGCGCCTGCGTTATGTTGTGGCTGTTAAGTGAACGCAAAATAGCCTCCAACTCCGGTTGGGCGCTGCCATCTAAACTGAATACCAGCGCCAGCAGGGCATCGCACTGCGGCTGAGTCAGTTCCACGACTAACCTTCGCTGTAATATCTGTTGGCACCGCAGCAGGTCTAGCGTCAATAGCATCATCGCCAGTTCGGCGGTGATGGGCGTCTCTTTCTCATCTTCACCGATAGCGTGGCCGTAGCCGACCCGCCATTGCCCAAATTTGTCCTGATACGGCAGTAGCGCCAGCCCTTGCGTCTGCTGGATAAAACGCAGCCCCGGCAGGCTTAACGTGGTGACGGTCATGATCTTTTCCTCTGTGGTTGGCGGCAGTGTAGAGGAAAAGCGGGGTTGCCCCCATTCGCCGGATGGCCCAGGGCCTTATTGGTAATCGTGGCGCATCAGGCCAAACAGCCAGTCATTGTGCCAACGGCCATGTAGCCAGTAGCTCTCGCGTAGCTCTCCTTCCTGAATAAATCCTGTTTTTAGCAGCAGTTGTTTTGAGGCCTGGTTCCCGGCGGTGACGCTGGCGGTCAGGCGACGGATGCCGCCTGTAGAAAACGCGTAATCACATAGCGCCCGCAGTGATTCATATCCGTAGCCCTGGCCCTGCGCCTGTGGGGCGAAGAGAAAGCCCACTTCGGCAATATCATCATCGTGGTGGCAATAGCCGGTCAGGCCGAGGGGCGTATGGCTTTGCCGATCGCGAACCACCAGACATAACCAGTGCGCGGCCTTAGGCGACCAGGCCGGCAGGCGCGTATCAAACGCGGCGCGGATATCGGCGATGGGCCGGTTATCCGCGACATAGAGCATCACCTGCGGATCCTGTTGCAGGCTGAGAAAAAAAGACCAGTCGTCAAGCTGCAGCGGCGAGCAGCGCAGCCGCGGCGTAAGCAGTTCGGGCATGTTGTCGGCTCTGGCAAGGGGAAAATAAAACCTTAGCAGCACAGCATGCCGACGGAAAGTGCCTCATGAAGACCTCGGCTCGCCGTACAGGCTGATGAGTCGCCGTACCACGCCGTTGGTCCAGCCGAAGCCATCCTGCAGCGGATACTCCCCGCCGCCACCCTCATGTGGGACGCCGCTGGCGATATGATATTTCTCAATCAGCTTGTGGTGTTTGAGATAAAATTGATTCACCGTCTGCAGCCAGCTCTGGGCGATTTCATCGCCGAGCGGGTCGTGGCCGTACATTTTGAATCCCTGTACCGCCATCCACTGCAGCGGCGCCCAGCCGTTGGGTTTATCCCACTGTTCTCCGCTTTCATATTCCGTCGCCATGATGCCGCCAGGGGTGAGCAGACGCGCGCGTACGGCATCCGCCAGCCGTTCGGCCTGGGCGTGAGTCGCCATCCCGACATATAGCGTGACGATACTGGCGGCGGAGAACAAGGCCAACTGCTCACGGCGCCAGTCGTAATCGCGAAAACAGCCGCACTCTTCATCCCACAGATAGCGGGTCACCGCCTCCCGGCGTGCGTTAGCTTTACGGCGAAATTCGGCTTCAGCTTCGCGATCGCCCTTCAGGCCGGAGAGATTGGCGATGGTATTTTCCAGCTTAAACAGAAAAGCGTTGAGGTCGATGGGAATAAACTGGGTGGTGCGGATACTCGCCAGCCGGGTGATATCGCGCAGCCAGCGGCTGGAGTAGTCCCAGCCGGAAGCCGCGCCGGCGCGCAGGTCACGATAGACCTCGTTCGGCGGGCGGCCGGAATGTTTTGCCGTTTCTACATCTTCTCGCCAGGATTCATCGCGCGGCGTATCGCGGTCGTCCCAGTAGCGGTTAAGCAGCGAACCGTCAGGCATACGTACCACGTGACGGTAGGCCTGGTTAGGGATCAGCGATTCCGCGCCGTCCATCCAGAAGGCGTGCTCTAATTTGAGATGGTCAAGATAGCGGCGCGCGCCGCGAACGCCATCTTCCTCAAACAGTTCAACCATCAGGGCGAACACCGGCGGCTGGGAGCGGCTGAGATAGTAGGTGCGATTGCCGTTGGGAATGTGGCCGTAGGTTTCAATCATCCAGGCGAAGTTGTCGGCCATACATTTGAGCAAATCTTCACGGCCGCTTTCCGCCAGCCCCAGCATGGTGAAGTAGGAATCCCAGTAGTAGGTTTCGCTAAAACGCCCGCCGGGGACGATATATGACTGCGGTAGCGCCAGCAGCGACGACCACGGAATATGATCCTGCGGTTCACGTGTGAGGACTGGCCAGAGCTTATCGATATGCTCTTTTAGCGTCAGTTTCGGATCAGAAGTGTAATCATCGGCGCGGTTATCCGGCAGCCAGAAGTTGTCTTCCACAAACTGACGCAAATCGAACTCCGGCGTACGCTTAACCCGTCGATAGTGCATCAGGATATCCAGCGGATCGTGTTTCGGCGCGCAGTCGGGAAAGGTTTTACTATCAAGAAAAATGCGCGACTTTTGGACGTTGGTAAACAACTCGAGATAGCGGTCGGCGGGGGTCAGCGCGTCGGACGCCGGTAGCCCTTCGATGATCTCCGGCTCCGGTTCGGCGTCGAACATTTCATCCAGTTTTAACTCATACGGATCGGCTTCGTAGCACGGATCGTTTTCGATCCTCAACTCGTCGTCATCAACGTTGCGTAGTTTCTGGCTGAACATAGCGATACAGGCCTCCGGATAGCGTGAGTTTAGGGGCCGGGCATGCCCGGGCTCTCTAATAAGCGTAGACACTCGCTTCGGTCTGCGGAAGACAAACTGTGCGTCAGGTCACGCTTTTCAGTGCATAAAAACGACAGGGAAGTAGAGCAGGTCTTTGAAATTAAAGGGTGAATATTTACCGGTATCGTGAATGCGCGAAAACGAAATTCGGAGCATTCATTATGCAACAAAATTTGAACCGCCCCGGGTAAACGCAGGCGGTTGGCTCGTTTATTCCCAGGCGGCTTCCAGCATCTCCAGCAGTTGCTCTGAATCCAGCGTGACCGGATTGGCTTTCATCGACGATGAACTACTGGCCGCCAGCGCGGCGGGTTCCAGCGCTTCGCGCGGCACGCCGAGGTCGCGTAAATTGCCGAGCCCCGAGCGCTGGCTCCATTCGCGCAGGCTTTGCCAGGCGTCATCCGGCGAGACGCCGAGTCCGGCAGCGATCCACTGGCGCACGTCGAGGAAACGCTGGCGCAGCGCCGGATTGGTTACCTGCGACTCATTGAGTTCCAGCCCAAAGGGCAGCAGGCAGCCGCAGAGCGCGCCGTGGGAGGCATCGCTTAGCCCGCCAAGCGGCCCCGCAAGACCGTGAACCACGCCCAGCCCGGCGTTGGCCAGCGCCAGCCCGCCGCACAGGCTGACCCAGGCCAGCTCGTCGCGGCTGTCGGCACACTCTTTTTCCATCAGCGTTTTTAACGCGGCGATGCCGCGGGGGATCGCCTCACGGCACAGAGCATCGGTGAAGGGCGTCGCCCGGGTGCACAGCCAGGGTTCGATAACCTGAGTTAAGGCATCAAGGCCGGAGCCGAGGGTGACGGCGCGGGGGGCGTTATCCGTTAACGCCGGATCGACAATCGCCAGCTGCGGCAGCATGCGGTCGTCACGCAAGCTGACTTTGCGTTGCTGCTGCGGGACGTTGATGACCGCGTTTTTAGTGACCTCCGCGCCGGTGCCGGACGTTGTGGGAATAGCGGCAAACGGTAGCGGGCTGGCTTCCAGTATTCTCCCCGTTCCGACGACTTCCAGATAGTCGACGGCAGGCCCGCTTGCCGGGACCAGCGCGGCAATGGCTTTACCGGCATCAATGACCGCGCCGCCGCCAAGGCTGACCACCGCGCCGACGCCGCGCTCGCGCGCCAGCCGTACGCCGCGTTCTATATCGTCCAGCGTGGGTTCATTGGCGATAGCAAACGTGCTGACCTGAAGATGCAATGCGGTCAGTTCACTCAATAAAAACTGGGCGCGGCTTTTGGTCGCGCCGTGAACCAGCAGCACCGGGGCATCATATTGCGCCAGCCACGGCGCGGCGCTGCGGGCCTGCCCGCGGCCAAAGCGGATATTGCCGGGCGTTAAAATGTTGAAGGGAGTGACCATGTGTAAGAGTACCTGTAGTGGATAATTATTCTGCAATCCACTATACACATTATCCGGCAAGCTTCATGTCTGCCATATTACGAAAAAGGGTTGCTGACGATGATAAGAATCTTGGGTAAACGCTCGTCTATTAACGTGCGTAAAGTCCTCTGGACCTGCGAAGAGGCGGGGATCGAGTATCAGCAGGAAGATTATGGCAGCGGCTATAGCCCGCTTGATACGCCGGAATTTTTGGCGCTCAATCCGAATGCGTTAGTGCCGGTGCTGGTGGATGACGATTTTGTCCTTTGGGAGTCGAACAGCATCTGCCGCTATCTGGCGCGTAAGGCCGGACGTGAGGATTTGCTACCCTCGGCGTTACGTGCCGCGGCGCAGGTAGAGCACTGGATGGACTGGCAGGCGACGGAGTTTAATAGCGCCTGGCGCTACGCTTTCACGGGGCTGGTGCGTAAAGACCCGCGTTTCCAGGACCCCTCGGCCATTAAAGAGAGTATCGCCGCGTGGACGCGCTGCGTACAGATTGTCGACAACCAGCTACAGCGCACCGGCGCGTGGCTGACCGGCGAGACGTTTACGCTGGCGGATATCGTGCTGGGGCTTTCGGTGCACCGTTGGAAAATGACGCCGTTCGCCCACCCGGAGATGGCAAACGTCGAACGCTGGTATATGGCCCTTAACCAGCGTCCGGCATTTATGCGCCACGGCAATAACGGCGTGGCGTAGCGTCCTAAGCCTGGAGCTTATTTATTTTTCAGCGTATTCGCTTTGCGCTGGCGGAGTAATACCGCTACGATCCGCGTCTATTTTTTATCTCATCCCAAAATGCGCGGCAGGTAGGTGAAGTTTGAACAGGCGGTTAGGCCTTGTGCTATTGGCATTACTGTTGGTTTCAGGCTGTTCCGGTACGCTGTCGCAAATGAGTCCGCCCAGCAATGAAACCAGCCTGGTGGGAAATGATGGGCAGCGGCTTTCCATCGACGCTTTCGTCAGCCATTACATGCGTGAAAAGCAGGTTAGCGGCGTGGTGGTGGCGGTTATTCATCACAACGGTCCGGCTGAATTTCACTGCTTCGGCGTGACAGATGATAAGCAGCGCTACCCGATAATCCCGCAAACGCTTTTTGCCCTCGGCTCGTTAAGTAAAGGCGTAACCGCTGAAGTGGTGACGATGCTGGTTAACAAGGGACGCTTGCACTGGAACGACACCTTACAAACTCTGCTGCCGCCGGGTACGGCGCTGAGCGAAGATGCCCGTAAGATAACCTTGCTGCAGCTGGTCACCCATACCTCCGGGCTGCCGCGTCAGCCGATGAATATGCTGTCGCTTGAGCATCTATTGGCCTATCTTAACGACGGTGAAAACTTCTATCACGAGCTCGATGCCGATGGCGTGTTGAGCTATCTGAGCAACTTCAATGCGCCGCAGGAACGCGAGCCGGGCTACTCCAACCTTGGTTTTGCGATACTGGGATATATCCTCAAATACCAAACCGGCGAATCGATTGAGACGCTGGCTTCACGGATGATCTTCCGGCCGTTGGCGATGGGGAATACCAGCTTCCAGCCGCAAACGCTGCGCGAATACCCGTGGCGGGCGCTGGGACATGCAGGCGATCAGCCGAAATTTAAACCGCGCGGCGCGCTGACGCCGGACTGGCAGTTCACCAATAACATGGTTGGCGCGGCGAGTCTGTACAGCGACGCCGGCGATCTGATTAATTATGCCCGCGCTCACTTCGCGCCCACGGGGCAGACGGCGCTGGATAAGGCATTCAGGGACGTTAGCGTCGATTATTATCCGCGGCAAATTGAAGCAGCGAACATTGCCTGGGTGACCGATACGTTTGGTCAGCAGCAATTGACCTATCAGGTGGGTTACATCGGCGGCTATTCAAGCTATATCGGCTTCGATAAAGCGAATCAGAATGCGGTGGTGGTGCTGCAAAACAGCTTTAACTGGAGTAACTACATCGGCCATCAGATCCTGCGTAATCTGGTGACGGAGCAATAATGAAGCCCCGTCCTGAGACGGGGCTGTGCGGATTAACGCATGGTGACAAACTCTTCCGCTGCGGTCGGGTGAATGGCAACAGTGTTGTCGAAGTCTTTTTTGGTGGCGCCCATCTTCAGCGCTACCGCAAAGCCCTGCAGCATCTCATCCATTCCGAAGCCGATACCGTGAATACCGACAATCTTTTCTTCCGGACCGACGCAGACCAGCTTCATACGGCACGGCTGGCGGTGAGAGGTCACGGCGGTATACATCGCGGTGAAGGACGATTTGTACACCTTCACGGCGTCATCGCCGTACTGCTCGCGCGCCTGCGGCTCGGTTAAGCCGACGGTGCCGATTGGCGGGTGGCTGAAGACTACGGTCGGGATGTTGCTGTAGTCGAGGTGCTCTTCCGGCTTGTTGTTAAACAGGCGTTCGGACAGACGACGGCCTGCGGCCACGGCGACCGGCGTCAGCTCGACGGCGCCGGTATTATCGCCCACCGCGTAGATGCCCGGTACGTTGGTGTTCTGGAACTTATCAACGATGATGTAGCCTTTATCGTTGGTTTTAACGCCCGTTGCCGCCAGGTTGAAGTTATCGGTCGCCGGTTCGCGGCCAATCGCCCAAATCAGGCAATCTACGGTCTGGCTGCGGCCATCTTCCAGCTCCAGAGTCAGGCTGCCGTCGGCATTCTTGACTACCGCTTTCGGAATAGCGTTGGTGTGCAGCTGCGGGCCTTCGGCGTTCATCACTTCCACCAGAGTCTCAACGATCAGCGGATCGAAGCTGCGCAGCGGCGCGTGTTTACGCACGAACAGGTGGGTTTCGGCGCCCAGGCCGTTAATCACGCCAGCCAGTTCAACGGCAATATAGCCCGCGCCGACTACCGCTACGCGCTTCGGCAGCGCCGGCAGTTCGAAGAAACCGTCGGAATCAATACCGTATTCCACACCCGGAATGTTCGGGTGGCTCGGGCGGCCGCCGGTGGCGATCAGGATATGATCGGCGGTAATGGTTTCGCCGTTGACTTCCACGGTGCGGGCATCGACAAAGCGCGCGAAGCCTTTGATAACATCAACTTTATTCTTACCCAGTACGTTGTCGTAAGAGGTATGAATACGGTCGATATAGGCGCTGCGGCTGGCGACCAGCTTATCCCAGTCGAAATGATTGATGGTGGTATCGAAACCGTAATCCGGGCCATACAGATGAATCGCTTCGCGGATCTGCGCCGCATGCCACATCACTTTTTTCGGCACGCAGCCGACGTTGACGCAGGTGCCGCCCAGCTCTTTGGCTTCAATCAGCGCGCACTTCTGGCCGTACATCGCCGCACGGTTAATCGAGGCGATACCGCCGCTGCCGCCGCCGATGGCGAGGTAATCATAATGTTTGCTCATGCCCATATGTCCTTAATCGTTAATTGCCGCGATTGTAGCGCGAGGCTTAAAAGGTTCCACCGATGGTTGCGATTACTCCGGTACGATCCAACTCACGGTCGCGTGACCGGTACCGGCTGGAACCAGTTTGCTGTGCAGCCACGGCAGCACGTTATTCATCTGCTGTTCCAGCTTCCACGGCGGGTTGATGACGATCATCCCGGAGGCGGTCATGCCGCGCTGGTCGCTGTCCGGACGCACCGCCAGCTCGATTTGCAGAATTTTGCGAATACCTGTGGCTTCTAAATCTTTAATCATGCGTTTGATTTGCGCGCGCAGCACCACCGGATACCACAGCGCGTAGGTGCCGGTGGCGAAGCGTTTATAACCTTCGTTAATCCCGGTGACCACCGCCTGATAATCGGTTTTAATTTCGTATGGCGGGTCGATAAGAATCAGACCGCGACGGGAAACCGGCGGCAGCTTGGCCTTCAGCTGCTGATAGCCATCGGCTTTGTCGACGCGCGCGCGGCTGTCTTTCTGGAACTCGGCGCGTAGCAGCGGGAAGTCGCTCGGGTGCAATTCGGTCATTTGCAGGCTGTCCTGCTCGCGCAGCAGCTGGCGCGCGATAAGCGGCGAACCCGGGTAGTAACGCAGCTGGCCGCTGCGGTTGAAGTGCTCGACGACCGAAATATACGGCTCCAGCTCGGTCGGCAGATCGTCCTGCTGCCAGATACGGGCGATGCCTTCAAGGTATTCGCCAGTACGTTCGGCGTGCTCGCCGCTCAGCTGATAGCGGCCCGCGCCGGCGTGGGTGTCCAGGTAGAGAAACGGTTTTTCTTTCTCTTTCAGCGATTCAATGATCAAACTCTGAACGGTGTGTTTAAGGACGTCGGCGTGGTTGCCTGCGTGAAAGCTGTGGCGATAACTGAGCATGGATGCAGAGATTCCGGGAAGTAAACAAGTTAACCGACAGTTTACCGCAGTTCGCCCAGGATTGCCGCTGTCGCACCGCCTGTCATTGAAATTCCCGCAACTATCCCCCATTCTAGATCTCATGCAAAAGCGCCGGAACGCGCGCTTCATTCACCTTCTTCAACAGGACAGCGCATATGACCAATCCATTACTGACGCCTTTTTCATTGCCGCCTTTTTCTGCGATTAAACCAGAGCACGTGGTCCCTGCGGTCACCAAAGCGCTGGATGATTGCCGGGCCGCGGTGGAAAGCGCGGTGGCGCACGGCGCGCCGTATAGCTGGGAAAATCTTTGCCAGCCGCTGGCGGAAGTGGACGATGTGCTGGGACGCATCTTCTCGCCAATCAGCCATTTAAATTCGGTAAAAAACAGCCCGGAGCTGCGTGAAGCCTACGAACAGACGCTGCCGCTGCTCTCCGAGTACAGCACCTGGGTCGGCCAGCATGAAGGCCTGTATAAAGCCTACCGCGACCTACGCGACGGCGATAACTACGCCACCTTGAATACCGCGCAGAAAAAAGCGGTCGATAACGCGCTGCGCGATTTCGAATTATCCGGTATTGGCCTGCCGGCAGAAGCGCAGAAACGCTACGGCGAAATCGCCGCGCGCCTCTCTGAGCTTGGCAATCTGTACAGCAACAACGTGCTTGATGCCACCATGGGCTGGAACAAGCTGGTGACCGACGTCGCCGATCTCGCTGGCATGCCTGAAAGCGCGCTGGCCGCCGCTCAGGCCCAGGCGCAGGCGAAAGAGCAGGAAGGGTATCTGCTGACGCTGGATATCCCGAGCTATCTGCCGGTGATGACCTACTGCGACAATCAGGCGCTGCGCGAAGAGATGTATCGCGCCTATTCCACTCGCGCCTCCGATCAGGGCCCGAACGCTGGGAAATGGGATAACAGCCCGGTGATGGCGGAGATCCTCGCGCTGCGTCACGAACTGGCGCAACTGCTGGGCTTTGACAGCTACGCCTTTAAATCTCTGGCCACCAAAATGGCCGAAAACCCGCAGCAGGTGCTCGATTTCCTGACCGACCTCGCAAAACGCGCGCGTCCTCAGGGCGAGAAAGAGCTAGCTCAGCTGCGTGCTTTCGCCAAAGCCGAGTTTGGCGTCGATGAACTGCAGCCGTGGGATATCGCTTACTACAGCGAAAAACAGAAACAGCATCTCTACAGCATCAGCGATGAGCAGCTGCGCCCGTATTTCCCGGAAAACAAAGCCGTTAACGGCCTGTTTGAAGTGGTTAAGCGCATTTATGGCATCACCGCCAAAGAGCGTACCGATGTCGATGTGTGGCATCCGGAAGTGCGTTTCTTCGAGCTGTATGACGAAAATAACGAGCTGCGCGGCAGCTTCTATCTCGACCTGTATGCTCGCGAACATAAACGCGGCGGGGCGTGGATGGACGACTGCGTCGGCCAGATGCGTAAACTGGATGGCTCCTTGCAAAAACCGGTCGCTTATCTGACCTGTAACTTCAACCGCCCGGTAAACGGCAAACCGGCGCTGTTCACGCACGATGAAGTAATTACCCTGTTCCACGAGTTCGGCCATGGTCTGCACCACATGCTGACCCGCATTGATACCGCTGGCGTTTCCGGCATCAGCGGGGTGCCGTGGGATGCGGTCGAGCTGCCGAGCCAGTTTATGGAAAACTGGTGCTGGGAGCCGGAAGCGCTGGCCTTTATCTCCGGTCATTACGAAACCGGTGAACCGCTGCCGCAGGAACTGCTGGAGAAAATGCTGGCGGCGAAAAACTACCAGGCGGCGATGTTTATTCTGCGCCAACTGGAGTTCGGTCTGTTCGATTTCCGTCTACACGCGGAATACTCGCCGGAGCAGGGGGCGAAAATCCTCGAGACGCTGGCCGAGATTAAAAAGCAGGTCGCCGTGGTGCCTGGCCCAACCTGGGGCCGCTTCCCGCATGCATTCAGCCACATCTTTGCGGGCGGCTACGCGGCGGGCTACTACAGCTACCTGTGGGCCGACGTGCTGGCGGCGGATGCCTTCTCGCGCTTCGAAGAAGAGGGGATTTTCAACCGCGAAACCGGTCAGTCATTCCTCGACAATATCCTGAGCCGCGGCGGTTCCGAAGAGCCGATGGTGCTGTTCAAACGCTTCCGCGGGCGCGAGCCGCAGCTGGACGCGATGCTTGAGCATTACGGGATCAAAGGCTGATTGCTACGTGAAGATCTGCTTAATTGATGAAACAGGCGCCGGTGACGGCGCCTTATCTGTTTTGGCCGCCCGTTGGGGGCTGGAGCATGATGCTGAGAATCCGATGGCGCTGGTGTTGACGGCCGAGCATCTGGAACTGCGCAAGCGTGATGAGCCCAAACTTGGCGGCATCTTTGTCGATTTCGTCGGCGGGGCGATGGCCCATCGGCGCAAGTTTGGCGGCGGCCGCGGCGAAGCGGTAGCCAAAGCGGTCGGCATTAAAGGCGATTATCTGCCGGATGTTGTCGACGCCACCGCCGGCCTGGGGCGTGATGCCTTTGTGCTGGCGTCGGTCGGCTGCCGCGTGCGGATGCTGGAGCGTAATCCGGTGGTCGCCGCGCTGCTCGACGATGGTTTGAAACGTGGCTATGCCGATGCGGAGATCGGCGGCTGGCTGCAGGAGCGCCTGCAGCTGATTCATGCTTCCAGTCTGAATGCGCTGACCGATATCACCCCGCGCCCGCAGGTGGTGTATCTGGATCCAATGTTTCCCCATAAGCAGAAAAGCGCGCTGGTCAAAAAAGAGATGCGGGTATTTCAGTCGCTGGTGGGGCCGGATTTAGACGCCGATGGCCTGCTGGCGCCGGCGCGACAGCTGGCGACCAAACGAGTGGTGGTGAAGCGTCCGGATTATGCGCCGCCGCTGGCGGATGTCGCCACGCCGAACGCGGTGGTCACCAAAGGGCATCGGTTTGATATTTATGCCGGTACGCCGGAGTAATATTACGCCGTGATGGTATCTCCCGGATAGCGGCGCAACGCGCCTTATCCGGGCTACGGCTTACGCCTTACCTGGGCTCGCTACTCGCGGTGTCGTTTTTTGTCGGGTGGCGGCTAACGCCTTACCCGACCTACGGTCCGTGCGGCCTGCCTTTAATTAATTCACCATGATGGCTGACACTACTGGTGCTGGCGATCTCAAAATCCCCCGGTGGCGCTGCCGCTTACCGGGGCTACAGCACGATGCGATTTGGTAGCCCGGAGAAGGCGCAACGCGCCGCGTCCGGGAAAAACCCTTAAAAAGTTGCAAACCGATAACAGTATCTACTTAATAAGGCCTAATGAGGCCAACTATTCTGAAAGAAATCATTCTCTAATAGATAGCTTAAGTTTTCAGCCTGCCATGGGCAACCGAGGCATTTGCCGGGCATTTCAACTTCAATGGGCGCGATCGGATTGGTATATATGAGCGCGAACTTTCGCCAGAGAACGTTGCGCATTTTAATTTCGCGTATATCAGTATAAGGGATGCGCTGGTAATTATCTTTGTAATCATAAAACAATGAAAGATTAAGCTGGACTATTTGTGTATCGGCGAAGTACAGCACCGCTGGCTTCGAACGAATAAGACCATGAACATATTTCCGTTCATCAATGGTTTCATTTGGCAATAATTCGCTCAGTATCTGGAGCAAGTTATCCCTTTTAAACCCATTATTCATAATAATTCCTTTTATATTATTCGCCGCATGATTACGTATAAATATGAACGTAGTTTGCCATTTTTATGAGGTGAGGCCTGACGCGCTGTAATGTACTCTAGCATAATAAGGCGGGGAAAAAGTGTGGTGGGGAGAAAACTGAGAATTATGCTTGCTCTACTACAGACATATTATAAATATATATTAAAGCCAGCTTTTCATTTGTTCTCTAGATTAAAATAATGGCGGCCGTTGCCGCCTTTTATTCTCGCCCCGGCGGTTGTCGCCGGGGCGGCTAACGGGTTACTCGGCGCTGGCTGGGGTATTTATCATCCGGTTCAGCCACGGCACCATAAAGGCCATCACCACCGTCACCGCCAGGGTCACGAGGCCAATTTTACTGAACACATTGGTGTAGATCGGTAGCGTCTGCAGCGGGTCGGTTATATTTTCCGGTACCGCGGTGAAGGTCGCGACATAGCCGCCCATCAGGAACGCGGCGGCCTGGGTCAGGAACCACATCCCCAGAATAAAGCCCATCAGCCGCTGCGGCACCAGCGCGGCAACCATCGCCAGTCCCAGGGCGCTAATCAGCAGTTCGCCGAGACTCTGGAACAGATAAACCAGCACGATAAACCACGGCGAGGTCAGTCCCTGCGGGTCGGCAAACCACATCCCGGCCGCCGCGGCGGTCAGAAAGCCCAGCGCGCACAGGAACATGCCGAGAGTGAATTTCATCGGCATGGTCAGGTCTTTGCCTTTGTTGCCAAGACGGGTGTAGATAGCCGCCAGTACCGGGCTGGCGACCACCACCCAGAACGGATTCAACGCCTGGAAACTCACCGGGTTAATCGTCATGCCGAGAATGTCGTGATGCACGTTATTGATGGCGAAGAAGTTGAGCGAGGTCGGCATCTGGGCGTACAGGATATAAAACACCACCGCTTCGAGCATCAGGATGAAGGCGACGAACATCTTGTTGCGGCCGGTTTTATCGAGGCGAAAAGCTTCGCGGAAGAAGAAAATCGTCACCACGATGGACAGCACAATCAGCACCAGGTTGGCGATTTTAACGTTATGCATCAGCCAGGCGCAGAGGAAAATCATCACCACGGTGCCGACCAGCACATACAGCAGATTACGGAAACTCAGCGGCTGATGGTCCGGGGTGGAACCGATATCTTTCACCATTCCGCGGCAGGCGAAGTAGACCAGCAACGCGACGATAAGCCCGGCGCCGCACAGGTTGTAGGTTACCGCGTAGCCAAACTTATCGGCAATAACCGGCGCCAGCGACAGCGACAGCAGCGAACCGATGTTAATCGACATATAAAACAGGGTGAAGGCGCCGTCGAGACGGGCATCTTTAGGCGGATAGCATTTTGACAGTAGGCTCGCGGGATTGGCTTTAAACAGACCGTTGCCGACGGCGATCGTGCCAAGCGCGATAAAGATAAGATCGGGTTTGAGCAGCGACAGGCCGGTCATAAAGTAGCCGATAGCCAGCACGACGGCGCCGAGCACCAGCGTGCGTTTGGTCCCCAGCAGATGGTCACCGACATAGCCGCCAATGGAAATGAGGCCGTAGACCAGCGCCGCGAAGGCGCCAAAGGTGATAAATGCCTGTTCCTGAGAGAAACCAAGCTGTTTAACAAAGAACACCGCCAGGATGCCCTGGACGCCGTAATAGCCAAAACGCTCCCATAACTCTACAAAAAAGATCATGAAGAACGGACGGGGTTGCTGCAGCAAGCCCGTAGGTGCAGTTGTTTTCATATTCCTTCGCCTTTTAGTGCTATCCCAAAAAGTATGAACGCGTCTGCCAAAACGCGCCGAAAAAGTCTGATGACCCATGATGATGCGGTCATTGGCTGAATGCATAGATTATTATATAGATATTATTTCTAATAAATGGTTGATCACACTAACCGACATTAATTATCTGGATTGATATCCTGATGTGGTCGGTGCGCTTCAGGCGGGATACAGCATAAAAACAAAAACGCCCGCAGGTGCGGGCGTTGGCTGGCGAGGAGAAGCGGATTATTCGTCTTCTTCGTCGCGCAACGGTACGATCAGCATATCAACGTGAACGGTGTTGATCAGCTGACGCGCGGAGGACATCAGCTTGCTCCAGAAGTCCTGATGGTGACCGCAGACCACCAGGTCCATATCGTATTTTTTGATCGCGTCGACCAGCACCTGGCCAAGATCGCCGCTGCCGCTCAGGGTTTCGGTAATCGGGTAGCCGGCGTTAGTGGAAAGCTCGGTCAGCGCGTGGTGCGTCTCTTCAGAGATGCGTTTCTGCATGTCGCCCAGATTGACATCGATAAGACCGGTGTAGAGGTCGGAGTAATTCACATCCACGTGAATCAGGGAAACTTTCGCATTGTAGGGACGCGCCATAGAAACCGCTTTCTCTACCAGCACTTTGCTTTCCGGTGATAGGTCTACTGCAATAAGAATGTGTTTGTAAGCCATAGTGTTACTCCTTCCATAAGTTGTCGATGACCGTTGGACCAGACAGCCTGTGCTGCCGATTCGCCCGCGTCCTGCAAGCTAGATTCGCGGGGGGCTAAGCCTTTAAGGACTTAATTGTAGAAGATAATTTCTACAATATAGCGCCCCTCGCACTCCGTCAATGCACCTGGTTCACCGTTAGTTAAACAAATTATTCCGTCTTACGTATTGATAACGATTAACCTTGTGGTAAAAAAATTAACTGATCTCCTACACTATTTAATGAGCCGGTTGGATAAATAAACGTGACCGGTATCGCACTCTTTTACTGTACGGTGGGTTGGATGATATTGGGGAGCGGTAGTCCCGGAGGGATCTCCGTGGATGGGTCGCCGGGGAGGAAGTATGATCAGCACTGTTGCGCTGTTTTGGGCCCTGTGTATCGTTTGTGTGGTGAATATGGCACGCTACTTCTCATCGTTGCGTGCATTATTGGTTGTGCTACGTGGTTGCGATCCCTTGCTCTATCAATATGTTGATGGCGGAGGTTTTTTCACCTCGCATGGGCAGCCCAGTAAACAAATGCGGCTGGTTTGGTATATCTATGCCCAACGATATCGCGATCATCATGATGACGAGTTTATTCGTCGCTGTGAGCGTGTTCGCCGGCAGTTCATCCTGACCAGCGCGCTATGTGGTCTGGTGCTGGTGAGTATGATTGCGCTGCTTATCTGGCATTGAGCTGCGCTGAATAGACGGCAAAAAAAAATGGGCCAGTTTCCTGACCCATTTTTCGCATGACTACTGCTTAGATAAGCTTCAGAGCCAGCCAGTACAGCACGCCTGACAGCAAAATGGCTGCCGGCAGGGTGAGGACCCATGCCATCAGGATGCTGGTGACGGTTTTCTTCTGCAGGCCGCCGCCATCAACGAGCATCGTCCCCGCAACCGAGGAGGAGAGCACGTGGGTGGTAGAAACAGGCATCCCGGTGTAGCTTGCAAGGCCGATAGACACCGCAGCGGTCATCTGTGCGGACATACCTTGCGCGTAGGTCATACCCTTCTTACCAATCTTCTCGCCGATAGTGGTCGCCACGCGGCGCCAGCCGATCATGGTACCAATACCCAGCGCCAGCGCGACCGCCATAATGATCCAGATTGGCGCGTACTCGATGGTGCTCAGCATATCGGTTTTCAGTTTCTTCAGCAGGCGCTGGTCGTCAGAGCTCACATCCGGCAGTTTGGCCACTTTGTCGGTGGTGTCGGAGATGCAGAGCATAATACGACGCAGTTGGCCGCGCTGATCCACTGACAGCGAATCGTAGCTTTCCGTTCCGGTGAGCATCGTCTTCACGCGGTCAAGCGCGTTGATGGTGTTCGCCGGATGGCAGTGGAACTCGCCGTTGGCCGCGGTGTTGGTTTCCGGTGACGGAACCAGTTGATCAACGCCGGTGGCTTTCTTCAGCAGCTCAGGACGCTGTTGGAAGAAGGTTTCCACGTTGTTGACCGCATCGCGGGTACGAGTGATTTCGTAACCTGACGCGTTCATGTTGACCACGAAGCCCGCCGGCGCGACGCCAATCAGTACCAGCATGACCAGACCAATGCCTTTCTGCCCATCGTTGGCGCCGTGCGAGAACGACACGCCAATAGCGGACAGGATCAGCGCGATACGGGTCCAGAACGGCGGTTTTTTCTTACCGTCTTTCTTTTCGCGTTCCGCTGGGGTCAGGTGGATACGAGCACGTTTTTTGGTACCGCTCCAGTAACGACGCAGAATGAAAATCAGGCCGCCCGCTACCACCAGGCCAACGATCGGCGAGACGATAAGCGAGGCAAAAATGCCGATGACTTTCGGGATATTCAGCGCATCAACCACTGACGTACCGGTCATCAGCGCATTGGTTAAACCAATACCGATGATGGCGCCAATCAGGGTGTGAGAACTGGAGGCCGGGAGGCCAAAATACCAGGTTCCGAGGTTCCAGATGATGGCCGCCAGCAGCATAGAGAACACCATGGCGAGGCCATGTGCGGAACCCATGTTAAGCAGCAGGTCCGTTGGCAGCATATGCACGATGGCATAGGCTACGCTGAGACCGCCCAGCAGAACGCCGAAAAAGTTGAAGAGTGCCGCCATCGCAACAGCAAGCTGCGACCGCATTGCGCGAGTGTAGATCACCGTTGCAACAGCGTTTGCGGTATCATGAAAACCGTTAATCGCTTCGTAAAACAGTACAAAAGCTAAAGCAAGCAATAATAATAGTCCGGTATGTAAATCCAGACCGGCAAATAAATGTAGCATAGGACGTTACGCCATTTTGAGGACATGAACGCGGCGCATTATCAGTGACTTTAGCGGCGCGGGCAAAGTGAAATATAGACTTTTTTTGATTTTCTTCCTGTTTGGGTTTTACCCGGTTGGGAGTAATCCTATATCTTTCAAAGACGTAACTGAATGTTGTTTTTTTCGTGCTGGTGTGACCAGAGTGAAATATTTACAATTCCCGACAATTCGGGAATGAGGAAAGTTGAGTGGAAAGGTTTGATGCCATTGTGATCGGCGCCGGTGCGGCGGGAATGTTTTGTGCGGCGCAGGCGGGGCAGTTGGGCTGCCGGGTGCTGCTGCTCGATAATGGCAAAAAGCCGGGGCGCAAAATCCTGATGTCCGGCGGCGGACGCTGCAACTTTACCAACATGTATGTCGAACCCGCGGCATATCTCAGCCAAAACCCGCATTTTTGCAAATCTGCGCTGGCGCGCTACACCCAGTGGGATTTTATAGAACTGGTCGGTAAATATGGCATTGCCTGGCATGAGAAAACGCTGGGCCAGCTGTTTTGTGATGATTCAGCGGAGCAAATCGTCAATCTGCTGCTGTCGGAATGTGAAAAGGGCGGCGTACAGATCCGTCTGCGCAGCGAAATTCTTAGCGTCGAGCGCGATGAACAAGGCTACCGGCTACAGGTTAACGGTGAAACGCTGGCGGCGAAGAAGCTGGTGATCGCCTCCGGCGGCCTGTCGATGCCGGGGCTCGGCGCGTCGCCGTTTGGCTACAAGGTAGCCGAGCAGTTTGGCCTGAAGGTATTGCCGACCCGCGCCGGGCTGGTGCCGTTTACCCTGCATAAACCGCTGCTTGAACAGCTGCAGGTGCTTTCCGGCGTTTCGGTTCCTGCTACCATTACCGCCGAGAACGGTACGCTGTTCCGCGAAAATTTGCTGTTTACCCATCGCGGCCTTTCCGGCCCGGCGGTGCTGCAGATTTCCAGCTACTGGCAGCCCGGCGAGTTTGTCACCGTCAACCTGCTGCCGGACTGCGATCTTGAGGCGTTCCTCAACGAGCAGCGGGGCGCTCATCCGAACCAAAGCCTGAAAAATACCCTCGCGATGCAGTTGCCGAAGCGGCTGGTCGAATGTTTACAGCAGCTTGGGCAAATACCTGATGTGACACTGAAGCAACTGAACGTTCGCGATCAGCAGGCACTGGTGGAGACGCTAACCGCGTGGCGCGTGCAGCCGAACGGCACTGAAGGTTATCGTACTGCGGAAGTGACGCTCGGCGGCGTGGA
Source organism: Klebsiella sp. 141162 (assembly GCF_050600755.1). Taxonomy (NCBI): domain Bacteria; kingdom Pseudomonadati; phylum Pseudomonadota; class Gammaproteobacteria; order Enterobacterales; family Enterobacteriaceae; genus Klebsiella; species Klebsiella sp. 141162. The sequence goes on along the minus strand of NZ_JAQIRI010000003.1, from coordinate 188,283 downwards.
TACCAACGAGCTTTCGTCACGCACCATGGAGGCGCGCAAAGCGCCGGGGCTTTACTTTATCGGTGAAGTGATGGACGTCACCGGTTGGCTCGGCGGCTATAACTTCCAGTGGGCGTGGTCAAGCGCCTGGGCCTGCGCGCAGGCATTGGCGGAAATTTAATCCGAGAGCCCGGGCACCCTGGCGCCCGGGCTGTTTCGATCAGTTCAGCCCAAGAAAATACTGGGCGATTTTGAAATAGATAATCAGCCCGGTGCCATCAATCAGCGTGGCGATAAACGGCGCGGAAACCACCGCCGGGTCGATACCGATCCGCTTAAGCAACATCGGAATAACCGAAGACACCACCGCGCTCCACAGAGTAATGCAGACCAGCGTCAGGCTGACGATCAGCGTGATTTCCATGCCAATCCCCATCATCCAGGCGCGCAGGCAGCCCGCCAGACCCAGGGTCAGGGCAATCAGAAACGAGGTCGACACCTCTTTGCGGATAACCCGTCCCATGTCACGTAAGCGGACTTCACCCAACGCCATCGAACGCACCAGCGTTGAGGTTATCTGAGTTCCGCTGTTGCCGCCGGTGCCGATCAGTAACGGGATGAAGAAGGCCAGCGCGATGGCAGATTCCAGCGCCTCTTCAAAATGCTGCAGCACGCTGCTGGTGTAGGCTTCGGCAACAAATAACAGTAGCAGCCAGACCGAGCGTTTCTTCCACAGCGTCCACGGACTGATTTCCAGATACGGTTTTTCCAGCGGTAGCGTCGCCCCTTGCAGCTGGGCGTCTTCGGTGACGTCATCCTCCAGCAGATGGGCTATCTCCTTTTCCATCAGGCAGCCGACCAGCTCGCCTTTATCGACAACCGGCACCAGATCGAGGCCGCGCTCGGTGAGTTCGGCAATGACCTGAGGGCGCTCATCGTCGGGTTTAACGCGGAACAGACAGCTGTCCATCAGGTAGCGAATAGACTGGCCTACCTCTACCTCCTGCAATAGTTTTTTGACTGATAAGCTGCCGCGCAGCTTGTTACCGGCGACGACAAATACCTGGCCGGGGATATCGTCGCTGGCGAGCTGCGAGATAAAGTGTTCACGCGCCTCATGGACGCTGAAATGTTCCTGCAACGTAATAAAATCGGTACGCATGTACTGGGCGATCGCATCGCCGTCGAAGCCAGAGGTCGCCTGATGCGCGGCGCAGAGTTGAATGGAAGACATGATTAAAATCCCTATAAAAAATCACTCATAGGGGCGAACAAGACAGGGTTAGCGCAGGCAGATCCCTACGTCCTGGTTTTAGCACTGCATAACGTATCTGAACGGTTAATACCGCCAGAAGTTACCTTGGCAACACCTTGATTCGATGGAAGCCTGTATTTCCCTGAGTGGTCTCTCTCGATACCAACAGGGCGGTAACTTGTATTTATGCAGGAGCCTCGCCATAACGAGATCGTTAAATGAGGCGCCATTATTGGCGAACAGGGATAATTAACAAAGTGTATAGTTTATGTGGTTTATCAACTGTTGATAAACAAAGTTTGCCTGGTAAGAAGTTGACTTCACATTGTGCTATCAGAAAAATGATTTCAGTAGGTGAACTCATGCGGCAAGGAGGGGTAAAACCATGATCAAACCTAAAACGCCAAATTCAATGGAGATTGCCGGGCAGCCTGCAGTTATCAACTACGTGCCTGAACTCAATGCATTCCGCGGTAAGTTCCTGGGATTATCAGGATATTGCGATTTTGTTTCCGATAGCATTCAAGGGTTACAACAGGAGGGCGAGATATCATTACAGGAATATCTTGCTGATTGTCGTGAAGCGGGCATCGAGCCTTACGCTCAGCCGGAAAAGCTGAAAACCTTCACATTGCGCTATCCTGAATCATTTGGTGAGCGTCTTAGCTCCGCCGCTGCAGAGGAGCAGGTTTCCGTAAATACCTGGATCCTTGAGACGCTCAATGAACGTCTCAAACAGGCTTAAAACAGTCTGCATCAAATTGCCATCGTTTTAATTATCATCCGCTAAACACTGCAAATGCCCATGCCGCACGCCGCGCTGGGCAATCACCTCGTCGGCAAAATGCTGTACTTCGTCCATGTTGCCTTTTAGCACCGCGATCTCCAGACAGTCATCATGATTGATGTGGACATGTAACGTGGCGACCGAGAGATCGTGATGCTGATGCGAAGAGGCGACCAGCCGGCTCGCCAGTTCGCGTTTTTCATGCTCATACACGTACGACAGGACCGCATAGCCGCGCTGCGCCGCCTGTTGCAGCGGATTGTGGTGGAGCGCGTCACGCAGAATATCGCGCACCGCTTCTGAGCGGTTGTGATAGCCGCGGCGGGCGCTGTGCGCGTCGAGCGCGGCCAGCAGGTCATCATCCAGAGTCAGGGTTACGCGCTGCATGGCATGGCCTCGTTAAGCAGAGTGTGGGGAAAGGGCGGGAGCACCGCGCGCTGTAGCGCCTGTCCGGCAGCGGATGTAAGGCGCAGCGGCAGACTAACCGTTGCCGTTTCGACGATACGTCCGCTCTCCATCACCAGCACCCGCTGGCAAAAACGCTCCACCAGCCGCAGGTCGTGGGTGATGAACAGGCAGGCGGTGGCGAACTGCGCCTGCAGGCGTTTGAGCAGGGCGATAATTTCCGCCTGAAGCATCAGATCGAGATTCGATACCGCTTCGTCGAGAATTAATAGCTGCGGCCGGACCACCAGCGCCCGCGCCAGGCACACGCGCTGCAGCTGTCCGCCGCTGAGCTGCGCCGGACGCTTGTCGAGCAGCGCCGGGGCGAGGTCAACCGCCAGCAGCATCTCCTCCACCCGCTGCGTACGCTCATCGTGCGATAAACTAAACAGGTGCCGCAGCGGCTCGTTGATAATCTCGCGCACCGTTTTGCGCGGATTCACCGCGCTAATGGCATCCTGAAACACCAACTGAATATCGCGGCGAAAGGCGCCGATCGCCTCCCCCTTCAGGGAGGTCAGCGACGCGCCGCGCCAGGCGACCTCGCCATACCGCGGCGTTTCGAGACCGACCAGCATCCGCGCCAGGGTACTTTTGCCGCAGCCGCTGCGCCCGAGCAGCGCCATCGTTTCACCGGAGGCGATGTCGAACTGGATATCGCGCAATACCGGGCCATGATGGGGGTAATCGTGGCTCACTGCGTTTACGCTGAGTAAATTCATGGTGTTTTCTCCAGGCCATACAGCGCCAGATGAGCGGCCAGCAGGCGCTGGCTGAGCGAGTGCTGCGGGGCGCTAAATAGCGTGTTAACGTCGCAGCGTTCAACAAGACGACCGTTTTCCATCACCGCCACGTCATGTGCCAGCCGGGCGACAACGCCCATATCATGGGTCACCAGTAGCAGTCCCTGTCCGCGGTTGGCGACGATATCCGCCAGCAGGTCGAGAATGCGCGCCTGGGCGACGGCATCAAGGTCGGTGGTCGGCTCGTCGGCGATAATAAACGGCGCGCGGCTGAGCAGGGTCAGGGCCACCATCATCCGCTGCAGCATGCCGCCGCTCATCTCGAAGGGGTAGCGCTTGAGCAGCGAGAGCGGATTTTCCAGCCCCACTTCTTCCATCGTTGCCAGCAGGGCGGCGTTGTTGACTTCGTAACCCGTCGCCCGGCAGGTCTCCCGCGCATGCGCCGCCATGGTGTGCAGCGGATTAAAGGCGCTGCGCGGATTTTGCATAATGGTGGCGATGGTCGCGCCGCGCAGCTGTTCGCCGTACACCGGGATACCGTCGAGCAGCACCCGGCCCGCGGTTTGCCTGACGCCGGGCGGTAAAATACCGAGCGTGGCGGCGCAGGTCAGCGATTTACCGCTGCCGCTACTGCCGAGCAGCGCCAGCACCTGACCGCGGCGCAGGGTAAGGGAAACGTCGCTGACCAGCGGACGGTCGGCGACGAGCGAAAGTTGTTCCAGTTGGATCTTTTGCGGCATCAGTGGTTATGCTCCGCGATCAGCTGAGGATCGAGACGATCGCGCAGCGCGTCGCCCACCAGATTAAAAGCCATCACGCTGATAAACAGCGCCAGTCCGGGCCAGACCATTTGCAGCGGCTGCGTCCAGATGTACTGGCGGGCGTCGTTGATCATCACCCCCCATTCCGCCGTTGGCGCGCTGACGCCGAGGCCGAGGAACGACATCCCGGCTACGTGGAGCATCATATGACCGATATCCAGCGAGGCGAGCACCAGCAGCGAAGGGAGCACCGCACCGGCCAGATGGTCACGGAACAATGGCCAATGGCCCGCGCCGCTCAGGCGTGCGGCGAGAATAAACTCGCGCTGGCGCAGAGAGACCACCAGGTTACGCACCATCCTTGCGTACCAGGCCCAGTGCGACAGCGCAATGGCGATAATCACGTTGCTAAGACCGGTACCGAGTACGCCGACCATAAAGAACGAAAGTATTGAGGTCGGGAAGGTCATAAATAGCTCGGCCAGGCGCATCAGGCCGCGATCGACGCGGCCGCCCACCATCCCGGCGCTGCCGCCGACCGTAAGGCCTATCAGCAGCACCAGCAGCAGGCAGGCCATCACCGCGCCCAGCGAGACGCGGGTGGCGGCCAGCAGGCGCGAGAAAATATCACGGCCGAGGTGATCGGTACCGAGCCAGTGGGCCTCGCCTGGAGAGAGCAGACGTTGATGGAGATCGATGGCCGCCGGGTCATAGGGCAGCCACCAGCCGCTGCTCATGGCGATTGCCGCCAACAGCACAATAATGAGTAGCGCCAGTTTTACCGGCCAGCGGAAGGTCGCGAACAGCGTCATACGGCGGCCTCCTCATGGCGGCGCAGGCGCGGATCGAGCGCGGCGTTAAGCAGGTCGACCGCCAGATTGGCCAGCACGAACACCGCCACCATCATCAGGGTAAAGCATTGGATTACCGGGTAGTCGCGATTGAAAATCGCGGAAACCGCATAGCGACCGACGCCGGGCCAGGCGAAGATATTTTCGATGATCATCGTGCCGCCAATCAGCTCGCCGATGTGCATACCCAGCGCCGTCACCACCGGCAAGGTCGCGTTACGCAGCACGTGTCGCCGCTCAATCTGACCTTCGCTCAGCCCGCGCAGACGCGCCCAGACCACGTGGCGCTGACTGGACACTTCCAGCATGCTGGCGCGCAGTAGGCGAGCATTGATCGCCAGCGACATCAGGGCGATGGAGAACGCCGGCAGCAGCAGATGTCGCCAGCCGCCGTAGCCCATCGCCGGTAGCCAGCGCAGATGGACGGAAAAGAACATTACCAGCAAAAACGCCAGCCAGAAGTTGGGCATTGAGACGCCGAGGAAGGCAATCAATCGTACGGCGAAATCGGGTAAGCGGTCGCGATGGCGCGCGGCCCAGATCCCCAGCGGCAGCGAGGTCAGCAGAATAATCACCAGCGCCGCGCCGGTGAGCTGCAGCGTCGCCGGCAGAAAATGCAGCAGGTCGTCCAGCACCGGGCGCTGGCTGGCGTAGGAGACGCCGAAATCGAGATGTAGCGCGCGCCACAGCCAGTGTAGATACTGCCGCGCCAGCGGCTGATTGAGCCCGAGCTGCTCGCGGGTAGCGGCAATCATTTCGCTGGTGGGCGGCACGTTGGAGAGGCGCAAATAGTCCAGCGCCGGGTCGCCGGCGCCAAGACGTAACAACAGGAAGATGATCGCCGAGGCGGCAAGCAGCATCAACGGCAGCGGGAGCAGGCGGCGAAGAAGATATTTCAGCATCATGGCGCCACCGGCGTAATCAGCTCTAACGGCAGATCGGTGGTCACCGGCGCGAAGGGCACTTCGCCCAGCGTTTTGCGGGCGACGGACATCAGCGAGACGTAGCTTATCGGCAGATAGACCGCTTCGTTGTGCAGACGGGTGAGGATATCGCGATACAGTTCGCGACGGCGGCTCTCGTCGGTGGTGGTCAGGACCTCTCCTATCTCTTGATCAATGATTGCCTTATCCGGCAGGCCACGCTGCGCCTGATAGTCGGCGTGCGAAGGGACGCGCATCGAACTCATAAACGCGTGCGGGTCGAACGGCGCTCCCCAGGTATGGTTGAAGATCATCGTGAAGCGGCCATCGTGCTGGCGGGCATAGATACTGCTCTCCTCTTCGCCGACCAACCCGACATCGATACCTACCTGGCGCAGGTCGGCCTGGATGATTTCCGCCATCGACTTAGCCAGCGCATCGGTGCCGATAAAAGCCAGTTCAAGTCGCAACGGGCGCCCGTCTTTTTCACGAATATCCTTGCCGGGCGTTAGCGTCCAGCCGGCGTTTTCCAGTAGCGTACGGGCCTTATCCGGATTGAAGCGGCGCGCCAGCAGGTTATCCGGCGCGTAAGGTACCGAGGGCGCGAAAAGCGTATCGGCGACCTGCTGAGTGCCGTACAGCACGCCGTCAATGAGCGCCTGTTTATTGACGGCATAGTTAAGCGCCTCGCGTACCGCCAGTTCATTCGTTGGCGCTTGCAGCGTATTGAGCGCCAGCATCACGGTTTGCGTCGGGGCGGAAAGACGCGTGCGGTACGCGTCCTGCTGGCGAAAACGGGCGAACGTATCCAGCGGCAGTAGCCCTTCATCACCATACAGCAGATCAACTTCACCGGTTTCAAAGGCGACCGCCCGGCTGGTGGCATCGGGGATCACTTTCACGGTGACTTTCTCAAGCGCCGGTTTTTTTCCCCAGTAGCGCGGGTTGCGTACCAGTACATCCTGCTGATTAAGCTGCGAGCTGGCCAGCATCCACGGACCGGTGCCGATGGGCGCCTTGATGCCTCGTTGGGTACTACCGTCAACAAACTGCGAGGGGGCGATAAAACGAAACGGGCGGGGAAGGGCGAGTTCCTGCAGGAACGGGTAGTAGGCGCTTTTCAGGGTGATTTGTAGTTCGTTATCGCTGAGCGCTTGAACGTCCGTTATCTGATTGGTCAACTCCAGCCAGGCGTGCCGCTGGCGGTTGGCCAGCACCGCCTGAAAATTGGCCACCGCGGCCTGGGCGTTAAAAGGTTCGCCGTTGGAGAAGTAGACATCATCACGTAGGGTGAAACGCCAGATTTTACCATCGGCTGAGTGGATCCAGCGGGTAGCCAGCCAGGGGGTAACCCGGCCATTAGCCTGATATTTGACTAGCGGCTCATACACCATACTTTGGGCGAACATTTGGTTCGGCGTATACAGATGTGGATTGAGAGGACCGACGTTAACCGGCCAGGCGATGGCGATTTCATGCATGGCGGCGGGCGCGAGCAGAGGAATGCAGGCGCAAAGCGCCAGCAAGGTGGTGCGGAAAATAGACAAGGTTTACATCCAGAAGGAACGAAAAGTATGACGATTTTAATAATTTGTCATACTTAAGGAGTAACCTGGATCAATATGTTTGGAGAAAACCATAACAAAATCATATGTAGCATATGATTACGATTGTCTGAACAAATCCAGCAGGGTGGTGACCTGTTCATCGAGCGGCGCCAGGTCCTGCTTGACTATCAAATGCAGCGGCGTGGCGCGGCGGGCGCCATGGCTCAGCGGCAGCGCTTTCAGCACGCCCTGTTCCAGATGTGCGCGTATCCGCTCCTCCGGCAACCAGCCGAATCCCACCTGATACAGCACCGCATCAATGGCGGCATCAATAGTAGAAAAGGTCCAGGCATCGCGGGTGGATGAGGCATCGCCGCTACGGTCGGCAATGCGGATCAGCGGCCAGGGGGCCAGCGCGTTGTCGTCCAGCAATTCATCCGATTGCGACAGCGGATGGTCGCGATGGGCGACCGCGATAAAGTCGATATTCATCAGCCATTCGCCGCGTCCGGTAATATCCTGGCGACGGGTTAAGACCATCACGTCGGCCTCGCTGCGGGCGGCGCTTGCCTCATCGACGTTTTCCAGCACTTCGGTCAGCCGAACCTGAGTTTGCGGGTAGCGTTGCTGAAACTGACGCAGAATGGCGAACAGCCGCTGGCGGGGGAAAATGCTGTCGACGACCAGATCCAGACGGGTGCGCACACCGTTGCGCAGCGTCGCGGCGTGGGTCTCAACCCACGAAAAGGCCTTCAGTAACGGTTTCACCTGATTGAGCAGCAGTTCGCCAGCGGGCGTCAGCACCGCTCGCCGTCCGGACGGCGCCAGCAGCGCCACTCCTAAACGTTCCTGCAGCAGCGCCAGGTTATAGCTCACCGAAGACTGGCTGCGGTTGGTCTCTTCCGCGGCTTTGGCAAAGCTGCCCAGCTCAATCACTTTTTCCAATAGCGCCCATTGTTCCAGCGTGGTCTTGTGCATGATTCATCTAAAAATTAGATTATTTTCATCCAAACATAGCGTTATTCATTCAATTTTTAAAGCCGTATTCTTACCTCAACGAAACAGAGGAGAATAAATAATGAGCACTTTTGACAAACATGACCTCAGCGGCTTTATCGGTAAACATCTGGTTTATACCTACGACAACGGCTGGAACTACGAAATTTACGTTAAAAATGGCACCACTCTGGACTATCGTATTCACAGCGGCATCGTTGCCAACCGTTGGGTGAAAGACCAGCATGCGTACATCGTGCGGGTAGGCGAAAGCATTTATAAAATTTCCTGGACCGAACCAACCGGTACCGACGTCAGCCTGATCGTCAACCTGGGCGACAAACTGTTCCACGGCACTATATTCTTCCCCCGCTGGATCATGAATAACCCGGAAAAAACCGTCTGCTTCCAGAACGATCATATTCCGTTAATGAACGCCTATCGTGACGCCGGCCCGGCCTACCCGACCGAAGTGATTGATGAATTCGCGACTATCACCTTTGTTCGCGATTGTGGCGCGGATAATAACGATGTAATTAATTGCCCGGCTAATGAATTACCCGCAGATTTTCCTGCAAATTTGTAATACAGCAGAAATAATTCTGTGATCTAACACTAATTTTTACCGATAGATTAAAACGTAAATAAATATTTATTGCGGGCTGGTTGACGATTCGTTTACTTTCACCCGTTAAGCCCCAGTTTTCTCTATGAAACTGGGGCTTTTTGCTGCTGATTCCTGTCATAAGAAAATACTATCTATCTGATTCTCAATGAGATATTACTATTCTCGCGAAAAATATTAATTTCTTAATATTATCCTAAGCAACAGCGACTAGATTTATAACCGTCGAAATACCCTGGAATGAAATGTGGCGGTGAACCGACTTCATTTTCATTTTGTTTAAGTCCGCTGGCGCAGGATATTTCTTTCTACCGGCCCCCTTTTTTAGTGGGTTATTAATAGAACAGGAAAAAGATGAGCGAATTTCTGCCGTTTTCGCGCCCGTCGATGGGCGACGCAGAGCTGGCTGCGCTGCGTGAAGTTTTGCAATCAGGATGGATTACTACCGGTCCTAAAAACCAGGCGCTGGAAGAGGCATTTTGCCAACTGACCGGCAACCGCCACGCCATCGCCGTCAGCTCCGCTACCGGCGGTATGCACGTCACGCTAATGGCGATGGGCATTGGCCCTGGCGACGAAGTGATCACCCCTTCGCAAACCTGGGTGTCGACGCTGAATATGATCTGTCTGCTGGGCGCTACGCCGGTGATGATCGATGTCGATCACGATAATCTGATGATTACCCCCGAGGCGGTGGAAGCGGCGATCACCTCGCGGACGAAAGCGATTATTCCCGTCCACTACGCGGGCGCACCTGCGGATATCGATGCGATCCGCGCCGTTGGCGAGCGCCACGGTATTCCGGTTATCGAAGATGCCGCGCATGCCGCGGGAACGCACTATAAGGGCCGCCACGTCGGCTGGCGCGGCACCGCGATTTTCTCGTTCCACGCGATCAAAAATATGACCTGCGCCGAAGGGGGGCTTATCGTCACCGATGATGACGAGCTGGCTTCCCGCATCCGCAGCCTCAAATTCCACGGCCTGGGCGTTGACGCCTACGACCGCCAGACCCACGGCCGCGCGCCGCAGGCGGAAGTGATTACCCCCGGCTTCAAATACAATCTGGCCGATATCAACGCCGCGCTGGCGCTGGTGCAGCTGGATAAGCTGGCGCAGGCGAATCAACGTCGCGCTGCAATCGCCCAGCGCTACCTGCGCGAGCTGGCTGATACCCCGTTTAAGCCGCTGACCGTTCCGGCATGGGATCACCAGCACGCCTGGCACCTGTTTATTATCCGCGTTGATGAAGCGGCCTGCGGCATCAGCCGCGATGCCCTGATGGAAAAACTCAAAGCCATGGGCATAGGCACCGGTCTGCACTTCCGCGCGGCCCATACGCAAAAGTATTACCGCGAGCGTTTTCCTGAAGTTTCGTTACCGAATACCGAATGGAACAGCGCGCGCATTTGTTCCATCCCGCTGTTCCCGGATATGACCGACGACGATGTCACCCGCGTCATTACCGCGCTGCATCAGTTGTCAGGACGTTGATATGCTTACTTATCCTCCCGTAAAAAAAGTCTCGGTGGTTATCCCGGTTTATAACGAACAGGATAGTCTGCCGGAGCTGCTGCGTCGTACCGACGCCGCCTGTGCGACGCTAGGGCGCCAATATGAAATTCTGCTGATCGACGACGGCAGCAGCGACGATTCCGCGCGCATGCTGACCGAGGCCGCCGAAGCCGAAGGCAGCCACGTGGTGGCGGTGCTGTTGAACCGTAACTACGGCCAGCACTCGGCGATTATGGCCGGTTTCAGCCATGTCACCGGCGATCTGATCATCACCCTCGATGCCGACCTGCAAAACCCGCCGGAAGAGATCCCGCGGCTGGTGGAAAAAGCCGATGAAGGCTACGACGTGGTCGGTACCGTGCGCCAGAACCGTCAGGACAGCATCTTCCGTAAATCTGCCTCGAAGATGATTAACCGCCTGATCCAGCGTACCACCGGTAAAGCCATGGGGGACTACGGCTGCATGTTGCGCGCCTATCGCCGCCATATCATCGACGCCATGCTCAACTGCCATGAGCGCAGCACCTTTATCCCGATTCTGGCGAATACTTTCGCCCGCCGGGCGGTCGAGATCCCGGTGATGCACGCCGAGCGCGAATTCGGCGACTCCAAATACAGCTTCATGCGTCTGATTAACCTGATGTATGACCTGGTGACCTGTCTGACCACCACCCCGCTGCGTTTACTGAGCATTTTCGGCAGCGTGATAGCCCTGTTGGGCTTCGCCTTCGGCCTGCTGCTGGTGGTGCTGCGTCTGGCCTTCGGTCCACAGTGGGCGGCGGAAGGGGTGTTCATGCTCTTCGCCGTGCTGTTCATGTTTATCGGCGCCCAGTTTGTCGGTATGGGCCTGCTCGGGGAGTATATCGGCCGCATCTATAACGATGTCCGCGCCCGTCCCCGTTACTTTATTCAACGTGTTGTTCGTCAGCCGGAAACGGCGTCTCAAGAGGAAGATCGTTCATGAAAGCAGTAGTCTTCGCTTATCACGATATGGGTTGCGCAGGTATTCAGTCACTGCTGGATGCCGGTTATGAAATCGCCGCTATTTTTACCCATCCGGATAACCCTGGCGAAAACCATTTCTTTGGTTCCGTTGCCCGTATTGCCGCCGAGCAAGGTATCCCGGTATGGGCGCCGGAAGATGTTAACCATCCGCTGTGGATTGAACGTATTCGCGAGATGAAGCCGGATGTGCTGTTCTCGTTCTACTACCGCAACCTGCTGTGCGATGAGATCCTGAATATCGCGCCGAAAGGGGCTTTCAACCTGCATGGTTCTCTGCTGCCGAAATACCGCGGTCGTGCGCCGCTGAACTGGGTGCTGGTCAACGGCGAAAGTGAAACCGGCGTGACCCTGCACCGAATGGTTAACCGCGCCGACGCGGGCGATATCGTCGCCCAACAAGCTGTGGCTATCGGTCCGGATGAAGCGGCGCTGGCGCTGCACCGTAAACTGTGCGCCGCCGCCTCCGATCTGCTGGGCCAGGCGCTGCCGGCTATTCGTGAGGGTAAGACTCAGGAACGCGCGCAGGACCACAGCCAGGCGACCTACGTTGGCCGTCGTACCCCGGAAGATGGGCGTCTCGATTGGGACAAACCGGCGCAGACTCTGCACAATCTGGTGCGCGCGGTGTCCGATCCATGGCCTGGCGCCTTCGCCTATGCCGGCGCGAACAAATTTATCGTCTGGAAATCCCGCGTGCGCGCCGACCTGCCGGCAGCCAAGCCCGGCACCGTGATCTCTGTCGCGCCGCTGGTGGTTGCCTGTCAGCAGGGGGCGCTGGAAATTGTCACCGGCCAGACCGAACGCGGCGTTTATATGCAGGGTACCCAACTGGCGCAGGCGCTGGGGCTGGTGACCAGCGCGGTGCTGAGCAGCAAACCGGTGGTGGCGGTGAAGCGCCGTACCCGCGTGCTGATTCTCGGCGTTAATGGCTTTATCGGTAACCATCTGACCGAACGTCTGTTGCAGGACGACAACTATGAGATTTACGGCCTGGATATCGGCTCTGACGCCATCAGCCGTTTCCTCGATAACCCGCGTTTCCACTTCGTGGAAGGCGATATCAGTATCCACTCCGAGTGGATCGAATACCACATTAAGAAATGCGACGTGGTACTGCCGCTGGTCGCGATCGCCACGCCTATCGAATACACCCGTAACCCGCTGCGCGTGTTCGAGCTGGACTTCGAAGAGAACCTGAAAATTATCCGCGACTGCGTGAAATACAATAAGCGCATCATCTTCCCGTCGACCTCGGAAGTGTACGGCATGTGCACCGACAAAAATTTCGACGAAGATACCTCCAATCTGGTGGTCGGGCCGATCAACAAACAGCGTTGGATCTACTCGGTTTCTAAGCAGCTGCTGGACCGCGTGATCTGGGCCTACGGCGATAAGAATGGCCTCAAGTTCACCCTGTTCCGTCCGTTCAACTGGATGGGGCCGCGTCTGGATAACCTTAATGCCGCGCGTATCGGTAGCTCCCGCGCCATCACTCAGCTGATCCTTAATCTGGTGGAAGGTTCGCCGATTAAGCTTATCGAAGGCGGCAAGCAGAAGCGCTGCTTCACCGATATCAGCGATGGTATCGAAGCGCTGTTCCGCATCATTGAGAATAAAGATGGTCGCTGCGATGGACAGATCATCAACATCGGTAACCCGGAAAACGAGGCGAGCATCAAAGAGCTGGCGGAAATGCTGCTCGACTGCTTCGAGCGTCATCCGCTACGCGATCGCTTCCCGCCGTTCGCCGGCTTCCGTGAAGTGGAAAGCAGCGATTACTACGGTAAAGGCTACCAGGACGTTGAGCATCGTAAGCCGAGCATTCGTAACGCAAAACGCTGCCTGAACTGGGAACCGACCGTCGAGATGGAAGAGACCGTTGAGCATACTCTGGACTTCTTCCTGCGCACCGTTGAGCTCACGGACGATAAAAACTCATGAAACAAGTCGGCTTACGCATAGATGTCGATACCTTTCGCGGGACGCGTGATGGCGTACCGCGGCTGCTGGCCCTGCTGGGCAAGCATGGAATTCAGGCAAGCTTCTTTTTCAGCGTCGGGCCGGACAATATGGGGCGCCATTTATGGCGCCTGGTAAAACCGAAGTTTCTGTGGAAAATGCTGCGCTCTAACGCGGCGTCGCTGTACGGCTGGGATATTCTGCTGGCCGGTACCGCGTGGCCGGGGCGCAGGATTGGCGCGGGTAACGAAGAGGTTATTCGCGCCGCCGCGCAGATCCATGAAGTGGGCCTGCATGCCTGGGACCACTACAGCTGGCAGGCATGGAGCGGCGTGTGGCCGCAGGAACGTCTGACGCTGGAAGTGGAACGCGGTCTGCTCGAACTGGAACGCATTATCGGTCGCCCGGTAACCTGCTCAGCCGTCGCCGGCTGGCGTGCCGACCAGCGGGTGGTAAAAGCGAAAGAATCCTTCGATTTCCTCTACAACAGCGATTGTCGCGGCACGCGGCCATTCCTGCCGCAGCTTGGCGGCGGGGCCTCCGGCACCGTACAAATCCCGGTGACGCTTCCCACCTGGGATGAAGTGGTCGGTAGCGCCGTAGATAGCGCTGGCTTTAACCGCTATCTGCTGGACTGCATCCATCGCGACAAGGGAACGCCGGTCTATACCATCCACGCCGAAGTGGAAGGCATTGCCTACGCCGACCAGTTCGATGCGCTGCTGGCCATGGCGGAGGAAGAAGAAATACAATTTTGCCCACTGAGCCAGCTGTTGCCCGCTGACTTTAGCGAGCTGCCGTCAGGCAAAGTGGTCCGTGGTGAACTGGCTGGCCGGGAAGGTTGGCTTGGACGTGAACAATTACTGGGCTCGGGTGTATGAAAAGCATTCGTTATGGCGTCTCTCTGGTTGTACTCTTTGCGCTGTATTACTTATTGCCGTTAAATTTCCGTTTGCTGTGGCAGCCTGATGAAACCCGTTATGCCGAGATCAGCCGTGAAATGCTGGCCTCCGGCGACTGGGTGGTGCCGCATCTGCTGGGCCTGCGTTACTTTGAAAAGCCGATTGCCGGTTACTGGATTAACAGTATTGGCCAGTGGCTGTTCGGCCATAATAACTTCGGCGTGCGTTTCGGTGCGGTTTTCGCCATTACCGTCAGCGCGTTGCTGGTGGCGTGGCTGGCGTGGCGTATTTTCCGCGATAAACGCGTGGCGATCCTGTCGCCGGTTATCTTCCTCACCGCGATGCTGGTCTACGCGATTGGCACCTATGCGGTGCTGGATCCGATGATCACCATGTGGATGGCGCTGGCGATGTGCAGCTTCTGGGGTGCCTCCCAGGCGCAGAGCCGCGGCGGGAAGTTGTTGGGTTATATCGTACTGGGCTTCGCCTGCGGGATGGGGGTGATGACCAAGGGTTTCCTGGCGCTGGCGGTACCGGTAGTTGGCGTGCTGCCGTGGGTGATTGCGCGTAAGCGCTGGCGCGAGGTGCTAACCTACGGTTGGCTGGCGGTGGTGGTCTGTACGTTGGTGGTGCTGCCGTGGGGATTGGCTATCGCTAATCGCGAACCGGATTTCTGGCGCTATTTCTTCTGGGTCGAACATATCCAACGTTTCGCCGAGAAAGACGCGCAGCATAAAGCGCCCTTCTGGTACTACATTCCGTTCCTGATAGCCGGCAGCCTGCCGTGGCTGGCGCTGCTGCCGGGCGCGCTCAAGCGCGGCTGGAGCGAACGCGATGATGCCCGCGGCGCGCTGTATCTGCTAGGCTGGGTGGCGATGCCGTTCCTGTTCTTCAGCATCGCCAAAGGAAAACTGCCGACCTACATTCTGCCGTGCTTTATGCCGCTGTCGATTTTGATGGCCCGCTACGCGCTGGATGCCGCGAAGGCGGGGGCGAAAGCGCTGCGCATCAACGGCATGATCAACCTCGGTTTTGGTCTGATTGGCCTGGTCGCGGTGCTGGTGGTCTCACCGTGGGGCGTCATGCATAAACCGGTGTGGACGAAGATCGAGCTGTATAAATGTCTGCTGGCGGCGATCGCCTTTGCCGTATGGGCGCTAATGGGCTGGTTGGCAATCAAGGACAACGGTCGTCGCTGGCCGCTGGCCGCCATCTGCCCGCTGGGGCTGGCGCTGCTGGTGGGCTTCGCTATTCCGGATCGGGTTATTGACAGTAAACAGCCGCAGTTCCTGGTGGATATCGTGAGTGAATCGTTGGCGCCAAGCCGCTATGTACTGACCAACAGCGTCGGTATCGGCGCGGGGCTGGCGTGGGAGCTCAAGCGTGACGACATCATCCTGTATGACAAGCAGGGGGAGCTAAAATATGGCCTCGGCTGGCCGGATGCGCAGAGCAAATTCCTGGCGACTCACGAATTTGCTGATTGGCTGGCAGCGCACCGCCAGCAGGGACCCATCTCTCTGGTGCTGCTGATGGATAAAGGTGAAACGATGAACGAACTGGCGTTACCGAAACCTGATAACTCCTACGTGCTGGGGCGCGTGGTATTTATTCAGTATCTGCCGCAATGAGTGTCTGGTTCTGTCTGGTACTCGCCAGCCTGCTTAGCTGCGCCGGTCAGTTGTGCCAGAAGCAGGCAACCCGGCCGTCCCGTAGCGGACGGCGCGGGCGGCATATCCTGGTCTGGTTGGGATTAGCCCTGCTGGCGCTCGGCGGCGGTATGCTGCTGTGGCTGGGGGTACTGCAGGCAATCCCGGTCGGTATTGCCTATCCGATGCTGAGCCTCAATTTTGTCTGGGTGACGCTGGCGGCATGGGGCATCTGGCGCGAGCCAGTGGCGCGCCGCCACTGGCTTGGCGTCGGGCTGATCGTCGTCGGTATCGCCGTTCTGGGGAGTAGCGTCTGATGGGTTTAATCTGGGCGTTATTGAGCGTTGGCCTGGTCAGCGGCGCACAGCTGCTGTTGCGCAGCGCGATGGTCGAACTGCCGCCGTTGACCGATATCCTGACCTTCCTCAATCATCTGCTGCATTTTCGCACTGGTACCTTCAGCCTGGGTTTCGGCCTGGTTGGCTATCTGCTGTCGATGGTCTGCTGGTATTTCGCGCTACACCGCTTACCGCTGGCCAAAGCTTACGCGCTGCTAAGCCTGAGCTACATTCTGGTGTGGGCCGCCGCCATCTGGCTGCCCGGCTGGCATGAACCGTTTTACTGGCAATCGCTGCTGGGCGTGCTGATTATTATCGCTGGCGTGCTGACTATCTTCTGGCCGGTTAAGCCGCGCCGTTAAAACATTGAATGCGCGCCGCCGTCAATGAAAACGGCGTTGGCGTACAGACCGCAATACTTAACCCTTCATACTGAATCTGGCTTAAAGACAGCGCGCCGTGAAAGGCGCTGTCAACAGAGACCATCTGCCAGGCGCTGCCGCCGCGCTGTTTCACCAGGGCCTCTTTGCGCGTCCAGATACGCCAGAAGGCGACTAACCGCCGCTCCGGCGGTTCACGCTCCAGTTCCTGGTGCTCGCCTTCGCTGAACAGGGCGTTAGCCAGCCGCTGCCAGCCGTTGCGCGGACGAATCACTTCAATGTCGCAGCCAACCTCGCCTTCATCGCTCAACAGCAGAGCAATATGGTCGCCGCTGTGGCTAAGGTTAAACCACCGCCCGCTACCGGGCGGGAATGCCGGTTTACCCTGTTCGCCATACTGAATATCCATTAGCGGGGTAGTCGCATGCGCCAGCAGCGCGCGCCCGGCAAGCCAGCTGGCCCGCCGCGGGCCGTCCGGCGCCTGCGCCATCAGCACAGGCGGCAGCGGCAGGGCGCTAAGGGCTGAGATGTGGCCGAGGATAAGCTGATACATCTTACGGCCAGCGCTGAATAATGATTGAGGTGTTAATGCCGCCGAAGGCGAAGTTGTTGCTCTGCAGGAATTCACAATCAATCTTGCGCGATTCGCCCATGATGTAGTCAAGATTGCCGCAGTTAGCATCCGGCTTATGCAGATTCAGCGTAGGCGCGAACCAGCCCTCGCGCATCATCTGCAGACTCATCCACGCCTCCAGCGCCCCGCAGGCGCCAAGGGTATGGCCGAAATAGCTTTTCAGCGAGGAGATCGGCACGCTGTCGCCGTAAATCGCCGCCGTCGCCTGGCTTTCGGCGACATCGCCGCGATCGGTTGCGGTGCCGTGGGCCGAAATGTAGCCAATATCCCGGGCGCTTAAGCCTGCCATTTTTAACGATTGTTCCATGCAGATCTGCATGGTTTCACGCTGCGGTTGGGTGATATGCGCGGCATCGCAGTTGGTGGCGAAGCCGATGATTTCACCGTAGATAGTCGCGCCGCGCGCTTTGGCGTGCTCCAGCTCTTCCAGTATGAGAGTACCGGCGCCTTCGCCGATCACCAGCCCATCGCGCTGTTCATCGAACGGGGCGGGGGTGAGGTCGGGCTGTTCATTACGCTGGCTGGTGGCGAACAGGGTGTCGAATACCGCGGCTTCCGACGGGCATAGCTCTTCCGCGCCGCCGGCGACCATCACCGTTTGATAGCCGTGACGAATCGCTTCCCAGGCGTAACCAATCGCCTGGCTACCGGAGGTACAGGCGCTTGACGTTGGAATAACTCGGCCGCGCAGACCGAAAAACAGCCCGGTATTAACGGCAGTGGTGTGGGGCATCATCTGCACGTAGGTGGTGCCGGTAATATTGTTGGTGTGCTTTTCCGTCAACATAGTGGCGAACTCGCTCACCGGGCCGGTACTGCCGGTTGACGAGCCGTAAGCGATGCCGGTTTCGCCGTTGCTCAGCACGGCATCATCGATAAGCCCGGCCTGCTCGAGCGCCAGTTCAGTGGCGCGGGTAGAAAGTAGCGACACGCGGCCCATCGCGCGAATACGCTTACGGGTATAGTGGGCCGGTAGGGTGAAATCATCGATTGGCGCGCCCAGTAGCGTATGCAGACCCTCGTAAATACGCCACTCCGGCATGGCGCGCACGGCGTTTTTATAACGCTGCAGCCCCGCCGAAACATCCTGCCAGTTGTCGCCAAAGGCGGTGACGCCGCCCATCCCGGTAATGACCACACGACGTGTCATAACATCCCTCCATTGATTGAAATGACCTGTCGGGTGACATATCCCGCAATATCCGACATTAAATAACTGGTAAGCCCTGCCACCTCGTCCGCCTGTCCCATGCGTTTCATCGGGATCATCGACATCGCCTCTTTTAGCGCAGTCTCTTCCATTTCGATCATCCCGGTGTCGATAAGCCCCGGGGCGATGCAGTTGACGGTGATTTTACGCTTCGCCAGTTCAATGGCCAGCGCTTTGGTGGCGCCGATGATCCCCGCCTTAGCGGCGCTATAGTTGACCTGACCCCGGTTGCCCATGACGCCGGATACGGACGAGAGCGTGATGATACGCCCGCCCTGGCGCGCGCTAATCATCGGCATGATGCAGGGATGAATGACGTTATAGAAACTGTCGAGGTTGGTGTGGATCACCGCGTCCCAGTCCTCTTCGCCGAGCGCCGGGAAAGCGCCGTCGCGGGCGATGCCGGCGTTGCTGATAATGCCGTACCATGCGCCGTGTTCGGCCATATCCTGCTCAAGCACGTCGCGACACTGCGCGCGGTTGGCGACATCAAAGCTCAGCAGACGACCCGAGCCGCCAGCGGCGGTAATCGCCTCCAGCGTTTGCTGTGCGCCCGACGCATCGCGATGATAGTGGATGCCGACCACAAAGCCATCCGCCGCCAGCTGACGGGCGATAGCGCGACCGATGCCTTTACTGGCGCCGGTGACCAAAACTGAACGACTCATTCTGACGCTCCTTGTTGAAATAGGGTGTTAAGTTCTGTTGGCGTCGGCTGGAAAGTATTGACCCGTCCGCTTGCCAGTTCTTCATCGTCTGCCGTAATGGCACATTCGAAGCTGCCGAAACGCTCGTCCTGCATTAACAGCTTTACGGTGATGGACAGCGCCTTGCCGCCCGGCAGGTATCCTGCCGCGCAGACTAACTCGCGCGCGCCAAGCACCATGCCTAGTGAGATGGACGTTTGCCCCTGTTGTTGGCGGTGCCATCCGGACCAGACGCCAACGGTTTGCGCCATGAGTTCCAGGGCGAACCAGCCGGGGAGATTGCCCTCGGCATCAATAAACGGCGCCAGGACGCCATGGGTCGAGACCGTGACCCGGCAGGTAGCGGTTTCGTCGGTGACATTGACGACCTCTTCCAGCAGCAGCATTGGCGGCTTGTGCGGTAGATAAGCGCCGGGCGATAAGTAGTGGCTCATTAAATGCTCCCGAGCAGAATGCTGGCGTTATTACCGCCAAAGGCAAACGAGTTCGACAGGATAATCGGCCGCGGCAACGGTAGGGGACGTTCGATAATCCCGCACGGCGGAAGGGTCGCGTCGCGCGGCGACTGGCTGAAGTCCTGCGCCGGCAGCAGCAGATTGCGTTGCAGGATCAGCATGCCGATGGCGGCTTCGGTGATCCCCGCCGCGCCCAGCGTATGCCCGGTCAGATGTTTGGTGGAGCTGCATGGCACCTGCTCGCCAAATAGCGCGTTGACGACGTGAGACTCTATCCGATCGTTCAGCGGTGTGGCGGTGCCGTGCAGGTTGATATAGCCCACCTGTTCAGGGGCGATGCCCGCATCGTCCAGCGCCTGCTGGATAGCGCGAATTGCCCCTTCTCCCTCAGGATGCGGGGCGGAAATATGCCAGGCGTCGCTGGACTCGCCGATACCCAGCAGCGCGATAGGCTGCGGCTCGCGGGTCAGCAGCATCAGCGCCGCCCCTTCGCCGATAGTGATGCCGCAGCGATCGCGGCCAAACGGCTGGCACTGAGTCGTGGAGAGCGACTCCAGGCTGTGAAAGCCGTTAATCGGCATTCGGCTGAGGGTATCCGCGCCGCCGACAATCGCCACATCCGCCAGCCCGGCTTCAATCAGTCGGCGTCCGCTGATAATGGCTCTGGCGCTGGATGAGCAGGCGGTTGACAGCGTAAATGCCGGGCCATCCAGCGCCAGCCAGTGGCTGAGAAAACGCGACGGGTCTCCCAGCTCCTGCTGCGGATATTGCCAGGCCGCGCTTTCCGCGCCGCTAAGGGTCAACGTGACGTGCGCGTCACCTTCGTCGAGCCCCGAGGTGCTGGTGCCAAGCACTACGGCAACGCGTTCACGCCCGTATTGGGCGATGGCGTCATCCACCTGCGGCTGAATTTGCGCCAGCGCCGCCAGCAGCAGTTGATTATTGCGCGAACGATGGGCGCTAAAGGTATCGGGAATGGCGGGTAATTCGCCGTCCACGCCCGCGAAAACCGCCTGCGGATGTCCCTGTAGCCACCCCTCGCGCGGGTGCATGCCGGGCGCGATACCGCGAGCCAGATTGGCGGCGACTTCATCATTATCGCGACCCAGCGCGTTAATCATGCCGACGGCAGAAATGTAGATCATCTCAGTCACCCAGGTATTGAATGGTGATGTGGTATTTAAAGACGTGCTGTTCGATGCTTATCGGCACGCGCTTGCCTTTGCGGTTGATATAGGTGATTTCCGTGACCAGCTTCCCGTGCGCGTTACGCAGTTCGCGTTTGTCGCCGCGGTCGGTTAGCGTCCAGCCTTTCGGCAACTGCGGCAGCCATGCGCTAACCGGCCAATGGCTGAGCATGACATCGGCCAGCACCTGGCTGGCCGGCGGCAGTTGCGGAACCACGATTGACTGTTCAGCGCGCAGCCCTTTTTCATCGTAGGTCACAAGAAACAGACGGATACCGACGGACGACAGGCCCGCCAGCGTGAGCTTTTTATCATCGGCATTGAGCATGACCAGCAGCGACTGGGTTTGGCCGTTGAAGCTGCCGGTGAGCAACTGTTGCGAGCTGATAGCCGGCGAGATGCCAGGCGGCGGTAAAGTGACGCGCGTACCCGGCTCAAGCCATGCCTGCGGGCGGCCTTGCGGCTCCGGCTGCGAATGGCTGCAGCCGGCCAGTACTAAGGCGGCGAGTAGCGCGAAGGCGCGCCAGAATGATGGTCTTATCATCGTCTTTTTTTCTCTTTTTTGGTCGGCATCGCCAGCGGCGAAAGCAGGAAAGCGGTGAAAATGCCGCTCACCAGAACAATGCCAAAACTGCTAATGGCCTGAGTGGCGCTAAAGACCAGCATGCCAAGCGTTAATAAGGTGGTCATCATCGCCAGCGTGACCGCCAGCAGCGATGTCAGCGGCGTGCCGCGCGGGTTGCTGAAAAACAGCGTGTAGTTAATGCCGATGCCCAGTACCAGCACCAACGCCAGCAAGGAGAACAGGTTAACCGGGTGGCCGCTAAGCGCCAGCGCCGCCAGCCCGCAGCCCAGCGACAGTACCGACGGCACCAGGCTTATTAGCCCTTTGCGCCAGCCAAGGCGGAGAACGGCTCCGCAGGCAATCACCGCCAGCGCAACGCACAACAGTCCGGTTAAAATATGGCGGTAGAGCGCGAAAAGCTGGTCGAAATCGCTTTTACGATCGACCCACGCAACGCCAGCCTGCTTTGCGCTGAGCGCCTTTAGCGCCGCGCTGTCTTTCACGCCGCTCACCGGGACCAGAACGCCGCTTTCGCCATCCGGCAGCGTCAGCCATAGCAGCCGCCAGCCTTCGCTGGCCGGGCTGGCAAGCCAGTCGTCGACCGTTACCGGCATCGGGTTGAGATCGGGATTAACTTTTGCCACCCCGGCGTGACTTAGCGCCTGGCCGACGACGGGCGCGGCGCGTTGCAGCAGGGTAAGATCCTGCTGCTGTCGGGCGAGCGAATTCAGCGGAATGGCGCGATATCCGTCGAGTATACCGTCGGTTTGCGCCTTAGCCAGCGCGGGCATAAATGCTTCCAGGCGTTCCAGCGTTTGCTGGGCGGATTCGCCGTACACCACAAACCACTTCTGGTCGACGCTTTGTCCGGTGAGCGCGGTAATCGCTTTTTCCTGAGCCAGAATATCCTGCGGCAGCGCCTGGAGCTGCGAAATATCATCATCCACCCGCAGCGTCGCTAGCCCCGCCAGCGACAACAGCGCTAGCGCAACGGGGAAGCCGATGGACAGCTTTTTATTGCGCCGCCAGGCGGCGAGCCAGCGTAACAGTAGCAGCATTGCCGGTACCGGGCGCACGGGGAGCCCGCGGCACAGCCATGGATGCCAGAAAATCACCGTCAGGCATGAGGCGCTCAGGCCGACCGCCGCGAAGAGCGCCATCTGGCGAACCGCCGGGAAGGGGGCCAGCATCATAATCAGATACGCCACGACGGTGGTGAGCAGCGCCAGCAGCAGCGCATGACGCACTTTGGCGAGACTCTGCCACGGGGTTAATTCCGCGCCATGCACCATCCGTTCGGTCAGATAATAGAGCGTATAGTCGGCGGAGATGCCGATGATGCTCATGCTCATCACCAGGGTCATCAGATGCAGCTCGCCAAATAGCAGCAGCGTGACGACGGTGCCGGCCAGCGCGCCGATCGTGATAGAGAGCAGACATAGCAACAGCGGGCGGAGCGAGCGAAACGTCGCGACGATCAGCAGGATCACGCCGAACAGCGTCGCCGCGCCGAGCGTAGAAATATCGTGCTTCGCCTGCTGGCTGGCGTAATCGCTATAGAACACGGTGCCGCGTGACAATAGCTGCGCCTGCGGATACCGCGTTTTCCATTCCTTCTCCAGCTCGCCGAGGGTCGTGACCAGCCGGTGCGTCTGCTGCATATCGAATGACGATCCCGCCAGTTCGCCATGCAACAGATACCAGAGGTTGCCCTGGGCGTCTTTGGTCACCAGCCAGCCGTTCTGCAGCTGCATCCGCTGGCCGCCTTTCGCCATCGCCAGCTGCGAACCGCGCATCAGCATCAGCGGATCGTTTTGCAGTTCTTTGCCGCTGACGCCGGAAAATGCCGAATAGAGCTGCGAGAGGATCCATTGCGCCTGCGCTTCGCCGCCGTTTTGCAGGCGCGCGCGGGTAGCGGGGTCAATTAAACCGTTGCGATGTTGCCAGAAAAACGCGCCCCAGGCCTGCTGGCTATCGGCATCCATTGGGCCTTTTACCTCGGCCAACGCCTGCGATTGTTGCAGCCGCTGCAGCCAGTCGCGGGCCGCCTGCGGATCGGCCTGTTTACCGGGGCTGACCAGCCACACCAGCTGGCGGTCCAGCCGCTGCATAAAACCGTCGTTCAGGGCGGGCGGGATCGCGCCAAGCGTCTGTTTCGGCAGCATAGCCAGTACGCTACTGTTAAGCCTGGCCTGCGGCAGCAGCGACAGCAGCGCGCCCGCGAAGATCAGGCAGACGACGGCCCATAACAGCGCAGGGCGTTTACTGGGCGGCAAAGCGTTGGCGTTCGTCATCGGTCAGTTGCGCTGGCGTCAGTTGATGTTGGGAAAGCGTAATATCGGTGCGATCGCCCTGTTTGTCGTTGAGCTGAATATGCTCCAGATAGGTTTTTCCGGCTAAATCGATGCGGGCAAAAATCTTATCCAGCGGCGTAGTGATGGGCGTCAGGCGCAGCGTCCACTGGCCGTTGCCTTTATCGGCAAATTCTACGCGGAAGTTTTCTTCCAGGACTTTACGATCCGCCTGGAACAGCGCGCGCAGTAAATGGTTGAACTGGAACATCTGTGGGTTGTTTTCGGCGGTGATGGTCTGCGGCGGCTGGCCGTTAATCGCCTGCACCATCCGTTTGTCATCCAGCAACAGCTGCATTGGGAACGGCGAGGTTTGATCCCACAGTAAACCCTTATCGCGGGCGATCAACATCTTCCCCTGGGATCGCAGCGGCTGCGGTAGATCCTTAATCGTGCGAACTTGATCGAAGTGGGCGCGTACCACCGGCTGTTCGGTGAACCGTTGTTGTAGGGTATCAAGCGTCAGGGCGCTGACCAGCGGGCTGATAAACAGCCCTAACAGCAGCAGTAATCTCATGGCGTGACCCCCATGCGTTCAAACAGGATATCCGGGCTGACGAAACACATCTCGCGGCTATTTTCATCTACCGCGACCTGGATGGTGTACCCGGTGGTGGTGCGCTTGCCGCTGACGGCATCGAAAATTTCGTAGCCGATGCGCAAGCGGTTCTCAAACTCTTCTATCCGCGCGCGGACGAGAATGCGCTGTTCGAAGGTAATGACGTCGCGGTATTTCACGCGGGTATCCACCACCGGCCACAAATAACCCGAGGCTTTCATCTGCCGGTAGCCGTAGTTGAACTGGTTAAGCAGCGCCTCACGGGCAATTTCGAAGTAGCGAAAATAGTTGCCATGCCACACGACGCCCATCATATCGATGTCATGAAACGGGATAGTCAGCTCTACTTCAGCAGTAAAACGGGGATCGTTAAGCACCCTTTACTCCTTATCTTTGGGATCCGGCAAACGCCAGAAATCGAAAAAGTTAAACCAGTCGAGCGGCGACTGCAGCGCGTAGTGTTCCAGCCGTTCGGCGTAGCGGTCGATGCATTGCTGGAGCGCCTGTTGGCGATCGGCGCGCGGCAGCAGCAGCGGATCGGCGAACGGCTCGCAGTAAATGCGCAGTTTGTCCTGCTGGCGGAGAGCGAAAATCAAATTCACCGGGCAGCGCAAAATAGCCGCGAGAATGAACGGCCCCTGCGGGAAGGGGGCGTCTTGTCCCATAAAACGGCTCCAGCAGACGCGCCATTCGCCGCCGCGCTGCGGGTTAACCGCAATACGGTCGCCGACAATAGCGATCCATTCGCCGCGATCCAGCTTTTCTTGCAACAGCATGGCGGTTTCCGGGCCGATATCGGTCACCGGCATCAGGTTGAGTCCGGCCTGAGGCGCCATCTCCGCCATAATTTGTTTAAAACGTTGCGCGTTTTCGCTGAATACCAGGGCGTTGATGGTTTTGCTGCCCTGCAGTTGCGCCAGCGCGCGGCAGGCCTCGACATCGCCGAGATGCGAGGCCAGCAGTAGCTTTCCTCGCGGATCGCTGATATTCAGCGTCTCCTCGGCGCCTGCGGCAAAGACCACGTCGCGACCAAACTGTAGCTCGCCGCGCCAGCTGGCGATTTTATCCAGCATCGCCTCGCCAAAGCGCAGGAAGTGCCGGTAGCTGGTCAGGGTTGGCGGTATCGGCATCTGGCGCGCGGCGAGCTGTTCGCGCGCGCGGGTGATCCATTGTTGCGACGCGCGGCGCGCCGTCGCGGCCGTCAGCCAGTACACGCCGACTACCGGATAAAGCAGCAGCGTGAACGCCTTGCGCCCCAGCAGCCGCCACACCAGCAGCATCAGGCGCATTCCCCATAATCCTTTTACCTCCTGCTGGCGCGCCCAGTGCGGCGAGGCGCGGCGAAACAGCAGCGACGGCATCCGCGGCAGCATGCCGAGGAACAGACGTGTGTGCATCAGCGAGATGCGGCAGTTATCTTTGAAGGCATCAAAATGCGACAAACCGTCCGGTGGATAGGTCACGCGGGTCGGAACAAAGTAGCTGGTATTCCCCTGCCAGTAGAGGCGCACCATCACTTCGGTATCGAAATCCATACGCTGGCCGAGGGGCACGCGCTGCGCCAGCCGTAGCGTTGGCGTTATCGGATAGACGCGAAAGCCGCACATACTGTCTTTCAGCTGCAGCGACAGCGTTTCAATCCATACCCAGACGTGGGTTATCCAGCGCCCGTACAGGCGCGAACGCGGGATAGAGTCGTCGTAAATCGGCTGCCCGGAAATCAGCGCCTCGGGATGCGTCTGCGCCAGCGCCAACAGTTGTGGAATATCTTCGATGGCGTGCTGACCATCGGCATCGACCTGCACCGCATGGCTGAACCCGGCTTCCGCCGCGGCCTGTAGCCCACGGATCACCGCTGCGCCTTTGCCCGCGTTCTGTGGTAAGCGGATTAGGGTCAGGCTGGCGGTTTCCGCCGCCAGCCGCTCCAGCTGCTGCCGCGTACTGGTATCGCTGCCGTCGTCCACCACGATGCACGGCAGGCCAAAGGGCTGCAGGCGCGCCAGCACCCGCGGCATCATTGCGCCGTGGTTATAGCAGGGGATCAGAACGCAGGGAGAGAAATTTAGCGGCATAAGCGAATTTTCCCGCTGCTGGCGGTGTGTCGCGCTTCGCCGTCGTGGCGCAGATAGCTAAACGTCAGAGTCTGGCGCGCCTCCTGCCAGTTGAGGGCGAGCGTAACGGTCGTGTCCGGCAATAGCGGCGACTGAAACTTCACGTTCTGAACGCTGTGAAAACGCCAGCCGGGGGCCAGCAGCATGGTGGCGTAATGCATCGCCCAGTCCATCTGCGCGACGCCGGGGAGCAGCGGCTGCACGGCAAAATGGCCGCGAAACCAGAATAGCGCCGGGTCGAGAGAGAGTACGATTTCAACCCGATCGGCTTGCGGCTGACGGCGCCCAATTTCATGGGGCTTCATGAAATAACTCCTGTAATTGCGCGTAGACACGCTTGTTCATGCTGTTAACGGGGATCTCGTCAATCACCCGCCAGTAGCGAGGGATGGCCACAGGTTCCAGCAAGGCGCGCAGCGCTTTTCGCCACTGTAATTCCTGACTTTTTCCCCAGCGGAGACGGGCGTCTGGGTGCAGAACTAACAACGCGCCAACGCTCTGGCGACTGCCGCGGGTAATAGGCAGGGCGGCGGCATCAAGAATGCCATCCAGTTCCAGTAATCGATGTTCCACTTCGCTTAGTGAAATGCGCTTCTCTTCAATTTTCACCACCCGGTCGCGACGACCTGCCAGCTGGAATTGACCGCTTTCATTGAAATGCAAAATATCATCGATAACCAGGCCGTTATCGTCGGCGATAAGCGGCGAAAATAGACGAATTGTGTTGCCCTGCGGCTGAAAGCGGATGCCGGGGAACGGCTGCCACGGCGTATCATCCTGCAGGCGCTGGCGGCAGGCGATAACTCCGCTTTCCGTGCTGCCGTAAATTTCATCCGGCCAGACAGCAAACCAACTGGCGGTTTGCACCGCATCCTGCCACAGAAGCTTGCCGCCGGCGGACAAAATCATCGCGACCGGTGGCGGGGGCAACTGGCGATCGAGACGTTTGAGGAAAGCCGGGCTGCTGATAAAAAGATAGCGATGGTCAGGGTTCAATGCCGTTAACTGCTCGGCGTACTCAATCATCGCCGCGTGGAGCGGCAAACCTAGCGCCATGGGCAGGAACAGGCGGAACGTCAGGCCATATAAATGCTGTGGCGCGACCGATGCCACTACCCGGCAGTCTGCCAGGCGTCCGGCATAGTGCGCGGCTAACAGCGCCGCCTCGCGGTCGAGACTCTTGACGGGCTTACTAATTCGCTTCGGTTCACCGGTAGAACCGGAGGTAAAAAGCTCAATATCGGCGTCATCGTCAATTGCCGGGAATGCGTATTCGTGGGGGGCGGTCGTCATGGCGGAATGCACAACCTGTAGCGGCCCGCGCCACGCCAGCGGCTTATCGCTCAATATGCCGTCGAAAAGCGCCCGCTGTTCGTTTAATAACGACGCGCGACTGTGGCCGGGAAGCACAGGCGTTTTTCCCGCATGCAGCGTGGCCAGCAGGGCGACCAGAAACAGGTAGCT
This sequence comes from Klebsiella sp. 141162, assembly GCF_050600755.1. Classification (NCBI taxonomy): domain Bacteria; kingdom Pseudomonadati; phylum Pseudomonadota; class Gammaproteobacteria; order Enterobacterales; family Enterobacteriaceae; genus Klebsiella; species Klebsiella sp. 141162. The sequence goes on along the minus strand of NZ_JAQIRI010000003.1, from coordinate 160,381 downwards.
GTTATCAAAACAGAGCGCCCAGCGTTCGCCTTGCTGTTGCTGCAAACAGGCAAGCAGCTGGGCGACATCGTAGCGCAGATGCGCCAGCGTCCAGCGGTGTTCTTCCTGCCACGCAATCAGCGTGTCCGACGGACGCGCTGTGCTGAGCCACTGGGCCAGCATAAGGGGCTGCTTCATGGTTTATCTCGTTTAATCATCTGCTGGCGGGTCAGCCACTCGCCGGCCATCAGAGTTCCCATCAGAAGATAGGAAATCATGCCGTTCCACGCCGTCCACAGGGACATATCGCCGTATAGCGCAGTAAACAGCGCAACGCCGCCGTTGAGGATGAAAAAGGCGCACCAGATTTGGGTAACCCGGCGGGTGTAACGCACGGCGCGCTCGGGAAGAACCGGTTCCCGCAGCCGCGCCAGGCGCTCGACTATCGGCATGCTTGACCACAGCGAACCGCCAAACACTGCCAGCATGACGCTATTTACTACTACCGGATAAAACAGCAGCAGCTGATGGGTTTTTAGCAGATAGCTGGCAATGCACAGCGTCATGCCGGCTGCCGCTACGACCTGAGTAACCACGCTCAGTGGCCCCGCCTGTCGCCGGGTCTGGCGAAAGCGTAAAAACAGCAGCAGCGCCATTAACGGTAGTAGCCATTGCAGACTGTTATGCGCGAGGCCAAACCAGACTAAGAACGGCCAGGCCAGCAGCAATACCCCTGTCATTAACGGAACGACCGGCAGCGAGCGTATGCCCGACACGGTGAATTACGCTTCTTTCAGTAAGTGTTCTACCGCATCGACGACATCCTGCACGGTACGTACGGTTTTAAACTCTTCTGGCTTGATTTTCTTGCCGATTTTCTTTTGCAGATGGACGATCATGTCGATGGCGTCGATGCTGTCCAGTTCGAGATCTTCGTACAGGCGGGCCTCAGGTTTAATATCCTGCGGATCGATTTCAAATACCTTCACCAGCAGCGAGGAGACTTCTTCGTAAATGGCTTGTTGTTCGGTCATGACGGTTCTCCTCAGGCACGCTGCGCTTGAATAAATGATGCCAGCGTGGCGACGGAGAAGAAGTGCTGACGCATCTCTTCGCTCTCAGCCGACAGCACCACGCCGTACTGATTTTTCACCGCCAGGCCCAGCTCCAGCGCATCGATGGAGTCCAGACCCAGGCCATCGCCAAACAGGGCGGCATCGGTGTCGATATCATCAGCGGACAACTCGTCCAGGTTCAATGTACTGATTATCAGATTCTTAATTTCAAGATAAAGCGCTTGCATCATTAATTCCTGTTTCAGGTGTAGTGCCTGATTCTAATTTAAGCAAAATATGCCGGTTTAACTGCCGTGCGGCCAGCGCCGGTTCTTGTTTATTTGCCTCGTAAAACTGGTCTATTCGCAGCCGTTCTCCGACTTCGACGGTAAATAACGGCTTCGTTCGCGGCGCGTCGTACCATTTGCTCTGTTTACCCAGCATATGCTCGGTGCAGCGGATGATGACGACGCGCAAGTCGCTGCCGCAGCGCACGGCGATATTGGCCGCGCCGCGCTGTAGCTGCATTTTTTCTCCCGGCACCGTTCGGGTTCCTTCCGGGAAAATCAAAATGGTATCGCCCTGCTGTAAGCGCTGCCGGCTGGCCGGGAGCAGGGCATCGGCGCGATCGTTAATCAAATAATCCGCCGCGCGGATCACACCGCTGACAAATGGGTTTTTCAGCAACGCGCTTTTCACCAGGCAGTCGGTCTCCGGCATCACCGAGGCCAGCATAACGTAGTCGATAAGGCTGGGATGGTTGGCGACCACCAGGCAACCGCGTTCCTGACGTAAAATATCGCGCCCTTTAATCTGGTAATCGAGTACGCCGACGCCTTTCACCACGCTGAGAAAACAGCGGAAACTGAGCGAAATACTGCGCCGTGCGATGCGGCGACGGCGGGCCTTATCGCGCAACAGAATCAGCAATAGATTGAACCAAACAACAGAGAGCAGCAGCCCGCCAAGGCCAAACAGCGCGAAACAAAAACCGGTCATCGCCGCGCGCCAGAGCCGATTAAGGCGACACAGAAGAGTGTTCATGAACGGCTCCACTGCCATTGCACGCGTTCGCCGGGCAGCGTGAATGCGCGCGCATTCTGCAAATAATACTGTAAAAACAACAGGCTTTGCGGCAGCGTGCTCTCTTCGACTGCGTCATGACGTTGCGCTTTGCAGCGCCATTGGCTTCCCGCTTCAATGACCCACGCCACCGCGTAGGGCCAGGTTGGCATCGCCGGTGGTAGCTGCGAGTGATAAAATTCAGGCAGAAAACCATCGAAATCCACCATCAAGACGCGCTGATAGCCCGCCTGTAGTAGAGCCATCACTTCATATAAACCCTGTTGGAAAGTATCGCGTCCAGCGGAAAGCGATGACGATGCAATGGTTTTTTTCGCTGCAATCGTCAGATTGCCGACGGCGGAGTTATGTACCGATAGGGCGAAATCGGTAGGCGAGAGCGCCTGCTCCAGCGCCAGAGCGTGCAGGATGCGATAGTTGCGCTCGAGTTCGCCGTGACGGCTGGTATAGAGAACGGCGTCGATCTCATGGCGGCGCAGCATCGCCAGCCCGCACTCCACGGCCAGCCTGCTGCCTGAACTGAGTCGACGGGCGGTCATCATCGGTAATTCGCTAAGTTTGGCCGGCGCCGCGGTTGGATCGATGGCGTGCAAATGCTGTGACCACCGTTGCCACTGCTCGGTGCCACTGACTCCAGGCGCGAAGGCCTGCCAATCAACTATGTTAAATGCAAATGTCATCTACACGCGTCCGCGAAAAATCAATTATTCTTCTGACATATCAACAAGGTATGCCCAACGCCTAAATTATCGTGGCGTTGTTCTACCCGGAAACCCGCCATTTCCAGATAGCGATAAAACTTCTCTACGCTGTAGAAACGACTGTTGCCGTTGGCCATACAGGTAAAGTAGAGCGAAGACGCATTCAGACTAAATGATGCTGCTTCAAACTTCTGCGCATCCCAGAACAGCTCCAGAATACACAGGCGCGCGCCGGGTTTCATGACCTGCGCGACGTTACTGAGTAGGGTGATAATTTGTTCCGGGGAAAAACAGTCAAGGAACTGGCTCATCCACCAGATATCCGCCTCTCCTGGTAAGGGGGCGTCACTCAGCATATCCACAGCATGACAGTCAATGCGATGGGTAAGGCCCGCATTTTCTATATTTTCGCGGGCCAGCGCAATTTGTTGTGGCAAATCTAATAACGTAATCGCGATATTTTCATCATACTCACAGCAGCGCAGCGCCCACTTACCGGTATTTCCGCCGACATCGTACAGGGTTGCGGGGCGACTGGCGAATACATGTGGCAGCGCGGCGCTGAACGCACCGTCGGAATAGTAATGATCGAAAGCAAACCAGCTTTTACGCGCCGCTTGCGGAAGTTGCGATAATGCCGGGTAAATTGTTGGCCACTCACCAAAAACTTTTAAACCAGATGGTTTACCTTCCTGTAACGCATTTTCCAGAAAGAATAATCCCTGATAACAAACGTCCTGAGTAAAATCCATATTTACACGGGTCATCGTATCATGGAGTAAGAAATGTCCCACTTTAGCGAGGTAATAGCGTTCTTCTTTATAGGTAACAATACGACCGCTTAATCCCATATCCAACAAAACGCCTACAGCATATTCATTTCCCTCACAATTTTCGCTAATTGCTTCAAGGGTCGCGCCGCGTTTACCTTGCCGATCGAGATAACCGAGGATACCTGAGTTACGCAGACATAACGCGGTTTGAAAGAGCATGGGGGCGAAAGCGATGCGTTGCGCTTCCGTGATGGCATCCAGCGCGCTAAGAGAGTCCTGTTGATACACGTTCGGCACAACCTTTTATATCAATGTGAGGGGAACGGGCCAATACTGGCCCGTTGGGGAGTTTACTTCTGCAACGCCGTATTAGCGGCGAGGGCGACCTGAATATCTTTATCGAGATTATGTACCCAGCGATTATAGTTTCTATGAATCTTTCCGCCGGAAGCCATCAGGTTAAGGCTACTCACGTAATTAATAGAATAACCTGTTGCTGAGTAGTTAATTTTAATATCCGCGGAGTGGGCCCGGTTTTGTAAATGTCCTTTGATAACGCCAGGGCCTGCATCGGACATAATCCATTCACGCTGGACACCAGCCTGGAGAATAGCGCTTTTGACCTGAGCTTCAGTATGACCCGCGCTAACCGTAGTTTGTACCTGTTCGATCGGCGCGGTGCGCGCGCAACCCGCCAGCGCGCCGACAACCGTGGCGGCAACAATCCAGTGAATAACCTTTTTCATGAATACTCCCTATCAATATATTGGTTGAGAAAATACTTAGGTCAATGGCAAAAATAATAATGTCGTCGTGATGTCGTGTTTTTTATTCAGGTTGTTTATTAAATTTGCTTTACTTTAAAAATGTGACAGATAAATATCCTAATGTTATAGGAATGCTGATTTTAGGATAAAACGACGGTGCAGGTACGCTGCGGGGCGAAGTATAAGTAAATTAACTCTGCTTAATCAATGAATATCATCGGTAAGTTATGTCGTAATTTTACGACTTTTAAATTGCAAATCGCCGTTTAATTATTGGCAGGGTAATATTGCAGATAAAGGGCTGCTTTTCTGTACACGCCGTGGTAATAGTGAAGCGTGTCGTATCAATTTGGTGGACCCCGATGCCTGAACCCGTCGCCGAACCCGTGCTCAGTGGATTGCGCCTCAATCTGCGGATTGTCTCCGTCGTTATTTTCAACTTTGCCAGCTATCTCACTATCGGTCTGCCGTTGGCGGTTTTGCCGGGCTACGTTCACGATGTGATGGGTTTTAGCGCCTTCTGGGCCGGGCTGGTGATTAGCCTGCAGTATTTCGCCACGCTGCTGAGCCGACCGCAGGCCGGGCGCTATGCCGACCTGCTAGGGCCGAAAAAGATTGTCGTTTTCGGCCTGTGCGGCTGTTTTCTGAGCGGCTTGAGCTACCTGCTGGCAGCCTGGAGTAGCGGTTGGCCGCTGCTGAGTCTGCTGCTGTTATGTCTGGGACGAGCGATCCTCGGCATTGGCCAGAGCTTCGCCGGCACGGGGTCGACGCTATGGGGCGTAGGCGTTGTCGGCTCGCTGCATATCGGGCGGGTGATTTCGTGGAACGGCATTGTGACCTACGGCGCGATGGCGATGGGCGCGCCGCTGGGCGTGCTGTGCTATTCATACATTGGCCTCAGCGGCCTGGCGATGGTCATTATGGCGGTCGCTCTGGTGGCTATCATTTGCGCGCTGCCGCGATCGGCGGTGAAGGCAACGAAAGGGAAAGCGATGTCATTTCGCGCGGTGCTGGGCCGGGTTTGGCCTTACGGCATGGCGCTGGCGTTGGCTTCTGCCGGCTTCGGGGTTATCGCGACCTTTATTACCCTGTTTTATGACGCGAAAGGCTGGGACGGCGCGGCCTTTGCGTTAACGCTGTTCAGCTGCGCGTTTGTCGGCACGCGGCTGTTTTTTCCCAACGGCATTAACCGCTTAGGCGGCCTGAACGTGGCGATGCTCTGTTTTAGCGTGGAGGTTATTGGCCTGCTGCTGGTGGGCTTTGCACAGACGCCGCTGATGGCGAAAGTCGGGACTTTCCTCACCGGCGCGGGGTTCTCGCTGGTCTTCCCGGCGCTGGGTGTGGTGGCGGTAAAAGCCGTACCGCAGCACAATCAGGGCTCGGCGCTGGCGACCTATACCGTCTTTATGGATTTGTCGTTGGGGATAACCGGGCCGCTGGCCGGGCTTTTGATGGCGTGGACCGGGATACCGACGATTTATCTGGCGGCGGCAGGGCTGGTGATGGCCGCGCTACTGCTGGGCTGGCGGTTAAAAAAACGGCCCCCGGTCGTTGAACCGGAGGCCGCTGCATCAGGGCAATAAAATTAGTTAATGACCAGCGTGTTGACGATGCTTTCCGCTTCGGTTTGCGCCTGCTGCTGGTTGTCCGCTGGCAGTGTGACCTGCAGGGTCAGCAGTTTGTCATCGACCTTACCGAGCAGCACGGAAGACCATGCGGTCTGCCCCTTGGCGGAGATGATGCTGTCCAGTTGCTGTAAGGTGTGGCCTTTAATCTCAATAGATTTGTTAGACACAACCTGCAGCTGCGGGTCGCGGCTGCGCTGCTGATCTTCCAGACGTTTGGACAGCACCGCCAGATCTTCATTAGTGCTGTCGCCAACAATCACGATCACCGCTTTCTGGCCGGTGGCGTCGGAATAGACGTGCATATTGTTGGCCTGGGTACCGAGCTTACCGCTCTGATCTGCCATACCCGCAGGCAGGGTGAAGCTCAGTTTACCATCCAGCAGGCTAATCGCCTGGCCGCTGGTGTTGCTCTCTGCTGCTGCCCCGACGGTCGGCGCTTTTGAATCGCTGTTATCACAGGCCGCAAGCCCCATAACCAGCAGGCCAATACCGACATATTTAACCAAATTGCGCATTGACATCTTCCTTTCGATAAACGGCCATTAACGGCTCATCCGGTTATCTTATCACAACCGTTAGCGAGTACCTTTAACCTGGCTGCAATGCCGACAAATCAGATTTATCCGCCAGTCTTTTCAACAGCATATTCAACAGCACGCCGTACATCGGCAGGAAGAAGACGATGCTGATGAGCACTTTAAAGCAGTAGTCGACGGTGGCGATTTCCCCCCAGTGGGCGGCCATAAACGGATCCGGGCTGCGCCAGAAGGCGATGAAGAAGAAAGCCAGGGTATCGCTGACGTTGCCAAACAGGGTCGACGCGGTCGGTGCCAGCCACCAGCGGCGATTCTGACGCAGGCGGTTGAAGACGTGGACGTCGAGAATTTGCCCCAGCGCATAGGCCATAAAGCTGGCGGCGGCGATACGGGCAACGAACAGGTTAAAGGTACCCAGCGCGGCAAAGCCCTGCCACTCGCCCATGTAAAACAGCGCCGAAATGCCATAGGAAATAATCAGCGCCGGGATCATCACCGCGAAGATGATGCGTCGCGCCAGCGGGGCGCCAAAAATGCGTACCGTCAGATCGGTGGCGAGAAAAATAAAGGGAAAACTGAACGCGCCCCAGGTGGTATGAAAACCAAAAATGGAGATCGGCAGCTGGACCAGATAGTTGCTGGAGGTGATCACCAGCAGATGAAATAGCGAAAGCCAGACGAGCGCTTTCTTACGCTGTACGGTAGTAAAGGGATTCATATTGTGACCTTTTTATGCCCGTCATGCTTCATATCAATGAAGGAATCGGGAGCGGAACGTTGGGGTGAGGGAACCCAATTAAAAACGGCTGCATGATACTGCGTTGCGAGCGTAATGCAATGGTTGTTTTTCGCGCAAACGTTAACCTGGCTTGCGTACTGGCGAAGTGGGGGTAAACTAGGGCCGTTTTGTTGAAGTGAGATAAAAATGAGCGAACTTTTCTCCAGTCCTGACCATACGCTGGACGCCCTGGGGCTCCGCTGCCCGGAACCGGTGATGATGGTGCGTAAAACCGTACGCACCATGCCGGTGGGCGAGACCCTGCTGATTATTGCCGACGACCCGGCCACCACCCGCGATATCCCCGGTTTTTGCCTCTTTATGGAGCATGAACTGGTGGCGCAGGAAACCGAAGCCCTGCCGTACCGTTATCTGATCCGTAAAAGCCACTGAGCCCATCCCGGATAGCGGCGCCTTGCGCCTTATCCGGGCTACCCTACGGTCCGCAACCGTAGCCCTCTCAAGCGCAGCGCGAGCAGGGAATCCCCCCGGATGGCGGCGCGTTGCGCCTTATCCGGGCTACCCAAAGGCCTGGAACCGTAGCCCTGCTAAGCGCAGCGCGAGCAGGGAATATCCCCGGATGGCGGCGCGTTGCGCCTTATCCGGGCTACCCAACGGTCTGGAACCGTAGCCCTGCCAGGTGTAGCGCGAGCAGGGAATATCCCCGGATGGCGGCGCGTTGCGCCTTATCCGGGCTACCCAAAGGCCTGGAATCGTAGCCCTGCTAAGCGCAGCGCGAGCAGGGAATATCCCCGGATGGCGGCGCGTTGCGCCTTATCCGGGCTACTCAATGGTCTGGAACCGTAGCCCTGCTAAGCGCAGCGCAAGCAGGGAATATCCCCGGATGGCGGCGCGTTGCGCCTTATCCGGGCTACCCAAAGGCCTGGAACCGTAGCCCTGCTAAGCGTAGCGCGAGCAGGGAATATCCCCGGATGGCGGCGTGTTGCGCCTTATCCGGGCTACTCAATGGTCTGGAACCGTAGCCCTGCTAAGCGCAGCGCGAGCAGGGAATATCCCCGGATAGCGGCGCCTTGCGCCTTATCCGGGCTACCCAACGATCCGGAACCGTAGCCCTGCTAAGCGCAGCGCGAGCAGGGAATACCCCCGGATGGCGGCGCGTTGCGCCTTATCCGGGCTACCCTACGGTCCGCAACCGTAGCCCTGCTACGCGTAGCGCGAGCAGGGAATATCGATTCAACATTACTTTTTACGCAATAACCGCAGAGCGTTAGCCGTTACCAGCACCGTCGCGCCGGTATCCGCCAGCACCGCCAGCCACAACCCGGTCAGGCCGAGAAGGGTCGTGACGAGGAAAATCCCCTTCAACCCTAAAGCGATGGCGATATTCTGGCGAATATTGGCATGGGTGGCGCGCGCCAGCGAAATCATCTGCGCCAGGCCGGTGAGGCGGTTATGGGTTAGCGCCGCGTCGGCGGTCTCCAGCGCTACATCGGTGCCGCTGCCCATCGCAATACCGATGGTCGCCGCTTTCATCGCCGGGGCATCGTTGATACCGTCGCCGACCATAGCCAGCGGCGCATTGGCGTTAAGCGCCATCACCGCTTGCACTTTGTCTGCCGGCAGCAATCCGGCGCGGAACTCCAGACCCAGTTCATTGGCGATAGCCGCCGCAGCGCGCGGGTTATCCCCGGTAAGAATCACTCCTTGCACACCCAATTGATGCAGCTCATCCACCGCCTGACGCGCATCGTCGCGCAGGGTATCGCGCAGCGCCAGAATGCCGAGCAGCGTATCATCGCGCATCACCAGCACCACCGTCTGTCCGGCGCTCTCCAGTTGCTGGATCTGCGCCTCATGCTCAGCAGGTGCAGCCTTACTGGCCGCGCAGATTAAGATGCGGCTGCCGTTGACCTCGGCCTCTATCCCGGAACCGGCCAGCGCCCGCTGGTTGTGCGCAACGGGAATAGTCAGCTTACGCTGCTGCGCTTCGCGGACGATAGCCTGCGCCAGCGGGTGGCTGGAGCCTTGTTCAACCGCTGCCGCCAGCGCCAGCAGGCCGTTTTCATCAACGTCGGCGGCGGCGATAACGCGGGTGACCTGCGGTTGGCCGATGGTCAGAGTACCGGTTTTATCGAACGCCACCTGGCGCACCTGGCCCAATTGTTCCAGCGCCGCGCCGCCTTTAATCAGCGCCCCGCGCCGCGCGGCGACCGCCAGACCGGAGGTAATCGCCGCCGGGGTAGAGATGACCAGCGCGCAAGGGCAGCCGATTAACAGCAGCGTTAAGCCTTTATAGATCCACGGCAGCCAGGCGCTGGCGAAGAACAGCGGCGGTACGATGGCAACCAGCAGGGCGACCACCATAATGGCCGGGGTGTAGATCCGGCTGAAGCGATCGATGAAGCGCTCAATCGGCGCCCGGCGCTCCTCGGCTTCTTCAATCAGTTTGAGGATCCGGTCAATGGCGCTATCGCCCGGTTCGGAGATAACGGTCAACTGTACCAGGCGATCGACGCTGGTGGCGCCGGCGGCTACGCGCTCGCCGGCTTTACGCTCCACCGGTACCGATTCGCCGGTCAGCGCGCTTTCGTCAAAACTGGCAAACGGCGATAGCAGCTCGCCATCGGCCGGCAGACGCCCGCCGGCGGCGACCTCAATCACATCGCCGGGGCGAAGGTCACGTTGGGCGACGGTCTCACGCTCGCCGTTGCGCAGGCGAACGGCGGTATCAGGTTTGAGCGCCATCAGGGCGCTCACGCCCTGGCGCGCGCGGCTGGCGGCCCAGCCTTCAAGCCGTTCGCCGATCAGAAACAGCAGCAGAACCATTGCCGCTTCGGCGGTGGCGCCGATAAACAACGCGCCGATAGCGGCAACGCTCATCAGCGTTTCAATGGCAAACCAGCTGCCGCTTTTAATCAACCGCAGCGCCTGGCGGGCAACCGGCCACAGGCCGACGAGGGTAGTGGCGACAAACGCCAGCTTGCCGAACGGGTGGTTAAACTGCTCGAGCCCCCAGCTGAGCGCCATCATCACTACCAGACTCAATAACGCCAGGTTTTCCTGCAGCCATGAACGTTGCGGTTTCTCTTCCTGCGGCGCGTCAGCATCGCGCAGGGTATAACCCGCGGCGCGTACCGCGTTTTCGACCTGCGAACGGATATCGCTTTCGGCATTGACCAGCAGCTTCTCGGTGGCGAACAGCACCTGCACCTGGCTGACGCCGTCGATTTGGCGCACTGCGGTTTCCACCTTACGGGCGCAGGCCGCGCAGTCCATGCCGTCTACCTGCCAGCTATAACGGGCGCCGTTGAGCGGCTGTTCAGCGGCGGCGGTTTCCCCGGCGCAGGCGCGATCGGTACAGCAGCTTTCAGCGGGCTCTGTCGCCGGGGTAAATTTGAATGACGAGAACTGGGGAACTTTTTTGTCCTGAGATTCTGATGTCGACATGGCACCCTCCGGGTAATGATAATTTTCTCATTACCCGCAGGATACACTCTGGAGTCGACTCCAGAGTCAAGCAGTAAATTACAGATATAGCGCGCGAACGATCAGGAAGTGCCCGGCAAAGTAGAAGGCCGCGGAAATGGCGTTATCGGCGCGGAAGCGACGGCGATAGTGGCTAATCAGCCAGACGGCGTTACCCAACAGCAGCGAAGCGGCGCCAAGGAATCCGGAGAGCGCGGTATCGGTCGGCCGCACGAACCACAGTTCGCCCGCCAGCCACACCATTACCAGCGTCATACCGATAAAGGTTAATACCGGCATGCGCATCTCTTCCAGACGCGTCCAGATAATCGCCAGCAGCAGCGCGCCGAGCACCAACAAGACCAGCGGCAGCGGCCAGAAGAACGATAGCGTCATCTGGCTGGCGAACCAGATCGTATACAGCAGATGAGAGAGGAAGAATGCGCCGACCGCGTACATCACCCGCTGGCGCGGCAGCAGGGTTAACGCATCGCCGAGCAGCGAAGCGCACAGGCCCGCCAGCACCAGGTAGCTAATGGCGTTGAACATCGGCGCCTGCCAGGCTAACAGCAGCAACAGAAGCAGGGTGACCGGTTTAAAGACCCAGCGCTGCCAGGCTGGCCCACGATAGGACGCATCGACGTACAGCCATGCGGAGAAACAGACAGCAATAAACGACCAAAGCATAGTAAGTCCCTGTATCTGTTATCATTAAATAAGCGATTACGCTTACGGTACCGGATCTCAGTGTAGTGGTTTGGGCCAGAAGATGACAACGTTATTCAATGCGCGTTATCCTTATTCCTGATAATTCTTATGGGTACGCAAATGAGTAAAGTTCCGCTATTTTTTGTGCTGGTGGTCGCGGTGATTGTGGTGGCGGCCTCGTTTCGCTACGTGCAGCAGCGCCGGGAGAAAATGGATAACGACGCCGCGCCGCTGCTGCAGAAGCGGGTGGTGGTCAGCAATAAGCGGGAAAAGGTGATTAACGATCGTCGCTCGCGCCAGCAGACGGTGACGCCAGCCGGAAGCGAGATGCGTTATGAAGCGAGCTTCCGCCCGGAAAATGGCGGACTGGAAGTGGTGTTCCGCCTTGATGCGCCGCAATACCACGCGCTGAGCGTTGGCGACCGGGGAATGCTGAGCTATAAGGGCTCTAAATTCGTCGACTTTGTTGCCGATAACTGAGCCCTCGATTAACCGTTACTTCTTCTTCAGCGTGGCCTTCAGCTTTTTCTGCCAGGCCACCAGTTCAAATACGCCGAAGATGAAAATACGAATCTGCTCAAAACGGCTCAGCGGCGGCGCATCTTTCGTTTGCGTCGCTTTCAACAGCGTCAGCTGCAGGCCATGCATCAGAATCATAAAAATCAGCGCCACGTTAACGAAGATATTCAGCGGTTTTGGGAAAGGTTGAAACAAGTTCAACAGCAAAAACGCCCAAACGCATAGCATCAGCAGGCGGCCTAAATTAATCAGCATGGTTTTCTCCTTGTGCCTCGCGTTGATACAGGCGGTAGGCGACCTGTCCGGCGACTTTTTCGCGATACAGCTGCCAGTTTGCCGGAACCGGCGGTAGTCCGTTTTCTACTTCGCTCTCGACATAAATCAGCGCTTCATCAGCGAGCCAGTGGTTTTTTTCCAGCAGACTGAGCGTTTCTTCCATCAGCCCTTTGCGGAAGGGGGGATCGACGAAGACAATGTGGTGCGGCGTGCCCGGCTGGCTGAGAAACGCCAGCGTGTTGGTGTTGACCACCTTGCCGTTGCTGGCTTTCAGCGTCGCGAGATTTTTTTGTAGCTGCTGCGCGACGCCGCGCTCCATTTCCAGTAGCGTGGTGCTGGCGGCATAGCGTGATAGCGCTTCCAGCCCCAGCGCGCCGCTGCCGGCGAAGCAGTCAAGGCAGTGGGCGTCGACCATCGACGGCGCCAGCCAGTTAAAAAGCGTTTCCCGAACCCGGTCGGTGGTCGGGCGCAGACCCGGGCTCTCCGGCACCGGTAATTTACGGCCCCGCCACTGTCCGCCGATAATGCGGATCTGGCCGCTGCCTGCGTGATTTGGTTTCTTCATCTCTTTGCTCAAGTCTCAACTTCCAGCCTGCTATTCTAACGATCGAAGACCATTGACGAAACCTTAATCCGGGGGCGGTGATGCGAGTTAAGTTAAGTGATAGACTATCCGACTAATTTCATCATTTTTTCAGCTTCTGAATCGGTTGTATCGAAGCTGCGCCATGAATAAACAGCGAGGAGTGTGGTCGCAAATGGCAAAAGAGAAAAAACGTGGCTTCTTTTCCTGGCTGGGCTTTGGGCAAAAAGAACAGGCTCAGGAAAGCGAAACAGAACAAAAAGTAGAAGAACAACAAGAGGTTGCGGAACAGACTCCGGCGGCGGAAACGCCTGCGGAAACCGTACCCGCGGCGGAAACGGTAAAAGAAGACCCGGAGGCCTTTGCCGCCGAGGTCGTAGAAGTTACCGAACAGGTTGTTGAGAGCGAACTGCCGCATCCGGCGGCGACCGAAGCCGTTTCGCAAGAAAACGTGGCTGAATCGCCAGTGGCGGAAGAAATTTCTGTCCCAGAGACCGCAGTTGAAGAAGAGCCGGTTGTTCCTGCGGTAGAAGAAAAAGTCGCTGAACCGCTGGTTGAAGAGGTGATTGCCGAGCCGGTTATCGCCGAAGCGGTCGCTGAACAGACGCCGGAAGAGGTTATCGTCGCGGAGCCTGAAGTCATCGAAGATGAGGTCCTCCCGGAAGAGTCTGAAGCCGAATTAAGCGATGAAGAGCTTGAAGCGCAGGCGCTGGCGGCGCAAGACGTCGAAGAGGCGCCGGAAGAGCTGGCGGAAGAAGACGCGGAAACTCAGGAAGCGCCGCAGCAGGAGCAGGAAAAACCGACTAAAGAAGGTTTCTTCGCCCGCTTAAAACGCAGCCTGGTGAAAACCAAACAGAATCTGGGTTCCGGATTTATCAGCCTGTTCCGCGGTAAAAAAATCGACGACGATCTGTTTGAAGAGCTGGAAGAACAGCTGCTGATTGCCGACGTTGGGGTGGAAACCACGCGTAAGATTATTACCAATCTTACCGAGGGGGCCAGCCGTAAGCAGCTGCGCGACGCCGAGGCGTTATACGGTCTGCTGAAAGAAGAGATGAGCGAGATCCTGACGAAAGTTGAGGAACCGCTGAATGTTGAAGGGAAAACGCCATTTGTTATTCTGATGGTCGGCGTTAATGGCGTGGGTAAAACCACCACCATCGGTAAGCTGGCGCGTCAGTTCGAGCAGCAGGGTAAATCAGTGATGCTGGCGGCGGGGGATACCTTCCGCGCGGCGGCGGTGGAACAGCTGCAGGTCTGGGGCCAGCGTAACGAGATCCCGGTGATTGCTCAGCATACCGGCGCTGATTCAGCCTCGGTTATTTTTGACGCCATTCAGGCGGCGAAAGCGCGCAATATTGATGTGCTGATTGCCGATACCGCGGGTCGTCTGCAGAATAAATCGCACCTGATGGAAGAACTGAAGAAGATTGTCCGCGTAATGAAGAAACTGGATGTCGACGCGCCGCATGAAGTCATGCTGACCATCGACGCCAGCACCGGGCAGAACGCGATAAGCCAGGCCAAACTGTTCCACGAAGCGGTGGGGCTGACCGGCATTACGTTGACTAAGCTTGACGGAACCGCGAAGGGCGGGGTTATCTTCTCAGTGGCTGACCAGTTCAGTATTCCGATTCGCTATATTGGCGTCGGCGAACGTATTGAAGATCTGCGTCCGTTTAATGCGGGCGACTTTATTGAGGCACTTTTTGCCCGAGAGGATTAAGAATGATTCGCTTTGAACAAGTCAGCAAAGCCTATCTCGGTGGGAGACAAGCGCTGCAGGGGGTGACGTTCCACCTGCAGCAGGGCGAGATGGCGTTCCTGACCGGCCATTCCGGCGCGGGGAAAAGTACCTTGCTGAAGCTTATCTGTGGTATCGAACGGCCGAGCGCCGGGAAAATTCTGTTCAGCGGCCATGATATCAGCCGCCTGAAGAGCCGCGAGGTGCCGTTCCTGCGCCGCCAAATCGGCATGATTTTCCAGGACCACCACCTGCTGATGGATCGCACCGTGTTCGATAATGTGGCGATCCCGCTGATTATCGCCGGCGCCAGCGGCGATGATATTCGCCGTCGCGTATCCGCAGCGCTGGATAAAGTCGGGCTGCTGGACAAAGCGAAAAATTTCCCCATCCAACTCTCCGGCGGTGAGCAACAGCGCGTGGGCATTGCCCGCGCGGTGGTCAACAAGCCGGCGGTGCTGCTGGCGGATGAACCGACCGGTAACCTCGATGAGGCGCTCTCGGAAGGGATTTTACGTCTGTTTGAAGAGTTTAACCGCGTAGGTGTAACGGTACTGATGGCGACGCACGACCTGGGGCTTATTTCCAGCCGTCCGTACCGCGTCCTGACGCTGAGCGACGGTCATATGCATGGAGGCCATCGGGGTGAATAAGCGCGACGCAGTGAACCAGATTCGCCAGTTCGGCAGCAAGTTCGATCGTCTCCGTAACGCCACGGGCGGCGGCAACGGCGGACGCAATGCGCCAAAACGGCCAAAAGCGGCGCCGAACCCGGCATCGCGGAAGAGTAACGTCTTTAACGAGCAGGTGCGCTACGCCTGGCACGGCGCGTTACAGGATTTAAAAAGCACGCCGCTGGCGACCTTCCTCACCATCATGGTAATCGCCATTTCGCTGACGCTGCCGAGCGTCTGCTATATGGTCTACAAAAACGTCAATAGCGCGGCGTCGCAGTATTATCCGTCACCGCAGATCACCGTCTACCTGGAAAAAACGCTGGATGACGATGCGGCGGCGCGGGTGGTTGGCCAGCTGCAGGCGGAGCAGGGCGTTGAGAAGGTAAATTATCTGTCGCGCGATGAGGCGCTGGGCGAGTTCCGCAACTGGTCCGGGTTCGGCGGCGCGCTGGATATGCTGGAAGAGAACCCGCTGCCGGCGGTAGCGATTGTGGTGCCGAAGCTCGATTTCCAGAATACCGATTCGCTTAACACCCTGCGCGATCGCGTCTCCCGTATTCAGGGGGTCGACGAAGTGCGTATGGACGATAGCTGGTTTGCGCGCCTGGCGTCGCTGACCGGTCTGGTTGGCCGGGTGTCGGCGATGATCGGCGTGCTGATGATTGCCGCGGTGTTCCTGGTGATTGGCAACAGCGTGCGCCTGAGCATCTTCGCCCGTCGCGATACCATTAACGTCCAGAAGCTGATCGGCGCTACCGACGGTTTCATCCTGCGTCCGTTCCTCTACGGCGGCGCGCTGCTGGGTTTCGCCGGGGCGTTTTTGTCGCTGATCCTGTCGGAGATTCTGGTGATGCGCCTCTCCTCGGCGGTGACCGAAGTGGCGAAAGTGTTCGGCACCAAATTCGAACTCAGCGGCTTAGGCTTCGATGAGTGTTTGCTGATGCTAATCGTCTGCTCGATGATTGGCTGGGTCGCAGCCTGGCTGGCGACGGTGCAACATTTACGTCACTTTACCCCCGACTAAAAATTTTCTGGTATAATCTTTCCCTGCACTGAATATCTCTCTGCAGGGAAAGAGTCCCTGTTCGCCTCTTCCCTAATCTTTCATCTCCATGTCACATTTTGTGCGTAATTTACTCACAACGTTGCATGGAACTTGTGGATAAAATCACTGTCTGATACTACTGTGGGTGATATTCTCGTTGCTCATAAATGCTGGCATGTTTGTTGCCTGATGGGGACAAGATCATGGCAGACACTATCGATTGAGAGGATTTGAATGACCAAAGAAATGCAAACTTTAGCTTTAGCCCCCGTTGGTAACCTGGAATCGTACATCCGGGCCGCTAACACTTGGCCGATGTTATCGGCTGATGAAGAGCGGGAGCTTGCTGAAAAGCTGCATTACCAGGGCGATCTGGAAGCAGCGAAAAAGCTGATTCTGTCTCACCTGCGCTTTGTTGTTCATATTGCTCGTAACTACTCGGGCTATGGCCTGCCGCAGGCGGACCTGATTCAGGAAGGCAACATCGGTCTGATGAAAGCCGTACGTCGTTTCAACCCGGAAGTGGGTGTGCGACTGGTTTCCTTCGCCGTGCACTGGATTAAAGCGGAAATCCACGAATACGTGCTGCGTAACTGGCGTATCGTTAAAGTCGCAACCACCAAAGCGCAGCGTAAGCTGTTCTTCAACCTGCGTAAAACCAAGCAGCGTCTGGGCTGGTTTAACCAGGACGAAGTAGAGATGGTTGCCCGCGAGCTGGGTGTGTCGAGCAAAGACGTGCGTGAGATGGAATCACGTATGGCAGCGCAGGACATGACCTTTGATATGTCGTCCGATGACGAATCCGACAGCCAGCCGATGGCGCCGGTGCTCTATCTGCAGGACAAAACGTCTAACTTTGCCGACGGCATCGAAGACGATAACTGGGAAGAGCAGGCTGCTAATAAACTGACTGACGCGATGCAGGGCCTGGACGAGCGTAGCCAGGACATCATCCGCGCTCGCTGGCTGGACGAGGACAACAAGTCCACGCTGCAGGAGCTGGCGGATCGTTATGGCGTCTCGGCTGAACGTGTTCGTCAGCTGGAAAAGAACGCGATGAAAAAACTGCGCGCCGCTATCGAAGCCTAATCTTCGTCTTTCAGCGCCGTAGTGAATTGAGCCTCTGCTGTTTCAGCGGGGGCTTTTTGTTTATATCCCCGTCATACCCGTTTTCTCTCCCGGCGCGAATTGCCGCGACGTTTTACTTCAGTCACATAACTTTTACATCTCCTGCAAATTGTTGTTTCAAATTCTGAAAAATGGGGTATGTTTTGGCATAGTGTGCTGCAAAAGCGCAGGCGGCAGACCCAAATACAGCCATACTATTCTTGGTATGGACTAAAAATCAGAATAATGCGCTAACAAAAAACATCACAACAAATGCAAAAACCATAATAATGGGGAGCCTCAGGATGAATATGAAGGGTAAAGCGTTACTGGCAGGATGTATTGCTTTAATTATGAGCGGTTCCGCGCTGGCGGAAGACATTAAAATTGCCGTCGTGGGAGCGATGTCCGGCCCGGTTGCCCAGTATGGCGACCAGGAATTTACCGGCGCGGAGCAGGCGGTAGCGGATATCAACGCCAAGGGCGGTATCAAAGGCAATAAATTGCAGATCGTAAAATATGACGATGCCTGCGACCCGAAACAAGCGGTGGCTGTTGCGAACAAAGTGGTGAATGACGGCATTAAATACGTTATCGGTCACCTGTGTTCCTCATCCACTCAGCCGGCGTCTGACATTTATGAAGATGAAGGCATCCTGATGATTACCCCGGCGGCAACCGCGCCGGAACTGACGGCGCGCGGCTATAAGCTGATTCTGCGCACCACCGGTCTCGATTCCGATCAGGGGCCGACGGCGGCGAAATATATTCTCGGCACGGTGAAGCCGCAGCGCATTGCCGTCGTTCATGACAAACAGCAATATGGCGAAGGGCTGGCGCGCTCGGTTCAGGAAAACCTGAAGAAAGGCGGCGCCAACGTGGTGTTCTTTGACGGAATCACCGCCGGTGAGAAAGATTTCTCTACCCTGGTGGCGCGCCTTAAGAAAGAAAATATCGACTTCGTCTACTACGGCGGTTATCACCCGGAAATGGGGCAGATCCTGCGCCAGGCGCGGGCTGCCGGCCTGAAAACCCAGTTTATGGGTCCGGAAGGCGTGGCTAACGTTTCCCTGTCTAACATCGCCGGCGAGTCGGCAGAAGGCCTGCTGGTCACCAAACCGAAGAACTACGATCAGGTTCCGGCGAACAAACCGATTGTGGATGCCATCAAAGCGAAGAAACAGGATCCGAGCGGCGCCTTCGTGTGGACCACCTATGCGGCGCTGCAGTCGCTGCAGGCGGGATTAAATCAGTCCGAGGATCCGGCGGAAATCGCGAAATACCTGAAAGGGGCGAAGGTGGATACCGTTATGGGGCCGCTGTCGTGGGATGAGAAAGGCGACCTGAAAGGGTTCGAGTTTGGCGTGTTTACCTGGCATGCGAACGGTACAGCGACCGACGCCAAATAATTTAACCGGCGCCTTTCACGCCGCAGATGCGTTGTCTGCGGCCCTCAACCCCGGTCACTTACTGATGTAAGCTCCCGGGGATTTCGGGTCTTGACGCCTTGCTGCAACGCGAAATGCTGGGTTAAATGTGGGGGAGCCTTTCACGCTGCGGATGCGTTGTCTGCGGAGCCTTTCACGCCGCAGATGCGTTGTCTGACCCCGGTTGCGCTGCGCTTACCGGGGCTACAATTTGCAGGTAGCCCGGCTAAGCGAAGCGCCGCCGGGTTCTTCCTTGGTCACGCTGCGTTTATTAGGGCTACGGCCTAATGCCTAATGCTTTTCCCAACCATTCTGCTGGGCGCTGAAACCGAGCGCCTGCATAAATGCCGCCATCACGCCGCGGTCTTCCACCCCGCTATCGGCAACGCGCCAGCTATTGATATTCGGGTTATCGCTTAACGTCTCTTCCACTAAATATTGCCCAACGCCGCGGCGGCGGGTGACTTCACGCACGCACAGATCGCTGAGCTCGCCTTCAACGCCGCGCAGGGTAACGCGTACGGCGCCGAGCAGGCGTTCGTTAAAGCGGGCGGCGTAAATACGATGGTTTTCATCCAGCGTCATCGCCGCAGGGTCCTGCGACGGCCAGATTTTGCCTAAATCAATGCGATCCTGATCGCTGAAGTGCTGTAAACGGATAATGGTGAGCTTCATACGCGGCAATTCCAGTCAAAACAGATGCGCCAGTGTACTCAAATTTCTCGTTCGGCGGGGCGCTGTTTTCAACTCATTCATCAGGGGATTCGTTTTCCTGGTTGCGCGGGGGTAGCGCAATACATCATGGATCGAAAAATAAGCAGAATTTTAACCTGATATGTAGCGTTTTATTCCGCCTTATATGCCGTTATTTTATGCTGCAAACTGGACTTTTTTTTGTTTATCTTCGCCTAAAACCAGAATATTATCTTTTCTTAATCACCTGAAAAATAGAGATTTTAATCATAATTCAGGTAAAAAACCGCGCTAAACCATTAAACTTCATGGTAAAAATGGCGTTGTTTAATAAAAGCACAGAATGCTTTTTAACCATAAAAATACAAAACATTTACACCACATCACGAACGGGGTTCTGAAGCATGAAAAGGAACGCGAAAACGATCGTCGCGGGAGTCGTTGCATTAGCGATTTCCCACGCGGCGATGGCAAAGGATATTAAAGTCGCCGTCGTCGGCGCGATGTCTGGCCCGGTTGCCCAGTGGGGCGATATGGAATTCAACGGCGCGCGCCAGGCGATTAAAGACATTAACGCCAGCGGCGGCATTAAAGGCGACAAACTGGTTGGCGTTGAGTATGACGACGCCTGCGACCCGAAACAGGCGGTCGCGGTCGCTAACAAAATCGTCAATGACGGCATTCAGTACGTTATTGGTCACCTGTGTTCCTCTTCTACCCAGCCGGCTTCGGATATCTATGAAGACGAAGGTATCCTGATGATCTCCCCCGGGGCGACCAACCCTGAGCTGACCCAGCGTGGCTACCAGTACATCATGCGTACCGCCGGGCTTGACTCTTCCCAGGGGCCGACCGCCGCGAAATATATCCTCGAACACGTGAAGCCGCAGCGTATTGCGATTATTCATGACAAGCAGCAGTACGGCGAAGGGCTGGCGCGTTCCGTGCAGGACAACCTGAAGAAAGCCGGCGCCAATATCGTCTTCTTTGATGGCATCACCGCCGGTGAGAAAGACTTCTCCGCGCTGCTGGCGCGCCTGAAGAAAGAGAACATCGACTTCGTCTACTACGGCGGCTACTACCCGGAAATGGGGCAGATGCTGCGCCAGGCGCGCTCCGTCGGCCTGAAAACGCAGTTTATGGGGCCGGAAGGCGTCGGTAACGCCTCGCTGTCCAACATCGCCGGCGCGGCGGCGGAAGGTATGCTGGTGACGATGCCAAAACGCTATGACCAGGATCCGGCCAACAGCGCTATTGTTGATGCGCTGAAAGCGGATAAAAAAGATCCGAGCGGCCCGTACGTCTGGATCACCTATGCCGCCGTTCAGTCGCTGGCGCAGGCGATGGACAGAACCGGCAGCCAGCAGCCGCTGGATTTAATTAAAGATTTGAAAGCTCACGGCGCGAAGACCGTGATTGGGCCGCTGAAATGGGATGAAAAAGGCGATCTGAAGGGATTTGAATTTGGTGTCTTCCAGTGGCACGCGGATGGTTCATCCACCGTCGCTAAGTAAGACGCGTTATCCCGCCGCCCGCACCGCGCGGGCGGCATGAAAAAGGTTACCTTATGTCCGAGCAGTTTCTCTATTTTCTGCAGCAGATGTTTAACGGCGTCACGCTGGGCAGTACCTATGCGCTGATCGCCATCGGCTATACGATGGTGTACGGCATTATCGGCATGATTAACTTCGCCCACGGCGAGGTCTACATGATCGGCAGCTACGTCTCGTTCATGATTATCGCCGCCCTGATGATGCTGGGGATCGATACCGGCTGGCTGCTGGTCGCCGCAGGCTTTGTTGGCGCTATCATTATCGCCAGCGCCTACGGCTGGAGTATCGAACGCGTGGCCTATCGTCCGGTACGCAGCTCCAAGCGCCTGATCGCGCTGATTTCCGCCATCGGGATGTCGATATTCCTGCAGAACTTTGTCAGCCTGACCGAAGGCTCGCGCGATGTCGCGCTGCCGAGTCTCTTTAATGGCCAGTGGATTGTCGGCCACAGCGATAATTTCTCCGCCACTATCACTACCATGCAGCTGGTCATCTGGGTCGTTACCTTTATCGCCATGCTGGCGCTGACGCTGTTTATTCGCTATTCGCGAATGGGCCGCGCCTGTCGCGCCTGTGCGGAAGATCTGAAAATGGCGAGCCTGCTGGGTATCAATACCGACCGCGTTATTGCGCTGACCTTCGTCATTGGCGCGGCGATGGCGGCGGTCGCTGGCGTCCTGCTGGGGCAGTTCTACGGCGTTATTAACCCCTACATCGGCTTTATGGCCGGGATGAAGGCCTTTACCGCGGCTGTGCTCGGCGGTATCGGTAGTATCCCTGGCGCGATGATCGGCGGCCTGATTCTGGGTATCGCCGAGGCGCTCTCTTCTGCCTATCTCAGCACCGAATATAAAGACGTCGTCTCCTTCGCGCTGCTGATTCTGGTGCTGTTAGTGATGCCGACCGGCATTCTGGGCCGCCCGGAGGTAGAAAAAGTATGAAACCGATGCAAATTGCGATGGCGCTGCTTTCCGCCGCGATGTTCTTTGTTCTGGCGGGCGTCTTTATGGGCGTTCAGCTGGAGCTGAATGGCACCAAACTGGTGGTCGACACCGCCGCCGATATTCGTTGGCAGTGGATCTTCATCGGCACTGCGGTGGTCTTTTTCTTCCAGCTGCTGCGCCCGCTGTTCCAGAAAGCGGTTAAGAACGTCTCCGGGCCGAAATTTATTATGCCGGCGATTGACGGGTCGACGGTCAAGCAGAAGCTGTTCCTGATAGCCCTGCTGGTGATTGCCGTGGCCTGGCCGTTTATGGTGTCGCGCGGCACGGTGGATATTGCGACTCTGACGATGATTTATATCATCCTTGGTCTCGGGTTGAACGTGGTGGTTGGGCTTTCCGGTCTGCTGGTATTGGGCTACGGCGGGTTTTACGCCATCGGCGCCTATACCTTTGCGCTGCTTAACCACTATTACGGTCTCGGTTTCTGGACCTGTCTGCCGCTGGCCGGCCTGGTCTCCGCGGCGGCCGGCTTCCTGCTTGGCTTCCCGGTGCTGCGTCTGCGCGGCGACTACCTGGCGATTGTGACCTTAGGCTTCGGCGAGATCGTGCGCATTCTGCTGCTCAACAATACCGAGATCACCGGCGGGCCGAACGGTATCAGCCAGATCCCGAAACCGACTTTCTTTGGTCTTGAATTTAGCCGTACCGCCCGTGAAGGCGGCTGGGATACCTTCAGCAACTTCTTCGGTCTGAAGTACGATCCCAGCGATAGGGTGATTTTCCTCTATCTGGTAGCGTTGCTGCTGGTGGTGCTCAGCCTGTTCGTTATTAACCGTCTGCTGCGGATGCCGCTCGGGCGGGCATGGGAAGCGCTGCGTGAAGATGAAATCGCCTGCCGTTCGCTGGGCCTGAGCCCGACGCGCATCAAGCTGACCGCCTTTACTATCAGCGCCGCGTTTGCCGGCTTCGCCGGCACGCTGTTCGCCGCGCGCCAGGGCTTCGTGAGCCCGGAGTCCTTTACCTTCGCCGAGTCGGCCTTTGTGCTGGCGATCGTGGTGCTGGGTGGGATGGGCTCGCAGTTTGCGGTGATCCTGGCGGCTATTCTGCTGGTGGTATCGCGCGAGCTGATGCGTGATTTCAACGAATACAGTATGTTAATGCTCGGTGGGTTGATGGTGCTGATGATGATCTGGCGTCCGCAGGGGCTGCTGCCGATGACGCGCCCGCAGCTGAAGCTGAAAAACGGTCAGGCGAAAGGAGAGCAGGCATGAGTCAGCCAATATTATCCGTGAACGGCCTGATGATGCGTTTTGGCGGCCTGCTGGCGGTCAATAACGTCTCCCTTGAGCTACGTCCGCAGGAAATCGTTTCCTTAATCGGCCCGAACGGCGCGGGTAAGACCACCGTTTTTAACTGCCTGACCGGTTTCTATAAACCTACCGGCGGCACCATTATGCTGCGCGACCAGCACCTGGAAGGGCTGCCGGGCCAGCAGATTGCGCGAATGGGGGTGGTGCGAACCTTCCAGCACGTGCGTCTGTTCCGCGAAATGACGGTGATTGAAAACCTACTGGTGGCGCAGCATCAACAGCTGAAAACCGGCGTCTTCTCCGGCCTGCTGAAAACGCCGGCCTTCCGTCGCGCGCAGAGCGAAGCGCTGGATCGGGCCGCCACCTGGCTTGAGCGTATCGGCCTGCTGGAGCACGCCAACCGCCAGGCCAGTAACCTGGCCTACGGCGACCAGCGCCGGCTGGAGATCGCCCGCTGTATGGTGACGCAGCCGGAGATCCTGATGCTTGATGAACCGGCGGCGGGGCTTAACCCGAAAGAGACCAAAGAGCTGGATGAGCTTATCGCCGAGCTGCGTAGCCATCACAACACCACCATCCTGCTTATCGAACATGATATGAAGCTGGTGATGGGCATTTCCGATCGCATCTACGTCGTGAACCAGGGGACGCCGCTGGCCAACGGGACGCCGGAAGAGATTCGTAATAACCCGGACGTGATCCGCGCCTATTTAGGTGAAGCATAATGGTGGTGACGCATAAGATGGAAAAAGCGATGTTAACTTTTGACAATGTCAGCGCCCACTACGGCAAGATTCAGGCGCTGCACAACGTCAGCCTGCATATCAAACAGGGTGAGATCGTCACGCTTATCGGCGCTAACGGCGCGGGGAAAACTACCCTGCTCGGTACGCTGTGCGGCGATCCTCGGGCCTCCAGCGGGCGCATTGTCTTTGACGGTAAGGATATTACCGACTGGCAGACGGCGAAAATCATGCGTGAAGCGGTGGCGATCGTGCCGGAAGGGCGACGCGTCTTTTCGCGCATGACGGTGGAAGAGAACCTGGCGATGGGCGGTTTTTTTGCCGACCGCGACCAGTTTCATACCCGCATCAAATGGGTGTATGAGTTGTTCCCGCGTCTGCATGAACGCCGTATTCAGCGCGCCGGCACCATGTCCGGCGGCGAGCAGCAGATGCTGGCGATCGGTCGCGCTCTGATGAGCCAGCCGCGCCTGCTGCTGCTTGATGAGCCTTCATTAGGGCTGGCGCCGATTATCATTCAGCAGATTTTCGACACCATCGAGCAGCTGCGTGAACAGGGGATGACTATCTTCCTGGTTGAGCAGAACGCCAACCAGGCGCTGAAGCTGGCCGATCGCGGCTACGTACTGGAAAACGGTCACGTGGTGCTTGAGGATACCGGCGATGCGCTGTTAGCCAACGAGGCGGTGCGCAGCGCCTATCTCGGCGGTTAGTTCATCGTAACCCGGCGTTGTTCGCTTCGCCGGTTTGTAGCCCGGGCGAGGCGCTTGCGCCGACCCCGGTAGCCGATCGCACGAATACATTTAAAAGAGCCTGTTGGCTCTTTTTTTGTACATGTATGTTGTACAATAAAAGAGTACAGCTTTGGAGGTTTTTATGAGAACGGTTAACTATAGCGAAGCCCGGCAAAATCTGGCCGATGTACTGGAAAGCGCAGTGACAGGTGTGCCTGTGACCATTACCCGTCGTGGGCATAAATCTGCAGTCATCATTAGTGCAGAAGAGTTTGAACGCTACCAGGCGGCCAGAATGGATGATGAGTTCGCGGCTATCATGGCGGTTCATGGTGATGAGATCAGGGAGCTTGCGGATAAATGACGCTGCAGATTATCTCAGCGGAAGAGATAATACAGTTTCACGACAGGCTGCTCCGCGTCACGCCTGGCGTTGCCGGTATGCCCGATCCTGGGCGTGCCGAAGCGATAATGTATAGGGTGCTAAACAAAATTGAATATGAAGGTGTGACAGAAGTGTGGCGACTCGCTGTGATGCATCTGCTGGCGATTTCTCGCGGTCATATATTTAATGATGGTAATAAGCGTACGGCACTGTTTATCACCCTGCTTTTTTTAAAGCGAAATGGAATTATATTGCCGGCGAATCCAGACTTCGTCGGCATGACCGTCGAGGCGACTGCGGGGCAACTTACCCTGGAACAGATTGTCGCGCGCTTGCGTGAATGACGGTTAACTCGTTGCAACCCGGCGGCGCTTCGCTTGGCCGGGCTACCCAAGCCGTTGTAGCCCGGGCGAGGCGCTTGCGCCGACCCCGGGAGCCGATGGCACGAATATTATCCGTGTCTCAGCTCCCACTTTACTTCCCCCATCCTTTCATCGGCTTGTCATCTCTCTGACCCGTTACTATCTTTTTTTTGTAATAAAAAAGTTATTTTTCTGTAATTCGAACATGTCATGTTACCCCGCGAACATAAAACGCGTGAAATCGCGCATCCGGAACAACAAGAGAGATAACCGATGATATCGTTACGACATACAGCTTTAGGACTGGCGCTGAGCCTGGCATTTGCTGGTCAGGCACTGGCAGTAACCACCATCCCTTTCTGGCATTCAATGGAAGGGGAGCTGGGTAAAGAAGTTGATTCTCTGGCGCAACGTTTCAACGCGGCCAATCCTGATTACAAAATTGTTCCGGTGTACAAAGGCAACTACGAACAGAGCCTGAGCGCCGGTATCGCTGCCTTCCGTACCGGCAACGCGCCGGCGATTCTGCAGGTGTATGAAGTTGGTACCGCCACCATGATGGCGTCAAAAGCCATTAAGCCGGTATACCAGGTCTTTAGCGATGCGGGTATTAAGTTCGATGAATCGCAGTTCGTGCCGACGGTGTCCGGTTATTACACCGATTCAAAAACCGGCCATCTGCTCTCCCAGCCGTTTAACAGCTCCACGCCGGTGCTGTACTACAACAAAGACGCCTTCAAGAAAGCGGGCTTAGACCCTGAGCAGCCGCCGAAAACCTGGCAGGATCTGGCGGCCTACACCGCGAAGCTGAAAGCGTCCGGGATGAAGTGCGGCTACGCCAGCGGCTGGCAGGGCTGGATCCAGATTGAAAACTTCAGCGCCTGGCACGGCCTGCCGGTCGCCACGAAAAATAACGGTTTTGACGGCACCGATGCGGTGCTTGAGTTCAACAAGCCGGAGCAGGTGAAACATATCGCCCTGCTCGAAGAGATGAACAAGAAGGGCGATTTCAGCTATTTCGGGCGTAAGGATGAATCCACCGAGAAGTTCTATAACGGCGACTGCGCGATCACTACCGCGTCATCTGGTTCGCTGGCGGATATTCGTCAGTACGCGAAATTCAACTACGGTGTCGGCATGATGCCTTACGACGCCGATGTTAAAGGCGCGCCGCAGAACGCCATTATCGGCGGGGCCAGCCTGTGGGTGATGCAGGGCAAGGACAAAGAGACCTACACCGGCGTGGCGAAGTTCCTCGACTTCCTGACCAAACCGGAAAACGCCGCCGAGTGGCACCAGAAAACCGGCTATCTGCCGATTACCACCGCGGCCTACGATCTGACGCGCCAGCAGGGCTTCTATGATAAGAACCCGGGCGCTGATATCGCCACCCGCCAGATGCTGAATAAGCCGCCGTTGCCGTTCACCAAAGGCCTGCGCCTGGGCAACATGCCGCAAATTCGCACCATCGTCGATGAAGAGCTGGAGAGCGTGTGGACCGGCAAGAAAACCCCGCAACAGGCGCTGGACTCCGCCGTTCAGCGCGGGAATCAACTGCTGCGCCGTTTCGAGCAAGCAACCAAATCGTAATCTGTAACTTGCCCGGTGGCGCTGCGCTTACCGGGCCTACGATGTGCCCTATGTAGGCCGGGTAAGGCGTAGCCGCCACCCGGCATTGTTCAGGAACCAAATCTCAATGTCATCATCCCGTCCGGTATTCCGCTCGCGCTGGCTGCCCTATGTGCTGGTCGCGCCGCAGCTGATTATCACGCTGATTTTCTTTATCTGGCCCGCGGGCGAAGCGCTGTGGTACTCGCTGCAGAGCGTCGATCCGTTTGGCCTTTCCAGCCAGTTTGTCGGCCTGGATAACTTCGTCACGCTGTTCCACGACCCGTACTATCTGGACTCGTTCTGGACGACCATAAAATTCAGCACCCTGGTAACCGTCAGCGGCCTGCTTATTTCGCTGTTTTTTGCCGCGCTGGTCGACTATGTGGTGCGCGGCAGCCGTTTTTATCAAACGCTGATGCTGCTGCCGTATGCCGTGGCCCCCGCTGTCGCGGCGGTGCTGTGGATCTTCCTCTTCAATCCTGGACGCGGGCTGATCACGCATTTCCTTGGCGAATTGGGTTACGACTGGAACCACGCGCAAAACAGCGGCCAGGCGATGTTCCTGGTGGTCTTCGCCTCGGTCTGGAAGCAGATAAGCTACAACTTCCTGTTCTTCTTCGCCGCGCTGCAGTCGATCCCGCGTTCGCTGGTTGAGGCCGCCGCCATCGACGGCGCCGGGCCGATTCGCCGCTTCTTCAAGCTGGCGCTGCCGCTGATTGCGCCGGTGAGCTTCTTCCTGCTGGTGGTCAACCTGGTTTACGCCTTCTTCGATACCTTCCCGGTGATCGATGCCGCCACCGCCGGCGGCCCGGTGCAGGCGACCACCACCCTAATCTACAAAATTTATCGCGAAGGTTTCGCCGGGCTCGATCTTTCCGCTTCCGCCGCGCAGTCGGTGGTGCTGATGTTCCTCGTCATTATCCTGACGGTGGTGCAGTTCCGTTACGTTGAAAGTAAGGTGCGTTACCAATGATTGAGAACCGTCGCGGGCTGACGATTTTCAGCCACACCATGCTGATTCTTGGCATTGCCGTCATTTTATTCCCGCTGTACGTCGCCTTCGTGGCGGCGACGCTGGATAACAAATCGGTATTTGAAACGCCGATGACGCTGATCCCCGGCGGGCATCTGCTGGAGAACATGAAGACCATCTGGGTGAACGGCGTCGGCGTCAACAGCGCGCCGTTCTGGCTGATGATGCTCAACAGCTTCATCATGGCGTTCGCCATTACGGTCGGCAAAATCGTGGTGTCGATGCTTTCGGCGTTCGCCATCGTGTGGTTCCGCTTTCCGCTGCGTAACCTGTTCTTCTGGATGATCTTTATCACCCTGATGCTGCCGGTCGAGGTGCGTATTTTTCCGACGGTGGAAGTGATCGCCAACCTCAAAATGCTCGACAGTTATGCCGGGTTAACGCTGCCGTTAATGGCTTCGGCTACCGCCACCTTCTTGTTCCGCCAGTTCTTTATGACCCTGCCGGACGAGCTGATTGAAGCGGCGCGTATCGATGGCGCTTCGCCGATGCGCTTCTTCCGCGACATCGTGCTGCCGCTGTCGAAAACCAACCTCGCCGCGCTGTTCGTTATCACCTTTATCTACGGCTGGAACCAGTATCTGTGGCCGTTGCTGATTATTCAGGATGTGAATCTTGGCACCGCCGTCGCCGGTATTAAAGGCATGATCGCCACCGGCGAAGGTACTACCCAGTGGAATCAGGTGATGGCGGCGATGCTGCTGACCCTGATCCCGCCGGTCGTCATCGTTTTAGCCATGCAGCGCGCGTTTGTGCGCGGCCTGGTCGATAGTGAGAAATAAAATGGCTGGTTTAAAACTACAGGCAGTAAGCAAAAGCTGGGATGGCAAAACCCAGGTAATTCAACCGCTGACGCTGGACGTGGCGGACGGAGAATTTATCGTCATGGTCGGCCCGTCAGGCTGCGGGAAATCAACGCTGCTGCGGATGGTCGCCGGGCTTGAACGGGTGACCAGCGGCGATATCTGGATTGACCGTAAACGGGTGACCGAGATGGAGCCGAAGGATCGCGGCATCGCGATGGTGTTCCAGAACTATGCGCTTTATCCGCATATGAGCGTGGAAGAGAACATGGCGTGGGGGCTGAAGATTCGCGGCATGGGTAAGGGATTGATCGCCGAGCGCGTGCAGGAGGCGGCGCGTATTCTTGAGCTGGATGGCCTGCTCAAGCGCCGCCCGCGGGAACTGTCCGGCGGTCAGCGCCAGCGCGTGGCGATGGGCCGCGCTATCGTGCGTGACCCGGCGGTATTCCTGTTCGACGAACCGTTGTCAAACCTCGATGCCAAGCTGCGCGTGCAGATGCGTCTGGAACTGCAGCAGCTGCATCGGCGCCTGAAAACGACTTCGCTGTATGTCACCCACGATCAGGTCGAAGCGATGACCCTCGCCCAGCGGGTGATGGTGATGAATAAAGGCATTGCCGAGCAGATTGGCACGCCGGTTGAGGTGTATGAAAAGCCAGCCAGCCGCTTTGTGGCGAGCTTTATCGGCAGCCCGGCCATGAATCTACTGGAGGGGCGGGTGAGCGATGACGGCGGCCGCTTTGAGCTGGGAGGCGGTATACAGCTGCCGATGAATCACGAGCATCGGCGCTACGCCGGGCGTAAAATGACTCTCGGTATTCGCCCGGAGCATTTTATTTTAAGCTCGCAGGCGCAAGGCGGCATCCCGCTGCTGATGGATACGCTGGAAATTTTAGGTGCCGATAACCTCGCCCACGGGCGCTGGGGCGAGCAGAAGCTGGTGGTCAGATTGCCGCATCAGCAGCGCCCGGCGGGCGGCAGTACGCTATGGCTGCATCTGCCATTGGAACATCTGCACCTCTTTGATGGTGAAACAGGACAACGCGCATGAGTAACTGGCCTTATCCCCGCATCGTCGCCCATCGCGGCGGCGGTAAACTGGCGCCGGAGAACACCCTGGCGGCTATCGACGTCGGCGCCCGCTACGGGCACACGATGATTGAATTTGACGCCAAGCTGTCGAAGGACGGGCAGATCTTTCTGCTGCATGACGATAATCTCGAACGCACCAGCAATGGCTGGGGCGTGGCGGGCGAGCTGGCGTGGGACGATCTGCTGAAGGTCGATGCCGGCAGCTGGTACAGCCGCGAGTTTAAGGGCGAACCGCTGCCGCTGCTCTCCCAGGTGGCGGAGCGCTGCCGCCGTCACGGCATGATGGCGAATATCGAAATTAAGCCGACGACCGGGCAGGGGCCGCAGACCGGAAAAGTGGTGGCGCTGGCCGCGCGCGATCTGTGGGCCGATATGACCGCGCCGCTACTCTCATCCTTTGAAATTGATGCGCTGGAAGCGGCGCAGGAAGCCGCGCCCGAGCTGCCGCGCGGGCTGCTGCTGGATGAGTGGCGCGATGACTGGCGCGAATTGACCGCCCGGCTGGGCTGCGTGTCAATTCATCTCAATCACAAGCTGCTGGATGCGGCGCGGGTGGCTAGCCTGAAACAGGCCGGCCTGCATATTCTGGTGTATACGGTCAATAAACCCCAGCGCGCCGCCGAGCTGCTGCGCTGGGGCGTAGATTGCATCTGCACCGATGCTATTGACGTCATCGGGCCGAATTTCCAGCCTTAAGACTGATTTGCGGCGGACGATCTTTACGGGTTAGTCTGCCGCAGCATTCCGCCGTTGTTGTTCGGCAGTACCTGCGGCTGCGAATTGAGATTGCCGCCCTGCGCCGCGCGCTGCTGATTGGTCTGCAGCTGATTTTGCAAATGCTGCTGCTGCGTGCGGGTCTGGTTGTTCAGATTCTGCTTCAGCATGCTTTGCTGCTGCTGTTGCTGCACCTTCATCTCATTTTGCATACACTGCTGGCTGGGCACCACATAACCCGGCTGGTTAGGGTTGTTATCGATGTTGATCGGCTGTGCTAAAACGCCGAGCGGCATCAGCGCCGCCAGGAATAAAATCGCTTTCATTGTTTTCTCCTCCCGTGCGTGGGATCACTTAAGTGTACCTCGAATTCGCCATAACAATGATTTTTTAGGAGTTATCAACCAGGCTTAAGCCGGGAGATAAAACCTACCTTTCAGGAGTAAGACAATGATAAAAACAACAATATGGCGTCAGGTGGTCATCGCAGCGTTACTGGCGGGGGGCAGCTTTACCGTCGCCGCCAATCCGCCGCCCCCGCCGCCGGTCTCGTATGGCGTTGAGGAAGATGTGTTTCACCCGGTGCGCGCCCAGCAGGGGATGGTGGCCTCGGTGGATGCGCTGGCGACCCGCGTCGGCGTAGATATTCTGCGTCAGGGCGGCAACGCCGTCGATGCAGCGGTTGCCGTTGGCTATGCGCTGGCGGTGACGCATCCGCAGGCCGGTAATATCGGCGGCGGCGGGTTTATGATGCTGCGAACTAAAGACGGTAAAACCACGGCGATCGATTTCCGCGAGATGGCCCCGGAACAGGCCACCCGCGATATGTTCCTCGATGAACATGGCAATCCTGACAGTAAAAAATCGCTGACTTCGCATCTCGCTTCCGGTACCCCAGGCAGCGTTGCGGGTTTCTCACTCGCGCTGGAAAAATACGGCACCATGCCGCTAAACAAAGTGATCCGCCCGGCAATTAAGCTGGCGGAAGAGGGGTTTATCGTTAATGATGCGCTGGCTGACGATCTAAAAACCTACGGTAGCGAAGTGATCCCGCAGCATGAAAACAGCAAAGCGATTTTCTGGAAGAACGGCGAGCCGCTGAAAAAAGGCGACCGGCTGGTGCAAAAGAATCTGGGGAAAAGCCTGGAGCTGATTGCCGAGCACGGCCCGGACGCCTTCTATAAAGGGGCTATCGCCGACCAGATTGCCGGCGAGATGAAAAAACACGGCGGGCTTATCACCAAAGCCGACCTCGCCAACTACAAGGCCGTGGAGCGTACGCCGATTAGCGGTGAATATCGCGGCTATGAGGTCTACTCCATGCCGCCGCCGTCCTCCGGCGGGATCCACATCGTGCAGATCCTCAATATCCTCGAAAACTTCGATATGCAGAAATATGGCTTTGGCAGCGCCGACGCCATGCAGGTAATGGCGGAAGCGGAGAAACACGCCTATGCCGACCGTTCGGAATATCTCGGCGATCCTGACTTCGTCAAAGTGCCGTGGCAGGCGTTGACCAGCAAGGCTTACGCCAAAGCGATAGCCGCCGAGATTGACGTGAACAAGGCAAAGCCTTCCAGCCAGATCCGTCCGGGCAAGCTGGCGCCGTATGAAAGCAACCAGACCACCCACTTCTCGGTGGTCGATAAAGACGGCAATGCGGTGGCGGTCACCTATACGTTGAATACCACCTTTGGCACCGGCATCGTGGCCGGCGACTCCGGAATTATACTCAACAACCAGATGGATGATTTCTCGGCGAAGCCCGGCGTGCCTAACGTTTATGGTTTAGTTGGCGGCGACGCCAATGCGGTAGGGCCGAAAAAGCGCCCTCTGTCGTCGATGTCGCCGACGATTGTGGTGAAAGACGGGAAAACCTGGCTGGTGACCGGTAGCCCGGGCGGTAGCCGTATTATTACCACCGTGCTGCAAATGGTGGTCAACACCATTGATTTCGGGATGAACGTCGCGGAAGCCACCAACGCGCCGCGCTTCCACCACCAGTGGCTGCCGGACGAGCTGCGGGTGGAGAAAGGTTTTAGCCCGGATACCGTGAAATTGCTGGAAGCGAAAGGGCAGAAAGTCGCGCTGAAAGAGGCGATGGGCAGTACCCAGAGCATTATGGTGGGGCCGGATGGTACGCTGTATGGCGCTTCCGATCCGCGTTCGCCCGGAGATTTGACCGCGGGGTATTGATGTGTTGCCCGGTGACGCTGCGCTTACCGGGCCTACAATTGTGCGAACGTAGGCCGGGTAAGGCGAAGCCGCCACCCGGCAACACGCTACTTCATTCTCGCCATATAATACGCATCCACATACTCACCGTTGCGCAATGCGTAACCCTTGGCGGTGCCTTCGATCTCAAAGCCGTACTTCTTATACACCGCGACCGCCGGGGCGTTATCGGCAAAGACGGTGAGTTCGATGCGATCGACCCGCAGCCAGTTGTCGCACATATCAATCATGGTGCGCATCAGCGCGCTGGCGACGCCTCGGTTATGCCAACGTGAATCTACGCTGATACCAAAATCGGCGACGTGGTTACGGCGGGGGCGTTGGACGACGGCAATGCTTAAATGGCCGACGACTTGCCCATCGATACAGGCCACCAGCTGCTTCACGCCGGGAGTATCGGTTAGCCGCTCCCGCCACATATGCTCGGATGGATGAGGAACCTGTAGCGTGTTGTGATACACCTCCGGCTGGGCGTGAATTTGACGAATCGCGTCAACATCTTTCGGTTCAGCATGGCGTATCACGATGTCACTCATTCCTTGTTCCTCATTCAGGTGAAAAGTCCCATTAAACATCACTGACTACGGCGTTTGAGTCAACACGCATTATTTGCAAAAAAAATGTAGACAAGTGCGAATGAGAATGATTATTATTGTCCTGCATTCAGGGAGACCCTTGCGGAAAGCCTGAAAGCACGACATTGCTCACATTGCTTCCAGTATTACTTTAGCCAGCCGGGTGCTGGCTTTTTTTTTGCGTTAATTCAGGCGTGTTGCGATTTGGCGGATTTCACCGCTTCTTCCGCGACCAGGCCGACGATATTGTTTTTATTTTTGCTCTCCGCGGTGGCCAATACCTCCGCGCTGCCGGTAAACAGGCCGCCCTTTTTAATCGCCAGCGTGCGATAGGCAAGGGTGCCGTCGAGGTTGCCATGTTCCTCAATAGCGATGCTATCGCCACGGCACTGGCCGTGTACCTTGCCGTCGACGATCAGCTCCCGGCAGCTGATATTGCCCTCCACGTGACCCTCGCGCATCACCTTAATCAGATGTTCTTTGGCCTCAATGTTGCCGGTGACCTGGCCATGGATATAGACATGGCCGCAGGCGACGATATTACCGACAAAATGTACCCCGCTGGCGATCACCGTGGTCTCCTGTTTTTTGACGCTTGCCGCTTCCGGCTCTGCTGCCGCCACGGCTGGTGCAGCGACTTCAGCAGCCTGCGCTTCGGTTTTATTTTTCTTCATAAACATAGCGTTAATTTTTTCCCGTTGGGTATGAGTAAGGAAAGCGAAGAGGGTACAGGCGGCCGCCAGGCGCGCCAGCGCGGTCTCATCGCTAAACCAGGCGATCAGGGCGAGAAGCCAGAAAAAAATGGCGCAGTTTATGGCGAGATACTTTTTTTCCATCAGCAGCGGCTGGCTACTCCGTTAGTCTTTAGCAACGTCCTGGTTTTGCCCTTCACTTATCCGCAGTTTCGTCATTGGAATCAAGACTTTCTGTTGAAAAATAGCGTTTTAATGACTTATTAATCAATCTCTTATTAAAAATTACGTATGAGTGATAACCGAAATATTTTGCCGGTGAATTTTCCTGCTCAGAGGAAAAGGAGGATGAAGTGAGCCGCCTGCTTGCGCTATGGTTAAAGGCAGCACATCAACTAAGGACAGCGTTATGATTCTGCACTGCGCATTTATTGGCTTTGGTAAAAGTACGACCCGCTACCATCTTCCTTACGTCCTGCATCGCAAAGACCGCTGGCACGTCGCGCATATTTATCGCCGCAGCGCCAGGCCGGAAGAACAGGCGCCGGCGTATTCCCATATCCACTTCACCAGCGACCTCGATGAAGTGCTGAATGACCCGCAGGTCAAGCTGGTAGTGGTCTGCACCCATGCTGATAGCCACTTCGAATACGCGAAGCGGGCGCTGGAAGCCGGGAAAAACGTACTGGTTGAAAAACCCTTCACCCCGACGCTTGCAGAGGCGAAGACCCTGTTCGCGCTGGCGAAAAGCAAAGGGTTGACGGTGACGCCTTACCAGAACCGCCGCTTCGATTCCTGTTTCCTGACCACCAAAAAGGTGATTGAAAGCGGGAAGCTCGGCGAACTGGTGGAAATTGAAAGTCATTTTGATAACTACCGACCGGTGGCGGAAACCATCCAGGGGGGACCGCAAAGTGGCGATTTCTACGGTCTCGGCGTACATACCATGGATCAGATCATTTCGCTGTTTGGTCGCCCGGATCATGTTGCCTACGATCTGCGCTCACTACGTAATAAAGCCAATCCCGATGACACGTTTGAAGCTCAACTGTTTTATGGCGACCTGAAAGCGATCGTCAAAACCAGCCACCTGGTGCAGATTGACTACCCGAAATTTATCGTTCATGGGCATAAAGGCTCGTTTGTGAAATACGGTATTGACCAGCAGGAGACCAGCCTGAAGGCCAACATTATGCCGGGCGATGCGGGGTTCGGCGCCGATGACAGCGTGGGGCAACTGGTCTACATCAACGAGGCGGGCGTGGTGGTACGTGAAGAGGTGCCGCTGGAAACCGGCGACTACGGACGAGTGTATGACGCGCTGTATGACACCCTCGTTAACGGCCAGCCGAATTACGTCAAGGAATCTGAAGTTCTCACCAATATGGAGATTCTGCAGCGCGGCTTTGAACAGCCTTCTCCGGCCACCATTACCCTCGCGAAATAAGAAACTCTGGCTCCTCGACGCTTGTTCATATTTTTTGAACAGAGGAGTCAATTTTCACCCTCTATGATCGCCGGCGGAATGGGTCCACACTTACTCCATCGAAAACATACGGGGGTGCAACATGATCTACTTACGCAAAGCTAACGAACGTGGCCACGCTAACCATGGCTGGCTGGATTCCTGGCATACTTTCTCTTTCGCCAACTACTACGACCCGAACTTTATGGGTTTCTCCGCGCTGCGCGTGATTAACGATGACGTAATCGACGCCGGCCAGGGGTTTGGCACCCACCCGCACAAAGACATGGAAATCCTGACTTATGTGCTGGAAGGGGCGGTTGAGCACCAGGACAGCATGGGTAACAAAGAGCAGGTTCCGGCCGGCGAGTTCCAGATCATGAGCGCGGGTACCGGCGTGCGTCACTCTGAGTACAACCCGAGCAGCACCGACCGCCTGCGTTTGTATCAGATCTGGATTATTCCAGAAGAAACCGGCATTACGCCGCGCTACGAGCAGCGCCGCTTTGATGCCGCGCAGGGCAAACAGCTGGTGCTGTCGCCAGATGCGCGCGAGGGTTCGCTGAAAGTGTACCAGGATATGGAGCTGTATCGCTGGGCGCTGCTGAAAGATGAGCAGTCGGTTCACCAGATTGCCGCGGAACGTCGCGTGTGGATCCAGGTAGTGAAAGGCGAAGTGACGATTAACGGCACCAAAGCCACCACCAGCGATGGTCTGGCGATTTGGGACGAGCAGGCGATTTCGGTTCACGCCGACAGCGATAGCGAAATACTGCTGTTCGATCTGCCGCCGGTTTGATACGCGTCATCCTTCAAGCCGCATTTTTGTTGGCTCTCCTCACTCACCCCGGTCGCGTACCCTTTGTACGCTTCCGGGGATTAAATGAGGGACATCCCTGTCCCTCACCGAAGGCAGCCTTTGGCTGTTCAAATTCGTTCCTGCGAATTTGTCGTGCGTTGCCGCCTCAATGCAACTTGAATGATTTTGCGTATTAACTCTAAATAAATCTTTTGGCCCTTTTTTCTCCGGGAAGGTTGCGCTTTGTCCGTGATAAACTGAGAAAATGTTTCCCAGCCGATCACAGTCAGGACGATGAAAAAGAAAAGACCCGTACTTCAGGATGTAGCCGATCTTGTCGGCGTGACCAAAATGACGGTCAGTCGCTATTTACGTAACCCGGAACAGGTTTCTGAGGCCCTGCGTGGCAAGATTGCCGTTGCACTCGATGAGCTGGGTTATATTCCCAATCGCGCTCCTGATATTCTCTCCAACGCCACCAGCCGCGCCATCGGCGTGCTGCTGCCCTCGTTAACCAACCAGGTCTTCTCGGAAGTGCTGCGCGGCATCGAAAGCGTCACCGACGCCTTCGGTTATCAAACCATGCTGGCGCACTACGGCTATAAGCCGGAGATGGAAGAGAAGCGTCTCGAATCGATGCTCTCCTGGAACATTGACGGCCTGATCCTCACCGAACGTACCCACACGCCACGCACGTTGAAAATGATTGAAGTGGCCGGGATCCCGGTGGTTGAGCTGATGGACAGCCAGTCGCCTTGCCTCGACATTGCCGTCGGTTTCGATAACTTCGAAGCGGCGCGGCAGATGACGGCGGCGATTATCGCCCGCGGTCACCGCCACGTTGCTTATCTCGGCGCGCGTCTTGATGAACGTACTATCATCAAACAGAAGGGGTACGAGCAGGCGATGCTCGATGCCGGCATGACGCCCTACAGCGTGATGGTGGAGCAATCTTCTTCTTACTCGTCGGGGATTGAGCTGATGCGTCAGGCGCGCCGCGAATATCCGCAGCTCGACGGCATCTTCTGTACCAACGATGACCTCGCGGTCGGCGCGGCGTTCGAGTGTCAGCGTCTGGGTCTGAAAATTCCGGACGACATGGCGATAGCCGGTTTCCACGGTCACGATATCGGTCAGGTGATGGAGCCGCGTCTTGCCAGCGTACTGACCCCACGTGAGCGCATGGGGCGCATCGGCGCCGAGCGTCTGCTGGCGCGCATCCGCGGTGAGACGATTACCCCTAAGATGTTAGATTTAGGTTTCACATTGTCACCGGGTGGATCTATTTAAACCGACAAGTTTGAAGTAGATCACACATATTCACATCTGGCACGAATGGTTATTGCTTCTCCCAGGGTCCGGCATGACAATGTTACCGATAACAGTTACCCGTAACACTCGCCCGTAATCATTAACCAGTACGCCGCTTTCGCGCTGTATCAGTCAGCCCCGGCGCGGCGTACCAGTCCAGTGGGAGGACGCTTTGAGCACGACTAACCATGATCACCACGTCTATGTCCTGATGGGCGTTTCCGGCAGTGGTAAATCCGCCGTCGCCAGCGAAGTGGCGCATCAACTGAAAGCCGCGTTTCTCGATGGCGATTTTCTGCATCCGCGCAGCAACATCACCAAGATGGCTTCCGGCGAGCCGCTGAACGACGATGACCGTACCCCGTGGCTGCAGGCGTTGAATGACGCGGCATTTGCCATGCAGCGTACCAACAAAGTTTCGCTGATCGTCTGCTCGGCGCTGAAAAAAAGCTACCGCGACATTCTGCGCAAGGGCAACCCGAACCTCTCCTTTATCTACCTGAAAGGCGACTTCGACGTGATTGAAAGCCGTCTGAAGGCGCGTAAAGGGCACTTCTTCAAAACCCAAATGTTGGTGACGCAGTTTGAAACACTGCAGGAACCAGGCGCTGACGAAAGCGATGTGCTTATCGTCGATATCGACCAGTCACTGGAAGGCGTGGTCGCCAGCACCATTGAGGTGATTAACAAAGGCAGTAACTAGTGAGTACTTTAACGCTTGTTTTAACAGCAGTCGGCTCGGTATTGCTGCTGCTGTTTTTAGTCATGAAGGCGCGTAT
Organism: Klebsiella sp. 141162; assembly: GCF_050600755.1. Taxonomy (NCBI): domain Bacteria; kingdom Pseudomonadati; phylum Pseudomonadota; class Gammaproteobacteria; order Enterobacterales; family Enterobacteriaceae; genus Klebsiella; species Klebsiella sp. 141162. The sequence goes on along the minus strand of NZ_JAQIRI010000003.1, from coordinate 121,736 downwards.
GCACGCCTTCGTGGCTTTGATGGTGGTTTCTATTGGCGCAGGTCTCTTTTCCGGTATGCCGCTGGATAAAATCGCGGCGACGATGGAAAAAGGGATGGGCGGCACGCTGGGCTTCCTGGCGATAGTCGTCGCGCTGGGCGCGATGTTCGGTAAAATTTTGCATGAAACCGGCGCGGTCGACCAGATTGCGGTGAAAATGCTGAAGTCCTTCGGCCATAACCGCGCGCACTATGCGATTGGTCTTGCCGGCCTTATCTGCGCGCTGCCGTTGTTCTTTGAAGTGGCGATCGTGCTGCTGATTAGCGTCGCGTTTTCCATGGCGCGCCATACCGGCACTAACCTTGTGAAGCTGGTGATCCCGCTGTTCGCCGGCGTAGCCGCCGCCGCGGCATTCCTGCTGCCGGGGCCTGCGCCGATGCTGCTGGCTTCGCAGATGCACGCCGATTTCGGCTGGATGATTCTGATTGGCCTCTGCGCCGCTATTCCGGGGATGATTATCGCCGGCCCGCTGTGGGGTAACTTCATCAGCCGCTACGTTGAGCTGCACATTCCTGATGATATCAGCGAACCGCATCTCGGCGAAGGTAAAATGCCGTCCTTCGGCTTTAGCCTCTCGCTGATCCTGCTGCCGCTGGTGCTGGTCGGCCTGAAAACCATCGCCGCGCGCTTTGTGCCGGTGGGATCCACCGCCTATGAATGGTTCGAGTTTATCGGCCACCCATTCACCGCGATTCTGGTTGCCTGCCTGGTAGCGATTTACGGCCTGGCGGTACGTCAGGGGATGGCGAAAGATCGCGTGATGGAGATCTGCGGCGCGGCGCTGCAGCCGGCGGGGATTATTCTGCTGGTGATTGGCGCAGGCGGCGTCTTCAAGCAGGTGCTGGTGGACTCCGGCGTCGGCCCGGCGCTCGGCGAAGCGCTGACTGGCCTGGGTCTGCCGATTGCGATTACCTGCTTCGTGCTGGCGGCTGCCGTGCGTATTATTCAGGGCTCCGCGACCGTGGCGTGCCTGACGGCGGTCGGCCTGGTGATGCCGGTCATTGAGCAACTGAACTACAGCGGCGCGCAAATGGCGGCTCTCTCCATCTGTATCGCGGGTGGTTCGATTGTGGTAAGTCACGTCAACGATGCCGGCTTCTGGCTGTTCGGTAAGTTCACCGGCGCCAGCGAAGCGCAGACGCTGAAAACCTGGACGATGATGGAAACCATCCTTGGCACCACCGGCGCCATTGTCGGGATGATTGCTTTCCAGCTGCTGAGCTAAGTAAAAATAATTTCCCCGGACACCACCACGGTATCCGGGGGAAAAACCAGGGTAATACCGCTTACCCTGGATTCTCTTCGGTAACACGCTTTTTTCCCCTCTTTTCCACTTCCTTTTGCCGTAAATATCAGCTCTACGATAATGATCGTATTGCTCGTCAGGCCTTGCGGCGCAAGGCTTTGTCCGTTTTTTTTCGCAAGCGTGAAAGTGATATTTTTCGCGCTGAATCCATAATCAGGATCAATAAAATAGCGACGGAAAATATTCCATTACGCGGGTTATTTGCCCGATAATCTTTACGCTTTTTATGACTACCAGCGACGGTAGGCGGAGTGCGGGATAAGTTGCTTTTCTGATTGGCGCGCAATCATTGATTAATTTCACTTGCGACTTTAGCTGCATTTTGTAATGTGAAGGACATCCCAGTTGGAAACTGGCCTGGCACTAACAGCACACACCTCGCAGGAATACGTTATGAAAAATGTTGGTTTTATCGGTTGGCGTGGAATGGTCGGCTCTGTTCTCATGCAACGCATGGTGGAAGAGCGTGATTTCGACGCCATTCGCCCTGTTTTCTTCTCCACCTCTCAGCTGGGTCAGCCCGCGCCGTCATTCGGCGGCAGTACCGGGGGTACGCTTCAGGATGCATTCGATCTCGAAGCGCTGAAGGCGCTGGACATTATTGTTACCTGCCAGGGCGGCGATTACACCAACGAGATTTACCCGAAGCTGCGCGAAAGCGGCTGGCAGGGGTACTGGATTGACGCGGCGTCTTCGCTGCGCATGAAAGACGATGCGATCATTATCCTCGACCCGGTTAACCAGGATGTGATTACCGCTGGCCTGAATAACGGCATTAAAACCTTCGTCGGCGGCAACTGTACGGTGAGCCTGATGCTGATGTCCCTCGGCGGCCTGTTTGCCCATGACCTGGTGGAGTGGGTCAGCGTGGCGACCTACCAGGCGGCTTCCGGCGGCGGCGCGCGCCATATGCGCGAACTGCTGAGCCAGATGGGCCAACTGCATGGCCACGTGGCGAGCGAGCTGGCGAACCCGGCGTCCGCGATTCTCGATATCGAGCGCAAAGTGACGTCGCTGACCCGCAGCGGCGATCTGCCGGTCGATAACTTTGGCGTGCCGCTGGCGGGCAGCCTGATCCCATGGATCGACAAACAGCTTGATAACGGCCAGAGCCGCGAAGAGTGGAAAGGCCAGGCGGAGACGAACAAAATTCTCGCCACCGCGTCGCCGATCCCGGTCGATGGTCTGTGCGTGCGCGTCGGCGCGCTGCGCTGCCACAGCCAGGCGTTTACCATCAAGCTGAAGAAAGATGTTTCTATCCCGACCGTTGAGGAACTGCTGGCCGCGCATAACCCGTGGGCCAAAGTGGTGCCAAACGATCGCGACATCACCATGCGCGAGCTGACCCCAGCCGCGGTGACCGGCACCCTGACCACCCCGGTAGGGCGCCTGCGTAAACTGAACATGGGTCCTGAGTACCTGTCGGCCTTTACCGTCGGCGACCAGCTGCTGTGGGGCGCCGCCGAACCGTTGCGCCGCATGCTACGACAGCTGGCGTAAACGCAGGACAAACGATAAGGGGTGTGGATACACCCCTTTTTTTTGCGTAATACAAGGAGTAAACGCGGATGTTGGATTTTTCCCCACGGAGGTAACGCAGCCTTGGCTATGCTTTAAGTAAGGAGTTCCTTACCTGAAGGTGGGACGGAGCAGGAGGATGCACGTTGGTGCTGCGCCGTTCAGGTCAAAAAAGTCGCCGGGTACAGGAAAGGGCGACACTTACAACAGGATGAAAGCATGTCGAATCGAATCGATAGAGACGTGATTAATGCGCTTATTGCAGGTCATTTCGCGGATCCCTTTTCCGTGCTTGGCATGCACCGCACCGAGGCGGGGCTGGAAGTTCGCGCATTATTACCAGATGCCACCGAAGTGTGGGTTATTGAACCGAAAACCGGGCGTAAAGTCGGCAAACTCGAATGCCTCGACTCGCGCGGATTCTTTAGCGGCCTCCTGCCGCGGCGTAAAAACGCTTTTCGCTACCAGCTGGCCGTCACCTGGCACGGACAGCAAAACCTGATTGACGACCCTTACCGTTTCGGCCCGCTGCTGCAGGATGTTGACGCCTGGCTGTTGTCCGAGGGGACGCACCTGCGCCCTTACGAAACTCTGGGCGCGCACGCCGACACCATGGATGGCGTCACCGGTACGCGCTTTTCGGTCTGGGCGCCAAACGCCCGCCGGGTCTCGGTGGTGGGGCAATTTAACTACTGGGATGGCCGACGCCATCCGATGCGCCTGCGTAAAGAGTCCGGAATCTGGGAACTTTTCATCCCCGGCGCGCTTAATGGCCAGCTGTATAAATTCGAGCTGATCGACGCTCATGGCAATCTACGGGTCAAAGCCGATCCTTACGCCTTCGAGTCGCAGATGCGCCCGGAAAGCGCGTCGCTTATCTGCGATTTGCCGCCCAAAGTCGAGCAGCCGGCGGCGCGCAAAGCCGCGAACCAGTTTGATGCGCCGATCTCTATCTATGAAGTGCACCTCGGGTCCTGGCGCCGCCATACCGACAATAACTTCTGGCTAAGCTACCGCGAACTGGCGGACCAACTGGTGCCTTACGCAAAATGGATGGGCTTCACCCATCTTGAACTGCTCCCGGTAAACGAACACCCGTTCGACGGCAGCTGGGGCTACCAGCCGACCGGCCTCTATGCGCCGACACGCCGCTTCGGTACCCGTGAAGATTTCCGCTATTTCATCGATGCCGCCCACGCCGCGGGCCTTAACGTGATCCTCGATTGGGTTCCGGGTCATTTCCCGGCGGATGACTTTGCGCTGGCCTCATTTGACGGCACCTCGCTGTATGAACACAGCGATCCGCGCGAAGGTTACCACCAGGACTGGAATACGCTTATCTATAACTACGGCCGCCGCGAAGTCAGCAATTACCTGGTAGGTAACGCGCTGTACTGGATCGAGCGCTTCGGCATTGACGCGCTGCGCGTCGACGCGGTGGCGTCGATGATCTACCGCGACTATAGCCGTAAAGCGGGCGAGTGGATCCCCAACGAATACGGCGGGCGGGAAAATCTCGAAGCGATCGAGTTTCTGCGTAACACCAACCGTATTCTCGGCGAGCAGACGCCAGGCGCGGTCACCATGGCGGAAGAGTCCACCGATTTTGCCGGCGTGACGCGTCCGCCCGCCGACGGCGGCCTCGGCTTCTGGTTCAAATGGAATCTCGGCTGGATGCACGACACGCTGGATTATATGAAGCTCGATCCAGTCCATCGTCGCTACCATCACGACAAAATGACCTTCGGCATGCTCTACAACTACACCGAGAACTTCGTGCTGCCGCTCTCCCACGATGAAGTGGTGCACGGCAAAAAATCGATTCTCGACCGCATGCCGGGCGACGCATGGCAGCGCTTTGCCAACCTGCGCGCCTATTACGGCTGGCTGTTCGCCTTCCCGGGCAAAAAGCTGCTGTTTATGGGCAATGAATTCGCCCAGGGTCGCGAGTGGAACCACGACGCCAGTCTCGACTGGCATCTGCTGGAGGGCGGCGACAACTGGCACCACGGCGTCCAGCGGCTGGTGCGCGACCTGAACCATACCTACCGCCACCATAAAGCGCTGCACGAACTTGATTTCGATCCCTACGGCTTCGAATGGCTGGTGGTCGACGATCATGAGCGTTCGGTATTTATCTTCGTGCGCCGCGATAAAGCCGGTAATGAAATCATCGTCGCCAGCAACTTCACGCCGGTGCCGCGGCACAACTACCGTTTCGGCATCAACCAGCCGGGACGCTGGCGCGAGGAGCTGAATACCGATTCGATGCATTACCACGGTAGTAACGCCGGAAATGGCGGAGTGGTTGAGAGCGAGTCCGTTGCCAGTCACGGTCGTCAGCATTCGTTGTCGATTACCCTGCCGCCGCTGGCGACCATCTGGCTGGTACGGGAGGCCTGATGACGACGCTTGCCGCGGGAAAACCGACGCCTTTGGGCGCCAGCTATGACGGCAAAGGGGTGAACTTCACCCTGTTTTCCGCCCACGCCGAGCGGGTGGAGCTCTGCGTGTTCGACCAGCAGGGCAACGAGCGGCGCTACGACCTACCGGCGCGCAGCGGCGACATCTGGCACGGCTGGCTGGCCGATGCGCGTCCGGGGCTACGCTACGGTTATCGGGTGCACGGGCCGTGGGATCCGGCGCAGGGGCATCGCTTCAATCCGGCCAAGCTGCTGCTCGACCCCTGCGCGCATCAGGTGGCGGGCGAACTGCTGGACGACGAGCGTTTACATGGCGGGATGCATGAACCGGATGCCCGCGATAGTGCAGCCATTGCGCCAAAGTCGCAGGTAGTCGATCTGCATTACGACTGGCTCGGCGATAAACCGCCGCGCACGCCGTGGGGCGAAACGGTCATTTATGAAGCCCACGTCAAAGGGTTGACCTGGCTGCATCCGGAGCTGCCGGAGGCCATCCGCGGCACCTATCAGGCGCTGGGCCACCCGCTGATGATCGACTATTTCCGCCGCCTGGGTATTACCGCGCTGGAGCTAATGCCGGTAGCGCAGTTCGCCAGCGAACCTCGCCTGCAGCGGATGGGGCTGAGCAACTACTGGGGCTATAACCCGCTGGCGCTGTTTGCGCTGGAGCCGCGCTACGCCAGCCAGCCGCAGCGGGCGCTCGATGAGTTCCGCGATGCGGTGAAAGCGCTGCACGCGGCGGGCATCGAGGTGATCCTCGATATCGTGCTGAACCATAGCGCGGAAATCGATCTTGAAGGGCCGACCATCTCCCTGCGCGGTATCGATAACCGCAGCTATTATTGGATCAGGGACGACGGCGATTATCACAACTGGACCGGCTGCGGTAACACGCTCAACCTCAGTCATCCCGGCGTGGTGGAGTATGCCCTGCAGTGCCTGCGCTTTTGGGTTGATGAGTGCCACGTTGACGGCTTTCGCTTCGATCTGGCGTCGGTGATGGGGCGCACGCCGGAATTTCGTCAGGACGCGCCGCTGTTTGAGGCCATTCGCCGCGACCCGGTATTGTCGGCGATCAAGCTGATTGCCGAACCCTGGGATATTGGCCAGGGCGGTTATCAGGTGGGGAACTTCCCGCCGCTGTTTGCCGAATGGAACGACCATTTTCGCGATACCGCGCGCCGTTTCTGGCTGCAACAAAACGTATCGTTGGGTGACTTCGCCCAGCGCTTCGCCGCCTCCAGCGATCTCTTTGCCCGCGATGGCAAACGGCCTGCGGCGACGATCAATCTGATCACGGCGCATGATGGATTCACCCTACGTGATTGTGTTTGTTTCAATCAGAAACACAATCAGGCGAACGGCGAAGAGAATCGCGATGGGACTAACAATAACTACAGCAACAATCATGGTATAGAGGGATTAGAAGCCAATCTTGCCGTGATTGAGCGGCGGCGCGATAGCGTACATGCGCTCTTGACCACGCTGCTGCTGTCGCAAGGAACGCCGATGCTGCTGGCGGGCGATGAGCATGGCCATAGCCAGCACGGCAACAATAATGCGTACTGTCAGGACAATGCTTTGACCTGGCTGGACTGGCGGCGGGCAAATCACGGGTTAACCGCGTTTGTCGCCGCGCTTATCCACCTGCGTCGGCGCATTCCGGCGTTAACCCGTAATCAGTGGTGGCAGGAGCATGACGGCAATGTGAGCTGGCTCAATCAGCGCGGAGAACCGTTAAACGCCGACGAGTGGCAGCATGGCGCCGCGCGGCTGCAAATCCTGTTATCCGATCGCTGGCTGATCGCGCTGAATGCCACCGCTGAGGTGGCGGATATGGTTTTACCCGCGGGGGAGTGGCGCGCCGTTCCTCCATTCGCCGGAGAGGATAATCCGGTCATCATGGCTGTCTGGCATGGGCCCGCGCACGGAGTTTGCGTATTTCAAAGGTCATAGTCCCTGGGGGTTTTCGGCGTGTTCATGATGAATGGGCCGTGAAGCAGGGGAATCAAAAGGAGTTAATCATGGTTGGGCTTGAAAAGAACGATCCGTTGATGCTGGCGCGTCAACTTCCTCTCAAATCGGTGGCGCTGATCCTTGCTGGCGGGCGTGGTACCCGGCTTAAGGATTTAACCATTAAGCGCGCGAAGCCTGCCGTCCACTTTGGCGGTAAGTTCCGTATTATCGACTTCGCGTTATCTAACTGTCTTAACTCAGGTATTCGCCGCATCGGTGTGATTACCCAGTATCAGTCGCACACCCTGGTGCAGCATATCCAGCGCGGCTGGTCTTTCTTCAGCGAAGAGATGAATGAGTTTGTCGATCTGCTGCCGGCGCAGCAGCGGGTACACGGTGAAAACTGGTATCGCGGTACGGCCGATGCGGTGACGCAGAACCTCGACATTATTCGTCGCTATAAAGCCGAATATGTGGTGATCCTCGCCGGCGACCACATCTACAAACAAGACTACTCGCGCATGCTGATCGACCATGTCGAAAAAGGCGCGCGCTGCACCGTCGCCTGTATGCCGGTGCCCATCGAAGAAGCATCCGCCTTTGGCGTGATGGCGGTCGATGAAAGCGAGAAGATCATCGAGTTCGTCGAGAAACCGGCCAACCCGCCGGCGATGCCGAACGACGCTACCCGCTCGCTTGCCAGTATGGGCATCTATGTCTTTGATGCGGATTACCTTTATGAACTGCTGGCCGCCGACGATCTCGACGAAAACTCCAGCCACGACTTCGGCAAAGATATCATCCCGAAAATTACCGAAGCTGGCATGGCTTATGCACATCCTTTCCCGCTCTCCTGCGTGCAGTCCGACCCGCAAGCCGAGCCGTACTGGCGCGATGTCGGGACGCTGGAAGCCTACTGGAAGGCCAACCTCGATCTGGCCTCGGTGACGCCGGAGCTCGATATGTACGACCAGCATTGGCCTATCCGTACCCATATGGAATCGCTGCCGCCGGCGAAGTTCGTCCAGGACCGCTCCGGCAGTCACGGCATGACGCTGAACTCGCTGGTTTCCGGCGGCTGCATTATCTCCGGGTCAGTAGTGGTGCAGTCGGTACTGTTCCCGCGGGTGCGGGTGAATTCGTTTTGTAACATTGATTCGGCAGTCTTATTGCCGGATGTCTGGGTCGGGCGCTCGTGCCGCCTGCGCCGCTGCGTGATAGATCGCGCCTGCGTCATCCCGGAAGGGATGGTGATTGGGGAGAATGCGGAAGAAGATGCCAGCCGCTTCTATCGTTCAGAAGAAGGGATCGTGCTGGTTACGCGCGACATGCTGCGGAAACTGGGGCACAAACAGGAGCGATAATGCAGGTTTTACACGTATGTTCAGAGATGTTCCCGTTGTTAAAAACCGGCGGTCTGGCTGACGTTATTGGCGCGCTGCCGGCGGCGCAGATCGCAGACGGCGTGGATACCCGCGTGCTGCTGCCGGGGTATCCGGATATCCGCCGCGGAATTACCGACGCGCAGGTCGTCACCCGCCGGGATACCTTTGCCGGGCGCATCACCCTGCTGTTCGGCCATTTTAACGGCGTCGGTATCTATCTGATCGACGCGCCGCATCTCTACGATCGCCCGGGGAGCCCGTATCACGACGCCAACATGAACGCCTATACCGACAACGTGCTGCGCTTTGCGCTGCTCGGCTGGGTAGGTAGCGAAATGGCCTGCGGGCTGGATCCATTCTGGCGCCCGGAGGTGGTGCATGCCCATGACTGGCATGCGGGCCTGACGCCGGCCTACCTGGCGGCGCGTGGGCGTCCGGCGAAATCGGTGTTTACGGTGCACAATCTCGCCTACCAGGGGATGTTTTACTCCTGGCATATGAATGAGATAGAGCTGCCGTGGTCGTTCTATAACATGCACGGCCTCGAATTTAACGGCCAGATCTCGTTCCTCAAAGCCGGTCTGTACTATGCCGACCATATCACAGCGGTGAGCCCAACCTACGCGCGGGAAATCACCGAACCGCAATATGCCTACGGCATGGAAGGGCTGCTACGTCAGCGCCAACACGAGGGCCGCTTGTCCGGCATCCTTAACGGCGTCGATGATGGTATCTGGAATCCGCAAAGCGATTTGCTGCTGGCGGCGCGCTATGACCGCGATTGTCTGGAGGAGAAAGCCGAGAATAAACGGCAGCTGCAAATCGCCATGGGGCTGAAGGTGGATGACAAAGCGCCGCTGTTCGCCGTGGTGAGCCGCCTGACCAGCCAAAAAGGGCTGGATCTGGTGCTGGAGGCGCTGCCGGGCCTGCTGGAGCAGGGCGGGCAACTGGCGCTGTTGGGCGCCGGCGATCCGGTACTGCAGGAGGGCTTCCTCGCCGCCGCCGCCGAACATCCGGGCCAGGTCGGCGTGCAGATTGGCTATCACGAGGCGTTTTCGCACCGCATCATGGGCGGCGCCGATGTGATTCTGGTTCCCAGCCGCTTTGAACCGTGCGGTCTGACTCAGCTGTATGGCCTGAAATACGGCACTCTGCCGCTGGTGCGCCGCACCGGCGGTCTCGCCGATACCGTGGCCGACTGTTCGCTGGAAAACCTCGCCGACGGCGTCGCCAGCGGCTTTGTCTTTGAGGACAGTAACGCGGTGTCGTTGCTGCGGGCCATCCGGCGCACCTTTGTGTTGTGGTCGCGGCCATCGCTGTGGCGCTACGTTCAGCGTCAGGCGATGAATATGGACTTTAGCTGGCAGGTGGCGGCGAAATCCTATCGTGAACTCTATCAACGCTTGATGTAACCACAGGAGCTATGGCTATGAATGCACCCTTTAGTTATGCATCACCCACGCTGAGCGTTGAGGCGTTAAAGCATTCTATCGCGTATAAGCTGATGTTTATCATCGGCAAAGATCCGGCGATCGCCAACAAACACGAATGGCTGAACGCCACCCTGTTCGCCGTTCGCGACCGCATGGTCGAGCGATGGCTGCGTTCAAACCGCGCCCAGCTGTCGCAGGAAGTGCGGCAGGTTTACTATCTGTCGATGGAGTTTTTGATTGGCCGCACCCTCTCTAACGCGCTGTTGTCGTTAGGGATTTATGAAGATGTGAATAATGCGCTGGCCGATATGGGGCTCGATCTGGAAGAGCTTATTGATGAAGAAAACGACCCCGGTTTAGGCAACGGCGGTTTAGGGCGCCTGGCCGCCTGCTTCCTCGATTCGCTGGCGACGCTGGGTCTGCCGGGCCGCGGCTACGGTATTCGCTACGATTATGGGATGTTCAAGCAGAACATCGTCGACGGGCGACAGAAAGAGTCGCCGGATTACTGGCTGGAGTACGGCAACCCGTGGGAGTTCGAACGCCACAATACGCGCTATAAAGTGCGTTTCGGCGGCCGCGTGCAGCAGGAAGGGAAAAATACCCGCTGGATAGAGACCGAAGAGATTATCGCCGAAGCCTACGATCAGATTATCCCCGGTTTCGATACCGATGCCACCAACACCCTGCGTCTGTGGAGCGCGCAGGCCAGTAGCGAAATCAACCTCGGTAAATTCAACCAGGGCGACTATTTTGCGGCGGTGGAAGATAAGAACCACTCCGAGAACGTTTCACGGGTGCTGTACCCGGATGACTCCACCTATTCCGGGCGCGAGCTGCGCCTGCGTCAGGAGTATTTCCTGGTCTCGGCGACGGTACAGGATATCCTCAGTCGCCACTACCAGCTGCACCGCACCTACGACAATCTGGCGGCGAAAATCGCCATTCACCTCAATGACACCCACCCGGTGCTGTCGATCCCTGAGCTGATGCGTCTGCTGATCGATGAGCACAAATTTAGCTGGGATGAAGCCTTCGAGGTGACCTGTCAGGTCTTCTCCTATACCAACCATACGTTGATGAGCGAAGCGCTGGAGACCTGGCCGGTCGATATGCTGGGGAAAATCCTGCCGCGCCATCTGCAGATTATCTTCGAGATTAACGATTACTTCCTCAAGACGCTGCAGGAGCAGTATCCCAACGATACCGCGCTGCTCAGCCGTACCTCCATCATTGATGAATCTAATGGGCGCCGGGTACGTATGGCATGGCTGGCGGTCGTGGTCAGCCATAAAGTCAACGGCGTATCCGAGCTGCATTCGCGCTTAATGGTCGAGTCGCTGTTTGCCGAGTTTGCGAAGATTTTCCCGATGCGTTTTACCAACGTCACCAACGGCGTTACGCCGCGGCGCTGGCTGGCGTTGGCAAACCCGCCGCTGTCGCAGGTGCTGGATGAGAATATCGGCCACACCTGGCGCACCGACTTAAGCCAGTTGAGCGATCTGCTACAGCATATTGATTACCCGACGGTGAACCAGGCGGTGCGCCGCGCCAAGCTTGAGAATAAGCAGCGGCTGGCGAACTATATCGCCCAGCAGTTGAACGTGGTGGTCAATCCTAAGGCGCTGTTTGATGTGCAGATCAAACGCATCCACGAATATAAACGCCAGCTGATGAATATCCTGCACGTCATCACCCGCTACAACCGGATCAAAGCCGATCCGCAGGCGGAGTGGGTGCCGCGAGTAAATATCTTCGCCGGTAAGGCCGCGTCGGCCTACTATATGGCGAAGCATATTATTCATCTGATCAACGATGTGGCGGCGGTGGTGAACAACGATCCGCAGATTGGCGATAAGCTGAAAGTGGTGTTTATCCCCAACTACAGCGTGAGCCTGGCGCAGCTGATTATCCCGGCGGCGGATCTCTCCGAGCAGATCTCGCTGGCGGGAACGGAAGCGTCCGGTACCAGTAATATGAAGTTTGCGCTCAACGGCGCGCTGACCATTGGTACGCTGGATGGCGCTAACGTCGAGATGCTGGAGCACGTCGGCGAGGACAATATCTTTATCTTCGGTAATACCGCGGAACAGGTGGAAGCCCTGCGCAGCAACGGCTATAAACCTCGCGATTACTATGAGCAGGATGAAGAACTGCATCAGGCGTTGACGCAGATTGGCACCGGCCTGTTCAGCCCGTCGGAACCTGGCCGCTATCGCGACCTGCTGGATTCGCTGATCAACTTTGGCGACCACTATCAGGTACTGGCGGACTATCGCAGCTACGTTGATTGTCAGGATAAGGTGGACGAGCTGTACCGCCATCCGGAGGAGTGGGCCAATAAAGCGATGATGAACATCGCCAACATGGGCTATTTCTCATCCGACCGCACGATCCAGGAGTACGCCAAACATATCTGGCATATCGACCCGGTTCGTTTGTAATCGGTTAAGCATCAGCAAAACGGGGCCAAAACTGGCCCCGTTTCTGTTTGTGTAGCGAACGTTTTATTCGGAAAAGTGCCGGGAGGGATTCAGGCTATTGCGGGAATATACTATTGACGTGAATTTGCCAGCAGTACGATAAATGCTCAAATAGTTTACGTTCATAGCCTAATAGCTATAATGTTGATGATAGCCTTTAGGCTATGAGGGATCGTCTATGTGGGATGTAGAAACGACGGATACGTTTGATACCTGGTTCGAATTACAAAGCAGAGCTTTAAAAGAGGATATGTTGGCCACGATGCTTATCCTGTCTGAGTTTGGTCCGCAGCTTGGGCGTCCGTATGTTGATACGGTAAAAGGTTCAAAGTTTCAGAATATGAAAGAACTTCGGGTTCAGCATCATGGGCTCCCAGTCCGCGCCTTTTTTGCTTTTGATCCTCTTCGGAAAGCTATCGTTTTATGTGCGGGCAATAAGGATGGCATGAATGAGAAACGTTTTTACAAAGAGATGATTACCCTGGCTGATAGAGAATTCAGCCAGCACCTGACTAAGGAGCGATAATGGGCACGCTAAAAGAACTCATGGCGAAACAGAGTCCTGAAAGCCAGCAGCGTATTGCAGCGAAAGCGGCAGAGATACGCCAGTCTGTCGCTTTAAACTTGCTTCGCGAAGAGTTACAAATTTCACAAACGGAGATGGCTGCGGCTATGGGGGTTAAGCAGCCAACGATCGCTAAAATGGAACAGGCTGATAACGACCCGAGGCTTTCGACCCTAAAGCGCTACATTGCGGCCTTGGGTGGGGAACTAAGTATAAATGTCACGTTGCCGACTGGAAAAAAAGTCTCGTTTAATTTGTGAATCGGTAACCCGGGTCAGGCGCAAGCCGTAGATACGGTTATCGGTTGGCAACTGTTTTGGTTCGGGAAAAACGTGTATTTTGTGTTAATTCAGAGCACATTGCGCTCCCAGTCTTCCGGGAACGTCTCAGCGATTTTGAGGCCACCAACACCGGTGGTTTTAGTGGCCATGGGTACAAGATAGAGATCTTAAGCTCACCTTGGCACTGTCCGTAGGCCGGATAAGGCGCAGCCGCTATCCGGCGCAAAAGCGGCGCTTTACCCGCGGTTATTGCCCCGCTCGCGGGGCTACAGATTTGCGCTGTGATGTAGCCCGGGCCAGGCGTCAGCCGCCGCCCGGGGTATGTCAGGACGCTAACGACAGTTCAGACTTTCCCGTATGTTGCGCCAGCCACTCGCTGATACGCGCCTGCTGCTCGGCATTCAGCCACATCCCCTGTTTGGTACGGCGCCAGATAGCGTCATCCAGACTGCGAACCCACTCGTGTTCGACCAGGTACTTCAGCTCGGCTTCATAAAACTCGTGGCCAAAATCTTCTCCCAGATCGGCAAGCGAAGTCGCTTCGCCAAGGATCCACTCGCTGTTGCTGCCGTAGGTGCGGGCGTAGTGGCGGGCCATTGATTCGCTGATAAACGCGAAGCGACGGCGCAGTTTCGCCGCATAGTCGTCGCGGTCGCCGCCGATATCGCCGCCGGGCAGAACGGCGGTTTTGGTCCACGCCGGGCCAATCCCCTGATAATACGGCGTCAGTTTTTCCAGCGCATGTTCCGCCAGTTTACGGTAGGTGGTGAGCTTGCCGCCGAATACCGACAGCAGCGGCGCCTGACCGTTCTCATCGTGAATATCGAGCGTATAGTCGCGGGTAATCGCCTGCGGTGAGTCGGATTCATCGTCGCACAGCGGACGCACGCCGGAGTAAGTCCAGACGATATCGTCGCGCGACAGCGTCTTTTTAAAGTGCGCGTTGTAGACGTTCAGCAGGTAGTTGATCTCTTTATCATCGATCGCCACCTCTTTCGGATCGCCGTTGTACTCGACGTCGGTGGTGCCGATAATCGAGAACTCATCCATCCACGGGATGACAAACACGATACGTTTATCTTCGTTTTGCAGGATATAGGCCTGCTTCTGGGTGTGTACGCGCGGCACCACGATATGGCTGCCTTTGATCAGGCGGATGCCATACGGCGAGCGCAGATGCATGCCTTCGTCGAAGAAATGTTTCACCCACGGGCCGGTGGCGTTAACCAGACCGCGCGCGTGCCAGGTGAATTTTTCGCCGCTATCGATATCTTCCGCTTCCACCACCCACAGGCCGTTTTCGCGTTTTGCCGAGATAGCGCGGGTGCGGGTGCGAACTTCGCCGCCTTTACGTACCACCATCTGGGCGTTGGCAAGAACCAGACGCGCATCGTCGACCCAGCAGTCGGAATATTCGAAACCGCGCACGATTTCCGGCTTAAGTACCGATTCCGCGCCAAAGCGCAAACCGGTCGAGCCCGGCAGGCTGGTGCGTTTGCCGAGGTGATCGTATAAAAACAGACCGATACGAATCATCCACGCCGGGCGCAGATGCGGGCGATGTGGTAAGCGGAAGCGCATCGGGAAGGCCAAATGCGGCGCCATTTTTAATAACACCTCGCGCTCCGCCAGCGCTTCGCTGACCAGGCGGAATTCGTAGTGTTCCAGATAGCGCAGGCCGCCGTGAATCAGTTTCGAGCTGGCGCTTGAGGTGGCGCAGGCAAGGTCTCTCGCTTCCAGCATCAGCACGGATAAACCGCGCCCGGCGGCGTCTGCCGCGATACCGGCACCGTTGATGCCCCCGCCTATCACAATCAGATCTTTGATTTCCACGCTCGCACCTCGTTCGCTTTCGTTTAAGCTCATAAATGTTCGATATCGCTCACTATAGCAAACAAACGCGCTTTTGGTAACATCAAAAAAACATTTCAGAGTGATGCATGTAACATATTGGCGTTTATTTACCGCCTGACGGTACACTAGCGGGTAAAATCAGGGTCGGTCACCGCCCGTCATGAAGTGCAATAGAGAAGAGAATCATGGAACAATTTGAATGTATCAATGTAGAAGAAGCGCATCAGAAACTGCATCAGCAGAAGGCGGTGCTGGTCGATATCCGCGACCCGCAAAGCTATGCCATGGGGCACACGCCGGGCGCGTTTCATCTGACCAACGATACCCTGGGCGCTTTTATGCGCGATAACGATTTTGAGACGCCGGTGATGGTGATGTGCTACCACGGCAACAGCAGTAAAGGCGCCGCGCAGTATCTGCTGCAGCAGGGCTTCGAGAACGTCTACAGCGTCGACGGCGGTTTTGACGCCTGGCATCGTCATTTCCCGGCGGAAGTCGCGCACGGCTCGCTATAAGCGCGGTACGGTATATACTAGCCCCCTTTGTGTGGAATAAGCGATCCGCTGTATGTTAATGATTACCTCTTTTGCCAACCCGCGCGTGGCCCAGGCGTTTGTCGACTATATGGCGACGCAGGGGGTCATCCTGACTATCCAACAGCACACGCAGAGCGATGTCTGGCTGGCAGATGAAAGCCAGGCCGCGCGGGTGCAGACCGAGCTGGCCCGTTTTCTCGAAAACCCGGCCGACCCGCGCTATCTCGCCGCCAGCTGGCAATCGGGGCATACCAATAGCGGATTGCATTATCAACGCTTCCCGTTTTTAGCTACCCTGCGTAACAACGCCGGGCCGTTTACGTGGGCGATTTTGCTGGCCTGTATCCTGGTCTTCATACTGCAAAACGTTCTGGGCGATCAGACGATGATGATCTGGCTTGCCTGGCCCTACGATCCTTCGCTGAAATTCGAAGCCTGGCGCTATCTTACCCACGCTTTCATGCACTTCTCGCTGATGCATATTCTGTTTAACCTGCTATGGTGGTGGTACCTCGGCGGTGCGGTGGAGAAGCGCATCGGTAGCGGTAAGCTGGTGGTGATTACCATTATCAGCGCTCTGCTGAGCGGATTCGTCCAGCATCAGGTTAGCGGCCCGTGGTTCGGCGGTTTGTCGGGGGTAGTCTATGCATTAATGGGCTATGTCTGGCTGCGCGGCGAGCGCGACCCGCAGAGCGGTATTTATCTGCAGCGTGGTCTGATCCTCTTCTCTTTAGTGTGGTTAGTGGCAGGATGGTTTGATGTTTTCGGCATGTCGATCGCCAATGGCGCGCACGTGGCGGGCCTGGCAGTCGGGCTGGCGATGGCGTTTGTCGATACGCTAAATGTGCGAAAACGAACGTAGAGATTCCCAGGGATATTTCATGAAACAAACACAACGTCATGACGCGATTATCGAGCTGGTAAAAAAACAGGGATACGTCAGTACCGAAGAACTGGTGGAGCAGTTTGCCGTCAGCCCGCAGACTATTCGTCGCGACCTGAATGATTTAGCGGAACAAAAAATGATCCTGCGCCACCACGGCGGCGCGGCGATGCCTTCCAGCTCGGTCAACACCTCGTGGCACGACAGGAAAGCGACCCAGACGGCGGAAAAAGAGCGTATCGCGCGGAAAGTGGCGAGCGAAATCCCCGACGGCGCAACCCTGTTTATCGATATCGGCACAACGCCGGAAGCGGTGGCCCACGCGTTGCTCGACCATAATGACCTGCGGATTGTGACCAACAATCTCAACGTCGCAAATACGCTGATGGTGAAAGATGATTTTCGCATTATCCTTGCCGGCGGCGAGCTACGCAGCCGCGACGGCGGGATCATCGGCGAAGCGACGCTCGATTTTATCTCCCAGTTCCGCCTCGACTTCGGCATTCTCGGTATTAGCGGCATTGATAGCGACGGTTCGCTGCTGGAGTTTGATTACCATGAAGTGCGCACCAAGCGGGCGATTATCGAAAACTCGCGCCACGTGATGCTGGTGGTGGATCACTCGAAGTTTGGGCGTAATGCGATGGTGAACATGGGCAGCATTAGTATGGTCGATGCGGTTTATACCGATATCATGCCGCCCGCAGGCGTGCTGAAGGTGATTAAAGACAACAACCTGCAGCTGGAGCTTTGCTAAACGGCGTTATACGCCGTATCCCATCATTTTGAGCAACCGCTGGGCATGCTGAACGGCATCCTGGCGGTGCGCGACGCCCAGTTTCTGATACAGATTGCGAATATGCGTTTTAATCGTGGTGGCCGCGACATCGAGTTCGCCGGCGATCTGCTCGTTGCTGTAACCGGAATAGATTAACCCTAACACCTGCCACTCGCGCTGGGTCAGCGGGCTGGTGCGGATAAGCTCCGGCACTTCCGGGTGGTTTAACAGCCGTTCGACGAAGCTCTCGTCAAAGTGGGCGAATTTATGCCGATGATGCTGGTTAATATCGCGCAGGATGCGCTGCGCGCGGTGCTGCTCAAGCTCCGGCAGCGTATTCAGTTGAATCAGCTGGCGCAGCTGCTGGGCCATGGCTTCCCCTTCAATCACGAAGTGGTTAATAAAGCCGGTGCGGTTAGCGAGGGTTAAGGCTTCCATTAACACTTTTTGCGCCTCACCCTTGCGATCCGCCTGCCAGTACAGCTGGTTCAACAGCAGCAGGTTACGGTTGATATCGCTCATCAGCCGCAGCGAGCGGGCGTTTTCATTTAACTCTTCCAGCACCATTTCGGCGGAATCAAAATCACCGAGCAGGATCTGCGCGCGGGCAATGTTGCGCCACTGGCTTTGCAGGAAGTGGTTATTAGCGAATTCAGGTTTCGGCGTCTGGCGCAGCCAGTTGGCCGCTGCGGTTTTATCGCCGGTCATCTGCCAGTAGATCACCCGTACTTTGTCGGCGTTGGAAACCCAGTCGCTGTGATAGTGGCCGTTGCCCAGCAGATTCTCCAGTCGGTTTAATAAGCTGCGGGCGTTATCGAGATCGCCGCGCGCCAGCGAGCACTGCACCATCAGCGCCAGGCACTGCAGCTGCTGTTGCGGCTGGTAGTTTGCCAGCACCGCGATGCCGCTGCGGGCGCTCTCTTCTGCTTCATCAAGACGCGCCCATGCCCACAGCAGCTGCGCGCGGATGCGCAACAGGAACTCATGCATCGGCAGCTGTTCAAGATGCTGATCGCGGATAAGCTGGAAAGCTTTATCCTGAATCTCCCATGCCGCCTGCAGGAAGCCCTGGGCAAACAGAATCTCGCTCTGCTGGATCATGCTCCACAGGGCGTAGTGCCAGACGTCATGACGGCGAGCCATCTGTTCTGTTTGCTGCATCACCGCCAGCGATTTGCTCAGGTGGCCTTTGCAGTGCAGCACTTCGCCGTGAACGGAAGTGGCGACGATGCGGCTGTAATAGCTCGCCAGCGGCAGTTCATCCAGCGCCACCATTGCCAGACGCTCGGCTTCGTCCTGATCGCCGGCGTTGATTGCGACCTGCGCGCGCAGGGCGTTGAAATCGCCGTGCATCGCGGTATCCATTTCGACATCCATCTCCTGTTCGGCGCGGGCCAGCAGGGTATTCACTTCGCTATAGCGATGCTGGCTCTGCATCAGCCAGGCCTGCAGCAGGATCAGCCGCGGGTTTTCCAGCAGGTTCGACCACGGCAGCGCCGCCAGCGATTGTTCCAGCAGACCCAGCTCGCTGTGGTTGAACATGCCCCAGGCGTGGTTGAGCAAAATATCGCGCAGCATGGCGGCATCGCCAGCGGCAAGCGCATGATGGATGGCTTCGGTGGGGAATCCCTGCGCCATCCACGCTTCGGCGGCGGCGCGGTGAATTTCCGGTAGCTCGGTGGCCATTTCCCACTGACAGCGCTGGCGCAGGAAGTTGCCGAATAGCGGGTGATAGCGGAACCACTCGCCGGAGTCATCCATTCGGTGCAGGAACAGCCCCTGACGTTCGATCTCTTCCAGCTGCATCTGGCCGTTCTCTTCGCCGGTGACGCGGACGATAAGCGCGTCATTCATCGAGCGCAGCAGCGAGCTTTTTAACAAGAAGCTGCGGGTACGGGCATCGACGTTATCCAGCACTTCATCGACCAGATAGTCGGAAAGGTGGCTGGCGTTAATCCCGGCGAGACGACGGGCGGAGTGCTGGGCTGAGGTGTTTTTCTGCCGGGCGGAGAGGGCGATGAGCTGCAGGGCGGTGGCCCAGCCGGCGACGTCATCGCACAGGCGACTGCTGTCATCGGCTTCAATGGGGGAGGCGAGGCGGCAGTCAAAGAACTGTTTCGCCTCCTGATGAGTAAAAGCCAACTGTTGGCTGCCGATTTCCAGTAACTGCTCGCGCACCCGCAGATTGGCGATCCCCAACTGCGGCAGGTTGCGCGACAGCACTACCAGCGTCATGGTCTCTGGCTGATGGCGCAAGAAGAAGCGCATGGCGTCGTGGATCACCGGATTGGTAATCAGGTGATAATCATCAATGACCAGGTACAGCGGACGCTGCCAGTCGGCAAGCTCAATAAACAGCTGCGCAAACAGCGACGGCAGGCTGGCGTACTGGCGCTTTTGCACCATGGCTTCGCTGGCGGCGCAGTGGCCGCCTGTCGCCTGTTGAATCGCTGCAATCAGATAGCTGGCGAAGCGCTCTTGTTGATTATCGCCTTCATCGAGCGAAAACCAGCCAAGGTCATGCTTACCCGAAGCCCACTGCGAAACGAGCGTGGTTTTGCCGTAACCTGCCGGGCTGGTCACCAACGCGAGACGATAATTGTTCGCGCCGGAAAGTTTCGCCAGCAACCGTTCGCGAACCACAGTGTGTTCAAGACGGGATGGACGACTTAATTTTGACGGAATCAACATAGTTCACTTTTTCGCTGTGCAAGAAAGGGATGGGGATTTTTTTTGCGCTTCGTAATTAATGACTCCTAAGGTCGGCGATAATGAAAGTTATTGCAAGTTATGTCCAAAATTGATGCTCTTGAATTTGCTCTGGGTCACAATTTCTCGCTTCGGTTTTTAATTAGCTTTAAACCGGTACCAGTACGCGCCATGCCTCGGTTTACGACGGTTTCGTCCGGGACGAAATTACTTTACACAGTGTTTTTCGTAGTTGATTGTTTTTATTAAATTATCGTCAGTGGATTCTTAGGGTTAATCTATTTCACGTATTTTTGTCATGGCATCTTTTTATTCTGTCAGTTGTTTGTTTTTTATTTCACGATAATGGTACGAGCAAATTTTGCCTGGCGATATGAATTGCGCTGTAACAAATTTGCCGTTCGTCGCGCTGGCGAAATTATTGTTCTACACGCGCAATAAGGCGGCGAATTCCCGACGACGAGCTAACGTTAAAGTGGCCGCGATCACAATTTTCGCTCATCCCCGCTACTCCTCCCTGTCTAATCCCCCTCGGGAGGAGGCAGCGGCATCAGGAGGTCGGCACACTAAGGCTAACGTTTTAGTAAAGGACCAGGATTTCTTATGTCACAGACTTCTTTTAACCAGGCTCAGTTTCAGGCTGCACTGACGCGTCAGTGGCAGCGTTTCGGTTTATCGTCAGCCGCAGAGATGACTCAACGCCAGTGGTGGCGCGCGGTCAGCGGCGCGCTGGCGGAGCTTTTGGCGGCGCAACCGGCGGCGGAAGCCGTTAAAGGACAGCGCCACGTTAACTACATTTCGATGGAGTTCCTGATCGGTCGCCTGACCGGTAATAACCTGCTCAACCTGGGCTGGTATGAAGGAGTGAGCGAGACGCTGAAGGCGTATGACATTCAGCTGACCGACCTGCTGGAAGAAGAGACCGATCCGGCGCTGGGCAACGGCGGCCTGGGCCGTCTGGCGGCCTGCTTCCTGGATTCTATGGCCACCGTTGGCCAGTCGGCGACCGGTTACGGCCTGAACTACCAATACGGTCTGTTCCGTCAATCCTTCGCTGACGGCCAGCAGATGGAAGCGCCGGATGACTGGGGACGCGGCAGCTATCCGTGGTTCCGCCACAACGAAGCGCTGGATGTGCAGGTGGGTATCGGCGGTAAAGTCAGCAAAAGCGGCGAATGGCAACCGGCTTTCGTGATTACCGGCGAAGCCTGGGACCTGCCGGTGCTTGGCTATCGCAATAACGTCGCGCAACCGCTGCGCCTGTGGCAGGCGAAGCATGCCCATCCGTTCAACCTGACGAAATTCAACGACGGCGATTTCCTGCGCGCGGAGCAACAGGGTATCGACGCCGAAAAATTGACCAAGGTGCTGTATCCGAATGACAACCACCTGGCGGGGAAAAAACTGCGCCTGATGCAGCAGTACTTCCAGTGCGCCTGCTCGGTGGCGGACATTCTGCGTCGCCACCATCTGGCTGGCCGCAAGCTGCATCAGCTGGCGGATTATGAAGTGATCCAGTTGAACGACACCCACCCGACCATCGCCATCCCGGAACTGCTGCGCGTGCTGATTGATGAGCACCAGATGAGCTGGGACGATGCGTGGGCCATCACCAGCAAAACCTTCGCTTACACCAACCATACCCTGATGCCGGAAGCGCTGGAGTGCTGGGATGAGAAGCTGGTGAAGGCACTGCTGCCGCGTCATATGCAGATAATCAAAGAGATTAACGACAGATTTAAACTGCTGGTGGAGAAAACCTGGCCGGGCGATAAGCAGGTGTGGGCGAAGCTGGCGGTGGTCCATGATAAACAGGTTCGCATGGCCAACATGTGCGTGGTGAGCGGCTTTGCGGTCAACGGCGTCGCGGCGCTGCACTCCGATCTGGTGGTGAAGGATCTGTTCCCGGAATATCACCAGCTGTGGCCGAACAAATTCCATAACGTGACCAACGGCATTACGCCGCGTCGCTGGATTAAACAGTGTAATCCGGCGCTCGCTGCCCTGCTCGATAAGACGCTGAAGAAAGAGTGGGCCAACGATCTCGACCAGTTGATCAAGCTGGAGACGTACGCCGACGATGCCAAATTCCGTCAGGTTTATCGCGACATTAAGCAGGCGAATAAAGTGCGTCTCGCTGAGTTCGTGAAGCGGCGTACCGGTATCGACATCAACCCGCAGGCGATTTTCGATATCCAGATTAAGCGTCTGCACGAGTACAAACGCCAGCACCTCAACCTGCTGAATATTCTGGCGCAGTATAAAGAGATCCGCGAAAACCCGCAGGCCGACCGCGTACCGCGCGTCTTCCTGTTTGGCGCCAAAGCCGCGCCGGGCTACTACCTGGCGAAGAATATTATTCTGGCGATCAACAAGGTGGCCGAGGCGATCAACAACGATCCGCTGGTGGGCGATAAGCTAAAAGTGGTCTTCCTGCCGGATTATTGCGTATCGGCGGCGGAAATGCTGATCCCGGCGGCGGACGTCTCCGAGCAGATTTCTACGGCGGGTAAAGAGGCCTCCGGTACCGGCAACATGAAGCTGGCGCTGAATGGCGCGCTGACCGTCGGCACCCTTGACGGCGCCAACGTTGAAATCGCCGAGCAGGTTGGCGAGGACAATATCTTTATCTTCGGCCATACCGTAGAAGAAGTTAAGGCGCTGAAAACGAAAGGCTACGATCCGCTGAAATGGCGCAAAAAAGACAAACTGCTGGACGCGGTGCTGAAAGAGCTGGAGAGCGGAAAATATAGCGGCGGCGACAAACACGCCTTTGATCAGATGCTGCATAGCCTGCTGCAAGGCGGCGATCCGTACCTGGTGCTGGCTGACTTTAGCGCTTACGTCGCGGCGCAGAAGCAGGTGGATGAACTGTATCGCGACCAGGAAGCCTGGACCCGTGCGGCGATCCTCAACACCGCGCGCTGCGGCATGTTCAGCTCCGACCGTTCTATCCGTGATTATCAGCAACGTATCTGGCAGGCAAAACGCTAAGGACAGGCCTATGGAGAATAAACGCCTTGATAACGCCGCGCTGGCGGCGGGGATCAGCCCCAGCTATATCAACGCGCACGGGCAGCCGCAGTCGATCGCGGCGGCCACCAAACAACGTTTGCTGGATGCTATGCATCGTACGTCTACTGCCGCGAAAGCGGCGGTAGAACCGCTGCCCAGCGTCAAGGTTTTTACCCACGGTAAAAAAATGCAGCTGCCGGTCGCGGGAAGCGGCGCGTTTCACTGGCTGCTGACGACCGAAGATGGTAAGCAGTATCAGGGCGAGACGCGCTGCGGCGAAGCGCTCACCCTGCCTGGGCGATTGCCGACGGGCTATCACACCCTGACCCTCACGCGGGACGGCGAACGCTGGCACTGCCGGGCGATCGTCGCCCCGGCGCGTTGCTACGAACCGCAGGCGCTCAAAGAGGGCAAAAAGCTATGGGGCGCCTGCGTCCAGCTCTACACCCTGCGTTCGGAGAATAACTGGGGCATCGGCGACTTCGGCGATCTACGCGCTATGCTGCCGGAAATCGCCCGTCGCGGCGGCGCGTTTATCGGTCTCAACCCGATTCACGCGCTCTATCCGGCGAACCCGGAGAGCGCCAGCCCGTACAGTCCGTCATCGCGCCGCTGGCTCAACGTTATCTATATCGACGTCAACGCGGTGGAAGATTTCCAGCGTAGCCCTGCCGCGCAGGCATGGTGGCAGCTTGCGGAAACCCAGAAGGCCTTGCAGGCCGCGCGGCAGACCGCTGATGTCGATTATACCGCCGTCACCGCGCTGAAGCTGACCGCGCTGCGTCTGGCGTGGGCTGAGTTTTCTAAGCGTGAAGACGAGCAGATGGCGGAGTTCCGCCAGTTCGTGCTGCGCGAGGGAGAAAGTCTCTACTGGCAGGCGGCGTTTGATGCGCTGCATGCCTGGCAAAGCCAGCAGGATCCAATGCGCTGGGGTTGGCCGGCATGGCCGGAGGCGTATCAAAGTACGAGTAGCCCGCAGGTGAAGACCTTCTGTGCGGAGCATGCCGATGAGGTGAGCTTCTATCTATGGTTGCAATGGCTGGCTTATACGCAGTTCGCCGCCTGCTGGCACACCAGCCAGCAGGACGGGATGCCGATTGGCCTGTATCGCGATCTGGCGGTCGGCGTCGCCGAAGGCGGATCGGAGACGTGGTGCGATCGCGAGCTGTATTGCCTGAAGGCTTCCGTCGGCGCGCCGCCGGACATCCTCGGCCCGCTGGGACAGAACTGGGGCCTGCCGCCGATGGATCCGCACGTCATGGTTGCCCGCGCCTACGAGCCGTTTATCGAACTGCTACGGGCGAATATGCAAAACTGCGGCGCGTTACGTATTGACCACGTGATGTCGGTGCTGCGCTTGTGGTGGATACCGTATGGCGAAACCGCCGACCACGGCGCCTATGTGCAGTATCCCGTGGATGACCTGCTGGCGATCCTGGCGCTGGAGAGCCAGCGGCACCGCTGCATGGTGATCGGCGAAGACCTGGGCACCGTACCGGTCGAAATCGTCGGCAAGCTGCGCAAAAGCGGGGTCTACTCGTACAAAGTGCTCTACTTCGAGAATGGCCCTGATAAAACGTTCCGCGCGCCGAAGGCTTATCCGCAACAGTCGATGGCGGTCGCGACGACCCACGATCTACCGACGCTGCGCGGTTATTGGGAGAGCGGCGATTTGACGCTTGGGAAGACGCTGGGCCTGTATCCGGATGAAGTGGTGCTGCGCGGATTATATGCCGATCGCGAACAAGCGAAGCAGGGGTTGCTGGATGCGCTGCATCGGCACGGCTGTTTGCCGAAGCGCGCCGGACATAAAGCCTCGCTGATGGCGATGACCTCAACGCTCAATCGCGGGATGCAGCGCTATATCGCCGACAGCAACAGCGCCCTGCTTGGGCTGCAGCCGGAAGATTGGCTGGAGATGGCTTCACCGGTCAACATCCCGGGCACCAGTACCGAGTATCCCAACTGGCGGCGTAAGCTTACCGTGACGCTCGAGCAGATGTTTGCCGATGCGCAGGTGAATAAGTTGATTAAAGACCTGGATAAGCGCCGCAAGGCCCGCTAATCCAGAGAGAATTCCCCGGTGGCGCTGCGCTTACCGGGGCTACTGGTAGATACTGTTATCGGTTTGCAACGGTTTTGGTCGGGGAAAACATGTGCTTTGTGTTAATTCCGGGCACATTGCGCTCCCGATATTTCTTCTGCGTTATGTCTCTCATGGCGCAGGGAGCGCACAGGGGGCGGTCAGTCGCCACCACCCCCTGTACCCCCGGCCTTCCGGGAACGTCTCAGCGATTTTGAGGCCGCCAGCACCGGCAGTTTCAGCCAGCATGGTGAATAAATTAAATACAGGCCGCGCGGACCGTAGGTCGGGTAAGCGCAGCGCCACCCGACAAAAACGGCACCGCGGGTAGCACGGATAAGGCGTTAGCCGCCGTCCGGGAAACGAGCAACAAAAAAGGCCGGGGCGTATGATGCGCACCCGGCCTTTTTTATTTCAGGGAGGGAGGGTTACACCACCATCCCCAGCAGCAGACAACCAACCAGGCCGCACACGGAAATGATGGTTTCCAGCACCGACCAGGACTTGATGGTCTCGCCAATGGTCAGGTTAAAATACTCTTTGAACAGCCAGAAACCTGGGTCGTTCACGTGCGAGAAGATGACGCTACCGGAACCCACGGCGATAACCATCAGCTCCGGGCTGACGCCGGTGGTGGCAATCAGCGGCGCGGCGATACCACCCGCGGTGATAGCGGCAACGGTAGCCGAACCCAGCGCAATGCGCAGCACCGCAGCAATAGACCACGCCATAAACAGCGGTGACATATTGGATTCGTGCATGATAGAGGCGATGTACTTATCCATGCCGCTATCCACCAGTACCTGCTTAAAGGCGCCACCGCCGCCGATGATCAACAGCATCATGGCAATGATTTTGATAGAGGAGGTCAGCGTATCGTTGATCTGCTCCATGGAGCGGCCGCGGTTCAGGCCGAAAGTGAACAGCGCGATCAGTACCGCAATCAGGGTCGCCATCACCGGGTCGCCGAAGAACTCGGCAACGGGCAGGAAGGCGTGGCCCTTCGGCAGAACCATCTCGGCGACGGCGCGCATCGCCATCAGGATCACCGGTACCAGAGAGGTCCAGACGCTGACGCCAAAGCCCGGCATCTCTTCTTCGGTGAAGGTTTTCGGGTTGTGCAGGCCTTCCGGGATCGGCTTATCAATACCTTTCAGGAAACGGGCGAAAACCGGACCGGCGAGAATAACCGTCGGGATAGCCAGAATCGTACCGTAGAGCAGCGTTTTGCCCATATCGGCGTGGAAAATTGTCGCGATAGCGGTCGGGCCCGGGTGCGGCGGCAGGAAACCGTGGGTGACGGAGAGCGCCGCGGCCATCGGTACGCCAACGTACAGCAGCGGGATACGCGCGGAGGCGGCGATGGTAAAGACCAGCGGCAGCATCAGCACGAAACCGACTTCATAGAACAGGGCGAAACCGACGGTGAAACCGGTCAGTACAACGGCCCATTGAATATGTTTTTTACCGAATTTATCAATCAGGGTGGTGGCGATACGCTGCGCGCCGCCGCAGTCCGCCAGCATTTTACCGAGCATGGCGCCGAAGCCCATGATCAGCGCGAGGCTGCCGAGCGTGCCCCCGACGCCGTTTTTGATGGATACGATGACTTTATCCAGAGGCATACCCTGCATTAATCCGACGGCGAGCGCCACCAGAACCAGAGCGATGAAGCCGTTCATTTTGAAACGGATCATCAGCAACAATAACAGGGCAACCCCGATAGCTACGATGACTAATGGCATGATTTACCTGGCCTTAACTTGTTATGGGTAACGTTAAAGTCTGAACATCTACAGTATCCGTTCCGCAGAGGAACAAGGATGTCTGGCACCGTAAAGCTGGCTTATACCTGACCCAGAGAAAGGATAGCTGGCTATTTTTTTGTCGGTGGTGCTTGTCGTGGATGATACGGGTAACATGTGAGCTTTGAGAATGCCCTGAACGGGGTAAATTTTAAATATGAGACTTAAGTCATACTCTCTGCCGGGTTTTTGACATGTCGACTAGTCAGAAATGTTGCGCGGTAACATGCTGGAGGGGAAATTCACCCGGCAAATGGTTGTTGCCGGGCGAGAAGGCGAAAGCTTAGTAGTAGGAGTGCTCGCCGCGCTGGTGTTCGGTCAGGTCGCGCACGCCTTTCAGCTCCGGGAATTCGTTCAGCAGTTGCTTTTCGATCCCTTCTTTCAGGGTCACGTCGACCATTGAGCAGCCGTTGCAACCGCCGCCGAACTGCAGGATAGCCAGCCCGTCTTCGGTGATTTCCATCAGCGAAACGCGGCCGCCGTGGCCTGCCAGCTGTGGGTTGATCTGCGACTGCAGCAGATACTCGACGCGCTCCATCAGCGGGGCATCGTCGGAAACCTTACGCATTTTGGCGTTCGGCGCTTTCAGCGTCAGCTGGGAACCGAGCTGGTCAGTGACGAAGTCGATTTCAGCATCTTCCAGATAAGGGGCGCTGAGTTCATCAACATACGCGGTCAGCTGTTCAAATTTCAGCGCCGTGTCGGTGTCTTCCACCGCATCCGGTGGGCAGTAGGATACGCCGCACTCAGCGTTTGGGGTGCCGGGATTAATCACAAATACGCGAATTTGCGTCCCTTCTTCCTGATTTGCCAGCAGTTTGGCAAAGTGCGCTTGTGCAGCATCGGAAATACGGATCATAGCGTTGGCCTAATAGTTGACTATTTTACTGGGTTATAATACGCCCATCAGCGGGGGTCTACAAGGTACGGCACACACACCATACCTGAACCGTCGCGGCGCCGTTTCGCAAAAGCAGGCGGGAAATCTCGGCGACGGTGCTTCCGGTTGTGACGACATCATCCACAATGGCGATATGGTGGCCCCGAACGGATAATTCAACCTGGAAAGCATTTTTCAGGTTCTGCTTACGTAATCTGGCGTTCAGCTGGTGCTGCGTTGCGGTACGCCGGGTTCGCGTCAGCGCATCACTGCGCCAGGCGCAGCCCATCCACCGCGCCAGCGGGCGGCATAGCGCCTCGCTTTGGTTAAATCCCCGACGCCAGTGGCGGCGCTGCCAGAGAGGCACGCTGATAATCCGGTCCACCGGCGGCAGCGCGCGGTAAAGGCGCAGGCGTAAAAGAAGCAGTCGCGCCAGCGCGGGTCCCAACTCCGGATGAGGGGCAAACTTGAACTGATGTACCAGTCCGCTTAGCGGCGGGGCATAGCTATTCACCGTCACCAGCCGCTGCCAGGGCGGCGGTTTTTGCAGGCAGCGTCCACAGGGGACGTTAGAGGCCGATGCCGGTAGGCCGCACTGCGGGCAGAGTGATTGTGAGATGAGCAACGAGGCGGTGCAGCGCGAGCAAATCCCCCAGTGAGCGATAGCCAGCGGCATTTGGCATAGCCAGCATAAGCTGTGTGCTGTTAGCATAATTCCCCTCATAGTGATGGAAAGAGAACAGTAACTGATGAATGACATCTGGTGGCAAACCACGGGCGAAGGAAATTGTCATCTTGTGCTGCTGCACGGATGGGGGCTGAATGCCAACGTGTGGGATTGCATCACGCCGGAACTGGCTACGCATTTTACCCTGCACCTGGTGGATCTGCCGGGCTATGGCCGCAGCGGTGGTTTTGGCGCCTTAACGCTTGAAG
Organism: Klebsiella sp. 141162; assembly: GCF_050600755.1. Taxonomy (NCBI): domain Bacteria; kingdom Pseudomonadati; phylum Pseudomonadota; class Gammaproteobacteria; order Enterobacterales; family Enterobacteriaceae; genus Klebsiella; species Klebsiella sp. 141162. The sequence continues at coordinate 92,868 of NZ_JAQIRI010000003.1, read as the reverse complement.
AGATGGCGCAGCAGGTCGTTGAAAAAGCGCCGGAGCAGGCTATCTGGCTTGGCTGGAGCCTGGGCGGGCTGGTAGCGAGCCTGGTGGCGCTGCAGCACCCGCAACGCGTGCAGGCGCTGGTGACCGTCGCTTCTTCGCCGTGTTTTGGCGCGCGCGACCAGTGGCCCGGGATTAAACCGGAAGTGCTGAGCGGCTTCCAGCAACAGCTGAGTGAAGATTTCCAGCGTACCGTCGAGCGTTTTCTCGCCCTGCAAACCATGGGTACCGAAAGCGCGCGCCAGGACGCCCGGGCGCTGAAAAGCACCGTTCTGTCGCTGCCGATGCCGCCTGCCGAGGTTCTCAACGGCGGGTTGGAGATTCTCAAAACCGCCGATTTGCGTCAACCGCTCGCCGCGCTGACCATGCCGTTTTTGCGCCTCTATGGTCGCCTGGATGGGCTGGTGCCGCGTAAAATCGTTCCTCTGTTGGATGAGCTGTGGCCGCAAAGTGAGTCTATCGTCTTCGAAAAGGCGGCCCACGCGCCGTTTATTTCGCATCCGCAGGCATTTTGCGAACCGCTGATCGCGCTGAAAGAGCGGCTGAATAATTATTTTTAGCGCCGCGTGGTAAATCATCAGGATCGGGCAATACTTAGGTTGTTGCGGTGGTTGATTATTTCGTTTTTGCCGCCGCAAACTAACAATAACAACCTTATGGAGAGTAAAGGCTATGAAACTTGTTACAGGTATTGTTGCATCTCTGGTGATAGGCTCCCTCTCTTTTGGCGCGTTCGCGGCGAAAGAGATCCAGAAAGATGAAGTCGCGAAGATGAATCTGACCAAGGTCGGCAGTATCACGACTTCCCGTACCACGTCGCCGATGGACGCGAAGCGCGATCTGTCGAAGAAGGCGGATGAGTTGGGCGGTAAGTACTTCGTGGTGATTGCTGGCGAGAAGAACGAGAAGACGGTTCACGCGAACGCCGACGTGTATAAGTAAGCCTGATTTTCCCTGCCAGCGCTGTGCCTGGCAGGGCTAGCAAATCGCACCGCAGATAGCCCGGACAAGGCGCTACGCGCCGCCATCCGGGATGTCCATTCAGCGCAAAGACCACCATTCCCGCAGGCAGGTTTTACCCTCCGGGCAGCTTTTACAGCTGCCGGAAAGGCAGCCATCGGCATCTTCGGTCATCTTGACCGCTTTCCCCATCGCTTCCAGGCGGCTTAACATGGCGTCGATCAGCGGCCGCGGCGTATGCAGGCGGGCGCTCAGCTGTGCGGCCTCCATGCGCCCCTGCAGGGCCAGCATATCGCGTACTTCGATTAACGATGCCATGATGATTGCTCCTTAATGGCAGTCGCCGGCCGGACTCTGGCAGCAGGACGTCGGGGTTTTACGCGTCGCCAGCAGGGAAACATCCACCCGGCTCCGCGTCCGACGCAGCAGGCCAAAGACCACGACGTTAAACAGAATTACCGCCAGAATGCATACCAGACTGTAGCGCGGGTGTTGGCTAAAGCTCACGGTCTGGTAGTACAGCGTCGACAGCGAGTAGGCGATATTCAACCCCCACAACACCGAGAACATCATCCAACCGCGGCTGGACTCACGGGCAATTGCTCCCATTACGGAAATGCATGGAATATAGAGCAGGACGAAGATCAGGTAGCTGTACGCGGCGGCGGCGCTGCCGAATTTACTGCCCATCACCCCCATGGCGCCGGTTTCCATTTCGCCATCGCCTTTGCTTGCTTCAATCGGGTTCGCCAGCACGCTCAGGCTAAAGGTGTCTTTCAGCCCCTGCCAGGTTTCATCGACGGCGGCTAACAGCTCATCGCCAAGGCTAAACTCCTGTGGGTTAAACTCTTCATTCTGGATATCTTCCGCGGTGTAGAGGGTGTTCAACGTACCGACCACCACTTCTTTCGCCATCGCGCCGGTAAACAGGCCGACGGTTGCCTGCCAGTTATCTTCGTGCACGCCAATCGGCTTAAACACCGGGGTAATCACCCGACTAACCGAAGCCAGCGCCGAGTCGTTGATGTTATCGACCACTTTGCCGCTGAGCGAGAAGCTGTTCAGCGCGCTGAGGAAAATACTGACAATCACAATGACCTTACCGGCGCGCAGGACGAAGCCTTTCAGTCGCTGCCAGGTCTGGATAACCAGGCTCTTGATGTGCGGTACGTGATACACCGGCAGCTCCATCACGAACGGCGAGGCTTCGCCGCGCATAATGGTGTATTTGAGCATCAGGCCGGTGAGGATCGCCATCACGATGCCCAGTACGTACAGTGAGAAGACCGCCAGCGCGCCGTTCTGCCCGAAGAAGGCAGCGGCGAAGACCGCGAAAATCGCCAGTCGGGCGCCGCAGGACATAAATGGCGCCATCATGATAGTCATCAGCCGTTCACGCGGCGCATCCAGCGTACGGGCGCCCATAACGGAAGGCACGTTACAGCCGAAACCAACGATCAGCGGCACGAAGGATTTCCCCGGCAAACCTAACGCCTGCATCAGGCGGTCCATTACGAAGGCCGCGCGTGCCATATACCCGGAGTCCTCAAGGAAAGAGAGGAACAGGTACATCATGCCGATTTGCGGCACCAGCGGCAGCACGGTATTGATACCGCCGCCCAGCCCTTGCGCGAGGAACACGGTCAGCCAGTCCGGGAAGTGCAGGGTGTAGCCCAGCCACTGGATGCCGTGGATGAAGATAGCCACCGAACCGGCGTCGAAAATCGGCTGCAGGGCGCCGCCGATGTTGATAGCCAGCAGGAACATCAGGTACATCACAAACAGGAATATTGGTAAACCGAGGAAGCGGTTAAGGATAATTTTATCCATTGCCGTGGTGAAGCGGCTCGGCTCGGCGGTCAGGGTGTTACTGACGGCATCGCATACCGCGGCGATGCTTTGATAGCGGGCATCGGCGATATACAGCGCCGGATCGTCCATCTCGCCGCTCAGGTTGGCCAGCGCCAGATCCAGTTTGTCGGCGGCGTTGCCGGCAAAGGCGCGGCTGTAAATATCGCCTTCCAGCATCTGCAGCCCAAGCCAGCGGCGCTGACGCAGCGGCATATCAGCAGGCATCGCCTGCGCCAGCATATCGGCTTCGCGCTGCAGAGATTGTGGATAGTGCACCAGTTCCAGCGGCTGATTGTGTTCATGGCGGTCAAGCGCCATTTTCAGCGCTTCGATACCGCGGCCGCGGGTGGAGACCAGCGGGATCACCGGGCAGCCGAGACGGGCCGCCAGCGCGTCAACGTCGATGCGGATTTGCTGTTTTTCGGCAATATCGAGCATGTTTAGCGCGACGACGCAGGGAATACCCAGCTCCAGCAGCTGCAGGGTCAGATAGAGGTTACGTTCCAGGTTCGAGGCGTCGATGACGTTAATCAGCAGATCGGCATCGCCGCTGAGAATATAGTGACAGGCAATCTGTTCATCGAGCGACGTTTGCGAGGAGATGGTAGTCAGCGAATAGGTTCCCGGTAGGTCGACCAGGGTGACCTGGTGGTCGGTAGTGGCGAAGGCGCCTTCTTTGCGCTCAACGGTGACCCCCGCCCAGTTCCCCACCCGCTGGCGCGCGCCGGTTAGCTGATTGAATAACGTTGTTTTGCCGGAATTAGGATTACCAATTAAACCAACGGTTAATTTTTTCATTTTTCAGACTCTTAGTGCCGGGTCAGGTGTTATTGCGCAACCGCTTCCAGTTCAATTAACGCGAGGTCTTTTTTACGTAATACCAGGCTCACCCGCCGGGTCTCAATATGAATAGGATCGCCCAACGGCGCCACGCGCACGACATGAAACGAAGAGCCGGGCAACATTCCCAGGGAGAGCAGTTTCTGCCGATAAGCCGGGCTAATATCGCGGGAAAAACCGGTGATTTTCCACGCACTATCAGGAGTGAATTGCATAGGGCCTACTTGTTATCGCTAACCGAAAAGAGAATTTCCAGGCGCGGCTATAAAAGCGGCGCTGGGGACTATAGCCAACGAAGAAGAATAAAACTTAACTGATAACGATGATAATGAGAATGGTTTGTATCATCAATACATGACATGGATAATAAATGCGGTTTTCCGGGGAATTTGCTTATTTTTTGATATGACGCAAGAACGTTGCTGTAGCTAAAAATAAGGGAAAAATTAATTTATTCACTTAATGTTTAATAAAGGTTTCATTGGTTAACAGAATGAAACTTTATAAATTTCGAACTTATTGAAAGGTTACTGGAATATATTAATCGAGGTTCAGGCATTAAAAAGCGGAAAATTGCCCCTCGTATTGAGGGGCAGGGAAAGATTAGCGTTTTTTGCCCATCGCGGCGGCCAGCGCATCCATCATCGCGCTGTTGCCGGCTGGCTGAGCATCGCGACCGCGCGGCTTCGCCGCTTTTGCCGCCGGGCGGTTACCCTGCGGGCGATCGTTGCCGCCGCCGCGGCGCGCGTTGCTGTCGCCCGGCTGTTCATCGAGTCGCATCGTTAACGCGATGCGTTTACGCGGCAGGTCGACTTCCATCACCTTCACTTTGACGATATCGCCCGCTTTGACCACCGTATGCGGGTCTTCAACGAACTTATTCGACAGCGAAGAGATATGGACCAGGCCATCCTGGTGCACGCCGATATCGACGAAGGCGCCAAAGTTGGTGACGTTGGTGACCGCGCCTTCCAGAATCATCCCCGGCAGCAGGTCGTTCATCGTCTCAACGCCGTCGGCGAACTGGGCGGTTTTAAACTCAGGGCGCGGATCGCGGCCCGGTTTTTCCAGCTCTTTGATGATATCGGATACCGTCGGCACGCCGAACTTATCATCGGTAAAATCAGAGGCTTTCAGGTTGCGCAGCTCGCTGCTGTTGCCCATCAGATCTTTCAGCGCCTGCTGGGTAGCGGCCAGAATACGCTCGACCACCGGGTAGGCTTCCGGGTGAACGGTTGAGGCGTCCAGCGGGTTGTCGCCGTGGTTAATACGCAGGAAGCCTGCGCACTGCTCAAAGGCTTTCGGCCCCAGACGGCTAACCTTCAGCAACTGCTGGCGGTTATGGAACTGGCCGTTCTCGTCGCGCCAGGCGACGATATTCTGCGCCATCATGCGGGTCAGGCCGGCGACGCGGGTCAACAGCGCCACCGAGGCGGTGTTAAGGTCAACGCCGACGGCGTTAACGCAGTCTTCCACCACCGCATCCAGCTTACGCGCCAGCTGCGTCTGGCTAACGTCATGCTGATACTGGCCGACGCCGATTGATTTCGGATCGATTTTCACCAGCTCGGCCAGCGGATCCTGCAGACGGCGGGCGATAGAGACCGCGCCGCGTAGGGAAACGTCGAGGTCCGGGAACTCCTGCGCCGCCAGTTCGGAAGCCGAGTAGACCGACGCGCCGGCTTCGCTGACGATTACCTTCTGGGCGGTCACTTTCGGGAACTGTTTTTGCACGTCGAGGAAGAAACGCTCGGTCTCGCGGGAAGCGGTACCGTTGCCGATAGCCACCAGCTCAACGTTATGTTTCTCGCACAGCGCCGCCACCACGACGGCGGCTTTAGCCGCCTGGCCGGTGTGCGGGTAGATGGTGTCGGTGGCCACCAGTTTGCCGGTGCCGTCGACTACCGCCACTTTGACGCCGGTACGCAGGCCCGGATCGAGGCCCATGGTGGCGCGCAGGCCGGCAGGCGCGGCCATCAGCAGGTCATGGAGGTTACGGGCGAATACGTTAATCGCTTCGTCTTCCGCGCGTTCGCGCACGGTGCCCATTAATTCGGTTTCGAGGTGCATCAGCATCTTGATACGCCAGGTCCAGCTGACGACGCCTTTGCGCCAGCTGTCCGCCGGGGCGTTGTTCAGGCGCAGGCCGAGATGATCGATAATGATCTGCTCGCAGTGGCTCTCTTTCGGCGGCTCGTCAAACTGCGGGTCGGCGTTGAGCGACAGCTGCAGCACGCCCTCATTGCGCCCGCGGAACATCGCCAGCGCGCGGTGCGACGGCACGGAAGCGATCGGTTCATGGTGGTCGAAGTAATCGCGGAATTTAGCGCCTTCTTCTTCCTTGCCGCTGACGACGCTGGCCACCAGATGGGCGTTTTTCCACAGATAATCACGTACTTTCGCCAGCAGGGCGGCGTCTTCCGCGAAGCGTTCCATCAGAATATAGCGTGCGCCGTCGAGAGCGGCTTTGCTATCCGCCACGCCTTTATCGGCATCGATATAGTTTGCCGCTTCGGTTTCCGGATCGTGGGAAGGCTCATTCCACAGCAGATCGGCCAGCGGTTCGAGACCGGCTTCAATGGCGATTTGCCCGCGGGTGCGGCGTTTGGGTTTGTACGGCAGGTAGAGATCTTCGAGCTCGGTTTTGCTGAGGGTGGCGTTGATGGCTTTTTCCAGCGCTTCGCTGAGCTTGCCCTGTTCGCCGATCGATTTGAGGATCGCCTGGCGGCGGTCTTCCAGTTCGCGCAGATACCCGAGGCGAGTTTCCAGATTACGCAGCTGCGTGTCATCCAGACCGCCGGTGACTTCCTTACGATAACGTGCAATAAACGGCACGGTGTTCCCTTCATCAAGCAGGCGAACGGCAGCTTCTACCTGTTCGGCTCTGGCCTGAAGTTCACCCGCAATAATGCGGCAGAGCGAATCATTCATCATCGGTTTTATTCATCATTAGGGTCAAAAATCAGGGGATAGTTATACGGGCTGCCAGGCTAAAATGCCAGCCGCGACCGGGTTCTCTCGGAATGTTCCGGCGCTATTTCACGTATTCAATTTCATTGACGTACCAGCTGGCTTCGCCCGCCGGGGTGTTAACGATAGCCAGGTCGCCCACCTCTTTCTTCAGTAAAGCGCGCGCCATTGGCGAATCGATAGAGATATAGTCTTTGCGGCCGAAGATTTCATCGTAGCCGACAATGCGAAAGCGCTTGGTATCACCATCGTCGTTCTCGATTTCCACCCACGCGCCGAAGAACACTTTGCCTTCCTGCTGCGGGGAATAATCGACGATTTTGAGATTTTCCAGACACTTGGTGAGATAACGCACCCGGCGGTCAATCTCGCGCAGGCGCTTTTTATTGTACTGATAATCGGCGTTTTCGCTGCGGTCGCCAAGACTCGCCGCCCAGGTCACTTTCTTGGTGACTTCCGGGCGCTCTGTACGCCACAAGTAATCCATCTCTTGCTTCAGTTTTTCATACCCTTCACGGGTGATCAGCGGCGTTTTCATCTGTGGTTCATCCAAAATAATCTCGTCCCGCCGTACCTTAACCAGCCGTTTCGGCAAGGTAAAGCGCCAGGCGCAGAAATCGCGGCTACTGGCTGCGGGTAAAAATGGTAATCACCTGATCAATATGATTTTTCATTGCTTTTTTTGCCGCACGTACGTCGTGGGCCTCAATGGCTTCAAGGATCGCGCGATGCTCCTGTTCCGAGCGATGTGGCATATCGTCCGGGGTGTAATGGCGCTGCAGCATGCGGAACATACTGCCGTAGCGGTGGCCGAGCAGGTGGCCGATGATAAACGCGTACGCCGGGTTGCCGCTGGCCTGAGCGATACGGATATGGAACAGGCGGTCGCCGGGATGGGTGGTTGAACCGGCACGGTTATCGCGACAGTTCTGTTCAAAGGCCTCGCGGATAGCGGCCAGCTCTTCGGCGCTGGCGTGGCGCGCCGCCAGCGCGGCGGTTTCCGGTTCGATTAACAGGCGCGCCTGCAGCAGGGAAAAGGGCGGAAGTTCGGCGTTAAAATCGAGGTCTATGTTGAGTTCGTCGTCGATCTCCGTCCACTGGTCGCGACCGGCCTGCGCCATCACCGGTTCTTTGGTGGCGGCGAGCGGCGTCTGCGATTTGACGATTACCCCGTTGCCGACGCGCACGTCCACCAGGCCAATCACCTCCAGCGCAATCAGCGCTTCGCGTACCGATGCGCGGCTGACGTTCAACTGCTGGGCTAAATCTCGCTCAGACGGGAGACGACTGCCGGGCGGAAATTCGTTGTTCTCAATTAATCGCTTGAGTTGGTCTGCTATCTGTCTGTAAATCCTTGGGTTTTCCAGTCTGGTAATCGGCATGTTTCACCTTTGCTCATGCGATAGACAGTGATAAAGCGCACAAATATTGGCCAGCACACTTGAGTGTTTGTTAGTCGAGTGTAATTAATTGGTTAACCAATGTGCCGTTTGTGGCCGTTTTTGCAACATCTAAGCTTCACGATAGCGGGTTATGCCTGACTTGTCATGCGAAAGGTCAGGCCTTTGACTACCACCAATGGCCTGACCATTAGTCCTTTAGACCAGGGGAGAGAAATGGAACTAACCGGAAAACGCGTTCTGATTACCGCCGCAGGGCAGGGGATTGGCAATAGCTGCGCGCGGCTATTTGCCGCCGCTGGCGCGGAAGTGATTGCCAGCGATATCAACATTGCCGGATTGAGCGATATCCCCGGCGTGCAGCCGCTGCAGCTGGATGTCACTCGCGCCGACGCTATTGCCGCCGCCGCGGAAACGCTGGGCCCGCTGGATGTCTTGTTCAACTGTGCCGGGGTGGTGCATAGCGGCAGCATTCTTGAATGTAGCGAGCGGGAGTGGCAGTTCGCTCTCGATCTGAATGTCACCGCCATGTTCCACACGATTCGGGCCTTTTTGCCGGCGATGATCGCCCGCGGCGGCGGCTCGATTATCAACATGTCATCGGTGGCTTCCAGCGTGAAAGGGGTACCAAACCGCTTCGCCTACAGCGCCAGTAAAGCGGCGGTCATTGGCCTGACCCGCTCGGTGGCGGCGGATTTCGTCACCCAGGGCATTCGTTGTAATGCGATTTGTCCGGGCACCGTCGATTCACCTTCGCTGCGCGGACGTATTGCCGAGCAGGCGCGTGAACAAGGGTTGAGCGAAGAGGCAGTTTATGAGGCGTTTGTCGCCCGCCAGCCTATTGGCCGCATTGGCAAGCCGGAAGAGATCGCCCAGCTGGCGCTGTATCTGGCTTCCGACGCCAGCGCCTACACCACCGGTACGGTACAGATTATTGACGGCGGCTGGAGCAACTAACTGTACGGCGCTTTATTTCACTATCAGGAAAACGCATGAAATTACTTCGTTTTGGCAATCCCGGCAGCGAGCGTCCGGGCGTACTCGATAACGACGGCCGCCTGCGCGACCTGTCGCAATATATTAACGATCTGCGCGGCGACTCGCTGCTGCCGGAGAGTCTGGCGCGTCTGCGCCAGCTGGATCTCTACAGCCTGCCGCTGGTTGAAGGCAATCCGCGTATTGGCGCCTGCGTCGGCGGTATCGGTAAGTTTATCTGCATTGGCCTGAACTATGCCGATCACGCCGCAGAGACCGGCGCCGACATTCCGCAGGAACCGGTGGTATTCAGCAAGTGGACCAGCGCGGTGGTCGGGCCTAACGACAACGTGATTATCCCGCGCGGTTCGCAAAAGACCGACTGGGAAGTCGAATTAGGGGTAGTGATTGGCAAAGGCGGGCGCTATATCGACGAGCGCGACGCCATGCAGCACGTTGCTGGCTACTGCGTGATTAATGACGTCTCCGAGCGCGAGTATCAAATCGAGCGCGGCGGCACCTGGGATAAGGGCAAAGGCTGCGACACTTTCGGGCCGACCGGCCCCTGGCTGGTAACCGCCGATGAAATCCCCGATCCCAACGCGCTTAACCTGTGGCTGGAGGTCGACGGCAAACGCTACCAGGACGGCAACACCCGCACCATGATTTTCAAAGTGCCCTATATCATCAGCTACCTGAGCCGCTTTATGAGCCTGCAGCCGGGCGATGTCATCTCCACCGGTACGCCGCCGGGGGTGGGTATGGGCCAGAAACCGCAGCCGGTTTATCTACGCGCCGGCCAGACTATTCGTTTGGGCATTGAAGGGTTGGGCGAACAGCAGCAGCTGACCGTGGAGGACAAACAATGACGCAAATTACCGCCCTGCGGGTAGAGGATATTCGCTTCCCCACTTCGCAGCAGTTGGACGGCTCCGATGCGATGAATCCCGATCCGGATTACTCCGCCGCCTACGTGATCCTCGAAACCGACAATCCTAAGCTCACCGGTCACGGGCTGACCTTCACCATTGGCCGCGGCAACGAAATTTGCTGCGCGGCGATTCAGGCGCTGGAGCATTTAATCGTCGGCGAGCAACTCGAGGCGATCGCCGCCGATATGGGCGCCTTCTGGCGGCGCTTTACCAGCGATAGCCAGCTGCGCTGGATTGGCCCGGACAAAGGCGCGATTCACCTGGCGACCGGCGCGGTGGTCAATGCGGTGTGGGATCTGTGGGCGAAGGCCGAAGGCAAACCGGTCTGGCGACTGGTCGCCGATATGAGCCCGGCCGAGCTGGTGCGCTGCATCGATTTTCGCTACATCACCGACTGCATTACCCCGGAGGAGGCGCTACGCCTGCTGGAAAGCCGTGAAGAGGGCAAAGCCCAGCGGCTTGAACAACTGCAGACGCATGGTTATCCGTGTTACACCACCTCAGCGGGCTGGTTGGGTTACGGTGATGACAAACTGCGTCGTCTTTGTCAGCAGGCGGTGGACGCCGGTTTCTCGCATATCAAGCTGAAGGTCGGGCGCGACATTGAAGACGATATCCGCCGCGTGCGCATTGCCCGTGAAGTGATTGGCCCCGAGCGGAAACTGATGATTGACGCCAACCAGGTATGGGAAGTGGATGCCGCGATTCCGTGGGTCAAAGCGCTGGCCTTCGCCAACCCGTGGTTTATCGAAGAGCCGACCAGCCCGGATGATATCGAAGGTCACCGCAAGATCCGCGAGAACATCGGCGCGGTGAAGGTCGCCACCGGCGAGATGTGCCAGAACCGGATTATGTTCAAACAGTTCATTATGCGCGGCGCGATTGACGTGGTGCAGATCGATGCCTGCCGGTTAGGCGGCGTCAACGAAGTGCTGGCGGTGATGCTGATGGCGGCGAAGTACAACCTACCGGTTTGCCCGCACGCCGGCGGCGTCGGACTGTGCGAATACGTCCAGCACCTGTCGATGATTGACTACCTGTGCATCGCCGGTACCCATGAAGGGCGGGTGATTGAGTTTGTCGACCATCTGCACGAGCACTTCCTGCACCCTTGCGAAATCCGCGGCGCAGCTTATATGCCACCGCAGGCGCCGGGCTACTCGATTGAAATGCATCAGGCTTCTATCGAGCAGTACCGCTACCGTGGAGAAGCGCATGTTGCGCATTGACGCCCACCACCACTACTGGCGCTATCAGCCACAGGATTACCCGTGGATTGATGACGACATGCCGCAACTGCGCCGGGATTTTTACCCCCCGCAGCTCCAGCCGCTGCTGGCGCAGCACCAGCTCGATGGCGCGGTGGTAGTGCAGGCGCGTCATGATGAAAACGAAACCGCCTGGCTGGTGGCGCAGGTTTCTCAAGCAGCAGGCGTATGCGGCGTGGTGGGCTGGCTGGATATTACCGCCGCGGATCTCGGAGACAAGCTGACGCAGTGGCGCGGCCAGCTGTGCGGGTTGCGCCATCAGGTGCAGGATGAAGCCGACCCGGCAGCGTGGCTTGAGCGCGAGGCGGTCTCGCGAGGAATGCAGCAGTTGCAGCGCCAGGGCTATAGCTGGGATCTGTTGGTTACCCATCGTCATCTCGCGGCGGCGGCACGCTTTGCCGCCCGCCACGATGACCACTGGCTGGTACTCGATCATTTCGGCAAGCCGGATATCGCGCGCGGCGCGGCCCACTGGGCCGAACAGGCGCGGCCGCTGGCCGCATTACCGCATGTGGTGGGCAAACTTTCCGGCCTGGTGACCGAAGCCGGGCGCGGATGCTGGACCGAGCAGCAACTGCTGCCTTTCTTCGACGCCGCGCTGGAGCTGTTTGGCCCGCAGCGGCTGATGTTTGGTTCCGACTGGCCGGTATGCCTGCTGGCGGCGGAGTACCGCCAGGTTTACCAGCTGTGCGAAACGGCGCTGGCTCCGCTGACGGAAACGCAGCGGTCAGCTATTTGGGGCGGCACTGCCTGTCGGGTTTATGGTTTAACGGAGGCGAAGCGTGGATCTATTTCTTAATGACAAAGTGGTTATCGTCACCGGCGGCGGCTCGGGGATCGGCGCGGCGGTAACGCAACTGCTGGCGGAAGAGGGGGCGGTGCCGGTCATCGTCACTAACGCCCTGCCAGAGCAGGGGTTTATGGATAGGTTGAAGCAAATCGCGCCGCAAAGTGAGCTCATTATCGCCGACCTGTGCCAGGAGGCCGAATGCGCCGGGGCGGTAGGTCAGGTGCTGGCGCGATTTGGCCGCATTGATGCGCTGGTGAATAACGCCGGAGTGAACGATGGCGTAGGGCTCGAGGCCGGGCGTGAGGCGTTTCTCGGATCGCTTGAGAAAAACCTGATCCACTACTATCAGATGGCTCACCTGTGCCGCGAAGCGTTAGAGGCGGCGCGGGGCGCTATCGTCAATATCGCCTCGAAAACCGCGCTCAGCGGCCAGGGCGCCACCAGCGGCTATACCGCGGCGAAAGGGGCGGTGCTGGCATTAACCCGTGAATGGGCGGTATCGCTGCGCGAGAGCGGCGTGCGCGTCAACGCGGTGGTGCCGGCGGAAGTGCTGACGCCGCAGTACCAGCGCTGGATAAATACCTTCCCTGACCCGCAGCGGCAGATGGCGGCGATTAACCAACGCATTCCGCTGGGCAAACGCATGACCACGCCGGAAGAGATCGCCAACACCGTGGTGTTTCTTATCTCCTCGCGCGCGTCGCACACTACCGGGCAGTGGCTATCGGTGGACGGCGGATATTTGCATCTCGACAGGGCGCTGTCATGAACGCCATCGTCGCGCGGCGGCGGCTGTGTCAGGCGCTGGATTTAGTCGATTCGGCGGAGAAAATCGCCGAATACCAGCGTCTGCATGAACGTATCTGGCCGGAAGTCGCCGGGCACCTGCGCGCCCATGGCGTGCTGGATATGGAGATTTACCGGCTTGGCACGCGGCTGTTTATGGTGATGGAGGTCGCCGGGGATTTCGATGGCGAACGCTTTGCTCAGCACAGCCTGAACCACCCGGTCATTCAGCGCTGGGAAGCGCTGATGTGGCAATACCAGGTTCCCACCCCCTGGACGCCGGCAGGCGAAAAATGGGTGTCGATGGAGCGCATATTCTCTTTGCAGGATCAATAAAACAACTCTGTACTCTACTGAGGATCTCACCATGCTAGTGAATAAAACGGCGGAGCCGCTGGCGGCCCGCGCCGGGGCGACCCCTAATCTGCGCTGGGCATTTATGCTGGTCACCAGCCTGTTCTTTATGTGGGGGCTCTCTTACGGCCTGCTCGATGTTCTCAATAAACACTTTCAGGAGACCCTGCACGTCACCAAAGCGCAGTCCGGTTTACTGCAGGCGGCCTATTTTGGCGCCTACTTCCTGGTGGCGCTGCCCGCCGGCTATTTTATGGATAAACGCGGTTATAAAGCGGGGATCCTGGTCGGTTTGTGCCTGTATGCGCTTGGCGCGCTGCTGTTTGTGCCGGCGGCGAGCGTGAATAGCTTTGCGCTATTCCTCTTCGCGCTGTTTGTGATTGCCTGTGGATTAGGTTGCCTTGAGACCGCGGCGAACCCTTATGCGACGGTACTTGGCGATAGTAAAGGCGCCGAGCGGCGGTTGAATCTGGCGCAGTCGTTTAACGGACTGGGGCAGTTTATTGGCCCGCTGATCGGCGGCACGCTGTTCTTTTCAGCCACTCAGAGCAATACCGGCGATCAGAGCTCGGTAAAAATCACCTATGTCGCTATCGCCGTGCTGGTGCTGGCCATCGCGCTGCTGTTCCGCCGCACGCCGATGCCGGATATTCGCGAAGATGAGGGCAGTCAGCAAGAAGCGGCACAAGGGCTGTGGCAGCATCGCCACTTTACCGGCGGGGTCATCGCCCAGTTCTTTTACGTTGCCGCGCAGGTCGGTGTGGGGGCGTTCTTTATCAACTATGCGACCGAGCACTGGCATGGCGTGACAAACCAGCACGCTTCCTATCTGCTGTCGATTGCGATGATTAGCTTTATGGTCGGTCGTTTCTTTAGTACCTGGCTGATGGGGCGGGTGCAGGCGGCGACGTTGCTGATGGTTTACTCGCTGGTCAATATCGTGCTCTGCGGTCTGGTGATGATGAGCATTGATGGCGTGTCGGTGGTGGCGCTGATTGCGGTCTTCTTTTTTATGTCGATTATGTTCCCGACCATTTTCGCGCTGGGCGTTAAAAATATGGGCAACCATACCAAACGCGCCAGCTCGTTTATGATTATGGCCATCGTCGGCGGGGCGATTATGCCTTACTTCATGGGGGCGCTGGCCGACCGCTACAGTACCGCGTTGGCCTATGGGTTGCCGCTGCTATGCTTCCTGGTGGTGCTGTGGTACGGCATGAGCCAACGACGCGCGTAAGCGGCAAAATTAGCTAAAAAGGCGGAGGAGACCCTCCGCCTTTTTCTTTTTTGTCGCGCCGGTGGTAAATTTTGCTCAGAATGACGGGTTTACCCTAAATAATTCGAGTTGCAGGAAGGCGGCAAGTGTGTGAATCCCCAGGAGCATAGATAACTATGTGACTGGGGTGAACGCACGCAGCCAACGCACGTGCAACTTGAAGAATGACGGGTATAAACTGCTGTTTAATATGCTTTGTAACAATTTCGACTAGAATATATACCAGATTTGGCTGGTCGTATTAGCGTGGGTTTTTAAGAATACGCACTAACGATTGCAGTGAACCTTTGGGAGTACAAACAATGCAAGAGAATTATAAGATTCTGGTTGTGGATGACGACATGCGCCTGCGCGCGCTGCTGGAACGTTATCTGACCGAGCAGGGCTTCCAGGTTCGTAGCGTGGCGAACGCTGAACAGATGGATCGCCTGCTGACCCGTGAATCCTTCCACCTGATGGTGCTGGATCTGATGCTGCCGGGCGAAGATGGTTTATCTATCTGCCGCCGTCTGCGTAGCCAGAGCAACCCGATGCCGATCATTATGGTGACGGCGAAAGGGGAAGAAGTGGACCGTATCGTGGGGCTGGAAATCGGCGCCGATGACTACATTCCTAAACCGTTTAACCCGCGTGAACTGCTGGCCCGTATCCGCGCCGTGCTGCGCCGCCAGGCGAACGAGCTGCCGGGCGCGCCATCGCAAGAAGAAGCGGTGATCGCTTTTGGCAAATTTAAACTGAACCTTGGCACCCGCGAGATGTTCCGTGAAGATGAGCCGATGCCGCTCACCAGCGGTGAGTTCGCGGTATTAAAAGCGCTGGTTAGCCATCCGCGCGAGCCGCTGTCCCGCGATAAGCTGATGAACCTTGCCCGCGGCCGCGAGTACTCGGCGATGGAGCGTTCCATAGACGTACAAATCTCCCGCCTGCGTCGCATGGTGGAAGAAGATCCGGCGCATCCGCGCTACATCCAGACCGTTTGGGGACTGGGCTACGTCTTCGTGCCGGACGGTTCTAAGGCATGAAGCGCGTGCGTTTTTCGCCGCGAAGCTCATTTGCCCGCACCCTGTTACTGATCGTCACCCTGCTGTTCGTCAGCCTGGTGACGACCTATCTGGTGGTGCTGAATTTCGCGATCCTGCCGAGCCTGCAGCAGTTTAATAAGGTGCTGGCATACGAAGTCCGTATGCTGATGACCGATAAACTGCAGCTGGAAGACGGCACCCAACTGGTGGTTCCGCCGGCGTTTCGCCGCGAAATTTACCGCGAGCTGGGGATTTCGCTCTATTCCAATGAGGCGGCGGAAGACGCAGGGCTGCGCTGGGCGCAGCATTATGAATTCTTAAGCCAGCAGATGGCGCACCAGCTTGGCGGGCCGACCGAAGTGCGGGTTGAGGTCAACAAAAGCTCGCCGGTGGTGTGGCTGAAGACCTGGCTGTCGCCGAATATCTGGGTGCGGGTGCCGCTGACTGAAATCCATCAGGGCGATTTCTCGCCGCTATTCCGTTATACGCTGGCGATAATGCTGCTGGCCATTGGCGGCGCGTGGCTATTTATCCGTATCCAGAACCGGCCGCTGGTCGACCTGGAGCACGCCGCGCTGCAGGTCGGACGTGGGATTATTCCGCCGCCGCTGCGCGAATACGGCGCGTCGGAAGTGCGTTCGGTGACCCGCGCCTTCAACCATATGGCCGCCGGGGTCAAACAGCTGGCGGATGACCGTACGCTGCTGATGGCCGGGGTCAGCCACGATTTGCGCACGCCGTTGACGCGGATCCGGCTGGCGACGGAGATGATGGGCGAACAGGACGGCTATCTTGCCGAGTCGATCAATAAAGATATCGAAGAGTGCAACGCCATCATCGAGCAGTTTATTGATTACCTGCGCACCGGCCAGGAGATGCCGATGGAGCTTGCGGATCTCAATGCCGTGTTAGGCGAAGTGATCGCCGCCGAAAGCGGCTACGAGCGGGAAATCGCCACCGATCTGCAGGCCGGAGAAATTCCGCTGCGCCTGCATCCGCTGTCGATCAAACGCGCGTTAGCCAATATGGTGGTGAACGCCGCTCGTTACGGTAAGGGCTGGATTAAAGTCAGCAGCGGCAGCGAAGCCAGCCGTGCCTGGTTCCAGGTGGAAGATGACGGCCCGGGAATTAAACCGGAACAGCGCGAACATCTGTTCCAGCCGTTTGTGCGTGGCGATAGCGCCCGTAGCACCAGCGGCACCGGGCTGGGGCTGGCGATAGTGCAGCGTATTATCGACAATCATAACGGTCGCCTGGAGATTGGCACCAGCGAACGCGGCGGCCTGCTGATCCGCGCCTGGCTACCAATTCCGGTGCATCGCGCGCTGTCGCCGGCGAAGCCTGCGAAAGAGAGTTGATTAGCGTATAAAAATAAAAAAGCCGGGCATCGCCCGGCTTCAGACTGCTGACAAAGAAGGAAAAAGCGTGGTTTTTCCTTCTTTGTGGTTATCAGCCGAAAATCAATAAATTGATTTTCCTTGTTATTTGTCTCTTGCAATCTGTAAGTCCAATGGTTGCATGAGGTTTGTCATCAATCTCAAGCCGGGCATCGCCCGGCTTTGTTGTCTCTGCGACCTGATTAACGCTTCGGACCAGCCGCAACCAGCGCAGCGCCGGCCGGGGTATCGGTATATTTCTCGAAGTTCTCAATAAACAGTTTCGCCAGCTGATCGGCTTTCTCCTGCCACTGCTCCGGAGAACCGTAGGTATTACGCGGGTCGAGGATATGGGTATCGACGCCCGGCAGCTCGGTTGGGATCTGCAGGTTGAACATCGGCAGAGTGAAGGTTTCGGCGTTATCCAGCGAACCGTCGAGGATGGCGTCGATAATCGCGCGGGTATCTTTAATTGAGATACGCTTGCCGGTACCGTTCCAACCGGTGTTGACCAGGTAGGCCTGGGCGCCGGAAGCCTGCATGCGTTTTACCAGCACTTCGGCGTACTGCGTCGGGTGCAGCGACAGGAACGCGGCGCCGAAGCAGGCGGAGAAGGTTGGGGTCGGCTCGGTGACGCCGCGCTCGGTACCGGCCAGCTTGGCGGTAAAGCCAGACAGGAAGTGGTACTGAGTCTGGTCAGCGGTCAGGCGTGAAACCGGCGGCAATACGCCAAAGGCATCGGCGGTCAGGAAGATGACCTTGGTAGCGTGACCGGCTTTCGACACCGGCTTAACGATATTTTCGATATGGTCGATCGGGTAGGAGACGCGGGTGTTCTCGGTCTTCGAACCGTCATCAAAATCGATGGTGCCGTCAGCCAGTACCACGACGTTTTCCAGCAGCGCATCGCGGCGGATCGCGTGATAGATATCCGGCTCGTTGGCTTCCGACAGCTTAATGGTCTTCGCGTAGCAGCCGCCTTCGAAGTTAAACACTCCATCATCATCCCAACCGTGCTCGTCATCGCCAATCAGGCGGCGTTTCGGGTCGGTGGAGAGGGTGGTTTTACCGGTGCCGGACAGGCCGAAGAACACGGCGACATCGCCTTTTTCGCCGACGTTAGCGGAGCAGTGCATCGAAGCGATGCCCTGCAGCGGCAGCAGGTAGTTCATGATCGAGAACATCCCTTTCTTCATTTCGCCACCGTACCAGGTGCCGCCGATAAGCTGGATGCGCTCGGTCAGGTTGAAAGCCACGAAGTTTTCGGAGTTCAGACCCTGCTCTTTCCACTGCGGGTTGGTGCACTTCGCGCCGTTCATGACGATAAAGTCCGGCTCGAAGGCTGCCAGCTCTTCTTCGCTCGGGCGAATGAACATGTTCTTAACAAAGTGTGCCTGCCAGGCGACTTCAGTAATAAAGCGCACGCTGAGGCGGGTGTCGGCGTTGGCGCCGCAGAAGGCGTCGACGATAAACAGGCGTTTGCCCGACAGCTGGTGAGTCACCAGGCCTTTCAGGTGCTGCCAGGTTTCCTGGGAGAGCGGCTTGTTGTCGTTCTTGCCATTGCCTTTATCAGACCACCACACGGTATCGCGAGTGGTATCGTCACGGACGATATATTTATCTTTCGGCGAACGGCCGGTGAAAATGCCGGTATCGACGGCGATGGCGCCAAGATTGGTTAATACGCCACGCTCATAACCTTCCAGTTTCGGGTCGAGCTCTTCCTGATACAGCGTATCGAAGCTCGGGTTGTGGACAATTTCCTGGACGTCATTGATACCGTAAGCCTTGAGATCCTGCGGGGTTAAACTATTAACGCGCATGTCACTGCTCCTTAGCCAATATGTACTGCTTTAAATTGTAGGGTTTCTTTCAGGGAATAGACCGCGACCAGGCTCATAGATTTACGTATCTCGACAAACGCCTTTCTTACGAAAAACACAGTGACTCCTGTCACGAAGTGCGCGTGATTATCTCAGGAAAACGGCCGCAGGTGGCGATAGATGTTTCCGAATGGTTAAAAAGTAATTAAAAAAACTGCTGAAATGTGAATGTAATCGCTTTCTTGAAAGAAAGTTACGTAACTCTTTCAGTGAAAATCGATTCAACACGCGGTCGAAATAGTTGACGCCAGGCGCGGCGGGTTAGAAAAACCCGGCAACGCCCGGCGAGAGGGGCGATTAGTGTACCTGCGGATCCGCCGGCGAGGCGTTATTACGGATCTCGGCGATATCCATCGCGTTGAACAGGTAATGATTACCGCAGTAGTCGCAATGCATATCAATTTCGCCTTCGTCGGCGAGGATGCTGTCGACTTCTTCATCCGGCAGCGTCTTCAGCGCATCGGCGCAGCGCTGGCGAGAACAGGTGCATTTGAACTCGACGTCTTGCGGGTCGTATACCGTCACCTCTTCCTCATGGTACAGGCGCCATAATACATCGGTCGCCGGCAGGGTGAACAGTTCTTCCGCCTTGATGGTCTCGGTCAGGGTCGCCAGATGCTCGAAGTCGTTAAGCTGCGCGTCCTGAGCCGGCATCACCTGCAGCAGCATGCCGCCGGCCACCGCTTTACCGTCGTGCTCGCCGGTACGAATGAACAGACGGGTCGGCAGCTGTTCGGAACGCTGGAAGTAATCTTCCAGGCATGCCGCCAGGGTATCGCCTTCCAGGCCAACAACGCCCTGATAGCGCTCGCCTTCCTGTGGAGAGATGGTAATGACCAGATAGCCGTTGCCGACCAGCGTTTTCAGGTCCGCGCCTTCCGGGATTTCACCCTGAACGCGAGCGACGCCGCGCAGCTGCTGCTGGTTATTGCCGTTGATCACCGCCAGCGAGAGCGGGCCGTCGCCCTGCAGCTGAACGGTAATATCGCCGGCGAATTTCAGCGTGGCGGTCAGCAGGCTGGTGGCGACCAGCAGCTCCGACAGCACGGTTTTCACCGGCTGCGGGTAGCTATGGTTGGCCAGGATCTGTTCCAACGTGTCCGATACGGTGACCAGTTCACCGCGCACGGCATAGTTTTCAAACAGATAACGATGTAATTGATCGTGTTGAGTCATAATCATCTCTCTTGCTGGCGGCAGCGCTATTCGCTGTCGCCGTGTTTAAATCTCATCAGGTCGCGGCGCTCTTTTTTGTCCGGACGTCTGTCTGGGTGAGGCATCGTGAGCGCATTCAGCTTACGCGCCAGCGCCACTTTTTCGCGTTTCTCGATACTCTCCGCCGTCTCTTCGTACAGCATAACGGCTTCGCTGGCTGGCCTGCGCTGTTCGGTAACGCTTTTGACGATAACGGTGCGCTCGTCGTCGCCCTGGCGCAGGGTCAGGGTGGCATTCAGCTCGACGATTTTGCTCGGCTTACTACGTTGTCCGTTGTAGTGCACCTTGCCGCCTTCAACCATTTCGCGCGCAATGGCGCGAGTTTTATAAAAGCGGGCTGCCCAAAGCCATTTGTCCAGCCTGACGCTTTCATCGGGCTTATCTTTCATGGCCTCTCCTCCGGAGTCAGGGAAGGGATCAGCCGCCGGTAATCGTTCACGCCGGGATGGCGGGTATACTGTTTTTCCGCCAGGCCGGAATCCGGATTGGTGACGCCCAGGCAATAACGAATGCCGAACTGCGCCGCCGCGTCCAGGATAGCCTCGCTGTCATCGACAAACAGCGTTTTGCGCGCATCAAGGCCGGTTTCTTCCGCCACCGCGCGCCACAGGCGCTGATCCTCTTTCGGATAACCAAATGTGTGGGTGGAAAGTAATAAATCAAGGTGCGCGTCCAGACCGGTGTGCTTAAGCTTCACCGCCAGATTATGCGGGTGCGCGTTGGTCAGCAGGATGCGGCGCTTGCCGCTGGCCCGCAGCGCATCAAGGAATGGCACGGTATCTTCCCGCAGTTTTGCCCGCGGTCCCTGCTCGCTGGTCATCGCACAAATATCCAAACCCAGTCGCTCGCTCCAGTAATCAAGACAGTACCAGTTTAGCGTATGCTGCACGGCGTGATACTCCTGGTGCATTGCCGCTTTGGCTTCCTGCAGGTTGAGTCCGCGCGCGGCGCCCCAGGTTTCCGGGACCAATTTTTGCCAGAAGTAGTTGTCGAAGGCGAGGTCGAGCAGCGTGCCATCCATATCCAGCAGAACGGTATCAACCTCCTGCCACGCGATATTGATTTGCATGGTGAGTCTCCAGCGAGGGGGAAATGCGCGACAGGGTATCACACCCTGTCGCGCAGGAATTAATCTTGATGATCCGGGGAAGGGATAAGAACCGGATTCAGGCAGCTTTCATAATATTTTTGAATTTCTTCCATGCGCAGGCGCTGGCGCTGATAGCGGCGGATCGCCTGCACGCCGTGCCACGACATACAACCAAGCATCGCCAGCAGCAGCAGAGTGGTGCCAAGATAGCGCCACAGCCCGCTGCGATCGGGAATGCGGTGCAGGTTGATATGCTGGGTGCCATTGGCGTCGGTATAAAGATTAGTGACGATCCCCTCCGCATGGAATGGCGTGTGCATCAACATGCCCGCCAGGCGCTGCAGCTCGCCCCACTGCTCGTGGGCAGGATAATCGTACAGGCTGATAGCCGGCCACGGCTGATTGACCAGTTCGCTGCCTTCATCGCTGGCGATCAGGAATCCGCCAGGGGCCGGGCTATTTAGCGCCTGCGCCGCGCGCGAGGTTTCACGCATCACAAACGGCGCGGTGGAGGTGGTCACCAGATTCTCCAGCGATTCGGCGCTCACCGGGCGCAGCAACACGTTCACGCCATCGAGCTTACCGGCGGTGGCGCGTTTGGTTAGCGCTTCCCAGTTGCGGGTATTGCCAAGGTTGACCAGCGCGTTCTTCAGACGCACGCAGTCATCTTTCGCCGAGCAGAGATCGTTGGTTTTCAGCACGATATCGCCGAAGTCATCCAGCAGCACCATTCCTGATTTCTGAATTGCCGAACGTAATGCCGGGCTAACGTGCGAATCGTCGTCCGGGTCAGGATGCAACTGGCGCTGTACCGCCTGGACCAGCGCCGTGGCCTTCCCTACGATATCGGACTCCGGCAGCGGCAGGGGAGGCGCGTCGTTCCAGATGATCTGCGAACAGTCGAACGGCGTAAACGGTGACGCGTCTTTCGCGCTCCAGGCGCCCGGCGTGCGGATGTTGCACATCCCGGTACCTTTTAATTGCAGCGTGTCGCCGATACGCACTTTCGCCTTTTCAAGCTGGCCGACGGTGGTGGCTTCGATGGTCTGCGCCCCCTTAAGCCAGGAGAGCGTGAATTTAAAGGGCATATTCAGCGGTACGCTAATCCACAGCATGATGACGACCAGCAGCGCGCCGGCGGCGATAATCGCGCTGCGCAGCCAGTACTGCAGCGGGAAGTGTTTCACTTCATCGTGCAGCGACAGGAATCGCCCCTGGCGAACAACGTGGCGGTTAAGATAAATATCAATATCGGTTTGCTGCCCCAGATCCTGGGCGATCCACGGTTGCCAGTGACGCGGATAGATAAGGTCGATAATCCCCAGCGAAATATTATTAACGTGTTCCTGGTCGTTCTCGCCAAACAGTCCCCAGCGTTTTGGCATCCCGCGCAGGCAGTGGATTTCGCGTAGCGAACCGGCCAGCGGCGGCGCATAGATGCCCCATACGCCCGCGGCCAACAGCAGCACGCCGCCACCGAGCAGCCACGGCGCGAAGACATCCGGGGAGATCAGACAGCAATAGAACAGCAGGAAGGCTGCGACAATCATGATCCCTTCGCGCAGGCTGTCAGGACGGCTGAGGGCATGCTCTTCCTGGGTTTCCTGGCGGATATTCAGCAGTTCGACCTGTTCACTCTCTTCACCGCGAATCGACGCCTGGGTAGCCGACGCGCGTTCAAGCGCGTAGCCGCGGGCTTCCTGCGGATAGTCGCGCAAGGTGTGGTCGTTGAGAACAATCACCAGCGGCAGGCTATCGGTTGGGATCAGCGAGACGCTGTTCTCGTCGTTGATATGCTGTTCCCAGAACGGCGGCAGATGAACCTCCACCGAGTCGAGGAAGTAGCGCCATTTGTTGGGCTCATCAGACGAAATGCCGTAGCGGGTGACGGCGCGGGTGACGGTATAAACGGTGTCGCTCTGCTCATTCAGTTTCAGGGCGACAGGCGCGACGCTGGCGCCGGTCGCCGGTACCTGTTGCGACTGGCTGAGGCCATCGAGATACTTTTCGACCGCCTGACGTTCATCATCAGAAAGCTTGCGGGTCGTCGCGTCGCTAAAGGCTTGCAGTAAGGGGAGGCGACGACGTCTGGCATG
Organism: Klebsiella sp. 141162; assembly: GCF_050600755.1. Classification (NCBI taxonomy): domain Bacteria; kingdom Pseudomonadati; phylum Pseudomonadota; class Gammaproteobacteria; order Enterobacterales; family Enterobacteriaceae; genus Klebsiella; species Klebsiella sp. 141162. Next base: position 69,748 of record NZ_JAQIRI010000003.1, on the reverse strand, counting down.
AGATCGATACCACCACCCGATAAGCAAGACACAGAGTAGCAGAGCTGTGAAAAAGGTCAGAAAGGTGCCCATGCCCATCCCATCGTCATAGTAATTTTAATTGTTTATCGGCACATGTTGTCTAATGCAGGAAATTTTATTGTGCAATGCAGCAGCATGTAAGCTTATCAAAAACGGGAAAACTCAGGAATCGGTAAATTCTCAAAACAAATTCAACCTATTGACTTTTTTATCTTTATGAATCTTTGCATTGCAAGCAAAACGTTGCAACTATGTAAATTAGTGGCAATTTGGATTGCCGAAACCGTGCTGCGTATCGCACAATGACTTCTGTAATCACAGCATAGACCGATGACAATGAGCAAATCATTACAAAAACCCACCATTCTCAACGTTGAAACGGTAGCGCGTTCGCGTCTTTTTAATGTTGAAAGCGTGGACCTGGAGTTCAGCAACGGCGTGCGTCGCGTTTATGAACGCATGCGGCCCACCGCGCGTGAAGCCGTAATGATTGTGCCGATTGTTGACGACCACATTATTTTAATCCGCGAATATGCGGTCGGCACCGAATCCTACGAGCTGGGTTTCTCCAAAGGGCTTATCGACCCCGGCGAAACCGCCATGGAAGCCGCCAACCGCGAGCTGAAAGAAGAGGTGGGCTTCGGCGCCCGTCAATTGACCTTCCTGAAGAAGCTCAGCATGGCGCCATCTTATTTCTCCAGCAAAATGAACATCATGGTGGCGGAAGATCTCTATCCGGAATCGCTGCCGGGCGATGAGCCGGAACCGCTGCCGCAGGTGCGCTGGCCGCTGTCGCAGCTGATGTCTCTACTGGAAGAAGAAGACTTCAATGAAGCGCGTAACGTCAGCGCGCTGTTTCTGGTGCGTGAATGGCTACAGGCGCAGGGGCGTTTGTAGTTATAAGCGTCTCATCCGGACATAAAAAAAGCGCCCGCAGGCGCTTTTTTTATTAGAACAACTCGTGGGTTTCGCCACCGCTATCGGTAATGGTGGTGCCAACTTCGCGCACCGCCTGATGGGTAGGCTGTGTGCCCTCGATGAAGTACTCGGCGCGGCTGTTGCCGCCGTTAGCCAGTTGACCTGTACTGCGGTCGATATTCACCGTAACAATACCCGGCGGCGGCGTTAACGGCTCTTCCGGCACGCCTTCCAGCACCCGTTTCATAAAATCATCCCAGGCCGGTTGGGCGCTTTTAGCGCCGCCTTCATAACCCGAAATCTGATCTTTAATCGCGCCGGAAGCGGTGGTACGGCCCAAATCGCGACGGTGGTCATCGAAACCAATCCACACCGAAGTCACGACGCCCGGACCGTAGCCGGAGAACCACGCGTCTTTCGAGCTGTTGGTGGTACCGGTTTTGCCGCCGATATCATGACGCTGCAGATCGCGGCCCGCACGCCAGCCGGTGCCCATCCAGCCTGGTTCGCCGAAAATATTGGTATTCAGCGCGCTCTTAATCAAGAAGGCCAGCGGCGTGTTGATAACATGCGGGGCATACTCCGGCGCGCCGCTTTGCGCGACCAGCGACTGATTAGCCTGCTCAAGCTGCGGCTGCGGCGGGACGTCGCCGTTTTGCGGCTCCTGAGAGGTGGCGACCTCTTCGACATCCTGGTTTTCCAGCACGTTGGATTTCGGCGTATCGCCGTAGATCACCGGCGAATTACATTGCGGACAGGCGACCTTAGGCCGCTCTTCAAACAGCACGCCGCCCTGGTCGTTCTCGATCTTGCTAATGAAGTACGGGTTAATCAGGAAGCCGCCGTTAGCCATTACCGAGTAGCCGCGGGCGACCTGTAGCGGGGTAAAGGAAGCGGAACCCAGCGCCAGTGATTCGGTATGGACGATGTTCTGCGCCGGGAAGCCGAAACGCTGCAGATACTCTGCCGCATAATCGACGCCCATTGCGCGCATCGCGCGCACCATCACCACGTTCTTCGACTGACCTAATCCCTGACGCAAACGAATAGGGCCGGCGTACTGCGGCGGCGAGTTTTTTGGCCGCCAGTCGGAGCCCGCGCCGGCATCCCAGCGGGAGATCGGCACATCGTTAAGCATACTGGCGAGGGTTAAGCCTTTGTCCATCGCCGCGGTATAAAGGAACGGCTTGATATTGGAGCCAACCTGACGTAGCGCCTGGGTAGCGCGGTTGAATTTACTCTGATTGAAGTCAAAGCCGCCGACCAGAGCGATAATCGCGCCATTTTGCGGGTTGATAGAGACCAGCGCGGAGTTCACTTCCGGCACCTGCGACAGCCACCATTTGTCGCCCTCTTTGCGCACCCAAATTTGCTGCCCGGTCTGAATGACGTCAGTCACTTTGCGTGGCGTCGAGCCTTGTTGCGTATCGGAAACGTAGCGACGCGCCCAGCGGACGCCATCCATCGTTAACGCCACCGACGTGCCGTTGCCCAGCAACGCGACGGCTTCCTGCGAGTTCGCGGAGGTGACTACCGCCGGCGCCAGCGGGCCGACGCCCGGCAGTTTTTTCAGCGTATCGAGGATTTTTTTGTTATCCCACGGGGTCTCGCCAACTTTCCACAGCACGTTGGCCGGGCCGCGATAGCCGTGGCGCATGTCGTAATCGAGCACGTTTTTACGCACCGACTGCTGAGCGGCCTGCTGGTTTTTACGCGTGATGGTGGTGTAGACGCGATAGCCGTCTTCGTAGGCCTGCTCGCCGTAGCGGTTGACCATCTCCTGACGCACCATTTCGCTCAAATACGGGGCGGAGAAGGCGATTTCCGGCGTGTGATAGCTGGCGTCAATCGCCTCGCTGCGCGCCTGATCGTACTGTGCCTGGGTGATATAGCCTTCTCCCAGCATACGCGACAGCACCACGTTGCGACGCGAGGTCGCGCGATCCAGCGAATAGAGCGGGTTAAAGGTGGAAGGCGCTTTTGGTAGACCGGCGATGACCGCCATTTCGCTTAGCGTCAGCTGATCGACCGTTTTACCGAAGTAAACCTGCGCGGCGGCGCCGACGCCATAGGCGCGGTAGCCGAGGTAAATTTTATTGAGGTAAAGATCGAGAATTTCGTCTTTATTCAGCAGCTGTTCGATGCGGATCGCGAGGAAAACCTCTTTGATCTTACGCGTTATCGTTTTTTCCGGGCTGAGGAAGAAGTTACGCGCAAGCTGCTGAGTAATGGTACTGGCGCCCTGCGAGGCATGGCCTGAGAACATCGCCACGCTGGCGGCGCGGAAAATCCCCACCGGATCGACGCCATGATGCTCATAGAAGCGGCTATCTTCAGTCGCGATAAACGCTTTTATCAGCTCCGGCGGCATCTGCTGCAGAGTGACGGGAATGCGGCGCTTTTCGCCATATTGCGCAATGAGCTCGCCGTCCGCGCTATAAACCTGCATCGGGATCTGCAAGCGCACATCCTTTAAGGTCGCGACGTCGGGGAGTTGCGGCTCTATAAATTTGTAGAGGCCATAAATCGAGCCTGCTCCCAGCAGAACGCAACAAACTGCAAGGATAAAAAGATACTTTACGAACTTCACCGGAGAATTCCCATTTAGTTTTATTTGGGCAGTTTATAAACAAACGCGCGGTAGTATAAAGGCAAGCCAGGAGCATTGATATACCCCCACGGGGCGGCTTGCTGGCGCTATGTCTTCCAGACGGCGTGTCGATCGACGCTAAAAGCCCCCATTTCGCCACATGGTATATCCAGGCTGCTCCTTGAATCGCAATCGCGGATAAGGAGATCTAAGCATGACTTTCAGAAATTGGCGTATAGGAATTCACATTCAACAGGATAGCGTCGCCATAGTGGCACTATTGTACGAACGTGGACGCTGGGCGTTACGTCGCTGGTGGCGAATTCCGCTGCCGCCCGGCCTGGTGGCGCAGGGCAGCATCGTTGACATCAATGAGGCGGTGAAGCGGTTACGTGATTGGCGCCGCGAGCTGCCGTTACAGCATCAGGTGTGCATTGCGCTTCCTGCCAGCCGTACGCTGCAAAAGCAGTTGCCGGCGCCACAGGTGTCGCTGCGGGAAAACGAAAGAGCGATGTGGATAGCGGGTACGATGGCGCGTCAGCTGGAAATGCCTGCCTCTTCGCTGTGTATCGATTACACCGCCCGCGCGGCTAACGATGGCTGGCAGGCGACGGCGGCTCAGCGTTTGGATATCGACGCGCTGCGTCAACTGGCTCGGCGGCTGAAGCTGCGCCTGGCGGCGATCGTGCCGGATGCGGCTGCTCTCACTTCTTTTTTTCCCTGGCTTACTGACGCGACTCAGGGATTGGTCTGGCAGGGGGACGCGCAGTGGTTATGGGCGACCCAGGAGCGCTGGGGCTATTGTCCATGCGCTGAAGCCCCCTCTTTCTCGCACTTAACCTCGCGCCTCAACGATGAACAGTTTCAGCTCTGTAGCAGCCTGCCGTTGGCGGAAAATAGCTTTGATTGCTGGAGTGTGATCCACCGCCTGCAGCCGCCGCTTCCCGCCTGCGGCGATCGCTTTGCTATCGCGCTTGGTTTGGCGCTGGGAGGTAAATAACCATGGCGCAGCCGATTAATCTTCTGCCGTGGCGCGAGACGCGACGGCGGCAACGCTTGCGTCTGGGCGGGCTGCTGGCGGTAGCGATGGCGTTAAGCATCGCCGCCCTGACGATAGCTGCGCGTACGTTACGCCAGATGGACGCGGCGCAGCAGGCGATGCATACCCAGGCCGACAATCTGCTTTATTCCACGCTGTTGCAACGCGAGCGGGAGATGCGCGAAGAAATACAGCGCGGTGAGCGGCAGGCACGGCAAGCGCAGCGGCGAGCCGAAATGCAGGCCTGGCAGACACGATTGCTCACGTTAGCGTCGCTGTTGCCGGAGCCGCTGTGGTTAACCAGACTGGACTACCAACCACAGGGCATCACCCTCAGCGGCCTGGCGCTGAACCTCAAGGCGGTGGTGGCGCTGGAAAAGGCGCTTGGCAAGCTGGAGGGGTTTCAACCGGCGATGGCAGGAGGAACGCATCGCGATACACAGGGACGCTGGTCATTTAGTTTTTTTCTACCTGGAGACACTGCCGATGCGGACAGCGATTGAACGCCTGCAGGCGCTGCGCGGATGGCCGTTAGCGTTACTTTGCGCCACAGTTTTGGCTGCGGCAGTGTATCTGGCGTTTTCGCTTGTTGTTGTCAGCGCTTCGCAGCCCACGCCGCCGCCCCTACAGACGCAATGGCGGCGAGTAATGCCGCTGCGGGCCACGCTGCAGCAGCGCGTGGTTGATGATTGGACGGCCCGGCGTTTTTCACCGCTGGAGCCACCCGTGGCCGGTATCTTGTTACAGGCCTGGCAACCGCGAGGGCGCGGCGGTGAGATGCTGGCGGCGGTTAACTGGCAGTCGGTGCCGCCGCTGTTCGCCTGGCTTGCCGATTGCGGGGTACACGCTAGCGCTTTTTCACTAAATGATGAAAAAGGGGTACTACAGATGTCGTTGCAACTGGAGCGCGACGATGAAATATAAAGGATACATGCTGCTGCTGGTTTGCCCGCTGCTGGCAGGAGCGCGCGATCCTTTTTTACCGGTCGAGGACCACTGCCAGACCGCGCAGCTGACGCAGTGGCGTTACGGCGGCGGGGTTGGCCGCCCGGCCCAGTGGCTGGGTCTTGTTCAGGATCATACCGGTCAGTGGCGGCGTGTACGAATTAACGACGTTTTGCCTGGCGGCTGGCGAATTCGACAGCTAACGGCAGAAACATTAACTCTGGAGGCCAATACCGGGTGTGAACCCGCACGCTGGGTCTGGTCACGTAAGGAAAGCCAACATGATGCGAAGGATAAGCCTGCTACTTCTGCTGCTGCCGCTGCTGGCCGCGGCGGCGAAAAAAGAACCGCCGGTATCGCTGGTGGTTGATGATGTACCGGTGGCCCAGGTACTGCAAAGCCTGGCGGAAATGCAACATCTTAATTTAATCGTGGCGCCGGAGGTCAGCGGCACGCTGTCGCTCCACTTAAATAGCGTCCCCTGGCAACAGGCGCTCCAGTCGGTTCTCGATAGCGCTGGACTGACAATGGCCCGTCAGGGCACGGTGTTGTACATCCACACGCTGGCGTGGCAGCAAGCGAAACGGACGCAGCAGGAAGCCGAGCAGGCTAAACGCTGGCAGAATCTGCCATTACGTAACCACAGTATCCCGCTTCGCTATGCCGACGCAGACGAACTGGCGAAATCCGGGAGCAAGCTGTTGAGCGCCCGCGGCACGATGACCGTCGATCGGCGAACTAATCGTCTGTTAATCCGCGACGACGATCGGCATCTGCCGGCGCTGAAGGCGTGGGCTGAAGAGATGGATCTGCCGGTCGGCCAGGTGGAGCTGGCGGCGCACATTGTGTCAATGAGCGCGACCAGCCTGCGTGAGCTTGGCGTGAAGTGGAGCCTGGCGGAGGCCAGCAGCACGCCGGGGATGGGGAAAATTACCAACCTGAGCAGTAACCTGGCGGTGTCAGACGCGACCACCCGCGGCGGGTTTAATATCGGCCGGATTAACGGGCGGCTACTGGAGCTTGAGCTTTCCGCGCTGGAGCAAAAGCAGCAGGTGGACATCATCGCCAGTCCGCGCCTGCTGGCGTCGCATATGCAACCCGCTAGTATCAAACAGGGCAGCGAGATACCCTATCAGGTCTCCAGCGGAGAAAGCGGCGCCACCTCGGTTGAGTTTAAAGAGGCGGTCCTGGGTATGGAGGTGACGCCGACGGTGCTACAGCAGGATCGCGTGCGCCTGAAGCTGCGCATTAGCGAAAATACGCCAGGCCAGGTACTGCAGCAAGAAAACGGCGAAGCGCTGGCAATTGATAAGCAAGAGATTGAAACCTTAGTCGAGGTGAAAAGCGGCGAGACCCTGGCGCTGGGCGGTATTTTTTCGCAGAAGAATAAGTCGGCGCGCGACAGCGTGCCGTTGCTTGGCGAAATCCCCTTACTCGGGCAGCTGTTTCGCCATGATGGTAAAGATAATGAACGACGTGAACTGGTTGTCTTCATCACGCCGCGTATTCTGGCAGTACATTAAGCGGGTTTTTCATGCTAAACACGTTTCAGGTGTTTGACGCGGGGACGGATTTAGCATACAAGGGGTACCGATTTGAGAGTCGGGTACGACATCAATCCTCCCTTTATGTCCGGTGATTTTATTCTGTTGCCAAACCAGCCGGAGTATTGAGATAATTTTTAGTCTGACTCTCGCTCTATTGCATATGAGGTTTCAGTTCATGTCCTGCTGCGCTGGGTGTCTGCGAAGCGGGTTTATCATTAACGAATAGTCTTAGTAGTACCGAAAAAATGGCAGAGAAACGCAATATCTTTCTGGTTGGGCCTATGGGTGCCGGCAAAAGCACTATTGGGCGCCAGTTAGCCCAACAGCTCAACATGGAATTTTACGATTCTGATCAAGAGATTGAGAAACGCACTGGCGCAGACGTCGGCTGGGTCTTCGATGTCGAAGGCGAAGAAGGCTTCCGCGATCGTGAAGAAAAAATCATCAATGAGTTGACGGAAAAACAGGGAATCGTACTCGCCACTGGCGGCGGCTCAGTAAAATCCCGTGAAACGCGTAACCGTCTCTCCGCCCGCGGCGTGGTGGTCTACCTGGAAACAACGATCGAAAAACAACTTGCTCGTACGCAGCGCGATAAAAAGCGTCCTTTATTACAAGTAGATGCGCCGCCACGTGAAGTTCTTGAAGCGTTGGCAGATGAGCGTAATCCGCTGTATGAAGAGATTGCCGATGTGACTATCCGCACCGACGATCAAAGCGCGAAAGTCGTTGCAAACCAGATTATTCATATGCTGGAAAGCAACTGATTCTGGCTTAATAAAGTGCGTCAGAGTAAAGCAACTGAGGTGGACGTCGCGTTATGGAGAAGCTGACTGTAACTCTCGGGGAACGTAGTTACCCGATTACCATCGCGGCTGGTTTGTTTAACGATCCAGCTTCTTTTCTGCCACTGAAATCAGGCGACCAGGTTATGCTGGTCACCAATGAAACGCTGGCGCCGCTTTATCTTGATACCGTTCGCTCCGTACTGGAGCAAGCGGGTGTCAATGTCGACAGCGTGATCCTGCCGGATGGCGAGCAGTATAAAAGCCTGGCGGTGATGGATACGGTATTTACCGCGCTGTTGCAAAAACCACATGGCCGCGACACCACACTCGTGGCGCTCGGCGGCGGCGTGGTTGGCGATTTAACCGGTTTTGCCGCGGCGAGCTATCAGCGCGGCGTACGTTTTATTCAAGTTCCCACCACGCTGCTTTCGCAGGTGGACTCTTCGGTTGGCGGCAAAACGGCCGTAAACCATCCCCTCGGTAAAAATATGATTGGCGCCTTCTGGCAGCCGGTTTCCGTGGTCGTCGACCTTAATTGTCTCAAAACATTGCCGAAGCGCGAGCTCTCCTCCGGCCTGGCTGAGGTCATTAAGTACGGCATTATCCTCGACGGCGAGTTCTTCTGCTGGCTTGAAGACAACATCGATGCGCTGATGGCGCTGGATGAATCAGCGATGGCGTACTGTATTCGCCGTTGTTGTGAGCTAAAAGCCGAAGTTGTCGCTGCCGACGAGCGCGAAACCGGGTTACGTGCTTTACTGAATCTGGGACATACATTTGGTCATGCTATCGAAGCTGAAATGGGCTACGGTAACTGGCTACATGGCGAAGCTGTGGCGGCAGGAATGGTCATGGCGGCGCATACGTCCGAGCGTTTAGGGCAGTTTAGCGCGCAGGATACGCAGCGTATGATTGCGCTGTTGCAACGTGCAGGGTTGCCGGTACGCGGGCCGCAGGAAATGTCTGCAGAAGCGTACTTGCCTCACATGATGCGTGATAAAAAGGTACTGGCAGGCGAAATGCGCCTGGTATTGCCGCTCGCTATAGGAAAGAGCGAGGTCCGCGGCGGAGTGTCGCACGATGTAGTTCTTGGCGCGATTGCTGATACTCAGCAGGCGCAACAATAAGAAGGTCTAGCCGCGTCCGCGCGGCGTTATCATTTCGGGCAACATGCAATAATCGTGAGCATAAGCCTTTTAGTGGGGTGTTAAATGGATGATTTCAAACCAGAAGACGATATGAAAGCCGATCGCAACGATCGTCGTACTGGTCGTTCCCGTCAGTCTTCCGAGCGTGACGCCGATCCGCAGATCAATTTCGACGATCTCGATCTCGAGGCTGATGAAAGCCGTCCGACGCGCGCGAACAAAGCCCGTCGTGAACGCGATGAAGAAGAGTATGAAGAGGACCTTGAGTCCGAAGAAGAAGCAGAAGAAGAGCAGCAGGTTGAACGCCGTCCGCGTAAACGCAAAAAGGCCCCTGCTAAACCGGCTTCCCGCCAGTATGTCATGATGGGCGTCGGGGTGCTGGTACTCCTGCTGCTGATTGTCGGCGTGGGTTCGGCGCTGAAATCGCCATCTTCTTCCAATGAATCCGCTTCTGGTGAGAAGAGCGTTAACCTGTCAGGCGATCAAAGCATGACCGCTGACCAGAACAACAATGCCGCGCAGCCGGTCGATCAAACTGCGGGCAACACCAACCAGCAGCAGCCGCAGGACGTTTCTCTGCCGCCGATCGCCTCTAATCCGACTCAGGGTCAACCCGCCTCTGAGCCGCAGGGCCAGCAGCGTGTGGAAGTTCAGGGCGACCTGAACAACGCGCTGACTCAGCAGCAGGGTCAACTGGATAGCGCCGTTGCTAACTCCACCTTACCGACCGAACCTGCGACCGTTGCGCCAATGCGTAATGGCGCCGCGCCGCGTCAAACGACCGAACGCCAGACGGCTGCCGCGCCGCGTCCTGCCGAGCGTAAACAGGTGGTGATTGAACCGAAACCGCAAAGCAAGCCGCAGGCTACCGCCAAAGCGCCGGTTGAAACCAAACCTAAGCGCGTAGAGAGCGCGCCGGTGGCTACCGCCAGCAAGCCTGTCGCCACTGCGCAGACTAAACCGGCTGCGACAACCGCGCCAACGGCTACCGCGACTGCGCCTGCCGCAACGACCTCCACCCCGGCGGCCACTGCGCCTGCGGCGACCGCAGCGGCTGGTAGCAAAACGGCTGGCGATGTTGGTTCGATGAAGTCTGCGCCGTCAGGTAACTATACGTTGCAGCTCAGCAGCTCCTCTAACTACAACAACCTGAACAACTGGGCGAAGAAAGAGAAGCTGGAAAAATATGTTGTCTATGAGACGACTCGCAACGGTCAACCGTGGTATGTGCTGGTCAGCGGCATCTACGCTTCGAAAGATGAAGCGAAACGTGCCGTCGCCACGCTCCCTGCGGATGTTCAGGCGAAAAATCCATGGGCAAAACCGCTGCATCAGGTACAAGCTGACCTGAAGTAATGCCGCGAGTAGTCTTAAGCGCAGGATGCTGTCGGAGCGATTTCTCCACAGCCGGAGAAAGTGTAATTAGTTAGGCAGCATGAAAAAGAATCGCGCTTTTCTGAAGTGGGCAGGGGGGAAATACCCCCTGCTTGACGATATTAAAAAGCATTTGCCGGAAGGTGAATGCTTAATTGAGCCCTTCGTGGGCGCTGGGTCGGTATTCCTGAATACCGACTTTTCTCGTTATATCCTCGCGGATATCAATAGCGATCTGATCGGTCTGTATAACATCGTCAAATTGCGCACTGACGAATACGTCAGCGCCGCACGCGAGATGTTTACGCCGGAAAACAACGCCGCGGAGCGCTACTACCAGTACCGTGATGAATTCAACCAGAGTCAGGATCCCCTGCGTCGCGCGGTGCTGTTCCTGTATCTGAATCGCCATGGCTACAACGGATTGTGCCGCTACAACCTGCGCGGCGAGTTCAACGTGCCGTTTGGCCGCTACAAAAAGCCCTATTTCCCCGAGGCTGAGCTCTATCACTTCGCCGCCAAGGCGCAGAACGCCGAGTTTTACTGCGAATCTTATGAAGAGTGCATGAAGCGAGCCGATAGCCGGGCGGTGGTCTATTGCGACCCGCCGTACGCGCCGCTGACGGCGACGGCGAATTTTACCGCCTACCACACCAACAGTTTCAACCTTGATCAGCAGGTAATGCTGGCGAAAAAGGCGGAATCGTTGATGAAAAAGCGGATCCCGGTGCTTATCTCAAACCACCGCACGCCGCTGACGCAGGAGTGGTATAAAAACGCGGCGGAAACGCATATTGTGAAGGTTCGGCGCAGCATCAGCAGCAACGGTGGTACGCGTAAAAAGGTGGACGAGCTCTTAGCGCTGTACCGTCCGCCGAAGACCAAATAAATTTCAAGGAGATGCGGATGAAGCAGTATTTGATTGCCCCTTCGATTCTGTCGGCTGATTTTGCCCGTTTGGGCGAGGATACCGCTAAGGCACTGGCGGCGGGCGCGGATGTCGTACACTTCGACGTCATGGACAACCACTACGTGCCGAATCTGACGATTGGCCCGATGGTGCTGAAGTCGCTGCGCAACTACGGCATTACCGCGCCGATCGATGTGCACCTGATGGTAAAGCCGGTCGACCGCATCATTCCTGATTTTGCCGAAGCCGGCGCCAGCATTATCACTTTCCACCCGGAAGCCTCTGAACACGTCGACCGCAGCCTGCAGCTTATCAAAGAGCACGGCTGTAAAGCGGGGCTGGTATTCAACCCGGCAACGCCGCTGAGCTATCTCGATTACGTTATGGATAAGCTGGATGTGATTCTGCTGATGTCGGTTAACCCAGGCTTTGGCGGCCAGTCCTTTATTCCGCACACTCTTGAAAAACTGCGTCAGGTGCGTCAGCTTATCGATCAATCCGGCTACGACATTCGCCTTGAAGTCGATGGCGGCGTGAAAGCCAGCAATATTGGTGAAATTGCCGCCGCCGGTGCGGATATGTTTGTCGCCGGTTCGGCGATCTTCGGCCAGCCGGACTACAAAAAAGTTATTGATCAAATGCGCAGTGAATTAGCGAAGGTTAGTCATGGATAAATTACAGGCCATCCGCGGCGTGGCATTTGACCTGGACGGTACGCTGGTCGATAGCGCGCCGGGTTTAACCGCCGCCGTTGATAGCGCGCTTTACGCGCTGGAACTGCCGGTGGCAGGTGAAGAGCGCGTCGTGACCTGGATTGGCAACGGCGCAGACGTCCTGATGGAGCGGGCGCTGAATTGGGCTCGCCAGGAGCGTGCCACGTTACGCGCGGCGATGGGGAAACCTTCCGTCGACGATCATGATATACCGCAAGACGAACAGCTACGCGTTTTGCGTAAACTGTTCGACCGCTATTACGCCGAAGCGGCGGAAGAAGGCAGTTTCTTGTTCCCGGCAGTGGCCGATACGCTCGGCGCGCTGCACGCAAAAGGCCTGCCGCTGGCGCTGGTTACCAACAAACCGACACCGTTCGTGGCGCCCTTGCTCGAGGCCCTCGATATCGCGAAGTACTTTAGCGTGGTGATCGGCGGCGACGATGTGAAGAATAAAAAGCCGCATCCGGATCCGCTGCTGCTGGTGGCGGAAAAGCTCTCTCTGACGCCAGCCGAACTCCTGTTCGTTGGGGATTCGCGCAATGATATTCAGGCGGCGAAAGCGGCGGGCTGTTGCTCTATCGGTCTGACTTACGGCTACAACTACGGCGAGCCGATTGCGTTGAGCGAGCCGGATTTTATCTTTGACCAATTTAATGAACTCTTGCCCGCTCTTGGGCTACCGTACAGTGAAACTCAGGAATTAAAAAATGACTAAGCCCATCGTTTTTAGTGGCGCACAGCCCTCAGGTGAATTGACCATTGGCAACTATATGGGTGCGCTGCGTCAATGGGTAAACATGCAGGATGACTATCACTGTATTTACTGCATCGTTGACCAGCACGCAATCACCGTGCGTCAGGATCCGCAGAACCTGCGTAAAGCGACGCTGGATACGCTGGCGCTGTACCTGGCCTGTGGTATCGATCCGCAAAAGAGCACCATTTTCGTCCAGTCTCACGTGCCGGAACACGCCCAGCTGGGCTGGGCGCTGAACTGCTACACCTATTTCGGCGAGCTGAGCCGCATGACCCAGTTTAAAGACAAGTCCGCGCGCTACGCCGAGAACATCAACGCCGGTCTGTTTGACTACCCGGTACTGATGGCCGCTGATATTCTGCTGTACCAGACCAACCAGGTACCGGTAGGCGAAGATCAGAAACAGCATCTTGAGCTGAGCCGCGACGTCGCGCAGCGCTTTAACGCTATCTATGGCGATATCTTTAAAGTGCCGGAGCCGTTTATTCCTAAGTCCGGCGCGCGCGTGATGTCCCTGCTGGAGCCGACCAAGAAGATGTCCAAGTCCGATGACAACCGCAACAACGTCATTGGTCTGCTGGAAGACCCGAAATCGGTAGTTAAGAAGATTAAACGCGCGGTGACCGACTCCGACGAGCCGCCGGTTGTCCGTTACGATGTGCAAAACAAAGCGGGCGTTTCCAACCTGCTGGATATCCTCTCCGCCGTGACCGGCCAGAGCATTCCGGAACTGGAACAGCACTTTGAAGGTAAAATGTACGGCCACCTGAAAGGCGAAGTCGCCGAAGCGGTTTCCGGTATGCTGACCGAGCTGCAGGAGCGCTATCACCGTTTCCGCAACGACGAAGCGTTCCTTAATCAGGTGATGAAAGAGGGGGCGGAAAAAGCCAGCGCGCACGCTTCTAAGACCCTGAAAGCGGTGTATGAAGCGATTGGCTTTGTCGCTAAGCCGTAACAAGGCTCGCTGAAGGTAAAAAAACCGGGATAATCCCGGTTTTTTTGTGTCTGTCAGAGCGCATTAGCTTAATGGTGAGAAAACCAGTTCAGCTTGTCGCGTAGCGCCACCACGCGGCCCACGATAATCAATGCCGGGCTGGCCATCTGCTGCGCCAGAATATCCAACCGATCCAGAGTGCCGGCGACAACCTTCTGGTTGACCGCGGTGCCGTTCTCGACGATGGCGGCCGGCATATCCGCCGCCATGCCGTGGGCGATCAGCTTTTCACGGATCGCCGGCGCCTGGTTTAGCCCCATATAGAACACCAGCGTCTGTTTTTCCGCCGCCAGGTTTTGCCAGTCGAGATCGCTACCGGTTTTCAGATGGCCGGTAATTAGACGTACGCCCTGGGCGAAATCACGGTGGGTAAGCGGAATGCCTGAGTAGGCCGAGCAGCCGGATGCGGCGGTGATCCCTGGCACCACCGAGAACGGAATACCTGCCGCGCAAAGAGTCTCCAGCTCTTCGCCGCCGCGGCCAAAAATAAACGGATCGCCGCCTTTCAGGCGCACGACACGCTTGCCGCTTTGCGCTTCGCGCAGCAGGATTTGGTTAATTTCCTCCTGCGGCACGCAGTGATAGCCTGCGCGTTTGCCGACAAATACCCGATCGGCGTCGCGGCGCACCAGATTCATAATATCGTCGGAGACCAGCCGGTCGTAGACCACCACATCGGCCTGCTGGATCTGCTGCAGCCCTTTGAGGGTGAGCAGACCGGCATCGCCCGGACCGGCGCCAACCAGCACCACTTCGCCGCGATGTTCCAGTGGTTCATTCAGTAACCGTTCCGTGGTATCGGCGACGGCCTGACGATCATCGTTCGCCAGCGATTGGGCGAGGCCATCGTTAACAAATAGCTTTTCCCAGAAGCGGCGGCGTTCGCCGACGGTAGCGAACTGCTTTTTCACCCTTGAGCGCAGCTGCCCGGCATAGCGGGCGATTTGTCCGAGATGCAGCGGCAGCAGCGATTCGAGCTTTTCACGCAGCAGGCGCGCCAACACCGGCGAGGTACCACCGGAAGACACGGCGACCATCAGCGGCGAGCGGTCGATAATTGACGGCATGATAAAGCTAGCCTGACGGGGCGCATCCACCACGTTACAGAAAATACGCCGTGATTCGGCTGCCTCGCTGACCTGCTGATTAACGACATCATCGTCGGTGGCGGCGATCGCCAGCCAGCAGTTATCGAGCAGCGCAGGATTGAAATCGCCCTGCGCCAGCGTCAGCATCTGCGCCTCGGCCCACACCTGAAACTGCGGAGTAAACTGGCGTGAATTCACCGTTAACCGGGCGCCGGCGTCGAGCAATAGACGCGCCTTGCGTTCAGCGACATCGCCGCCGCCGACCAGCAAGCAGTCGCGATCGCGTAGTTGGCAAAAAATAGGTAAGTGGTCCACGGCAGATCCTCACGGCAAGGGGGGAAAGGGAGTGCGGTCGTAGCATAGCAGCAGAGGGAATCACGGAGATATGAATTTTGCCGCCTCTACTTAGTAGTGGTTATAAGCCGATGATATGGTTCCCCCCGCGGCGCGGAGGGAACCATGCGGCATCAGGCTTTCAGCTGCACTTTGCCATCTTTAACACGGGCTTCGTAATGGGCGATGGAGTGGCTCTCATCTTCCATGCACAACCCGTCGCTGAGGCGGAAGCGCTGCTTTTTCAGCGGGCTGGCAACCCACAGCGCGCCGTCATGCTCAGCGATGATCCCGCGGGACAGCACGCTGGCATTGAAGAATGGATCGATATTGCTGATGGCGAACACTCTGTCGTCATGGTACGGACGGAAGATAGCCACCTGCTGTTGCCCCAGCAGCGCGCAGACGCCGGTCGCCGGCAGGATGTCGTCAATTTTGCAGATGTTTACCCACTGGCTCATACGTTTTCCTCCACCAGCGTGACCGGGATGCGCTCATAGGGCGTGGCCGGGCGATGCTGGTCACGTTCCGGCACTACCTGAACGTTCGGGTCGCGCTGGTCGCTGTTGATAAAGTGTTTGAAGCGCGTCTGCGCCGCCGGGTTATTGACGGTCTCGGTCCATTCGCAGGCGAAAGCGTCGCGCAGGCGAGCCAGCTCTTCTTCAAGGTGATCGTTCAGGCCCAGCTTATCGTCGATGATGACGCTGCGCAGATAGTCGATGCCGCCTTCCATGTTGTCCAGCCACGGCGCGGTACGGGTCAGCTTATCGGCGGTGCGGATGTAGAACATCATAAAGCGGTCGAGATATTTGATGAGCGTATCGCGATCGAGGTCCGCGGCCAGCAGATCGGCGTGGCGTGGTTTCATCCCGCCGTTACCGCACACGTACAGGTTCCAGCCTTTCTCGGTGGCGATGATCCCAACGTCTTTACCCTGTGCTTCCGCGCATTCACGGGTACAGCCGGAGACGCCGAACTTCATTTTGTGCGGGGTACGGATGCCTTTATAGCGGTTTTCCAGTTCTACGCCGAAGCCGACGCTATCGCCGACGCCGTAGCGGCACCAGGTACTGCCGACGCAGGTTTTCGCCATACGTAGCGCTTTGGCGTAGGCATGGCCGGTTTCGAAGCCGGCTTCAATCAGCTGACGCCAGATCTCCGGCAGGTCATCTTTTTGCGCGCCGAACAGACCGATACGCTGGGAGCCGGTGATTTTGGTATACAGATTAAATTCGCGCGCGATGCGACCGACGGCAACCAGGCCTTCTGGCGTAATTTCGCCGCCTGCGGAGCGCGGGATAACCGAGTAGGTGCCATCTTTCTGGATGTTGGCGAGGAAGTTATCGTTGGTGTCCTGCAGCGGCGTGTGCTGTGGTTTGAGGATGTACTCATTCCAGCAGGAGGCCAGCAGGGAACCGACGGTCGGCTTACAGACTTCACAGCCGTAGCCCTGACCGTGTTTTTCCAGCAGCTCGTCGAAGGTTTTGATGCCTTCCACGCGGATCAGGTGGAACAGTTCCTGGCGAGAGTAGGCGAAGTGCTCGCACAGATTGTTGTTCACTTCGATACCCTGTTTCGCCAGCTCGGCGTTGAGCACCTGCGTTACCAGCGGAATACAACCGCCGCAGCCGGTTCCGGCTTTGGTTTCCGCTTTCAGCGCCGCCACGGTGTGACAGCCTTTATTGATAGCGGCGATCAGGTCGCCTTTGCTGACGTCGAAGCAGGAACAAATCTGCGCGCTGTCCGGCAGTTTATCCACGCCGATAGACGGCTTGCCGCTGCCGGCGTGGGCCGGGAGGATCAGCGAATCCGGATTTTCCGGTAATTCGATGGCGTTCAGCACCAGCTGCAGCAGGTTGCCGTAATCGCTGGTGTCGCCGACCAGTACCGCGCCAAGCAGGGTTTTGTTATCTTCGCTGACGATAAGCCGTTTGTAGACTTCTTTGCTTTCGTCGAGATAGACGTAGCTACGCGCGCCCGGCGTACGCCCGTGGGCGTCGCCGATACCGCCAACGTCAACGCCGAGCAGCTTCAGCTTGGCGCTGAGGTCGGCGCCGGTGAACAGATTGTCGTTGCCGAGGATATGGTCAACCGTCACCTGCGCCATTTTGTAGCCCGGGGCGACAAGACCATACACGCGGTTATTCCAGCTGGCGCATTCGCCGATAGCGTAGATATCCGGGTCGGAGGTCTGGCAGCTATCGTTGACCATGATGCCGCCGCGTTGGGCGACCGCCAGCCCGCACTGGGTAGCCAACTTGTCGCGCGGACGGATACCGGTAGAGAAGACGATGAAATCGACCTGCAGTTCGCTGCCGTCGGCGAAGCGCATCGTTTTGCGCGCCTCGGTGCCCTGCTGAACAATCTCTTTGGTGTTTTTGCTGGTGTGAACTTTCACCCCCATGCTTTCGATCTTGCGTTTCAGCTGCTCGCCGCCCATCTGATCGAGCTGCTCGGCCATCAGCATCGGCGCAAACTCGATCACGTGGGTTTCCACGCCGAGATTTTTCAACGCGCCGGCTGCTTCCAGACCGAGCAGGCCGCCGCCGACCACCGCGCCGCGTTTGCTGCGACGGGCGCAGGATTCGATGGCGTTAAGATCTTCAATAGTACGATAGACGAAGCAATCCTGGGTTTCCGCGCCTTTAATCGGCGGGATCCACGGGTATGAGCCAGTCGCCATAATCAGCTTGTCGTAGAAAACGGTACGGCCAGCGCTGGAGTGGATCACCTTTTCCTGGCGGTTGATGGTAATCGCGCGTTCGCCGACCAGCACCTTGACGCCGTGTTTCTCATAGAAACCTTCACGTACCAGCGACAGCTCTTCCGCAGTGTGATGGGAGAAGTAAGACGACAGGTGGACACGGTCATAGGCGATACGCGGCTCTTCACAGAACACGGTAATGTCGAATTGTCCGGCAGGCGCCTTATCAAGAAGCTCTTCGATAAAGCGATGGCCGACCATGCCGTTACCGATAATAGCGATTCTGACTTTGCTCATTTTTGCCTCGATTTCTTTTCTATTACCGCCTACCTTAACGATTCAGCTACTACACTCATTGATACAAATCAATTTAGAACTTACCTACCACTTAATGAGTATATTCATGATTTATAATGATTTTTATAAGTTATGGAAAAATCAGGCTTTTCCGTTCTGTTCTTTTTATGTACAAAGGCAGCGGAAGAAATGAGCAATATTCAGGGGAGCAAACTATGTCGACAACGCCGCTGTGGTTAATTCAGAACGTCCATCTGCCAAAGAGGGAAGGGTTGTGGCAGATTGCGATTGATAAAGGGCGATTCGGCGACATTACGCCGATGGGAGAGGCACGCAGCGAGAGCTACGAAGTGCTTAACGCCCGCGGCGGATTGGCCATCCCGCCGTTTATCGAACCGCACATTCATCTCGATACCACGCAGACGGCGGGAGAGCCAAACTGGAACCAGTCCGGGACGCTGTTCGAAGGGATTGAGCGTTGGGCCGAGCGTAAAGCGCTGCTAAGCCATGAGGATGTGAAAGCCCGTGCGTGGAAAACGCTGCGCTGGCAAATCGCCAACGGCATCCAGTTTGTTCGCACCCATGTCGATGTTTCTGACCCATCGTTGACCGCGCTGAAAGCGATGCTGGAAGTCAAACAAGAGGTAGCGCCGTGGGTCGATTTGCAGATAGTCGCCTTCCCCCAGGAAGGGATTTTATCCTACCCCAATGGTGAGAGTTTGCTGGAGGAGGCATTACGGCTGGGCGCCGATGTGGTCGGGGCGATCCCGCATTTCGAATTTACTCGTGAATACGGAGTGGAATCGCTGCATATCGCCTTCCGTCTGGCGCAGAAATACCAGCGTCCGCTGGATATCCACTGCGATGAAATTGACGATGAACAGTCACGCTTTGTCGAAACGGTCGCCGCGCTGGCGTTAAAAGAGGGAATCGGCCCCCGGGTGACCGCGAGTCATACGACTGCGATGCACTCCTACAATGGCGCTTATACCTCGCGGCTGTTCCGCCTGTTAAAACTCTCGGGCATTAACTTCGTCGCCAACCCGCTGGTCAATATTCATCTGCAGGGGCGCTTTGATGACTACCCGAAGCGGCGCGGCGTGACGCGGGTCAAGGAGCTGATGGCGGCCGGCATTAATGTCTGTTTTGGCCACGATGATGTGTTCGACCCATGGTATCCGTTGGGAACCGGCAACATGCTACAGGTGCTGCATATGGGGCTGCACGTTTGCCAACTGATGGGCTATCAGCAGATTAACGACAGTCTACAGCTGATTACCCACAACAGCGCCAGAACCTTTGGGCTCAATGATTACGGCATCGCTACCGGCAACCCGGCTAATCTGGTGATCTTGCCGGCGGAAAACGGTTTTGAAGCCGTACGCTGCCAGGTGCCGGTACGTTGGTCAATTCGTCAGGGAAGGGTTATTGCGACAACGCAGCTGGCGCAGACGTGGATACAGACCGATAAAGGCGGCGAGGAGCTGTTTTTTACCAAAAATAGCCCCTTTGCCGAAGCAAAGGGGCCTAAGGCTTAGTGCGCCGACGCGTTTTGACGGTGGCGGGAAACGAAGCCAAGGAGCAGACACATCACGAATACCACGGCATAGAGGCCGTTCGCGGTATGCAGCGCGGCCAGCGGGCCGCTAGCCGCGACGATCGGCCCGGTCACCACGAAGGTCAGCATGGTGCCGATGGTGCCGCAGGTCAGAATGAAGTTCACCAGCTTCGGTGAAGCGACTTTGGTCTGCTGCGAGCCCAGGGTAATGATCGAGGTATAGATGGCGCTGGAGAAGAAGCCAAGGGTCAGGATGAACCACGGCATATGCTCCGGCGAACCGTTAATGAACAGATACATCAGGACTGTCGCCAGGCCCGCCAGCACGGTCAGGATGCGCTGCAGGTCGAAGAAGCGCAGGATGAAGCTGAACGACCACATGCCGATCATATAGGACATCCAGAAATCGCTGACCAGGTTACCGGCATCGCCGAGGCTCATGCCGAGGCCTTTGGCATACTCTGGTACCCAGGAGATAAAGCCCAACTGGCCGAGGATGTAGCATAGCGCGGCGATGGAAAGGAACAGCACGCCGATGCCCCATTTCTCTTTCACTACCGGCTGGCTGTTTTCCGCCAGCGCTTTATTGCCAAGCACCGGGAACTCACAGCCGAAAGTCAGCACGAAAATAGCGACGTAGACCAGGCCGATACAGGCGTAAACCCAGTACCACTCGATGCTGCGCGCCAGCAGAACGGCGGCGACCATCGGGAAGATCATCCCTGCCATGCTGAAGAAGGAGTCCGTGAACAGCAGACGCGCACCGCGCTGGCGGCCTTCATACATGTGGGTAATCAGGAAAGTCCCGATCGACATGGTGATCCCGCTGACCAGACCGAGCACGAACATCGACGCGGAGAACAGCGTCAGGCTGTGGCCGAACATCAGCCCGGCGATGGCTAACAGCATCAGGATAAAGCCGAAGCGCAGCTGGGTTTTCAGCGGCACGATCTCCATCAGCCAGGCATTGAGAAAGATAGAAATCAGAATACCGGCATTGAGGAAGGTAAAGGTGTTACTCATACTGGACACCGGCAGATGGAAATAATCTGCGATGTTCCCCATCACCATCCCGGTGACGATCACCAACGCGCCGGTCAGGGCGTAGGAGAAAAAGCTGATCCATGTGAGCTTGATACGATTGCTGTTAGTCATGACAGGCCTGTGAATAGATAGGTAAAGCGCGTTGACGCTGCGCCGGGCGCACAGATTTTATTCATTCAAGTGATGAAGGCAAACGTTTATATTGAAATGTAGAATTTATTGCATGGATTTATGTGATATCAGTCACATTAGTGATCGGTGAGAGGATTGAGTCAGTTCGTAACAAGTGTTTCAGCTAAGTAAAATTAGGTAAAAGGCTAGCCCGCTATGCAAAGGCTCTTTAGAATCAAGGCACTTGCTTTTTACTCTGCTCCGTTAAGGAATTTCCATGCTCAAATCCACTCTGGCGGCGATGGCTGCCGTATTCGCCATTTCAGCATTCTCCCCCGCCATGGCGGCCAAGGGCGACCCGCACGTACTGCTGACCACTTCTGCTGGCAACATCGAGTTGGAGCTGAATAGCCAGAAGGCGCCGATTTCTGTCGATAACTTCCTGAAGTACGTGAACAGCGGTTTCTATAACAACACGACCTTCCACCGGGTGATCCCAGGCTTTATGGTGCAGGGCGGCGGCTTTAACGAGCAGATGCAGCAAAAGCAGCCTAACCCGCCGATTAAAAACGAAGCCGACAATGGCCTGCGTAATACCCGCGGGACGATCGCCATGGCGCGTACCGCCGATCAGGACAGCGCGACCAGCCAGTTCTTCATCAACGTGGCGGATAACGCCTTCCTCGACCACGGCCAGCGTGATTTTGGCTACGCGGTATTTGGTAAAGTGGTGAAGGGTATGGACGTCGCCGACAAAATCTCTCAGGTTCCGACCCACAACGTTGGCCCGTACCAAAATGTTCCGTCCAAACCGGTCGTTATTCTTTCGGCGAAAGTGCTGCCGTAACCCTCTTCTGGCGCGGGCGGTCCGCCTGCGCCTGGCTTGCCTCTCTGCGTAACCCGAAATTGCTGCTTATACTTGTGGCACACAGGGGACGATAAGGGAGGCGACCATGCGTTTACTCACCGATAAGCAAAAATCCCGGCTCTGGGAACAGACCCGCAACGCCAATTTTCAGGCCAGCAGACGCCTTGAAGGCGCGACGGTACCGCTGGTTAGCCTGACGGCTGAGGAAGCGCTGGCGCGTCTTGCCGAGCTGAGGAGGCGTCATGAGCGATAAATATGGCGACGGTCGCGACCCCTATCTCTATCCGGCGCTGGATGTGCTGCGTAACCGGCTGGGTATCCATCAGGCGCAACGGCTGGAACAAACTGTATGGGAATTCACTTCGCTGCGTGCGGCGACGATCCCGTTGGGCCCGCGCGGCCGCGGTTTACCGCATCTCTGCGCCATTCACCGGCAACTTTATCAGGATCTCTTTGACTGGGCGGGCAAACTGCGGGAAATCGATATCTACCAGGGCGATACGCCATTTTGCCACTTCGCGTGGATAGAGAAAGAGGGCAACGCGCTGATGCGCAAGCTGGAAGAAGAGGACTATCTGTGTGAACTGCCCCGGGAGACCTTCGTCGAGCGCCTGAGCTGGTACTACGGCGAAATCAATGTCCTGCATCCTTTCCGCCTTGGCAACGGCCTGACGCAAAGGATCTTCTTCGAACAGTTGGCCATTCACGCCGGTTACCTGCTCGACTGGCGGGGCATCGATCCGGATGCGTGGAGCCAGGCTAACCAGCTGGGCGCGATGGGCGACCCGGAGCCGCTGGAGCGGATCTTTCGTAAAGTGGTGAGCGAAGCGCGGGAATCTGAGTAGAATAGCCCGGTTTTGTTTTTTCCGGAGCCGCTATGATCCTGCTAATCGATAACTATGACTCTTTCACCTGGAATCTGTACCAGTACTTTTGTGAACTGGGGGCGGAGGTGCTGGTTAAGCGTAACGATGAGTTAACGCTGGAAGAGATAGCGTCGCTGGCGCCGGAGAAAATCGTCATTTCGCCGGGCCCCTGCACGCCGGATGAGTCCGGTATTTCGCTGAACGTTATCCGCCGCTATGCCGGTAAAACACCGCTGCTCGGCGTGTGTCTGGGTCATCAGGCCATCGCCCAGGTCTTTGGCGCCACCATCGTACGCGCCGCGCAGGTCATGCATGGTAAAACGTCGCTGATTGAGCACAACGGCGAGGGCGTTTTTCAGGGACTAAACAACCCGCTTACCGTTACGCGCTACCATTCATTAGTTATCGACCCGCCGACCCTTCCCGCGGATTTTATCGTTACCGCCCGCAGCGCCAGCGGTGAAATCATGGGTATCCGCCATCGCCAGTGGGATCTCGAAGGCGTGCAGTTCCACCCGGAGAGCATTCTTAGCGAACAGGGACACCAGTTGCTGGAAAACTTCCTTAAACGCTGATTTGTAGTTGCCATGATGTGATTTATTATGCATATTTTGTGATTAAAACATCGCAATCATTGCACATTACACAGAAGGATGGGCATCACATGGCAACAGATCAACCGGCAATCACCCGCGCCACATTCGATGAAGTCATTCTGCCGATTTATGCACCGGCGGAGTTTATTCCGGTGAAGGGGAAAGGCAGCCGCGTTTGGGATCAGCAGGGCAAAGAGTACGTTGATTTTGCCGGCGGGATTGCGGTGACCGCGCTGGGCCACTGTCACCCGGCGCTGGTGGCGGCGCTGCACGAGCAGGGCGAGACCCTGTGGCACACCAGCAACGTTTTTACCAACGAGCCGGCGCTGCGCCTGGGGCGCCAGCTGGTAGATGCCACTTTTGCCGAGCGCGTGGTGTTTATGAACTCCGGAACGGAAGCCAACGAAACGGCGTTCAAGCTGGCGCGTCATTACGCGATCACTCGCCATAGTCCGTACAAAACCAAAATCATCGCTTTCCATAATGCTTTCCACGGACGGTCGCTGTTCACCGTCTCGGTCGGCGGTCAGCCGAAATACTCTGACGGTTTCGGGCCGAAACCGGCAGATATCGTGCATGTTCCATTTAACGATCTCGAGGCGGTGAAAGCGGTGATCGATGACCATACCTGCGCGGTGGTGGTTGAGCCGATTCAGGGCGAGGGCGGGGTGATGGCGGCGACGCCAGCGTTCCTGCAGGGGCTGCGCGATCTGTGCGACCAGCATCAGGCGCTGCTGGTATTTGATGAAGTGCAGTGCGGTATGGGCCGTACCGGTTCATTGTTCGCCTATATGCATTACGGCGTGACGCCGGACATCCTGACCAGCGCGAAAGCGCTCGGGGGCGGTTTCCCGATTAGCGCGATGTTAACCACCAATGAAATCGCCAGCGCCTTCCATGCCGGTTCCCATGGCTCCACCTACGGCGGCAATCCGCTGGCCTGTGCGGTGGCGACCGCGGCTTTCAACCTGATTAACACGCCGCAGGTGCTGGCGGGCGTCAATGCCAAACGGGCGCTGTTTGTCGAACACCTGCAGCAGATCGATGCGCAGTTTGATCTGTTCAGCGACATCCGCGGCATGGGACTGTTAATCGGCGCCGCGCTTAAGCCGCAGCATCACGGACGCGCGCGCGATTTCCTCTATGCTGCGGCGGAGGCCGGGGTGATGGTGTTAAACGCCGGGCCGGACGTAATGCGCTTTGTGCCGTCGCTGGTGATTGATGATAGCGATATCGCCGAAGGGATGGCGCGCTTCGCGCAGGCGGTTAAAAACGTACTTAGCGCTTAGTCGTGCGTAGCCAGATGCCGTGATGCGGACGCTGACGCCATGCCACCGACGAAATGGTGTGCATGGTGTTCAGATGGCCGAGGATCCGCTGCAAATGCTGCTCAAGGGTGCTGAGCGGCCCACGCAACACTTCCCCGTCCTGGGATTCCATAATATTCACATCGCCCGCGCTGCCCGGCCCGTCTGAATCCAGACGCTGCTGACAGCGCTGCAGGGCAATTTCACAAGACTCCAGATACCGCTGCGCCAGGTCAGGCGTTAGCATCGTATGCTCGCGTGCCAGCGTGGTCATGGCGTTGATATGCTCAACGATAAACTGGCTATGGGTTACCCACAGCTTCATATCTTCCAGATAGTGCGAGTTAAAGCCCGGTTCCTGCATCGCCTGGTTAAGCGAGTTATACAGGGCGTTGTGCGCCTGGTTGACGCGCATACGTTGGTAGGCCAACGCCGGGGCCTGCGGATCGGCGCTAAGGATCAGCCGAATAGCCTCCTGATCGGCCTCCAGGGCATCGTGGGCGTTTTTACGTAGCAGGCCGCTCTGCCATTGCGGCCATAGCCAGACCATTCCGCCAAAGGCGATCAGACAGCCAATGATGGTATCGATAAAGCGGGCGACGATGAACTGCTCGCCGTTAAGCGTTAGCAACTGCAGGGTATATACCGCGGTGACGGTAAAGCCCACCATCGCCCAGCCGTAGTGTTTACGGATGATGAGATAGCTCAGCAGCGTGATGAACAACATACCGCTTAACGTGTAGCTCTCCGGTACGTGGAAATGTAGGGTCAGCCAGGCGATCACCAGGCCCGCCAGGGTGCCTGCCGCCCGGTGGACAATCCGCACGCGGGTGGCGCCGTAACCGTTTTGCGTCACGAACAGCACGGTCATCAGGATCCAGTACGGCTTCGGCAGATGTAGGGCGCTGCCCATCAGGCTGGCGATGCTCAACATTACGCTGATGCGCGCGGCGTTGCGCAGCGCCGGGGATTTCAATGACAGGTAGTTCTTCAGCGCCGGTAGTAGCGGTAGGCGCCGTTCTTTATCCGCCATCAGATTCCGTGCGTACAGCGGGCGCTGGGTGCGCAGCACGCGGGCGATACGACTGAAGTGCCAGGCGCAGAACTGGCCTACCGGGTTATCGGAATGCTGATAAGCGATTTTTTCCAGCGCGCCGATTTGCTTATCCATCTGGAAGCGACGCGGGTAGCGGTGGTAGAGAATATCATCCGCCAGCACCCGCAGACGCGCGGCGACGGTCTGCGCGTTCCAGCGGATAACCGCTTCCGCATGGCTGCGCTCCACCAGTTTTTGCACCTCTTCCGGCTGGTGCAGGCTCACTGAAATATGTTCCTGCAGATCCAGCCCAACCTGGAACGCGCGCAGCAGGCGCTTATGATCGCTACGCTGGTTGGCGGCTAACATATGCATCTGCTGGTAGCATTGGGTAATTAAATCGACCACCTTCTGCTGGCGGGTAAGCAGCGGCGGCAGGGAGGTCGTCGGGTCAGTGTGCTGCGTCAGGAGGCTATATTTGGCCTCGCAATAATTAGCCAGTTCGCGGTAAAGCAGGCTTAACGACTCGCGCAGCGGCTGCTCCCGCCAGAGCCAAAACCAGAACCAGTTAAAGAGTCCGTACCACAAGGTTCCCAGCGCATAGATAAGCAGCGGCTCCCAGATGGGCATATTGCCGGCCAGGCTTAAGGTAAAAATGGCGGCGATAAGCGATGCCGGCAACAGGCGAGCGTGCAGCGAACTGATTTCCGCCGTCACGCCGAGAATCAGCGCCAGCGCGCTGAGGATAAGCGGCAGAGGGATTTCCCGCGCCAGAAGCAATTGCACAATCAGGCTGCTGCCGGCAAACAGGCAGCCGCCAACGATCAGGCGTTTGAAAAAGCGTTTATGCGGGGTGTCGAGACCGGCGATATTGCAACAGGCAGGAACTAATGAGAACAGCAACCCCTGCTGCAGATGGCCGAGCATAAGCCCGATGGCCACAGGTAGACACAGCACCAGCGTTTGCCGCAGTGCATAGTTGACTTCCGGGTGGTAAATCAGCCTGCGCCACATGGGAGAAACAAAAACGGCGTACTGCGCGGAGCAATACGCCGTTTAGCGACTTAACGGGTACCGTAGACGACGATAGTTTTACCGTGTGCGGAGATCAGATTTTGATCTTCCAGCATCTTCAGAATACGGCCAACCGTCTCACGAGAACAGCCGACGATCTGGCCAATTTCCTGGCGGGTGATTTTGATCTGCATCCCGTCCGGGTGGGTCATGGCATCAGGCTGTTTCGCCAGATTCAGTAAGGTCTGAGCGATACGGCCCGTCACGTCGAGGAAAGCAAGGTTACCGACTTTCTCGGAAGTGACCTGCAGACGACGCGCCATCTGAGAAGAGAGGCGCATCAGGATGTCCGGGTTCACCTGGATTAACTGACGGAATTTTTTGTAAGAGATCTCGGCCACTTCACATGCGGTTTTCGCACGTACCCAGGCACTACGTTCCTGACCTTCTTCAAACAGGCCTAATTCACCGATGAAATCGCCCTGGTTGAGGTAAGAGAGGATCATCTCTTTACCTTCTTCATCCTTGATGAGTACAGCCACGGAGCCTTTTACGATGTAGTAAAGCGTTTCCGCTTTCTCACCCTGGTGAATCAGCGTGCTCTTTGATGGGTACTTATGAATGTGGCAATGAGACAAGAACCATTCAAGGGTAGGGTCTGTTTGCGGTTTGCCAAGCACCATGCGCGGTTATCCTCTGTTATAAGCTATCTCCGGACGCCGACACTACACGGCATCCGGGCATGCAATCGTATTTTTCCCTATGCCTGGGAAGCTGGCTGCTCAATTTATGCAGCCTGTAATGTGAACTCCTCAGCATACATGCGGTACATCAATGTATTACTGTAGCATCCAGACTGTTTTAGCATAGCTTTCACCGCATGTCTCCTGGTGTCTCGCTTCAGCATGACCCAGGTCGCCTTCCGTTGCGAGATTTGTTATGTGCGCGTAATCTGTCAGGAAAATTGCAACAGCGGAGTTAAATTTTATGCAAGCGCGTGTGAAATGGGTGGAAGGTCTAACCTTCATCGGTGAGTCGGCCTCCGGCCACCAGATTTTAATGGATGGCAACTCCGGGGACAAAGCGCCCAGCCCGATGGAAATGGTGCTGATGGCGGCGGGCGGCTGTAGCGCAATTGACGTGGTGTCTATCCTGCAAAAAGGGCGTCAAAACGTCACCAACTGCGAAGTGAAGCTGACTTCTGAACGCCGTGAAGAGGCGCCGCGCCTGTTCACCCATATCAATCTGCACTTTATCGTCACCGGCAAAGAGCTGAAGGATGCGGCGGTGTCCCGTGCGGTGGATTTATCCGCGGAGAAGTACTGCTCGGTGGCCCTGATGCTGGAAAAGGCCGTCAACATCACCCACTCTTACGAAGTGATCGAAGCCTGAGACGAATTGATGTAGCGGGACGCTAACCCCGGCAGCACGGCGGCCGGGGTTTTATTTTGCCCTTAACTAATGGTTTTGCCTTCCATCAAGCGCTCGACCAGCGGCGCCATAATGAGCTCCATCGCCAGCCCCATCTTACCGCCTGGCACCACCAGGGTGTTCATATGCGAGATAAACGACCCCTGTAGCATCGCCAACAGCCAGGGGTAATCAATCCCCTGCAAATTGCGAAAGTGAATCACCACGAAGCTTTCGTCGAGCGATGGAATGCCTTTGGCGGCAAACGGATTCGAGGTATCGACCGTCGGCACACGCTGGAAGTTGATATGGGTGCGTGAGAACTGCGGGGTGATGAAATTGATATAGTCTTCCATCGAACGCACCACCGAGTCCATCACCGCTTCGCGCGAATGGCCGCGTTCGCTGGTATCGCGAATGAGCTTCTGGATCCATTCAAGGTTGACGATCGGCACCACGCCGACCAGCAGGTCGACATGTTTCGCCACGTCATGCTGCGGCGTCACCACGCCGCCGTGCAGCCCTTCATAAAACAACACGTCGGTCGGTTCAGGCAGCGGTTGCCATGGGGTAAAGGTGCCGGGAACCTGATTCCAGGGAACCGCTTCATCGTAGGTATGGAGATATTTTCGCGACTGGCCCTTGCCGAATTCGCCGTACTCTAAAAAGGTGCGTTCAAGCAGGCTGAAGTCGTTGGCTTCCGGGCCAAAGTAGCTGATGTGTTTGCCCTGATCGCGCGCCTTGCGGATCGCCATGTCCATTTCCGGGCGAGTATAGCGATGGAAGCTATCCCCTTCGACCTCCGCGGCATGCAGGTTCAGTTGCGAGAAAATTTTGCGAAACGCGAGGCTGGTGGTGGTGGTGCCCGCGCCGCTGGAGCCCGTGACTGCGATCACTGGATGTTTGGCAGACATAACAACTCCCTGATTAAGTGATGGTGTGTCGCCGTATCGCGCCAGGCACTCGCGGTTAGAGGGGCATGGCGCTTAGCCGTTAAACATCTTGCGGGGCATGATGTTGACCGTCTCGTGCAGTTCTGACCACACCAGCACGGCCTCCCCGGTTTTAAGCTGCTGTTTTACATCGGCGACTTTATCGGCAAGCGAACGTTCATGTTCACCATAATCGGTGCCTTCGCGCAACACAAAGCTTTCAATCAGATTATCCAGCGTTTCGGGATCGAGATCCTGCCAGGGAATAATCATGCTTGTCCTCCCAGCCAGCGGGTTAACCAATCCGGAATACGTTGCTCCAGCCACATTTGCGGTTTTCGCAGCGTACCGCCGACAAAGCCAACGTGGCCGCCCTGTTCCGTGAGCTGATATTCGACGTTAGCCGGCAGTTGTTCCTGCGGCGGAATTGAATGATGGTCCATAAACGGATCGTCTTTCGCGTGAATGATCAGCGTCGGCTTGGTGATATCGCTTAAGCGCGGCATCGCGCTGCACTGTCGGTAATAGTCTAGCGCATCGGCGAAACCGTGGATTTTGGCGGTGATCATGTCGTCGAATTCGCGGATGCGGCGCATGCTTTTAAGCTGGCGAAGATCGACCGGCAGCGAGCCTGGATAGGCTTTCAGCTTGCGCGCGGCGTTGGCTTTCAGCAGGTTGAGCAGGTAACGCTGATAGACGCGCGAAAATCCTTTGTCCATATGGTAGCTGCAGGCTTCCAGCATAAAGGGCGCCGAGACAATGACGGCTGCATCGAGCGGAATATTGTCGCCTTCTTTCGCCAGCAGACAGCCCAGCATGTTGCCGCCAAGCGAATAGCCTACCGCCGCCGTCGGCGCGGCGCCGAATTCGCGCTGCAGCCAGTGCAGGAACCAGGTACCGTCTTCCGTTTCGCCAGAGTGATAAATACGACTGTTGCGATTCGGCTCGCCGCTGCAACCGCGAAAATGCATCACCACCCCGAGCCAGCCGCGCTGCATGGCGGCGTGAATTAAACCGTGGGCGTAAGGGCTGTGCAGGCTGCCTTCCAGACCGTGAAAGACCACCAGTCGCGGTTTGTGGCGCGCGCCGGCGGGGTCTTCGCTCCAGGCCAGATCGACGAAATCGCCATCCGGCAGCTCAAGGCGTTGCCAGTGCGGCGTAAATCGGAGCTTGCGGCGGATGATCCGCGGCAGCATGGTTTGCAGATGACGATTGCCCACGCCGCGCATCGGATGGAATTCACGCGAGTCGTTATCGGGGGGCGTCACTGCTGTCGGGGTTATTTCAACCATAGTACCAGGATTATTAAGAAACTTTTAGAACACTATACCGCGCATAAAAGTGGGCGGTTAGCCAATATGTGGTCTTGCGGGTAATCGGTATAGATTACATGAAAATGACTCAAGAGAATGGCTGAGCGATGAATTTCGGAAAGTCTCCCGGGATGCCTAAGCAGAAAGTCCCGACGATGAATTTTCTCTCACCGCCGGGCGGTTACTCATTAACTTTCCTGCAGCATCCGCTCCAGCTGTTCCTGCGCGTCGAGCCACGCCATCTCACACTCTTCGAGCCCTGATTTGGCGCTCGCCTGCTGCTGCAGGCATGCGGTTAATTCCGCTTTGCGCGAGGCGTCATACAACTCGCTGTCGCCCAGTTTCTCTTCCGCCTGCGCCAGCTGCGCGTTGAGTTTATCCATCTCTTTTTCCAGACGGGCAATCTCTTTACGCAGCGGTTGCGTTTGCGTACGCAGTTCGGCTTCGCGGCGTTTTTGATCCTTACGCGCCTGCGCGCTATTGCCGTTATCCTTTGGCGCTTCAGAGGTCTGGTTTTCCAGCTTCTGCGAATCGCTCAGCCACTGCTGATAATCTTCCAGATCGCCATCAAAGGGTTCGACTTTGCCGTCGTGTACGAGGTACAGATCGTCAGTGGTGGAGCGGATCAGGTGGCGATCGTGCGAGACCACGACCAGCGCCCCTTCGAAGTCGATCAGCGCTTCGGTCAAGGCCTGGCGCATATCAAGATCAAGGTGGTTGGTCGGTTCATCGAGCAGCAGCAGGTTAGGGCGCTGCCAGACGATTAACGCCAGCACCAGACGCGCTTTTTCGCCGCCGGAGAAACGGCGGGTCTCTTCGCTGACTTTATCCCCCTGGAATCCAAAGCCGCCGAGGTAGTCGCGCAATTTTTGTTCCAGCTCCTGCGGCGCCAGGCGGGCCAGATGCTGTATCGGCGACTCATCGGCGCGCAGGAATTCGAGCTGATGCTGGGCGAAGTAACCGAGCTTAATGCCCTTAGCCAGGCCAATTTCACCGGACAGCGGCTGTAGTTCGCCGGCCAGCAGCTTAATCAGCGTTGATTTACCGGCGCCGTTGCGCCCCAGCAGACCGATACGCGAACCGGGTACCAGATTCAGCTTGATGGAGTCGAGAATAATTCGTTCGCCGTAGCCGGCGCTGACTTTCTCCATCTTGAGTAACGGGTTCGGTAGACTTTCCGGCGCGCGGAAGCTGAAGTGGAACGGGTTATCGACGTGCGCCGGGGCGATAAGCTCCATACGCTCAAGCATTTTGATACGGCTCTGCGCCTGCTTCGCTTTGGTGGCTTTGGCGCGGAAACGGTCGATGTAGCTCTGCAAGTGGGCTACGCGCTGCTGCTGGCTTTCATACATGGCCTGCTGCTGTGACAGACGGGTCGCGCGCTGGATTTCAAACGAGCTGTAGTTACCGGTGTATTCGAACATCGTTTGCTGTTCGATATGAATAATTTTATCGACGATCGGATCGAGGAAATCACGATCGTGGGAAATCAGGATCAGCGTACCGTTATAGCCCTTTAGCCACTTTTCCAGCCAGATCACCGCATCAAGATCGAGGTGGTTGGTCGGTTCGTCGAGCAGCAGCAGATCGGAACGGCAGATCAGCGCCTGCGCGAGGTTTAAGCGCATACGCCAGCCGCCGGAGAAATCACTGACCGGCCGATCGAGCTGTTCGTTACTGAAACCAAGGCCGTGCAGCAGGCTGGCGGCGCGGGAACGAATCGTCCAGGCGTCAATCGCATCCAGCTTACCGTGGACGGTGGCGATGGCATGGCCGTCGTCGCGCTCATTGGCCTGCTGTAAATCGGCTTCCAGCTTGCGGAACTCGCGATCGCCATCAATAACATAATCAATAGCCGGCAGCGGTAGGGCCGGCGTTTCCTGATTAACCCACGCCAGCTGCCAGTTGCTCGGGAAGGTCATGGAACCGCCGTCGGCGCTTATCTCGTTTTTCAAAAGCGAAAGCAACGTAGATTTACCGCAGCCGTTTTTACCCACCAGACCGACCTTCTGGCCAGGATTGATGGTGGCGGTGGCGTTGTCCAGCAGGACGCGTACGCCGCGACGAATTTGTAACGAGGAGAAAACAATCATAAGGCGCCGTATGTTCAGACTATGTTAATTTGTCTTTATGATAATGTAGTGTGGAAGCGAAACGCTCCATTGGGCCGCAATGGTAGCCCAAAATGAAGACGATAGACAAAGTCATTCTGGTTGCGTCGAGACGCAGCCGCTTCGCAAGCCGCCAGATGACGTTCGGGAGGGGAATGATGTCTCAGACAGCGAAAGTGTTGCTGCTGTATGCCCACCCAGAATCTCAGGATTCCGTGGCCAACCGGGTGTTGCTTGAACCGGCTTTACAGTTGCCGAATGTCACCGTGCACGATCTTTATGCGCACTATCCAGATTTTTTTATTGATATCGCCCATGAGCAGGATCTCCTGCGTCAGCATCAGGTGATTGTGTTCCAACATCCGCTGTATACGTGGAGCTGTCCGGCATTGTTGAAAGAGTGGCTGGACCGGGTGCTGAGCCGCGGCTTCGCCAGCGGCGCGGGAGGAAATCAACTGGCGGGAAAGTACTGGCGTAGCGTGATCACCACCGGCGAGCCGGAGAGCGCTTACCGCCGCGATGCTAACCGCTATCCGATGAACGATATTCTGCGCCCTTTTGAGTTAACGGCCGGCATGTGCCGCATGCACTGGCTGAGTCCGATTATTGTCTACTGGGCGCGCCGACAGCGGCCGGAAGATTTGCAAAGCCACGCCCGCGCGTACCGCGATTGGCTCGCGAATCCTGTTGCAACAGGAGGCGCCAATGGCGGGAGCTGATTTGCTATTAGCAGGGGTACTGTTTTTGTTTGCCGCCGTGGTGGCGGTTCCGCTGGCGGCCCGGCTGGGTATTGGCGCCGTACTCGGTTACCTGCTGGCCGGGATTGCGATTGGCCCGTGGGGGCTCGGGTTTATTAGCGATGTGGATGAAATTCTTCACTTTTCCGAGCTGGGCGTCGTGTTCCTCATGTTTATCATCGGCCTTGAGCTCAACCCCGCCAAACTGTGGCAACTGCGCAACTCAATATTCGGAGTCGGCGCGGCGCAGGTGTTGTTTAGCGCGGCGATCCTCGGCGGATTGCTGGTGGTCACCGGGTTTTCGTGGCAGGCGGCCGTAGTGGGCGGTATTGGTCTGGCGATGTCCTCTACCGCGATGGCGCTGCAGCTGATGCGCGAGAAAGGAATGAGCCGTAACGAATCCGGCCAACTGGGTTTTTCAGTTCTGTTATTTCAGGATTTAGCGGTGATCCCGGCGCTGGCGCTGGTCCCGCTGCTCGCCGGACACGGCGACGATAACTTCAACTGGATGTCGGTAGGGATGAAGGTGCTGGCATTCGCCGGCATGCTGATTGGCGGCCGTTTTCTGCTGCGCCCGGTATTCCGCTTTATCGCTGGTTCCGGCGTGCGTGAGGTCTTCACCGCCGCCACGCTGCTGCTGGTGCTGGGTTCCGCGCTGTTTATGGACGCCCTGGGGCTGTCGATGGCGCTGGGGACGTTTATCGCCGGCGTGCTGCTGGCGGAAAGCGAATATCGCCACGAGCTGGAAATCGCTATTGAGCCGTTTAAAGGCCTGCTGCTGGGGCTGTTTTTTATCTCCGTCGGCATGGCGCTGAATCTTGGCGTGCTCTACACCCATCTGCTGTGGGTGGTGGTAAGCGTTGCCGCGCTGGTGGCGGTGAAAGCGTTGGTGCTCTATGTATTGGCTCGGGTATATGGTTTGCGCAGCTCCGAGCGCACGCAGTTCGCCGGCGTATTGAGCCAGGGCGGCGAGTTCGCCTTTGTTCTCTTTTCCATGCCGGCTTCGCAGAAACTGTTCCATAACGATCAGATGGCGCTGCTGCTGGTTACCGTAACCTTATCGATGATGACCACGCCGCTCCTGATGAAGATCATTGATAAAGTGCTGTCGCGACGGCTTAACCCGGCGGAAGATACCGATGAGGCGCCGTGGGTCGAGGATGATAAGCCACAGGTGATTATCGTCGGTTTCGGGCGTTTTGGTCAGGTGATTGGGCGTCTGCTGATGGCTAATAAAATGCGTATTACCGTGCTTGAACGCGATATCAGCGCGGTTAACCTGATGCGCAAATATGGCTACAAAGTCTATTTCGGCGATGCGACGCAGCTTGAGCTGCTGCGCTCGGCGGGGGCGGAAGAGGCGCAGTCGATCGTGATTACCTGCAACGAGCCGGAAGATACCATGAAGCTGGTGGAGATGTGCCAACAGCATTTTCCCCACCTGCATATTCTGGCGCGAGCACGGGGGCGCGTAGAGGCGCATGAGCTATTACAGGCCGGCGTGACGCAGTTCTCGCGTGAAACCTTCTCCAGCGCCCTGGAATTGGGGCGCAAGGCGCTGGTGACTCTGGGAATGCATCCGCATCAGGCGCAGCGCGCTCAGTTACACTTTCGACGCCTCGATATGCGAATGCTTCGCGAGTTAATGCCGGTGCATACTGATACCGTACAGATATCCCGCGTGCGGGAAGCCCGGCGCGAGCTGGAAGAGATTTTTGAGCGTGAGATGCAGAAAGAAAGCCGGCAGCTGGACGGCTGGGACGAGTTTGAATAGAAGGTAGAGCAAAATGGCGGTACGTAAACGTTTTATTGCCGGCGCAAAATGTCCGGCGTGCCAGGCACAGGATTCACTGGCGATGTGGCGCGAGAATAATGTCGATATTGTTGAGTGCGTTAAGTGCGGACATCAGATGCGCGAGGCCGATAAAGAGGTCCGCGAACACGTTCGCAAAGAAGAGCAAGTGATCGGCATTTTTCATCCGGACTAGCGTTATCTGTCGCCTTTTTTTAAGCTAGAGGGTACACGGCTGCAGAATTCCGCTACAATCTGCGCCACTATTCTTCCCATGCTCAGGAGATATCATGAAAGTAGCAAAAGACCTGGTGGTCAGCCTGGCCTATCAGGTACGTACAGAAGACGGTGTGTTGGTTGATGAGTCTCCGGTGAGTGCGCCGCTGGACTACCTGCATGGTCACGGTTCCCTGATTTCCGGCCTGGAAAACGCATTAAACGGCCACGAAGTGGGCGACAAATTTGATGTCGAAGTCGGCGCGAATGACGCGTACGGCCAGTATGACGAAAACCTGGTTCAGCGCGTTCCTAAAGACGTCTTCATGGGCGTTGACGAACTGCAGGTTGGCATGCGCTTCCTGGCTGAAACCGACCAGGGTCCGGTACCGGTAGAAATCACCGAAGTCGGCGACGATTTCGTGGTGGTTGACGGCAACCACATGCTGGCTGGCCAGAATCTGAAGTTCAACGTAGAAGTTGTCGCCCTGCGCGAAGCCACTGCAGAAGAGCTGGAACACGGTCACGTACACGGCGCTCATGGCCACGATCACGATCATGACCACGGTCATGACGGTTGCTGCGGCGGCCACGGCCACGATCATGGTCACGACCATGAACACGGCAAAGGTGGTTGCGGTAACGGCGGTTGCGGTTGCCACTAATGGCGTCGCGTTCGCGCGAATAGCTAAAAAAAGCGGGGAGACCCGCTTTTTTTACGTCTCAATAATGCGGAGGCGGCGTCTCTTCAGACTGTGACGCGATGTGCGACGGCTGCGTCGCTTTCAGTTTTTCGATCATCAAGCGCATATGTTCGCGCATTTTGGCCATTTCTATTTCATGCGCCGTGACGGTTTTGTTGAGGTCCTCGATGGTGATCTCCTGAAACGCCAGTCGGCTTTCCAGTTCCGCCAGACGCGTCTCCATTGTGCTATCGTTCATAGGTCGCCTCTTCTGTCTTGTTTGCGGGCGGATTCTACTCAAGTTTCCGCGTTAACGCAGCATCGTAACGTCAGAGAGGAAACTAATTCATACAAAAATAGTCTGAAATGAGGCGATATTCAGGTAGGTCCGTATGTAGATTTGTTCTGCAACGTTCTATAGTACGTTTTTTGCTTTTTATGATAACCCTGGGGTGAGATGCCCCGGCCCTGGAGAAATGGATGAAATCACTGTTTAAAGTAACGCTGCTGGCGACCACGATGGCCGTTGCCCTGAATGCACCGCTGACCTTTGCTGCCGATACCGCAGCAAAAGCCGCACCGGCGGCGGACAGCAAATCGGCATTTAAAAATGACGATCAAAAATCCGCTTATGCGCTGGGTGCATCCCTCGGCCGTTACATGGAAAACTCCCTGAAAGAACAAGAGAAGCTGGGTATCAAACTGGATAAAGACCAGCTGATCGCCGGTGTGCAGGATGCGTTTGCCGATAAGAGCAAACTGTCCGACAAAGAAATTGAAACCACTCTGCAGTCCTTTGAGACCCGCGTGAAAACCGCCGCTCAGCAGAAGATGGAAAAAGATGCGACTGAGAACGATGCCAAAGGCAAAGCGTTCCGTGACGCCTTCGCTAAAGAGAAGGGCGTGAAAACTTCTAAATCCGGCCTGATGTATAAAGTCGAGAAAGCCGGTACCGGCGATGCGCCGAAAGACAGCGATACCGTCGTGGTGAACTACAAAGGTACGCTGATCGATGGTAAAGAGTTCGACAACTCTTACACCCGCGGCGAGCCGCTCTCTTTCCGTCTTGATGGCGTTATCCCGGGCTGGACCGAAGGCCTGAAAAACATCAAAAAAGGCGGCAAAATCAAGCTGGTCATCCCACCGGATCTGGCTTACGGCAAAACTGGCGTTCCGGGTATCCCGGCTAACTCTACGCTGGTATTCGATGTAGAACTGCTGGACATCAAACCGGCTCCGAAGGCTGATGCTAAGCCAGAAGCCGCTGCCGAAGCACCGGCTGCAGACGCTAAGAAGTAATCTGCCATAAGCCGCCGCCTTCAGGGGCGGCGGCTTTTTTATTGGCAGCAGATATAATTAAAACTGGAAAATTCCTCAGGCGCTGTATTACTTTAGATAGCTTAATAATGATGATGAGCCTGCCCTGACGATAACGACAGGCTCCTGAAAAGGAGTGCTTTTTTACATGTCCAGGTCGCTTTTAACCAACGAAACCAGCGAGCTTGACCTGCTGGATCAACGTCCTTTCGACCAGACCGACTTCGATATCCTAAAATCCTATGAAGCGGTGGTGGACGGGTTAGCGATGCTCATTGGCTCCCACTGTGAAATCGTGCTGCACTCACTGCAGGATTTAAAATGCTCCGCTATTCGTATCGCTAACGGTGAACATACCGGCCGCCAAATTGGCTCGCCGATTACCGATCTGGCGTTACGTATGCTGCACGATATGACGGGAGCGGATAGCAGCGTATCGAAGTGCTATTTTACCCGCGCGAAAAGCGGCGTGCTGATGAAATCGGTGACTATCGCCATACGTAACCGCGAACATCGGGTGATTGGTCTGCTTTGTATCAACATGAACCTCGATGTCCCGTTCTCGCAGATTATGAGCACTTTCATTCCGCCGGAAACGCCGGAAGTCAACTCGCAGGTCAACTTCGCCTCGTCGGTAGATGACCTGGTCGCACAAACGCTGGAGTTCACCATTGAAGAGGTGAATGCCGATCGCAACGTGTCGAATAACGCGAAAAACCGCCAAATCGTGTTGAATCTTTACGAGAAAGGCATCTTCGATATCAAAGATGCGATTAACCAGGTAGCCGATCGCCTGAATATCTCTAAACACACGGTGTACCTCTACATCCGCCAGTTTAAAAGCGGTGATTTCCAGGGACTCGATAAGTAATGCGTTTTGCCATCACGGTAACCGGGCCTGCCTACGGTACTCAGCAGGCCAGTAGCGCGTGGCAGTTTGCGCAGGCGGTTATTAACGCAGGGCATGAACTGGCCTGCGTGTTTTTCTATCGCGAAGGAGTCTACAACGCCAATCAGCTGACGGCCCCTGCCAGCGATGAGGTAGATCTGGTGCGTCACTGGCAGCGCCTGCATGATGAACATGCCGTTGCGCTGCACATTTGCGTGGCAGCCGCGCTACGCCGCGGCGTGACCGATGAACGCGAAGCGCAGCAGCTTGGTTTGCCGGCGCAGAATCTGCAGCCGGGATTCACCTTAAGCGGACTAGGCGCGCTGGCTGAAGCGTCGTTAACCTGCGATAGAATGGTGCAGTTCTGATGAAACGCGTGGCTTTCGTATTTTCTTCCGCGCCGCACGGCAGCGCAGCCGGCAGGGAAGGGCTGGACGCCTTACTGGCGACCTCGGCGCTTACCGATGATCTCGGCGTCTTCTTTGTCGGCGACGGCGTGTTTCAGATTATCCCTGGCCAGCAGCCGGGAAAAATCCTCGCCCGTGATTATATCGCCACCTTCAAGCTGTTATCGCTGTATGACATCGAACAGTGTTGGCTATGCGCGGCGTCTGCCCGCGAACGCGGTCTGGCCGCCGATACGCCGTGGGTGGTGGATGCAGAAAGCCTCGAGCCAGAAGCGCTGCGCGCCCGGCTTGACGAGTTCAACGTGATTCTACGATTCTGAGGCCCACATGCTTCATACTCTAAGTGTCTCTCCCTGGCACGCCGATATCGATGCGATGCTGCGTCTGGTGAAGCCAGGTGACGATCTGCTGCTGCTCTCCGATGGCGTGGTTGCGGCGATTGACGGCGGCCGTTTCCTTGAAATCCTGCAATCCGCCCCCATAACCCTACATGCTCTGCAAGACGATATCGAAGCCCGCGGGCTGGCTGGTCAAATTGCGGACAGTGTCGTCAGGGTTGACTATACTGATTTCGTCAGTCTTACGGTCAAACATGAAGGTCAGTTGGCCTGGTAATGGCGGGATCGTTGTATATTTCTTGACACCTTTTCGGCACCGCCCTAAAATTCTGCGTCCTCATATTATATGAGGCGATTTATTACGTGTTTACGAAGCAAAAGCTAAAACCAGGAGCTATTTAATGGCAACAGTTAACCAGCTGGTACGCAAACCACGCGCGCGCAAAGTTGCAAAGAGCAACGTGCCGGCGCTGGAAGCCTGCCCGCAGAAACGTGGCGTATGTACTCGCGTATATACCACCACTCCTAAGAAACCGAACTCCGCACTGCGTAAAGTTTGCCGTGTGCGTCTGACTAACGGTTTCGAAGTCACCTCCTACATCGGTGGTGAAGGTCACAACCTGCAGGAGCACTCCGTGATCCTGATCCGTGGCGGTCGTGTTAAAGACCTTCCGGGTGTTCGTTACCACACCGTTCGTGGTGCGCTTGACTGCTCCGGCGTTAAAGACCGTAAGCAGGCTCGCTCCAAGTACGGCGTGAAGCGTCCTAAGGCTTAATGGTTCTCCGTTAAGTAAGGCCAAACGTTTTATATTAATGTCAAACTAAACTCTTTGAGTTTTGGACAATCCTGAATTAACAACGGAGTATTTCCATGCCACGTCGTCGCGTCATTGGTCAGCGTAAAATTCTGCCGGATCCGAAGTTCGGATCAGAACTGCTGGCTAAATTTGTAAATATCCTGATGGTAGATGGTAAAAAATCTACTGCAGAAACTATCGTATACAGCGCGCTGGAGACCCTGGCTCAGCGCTCTGGTAAAACTGAACTGGAAGCCTTCGAAGTTGCGCTCGAAAACGTGCGCCCGACTGTCGAAGTTAAGTCCCGCCGCGTAGGTGGTTCTACTTATCAGGTTCCAGTTGAAGTACGTCCGGTTCGTCGTAATGCCCTGGCAATGCGTTGGATCGTTGAAGCTGCTCGTAAACGCGGTGATAAATCCATGGCTCTGCGCCTGGCGAACGAACTCACTGACGCTGCAGACAACAAAGGTACTGCAGTTAAGAAACGTGAAGACGTTCACCGTATGGCCGAAGCCAACAAGGCGTTCGCACACTACCGTTGGTAATCCCTTCGGAGTCATAGTCACCAGGCGGGCGTTTCAGATGAGTCGCCCGCTCTGGATAACTTAACTGAACGCCTAAAGAAATAAACGAGGAATCAAATGGCTCGTACAACACCCATCGCACGCTACCGTAACATCGG
Organism: Klebsiella sp. 141162; assembly: GCF_050600755.1. Taxonomy (NCBI): domain Bacteria; kingdom Pseudomonadati; phylum Pseudomonadota; class Gammaproteobacteria; order Enterobacterales; family Enterobacteriaceae; genus Klebsiella; species Klebsiella sp. 141162. The sequence goes on along the minus strand of NZ_JAQIRI010000003.1, from coordinate 29,558 downwards.
TATCAGTGCGCACATCGACGCCGGTAAAACCACTACTACCGAACGTATTCTGTTCTACACCGGTGTAAACCACAAAATCGGTGAAGTTCATGACGGCGCCGCTACCATGGACTGGATGGAGCAGGAGCAGGAACGTGGTATCACCATCACTTCCGCTGCGACTACTGCATTCTGGTCTGGTATGGCTAAACAGTATGAACCGCACCGTGTAAACATCATCGACACCCCGGGGCACGTTGACTTCACTATCGAAGTAGAACGTTCCATGCGTGTTCTTGATGGTGCGGTAATGGTTTACTGCGCAGTTGGTGGTGTTCAGCCGCAGTCTGAAACCGTATGGCGTCAGGCAAACAAATATAAAGTTCCACGCATTGCGTTCGTTAACAAAATGGACCGCATGGGTGCGAACTTCCTGAAAGTTGTTGGTCAGATCAAAACCCGTCTGGGCGCGAACCCGGTTCCGCTGCAGCTGGCAATTGGTGCTGAAGAAGGTTTCACCGGTGTTGTTGACCTGGTGAAAATGAAAGCCATCAACTGGAACGATGCAGACCAGGGCGTTACCTTCGAATACGAAGATATCCCGGCTGACATGCAGGACCTGGCTGACGAATGGCACCAGAACCTGATCGAGTCCGCTGCGGAAGCTTCCGAAGAGCTGATGGAAAAATACCTGGGTGGTGAAGAACTGACTGAAGAAGAGATCAAAAAAGCTCTGCGTCAGCGCGTTCTGAACAACGAAATCATCCTGGTAACCTGTGGTTCTGCGTTCAAGAACAAAGGTGTTCAGGCGATGCTGGATGCGGTAATTGATTACCTGCCATCCCCGGTTGATGTTCCGGCAATCAACGGCATCCTGGACGACGGTAAAGATACCCCGGCTGAGCGTCACGCAAGCGACGACGAGCCGTTCTCTGCACTGGCGTTCAAAATCGCTACCGACCCGTTTGTTGGTAACCTGACCTTCTTCCGTGTGTACTCCGGTGTGGTTAACTCTGGTGATACCGTACTGAACTCCGTGAAAGCTGCACGTGAGCGTTTCGGTCGTATCGTTCAGATGCACGCTAACAAACGTGAAGAGATCAAAGAAGTTCGCGCGGGCGATATCGCTGCCGCTATCGGTCTGAAAGACGTAACCACTGGTGACACCCTGTGTGACCCGGATGCGCCGATCATTCTGGAGCGTATGGAATTCCCTGAGCCGGTAATCTCCATCGCCGTTGAGCCGAAAACCAAAGCTGACCAGGAAAAAATGGGTCTGGCTCTGGGTCGTCTGGCTAAAGAAGACCCGTCATTCCGCGTATGGACTGACGAAGAGTCTAACCAGACCATCATCGCCGGTATGGGTGAGCTGCACCTCGACATCATCGTTGACCGTATGAAGCGTGAATTCAACGTTGAAGCGAACGTCGGTAAACCTCAGGTTGCTTACCGCGAAGCGATTCGCCAGAAAGTTACCGATGTTGAAGGTAAACACGCCAAGCAGTCTGGTGGTCGTGGTCAGTACGGTCACGTTGTGATCGACATGTACCCGCTGGAGCCGGGCTCTAACCCGAAAGGTTACGAGTTCATCAACGACATTAAAGGTGGTGTAATCCCTGGCGAATACATCCCGGCCGTTGATAAAGGCATCCAGGAACAGCTGAAAGCTGGTCCGCTGGCTGGTTACCCGGTAGTTGATATGGGTATCCGTCTGCACTTCGGTTCTTACCACGACGTTGACTCCTCTGAGCTGGCGTTTAAACTGGCCGCTTCTATCGCCTTTAAAGAAGGCTTTAAGAAAGCGAAACCAGTTCTGCTTGAGCCGATCATGAAGGTTGAAGTAGAAACTCCGGAAGAGAACACCGGTGACGTAATCGGTGACTTGAGCCGTCGTCGCGGCATGCTGCGCGGTCAAGAATCTGAAGTAACTGGCGTTAAGATCCACGCTGAAGTTCCGCTGTCTGAAATGTTCGGATATGCAACTCAGCTGCGTTCTCTGACCAAAGGTCGTGCATCATACACCATGGAATTCCTGAAGTATGATGATGCGCCGAACAACGTTGCTCAGGCCGTTATTGAAGCCCGTGGTAAATAATCCACAGGATTAAAACCTAAGTCCCGTGCTCTCTCCTGAGGGGAGAGCACTATAGTAAGGAATATAGCCGTGTCTAAAGAAAAATTTGAACGTACAAAACCGCACGTCAACGTTGGTACTATCGGCCACGTCGACCATGGTAAAACTACTCTGACCGCTGCAATCACCACCGTACTGGCTAAAACCTACGGCGGTGCTGCTCGCGCATTCGACCAGATCGATAACGCGCCGGAAGAAAAAGCTCGTGGTATCACCATCAACACTTCTCACGTTGAATATGACACCCCGACTCGCCACTACGCACACGTAGACTGCCCGGGCCACGCCGACTATGTTAAAAACATGATCACCGGTGCTGCTCAGATGGATGGCGCGATCCTGGTTGTTGCTGCGACTGACGGCCCGATGCCGCAGACTCGTGAGCACATCCTGCTGGGTCGTCAGGTAGGCGTTCCGTACATCATCGTGTTCCTGAACAAATGCGACATGGTTGATGACGAAGAGCTGCTGGAACTGGTTGAGATGGAAGTTCGTGAACTGCTGTCTCAGTACGATTTCCCGGGCGACGACACTCCGATCGTTCGTGGTTCTGCTCTGAAAGCGCTGGAAGGCGACGCAGAGTGGGAAGCGAAAATCATCGAACTGGCTGGCTTCCTGGATTCTTACATCCCGGAACCAGAGCGTGCGATTGACAAGCCGTTCCTGCTGCCGATCGAAGACGTATTCTCCATCTCCGGTCGTGGTACCGTTGTTACCGGTCGTGTAGAGCGCGGTATCATCAAAGTTGGTGAAGAAGTTGAAATCGTTGGTATCAAAGAAACCGCGAAAACCACCTGTACTGGCGTTGAAATGTTCCGCAAACTGCTGGACGAAGGCCGTGCTGGTGAGAACGTTGGTGTTCTGCTGCGTGGTATCAAACGTGAAGAAATCGAACGTGGTCAGGTACTGGCTAAGCCGGGCAGCATCAAGCCGCACACCAAGTTCGAATCTGAAGTGTACATCCTGTCCAAAGACGAAGGCGGCCGTCATACTCCGTTCTTCAAAGGCTACCGTCCGCAGTTCTACTTCCGTACTACTGACGTGACTGGTACCATCGAACTGCCGGAAGGCGTAGAGATGGTAATGCCGGGCGACAACATCAAAATGGTTGTTACCCTGATCCACCCGATCGCGATGGACGACGGTCTGCGTTTCGCAATCCGTGAAGGCGGCCGTACCGTTGGCGCGGGCGTTGTAGCTAAAGTTCTGGGCTAATTCGTTAGCTTTGAATTAAAAAGGGCGCTTCGGCGCCCTTTTTGCTGTCTGTGATTTGGTGATAAGCCAGGTTGGTTTAAATATTCATAAAGTGCGCCGCTACGGATAATTAATAAACAGTCTATTGTAATCATAACTATTCTCATTTAAACTTTGTGCATAAATTGAACGGGAGTTTATATGTACGTTTGTTTGTGCAATGGCGTTAGCGATAAAAAAATCCGCCAGGTTGTGCGTCAATTTCAACCGCAATCTTTTCAACAATTACGCAAGTTTATTCCCGTTGGAAATCAATGCGGTAAGTGCGTCCGCGCGGCACGCGAAGTGATGGAAGATGAATTAACCAGCATGCCGGAATTCAAAGAAATCGCCTGATCGCGACCCTTCTCTTTTTGACATCCTTATAGCCCGGACTACGCTTCAATAAGTGGAAGCGGAGGGTCTTTATAATGAAAGGTGATGTCAAAATCATAAGTTATCTCAATAAATTATTGGGAAACGAACTGGTTGCTATTAATCAGTATTTTCTTCATGCAAGAATGTTCAAGAACTGGGGCCTGATGCGCCTCAACGATATTGAATATCATGAATCTATCGATGAGATGAAACACGCCGATAAGTACATCGAGCGTATTTTGTTTCTTGAAGGGCTGCCTAACCTGCAGGATCTTGGCAAACTTGGCATCGGTGAGGATGTCGAAGAGATGCTGCAGTCTGACTTACGGCTGGAGCTCGAAGGCGCGCAAAACCTGCGTGAGGCAATCGCCTATGCCGACAGCGTTCATGATTATGTCAGTCGCGATATGATGATTGAAATCCTTGCCGATGAGGAAGGCCATATTGACTGGCTGGAAACCGAGTTAGATCTGATCGGCAAAATCGGTCTGCAAAATTACCTTCAATCGCAGATCAAAGTGTCAGACTAGCGAACGTCTGCCAACCGCACCAAAAACCCGCTGCAGTCAGAAATGGCCCAAACGGCAGCGGGTTGTTCAAATCCCATCGTTGTTGCTTCCTCCTCCTGACCAACGCCAATGTCATCCATGTCATCCCGGCAAACAGCGAGGCGACCAATACCAGCTGTGGCAACCTTTGCCAGCCGTGCCAGGCGCCGAGGGCGGCAAGATATTTAACGTCGCCGTATCCTAATCCCTCATAGCTGCGAAACATGCGATATAGCCAATAGAGCAGGGCAAAAAAAAGATAGCCGGCAATAGCCCCCCAGACGGCATCTTCTAGCCGCTGCGGCGCAAGACACAGGTAAAAAACTAAACCACTCCACAGCAGCGGGCAGGTGAGACTGTCGGGAAGAAGACCGTGAAGCAGGTCCTGCCGGCACAACGCCAGGGTTAATGCACAGTAGCAAACTAAGAAGGGGAGGACGGTAAGCATGGAACACTCCTGTTAGGGGATAATGCGCTCACTTTGCTTATCGTCGCGCGTTTGCGCAAAGCGCATTTGTGCAAGATGGAAGGCTTATTCCTGACTTATTTATCGTGTTATTGCATTGCTGAGCGCCTGCGCGAGAAGACGCGCAAATTGTGGTGATGATTTTCTAATCAGCACTTGCGTCGCGCCTGAATTTGCGTATAATGCGCGGGCCTGTCAAAATTGACGGCCGGTTCGATATGAGCCCTGGTAGCGCAGTTTGCTACCTAACAATGTTCCCAATCGGGGAACTCTGTAAGAACGGTTACACTCTCCCATCAATCGTAATGGGTATGAGGAGTAATCATTTCGTCTATAAAATAATTGGAGCTCTGGTCTCATGCAGAACCAAAGAATCCGTATCCGCCTTAAAGCGTTTGATCATCGTCTGATCGATCAATCAACCGCGGAAATCGTCGAGACTGCTAAGCGCACTGGTGCGCAAGTCCGTGGTCCGATCCCGCTGCCGACCCGCAAAGAGCGTTTCACCGTTCTGATCTCTCCGCACGTCAACAAAGATGCGCGTGATCAGTACGAGATTCGTACTCACAAGCGTCTGGTTGACATCGTTGAGCCAACTGAAAAAACCGTTGATGCTCTGATGCGTCTGGACCTGGCTGCCGGTGTAGACGTGCAGATCAGCCTGGGTTAATCAGGTCATCGAGCGATTGAGAGGTTGATACAATGATTGGTTTAGTCGGTAAAAAAGTGGGTATGACCCGCATCTTCACTGAAGATGGCGTCTCTATCCCAGTAACCGTTATCGAAGTTGAAGCAAACCGCGTTACTCAGGTCAAAGATCTGGCTAACGATGGCTATCGCGCTATTCAGGTTACCACTGGTGCTAAAAAAGCTAACCGTGTAACTAAGCCGGAAGCTGGTCACTTTGCTAAAGCTGGCGTAGAAGCTGGCCGCGGCCTGTGGGAGTTCCGTCTGGCAGATGGTGAAGAATACACCGTTGGTCAGAACATTAGCGTTGAACTGTTTGCTGACGTTAAAAAAGTTGACGTAACCGGTACCTCTAAAGGTAAAGGTTTCGCTGGTACCGTTAAGCGCTGGAACTTCCGTACCCAGGACGCTACCCACGGTAACTCCTTGTCTCACCGCGTTCCGGGTTCTATCGGTCAGAACCAGACTCCGGGCAAAGTGTTCAAAGGCAAGAAAATGGCAGGTCAGCTGGGCAACGAACGCGTTACTGTTCAGAGCCTGGACGTAGTACGTGTTGACGCTGAGCGCAACCTGCTGCTGGTTAAAGGTGGTGTTCCGGGTGCAACCGGCTGCGACCTGATCGTTAAACCAGCTGTGAAGGCGTAAGGGGATAGCAATGGAATTAGTATTGAAAGACGCGCAGAGCGCGCTGACTGTTTCCGAAACTACCTTCGGTCGTGATTTCAACGAAGCGCTGGTTCACCAGGTTGTTGTTGCTTATGCAGCTGGTGCGCGTCAGGGTACTCGTGCTCAGAAGACTCGTGCTGAAGTAACTGGTTCAGGCAAAAAGCCATGGCGCCAGAAAGGTACCGGCCGTGCGCGTTCAGGTTCTATCAAGAGCCCGATCTGGCGTTCCGGTGGCGTAACCTTCGCTGCTCGTCCGCAGGACCACAGTCAAAAAGTTAACAAGAAGATGTACCGCGGCGCGCTGAAAAGCATTCTGTCCGAACTGGTACGTCAGGATCGTCTGATCGTTGTCGAGAAGTTCTCTGTAGAAGCGCCTAAAACTAAGCTGCTGGCTCAGAAACTGAAAGACATGGCTCTGGAAGATGTGCTGATCATCACCGGTGAGCTGGACGAGAACCTGTTCCTGGCCGCACGTAACCTGCACAAGGTTGACGTACGCGATGCGACTGGTATCGACCCGGTTAGCCTGATCGCCTTCGACAAAGTCGTAATGACTGCTGATGCTGTTAAGCAAGTTGAGGAGATGCTGGCATGATTCGTGAAGAACGTCTGCTGAAGGTGCTGCGCGCACCGCACGTTTCTGAAAAAGCGTCTACTGCGATGGAAAAAACCAACACCATCGTTCTCAAAGTTGCTAAAGACGCGACCAAAGCAGAAATCAAAGCTGCTGTGCAGAAACTGTTTGAAGTCGAAGTCGAAGTCGTTAACACCCTGGTAGTTAAAGGGAAAGTTAAACGTCACGGACAGCGTATCGGTCGTCGTAGCGACTGGAAAAAAGCTTACGTCACCCTGAAGGAAGGCCAGAATCTGGACTTCGTCGGCGGCGCTGAGTAAGTCGGAGGAGTAATACAATGGCAGTTGTTAAATGTAAACCGACATCTCCGGGTCGTCGCCACGTTGTTAAAGTGGTCAACCCAGAGCTGCACAAGGGCAAACCTTTTGCTCCGCTGGTTGAAAAAAACAGCAAATCCGGCGGTCGTAACAACAATGGCCGTATCACCACTCGTCATATCGGTGGTGGTCACAAGCAGGCTTACCGTATTGTTGACTTCAAACGCAACAAAGATGGTATCCCGGCAGTTGTTGAACGTCTTGAGTACGATCCGAACCGTTCCGCGAACATCGCGCTGGTTCTGTACAAAGACGGTGAGCGCCGTTACATTCTGGCCCCGAAAGGCCTGAAAGCTGGCGACCAGATTCAGTCTGGCGTTGATGCTGCAATCAAAGCAGGCAACACCCTGCCGATGCGCAATATCCCGGTTGGTTCTACCGTTCATAACGTAGAAATGAAACCAGGTAAAGGCGGTCAGCTGGCTCGTTCCGCTGGTACTTACGTTCAGATCGTTGCTCGTGACGGTGCTTATGTCACCCTGCGTCTGCGTTCTGGTGAAATGCGTAAAGTCGAAGCAGACTGCCGCGCTACTCTGGGCGAAGTTGGCAATGCTGAGCATATGCTGCGCGTTCTGGGTAAAGCAGGTGCTGCACGCTGGCGTGGTGTTCGTCCTACCGTTCGCGGTACTGCGATGAACCCAGTCGATCACCCACATGGTGGTGGTGAAGGTCGTAACTTTGGTAAGCACCCGGTATCCCCGTGGGGCCTGCAGACCAAAGGTAAGAAGACCCGCAGCAACAAGCGTACTGATAAATTCATCGTACGTCGCCGTAGCAAATAATTTTAGAGGATAAGCCATGCCACGTTCTCTCAAGAAAGGTCCTTTTATTGACCTGCACTTGCTGAAGAAGGTAGAGAAAGCGGTGGAAAGCGGAGACAAGAAGCCCCTGCGCACTTGGTCCCGTCGTTCAACGATCTTTCCTAACATGATCGGTTTGACCATCGCTGTCCATAATGGTCGTCAGCACGTTCCAGTCTTTGTTTCCGACGAAATGGTTGGTCACAAACTGGGTGAATTCGCACCGACTCGTACTTATCGCGGCCACGCTGCTGATAAAAAAGCGAAGAAGAAATAAGGTAGGAGGAAGAGATGGAAACTTTAGCTCAACATCGCCATGCTCGTTCTTCTGCTCAGAAGGTTCGCCTTGTAGCTGACCTGATTCGCGGTAAGAAAGTGTCGCAGGCCCTGGATATTCTGACCTACACCAACAAAAAAGCTGCTGTACTGGTCAAGAAGGTACTGGAATCTGCCATTGCTAACGCTGAACACAACGATGGCGCTGACATTGATGATCTGAAAGTTGCGAAAATTTTCGTAGACGAAGGCCCGAGCATGAAGCGCATTATGCCGCGTGCTAAAGGTCGTGCAGATCGCATCCTGAAGCGCACCAGCCACATCACTGTGGTTGTGTCCGATCGCTGAGACTCTGGAGACTAGCAATGGGTCAGAAAGTACATCCTAATGGTATTCGCCTGGGTATTGTCAAACCATGGAACTCTACCTGGTTCGCGAACACCAAAGAATTCGCTGACAACCTGGACAGCGATTTTAAAGTACGTCAGTTCTTAACTAAAGAGCTGGCTAAAGCGTCTGTATCTCGCATCGTTATCGAGCGTCCGGCTAAGAGCATCCGTGTGACCATTCACACTGCTCGCCCGGGTATCGTTATCGGTAAGAAAGGCGAAGACGTAGAAAAACTGCGCAAGGTCGTAGCGGATATCGCTGGCGTTCCTGCACAGATCAATATTGCCGAAGTTCGTAAGCCTGAACTGGACGCTAAATTGGTTGCTGACAGCATCACTTCTCAGCTGGAACGTCGCGTTATGTTCCGTCGTGCTATGAAGCGTGCTGTACAGAACGCAATGCGTCTGGGCGCTAAAGGTATCAAAGTTGAAGTTAGCGGCCGTCTGGGCGGCGCGGAAATCGCACGTACCGAATGGTACCGTGAAGGTCGCGTACCGCTGCACACTCTGCGTGCTGACATCGACTACAACACCTCTGAAGCGCACACCACTTACGGTGTAATCGGCGTTAAGGTATGGATCTTCAAAGGTGAGATCCTGGGTGGTATGGCTGCTGTTGAACAACCGGAACCGGCTGCTCAACCTAAAAAGCAGCAGCGTAAAGGCCGTAAATAAGGAGCGTCGCTGATGTTACAACCAAAGCGTACAAAATTCCGTAAAGTGCACAAAGGCCGCAACCGTGGTCTGGCGCAGGGTACGGATGTTAGCTTCGGCACTTTCGGTCTGAAAGCTGTTGGCCGTGGTCGTCTGACTGCACGTCAGATCGAAGCAGCACGTCGTGCTATGACCCGTGCAGTTAAGCGTCAAGGTAAGATCTGGATCCGTGTATTCCCGGACAAACCGATCACCGAGAAGCCGCTGGAAGTTCGTATGGGTAAAGGTAAAGGTAACGTGGAGTACTGGGTTGCCTTGATTCAGCCGGGTAAAGTCCTTTATGAAATGGACGGCGTACCGGAAGAGCTGGCCCGTGAAGCATTCGGCCTGGCAGCAGCGAAACTGCCGATCAAAACCACCTTTGTAACTAAGACGGTGATGTAATGAAAGCAAAAGAGCTGCGTGAAAAAAGCGTTGAAGAGCTGAACGCTGAGCTGCTGAACCTGCTGCGTGAGCAGTTCAACCTGCGTATGCAGGCTGCAAGTGGCCAGCTGCAACAGACTCATCTGCTGAAGCAAGTGCGTCGTGATGTTGCACGCGTTAAGACTTTACTGACTCAGAAGGCGGGTGCGTAATGACCGATAAAATCCGTACTCTGCAAGGTCGCGTAGTTAGCGACAAAATGGAGAAATCCATTGTTGTTGCTATCGAACGTTTTGTGAAACACCCGATCTACGGTAAATTCATCAAACGTACGACCAAACTGCACGTACATGACGAGAACAACGAATGTGGTATCGGCGACAAGGTTGAAATCCGTGAATGCCGTCCACTGTCCAAGACTAAGTCCTGGACGCTGGTTCGCGTTGTAGAGAAAGCGGTTCTGTAATAGAGTACGCATTCTCAATACGAATAAACGGCTCAGCGATGGGCCGTTTATTTTTTCTACCCATATTGCAGAAGCGGTGTTATAATGCCGCGCCCTCGATATGGGGCTTTTTAACGACCCAGCTTTTGGGTCCCAGTAGTAGTTGACATTAGCGGAGCACTAAAATGATCCAAGAACAGACTATGCTGAACGTCGCCGACAACTCCGGTGCACGTCGCGTAATGTGTATCAAGGTTCTGGGTGGCTCGCACCGTCGCTACGCAGGCGTAGGCGACATCATCAAGATCACCATCAAAGAAGCAATTCCGCGTGGTAAGGTCAAGAAAGGTGATGTGCTGAAGGCGGTAGTGGTGCGCACCAAGAAGGGTGTTCGTCGCCCGGACGGTTCTGTCATTCGCTTCGATGGTAATGCATGCGTTATTTTAAACAATAACAGCGAGCAACCTATCGGTACGCGTATTTTTGGGCCGGTAACTCGTGAACTTCGTAACGAGAAGTTCATGAAAATTATCTCTCTGGCACCAGAAGTACTCTAAGGAGCGAATCATGGCAGCGAAAATCCGTCGTGATGACGAAGTTATCGTGTTAACCGGTAAAGATAAAGGTAAACGCGGTAAAGTTAAAAATGTCCTGTCTTCCGGCAAGGTCATTGTTGAAGGTATCAACCTGGTTAAGAAACATCAGAAGCCGGTTCCGGCCCTGAACCAACCAGGCGGCATCGTAGAGAAAGAAGCAGCTATTCAAGTCTCTAACCTTGCTATCTTCAACGCGGCAACCGGCAAGGCTGACCGTGTAGGCTTTAGATTCGAAGACGGCAAAAAAGTCCGTTTCTTCAAATCTAATAGCGAAACTATCAAGTAATTTGGAGTAGTACGATGGCGAAACTGCATGATTACTACAAAGACGAAGTAGTCGCTAAACTCATGACTGAGTTTAACTACAATTCTGTCATGCAAGTCCCTCGGGTCGAGAAGATCACCCTGAACATGGGTGTTGGTGAAGCGATCGCTGACAAGAAACTGCTGGATAACGCAGCAGCTGACCTGACAGCAATCTCCGGTCAAAAACCGCTGATCACCAAAGCACGCAAATCAGTTGCAGGCTTCAAAATCCGTCAGGGCTATCCGATCGGCTGTAAAGTAACTCTGCGCGGCGAGCGCATGTGGGAGTTCTTTGAGCGCCTGATCACTATTGCTGTACCGCGTATCCGTGACTTCCGTGGCTTGTCCGCTAAGTCTTTCGACGGTCGTGGTAACTACAGCATGGGTGTCCGTGAGCAGATCATCTTCCCAGAAATCGACTACGATAAAGTCGACCGCGTTCGTGGTTTGGATATTACCATTACCACTACTGCGAAATCTGATGAAGAAGGCCGCGCTCTGCTGGCTGCCTTTGACTTCCCGTTCCGCAAGTAAGGTAGGGTTACTTAATGGCTAAGCAATCAATGAAAGCACGCGAAGTAAAGCGCGTGGCTTTAGCTGATAAATTCTTCGCTAAACGCGCTGAACTGAAAGCTATCATCTCTGATGTGAACGCAACCGACGAAGATCGTTGGAACGCTGTTCTCAAGCTGCAGACTCTGCCGCGTGATTCCAGCCCGTCTCGTCAGCGTAATCGCTGCCGTCAAACAGGTCGTCCGCATGGTTTCCTGCGGAAGTTCGGGTTGAGCCGTATTAAGGTCCGTGAAGCCGCTATGCGCGGTGAAATCCCGGGTCTGAAAAAGGCTAGCTGGTAATTGTCACCAATTGAATCACGGGAGTAAAGACAGATGAGCATGCAAGATCCGATCGCGGATATGCTGACCCGTATCCGTAACGGTCAGGCCGCGAATAAAGCTGCGGTCACCATGCCTTCCTCCAAGCTGAAAGTGGCAATTGCCAACGTGCTGAAGGAAGAAGGCTTTATTGAAGATTTTAAAGTTGAAGGCGACATCAAGCCGGAACTGGAACTGACTCTTAAGTATTTCCAGGGTAAAGCTGTTGTAGAAAGCATTCAGCGTGTCAGCCGCCCAGGTCTGCGCATCTACAAACGTAAAGATGAGCTGCCGAAAGTTATGGCGGGTCTGGGTATCGCAGTTGTTTCTACCTCTAAAGGTGTTATGACTGATCGTGCAGCGCGCCAAGCTGGTCTTGGTGGCGAAATTATCTGCTACGTAGCCTAATCGGAGGAAAAAATGTCTCGTGTTGCTAAAGCACCGGTCGTTGTTCCTGCCGGCGTTGACGTTAAAGTCAACGGTCAGGTTATTACGATCAAAGGTAAGAATGGCGAGCTGACTCGTACTCTCAACGATGCTGTTGAAGTTAAACATGCAGATAATGCTCTGACCTTCGGTCCGCGTGATGGTTACGTAGACGGATGGGCTCAGGCTGGTACCGCGCGTGCCCTGCTGAACTCAATGGTTATCGGTGTTACCGAAGGCTTCACTAAAAAGCTTCAGCTGGTTGGTGTAGGCTATCGTGCAGCGGTCAAAGGGGATGTAGTAAACCTGGCTTTAGGTTTCTCTCATCCTGTTGAACATAAGCTGCCGGCCGGTATCACTGCAGAATGTCCGACTCAAACTGAAATCGTGCTGAAAGGCGCTGATAAGCAGGTGATCGGCCAGGTTGCAGCAGATCTGCGCGCCTACCGTCGTCCTGAGCCTTACAAAGGCAAGGGTGTTCGTTACGCCGACGAAGTCGTGCGTACCAAAGAGGCTAAGAAGAAGTAAGGTAACACTATGGATAAGAAATCTGCTCGTATCCGTCGTGCGACCCGCGCACGCCGCAAGCTCCAGGAGCTGGGTGCAACTCGCCTGGTGGTACATCGTACCCCGCGTCATATTTACGCACAGGTAATTGCTCCGAATGGTTCTGAAGTTCTGGTAGCTGCTTCTACTGTAGAAAAAGCTATCTCTGAACAACTGAAGTACACCGGTAACAAAGACGCGGCTGCAGCTGTGGGTAAAGCTGTTGCTGAACGCGCTCTGGAAAAAGGCATCAAAGATGTTTCCTTTGACCGTTCCGGGTTCCAATATCATGGTCGTGTCCAGGCACTGGCAGATGCTGCCCGTGAAGCTGGCCTTCAGTTCTAAGGTAGAGGTGTAAGATGGCTCACATCGAAAAACAAGCTGGCGAACTGCAGGAAAAGCTGATCGCGGTTAACCGCGTATCTAAAACCGTTAAAGGTGGTCGTATTTTCTCCTTCACAGCTCTGACTGTAGTTGGTGACGGTAACGGTCGCGTAGGTTTTGGTTACGGTAAAGCGCGTGAAGTTCCAGCAGCGATCCAGAAAGCGATGGAAAAAGCCCGTCGCAATATGATTAACGTCGCGCTGAATACTGGCACCCTGCAGCACCCGGTTAAGGGTACTCACACGGGTTCTCGTGTATTCATGCAGCCGGCTTCCGAAGGTACCGGTATCATCGCCGGTGGTGCAATGCGCGCCGTTCTGGAAGTCGCTGGGGTTCGTAACGTTCTGGCTAAAGCATATGGTTCCACCAACCCGATCAACGTGGTTCGTGCAACTATTGATGGCTTGGAAAATATGAAGTCTCCAGATATGGTCGCTGCCAAGCGTGGTAAATCCGTTGAAGAAATTCTGGGGAAATAAACCATGGCAAAGACTATTAAAATTACTCAAACCCGCAGTGCAATCGGTCGTTTGCCGAAACACAAGGCAACGCTGCTTGGCCTGGGTCTGCGTCGTATTGGTCACACCGTAGAGCGCGAGGATACTCCTGCTGTTCGTGGTATGGTCAACGCGGTTTCCTTCATGGTTAAAGTTGAGGAGTAAGAGATGCGTTTAAATACTCTGTCTCCGGCCGAAGGCTCCAAAAAGGCGGGTAAACGCCTGGGTCGTGGTATCGGTTCTGGCCTCGGTAAAACCGGTGGTCGTGGTCACAAAGGTCAGAACTCTCGTTCTGGCGGTGGCGTACGTCGCGGTTTCGAGGGTGGTCAGATGCCACTGTACCGTCGTCTGCCGAAATTCGGCTTCACTTCTCGTAAAGCAATGATCACCGCAGAAGTTCGTCTGTCTGATCTGGCTCACGTAGAAGGCGATGTGGTAGACCTGAACACGCTGAAAGCGGCTAACATTATCGGTATCCAGATCGAGTTCGCGAAAGTGATCCTGTCTGGTGAGGTAACTCGTCCGGTAACTGTTCGTGGCCTGCGCGTGACTAAAGGCGCTCGTGCTGCTATCGAAGCTGCTGGCGGTAAAATTGAGGAATAAGTAGCAGATGGCTAAACAACCGGGATTAGATTTTCAAAGTGCCAAAGGTGGAATTGGCGAACTGAAACGCAGACTTCTGTTTGTTATCGGTGCGCTGATTGTGTTCCGTATTGGCTCTTTTATTCCGATCCCTGGTATTGATGCCACTGTACTTGCCAAACTGCTTGAGCAACAGCGAGGCACCATCATTGAAATGTTTAACATGTTCTCTGGTGGTGCTCTCAGCCGTGCTTCTATCTTTGCTCTGGGGATCATGCCGTATATTTCGGCGTCGATCATTGTCCAGCTGCTGACCGTTGTTTATCAACCGCTGGCAGAACTGAAGAAAGAAGGGGAGTCTGGTCGTCGTAAGATCAGCCAGTACACCCGCTACGGTACTCTGGTGCTGGCTATATTCCAGTCGATCGGTATTGCTACCGGTCTGCCGAATATGCCTGGTATGCAGGGCCTGGTGATTAATCCGGGCTTTGCATTCTATTTCACCGCTGTTGTTAGTCTGGTCACAGGGACTATGTTCCTGATGTGGCTCGGCGAACAGATCACCGAACGCGGTATCGGAAACGGTATCTCGATCCTGATCTTCGCCGGGATCGTTGCGGGACTCCCGCCGGCCATCGCCCATACTATCGAGCAAGCGCGTCAAGGCGACCTGCACTTCCTCCTGTTGCTGTTGGTTGCAGTATTAGTATTTGCAGTGACCTTCTTCGTTGTATTCGTTGAACGTGGTCAACGCCGCATTGTGGTAAACTACGCTAAGCGTCAACAGGGTCGTCGTGTCTATGCTGCACAGAGCACACATTTACCGCTGAAAGTGAATATGGCGGGGGTAATCCCGGCAATTTTCGCTTCCAGTATTATTCTGTTCCCGGCGACCATCACGTCATGGTTCGGGGGCGGTACTGGTTGGAACTGGCTGACAACAATTTCGCTGTATTTGCAGCCTGGGCAACCGCTTTATGTGTTACTCTATGCGTCTGCAATCATCTTCTTCTGTTTCTTCTACACGGCGTTGGTTTTCAACCCGCGTGAAACAGCAGATAACCTGAAGAAGTCCGGTGCATTTGTACCAGGAATTCGTCCGGGAGAACAAACGGCGAAGTATATCGATAAAGTAATGACCCGCCTGACTCTGGTCGGTGCGTTGTATATCACTTTTATCTGCCTGATCCCGGAGTTCATGCGTGATGCAATGAAAGTGCCGTTCTACTTCGGTGGAACCTCGCTGCTTATTGTTGTCGTCGTGATTATGGACTTTATGGCTCAAGTGCAAACTCTGATGATGTCTAGTCAGTATGAGTCTGCATTGAAGAAGGCGAACCTGAAAGGCTACGGCCGCTAACTGGTCGCCCGAGAAGTTACGGAGAGTAAAAATGAAAGTTCGTGCTTCCGTCAAGAAATTATGCCGTAACTGCAAAATCGTTAAGCGTGATGGTGTCATCCGTGTGATTTGCAGTGCCGAGCCAAAGCATAAACAGCGCCAAGGCTGATTTATTCGCATATTTTTCTTGCAAAGTTGGGTTGAGCTGGCTAGATTAGCCAGCCAATCTTTTGTATGTCTGTACGTTTCCATTTGAGTATCCTGAAAACGGGCTTTTCAGCATGGTACGTACATATTAAATAGTAGGAGTGCATAGTGGCCCGTATAGCAGGCATTAACATTCCTGATCAGAAACATACCGTAATTGCTTTAACCGCAATTTTTGGTATCGGCAAGACCCGCTCTAAAGCCATCTGCGCTGAAACGGGTATCGCTGAAAATGTTAAGATCAGTGAGCTGTCTGAAGAACAGATTGATTCTCTGCGTGAAGCAGTAGGTAAATTTGTCGTTGAAGGTGATCTGCGCCGTGAAATCACCCTTAGCATCAAGCGTCTGATGGACCTTGGTTGCTACCGTGGTTTACGCCATCGTCGTGGTCTTCCGGTTCGCGGTCAGCGTACTAAGACCAACGCACGTACCCGTAAGGGTCCGCGTAAACCGATCAAGAAATAATCGGGGTGATTGAATAATGGCAAAGGCACCAGTTCGTGCACGTAAGCGTGTAAGAAAACAAGTCTCTGATGGCGTGGCTCATATCCATGCTTCTTTTAACAACACCATCGTTACCATCACTGATCGTCAGGGTAACGCGCTGGGTTGGGCAACAGCCGGTGGTTCCGGTTTCCGTGGTTCTCGCAAATCCACTCCGTTTGCAGCTCAGGTTGCAGCAGAGCGTTGCGCAGAAGCCGTAAAAGAATACGGCATCAAGAATCTGGAAGTTATGGTTAAAGGTCCGGGTCCAGGTCGCGAATCTACTATTCGTGCACTGAACGCCGCTGGTTTCCGCATCACTAATATTACTGATGTGACTCCGATCCCTCATAACGGTTGTCGTCCGCCGAAAAAACGTCGCGTATAACGCCTCGTTTCTAGGATTGTTGGAGAAAGAAAATGGCAAGATATTTGGGTCCTAAGCTCAAGCTGAGCCGTCGTGAGGGCACTGACTTATTCCTTAAGTCTGGCGTTCGCGCGATCGATACCAAGTGTAAAATTGAACAAGCTCCTGGCCAGCACGGTGCGCGTAAGCCGCGTCTGTCTGACTATGGTGTGCAGTTGCGTGAAAAGCAAAAAGTTCGCCGTATGTACGGTGTGCTGGAGCGTCAGTTCCGTAACTACTATAAAGAAGCAGCACGTCTGAAAGGCAACACCGGTGAAAACCTGTTGGCTCTGCTGGAAGGTCGTCTGGACAACGTTGTATACCGTATGGGCTTCGGCGCCACTCGTGCTGAAGCACGCCAGCTGGTTAGCCACAAGGCTATCATGGTAAACGGTCGTGTTGTTAACATCGCTTCTTATCAGGTAAAAGCGAATGACGTTGTTAGCATCCGTGAGAAAGCGAAAAAGCAATCTCGCGTGAAAGCCGCTCTGGAGCTGGCTGAGCAGCGTGAAAAGCCAACCTGGCTGGAAGTTGATGCTGGCAAGATGGAAGGTACGTTCAAGCGTCAGCCGGAGCGTTCTGATCTGTCTGCGGACATTAACGAACACCTGATCGTCGAGCTTTACTCCAAGTAAAGCTTAGTACCAAAGAGAGGACACAATGCAGGGTTCTGTGACAGAGTTTCTAAAACCGCGCCTGGTCGATATCGAGCAAGTGAGTTCGACGCACGCCAAGGTGACCCTTGAGCCTTTAGAGCGTGGCTTCGGCCATACTCTGGGTAACGCACTGCGCCGTATTCTGCTCTCATCGATGCCGGGTTGCGCGGTGACCGAGGTTGAGATTGATGGTGTACTGCACGAGTACAGCACCAAAGAAGGCGTTCAGGAAGACATCCTTGAAATCCTGCTCAACCTGAAAGGGCTGGCGGTGAGAGTTCAGGGTAAAGATGAAGTCATCCTTACTTTGAATAAATCTGGCATTGGCCCTGTGACTGCAGCCGACATTACCCACGACGGTGATGTCGAAATCGTCAAGCCGCAGCACGTGATCTGCCACCTGACCGATGAGAACGCATCTATTAGCATGCGCATCAAAGTTCAGCGCGGTCGCGGTTATGTGCCGGCTTCTGCCCGAATTCATTCGGAAGAAGATGAGCGCCCAATCGGCCGTCTGCTGGTCGACGCCTGCTACAGCCCTGTAGAGCGTATTGCCTACAATGTTGAAGCCGCGCGTGTTGAGCAGCGTACCGACCTGGACAAGCTGGTCATCGAGATGGAAACCAACGGCACAATCGATCCTGAAGAGGCGATTCGTCGTGCGGCAACCATTCTGGCTGAACAACTGGAAGCTTTCGTTGACTTACGTGATGTACGTCAGCCGGAAGTGAAAGAAGAGAAACCAGAGTTCGATCCGATCCTGCTGCGCCCTGTTGACGATCTGGAATTGACTGTCCGCTCTGCTAACTGCCTCAAGGCAGAAGCTATCCACTATATCGGTGATCTGGTACAGCGTACCGAGGTTGAGTTGCTGAAAACGCCGAACCTGGGTAAAAAATCTCTTACCGAGATTAAAGACGTGCTGGCTTCACGTGGTCTGTCTCTGGGCATGCGCCTGGAAAACTGGCCGCCGGCAAGCATTGCTGACGAGTAACCGGATCACAGGTTAAGGTTTTACTGAGAAGGATAAGGTCATGCGCCATCGTAAGAGTGGTCGTCAACTGAACCGCAACAGCAGCCATCGCCAGGCTATGTTCCGTAACATGGCAGGTTCGCTGGTTCGTCATGAGATCATCAAGACGACCCTGCCGAAAGCGAAAGAACTGCGTCGCGTAGTTGAGCCGCTGATTACTCTTGCCAAGACTGATAGCGTTGCTAATCGTCGTCTGGCATTCGCCCGCACTCGTGATAACGAGATCGTGGCAAAACTGTTTAACGAGCTGGGCCCGCGTTTCGCGAGCCGCGCCGGTGGTTACACTCGCATTCTGAAGTGTGGCTTCCGTGCAGGCGACAACGCGCCGATGGCATACATCGAGCTGGTTGATCGTGCTGAGCTGAAAGCAGAAGCTGCTGCAGAGTAATCTGTAGTAACGTAAAAAAACCCGCCCCGGCGGGTTTTTTTATATCTACCGCCACCCCACTTCATTACACTATCTGTACTCTTTTTGTTCATCCCTGGGAGCCGTATAATGTGGTTACTGGACCAGTGGGCAGAACGCCACATCCTCGACGCACAATCTAAAGGCGAGTTTGATAATCTGACGGGCAGCGGCGAACCGCTGGCGCTGGATGATGATTCACATGTGCCGCCGGAACTACGCGCCGGTTACCGCTTATTAAAAAATGCCGGCTGTTTACCACCTGAACTCGAGTTACGTAGAGATGCCATGGCGTTGAGCGACCTACTCAAGACCGTTGAGCATGACGACCCGCGGTATGCCGAGTTAAACCGTCGCTTGACTCTGTTTGAGCTGAAATTACGTCAGGCAGGGATGAATACCGATTTTCTACGCGGTGATTATGCCGATAGACTGTGGCACAAAATGAACGAGGAGTAGCTATGTATCGTATTGGCGAGCTGGCCAAACTGGCTGATGTCACCCCGGATACCATCCGCTATTATGAAAAGCAGCAAATGATGGATCACGACATCCGCACCGAAGGCGGTTTTCGCCTCTATTCGGATAACGATCTGCAGCGACTGCGTTTTATCCGTTATGCCCGGCAATTAGGCTTTACACTAGAGTCGATCCGCGAACTGTTATCGATCCGTATCGATCCCGAACATCATACTTGCCAGGAGTCTAAAGGGATCGTCCTGGCCAGGCTAAGTGAAGTCGAAGCGCGTATTAAAGAACTGGAAACGATGCGGCGTTCTTTACAGCGGCTGAATGATGCCTGCTGCGGCACGGCGCACAGTAGCGTTTACTGCTCAATTCTCGAAGCTTTAGAGCAAGGCGCCAGCGGTAGCCATGCCGGGCGTTGATTTTTTCCGCGCGCGGATCTACACTCGCGCCGAATTCATACATTAACTGGAGTTACTATGAGTCGCTATAAGCATACCAAAGGGCAAATTAAAGATAATGCGATTGAGGCATTACTGCATGACCCATTATTCAGACAGCGCGTTGAGAAAAATAAGAAAGGGAAAGGAAGCTATCAACGTAAAGAAAAACATGCAGGACGTAATGACCGGGAGGCCAGTGGCAAGCAAGCGAATCGCTTTTTTACCACTGGCCTTCTGCTTTCTGTGTGCTGATTAAGAACGGTTATTTTGTTCTTTTAACAGATCGCGGATTTCACTCAGAAGAACTTCTTCTTTGCTCGGCGCCGGAGCGGCAGGCGCTTCTTCTTTCTTACGGTTCAGTTTATTCATCAGTTTGATCGCCATGAAAATCGCGAAGGCGACGATGATGAAATCGAAAACGTTCTGAATAAACACGCCATAATGCATGACAACGGCTGGGACATCTCCCTGCGCATCGCGTAGCGTAACGGCGAACTGTTTAAAGTCGATCCCGCCAATAAGCAAACCCAGTGGAGGCATAATAATATCGGCCACTAAAGACGATACAATTTTACCGAATGCTGCACCAATGATGACACCCACTGCCAAATCGACAACATTCCCGCGCATTGCGAATTCGCGGAATTCTTTTAACATACCCATTTTACTCTCCTTGAGCCAGCTGACATTGATAAGTTTATCAAATGTATTTCCATTTTCCATTGCTGTTGAATAATTGCCGGAAAATATTATCCATTGATAAATAAGGGATAATAAAAAGGCGTCTGAGCGACGCCCATTGTAATTACAGGAAGAACGGGCTCGGCTGGAATAGTCTCTCAACGTCGGAGATAAATTTCTTGTCGGTCAGGAACATAATTACGTGGTCGCCTTGCTCAATACGTAAATTATTATTGGCGATCATTACGTCATTACCGCGCACTACCGCGCCAATAATCGTTCCCGGCGGCAGCTTAATTTCATCAATTGAACGGCCAACTACCCGAGAGGTGCTTTCATCGCCATGCGCGACGGCCTCAATCGCTTCGGCAACGCCGCGGCGTAGCGACGAAACACCGACAATATCAGCTTTACGTACGTGGCTCAGCAGTGCAGAAATAGTGGCTTGCTGCGGCGATATCGCAATATCAATCACGCTTCCCTGAACCAGATCGACATAAGCGCGACGCTGGATCAGCACCATGACCTTCTTCGCGCCCATCCGCTTGGCCAGCATTGCTGACATGATATTGGCTTCGTCATCATTGGTGACGGCAATAAAGAGATCGACTTGATCGATATGCTCTTCCGCCAGTAACTCTTGATCCGACGCATCGCCATAAAAGACGATCGTATTCTGCAGCTTTTCGGCAAGCTCAGCGGCACGCTGTTGATCGCGCTCGATCAACTTCACGCTGTAGTCTTTCTCCAGGCGGTGCGCGAGACCCGCGCCGATGTTGCCGCCGCCGACCAGCATAATGCGCTTGTAGGGTTTCTCCAGACGTTGGAGTTCGCTCATTACTGCGCGAATATGTTGCGATGCGGCGATAAAGAAGACTTCGTCGCCAGCTTCAACGATGGTTGATCCCTGTGGGCGAATTGGTCGGTCGTGGCGGAAAATTGCCGCAACGCGCGTGTCGATGTGCGGCATATGTTCACGCATCGTTGATAGTGCATTACCGACCAGTGGTCCACCGTAATAAGCCTTCACAACGGCCAGGCTCACTTTCCCTTCAGCGAAGTTCACTACCTGAAGCGCGCCCGGATATTCAATCAGACGGTAGATGTTATCGATGACTAATTGCTCCGGAGCAATCAGATGGTCAATTGGTACCGCTTCTGAATGAAAAAGTTTATCGGCATCGCGAACGTAATCCGGTGAACGAATTCGGGCGATACGATTCGGCGTATTAAACAGCGAATAGGCGACCTGACAGGCCACCATGTTGGTCTCATCTGAGCTGGTCACGGCGACCAGCATATCGGCATCATCGGCGCCAGCTTCACGCAGCACGCGCGGATGAGAACCGTGGCCCTGAACGACGCGGAGATCGAACTTATCCTGCAGACCGCGCAAACGGTCGCCATTGGTATCGACCAGGGTAATATCGTTGTTTTCGCCGACGAGATTTTCCGCCAGCGTGCCGCCTACCTGTCCGGCGCCAAGAATAATAATCTTCATCAGCAGTGACCCATTAATTCCGCTTTTTGATTAGCTTAGCGTAAAAGAAGCCATCGCCTTCTTCCGCCCCTGGCAGATTTTGCTGACCCGGGTTTTCCGGCGTCCCTGTCTCATGGAGTTCGGCATCTCTGGTACGGGCCAGGAAGGCGGCGATCTGTTGGCTATTCTCTTCCGGCAAAATAGAGCATGTCGCATAGACCAGCGTACCGCCCGGTTTCAGATGAGCCCAGGTGGCATCGAGAATTTCTGCCTGTAATTGCGCCAGCTCGGCGATATCGCGATCCCGGCGCAGCCATTTAATATCCGGATGGCGACGGATAACGCCGGTGGCCGAACATGGCGCATCAAGCAAAATACGGTCGAACTGCTCATCGCCGCACCACTGTTCAGGATAGCGGCCATCGCCCTGTTTCACTTCCGCTTTCATACCCAGACGTTTCAGGTTGTCATAGACACGAGACAGACGCTGCTGGTCGATGTCGACCGCCATTAGATTTGCCTGCGGCGCGACTTCCAGAATATGCGTCGTCTTGCCGCCCGGCGCCGCACAGAGATCGAGAATGCGCTCGCCGTTTTCCGGTTGCAAGTAGCGCATGCAGCCCTGAGCTGAGGCGTCCTGAACGGTGACCCAGCCTTCTTCAAATCCCGGTAACGCATGGACCGGGGCCGGGGAGGCAAGACGGACGGCATCCGGATAGTCCGGGTGAGCGAAACCCTGTAAACCCGCGTCTTCCAGCAGAGAGAGCCATTCATCTCGCGAATGATGACTGCGATTCACACGCAGCCACATTGGCGGGCGTAAATTATTAGCTGACACAATATCCTGCCATTGTTCCGGCCAGGCCTGCTGCAGACGTTTAAGCAGCCATTTAGGATGGAGATACCGGTTCTCATGCTGGGCGAATTCGGCCAGCAGCTCTTCCTGTTGGCGCTGAAACTGGCGTAATACGCCATTGATAAGCCCTTTAAGCTGCGGACGCTTAATTGCCACCGCGCCTTCCACCGTTTCCGCCAGCGCGGCGTGCGGGGGAATTCGCGTATAAAGTAGCTGATACAGGCCGACCATGATCAGGAAATGTACGGTACGCTGTTTGCCGGTCATCGGACGCGCCATTAGTTTACCAATCAGCCACTCGAGTTGGCTTAAGGTACGCAAGACGCCGAAGCACAGCTCCTGCAGCAGCGCTTTGTCTTTTTCGCTCACTTTTTGCTGAAGCGGCGGCAGAACATTGCTTAAAGACTGGCCTTTCTCTACGACCTGCTCAATAGCCTGGGCTGCCAGGCTGCGTAAATTACTATTCTTTTTCATAAGCGCAAAAATAAAAATGCCCGGCGAACCCGGGCTTTAGAAGAGAAGTGCGTCAGGCAAGGCGGTTTCCGGGGATAAACCATTCCCGGCGAGAGTTCAGTAAATCCTGGGCACTCATCGCTTTTTTCCCTGCCGGCTGCAGTGATTCCAGATTCAGAATACCGTTGCCGGTGGCAACCTGGATCCCTTGCTTGGTTGCTGCAACGATAGTGCCTGGCTCTGCGTTGGCGGATTCTGCAATAACGGATGCATGCCACACCTTCACCGGTTGCTCATCGATTTCCAGCCAGCTCATTGGCCAGGGATTAAATGCGCGGATACAGCGTTCGAGCTGTTCTGCGGAAAGCGACCAATCAATACGGGCCTCTTCCTTACTCAGCTTCTCGGCGTAACTGACTAGCGATTCGTCCTGAACTTCAGGCTCTGCGCTACCATCGGCCAGCTGCGCTAAGGTCGCCAGTAGACCCTCTGGGCCAAGGTCGGCCAGCTTATCGTACAGGCTACCGCTGGTATCTTCCGCGGTAATCGGGCAGGAGAGCTTATACAGCATGTCGCCGGTATCAAGACCGACGTCCATCTGCATGATGGTGACACCGGTTTCGGCATCGCCAGCCCATAGCGAACGCTGAATCGGCGCTGCGCCGCGCCAGCGAGGAAGCAGGGAGCCGTGAACGTTAATGCAGCCCAAACGCGGCATTTCAAGAACCGCTTTCGGCAGGATCAGTCCATAAGCCACGACGACCATAACATCGGCGTTAAGATCGGCAATCAGTTGCTGATTTTCCTGCGGACGTAGGGAGGATGGCTGGAAGACCGGTAGATTGTTGGCTTCAGCCAGCACTTTTACCGGGCTCGGCATCAATTTTTTGCCGCGACCAGCAGGGCGGTCGGGCTGAGTAAATACGCCAACCACCTGATGTTCAGACGACAACAGCGCGTCAAGGTGACGCGCTGCAAAGTCGGGGGTTCCGGCGAAAATGATACGTAGTGTTTGTGACACGTTAATCCTTGTTATCAGGCACGGGCGCGTAAACGATCCAGTTTCTCAACTTTCTGGCGAATGCGCTGCTGTTTGAGCGGCGACAGATAGTCAATGAACAGCTTACCGACCAGGTGATCCATTTCATGCTGGATACAGATAGCCAACAAGCCATCAGCTTCCAGCTCGAAAGCGTTGCCTTCACGGTCCAACGCGCGGATTTTTACGGTTTCGGCACGTGGAACCAGCGCACGTTGTTCCGGAATCGACAGGCAACCTTCTTCAATGCCGGTTTCGCCGTCCTTTTCGAGTAGCTCTGGGTTGATGAGCACCAGGCGCTCTTCACGGTTTTCCGAGACATCAATAACGATAATACGCTGATGGATATCCACCTGCGTGGCGGCCAGACCAATACCTTCTTCAGCGTACATCGTGTCGAACATATCATCGACGATACGCTGAATTTCTGCATTCACTTCTTTGACCGGCTCGGCGACTTTGCGAAGGCGCTCGTCCGGAATATGTAACACTTGCAAAACTGCCATAAAGATCCAGAGTCGTATTCAGTAGTTGATAAGATTATTACCTCTATTCTAGACAAAACCCCCTCTAATTGACAGTCTCGCTAACCAATCACAAGGATTGGCTGAGCCGCTAATGGCAGGGGGAACGGATGACGCCCACGGAGATTTGGTTGCGTCTGATGCGGGTGAATAACCTGTACGGCGATAAAATGGTATTTGTTGCGCGATGGCTGGCTGGCGCAGGTCATGCGGATAATGAAACGTTGCATGAGGCCGGTTTAACTAAAGCGCAGGCAATGCAGTTTCTTGCCTTTAAGCAACAGGAGATTGACGCCTCACTGCAATGGTTAGAACAACCAGAACATCATTTGCTTTCAGCGGATCATGCACGTTACCCGCCGCAGCTACGCGCTATCGACGATTATCCCGGCGCGCTGCTGGTGAGCGGTAATGTTGATCTCTTGTGTAGCCGACAGTTGGCGATCATTGGGAGCCGCGCGCACTCGTGGTACGGCGCGCGGTGGGGAAAGGCATTCAGTGAAGCGCTAGCGCGGTATGGCTTGACCATTACTAGCGGTCTGGCGTTGGGGATTGACGGTATTGCCCATCGCGGGGCGTTGGCGGTAAAGGGAAAAACCATCGCCGTATTAGGCAATGGTTTATCTGATATCTATCCGCACCGGCATCGGGCTTTAGCAAAGCAGATCGAGGAAAGCGGCGGCGCGCTACTTTCCGAATTTCCTCTCTCTGCGCGACCGTTACCGGGGAATTTCCCACGCCGCAACCGGATTATCAGCGGGTTAAGCGCTGGGGTTCTGGTGATAGAGGCCGCCTTGAAAAGCGGTTCCCTGGTAACTGTCCGCTGCGCGCTGGAACAGGGTAGAGATGTATTTGCCCTGCCTGGGCCAATTGGCAATCCAGGCTCTGAAGGGCCGCACTGGCTGATAAAGCAGGGAGCGGTTCCCGTTACCGCACCGGAAGAGATCCTTGAGTATTGGCAATATGAGCTGTCAGCGCGGGAAGAGACCGCTGATTTGCTAAATAATTACGCAGATCAGCCCCCTGTAGCATTGCCATTTCCAGAGCTCCTGGCTAACGTAGGAGATGAGGTAACACCTGTTGACGTTGTCGCTGAACGTGCCGGCCAATCTGTGCCAGTAACCGTAGCCCAGCTACTTGAACTGGAGTTAGCAGGCTGGATCGCAGCTGTACCCGGCGGCTATGTCCGATTAAGGAGGGCAAGCCATGTTCGACGTACTCATGTATTTGTTTGAGACTTATATCCATAACGAAGCAGAAATGCGCGTGGATCAGGACAAACTGACGCGGGATCTGACCGATGCAGGTTTTGAGCGGGAAGACATCTATAACGCGTTAATGTGGCTCGAGAAACTGGCTGATTATCAGGAAGGTCTCGTTGAACCCATGCAGCTCGCCTCCGACCCGCTCTCTCTTCGGGTATATACCGATGAAGAGTGCCAGCGTCTGGATGCCAGCTGTCGAGGATTTTTACTCTTCCTCGAGCAGATCCAGGTGTTGAACCTCGAAACGCGAGAAATGGTGATAGAGCGCGTACTGGCGCTGGATACGGCAGAGTTTGAACTGGAAGACCTGAAATGGGTGATCCTGATGGTTCTGTTTAATATTCCGGGCTGTGAAAACGCCTATCAGCAAATGGAAGAATTACTCTTCGAAGTAAATGAAGGTATGCTGCATTAATCTTATTGCAGCAACATCGAGTTGTTATGACCAAATCAGCACTGTTTTCGGTGCGTAAAAACGAGCCCTGCCCGCAGTGCGGGGCCGAACTGGTGATTCGTTCCGGGAAACATGGCCCGTTTCTCGGCTGTTCTCACTATCCGGACTGTGACTATGTCCGTCCCCTGAAAAGTCAGGCGGATGGACATATCGTCAAGGTGCTGGAGGGGCAAGAGTGCCCATCTTGCGGCGCTGTTATGGTGTTACGCCAGGGGCGCTTTGGTATGTTCATCGGCTGCAGTCGTTATCCCGAATGCGAACATACCGAGCTGATTGATAAACCTGATGAGACCGCTATCGCGTGTCCGCAATGCGGACAGGGTCATCTGGTGCAGCGTCGCTCCCGTTTCGGTAAAACCTTTCACTCCTGCGATCGCTACCCTGATTGCCAGTTCGTTATTAATTTTAAACCGGTGGCGGGCGAATGCCCTGAATGCCATTACCCGCTATTAATAGAAAAGAAAACGGCGCAGGGTGTTAAACGCTTTTGCGCCAGTAAACAATGTGGAAAGCCGATCCCGGCGGAACAAATAAGTGAATAAAAACCTGCCCTCAGAAACCGTCGCACAGGCTGTGGCGGTACTGAATAATGAACATGTTATCGCCTATCCAACCGAAGCGGTATTTGGCGTTGGTTGCGATCCGGATAGCGAAACGGCCGTGATGCGTCTTCTGGCGTTAAAACAGCGCCCTGTTGAAAAGGGACTGATTCTTATCGCCGCCAGCTTTGAACAGTTGAAACCGTATATTGATGATTCCCGGTTAAGCGACGCCCAGCGTGAAGCTATCTTTTCCTGTTGGCCCGGCCCGGTGACGTTCGTGTTCCCGGCGCGTCCGGATACTCCACGCTGGCTGACGGGGCGCTTTGATTCGCTGGCCGTGCGCGTTACCGATCATCCACTGGTAATTGAATTATGTGAAGCCTACGGAAAGCCGCTGGTCTCAACGAGCGCCAACTTAACCGGTCAGCCGCCGTGCCGGACTACTGCTGAAGTACGTGCCCAGTTTGGCGACAGTTTCCCGGTGGTGGATGGCGCAACGGGCGGGCGGCAAAACCCATCTGAAATCCGTGATGCCCTGACGGGTGAACAGTTCCGCCAGGGGTAATTTATGGAAACTTATGCCGTTTTTGGTAACCCTATAGCGCATAGCAAGTCGCCTTCCATTCATCAGTTGTTTGCCGAACAGTTACATATTGCGCACCCCTACGGTCGGGTACTGGCGCCATTAGATGATTTTGTGAATACCCTGGACGCTTTTTTCAACACGGGCGGTAAGGGCGCTAACGTGACCGTTCCCTTTAAAGAGGAAGCTTTTGCCCGTGCCGATGAACTCACTGAACGCGCCGCGCTGGCTGGTGCAGTCAATACGTTGAAGCGCCTGGAAGATGGCCGTCTGCTTGGCGACAATACGGATGGCATAGGGTTATTAAGCGATTTAGAGCGCCTGGGTTTTATCAAACCTGGTATGAGGATTTTATTGATTGGCGCAGGCGGCGCATCGCGTGGTGTATTGTTACCGCTGCTCTCTTTAGATTGCGCGGTCACTATTGTTAACCGTACTTTTTCCCGCGCTCATGAGCTGGCAACGCTTTTTGCTCATACCGGCAGCGTTAGCGCGTTACCGCTGGATAAACTGGAAGGCCACCAGTTTGACCTCATTATTAACGCGACGTCCAGCGGTATAAGTGGCGATATCCCGGCAATACCTTCCTCGTTAATTCATGCCGACGTTTACTGCTATGACATGTTCTATCAGAAAGGAAATACGCCATTTCTGCATTGGTGCCAGCAGTATGGCGCTAAAAAACTGGCGGATGGATTAGGTATGCTGGTGGCTCAGGCCGCACATGCCGTTCTGCTGTGGCACGGTACGCTACCGGAAATTGCTCCGGTAATTGCCGTTTTACATCAGGAACTGAATGCGTGAACCAGGCGATCCAATTTCCCGATAGAGAAGAGTGGGACGCTGAACGGCAATGCATCCTATTCCCGGCGCTGGTCAATGGTATGCAGTTAACCTGCGCTATTCGGGGTAAGACACTGCAGCAACGATTCGGTGGCGATGAGCCAGCGCAGTGGCTGGCTCTATTTAGTGAACATCGCTGGGATCTGGAAGATGAAGCGGAAGCGCTAATTCGCGATCGGCAAGAAGACCCTCAGGGTTGGGTCTGGTTTTCCTGATCCAGGTAGTCGTCTTTCCACTTCACATAGTTGTTGGCTGAATACTTCAGCCCTGCATATTCCGCCTCCGTCAGGGGGCGGATTTGTTTTACCGGATTGCCAAAGTAGAGGTATCCGCTTTCCAGACGCTTGTTTTGCGGAACCAGGCTGCCGGCGCCGATCATCACGTCATCCTCTACTACCACGCCATCCAGCAGAATTGACCCCATTCCGACAAGAATGCGATTGCCGATAGTGCAACCGTGCAGCATGACCTTATGCCCGACGGTAACATCCTCACCGATGAGCAGCGGATTACCTTCAGGGTTATAAGAAGACTTGTGGGTGACATGCAGGACGCTGCCGTCCTGAATATTCGAACGTGCGCCGATTGACACATAGTTCACGTCGCCGCGGATGGCGACCAGTGGCCAAATGCTTACATCATCGGCAATTCTGACGTCGCCTATCACAACGCTGCTGGGATCCAGCATCACCCGCAGACCGATTTGGGGAAATAATTCTTTATAAGGACGTATATTACTGGACATGGCTGCCTCAACATCAGGGTAGATAAGCAGACTTTGGTAGCTTTCAGGCGCTCCCGCAACCCCTTTTTCTGATAAAAATTGAGCTATTTGAGCAATAACAGCGCGAAAAGCGCGAAAAACCATCATTCAGAAAAAAAGATCGAAAAAAGGCTTGTGCAAAAAAATGGGATCCCTATAATGCGCTCCCACTGACACGGCAAATGTGAATCACTTCACACAAACAGCCGGTTCGGTTGAAGAGAAAAATTCTGAAATTCAGGGTTGACTCTGAAAGAGGAAAGCGTAATATACGCCACCTCGCGACAGAGCGCTAAAGCGCGTCGCAACTGCTCTTTAACAATTTATCAGACAATCTGTGTGGGCACTCAAAGTGACATGGATTCTTAACGTCCTCGGACGAAAAATGAATACCAAGTC